>NZ_AUCK01000043.1 GCF_000429725.1 Alkalicoccus chagannorensis DSM 18086 | reverse complement strand
GGGTCGCGGGTTCGAATCCCGTTTCCCGCTCCATTTTTTTAACTTATGCGCCCGTAGCTCAATTGGATAGAGCGTCTGACTACGGATCAGAAGGCTAGGGGTTCGACTCCTCTCGGGCGCGCCATGATGCGGGTGTAGTTTAGTGGTAAAACCTCAGCCTTCCAAGCTGATGTCGTGGGTTCGATTCCCATCACCCGCTCCAATTGGATTATCCTGGTTGGGGCCTGTAGCTCAGTTGGTAAGAGCGCACGCCTGATAAGCGTGAGGTCGGTGGTTCGAGTCCACTCAGGCCCACCATTCATACTTTGAATGGACTATAATCCACCGTAGCTCAGTGGTAGAGCAATCGGCTGTTAACCGATGGGTCGTAGGTTCGAATCCTACCGGTGGAGCCATTACAAGGCCCGTTGGTCAAGTGGTTAAGACACCGCCCTTTCACGGCGGTAACACGGGTTCGAATCCCGTACGGGTCACCAAATTTTGAGCCATTAGCTCAGTTGGCAGAGCATCTGACTTTTAATCAGAGGGTCGGAGGTTCGAATCCTCCATGGCTCACCATATTTTTATTTTCCAACCGCCTTTGGGCGGTTTTTTTGTTGTATCAGAATGTAGAATGACACGGGCGACTTCGCTCGTCTATCGTACGGACGTGACAAGCTCTCCAGTTTTGAGGGTGTTTGATTGCGCTTGCTGCTTTCATGAAGGACGGTGCTGCCGTCCGAAAGCGAAAAGCTGTGCTGCTGGTCCGGTCTTTTCTCCGCTTCTGCCTTTCCAGCATCACTGGGAACATAGAGTGCATGTTTATTGACTAGTATAAATTTTCTATTTTATGGATATGCAAGCATGAATAGAGAATACAGCATAGAAATCTCTTGGATGCCCTGTCATTGTAGGATTTTCTTACATTGTAAACGCTTAAATAGTGTGAAAAATGTGTCCGGATAACAGATTGTACTCAAATAAAGTACATAAATCGTGCATAAATCTTGAGCAGACGGCTTGTTTGAAAATGCTTTCACGTGTTTTAATATAAAACATTAACCGAATTGGTTAAATTTTTTTGAAACGGAGTGTGAATGATTTATGGCATTACGTCAAGATAACGACCTGTACCACACGTTGGTAAACAATAAATGGGTTGGCAGTGAAAGCGGAGAGACCGTAAAGATTTACTCTCCGGATGATCATGAACTGGCCGGCAGTGTCCCTGCATTAAGTCAGGAAGAAGTGGACCGGGCGATTCGACAGACAGCCGACGTGCAGGAAAACTGGGAGGCTGCTGAAGGGCATGAACGATCCGAGCTTCTTCACCGATGGGCGGAAGAGCTTGAAAAAATGACAGATGAAATTGGTTATATGATCCATAGAGAAGTGGGCAAGACGCTTTCTTCAGGAAAGAGCGAAGTGAAACGGACAGCGCAGCTGATCCGGCATACAGCAGAGGAAGGACTGCGCACCCACGGCAGCTTCATTCAAGGGGATGCGTTTCCTGGTGCCTCTAAATCGACAAAAGCGATGGTGCAGAAAGTGCCTCACGGGGTCGTTCTTGCCATTTCACCTTATAACTACCCAGTGAATCTCGCGGCATCCAAAATTGCACCTGCACTGATTACGGGGAACACGGTTGTCTTTAAACCGGCTACTCAAGGGGCAGTCAGTGGATTGATGATGGTGGAAGCACTGGTGAATGCGGGTCTTCCTGAAGGGGTTCTTAACGTGGTCACCGGCCGCGGTTCTGTCATTGGCGATTTTGTTGTGACTCATCCGAAAGTAGATATGATCACATTCACTGGTGGAACGGACACCGGCCAGCATATTGCAAAGAAAGCATCCATGATTCCAGTCGTTCTCGAGCTCGGTGGGAAAGACCCGGCTATCGTTCTTGATGATGCGGATCTTGACAAAACTGCAAAAGAGATCGTCAGCGGCGCTCTCAGCTACTCGGGGCAGCGCTGTACAGCAATCAAGCGGGTGATGGTAGTAGACAGTGTGGCTGATGAACTGGTAGCGAAGCTGAAAGAGAAAGTAGCAGCGCTGAAGGTCGGCCGTTCGAGCGAAGATGCGGATATTACGCCGATGATCGATCAGAAGTCCGCTGATTACGTCACCTCTCTTATCGACGATGCAAAGAGTAAGGGAGCTGTCGTTGTACATGAAGGTCAGCAGGAGAAAAACCTGCTTGGCCCAACTGTACTTGATTCTGTCACCGAAGACATGCGCGTGGCATGGGAAGAGCAGTTTGGACCGGTTCTGCCAATCATGCGCATCTCGAATGAATTTGAAGCAGTGGACTTGGAAAAGCGGAATGCTTATGGACTTCAGGCAAGCATTTTTACGAAGAACCTCGAAAACGCTTTTGCTCTTTCCGACAAACTAAATGTCGGTACAGTCCAAGTAAATGGCAAAACGTCCCGTGGACCCGACCACTTCCCATTCCTGGGAGTCAAGAACTCAGGTCAGGGGGTTCAGGGGATCGGCCGCAGTATCGATTCCATGCTGCGTGATAAAGTTCTCGTACTCAATCTGTAATGAAACAATGAATGATACCTCGCAGAAAACAGGCGGGAGCGCATGTTCGTTGACAGCATAATGCTCTCGCTTCTGCATAATAGAGACACGCCGGATGCACTGCACCGGCGTGTTTTTTTCTTTGCAGGAAAGATGTTATAGCAGGAAGACGACGGCTTTGCCGGCTTCGCGGGAAGCAGGAAGCCCGCATGCTTCCCTCAATGAACCTGCGGCATACGCCGCTCTAAAAAGGCGCTCCGCACTGTGGTTTGTATGGACATGCTTGGATGTTCTCCTGACTTTAGCAGTTTCAAACGGCAAAAATCTCCTCAAACCCTTGGTAGACAAGCGATTGAGGAGATCATTTTATTTTTTCGGTTGTATATA
>NZ_AUCK01000042.1 GCF_000429725.1 Alkalicoccus chagannorensis DSM 18086 | reverse complement strand
CGACATGGATCCCGTGTGGCGAAGTGCTGTCGAGGAGCTTGCTGTTCATGATGTACCGAGCATCATCGGCAGTGTCCCGGCAGTGGAATCGTTCCAGCGCATTTGGCAGGAACGGCATGGCTGTCAGGCGGACATTGGCATGGAGCAGCGGATCTTTCGTGCGGATCGAGTCATCCCACCGCGGGATACAAGCGGCACTCCGCGCTGGGCGGAAGAGGAAGATCTGCCGCTGATCACGTCTTGGGTAGAAGCTTTTGCCGAAGAGGCGCTCGAGGCCGTCACGAGAGAAGAAGCAGCAGAGCAGGCGGAGCGGTTCGTGTTCAGCAGGAGCGTCCTGTTGTGGGAGGACGGGCCTCACCCCGTGTCGGTGGACTTTCACCACCGAGCTGCCAGACATGCCGGGCACACCTAATAAAAAAACAACGGAATTAATCCGTTGTTTTTTTGATAGTTTACAAGTCTAAATACTTCAACTAATTCCTTGGAGGTAAAAGAGATGAATAGAAAATTCATAACGTTTGTGCCTTGTTTATTCTTCTTGGCTTCATGCTCTACTAATGAAGAGACTATTACTATAGGAGATAGCGTGAAATACAATGGTTTAGAAATCACTCCTCTTGAAGTAGATGTTAATGTAGAAAATTATAGAGGGTTAGAACTAAGGCCATCTTCAGAAGCCACAGTAATAACCTTACGGATTACAAATCATTCTCAAGAAGAATTTGAATTGAACCGTGATTTTTACTATTCTTTTGGTTTAGTGTATGAACACTTAGAGCATGCGGATACTGAAGTGGTCGCACGATTGGACATTGAAGATCGACCCTGGGAATACCCAGAAGGCTCCTTAGAAATAGATGAGAGTGTTACAACGGAAATTGGTATATTTACGGGAGAGCCTAATCTGATTGAGTTAATCTTTGATGAAAATTTTGATCAGAATGAATTTGAAGAAAACAGAGAAAATGCTGAAATTATTTGGGGATTCTAAATATTGATGCATAACCTGCTACCTGTCTTTTGAGAGCATCAGGCAGCTACTGTACACCTCCCAATATAGCTATTATAATAGGCTTAACAGAACCCACCACGCCTCTTCACAGTGCAACCGTGGAAGTTACGTATGAAGGTCGCTTCGCCATGGCGAACCGGCTTCAATCTACGCACACAAAATTGAAGTGATGGAAGAATAGTCTATTGAAAATTAAAGCCAGGGTTCCTTCTTTTAAGAAGAGAATGCCTGGCTTTATATATTTCTCATGATACCGATTATAGTGCTTCAAATGACCGATGTCACCTTCTACTCTAGTAACAGCGCATAGACAATTTGCCAAGTTACGTTGGTTGCTGGTGTGTTTATATAGGACAAATTTATGAAAAAAAAGCTACAGCAGCTATCAATGACATAACATTAAACGCATCAATGAATACTGCCGATAATCTCTTTTTCCTTCCTGTTCTTTGTTATCATCTTTTTTCTCCTTTGGACTGCTTTCGTCTTTATCATCATCCCGATGCGAGAGTTATTTGTCTGATTCGTCTCGCTGTTTTTGTTTTAAGTAATGGATAAAGCTGAAAGGAGCGAGAAAGCAAATGAAGACGGCACCTCCTACAAGACTGGCATGCAGAAGGGTATTGCTGTAAATATACTGTAGAGATCCGGCAGCTACCCCTAGGAGAAGGATGAGTGAAAAAGTTCGAGAAAAGGGCCAAGGCCGTTTTGATTGTTTCTCTCCATCATCCATATCGACAGAAACACGTATACTTAAAAAGTTATGAACGATAATACTTAAGAGGAGGACAATCCAAATCGGATTTTCCCTGGCAGACTGAAAGCCTCCGGTCACCACCTCATAGAGCAAGATAGCAATGATACCGATGGTTTGTATCAGAAATGCTGTACGGATGTTCTTTAAATTCTGTATTACTAAGCGCTCATCGTTTATTTTTTGCATCATAAAACTCCTCTCGGGTAACCCAAAATAATTCATCTAAAGACTGTTCTAAGGTATAACAAATGCTTAGGCATAGTTTTAGGGAAGGATTGTATTCCCCCTTCTCTATAAGACTGATGGTTTGCCGTGTCACTCCCACGGATGAAGCAAGCTGTTGTTTCTGTAAGCAGTGCACCGAAGAATCTCTCATTCAACCTGAAGCGACAATAACTATATAGCAACAGAGGCTTTCTGTGACTAAATGAAATTTCCTACTTATGTGAATAATTGGTAAGCTGAGATGAAAGCAACTATTAAGCACAGGCGGGATGAAATGAAGTAAACAGTGGCATGTATAAGTGCAGCAGCGGTTCTTGCCGTTCCGGCAGCCGCCGCAGCGGAGACCGAGGCGGAGGACATTGTAGCGAAGTCGGATGAGGCAATGCAGCGTTTGGATAGTGTCTCCATGACAATGGAATTGGATCAGTCACACGAAGAGAATTGCGAAGCGTTCACGTCGCAGTCGACGATCGAACAGGAGGTCTTTTTCGATTCATTAGAAATTTGGCAGGAAACGAAGACGTCGATGCCGGAGCTGGGTGAAGAAGTGCTGATGTCTTATATAACAGAGGACGGATTTTTTCAAGAAGATGGAGTCGTTCACGTTCCCATCAGCCGAGAAGATCATGATCGTTTCTATTTTCTGCTGTATGAAAAACGAGAAAGGAGCACAAACAATGAACACGTTGACACTTCGTCATGCACAGGAAGCTTTGGCAATGACACAGGAAAAATTGGAGGCAGACCAGGCTGCTAATGGGCTGCCTTATGGTATTTTACATAATATTGGGGAGGACGATCATCCGCTGCTGCTGGCAGTCGAAGAAGAGGAGGACGTCCTGGCCCTGCTTGTGCGGACGCCGCCGCATCATCTTATTCTTACGGCGTTTACAACCGACATGGATCCCGTGTGGCGAAGTGCTGTCGAGGAGCTTGCTGTTCATGATGTACCGAGCATCATCGGCAGTGT
>NZ_AUCK01000041.1 GCF_000429725.1 Alkalicoccus chagannorensis DSM 18086 | reverse complement strand
AGGCCTTTGAGTCGCAAGCATATCGACAAAAGAAAAAAGAAGCAGAAGAAAAAGCGATTGAAAGCTACCGGTTCAGCTGGGAAAAGCTCGAAAAACAAACAGCAGCCTGGGAGCGTCGAATTTCTTTGTAAGGCGTGTTTCATCACCGAGGACATCCCGAAGGAGGTAGTAACTCAGTTTGATATCATGGACCCCGGGGATCCGGCGGATCCGCCACGGTTTGGCTGTGAACAATGTGGAGGGGAAATGGTTCCGGTTTATTATGAAAGCATTCATGGTATCACTCATGATCATTCAAGGCTCAAAAAATAGGCTACGCCTTCACCCAAAGGGCGAGGCGCAGCCGAGCTTTTTTTAAAGAGAATCATAGGTCCGCCATTTGATAAGCGTTTGAGCATTCCTAAGCCTAATCAGCGCAACATGTGAATGAGAACCTTTTTTCTTCGCTTACCGCGGAGAAATCCTTCCGCTCGCCGTTCCGACAAAAAGGCGCTTCGCTCTTTTGGTCGGGGAAATGGGAAGCAGATAACTGTTAAAAAGGACGTCGGCCTGGTGCCTTACAGCCTTTTGTACGGCACCAGGCCGGGTCAGAAGGACAACACGTAGAAAAGAAGGAGGTGGTGCTGCTTGGCACTGCTGTATGGGTTGATCACTGCTGCCGCGTTTGGCGTCGGCGATTTTTTAGCCGGCCAGGCGACGAAGAAAGTATCGACGTTTGTCGTTGTTTTGTATGCACAGGCGGTCGGTGCGGTGCTGATGCTTCCGGTGGCGCTGTTCAGCGCCCATACGTTCAGCTGGGAGGCTGCGGTATGGGGCAGTCTCGGCGGCGCTGCGCTCGGACTCGGATTTCTTTTGTATTTTCATGCGCTTTCGATTGGGAAAATGGGCGTCGTTTCAGCCGTAACCGGCGTATCGTCCGCCCTCGTACCGATCATCGCCGGGCTCGGTCTCGGTGAACAGCCGGGGAGCGGGGCACTGATCGGTATTTTAATGGTGGTCGCTGCGATTGGTCTCATCTCGAAGAAAGAAGAGGGGGCGGCGCTGCCATCGACGTCGTCGAAGGTGCTGCTCGAAGCACTCGGAGCAGGGCTGCTGCTCGGACTCTTCTTCGTGTTTCTTCATGTTCCCGCTGCGGAGGAAGGCATGTGGGCGGTGTCGGCAGCGATGACTGCGTCTTTTGCAGCGGTCGCTGTGACGCTCCTGATTCGTCGGGAGAACCTGCGTCTGACGCGCTCTTCTCTTTCTTATACGACGTTTAACGGGATTCTGCAGGCGTTCGGCGCCGTGACATATGTGGCCGGCGTGAACATCGGCCTGATGTCGATCGTCGCTGTGGCCGGTGCGCTGTCGCCGATATTCACGGTCCTCTGTGCCAGAACCTTGATTCAGGAACGCTTATCCAAGATACAGTGGAGCGGGTTTACGCTGGCGCTGGCGGGTGTAGCGGTCCTCGTGTTCACGTCGTGACAGGCAGCCGTGCAGTTTAAAGAGATGCGGGTCATAAGGGAATCCGATGCTTAGCCGAATGAGAGCGGGGGTATAGAAAAGCGTGAAGGACGATTGGAACGGGAGGAGGCAGCTGGATGAGCGATTTGGACCGCATAAGAAAAGAAGAAAAACAGTACCATGAATTCTGTTACGACAAGTACGACTTATATGAAGAGGGTTCCTGGCTGAAAAAGCCTGCTCCGGTGATTGAGGATCATCTCGCCTTCATCTGCAAAAGAGAGAAGCCGCAGATTCTTGATCTTGGCGCAGGGGTAGGAAGGAACAGTATCCCGATGGCCAAGGCAGCAAAAGACGCGGGCGGCCGAGTGCAGGCGGTCGATTTTCTTGCTTCAGCGATGGAAAAACTGCGCGGATACAGAGAGGATTACAACGTAGCTGATGTGCTGGAATGTGTCGAGAGCGACATTGCGGATGTCGATATGCCGGAGAACGGATATGACCTGATTGTAGCCATCTCCAGCATCGAACACGTCGACAACCTTCAGACGTTTGAAAAGATACTCGACCGGATGCGGCTCGGCACGAAGCCGGGAGGCAGGGTGATCATCATCGCGAACTCCGATATCGAAGAATATGACTGGCATACCCGGGAGAAACGAGAGCCGCTGCTGGAGGTGCATTTGTCGACAAAGAATCTGCATGAGCAGCTGATGAAGGCCTTTGACGGCTGGAATATCCAGAGAGAAGATGTGAAGCCTCTCTCGTTTGAAGTCGTCCGCGACGGCAATCCGGTCCAGCTCAAATCACGGGCGCTCACGCTGGTAGTGGAGAAACCGGAAGACAAGGAAAGTGCCACCTGATTCAGTACAATAAAGAGGACCAGCAAAAACTTGGCGCGGGAAGGATGTCCTTCCCGCGCCAGGTTTCTTTTGCAGGCGTCTCTCTGTCCGACTGGAGAGGAGGTCGTCAGGAAGACCTGCCCGCTCATGAAAAATACGTTCCGCTCTCGTTAACAGCCCGTTACGCCGCCCGGAACGTCACGCCGGCAGGCTTCGTTAAACAGAAGAGCGGAAGAGCGAGCGGAGCGCGTGAGCGACCCCGTGCTCCGTATTGCTTTTCGTCTCTCTTGCTGCGGCCGCTTTCACTTGCGGATTCGCATTCGCCATCGCAAAGCTGGTTCCGGCTATTTGGAGCATCGATAGGTCGTTGAGGCTGTCTCCGATGGCCGCGGTCTGCTGCATCGGCACGCCGAGGTGTGCGGCGAGCTGTTCGAGGGCATTTCCTTTAGAGGCAGCCCGGTGCTCCAGTTCAAAGTTGAAAGGAGCGGACGAAACGAGCGTCAGGTCCTGGCGTTCCTTGAACTGATTCCAGCCGTGCTGGACTTTGTCTGGATGAATCGACATCGCGAGAATATTGTAGATATGAATATCCTCCGGTGCAGCAGCATCAAAACCGTCGATCCAGCGACGGCCCTTCTGACTGAACTGAGCGGAAAGAATCCGTTCGAGCAGGTCTTCGTCTATCGCCATCTCGACGGCCTGCTCTTTCTCCTCGAGAAGGAGATCCTTTCCCCAGGAAGGTGTCAATATGGCCTCCTGCGTGGAAATTTCAAAATAATACCTTTCCTGCTGCAGCCATTCGAGTGCAGGAAGGGCGGTCGATTTGTCCATCGGCTGATGATAGAAGCGTTCCTGGTCCGGGGTGTGGATACAGGCGCCGTTCATGCTGATCACCCATGGATTCAGACCGGTATTTTCGAGAATGTGAAAAACGTCGTAGAAAGCTCGTCCAGTGGCGATGGCCACCGTCATGCCTTCTGCTTCGGCTTCTTGGATAGCCTGAAGGTTTTCTTCGTCCAGCGATTTTTCGTTGTTTAATAACGTGCCGTCCAGATCAACCGCGGTTAACATTATCAAGGGGATTCCTCCTCTGTTATTATAAGGGTGACGCCACAATCATCGAGCAGCCCGGCCATTTGTCGTCCAGGGTACCTGTCGGTGATGAGTACATCTATGTCTTCGAGTCCGCCGCAGCGGTAGTAGTCCGTGTGACCGAACTTCGTGTGGTCTGCCAGAAGAATCACTTCCGAAGCCTGTTCCATCATCGCCTGTTTGACTCGCCCTTCCGCTTCTTCTCTCAGCGTCAGACCGTGCTCTGAAATACCGACCATTCCGAGGTAGGCCTGATCGGCATAAAACGAGCGAAGGCGCTCGACTGCTGCTGCGCCATAGAGAAAACGATGCTCAGGGTGGAACGTGCCGCCGATGAGTTCAATATCAATGGCACGGTTTGCCGCCAGCACATCGACTTGATTAATGGAATTGGTCAGAATGGAACAAGGCTTGGATGTCAGGGCTTCGGCCAGCGCCTGAACGGTAGTGGAAGCATCCAAAAGCAGACGAGCCCCCGGCAGAATATCAGCGGCCGCACGGACTCCGATGCGTTTTTTCTCCTGCGATACGAGCTGGAGCCTGCCTGCATAGCTGCGGACCGGCTCCATGGCTGCAGGCAGGAGAGCGCCTCCGCGGGTGCGGATGATCTGCCCTTCTTTTTCGAGCTGGACGAGGTCGCGGCGGGCGGTATCACGGGAGACGTCGAACAGTGTACAGATGTCATCTGCTGCGATCCGTCCCCGATCCTGCAGTTCTGACAGGATTGCGCCTCTGCGTTCTTCCTGGTACATAGCAGCCCCCCCTCATTCGTGATTGTCTTCATTCTACAAGTGTTTGTAAGTGAAATCAAGTAAATGTAAGTTTTATGCGTAAGCCAGCAGAAAACGGTATACTGGAAAAGAGAAAAGGAGGTGCGTGCGGATGAATATTGTTCAGGCACAGGCAGCGGATGCTGCGTATATTCACAATATTATGCTTCGTTCGTTTGCCCATTATCAGAACCACCCGGAACTGCCTTCAGGCGCACTGGAGGAGACGACGGTGTCGGTCTATCAGGCATTGACAGCCAGAGGAGAAGAGGCGCTGATCGTCTGGGATGACAACCACCCAGCGGCGATGGTGCGGTACCGCGACCAGGAAGACGGCATTGAATTTTTCCGCTTGTCTGTAGTACCGGAGTACCGTGGACGAGGCCTCGCCCGCCGCCTGATCCGGGAAGTGGAGCGGCGCTGCATCGATCGGGGAAAAGCGATCGTCCGATGCAAAGTACGGGCCGAAGAGAAAGCCAATATGAAAATGTACCGGCATATCGGTTTTGAAAAAGAAAAACAGGAAACATGGGAGCGGAAAGGAACGACCCTGGAAGTCGCCTTTATGAAGAAAAAAGCGGAGGCGGCAGCGGTAGAAGAGCCGCAGTAAATCGGCGTGACCTCCGGCATTCCCGCCCGACGATGGGGGTGGAAGGCAAGACGTCCGCATAAACGGATACGTACGAAAACAAACAGCATCGCAATGAACAAAAGCGCGGAACGCCTTTTGAGCGGAACGGCGGGCAGTGTCGCTGCAGGTTCTTTGAGGGAAGCATGGGTTCATCCTTCTTCCCGGGCAGCTGGCTGTGCCGTCACCCTGTATGAAAACTTATACTTCAAACAAGGACCGTCTCCAACCACTGTGGAGACGGTCCTTGTTACGGGATCATAGATACGTTACTTAGGGAGGATTTTAGACTGCGGCCAGAATAGCACCGTCTGGACATGTTCTCTTCCTCGAAGCAGGGACGGACTGTAGACAAGGCCCTGACTGCGGAAAGCATCTGCCTGGCATGGAGAACGGCCGTGGCGTGTGGCTCAACGCCGGAGCCAAGCTGAAGTTAGCATAATAAGTGCAAGACAAAGTGAGCCATGATTTAATGAGAGTTAAATCAAACGAGCAGGAGGAACATCATGGCGAAAAATCAAAGTAAGCATCACTCTCGAGAATTTCGGGATTACGTGGCCAAGCACGT
>NZ_AUCK01000040.1 GCF_000429725.1 Alkalicoccus chagannorensis DSM 18086 | reverse complement strand
CTTCGCAAGCAAATGAAAGACAGTCGATCCATGATGTTTCCCTTTCAACAGTTGTTTTTATTCAAAAAGCCAGTTATTCAGTAACCCCTACTTATAGATAAACTTGAAACATATCATTTAGCGCTGAATTCACTTTATTTAGAAGTACCTTCGCACGATAACAAAAGTGTGAACAATTCCTTCAGCAATATATATAAAATTTCTGTAATAGCATCAGTATTCGCCTTCTATCTAGTTCAGTTTTTACAACTTATTAACTAGGTCCGGTTCTAGGTGCGATATTTATCAAACGGGTCTCACTCTATGATGATTTAAGTTTGAAGAAAGAGCTGATTATATGGTATCTGTAGGAAGTCAATATATTTGTGAGGCGGAATATTATTATGGGAACTTCTCGATCCGAACATTCATAAAATGGAGATCGCTATCACCTTATATCATGTAAGCAGTTTCTAAGGCACATCAAAAAACGTGAATCTAGTCTATCTGATTATTTATTCAGCTAAATTTGTCCAATTGTAACAATCGAGCAGAAATAGTAAATTCGTAGTTTTGAGAAACCCTAGCTTTATTAAAGTTTTTTCGTTATTCTCTTTCAAAACGGCTACCTTGAAAATAAAAAGTTGACTATATTTTAACGACAAAACACAAACTAGAAAAAGTAAATATATATCAAACCAATTAAAACAGATCGTGTTACAACATTCGTCTGCAAAAAATGATTAAAAGATTGCTATGCTGTTAAAGATCATTTTCATCTATTTTATATGTCCTGTATTCAAAAAGCTTTTCCTTTAAATAATTCACTTCATCTTCTCTAAGATTAATAAAATCTTTATATGCCTTTATATTATCAAATCTATCTTCTAATCTACATTTTAATTGACCCAATAAATAGTCAGTTGAAACTTCAAAAAAAGTAGAGAATTCTTTGATTTGATCTAAATCAGGCTTGCTAATATTATTCTCGTAACGTGTTAGCTTATAATTACTTATACCTAAAAGTGATGCCAACTCTTTTTGACTTAAATTTTTTCCCATTCTTAATTTTTTTATTTTGCTTCCCAGATTTTTTTCATCCATAGTAATACCACCTTAAATCTTCTAAAAGATATTTTAACGTAAAATTCAGATAGTATAATTTTAACAATCATTTGTACATAAGACTAAAATCATTTATTATTTAGTTAATAGAATGAATAAATCCGACAAATATACGGTAATAAAATTTAGTGAGCTTCAAGTTGTACAATTTATTAATTATTAGTACAGATGACTCAAAATGTAAAATTAAATCATTGAGGTAAATTAATCTAATGACTATTAAAAGTTTAGATTCCATACTCTATCAATCACATAATTCCTTTACTGAGAACGACTTAAAGGTGTATTTTAAAGAATGTAACTTAGATCAAGAATTAGTTAAGTTTTTTGCTATGGATAACAAATTAGAGATTAGTTTAAATCTCTTACCTAAAATAGTAAAGGAAAAGTTTTTACTAGATCTTTTGTCAGATGAAATTTATAACAATTTCAATCGACAGGGCTACAAAATAAAAAAACATAGTATCAAAGTGTTTTTAAACACTTTAGATTGTATGAACTATAATAAAATTTTTAATCCTTTAAATTCTTACAAGAATTTCATCAAAAAAAACCTTATATATCCAAACGCTAACGGAGTAGGCCAATTTCACGAACATGAAATTTTGTTCAATTATGTAGAAAATATAAGTGAATGTATTGATATTAATTGCAATTCTTCTCTAAGAATCATTAAGATCATGTTATTCCATTATTATTATAAAAAAAAGAACCCATTTAAAGATAATAGTCTCCTACTTGAGAGGTTTATATTGTTTTCTCATTTAAGTACCGAAATGAATATACTGAGTGCGTTAGATCTTGTGAAAGCAACATATAATAATAATAATTGGAATTCTAAATTGACGGATGGTATTGATAATGACAATAAAAAGCTGATCGACTTAATACCGAATATTGGTTTTTTACTTCAAGAAAGTAATACGTACCAAAAAATTACTCTAAGTGAATTAAATAGCATCTCAAAAAAATTAGCTACTATAACCACGAATATATCATTGCTTGAGTTAACAGAAGACAGTAAAGCTATTATGTACATGTTCGCTCAAGAGATTATTTTTAATGAATATAAGGTGTACTATTCAGTGAGAGATATTCATTATGAAACGAAGTTAAGTAAATACATTATAAAGAAAAATTTGGAAATTTTATTAGAAAAAGGGTTATTAAACAAGGTGGGCAAAAAACCTGTTTATTATTTCTGTAGCCCAAATAATACAATAAAAATTTAAACTATTTCATTATCATACTATTCGTAAACGAGTGAATCATTTTTACGATATACAGCTTATTGGTAATTAATTATGGTTATAATAATATAGACGATATATCTGTAAAAGTGATCATGGTGCGTGGTAAAACCTCAATAATTCAATTGATGAAATATACCTAAATAACCGAATTGAAGTTATATATAAATTATAAATCGCTATTTAATAATTGCCCTTGAATAGAAAGAGGCTAGTCGACGTGATAATTTTATGCAATGCTATAAAATAATACTTTAGTTTAAAGGTTGGGACTAAATTGTCTAATCAAATTGAAGTTACAATTGAAAAAAAAAGAGAAGAGCTGATAAGATCTGTAGATAAGAATGGAATTAGTTCAACTCAAACAATAATAATATCTCAAGAACTTGATACAATTTTAAACAATTTGCTTTTAAGCTTAGAAGAGGATTAACCCGCATATACAGAGGCAGGTAAACGTTTGTAAATTCAATTCTTAAATATGCGCTACTTTTGATACCATGTAGTAATTTGTAGCACTTGGGTAACTCAAACTGTATTAAGTAATGCTCTCAAAAGAGTACAAAAAGATTTAGATGGTCTATCTATGTACTTTAAACACATTAGCGGAGTCACAATTTGTCTTCATAAATAATTTGTACCAAATAGTAATGTTCTTTACTTGTATATAATTTTTTAGATGATTTACGTTATTTAGTTGTGGAACCTCGAGATCTCAAACAAAAGTCTTATTCATAGAAGGAGCCTAGACATGTGAGAATCAGGCTCCATAAACTTTTGCTGGAATGCGAATAAAATAAAAATTAATTCACTTTACTTAGAGACGTTTTTTTAATTGCATTTTTGATTTCGTTAGCAATTGCTTTAGCGAGAAGCGGTGGTACAGCATTACCAACTTGACTATATTGAGGAACCTCGACTTTTCTACGGGGACCGCCTGTTGTTCTTTTACCTAAAAATTCAAAGCTATCATCAAAACTTTGTAACCTAGCTAATTCCCTAACTGTAGGAATTCTATTATTATAAGGAACTATATAATCATCAGGCAATGTCATGACAGTGGGAGCAATGTTGTTACTATCAAGTCTGTATCTATTGTTTTTTTTGGACAATAATTTCTCAAAAATACTGTCATCTAAGTTGCCATTAGCTAAAGCTCTATTTAACTCATCGGTTGATCTATAGAGACTTTGATTATTATAAATAGCCCAAAATAAATAAGGATATTTCTTTATAGCATTTTTAATCCCTGTGCTTCTAATTCTTGATCGAACATCAATATTAGATTCGCCTTCTTGGAATAAACTAAATCTTTCCTTGACCTCCATAGAATGTTTAGAAATTTCATGGTTAAAAACTGAAGTGAAGTTTTTTAGAGGAGTCTTAAATTCCAGTTTTCCTTGCGTTGTTGTAGTAACAGTTGGTGTTCTCCCTTCTCTAGATTCTTTCTGATAAGAACTATTTGGGATCAAAGAAGGGGTATGATCACTAAGGTCACTTATAGCCTCGCCGACAGAAATTTGTGGCTGGTATTCTTCAGGGAAAAGAGGTGGACTAACATTCTCTTTATGGGCTATGAATATTGCTCTTCTTCGTCTTTGCGGCACTCCAAATTGAGATGCATTAAGAATATTTAAATCAGAGACTACGTAGCCTATACTTTCTAATTCTGCAGTTAAAATATCTGATACTAGGCTATTCTCAGGATAGTTTTCACCCATTAAGCCATGAAAGTTGTCCAGTCTGGTATTTAAAAACCCTTCCACGTTTTCCATAACAACGTATTTGGGTTCAATATCTGCTATGACACGCACATACTCGGCGAACAAGACGTTTCTAGGATCTGTCTTCTCACGCCTACCAGCTAGGCTAAACCCTTGACAAGGCGGACCACCAAATATTGCATCTATATCAGGGATGTTGCTATTTTGGAATATCGAAAGGTTTCTAATTTTGTTGTAAATTATTTTTCCAGACAGAGCCGATATATCAGCTCTCTCAAAATGAGTATTCTCACCTTGTATTAACCCTAATTCGTGATGGCGATTTTTATATGTTTTCTCCACTTCCATATTAATGTCACTTGAGAAGAGAATGTGAAAACCTGCTTGCAATAGGCCTTCACTCATTCCACCAGCACCACTAAATAAATCAATTGCATAAGGCATTTCCTTACCCCCTTATTGTTCTAAATAGTAATTATACTACTTTCATTAAATTTTATCAGGAATAAAATTTATACATTCTTGAATAAAAAATTTTGCTTGGTCTATGTGTAATTTTAAATTTCTATAATATTAATAAATTAATCATAAATTGCATCAAATGCAATGTCAATAATTAGGTGTACTACGCTCAACTAAATTAAATGCATTGACGACATTTATTCTTTTTATAATCTTTACGATTTAATTTCTAACCTTAGACCACTAAGCAGAAAAGCGCGAGTTTTAGAAATAAAATAAGAAGTTCGTAAGAAACACCCAGATAAAGAAAAATAAAACGAGTCTTAGTATATGGTCTATCAACTCCAAATACGATTTAAACAAGGTTAATTGATTTAAATAATGAATACTTAAAGGCTACTGAATAACGGTTAATTTCTTATGCCACAAGGGTTTTGGACGTTTTAATCGAAAAGGGATGCAAGGAAAAACCCGTCCGCGTTCAAAAATCCTCGCATCTGAAGGCGATGATCCATGTACAATCACTCGGAAAATCAGCTGTTACTGTCTGGCGACTTCTTTCTTCCTTTCGAAGGTTCCCTGAACCCGGATAACCGATGGGTTCATCTGGCCCAACTGATCCCATGGGACCGAGCGGAAAGCATGTACAAACAGAAGCTGAAAGATGTCACGCAGGGAGCGCATGCCTATTCGGTCCGGATGGCGCTTGGGGCACTTGTCATCAAAGAACTGCTGGGAACAAGCGATCAGGAAACGGTCCAGCAGATCGCAGAAAACCCCTACCTGCAGTACTTTCTTGGTCTGGCGGAATATCAGGAGACCTGTCCATTTGATGTCTCTTCCCTCACGTATTTCCGACGTCGAATCGATGCGGACATGATCGCACAGGTGAATGAGTGGGTAGTGGA
>NZ_AUCK01000039.1 GCF_000429725.1 Alkalicoccus chagannorensis DSM 18086 | reverse complement strand
GAAAGCATTTCCGACCTCCACCTCACGGATAGGTTGAACGAAGGAATGTAGGAGCGAAGACTCCGAGAGACGTGGGAGGGTACACCACCGTGAGCAGCGTGGAGATCCACATGTGCGACCATAGGTCAGAGAAATAATTGGTATTTTTAACCATGAGTCATCGGATGGACCCTTATTTACCACATAATCCTAAAAATGAAAAAAACAGTTTGTGAGAAAGCTTTATTTTAAACGGCCGGTAGAGTAATTCGAAGATATATGAAGATACTGCGCTTTTGAAAAAGTAGAAAGAGGGAGTATAAGTTTTCATACAGGGGGACGGCGGCTTTACGCGACGTTCGGCCGCCTACCGCCGTCCAGCGAAGATCTTCCTCCTGCCCGCGGGTTGGAGGAAGCAGAGGGCTGTTCCTTACCTGACATTCATTTCTGCAGGCTTCGGCCCTTTGCGAATGCCGCGGTCGAGGTTGTTAATAATCTCCATTTCATCATCAGAGAGTTCGAAGTCGAAGACGTCCAAGTTTTCCTGAATACGTTCCGGTGTCACGGACTTCGGTATCACGATAGTATCATGCTGCAGGTGCCAGCGGAGGATAACCTGTGCGCCGGTTTTGTTATGGTCTCCTGCAATTCCCTGTACAACAGGATGATTCAGTACTTCGCCTCCCTGCATGAGCGGACTCCATGCTTCCACGAAAATATCGTGCTCACGGCAGAACGTTTTCAGCTCATTCTGAGCAAGGAAAGGATGGCACTCTACCTGGTTCAGAACCGGCTTCACGTCACATTCGTCAAGCAGGCGCTGCAGGTGATCGATGTCAAAGTTGCAGACACCAATGGCTTTCACTCTGCCGTCATGGTACAGCTTTTCCATGGCTTTGTACGTGTCTACGTAGTCATCGTATTCCGGCGTCGGCCAGTGAATAAGATACAGATCTACATAGTCCAGACCGAGCCGCTCCATGCTTTCGTCAAAGGCACGGAGTGTATTGTCATATCCTTGATCGCTGTTCCAAACTTTGGTCGTGATAAATAGATCCTCTCTAGGAACCTCTACGTCCTTGAGCGCAAGGCCGACCCCTGTTTCGTTTTTGTAGATCATGGCTGTGTCAATCGAGCGGTAGCCGACCCTCACGGCCTCCTTAACGGCCTTTACTGCTTCGTGGTCTTCCACCTGCCAGACACCGAAACCGAGCTGCGGCATCGTTACTCCGTTGTTGAGCGTTACGTGTTTCATCCTGATCTGCCTCCTTTGAAAACGCTTATTTGAGCGATTTTTATTATAACATAAACAGCCTCTCGCTGTTGCATTACGGCAGCCACGCTATTCCGTCCGGATGAATGCCGGCATCCAGCCGGGCAGTCTCTTTCCAGGATACAGTATCGATCACGGAGACATCGTTGGTTTTATTATTAGCGACGAAGGCATAAGCGCCGGCATCGTCGAACACGATTCCTCCTGCCCATCTGCCGGTCGGAATTCGTTTGATTTCTCGTGGACTGCTTTCTCCCTGGAGGATGAAATCCGTGTCAATGACCGATACATCATGGGACTCCCGGTTAGCAGTCAGAACGTGGCGCTGATCCGGTGAAAACACGAGTCTGACCGGAACGCTGCCGATGCGGCGCTTAAAAAGCGTTTCCCACGTGTTGGTATCGATCACGTGCAGCGTGCCGTCTTTTTGATTCGAAGCGTATAAATGCGGGTGCAGAGGGTGTACAGCAATGCCTTCCGGTTCAGCACCTACTGGAATGTGCGTGACGAAGGAAAGATTTTCGGTGTCAAAGACGGTGATATTGTCGCTTCCTATATTCGGTATATAGGCGCGGGACCCATCCGGAGATAAGGACACCATGTGGGAGAGACGCTGGAAGGTGGGCTGCACATCAATGATCGTATCGTCCTCTGTATTGATTCTGAACAGATGGCTGTTATAAGTAGAAGCGAGATACAACGTGCGCTGATCTGGTGACAGGGCCAGCCCATGAGGGAAAGAAAAAGAAGGGTGCGTCAAGCTTTTCTCGATCGTCCAGTCCGTCGTATCGAGAATATCGAGCGTATTCCCGAGGGAACATGCAATATACGCTTTCTTCTGATCTCGCGTCACTACAATTTCATGTGGATTGTGGCTTGTTTCCACTTTCGTTTCTGTTCTGCCGGTTTCTGCATCAATGACGGACAACGTATCTTCATCTTTGTTTAAAACGATCAATCTGCCTCGCATGATTCTGCCTCCTTTGATTTAGGGAACTGCCGCTATTATATTTCGAATAACGAAATTTTTCAATTCCTTTCGGGTTTTCTTTCCCGTGGCGAAAGGCAGACGCAGCAGCTGATAAGGCGCACGTTGTGGGGGATGTTGTCCGGGAGCTTTCCCGTGTCTTCTTCCAGGGAGGTGTTCTGCTGGCTCTCCCTTTCTGAAAACAAACGAAGCTGTCCCTGGCTGCTTCCGCTCTCGAAGGAACGCTCTCCAGAGGGAGCCCTTGATGCTCCCGGAGCCGCCCTTCTGCAGCTCCAGCATTGGCATAACCGTGTCGGCTATGACAAGAAGAAGAGAACACGGCAGCATGTTCTTAAACAAAAGCGCGTTGCGGCATTTGGTCTGCTATGACATCGTTCCTACAAAGAAGAAACTTTCCTTCTCTCCACCGTGTCCACCGTGTCCACCGTGTCCAGCGGGGACGCCAGCGGGATGATCGTACGGGCTGAAGATGCCCCGCCGCTGTAGCTGCGACACTTAGCTGAAGCCTTGCCCGCGGCAAGCGATGGTTATTGGAAGGATCAACCCCTCTCATACAGAAAGCCCTCACCGAAAGGCGAAGGGCTTCTTTCTATTCTTGTTTTGTCCCAGCCTCCATAGTGGAAGGCAAGCCCAGGGGAAGTTTCCGCCGGTAAGCGGGGAAAAAGATAAAGCAAAGAAGACCTCACCGCTTTTTGAGATTCATCAACAACCTAAAAAACCGCCGAAAAGTTATTTCGGCGGTTTTCGTAAAGCATAAGGTGTAGGATCCTGCCTGGGGCAGGGGTTCCGTGATTTATTTGCTTTCGTCGATGGCTGCAGCCAGTGCTACGTGCACCATTTCATTAAACGTTTCCTGCCGCTCCTGTGAGGATGTTTCCTCCCCGGTAATAATATGGTCACTGACGGTCAGCACGGACAGTGCCTGTACACCGAATCGCGCAGCGATCGTGTAAAGAGCAGAGGATTCCATTTCTACTGCCAGCACCTGATGACGTGCGAGCATCGGAATAAGGTTCTCGTCTTCATTATAGAAAATGTCGCTCGTGAAGACGTTTCCGACGCGGACCTGCAGCCCTTGATTCACCGCTCCGTCATAAGCACGCTTTAACAGATCGAAATCCGCTGTCGGTGCAAAGTCAATGCCATTGAACTGATGCTGGTTGACTCCGGAATTGGTTGTTGCACTCATGCCGAGAATCACGTCACGGACCTGCACATCTTTTTGAATCGCGCCGCACGTACCTACCCGGATCAGTTTTTTCACTCCGTATTCATTGATCAGTTCATGCGCATAAATCGAGATGGACGGAACGCCCATGCCGGTTCCCTGTACGGAAACACGCTCTCCTTTATACGTCCCCGTAAATCCGTACATGCCACGAACATCGTTGTATTTCACTGGATTTTCAAGAAAGTTTTCTGCAATATACTGCGCCCGCAGCGGGTCTCCCGGCAGCAGTATCGCCTCGGCAATCTCTCCCTGCTGTGCTCCAATATGTACACTCATGTTAGTGCCTCCTTTAAATGATACGTCCGTATATAAACTACCACAATTTCAATCCTGCCGCAAAGAGAGCGATGAGTGGATATGGATGGAAACGTAAGGTAGAATAGCAGTAGTTATGAAGGAGGGGAATTATGGATTGGATATCAACAGAAAAGCATGCACAGCGAATGCTGGACTGCTATACAGCCCAGGACGTTTTCTCTACAGCCGGTGTGCTGTTGGTCCGGAAAAATACCCTGATTGTCTCTCGTCACATTCGTCTATTCCGCAGGCACGGCATTAAAAGCATCCCGGTCCTTCAGACGGCGCCGGTTCCCCAGCAGGTGCAGCGCCGGTTGGAGAAGATCGATCCCTCCATCGGAGAAAAATATGAAGAACAGTTCGAGCGGATGACGGCGGTTTTTACGGCAGATCAGCTGACCCGCAGGCAGAAATTGCAGGACGCCCTAGATTATTTCGATACCCTGCTCGAGCCGATACGGACTTCGAGGAGCATATTCCGGACCATGCAGCAGCTGAAAGGACACGATCAGTACACGTATCGTCACAGCATTAACGTCGGTATCCTCTGTGCGCTCATTGCCGAAGTAAACGGCCTTTCTGACGAGCGGGTGCTGGAGGCCGGACGCGCCGGACTCATTCACGACATCGGAAAATTATTCATCTCTGAAGACATCATCCGGAAACCGGAGCGGCTGTCTGAAGAGGAATTCCGGGAGGTGAAAAAACATCCGATACACGGAGCTGACATGCTGCAGGAATACGAAACAATCCCGTATCTGCACAGCGCCGTACTCTCCCATCATGAAAGACTGGATGGGAGCGGGTACCCGGAAGGAGCCGCCGGGGAGCAGCTGTCGGAAGCAGCTCGAATCACAGCCATCGCGGATGTTTATGATGCTGTTACCTCCGACCGGAGCTACCATCAGGGGGCGACCCCATTCACCGGAATGAAAATTCTGGAGGAAGAAATGTATAAAGGGAAACTGTGCTCCATTCTTGGCATCCCCTTTCTGCACTACATGATCCGGACTTATACTGGGACACAGGTCCTTCTCTCCGATGGACGAATCGGCCATGTTGTGCAGATACCACAGGCACATATTGACCAGCCGCTGATTTTCACTTCCAACCAGGTAATCAACCTGTATGAAGAGGACGATCTGTTTATTGAAGATCTCTACGACGAAAGAATGACGCTCAGCTCGGATGATGAGGCAGAAGGCGAGAGGTGACAACTGTCAAGGCAGGCAGAACCTCGACGCACCGTCTGCTGAACTGGTATGCAGACGTTCGCAGCAGCCACAGTTTACACCTGGACATATCGATCTTCCATCTGTGTAATGATTTCTTTTTTCGACAGATCCGGTCGGGATAATTTTAAAATTTCTCCTTCGAGTATCGCTTCGGAGAAATACCGTCCTGGCTTCCATCCGGCCTCCAGCAAGTCTTTCCCACTGACCCATTCCTTTACTTCCGCTCGTTTATATAAATACCGCAGGCATCTGCTGCTATCAGACGGGGAGAGGAATAAGGCGGCGAAAGGGAGGATGTCTTCGTCTGAAATTCCGCGGAACACTTGGTGCATCTCCGCTTCTGTACGGAAATGTTCTGCTTTCTCCATCCAGGCGATCCATTTCTCTACTAGTTTTTTTTCGGTTTTGTTCTGGTGGAACGGCACGAGCTGTGCAAGAGCGCTTTTTTCCGCCTGAACAAGACAGCACAGCCAGGAGATCCAGACCAGATCAGCGTGGAACAGCCTGGCCAGCCGATGCAGACGTCTGGCAGCTGCAGAAGCACTTCTTTCGCTTCTCGTGTTGGAGAATAATCGTGAATGAATGCGGAACGCGAGCAGCCGCTCCATTCCCATGCGTGGATCTGACTCCTTAAATAGCCTGCTCAGCTCATCTGACAGCCTGGCATGCGAGACGGAAGAAAGCAGTGAAAGGTGATCCTCCGCAAGAAACTTCGTCTGCGGCTCCATCCTGAAGGAGAAGCGGGTCTCAAAACGAAGTGCCCGGAGAATTCTGGTTGGATCTTCGACAAAACTCAAGTTGTAGAGGACTTTCAGTCTTTTTTGCTGAAGGTCCTGCAGGCCATTGAAATAATCGATCAACTCTCCGTACGTCGGTTCATTGATCGACACAGCGAGGGTGTTCACCGTAAAATCCCTTCTGTATAAATCCTCTTTGATGGAAGAAGGTTCGACTGCCGGCAGCGCAGCAGGAAAGTCGTAATATTCAATTCTTGCACTGGAGAGGTCGACCTTCACACCGTCCGGCGTCCGCCAGCCAGCTGTGCGGAAAGCCGGGTGCGGCCTTACATACCCGCCGTATGCCTCTTTCAGCGATTCTGCAAAGGTGACCGCATCCCCTTCTACGACAACATCGAGATCCTCGTTTGCAATACCGAGAAACATGTCCCGGACAATTCCTCCGATTAAATAAGCCCTTAGGCCGGTTTTATCTGCTGTCTGCCCGATGCGGTGCAGTTCCGTCTGCAGTGCAGGGGCAAGAGCCTGTTCCATTCGTTTGGATACCTGCTGCCGGATCGGGGCAGCGTCTCCCGATTTTTCATGAACGTGGTGACCGTGAAGCATGGCGATGACATCGGATCTGGAAACAATGCCAATCAATTCACCGTCTCTCAGGACAGGCAGCCGGCCGACCTGTTTGTCCATCATAATCGCCCGGATTTTCTCCAGACGGACATCTTCATCGATCCAGACCGGACTGTGCTGCATGAATCCTTTCACCGGAGCGTGGCCCAGGCCGTGATGCAGTGCTTTATCGATGTCCCTTCTGGAAATGATCCCGACGAGTCCGCCATCAGCCACAACAGGAAATCCACTGTGGCCGTAACGGTAGATCATTTTCGCCGCCGTATCCACTGGGGTTTCGGGGGCAATCACACGTACGGGAGAACTCATCATGTCAGCAGCGCGCATGGCCGGCCGCGTCAGCTGATCGAGCTGCTGTTTCACGGTCTCCAGCACGGGCAGGTGACCGCTGTCTTTCATGGAGGCGCTGGCTGCCTGTGCATGACCGCCGCCGCCGAGCTTTGCCATCAACGGCCGGAAGTCGACTTGTTCACTGGCCGCTCTGCACGTAATGAATGTTTTGCGTCCCATACGGACGACCGCAACAACACCATCCACGCCTGTTACTTGAAGCAGTTTACTCGTGATATGCGCCAGATGACCAGTGTAATGCTCCTGTTCCAGAGCGGTCGTGATCACGTCTATTCCCTGAATGGAATGCGTTTCTTGATTTTCCAGCAGGTCCTGGAAAAGGCGCTGCTGATCCTCGGTAAGGGGCACCTCCCGGAATTGATTCATCACCCGCAGGTTAGCCCCCTGCTGAAGCAGAAACGCACCAGCCTCCAGGTCTCTCGGCACTGTCCCCGGAAGCGTAAAAGATTCGGTATCGGAGTACAGTCCGAGAATAAAGATGGTAGCTTCCAGCGGGCTCACCCGGATATGGTTTTCCTGAAGTTTCTCCACAAGCAGGGTTATACAAGCGCCTACGGCTTCACATTCATAATGGACGAGCTGGGGGAAGAGCGGTTCCTGTTCCAGGTGGTGGTCATAGATGCTGATGGGCCTGTCACTCAGGAAGCCGGGTACTTGTCTGTCGAGAATAGACGTATCAACCAGTGTAATGTGCTCTACTTCCTCCCATGAGCATTCGTGCGGTCGGAGGAACGTAAATACATCTTTGTATATCGTGATAAAATGATCCACTTCGGAGGTCGTTCTGGACGGCAGAATCAGCCTTGCTTCGGGATGCAGCTTCTGAGCGGCAATCATCGAAGCAAGCGCATCGAAGTCCAGATTGTTATGGGATAAAATAACATGCATCTGCAGCAACTCCTTTTTCTTCGTGTCCGTTGGAGCTTTTCTGATTTCATGATATCATAACAATCACGAACTACGTGGAAAGCAGGTGGACGCAGCTTGGAAAAGAAAACATTTGAAACGCTGCTGCAGCTGACGGAAAATCCGTTCTACAATCGGCTGCTGCAGCGGCTGACAGAGCATCCATTCAGTCGGATGCTGATTCCGCCATTTATGAAATTGTACAACATGGACGAAGGGGAGCTGGAGAAGCGGCCGTTGTCCTATGGATCCCTGCAAAAGTTCTTTCAGCGCAGCCTGAAAGAAGGGGCACGGCCTGTTTCCATGCTGGAGCGGGCAGTCGTCAGTCCAGTGGACGGGGTGCTTACTGCGGCGGGAGCTCTCACGGATAATACGACTTTTGAGGTGAAAGGAAGGCGTCATACGCTGGAAAAATTGATCCGTCTTCCCGAAATGATCGAAAAGTATCAAGGCGGATCGTATGGCGTGATTTATCTTGCGCCAAACGACTATCACCATATACACACACCTCTCTCAGGGGAAGTGAGCAGGCGGTGGGCGCTCGGCGAATATTCCGGACCAGTCAACGATCTGGCTTTTCAGCACAGGGAGGAACCCCTCTCTGAAAATTACAGACTGATAACAGAGCTGAAGACAGCAGGCGGCTGCGTGCTTGTCATCAAAATTGGAGCCGTCCATGTGAATAGTGTCCGGTACCACCACACGCGCGCTTATTTAACAAAAGGAGAGAGGCTGGCTTCCTTCGGCTTTGGTTCCACCGTCGTATTGGTATTTGAACAAGACATGATGAAGTGGACGCAGGAAGAGGGCGCTTACTTAAAGCAGGGGGAGGCAGCGGGTATCCGCCGATCCTCACGTACTGCTGCTTCCGGGCAGCGTTAACAGGTTTGGTGGCGGCGGACAATGGGAAAAGACAGAAAAAGCAATGCAGAGGAGGTCACGATGAAAAAATGGATGATCCCCGGCGCTGTCTTTTTCCTGCTTGCGGCTTGCAGTCCGGAAAATGACAATGCCGAAAACGTGGACACCGGTGAAAACCTGGAGATGAACAACGCCGATGAAGAAATCAACGAAGCACCGGATTAACGCAGGTCACTCCGGCTCCCTCGGATAGAAACCGGAGCAGAAACAGCAGCGGAGCTGGAAAAAAGCATAATCAAAGAGGCCTTCACCATTTTTAGGTGAGGGCCTTCTGTATGAGAAGACTGTATGGTCAGCTGGGCATGGTATGCCCCTGGCATGGCGTCAAACGACCGTCGGATGAACGCCGGGCAGCTTACACTGCTGCTTTCTCCGACGGCCTTCCGTTCCCCACCAACCAGCTTTGGCGACATGTCGATCAAGAGGTTCCGTCCATTCACCGGATGAGCTGATTTCGTTATTCCTCTCTACATACGAAACGCTGGCGGCGGTCCTTTCGGGATCATGGGCAGCGTTCTTCTGTATGAGTTCGTAAAAAAGCAGAAGATACCATAGGAAAAAAAACGGCATCCCAGAAGGAATGAAAAACCCCTTTTTACCGCAGCAAGCCTTCGGGAAACGCCTTACTGACCAAAAGACGCTTATCCCATTGCTGTACCAGCCCCGCTGCTCTGACAGAGAGCAGTACTGCCTTCATGTCCATTGCTACAGAAAGGTTTTGTAGCGGGGCAGTTTAATTTCTTTCGTCAGAAACGTGCTGAAACGATCGAGTGCGGCAGAAGAATAAGGCTGGTCCGGAGAAAGCAGGTAAAAGGTACGCAAACAGAAGAAGTCGTCTACGTGCAGCGGTACGAGACTTCCGCTCTGCCACTCCAGTTCAGCCGCCATTTTGGACATGTAGGATATGCCTTTCCCGGTCTGAAGCGCCTGTTTGACGGCTTCCGTTGTGTCGAGCTTCAGTCCATCCGGGTGCTTGATGCCTGCTTGTTTCAACTGTTTCTCTACGGTTTGCCGGGTGTTGGATTCTGCGCTGCGCACCACCCACGTTGTTTGAAGCAGATCGTTCAAGGAGAGCGTGCTGCTCCGTGCAGCAGGATGATGAGGAGCGGCTGTAAACATAATTTCGTCCTGCACGTAAGTGATGGCTTTGTAGAGTTCTATTTCCGGTGTGTACGGAACCACTGCAGCGTCCACCTTCCTCTCCCTCAGCAGCTCCATGATGTCTCTCGTAGGACGTATGTGAAGATGAGCATCAACCTGTGGATGAATATCCCGGAAAGTGAGCATCATCGGTGCAAGACTGTAATTGCCGATGGTAGTACTGGCCCCGATATGGATCGTACCGGAGGCGTGCGTCTGCATAGCTTCGATCGTGTGCGTTGTTTCCTCGACAAGGTTCAAAATTTCTTCGGCTCGTTTTTTCACTTCGATTCCTGCTTCCGTCAGCAGGGTTCTTCTTCCTGCGCGGTAAAAGAGAGGCGTCTGAAAATAGGCTTCAAGCCTGGCCGTTTGTCTTGATACGGCAGGCTGGGTCAAGGATAGAGCTTCTGCTGCTGCGGAATAGCTTCCGAGTCGGGCGACGGTCAGAAATGTACGAAACAGTTCAATGTCCATGCGGCCTCCTATTACCAAATGTCATACATCCTATGATAAATATACATTTCCATTATAGAATAATTCCAGATATAATGCTCATGAGAGAAGATGGAGGAGCGTATATCATGCCGACACATCAAAATGAACAGTATGCCTCTCTGCAGAAAAAAATTCTGTTTGTCACAGCTGCTGCACAAATGTTCGGTGGAGCGGGCCTGGCGGCAGGCATTGCGACAGGAGCGCTGCTTGCGGAGGAGATGTTCGCAAGCGACTATGTCATCGGAATTCCATCGGCATTATTCACCCTCGGCTCCGCATTGGCAGCTTGGTTCATCGGAAGCATATCTCAAAAAGCGGGAAGGCGAAAAGGACTGGCAGCAGGGTTTGCCGCAGGCGCAGCAGGCTCCTTGCTGGTCATCGCAGGGTCAGCCTTTCATCTTGTACCGGTTCTTTTTGCTGGGTTGTTTATCTATGGTGCGGGTACCGCAGCCAATCTGCAGGCCAGGTATGCAGGTACCGATCTGGCGCTGCCTGCAAGGCGGGGGAGGGCCATCAGCATTGTACTGGCAGCAACAACGGCAGGAGCCGTGCTCGGTCCGGCAGCTGTCGATGTGACGGAACCGCTGACGCGGGTCATGGGGCTGTCCCCATTAACAGGGCCATTTATTTTAGCTGCAGCCGCTTTTTCCGCTGCATCTGTCATCCTATTTACGTGGCTGAAGCCGGATCCCTTTCTGACAGCGGGAGCCATGGAGAAAGAGAAGCAGGACACTGGTACTGGAACAATCAGCCGCCGGGTGTTGACAGCAGGAACGATGATCATTGTTATTTCCCAGCTGGTGATGGTTGCGCTGATGACGATGACGCCGGTACACATGGATCATCACGGACACAGCTTAAGTCAAATCGGTATTGTCATCGGTCTGCACATCGGCGCGATGTATCTTCCATCCCCGATTTCCGGATGGCTGACGGATACGTGGGGGCGGGCAAAAACAGCGGCAGCAGGCGGTGGCATTCTATTCATTTCCGGGATTGTTTCTGCAGCAGCACCCGGAGGATCGTTTTTTTGGATGGCAGCTGCCCTCGTGCTGCTTGGACTCGGATGGAACTTTGGGTTCGTGAGCGGCACGGCGTACATTATCGATGCAGTACCGCAGCAGCTGCGGGCGTCCATGCAGGGGAGAGCGGATATTTTCACTGCCCTGGCCGGGACGGCTGGAGGAGCTGCTTCAGGTATGGTACTGGGAGCCTCCAGTTTTGCCGTACTGTCGATCGCAGGTGGGATTCTTTCCCTGCTAATTATACCGGCAGCTTTTCGCCATCTGCCGCGTGTTTGATCGAAGTTACGGTATGCACGTAATAGGCTGGAAAATATGTGATTTGCAAGCAGCAGACGAGGCTGGGACAAAACCAGAATCAAAAGAAGCCCTTACCATTTTTTGGTAAGGGCTTTCTGTACGAGGGGGATTGATCCTTCCAATGCCAATCGCTTGCCGCGGGCAAGGCTTCAGCTAACCGCCGCAAAACAGCGGCAGTGGATCTTCAGCTCTTGCTTTTCCCGCAGGCGTCTCTTGTTTTTTCACGATCAACCCATGATAAAGACACTACGGTCTTGATTTCTCGATAAAAAAAGGATACCTTCAGGTTAAGCTAGAACGACCAAGTCATAACAAAACCGGAGGTATCCTTATGTTTAAAGATTATAACATGAATCAGATCATTT
>NZ_AUCK01000038.1 GCF_000429725.1 Alkalicoccus chagannorensis DSM 18086 | reverse complement strand
GACAAAAGAAAAAAGAAGCAGAAGAAAAAGCGATTGAAAGCTACCGGTTCAGCTGGGAAAAGCTCGAAAAACAAACAGCAGCCTGGGAGCGTCGAATTTCTTTGTAAGGCGTGTTTCATCACCGAGGACATCCCGAAGGAGGTAGTAACTCAGTTTGATATCATGGACCCCGGGGATCCGGCGGATCCGCCACGGTTTGGCTGTGAACAATGTGGAGGGGAAATGGTTCCGGTTTATTATGAAAGCATTCATGGTATCACTCATGATCATTCAAGGCTCAAAAAATAGGCTACGCCTTCACCCAAAGGGCGAGGCGCAGCCGAGCTTTTTTTACCTCACCTAGGGCTGCCGGCTGTCTCTGGACCTGGAAAATGCCGGTTCGGGCAGTAAAAACTTGTCATGCCGGCGTAAGCGTCGGAACAGTTTTATATAAAACAGTCAAAAACTGTGACGCGCACTCGAAATTTAAGGTGAATTAGCTTATAATAAGAACAGCTACACCAGCAGCTTATCAAAGAGGCAAGTTACATAGATCAAAGAGCCGAAGAGGGAGTGTTGAATTTTGTCCAGTCAAATTCCGCAGCGACAGAATAAGAAGAAAAACAAGTTGAATACGTTATTGAACATATCCATTGCCCTTGTAGCCCTGCTGATCGTCGTTGTATCAGCAAGTTTATTCATCGGCGGTGGGGATGATGAAGCAGCCGAAAACAACACCGCCTCGACGAACGAGGCTGTCGATAATGCATCGGATGACGATAACGACGGCAGTATCTCCATTGATACGGAAAATGGTAACAACGACAATAATAATAACAATAACGGCAGTAACAATGAGAATGATACGTCGGGAATCAACGTGAATACCGGCGTGAACAACAACAATGAGAATAATAATGAGGAGAACAGCAACGAAGAAAACAATAACGAAGAGAATAATACCGGGAATGAAGATAATAACAACAGTAGTGACAATAACAACAACAGCAGCTCCGAAAACAACAGTAATGATGCGAACGACAGCGGCAGCAATGCAGCTGCGGCTTCAAGCGAAGAAGACTCCGACACGTACACGTTCTCCAGTTCCAATGGAAGCTGGGAACCGATCGGCACCGTGCAGGAAGAACCATTTGCCCTGGATGGTGAAAGATTCAGCCGTGATCACGTTAACTGGGATGAAATGGTAATGGCGATCACCTTTGCAGCCGGGGTTCCAATGGACGAAGAAGATCACAACATGTTCCGCATTGAAAACGGAGGAAACAATCAGTCTGCCGTAGGAACCGTCCAGGATGAGGATGGAGACCGCGATCGTCCTTATCAAGTACGGATTGAATGGGTGGAAAATGAAGGCTGGCAGCCGGTAAGCGTGGAACAGCTCAGCAGCAACCCATATTAAAGCAGAAAGAAAAGCTGGTATACATGCAGCGGAGCAGCAGAAGGCCCTCACCGACGGCGAGGGCCTTCTGCTTTGCTGTATTTTAGACGGTTGTCGTTGCACAGCTACATTCGTTTGTGTCTGGATGTCAGCTGGTGCGTTTGAAGTGCACGAGGGCGGTCGGGAACGTCTTCCCTGTTTCCGGATGAGACACCAATTCATATTGAACATGATGGATTTCCATTTGAAGGTCTGCGTGAAGCTGTACTTGTTCATCTATCTTTCTCTCCAGTTCCTTAAAGGAGGCAGCTTCAAAAAAGGATACTTTGTCTTTCAGCGCGTCTGCACCGAGAATCATTCTGGATCATTCCTTTCGAGTCATGGATGAATGTCCTGCTGACCGGCGTAAGCCAGGAGGAGGACTGTTTATATTTTAGAGCATCATGCGGTGGACAGCAATTCAGGATTGCCGCAGGTGAGTTCCTGAGGTAAGATGAACAAAGACTTGTGAGGAAAGGGTGTCAGGATGAGAATCGGTATTATCGGAGCAATGGAAGAAGAAGTGGAGATGCTGAAAGAAAGCATGAAGCATCCAAAGGAAACACTGCTGGCAGGGTGTGAATTTATTGAGGGGGAACTGCAGGGAGTCGACGTGGTTCTCTCCAAATCCGGTATTGGCAAAGTGAACGCCGCCATCAGTACGACACTGATGAACCAGCTGTTTTTTCCGGACTACATTCTCAATACCGGTTCAGCCGGGGGATTCCATCAGGAGCTCTCCGTAGGGGATATCGTCGTCTCCTCCGAAGTGCGCTACAATGATGTGGATGCGACGGTGTTTGGGTATGAATTCGGCCAGGTGCCGCGGATGCCCGCTTTTTACGAACCGGACCCATGGCTGGTGGAAAGTGCGAAAGAGTGCGCAGAGGAAGTAGGGGTACGTTCCGTGGAAGGGCTGATTATTTCCGGTGATTCTTTCATCAGCAGCGAAGAGCAGACCGAGAAGATCCGTTCCCGCTTTAAGGATCCATCTGCATCCGAGATGGAGGCAGGAGCGATTGCTCAGGTCTGCTATCAGTTTCAGTGTCCATTCGTGATCATTCGTGCGCTCTCTGATATTGCAGGGGTCGATGCCAAAATGTCTTACGATCAGTTTTTGGAGAAAGCCTCTGTTCATTCAGCGAACATGGTGATGCTGATGGTGGAGGATCTTCGCCGGCGGTCAGCGGACTAAGGCTTTTTCCATTTCTTTCAGTGCGTGATAGAGAACTCTGGCTGTCAGCCCCCAGATAATGTAGTTGTCCGCTTCGTAGAACACTTCCTGAATACTGCCTCTTCCCCAAGGATAATTTTTTCCGTGCGGGATCAGATGATAAGGAAAATCCTCCGGCGGTTTTACTTCGAGATGAATCGGATGGGTTTTCGGCTCTGCTGCCAGCAGCTGCTCTACAGGCACAGTGAATAAATGGTCCACCTCGTCAAGATTGGGAGAAAACAACGCTTCGGGATCGATTTCTCCGATAAAGGTGCGGATCATCCCTTTTGCCGGTGTAACAATATAGTCGAGTTCCCCGTAGGTCGAGACAGCAGAGGCGTCGACTCCGGTCTCCTCGCACAACTCCCGGACAGCGGCTGCTTCGGCCCCTGCGTCTGTCCGGTCAATGCTGCCGCCGGGAAAACAGATCTCTCCGGGCTGCGGAACGTGCTGGGAGCGCACTTCAAAGACGACGTGCGGAACCCCGTCGATTTTTTTTATGGGTACAAACAGGGCGAATCTTTTTGCAGCATCCATGACGCCGGCTTCTCTCTCCTGAAAATACCGGCGCATCTGCTGCAGCTGTGTATAATCCATAGCGTCTCCTCCTTTGCTGCATACGGTGTGGGGATAATACCAGTTTAGCAGATGACAGGAAAAATGAGGAGCAGTTGGCTCCGGAACAGAAATTCGTTATAATAGACGAAACAGATAGGAGGCGTATATATGCAACTAACAGTCAAGAAACCAATTTTTGCTGAAACAGCGAGTACCTTCGTCAACCGGATGAGTGCGTATGAAGGGACTGTGCTGATCAAAAAAGATCACTGGGTCGTGGATGCGAAAAGCCTGCTCGGCATCCTTGCCCTCTCACTGCAGCCGGGAGACGTCATTGAACTGGACTTCAGTGAAGGTCCGGACGAAGAGGCCGTCGCTTCCTTTAAAGAACTCGGGCTGTTCGAATAAGCATATAAAAGCGCGGAAACGAAAGAGAAACAAAAGAGGCCCTCACCATTTTTTGGTGAGGGCCTTCCGTATCCAGGAGAGTCGTTTCCACGAGCCTATTTTCTGAAGCTACATGCAGGTTGACAGCGGCTTTATAAGATAGGCGTGTTACTCAGGAGAAACGCTCTCCGCCTCTTCCTGCAGCAGATACGTCGTAAACCATTCGAGCAGTTCCTGTATCCGAGCCGCCCGCAGCTTCGGAGGCCCACTCCTGGAAAGTTCGTGGTTGGCATCCGGAAAACGGACGAATCGAACAGGTTTTTCCTGCATTTTCAAAGAAACAAACAGTTGTTCTGCCTGCTCAACAGGGCATCGATAGTCTTTCTCTCCGTGCAGAATGAGCATAGGTGTCTGAATCTGCTTTACATATTTCAATGGCGAGTGATCCCAGAGAAAATCCGGATCCGAGAGAAAGTCTTCGCCGACTTCCCATTCCGTGAAGAAATAGCCGATGTCGCTGACCCCGTAAAAGCTCGTCCAGTTGGAAATACAGCGCATCGTTGCCGCTGCCCGGAAGCGGTTCGTTCTGGTGGTGATCCAGTTTGTCATAAAGCCGCCATAGCTGCCGCCCAGAACGCCGAGACGATCCTCTTGAATCTGCGGGAATCGCTGCAGCGCTGCATCGGTAATATGCATCAAGTCGGCATAGTCCCGTCCGCCGTAATCTCTTCTGACGGCATTCACGAATGCCTGCCCGTAGCCGTGGCTGCCGCGGGGATTTCCGTAAATAACAGTGAATCCGGATGCAGCAAGCACCTGAAGTTCATGGAAGAACGTTTCGCCGTACATGGCGTGAGGGCCCCCATGAATATGAAGCAGTGCGGCTCCTTGATCTTTTTCCGGTGCCGCCGGGAGGACCCAGGCCTGCGCTTTCCAGTCATCGTCTGTATCGACCCAGATTTCCTCGGCAGGAGCCAGCTTCACCTCTGCCAGGAATGGATCATGAAACGTCGTCAGCTGCTCCCAGCCATGTTTCTGCTGGATGAACAATTCTCCGGGATGATCCGTCCAGCTGATTCCGGCGATCAAACGATCCGCAGCCTGGTGGTACGCGTACGTAAATACGTGGTTGGAGCCGGCCGTAATCTCTTCGATGGTACCATCGGCGTAGACTCGGCTCAGATTGACGCTGCCATGCTCCGTGAACGGCACGAGCACGGAGCGGCTGTCTTGATCCCACTGCGGGCCGGCTGTCCCAGCGCTGTTCTGCACATCTGCAATCATCGTATCGGCAAATCCCGCGTCGCGGCTTCCGGTGACAGCGGCTGCCTGACCCGAAGCAGTATCATACATCCAGATCTCTGTCTGAGTGGCTCCTTTGAATTCGAGCTGATGACCTGCAGCAGCAATCAATGAACCATCGGGAGAAAAAGACGCCTGGGAGAAGCTGCCCATCATGATTTTGCTGTGAGTTTCCTGATGGATATCGTACAGATACATATCCATGCCGATCCGCTGATCGTGTTCTTTGTTCGCTGAATAAAGCAGCTTCGTTCCATCTGGACTGACGTCCTGAAGATCCAGGTCAAACGAATCGTCCGTGAGCACATGGACAGATTCGTCCTCAAGCAGTACGGAAGCGAGCTGCTTTTTCTTCTCTGTTATGAATCCGACGGCATCGGATTTATATTTCAGTCTTTCGACGACAAGCGGTTCCCGTTCTTCTGCTTTTTCTTCCTCGTCCGGATGAACTCCGGGAGCGAGAGCCGTGTTGAAGTAAATCCGGCTGCTGTCGAAGCTCCAGTTAATACTGCTTACGCCGCCGGGCAGGTCTGTCAGTATTTTCGGCTCTCCGCCAGCTGTCGAAAACAGAGCGAGCTGCGGCCGGCTGTCCGTATCTTTTTTATAACTGAAAGCAATGAACCGTCCATCCGGGGAAAAGGCAGGTTCGGATGCCTGGCCAGTTCCAAACGTCCACTGAACGGCAATCGTTTCCTCCAGCTGCTGGACAAAAACATGGGAAACGTATGAATCTTCATACGCCTGTTTTCTGACGAAGACTACACTTCGTCCATCCGGTGAGAAAGAGGGGGACTGCAGCAGGTGAAGCGAAGTCATATCGTCAATGTGCACGTGTCGTTTTTCCATGAGTACCTCCTGAAAATAAGTCATGCTATAAGAATATCAGAATTCTTCGTCTGGCGAAACAACGGGCAGTTGAATGAGCAAGGAGGCTGTGGTAATCTAAAGAAAGCGATTGCACTCAATTGTTTGAAGAAGCAGTCATCTATTGATTTGAAAGACAAACAAACGATTGCACTAAATTGGAGAGGAGTTTTCTCATGACATCCCGAGCCTGGTGGAAGGAAAGCGTAGTGTATCAAATTTATCCGAGAAGTTTTCAGGATTCAACCGGAAGTGGAGTAGGAGATCTAAACGGTATACGTTCCCGGCTCGATCATCTCGAACAGCTCGGAATAGACGTCATTTGGCTCAGTCCCGTATATGATTCACCAAATGATGATAACGGCTATGACATAAGAGCCTATGATAAAATCATGAAAGAGTTTGGTACGATGAAAGACTGGGAGCAGCTGCTCGAGGACATACACGGACGGGGGATGCGGCTGGTGATGGATCTCGTTGTCAATCATTCGTCTGATGAGCATGCGTGGTTCGCTGAATCAAGGTCCAGCATGGATAACAAGTACCGGGATTATTACATATGGAGAGACGGCAGGAATGGCGGGCCACCGAATAACTGGGGGTCGGTCTTCGGCGGATCTGCATGGGAATATGACACGCAGACAGCGTCCTACTACCTGCACCTTTTCAGCCGGAAGCAGCCGGATTTGAACTGGGAAAACGAAGGACTCCGGCAGGATATTTATAAGATGATGACACGGTGGCTCGACAAAGGTGTCGATGGGTTCCGGATGGATGTGATCAACTTCATTTCCAAAGCGCCGGGCCTGCCGGACGGGCCTCGTCAGGAGAAAGATCCTTATGGAGACGGCAGCCCTTTCTTCATGAACGGACCTCGGATCCATGAACATCTTCAGGAGATGCATGAAAACGTTCTGCGGCATTATGACATCATGACGGTGGGGGAAATGCCGGGAGTCAATGAAGAGCAGGCGGTTGCTTACACGAAAGAAGAAAACAACGAATTGAATATGGTTTTCCAATTTGAACATATGGACCTGGATGCAGGCCCTGGAGGCAAATGGGATCTGCGCCCATGTCCCATGCCGGTGCTCCGCAGCAACTTGACGAAATGGCAGAAGGCGCTGGAACATGAAGGGTGGAACAGCCTGTACTGGAACAATCATGATCAGCCGAGGGTCGTCTCCCGATTTGGGAATGACGCTGCGTTCCGCAAAACATCCGCGAAAATGCTGGCGCTGCTGCTCCATATGATGAAAGGAACGCCATTCATCTATCAAGGAGAAGAAATCGGGATGACCAATGTGCAGTTCGAAGAGATAGCGGACTATCAAGACATTGAAACGATAAACATGTATAACGAACAACGCCGCAATGGGGTGCCCCACGAAGAGCTGATGCACCGCATTTACACAAAGGGCCGGGACAATGCCCGGACGCCGATGCAGTGGGACAGCTCGAAGCACGCCGGTTTTACGGAGGGAACTCCCTGGCTGAAAGTCAATCCGAACTATCCGGAAATCAATGCTGCGGAAGCAATGGAAGACCAGGATTCCATATTTTACTTCTACCAGCAGCTGATCCGCCTGCGTCATGAAATGGATATTATCGTTTACGGCAGCTTTGATCTCCTTTTTCAGGATCACCCGGAGGTCTTCTGCTATGAACGCCGCTTCGCCGGAGAAGTGCTGCAGGTATACTGTTCCTTCTCGACCGATCCGCTCCATCTCGAGGTCGAGCCGGTGGGAGAGAGACTGATAGGTAACTACGGAGAAGCACCCGGCCTGAAGTCTGGCCATCTCGCTCTCCGTCCGTTTGAAGCAGCTGCTTATTATCTGAAATCGTGAGCAGGTATGTTGTTTTCTGCCGGACATCCTGTTAAAATACGAAAAGATATCTAGGAAAAGGGGTGAAGACATGGAAATTACCAATCAGGCTAAAACGTATATTGAGAAGCTGATGGAAGAACATCAGGCGGTTAATATCAAAATCTTTGCTTCCGGCATGGGCTGAGGAGGTCCACAGTTGGGACTGGCGCTGGATGCGCCAGAAGAGAGTGACATTATAGAAGAAGTGAACGGGGTGCAGGTGGCCTTCGACAAGATGGTTCACGAGCACACGCAGGACCTTGAACTCGCCTACCAGGAAACCAGTGATGGCGGGGGACTGGTCATGAATAACGGAGGCAGCGAGTGCTGCTGATCCGGTGAAAAGAGTAAAACAAGGACCTTCTGAGGATGATGCAGAAGGTCCTTGTTTTCGTTTGATTTCCGCAGGGGGGGGGAGGCCACGGTAGCTGGGAACAGTGGACTGCTGATAGTCCAGACATAAAACCTCCCCTGGAAAACCAGGGGAGGAAGGGCGTGCTTTATTGATGATCTTCTTTATACTGCATGTAGACAACCTGAGTTGCAAGAAAGTCTTCCAGTCCATGTTTTCCATCTGTACCACCGATACCGGACTGACGAAAGCCGGCATGATAGCCTTGAACGGCTTCCATGTTTTCACGGTTAACAAAGGTTTCTCCGAAGCGGAGCCCGGAAGCGAGCTTCATGATCTGATGGTAGTTCTCTGAGAAAATGGAAGAGGAGAGACCGTATTCGGAATCGTTGGCCATCTCAATGACTTCATCCAGAGAAGAATACGTCATCATTGGCAGGACGGGTCCGAAAATTTCTTCCTGGATAATGTCCATCTTCTGCGAAACATTCGTCAACACCGTCGGCTGATAAAAATACCCTTTCTCTGTGTCTGCAGGCTTTCCACCTGTTTCGACTGTGGCGCCTTCTTTCACCGCCTGGTCCACCATTTTTTGGACTTCATCGAGTCGATCTCTGCTGACGAGCGGTCCCATGTCCAGCTCCTTATCGGAGAAGGGATCGCCGTAGGTGACTCCGGCAATGGCATCGACGAGCTTTCGCTGGAACGCTTCCGCTACAGATTCATGGACGTAGATACGCTCTGCATTCGTGCATGCCTGACCGGCGTTAATGATCCGCGACTGCTTAATGTTTTCAACAGCCAGATCCAGGTCGGCGTGTTCTGTGACGATCGCCGGTGCCTTGCCGCCAAGTTCAAGGTTTACCTTGGTGATGTTCTGTGCGGCTGCTTCCATGACTTTAGTTCCTGCAGGCTTGCTTCCAGTCATGGAGACCATCGCTACGTCTTTATGAGAAGCGAGTGCGTTGCCGAGCGTTGAGCCTTTACCTGTAATATAGTTGTACACCCCTTTAGGCAGAATATCCATGTTGTGCACCAGTTCCGTGAAGAACGCGGCTGTATTCGGAGTCTGCTGGGACGGCTTCAGTACAACGGTACATCCGGAAATCAGCGCCGTTGCTACTTTTCGTGCCAGAATAAACACAGGAAAGTTCCATGGTACGATGCCGGCTACAACTCCGACCGGCTTTTTATAAATAAGGATGCTTTCGTTCGTACGGTCACTCGGGACAATATCTCCTTCAATGCGTCGGGACCACTCTGACATGTACTGGAAAAAATCGATAGCAAGATCGACTTCTCCCTCCGCCATTCCGCGGCTTTTTCCTTGTTCCATCATGAGCATCTCAACGAATGTCTCACGATGCCGGTTCATTTCAAAACCGATTTCCCGGACAATACGGCCGCGTTCATTGGAAGGGACGGCTTCCCAGCCGGGCTGAGCTGCAGAGGCAGCCCTCACTGCGCGGTCGGCATCTTCCTCCGTTGCGCTCGGCGTTTTCGAAATGATCTCTTCAGTGGATGGGTTCTCGATCTCAATCCAGTCACTGCCTGTTGAATCCGTGTAAGCACCATCAATGTAAAGCTGATATGTTTTCATGCTGCATGCTCCTCTCGAGTTTACTCACAAAAAGTAACTACATGGAGAGGTGTTCCTTTTCTATCCTGTTTTTAAACAATACGCAGCAAGAATATACCTATGGACCTACAAAAAAACACGTCCCGGTGGGGGACGTGTTTTTTTAAAATCGCTTAGTTGTCGTTGTTATCGTCGTAGGCACGGTTGATGATACGGCCTTCAATGCTGTAATCCACTTCACCGAGTTCCTGCATGTAGTCACGCAGCATTTCCCAGTCGGTAAAGCCGATGATTGTACCACGGTCTTCGTCCGTAGCATTGGCAAAGACTTCAAATCCGTCACCGCCGCCTGCTGTAAAGTTGTTCATCGCTACGGTGTGCATTTCCTCGTCTTCTTCAAGAAGTTCCCACTCTCCATCGCGGTTCACTTCAATGGATTCAACGCGGTCGCCTTCTTCGTTGTCGCTGTCGAACGTGATGCGTCCTTCACGCGACACGTGCAGGAATCCACCGTTTTCTTCAGGGACATCCTTCACGCTTGTTTCGAATGCTTCGTAAATTTCTTCTCCCGTAAGATCGAGTGTTGCCAGTCGGTTACCAAAAGGCTGAACTTCGATCAGCTCACCAACAGTGACATCACCTTCAGCGATGTCCGTACGAATACCGCCGCCATTCTGTACGGCGAAGATGACATCCTCATTGGCCGTCAGTGCCGAGCGCATCTGTCCGTCCGTGATCAAGTTTCCAAGAGCTGTTTCCGCAGCGCGGACGTTATCTGGATAATCTCCACGTGGGTTAGGAAGCTCATTGACTACAGTAGAACCGGCTGACTCATTCTGGACTTCTTCAACCTGTTCTGTATACGGCTCCAGCATTTCTGCAGCAGTAGGATCGGCATCGAAGTCATCCGTAGCGTAGAGTTCTCCATCCACTGCGGTTACGACACCGTTCTCGTCAAAGGATACATTCATGGCACCGACGTGCTCGCCGTATTCGCCGGCTTGGCCAATGATCGTAGGTTCGATCTCATTGCCGTCTGCATCTTCAGTGATAACCCGTGGCGGATCAATTTCATCGTGACTGTGCCCGCCTATGATGACATCAATTCCTTCGACGTTTTCTGCCAGAAGTACATCGTTGCCGACGCTTGGATCTGTCTCATAACCAAGGTGGGTCAGGGCGATAACTTTATCGATGCCTTCCTCTTCGAACTGAGCAACCATGTTTTCGGCTGTTTCCAAGTAGTTCTGGAATTCAACGTCAAGCGGGCTGGAGATATCGATCGTATCTTCTGTGTTCAAGCCGAAAATACCAATTTCTTCGCCGTCTACTTCTTTGACGATGCCATCATAAATACCGCTGCCTGCATCGCGGGTGATGCCGTCTTTGTTGTCATCCGGGAAGCCTGGATATGCAGAGAAATCCATATTAGCGCCAAGCGTTGGGAAATCAGCTCCATCAATGAAGTCGATGAGATCTGGATGGGCATTTTCTACTTCCGCATCCCCGAGATCGAATTCATGGTTACCGAGAACCCAGGCATCATAGCCCATGTAGTTCATGAATTCGAGAGAATCCTGACCGAGAAACTCATTGAAATAGAGCGTACCGGAGAAAATGTCACCGGCTTCGAGAAGCAGCCCGTCGCCGTAATCTTCCTGCGCCTGCTCATAAGCAGTCACCATCTGCGGGTAGGCAGCTGTTCGACCGTGCAGGTCATTCGTGTGGAAGATGTTAAGGTCAAAAGCTGCGTCGGAATCGTCCTGCTCGAGATTCCATGTTCTATGCAGGAACGTTGCATACTCTGCTCTCGTCAGAGCATCTCCACCCCGGAAATTATCGAGCTCTGTTGTCAGGCCAAGATCAGCAATAGTCTGGACGTCAGCCTGATGAGAAGAGTGTACATCATCCACATCTACTTGAGCAGAACCATCTCCTTGCAGATTAAAGCTGCGGACTAAAACGGAAGCAAGCTGCTCTCTCGTAATCTGGTCTTCTGGTGAGAAGCTGCCTGCGTAACCGGAGAATATTCCAGCTTCAGATAGAGCTGCAATCTCATAAGCGAAATAAGTATCTTCGTCAACGTCATCGTATTGAGACAAAACGTCTAAATCTGCACTGTCAGGCTGGATAGCACGGTAAAGAGTCGCAGCCACCTGGCCTCTCGTAATGTTATCGCGAACGCCGAACGTGCTGTCGCCATACCCGCTGAACACGCCTTGATCGGTAAGATCAGAAATTGCCTCAGAGTACCAGAGGCCGCTGTCGACATCGTCATAACGGTCGTCTGCACTGGCTGCCGGTGCTGCAATCATCATCGCCGCTGCAGCTGCAAGAGAGCCTTTAGCGAACAGACTCAAAGAACCTTTGTGCTTCTTCATAGATATGTATCCCCCTTTAATAAAGTTAATATTGTTACACTAACAATACTATCATGAACGAGGTTGAAGTCAATAAAGCGTTTTCAAATGAGTTAGACGTCTGACCCATTAAAGCGCTACACTGCGCGGTTTTATCAGTTGCAAAAAATTTTTTGAAAATTTGTTCAATATCCATTATGTGGTGTTATCAGGAAATATATAGAATATGTTACGATAAAAGAGATTGCTGACGATGTATACGTAATGGCAATTATGGGTATACTACTAAGTAATTACATAGAAGGGGGAGGAAATGATGCTGGAAAAAAGAGAACTTGGACGTTCCGGACTGCAGCTTTCACCAATTGGTCTTGGCTGCTGGCAGTTTAGTAAAGGAGAAAATACAGCAGGGAGGTACTGGGACTCTTTAGAGGATACGACGATGCAGGAGATTATCCGGATTTCCCTCAACGGCGGGATGAACTGGTTTGATACTGCGGAAGTATACGGGAGCGGTGCTTCCGAGCGGGTGCTTGCATCTTCCCTGGACGCGATGGACATTGGGATGGAAGAGGCAAAAATCGCAACGAAATGGTGGCCGATGGCGCGAAAAGCCTCTTCGATTGAAGCAACAATCGAAGCGAGAAAGGACGCTTTAAACCAGCGTCCGATCCATTTGTATCAAATTCATCAGCCGTTTTCTTTATCCTCGGTTGAACAGCAGATGACGTCGATGGCCAGGCTGCACAGAACTGGTAAAATCGGCGCGGTCGGCGTCAGCAACTTTTCTCAGAAGGCGATGATCGAATCGAATGAGGTGCTTGATACTTTCGATATTCCCCTCGCCTCCAATCAGGTGAAGTACAGCCTTTTGGACCGGACGATCGAAAAAAATGGACTGCTCGATGCAGCAAAAGAGCATCAGATTGCTGTCATTGCCTATTCTCCGCTCGAGCAGGGGCTTCTTACCGGGAAATTTCACGAAGATCCTTCATTGATTCAACAAACGGCCGGCCCGCGTAAGTGGATGAGTAAATTCCGCTCATCCGGGCTGGAGAAGACGGAACCTCTCATTCAGACACTGCGGTATTATGCAGAGAAATATGACGTCACGCCGTCCCAGATAGCGCTGAACTGGATGGTGCAGTATCACGAAGGTCATGTGTTTGTGATACCAGGTGCTTCGAAGCCAAAACATGCGGAGGACAATGCTGGAGCAATGGCGTTCTCTTTAACGAGAGAAGAATTGCTGCACATATCCGATGAATCGTGGAAGGTGCAGTAAGTTTCTCCGGCAAGGCGTATTCATTCAACGATGCTTGCAAGGACTAGTGTCATCCGCTATGATGATAGGCGGATAAGGAGGCCTCAGAATGAATCTGGACATCATAAAATGCCACGGCTCGCGTAACGATTTTATCATCATTGATGAGTTGAAAGGGTTATATACCTGGACAGAAGAAGAACGTGCAGCCGTGACAAGAACAATCAGCAAACGTGATGGAGCGGTCGGTTCGGACGGGGTGCTGTTTGTGCAGCCTTCCAGCCGTGCAGATGCGAAAATGCGAATGCTGAACAGCGACGGCTCCGAAGCAGAAATGTGCGGGAACGGGCTGCGGTGCGCTGCCCGTTACGTGCTGGATCAGATGGACACTTCAAGTATTACAGTGGAAACGATGAAGGCGGATTTAAAGTGCGCGGAAGTCGACGAAGTGTTCCCCGGCGTCCGTACGTTTGAAGTGGCGATTGAACCCGTATCTCTGCGCCCGGCAACCCTGCCGATGACGACGGAACAGGCGCTCTGGATCAACCAGGAAATTCCTCCGCTGTCGGAGAACTTGGCGTTTACCGCTCTGAGTGTACCGAATCCGCATCTTGCTGCCGTGACGGAAAAGGTGACGGCGGAGGAAGCGGAGGAAACAGGCGTGCGGGCGAATCAACTGAAAGAACTGTTCCCGAACGGGACAAATGTGAGTCTCATTCAGCTGATTCAGGACAACGACATTTTCGTACGCACGTACGAGCGGGGCGTAGGACTGACGAATGCCTGCGGAACAGCGATGTCCGCCTCGAGCGTCGTCAGTGTGCTACTTGATTATCTGCCTCTGGATGAAGTCATCACCGTCTACAATCCAGGTGGCATGGTACAGACGGTTGTCTCACAGGATGAGCAGGAAGAGTATCACGTGAAACTCCGGGGCAACGCAACGTTCTCCTGGCATGGAACAGTCCACTTGTCTGGAGATGACGCTGAACTCCTGTCACAGGAAGACCTGGAGGAGGAAGAAGCCTATGGCAGTATGGCTGAAGCCGCAGCTGCGCGTCTCAACAAAGTATGATCGAAGCGGGGATGCTTTATCGCTTTCAGGACATTGCCGAGTTGGGGGAAAGTGAATAGCAGGCAGACTGCAGGCAAAAAAGGCACCCGCCGTCCATCGACGGCGGGTGCCTTTCTTCCAAGTATAAGAAAGCATTCCTGTATTGAAGTAATTTGGGGTTTGTCAAAAAAAGAGCCCTCCTGGTAGGATACAAGGTGTCCAAAGCTGATCAGCGAAAAGGACCCCTAACTACTTCCAAGGAGGACTCACGAATGAATTATAACCGAAACGAAAACATCAAGCAAATCCATTCAGAGACATTGATTATCGGTGTTGATATTGCGAAAAAAACCAACTACGCCCGGGCTCAGGATGACCGCGGTATTGATCTTGCCGAAGCCTTTCGGTTCGATAACAGGTATTCTGGATTCCGTGCTTTGTTGGAATGGGTGACTCAACTGAAAACATCGTTTCATAA
>NZ_AUCK01000037.1 GCF_000429725.1 Alkalicoccus chagannorensis DSM 18086 | reverse complement strand
CCTCCGGTTTTGTTATGACTTGGTCGTTCTAGCTTAACCTGAAGGTATCCTTTTTTTATCGAGAAATCAAGACCGTACGGTCTTTATCATGGGTTGATCGTGAAAAGACAAGAGACGCCTGCGGGAAAAGCAAGGGCTGAAGATCCACCGCCGCTGTTTTTGCGGCGGTTAGCTGAAGCCTTGCCCGCGGCAAGCGATTGGCATTGGAAGGATCAATCCCCCTCGTACAGAAAGCCCTTACCAAAAAATGGTAAGGGCTTCTTTTGATTCTGGTTTTGTCCCAGCCTCTTTTTTCGGCTTTAAAATAGGGTCTGGCATAGTTGTCGAAGGAGGAGAACAATCCGCAGGTCAGTACGCAGACCCTGTTATCTATCATCTTGATATGTCAGAAACGAGCAGAGAGAGGATCTAGATGCATGGTGAGAGGGGGGCGTGACATTCCCTTAAGCTGTACGAGAGGTTTCCGCTTTCTCCGAGCTGCTCTGAAAACCAAAAGAGCGGCTGTGTAGAAACATCGGCTCGAACGCGCGAGAAATTGAATCCTATACAAAGGTGAGGAGGTGCCATTCCTCCCTGAAGCTTCTCATGGAAAGAAAGGAATGCTGAGAGCGCTTCCCTGATAAGACTTTTCGAGTTATAATAGAAGGAAGATCAGATGTTGAAGGGAAGTGATGGATTGCATTGGTATGAGAAGCTGAACCGTTATTTCCCTGATGAAGAGATGAAGTCCAGGGAGCACATTGAACTGCTTTTAAAAGAAAAAGACGATATTTACAAAAAGAGTGAAGATTCTTTTCATGTGATGATGTATGTTGAGATGGAAGATTTTACGTTCATTGATTACCTCTATGTGTCGAAGGAAGCCAGAGGGAAAGGCATTGGAAGCAGGCTTCTCGATGATCTGAAAAAAAGAGGCTGTCCTATCATTCTTGAAGTGGAACCGGTTGATTATGATGATACGGACACCCGGAAAAGGCAGCGCTTTTACGAACGGGAAGGATTTCAACATGCAGAATCGATCGGGTATTCCCGTAAATCTCTCGATACCGGAGAACGAAGTCAATTAGAGATCCTATATTGGTCTCCGAGGGTGGAATCAGAAGAGAGCATTTATGAGAATATGCGGAAGATGTACAACCTCATTCACCGTTATAAGGATGAAGAAATTTACGGGGAAGCTTATGAAGACGCAGAAAAAGCATTAAAGTATCATCGCAGTAAAGACAAGACAACGTAAAGGTTCCCAGCGGTCGTTGTTTCAGTCAGCTTAGAAAGGAGTGGTTGGCATGAAAAACAGCAGAACCAAGAGGAAAACAAAAAAGCGTCTTGTATGGAAAGATTTATTGAAGAAGAAGCTGGGAGAAGTGAACGGGCTTCCTAAAAAAGAGCCTGTATCAACGAAAGACACGGCTTCGTAACATCACCCGGACTGGATACGGTGATAACTACGGCCGTTGCACAGTACGGAAAAGGAATGTGCCCCCTCGTCGACAATGTTCTGACGGGGGGGTTACGTCTGCCTGTGGGACTCCGGAATCAGGGCACTGCAGCTGCTTCCCGGGAGATGGACGGGAACAAGGCAGCACCTTTTTACATTTCTATTTAATTGATAACATATGAATCTAACTGAAAATGTGATAACATGAACAATGAAACAGAGAAAGTTTCTTCTTCATTTAAAATGACAATAAAGCGTTTAAATTCGTGAAAAAAGGGAAAAAAGTAAAATGCGTCACTTAATTACTTAGTCTGTACAATTTTTGTTCAATTTATGTTTAAGGGAACTTGAGAATTTATATTGATTGTGCTATAATAATCATTATAAATAAGGATCGTTTTCACCATTTTAATTTGGAAGGGAGATTCCGTTTATGGTCACCTTATTTACATCACCGAGCTGTACGTCCTGCAGAAAAGCAAAGGCTTGGCTGGAGGAGCACGATATCCCGTTTGAAGAAAGAAACATTTTCTCCGAACCTCTTTCCGTTGAAGAAGTAAAACAAGTCGTCCGTATGACAGAAGATGGAACGGATGAGATTATTTCTACCCGTTCAAAAGTATTTCAGGAACTAGACGTGGAACTGGACGCCATGCCGCTTCAAGAGCTGTTTCAGCTGATCAGCGATCATCCGGGTCTGCTGCGCCGGCCGATTATTCTCGATGAGAAAAGAATCCAGGTAGGTTATAACGAAGCAGAAATCAGAAGATTCCTGCCGAGAAAGGTCCGAACCTTTCATCTTCAAGAGGCAGCGAAAAAGCTCGTAAATGAATAAGTACCACGCTTAACAGCTGATGTCGTTTATGATATATTCTAGTGGAGGGTGAAGCTTACTTTTATAGAAGCCTTCACCCTATTTCTATTTCTTCAGCTTCATCAGCGAACAAATTGTGAATTTTCTGATAAATGAGCGGAGCAATTGATGCAGAATTATTTCTTTCTGCCGCCAGATAGCTTAGAATAGGTACAACGTATTTTATTGATTGACGAGTCTCTGGAATGGGAATAGAATAGTATCAACATTCCATCAGTCATCAGCGGAATATATTTCGCGAAAGGGTGAGACACCATGGAAATAGAAAGAATCAATGACACAACAATCAAGTTCTATATCACTTACAGTGACATTGAACGACGAGGTTTCGATAAAGAGGAAATCTGGTACAGCCGGGAGCGCGGGGAAGAACTCTTCTTTGAAATGATGAATGAAGTGAGTGATCAGGAGAAATTTGAGATGAACGGGCCTCTCTGGGTGCAGGTCCATGCATTGGAAAAAGGACTCGAGGTCATTGTTACACGCGGTCAGATGAATGACGGCAGCGTGAAACTGGAAATTCCTCTCGAAGAGGAAGAAGGTGTCGATAAAAACATCGTCGATATGCTCGATCAGCAGTTCACGGGCGAAGAATCCGAAGATAAAGAAAACACGCTCAGCGTCGTCGTAGGATTCGATGACTTTGAAGATGTCATCTCTCTCAGTACCCGTTTCGATGAACAGGATGTGCATACATCCCTGTATCATTTCGAAGGTACGTACTATCTCTTTGTGACAATTAATGATTTGTTCACGGATGAAGAGCAGGATAACCTGCTGAGCAGAGTGCTGGAATACGGCTATGAGTCGGATATTACGATCCACCGTATTCAGGAATATGGCAAGACGATTCTCGATGAGTCAGCGCTTCAGACGATTCGAACCCAATTTTCAGCTTAAGAAGTACCGGCACAGCTTGTGCCGGCTCTTTTTTACACAAAAACAGAACAAACGTTCCGAGGAGGAGAAGGATGTTTACTGCCTTAAATGAGAAGGGAGAGCAGGTCGATGCTTCCTTCGGTTCAAAAGAACGAGTGTACCGCTGTCCGGCCTGTGGAGAAGAATGCCATGTGAAAGGCGGGACAGAAAAAGTCAGGCAGCATTTCGCCCATGTCAGGCATACAAGCTGCACAGGGTCCCGTGAATCCGAAGCACATCAGAAGGCGAAGCAGCTTCTTGCATCCTGGCTCAGCAGTCAGGGGCTCCGGCCGGTAATCGAAAAGCGTATTGGCGAAAAGCAGAGGGCTGACGTGTGGTTTGCCTGGAAAGGGATGAGTGTCGTGTTCGAAGTGCAGTTCAGTGCGCTGCCGGCAGGCGAGCTGGCACGCCGGAGTGCTGATTACCGTCGGAAAGGCCATGTGGTGATTTGGTTCACTGCCCCTGCAGAAAAGCGTGTGACCCACGAGCGCGTACCTTCATGGAGAGCAGAAGCCTTTCATTTTTTTCCTTTTCTTCACCAATGGAGGCTGCTTATTGAAAAGCGGGAACTGCAGCTTGTCTATGCCCCCGTGCAGCTATCGAACAGCAGTATGCTGACGGCCTCCACGAATTACCCGATGGATCAGTCAACAGTCGACCTCCTGTTCTTGAAAACGAGACCGCGTCTCCCAAATGGCTATTTTCAACGTGTGCATCGGGAGTACGCTCGTCTCCTGCAGCAGAAACGTCATGCTGCAGGCACCGTCGGCCCGCCTCTGCCTGCCAGAGATCGGTTTATCGAATGTCTGCACCGTCGCGGGCTGAGAAAGCAGCATTTCCCGGCGGTCGCTCACCTCCCCCTTGTGGATAACATCGTCACCGGCAATCCGGCAGAATGGCTGCAGACGACCGTTCTCGACTACATGGATGCACATCGGATCATTCGGATTGAGTCTCTTCTTCGATACATAAAAAAGCAGGGAACCGTTATTCAACGCGTGCAGCATCATGAGGATAATCAGATCCGGCAGTTTCTCTTTTCGTATCTTGATATGATGGAAATGTTCGGAGGTGTAGTCCGCCGTTATCCGGCAGTTTATCAGGTGAAGCAGACAGTGACGTGGAAAAAGACACATGAGCGGCTGCTTCTCGATGACGAACACGTACAGGAAACAGTGAAAAAGTATTTCGAGAGTAAAAACATTTGAATCCACGCCAAGAATCACTTAGGATGGAAGCAGGTTCAAATATTACATAATGGAGGGATAGAATGAGTGGAAACACAGCACTTCCCGCGCGTAAAGATCTTCCTGTAGAAAGAACGTGGGATCTTGAAGATATTTTCAGTTCCATTGAGGAATGGGAAAAAGCATTTGCTTCCGTCTCCAAACGTATACCAGACATGCAGCAGTATCAGGGGAAGCTGTCTTCCTCTGCCGGTACACTATACGAAGCACTTCAGCTCGATGACAGTATCTCGATTGATTTAGGCAGGCTCGTCGTCTATGCACGTATGCGCTATGACGAAGATACGACCAATTCCTTCTATCAGGGGCTGAATGAACGCGCGAGGCAGCTGATTGTTCAGTTCAAGCAGGTCACGTCGTTTATGACGCCGGAAATTCTCAGAATGGAAGAAGCGGAGATTCAGGCTTTTCTCGATACTCATGAAGGGCTGCAGGTTTACAGCCATATGTTTGAACGCCTCAATGAGAAACGTCCTCATGTTCTCTCTGAAAAAGAAGAGGAACTGATGGCACGCGCCGGGGACGTCACCGGACAGTCCGGTAATACATTCAGTATGCTGAACAACGCAGACCTTCGTTTTCCTGTTATTAAAGACGAGAACGGCGAAGAAGCAGAGCTGTCTCAGGGCAGGTTTATCGGCTTTCTTCAAAGCAGCAGCCGTCAGGTGAGGCAGGACGCTTTTCAGGCGATGTATGACACGTACAGCCAGTATGAGAACACGTTTGCAAGCACCCTGGCAGGGAGCGTAAAGAAAAACTTGTTCCAATCTCAGGTGCGTGGTTATTCCAGTGCGAGAGAAGCCGCGCTCAGCGCCAACCATATCCCCGAAATCGTGTATGATCAGCTGGTGGATACGGTGAATGAACACCTGCATCTGCTTCATAGGTATGTAGACATCCGAAAGCGGGTCCTGGAGCTGGATGAGCTTCACCTTTATGATATGTACACACCGCTCGTGGAAGATGCCGGATTCAATGTCGACTATGAAGAAGCGAAAGAGCTTATGGTAGACGGACTGCAGGCGATGGGACCGGAATACCAGAGCATTGTGAAAGAAGGGCTTGACGACCGCTGGGTCGATGTAGACGAAAATCAGGGCAAGCGGAGCGGCGCCTACTCCTCAGGAACGTACGGAACGAAGCCGTATATTTTGATGAACTGGCAGAATAACATTACGAACCTGTTTACACTGGCTCATGAATTCGGCCATTCTGTCCACAGTTATTATACGCGGGCCAACCAGCCGTTTCCGTACGCTGACTACTCTATTTTCGTTGCAGAAGTGGCTTCCACGACGAACGAAATTTTGTTGAGCCGTCATCTGCTCGACAAGGAATCTGATCCGAGGAAGCGCCTCTATCTGCTTAATCACTTCCTTGAAGGGTTCCGCGGAACGGTCTTCAGACAAACGATGTTTGCGGAGTTTGAACAGCTGATCCACGAAAAAGCTGCAGCAGGAACGCCGCTGACACCGGACATGCTGAAAGAAGAATATTACGCGCTGAATCAAAAGTACTTCGGGAACAACGTTACCATTGATGAAGAGATCTCCTGGGAATGGGCGAGAATTCCACACTTCTATATGAACTTCTACGTGTATCAGTATGCTACCGGCTACAGCGCTGCAGCTGCGCTTGCTGAACAGATTCAGGACGAAGGTGAGCCTGCAGTAGAGCGGTTTAAAGACTTCTTGAAAGCTGGGAACTCCGATTACCCAATTAACGTGCTGAAAAAAGCGGGTGTGGACATGACGTCTTCTGATGCTGTAGCAAAAGGCATGCAGGCGTTTGAAAAAACGCTGGATGAAGTAGAACAGATTCTGCAGCAGATCGAGGCTTAAATCCAAACGGGACAGCAGGAATGTGATGCATACGCTGCTTTATTCTACTAAGATCAACGAGTCCGATAAAATAAGGTGCCAGCTAATCGTTTTCGATTGCTGGCATCGTTTTTCGTTTCGTAGGAAAATGTCATAGCTGGAAGTCGGCGGCTTCCTGCGCTGCGCGGAAAGAAGACCGCTTTTTCCCTCGAAAAGCTTGCGGTACACGCTGGTCCGACCAAAAGGCGCTTTGCGCTATTGTTCTTTTCTCATGAACAATCTGACTGCCAGACGTGCTTTCGTGAAACGACCAGATGCGGTCAGGCTTTCCAAGATCTTCGTCGTATGCTCTACCAACTGCGCCTCCTTGTCCGCGATGGCTTGTTACGAGGAGAAGGGGGTGTCTCGCAGCTTGCAGGGCCGGAGCAGAATGGGATTTGGACCACCCCCATACAGATAGAAAAAAGCCCCTCACCTGGACCATAGTGAGGGGCTGCTGTAAGAAGCAAGCGGGCGATAGCATAGTTGATCTCTCGCAGCATGCCTTCCCGTGAGGGCGGAGTGCGCGTGCATCGTCATCACGGGTAGATAGTTACGTCGCGGTATCTGAAAGGGAGCGCCATATAGAACCATGTTTCGTCGGAATTTCTTCGACGAGCTGTTGGAGCTGTAGTTTTTTCATTTCCTTGTGGGCTTCCTCCAGCGTCATGTCATACACTACAGCAATTTCTTTGGTGGCGACGAGGGAGTAGAAGCTGGTGAATGATTCGAGCGGCTGGGGCGGGCACTTTTCCAGCGGAGTGTCTGCCAGCTGCAGAATCTGGTTCTCGTACACTTCATACTTATACCCGCCTTCAATCTTCACGCCGGGCTCTTCCACGTCGCTGCTGAAGAGGACGAAAGCCGGAGCGGTATCGATGTCCATTTCCTGGATCGTGCATTTGTCATCGGCAATCGCCTTTTTTGTAGCGGAGGAATGCATGTCCTCTTTAAACTCATTCAAATCCAAGCCCTGCACGCGGGAAGCGCAGGCAATCAAGACCTCTTCATCCGCAATGTTTTCTTTGTGCATGAACAGCGCTTCGCGGACTCTCCGGAGGTACTTTGCCCCGATGCCGCGGCCCTGCAGTTCCGCAGCTTTCACTGCGGTAATCGCCGATTCCGGTGTTGTCATGATGTTCTCGTACCACACGTTGCCATCACAGGGCATGCCGGTACGGCAGCCTGTTTCATTGTAGGATTGTGCGAGTTCCTTCACGAGATTACGGCACTTCTGCTGCCCCTGCTGCTGAGAGGACTGCAGGTTATTTGCCATGATGATGTTCATCGACAAATATTTCCCGTATTCCATCTTTAATTTTTTTATGATCGGTTCCATCGCCCAGCATTCCGGGCAGAGAGGATCGATGAAGATATAGACTTCAATCGTTGACTGTATCGAAGCTGCTTCGTACACGGAAGGCATGTCTTCCGGACAGCAGCTCGTCTCTTGTTCCCCGCATACAAACGTGCGGGCAGGATCTTTAGTCATCATCAGCTGCTTCCCCCCTGTCCACTGCTGTTATTCGTGTTAATCATGTGTGCGGCTGTTTTTTCAAAACGCTCAAACATATAGGATCTGAGCGGCTCCTCGATGCCGGTTTCGTATAGTGCCTGTCCCATGCAGGATAACCAGGCCCGGCTGCGTTCAGGAGTGACAGCGAACTGCATATGTTTTGCGCGGAGCATCGGATGTCCGTGTTCCTCGGTATAAAGCGCAGGACCGCCAAAAAACTGTGTTAAAAACTGTTTCTGTTTCCGGCGTGTTTCCGACATGTCATCTGGAAATATGGGAGACAGTTCAGGATGCTCTTCGACGTGGCTGTAAAACGTATCGACAAGCTCATGAAGTCTGTCTTCTCCAAGGGCTTCATATGCAGTGTAGTGGCTGTTCATCCATATCCCTCACTCTTTCATTGTATGCTTATTGTAGCAGGCGCGGTGTCTGCCTTCAACAAATGTGAACTATTTATGACAACTGCTTTCAAGTGTCCCAAAGAGTCATCTTACGCACTTCAGAAATAAGATGCAAGAAATAAGGAGTAATGCTCGAATCTGCTGAAGAGCCGAGGTGCTTCATGCGGTGAAGCTTCCCAGGGATGGCAGGAAAGCGGGACCTATAAAGAGGTCAGGGGAGCTGGACCGTGGGAAGGGCTGCTGGAGGCATGCAGGGTATCGTCCGCTGCCCACCAAAGCGAATCCGTGGCAGAAAGCGAAGCAACCGTAAAAACGCTGCCGGCGGCAGAACACATCCGTGGGAAAAGCCGAGGCGCCTCCGTCGGGCGTTGGAAGCTCTGCCCGCGGCAGGCGATTGTCATTGGAAGGATCCCCCCCTTTCATACAGAAAGCCCTCACCGAAATGGTAAGGGCTTCTTTCAATACTGGTTTTGTCCCAGCCTCTTTTTTATTCCTGCTTAGCCTTAACGTCGAGGGATCGAGCTCGAGAGGTCGTCGATCATGGAAGGATACGGATCCCGATTGTTTTATACTGAGGCAGAACCGCGGAAGGTTCCCATCACCCGGGGCACGTAGTTCTGTGTTTCTTTGAACGGCGGAATGCCTCCGTGTTTGTCCACATTCCCTGGCCCGGCGTTGTAGGCAGCGAGCGCCAGTTCCGTATTTCCGTTGTACTTATCCAGCATCGATTTAATGTAGCGCGTGCCGGCATCGATATTTTCAGCGGGATCAAAACTGTTCTTCACACCGAGGCCTGCCGCAGTGCCCGGCATCAGCTGCATCAGTCCCTGCGCTCCGGCATGGCTGACGGCATCGGCTTGAAAGTTGGATTCATGCTTAATGATGGCATTAATCAACCCGGGATCAACGCCGTGCCTGCTGCCTGCCTGCTGGATCAGGCTGTCATAGCTGCTTCCGGAACTGGAACCGGTATTGGCAGTAGAGGCTGTCTGCGGTACAGGAGAAGCGGACGGGGTGAAGGCATTCTTTTCCTGTGCCGCCTGAGCAAACGTTTTCGGTGATTCGTGCAGCGCCTGATTTAAAGCAGACTGAAAAGAGGGAGTATTAGAACCGGAATCGGATAACGGTGACGACACTTGGCTTGTCCAGAGCTTCATCATCTGGAGCTGCTGAACGGCCTGCATGTTCGATTGAATCATGATACATCTTCCTCTCTGATGTTGTAATCATCTTAATCCTGTCCGAAGGCAGCCTGGAAAAAGCGTTCTATTTTATTCGGCGGTTTATTCCAAGTGAGATCATGGCTCTCCAAAAGCTGTTCAAAAAAGTGTCTGCCGGACTCATAATCCGCCACTTCCATTTCCAGTTCATAATCTGTTCTGCCGGCGTACTCAGAACGATCCAGCACGAGTGTTCCTTCAGGTAACGTCGTTTCGGTCCGGACGGTGGTCAGACTGCCGAGGTATTCGAGCAGGGTCTCGTCTTCCAAGAGGGAAATAACCGCGTCTCTCGTTTCTCCTGGAGGCATAACCCCTGTCTCTTTCAGCTGCAGCCATTCCGAGGTGGAAACCGTCTGGTGCGTTTCAAGCAGTCCCGTGTCGTGGGGTTGTTTCAACGTGAGAACAGCCCCTTCCTGTTTCGTGCGGACCCGCAGTGCAGCACCGAGCTGCTGCAGTTTTCCCGAGCTTGTTTCAAAGTAGTGATTGACCTGCGTAAAGGGAGGCGGAAAGTCATAGAAGTGAAGCAGCGATTCGTATGTAGATGGAGTGAGCAGCTGCTTGAATTCAATTTCTATTTCGCTTGCCATTATATCCCGCCTTAAAAAAGTTTTATCAATTACTTTCTATTATTCCACAACCCTGCACGCTGCGCAATATACGATGGAGAGATGTTGAATTTCTGTCATCTTACGCAGGAGGCATCTGCAGATGGCTGTTCTGCCGGAGGTAAAGGGGCCGAAGCCGTGGTCCAAGCGGCGGAATTCTTCTCGACTTCATAAAAGAAGGCGGCACGTCTATAGCTCTGAGTAGTATCCGGGCAGTTTTTTCGTTTACAATAAGGGGAATTATCGTTAGTATGATAAACTGGAAGAAAAGTGAGAGCGGGGGTATCAGCAAGTGATTACAGTGAAAAAGATGGAAGTACAAGAACGTGAGGTTAGTGTAGCAGCAGACGTGACCCTTCCTTTTCAAGGATTGGAACCAGAAGATCGGATGCTCGTGGATTCCGATGGAGGAGCATTTGTCTACCTGCTCGCCCATCAGGATGAATTCATCCATCTGCGGTTTGAAGAGAACGTCTGGAACGTCATACGGGAAAGCCGGCCGGACCAGCCGCCTGTCGTACTGAAGACCGGACTTGGCAGCGTGGAGCTGACCTCGTTCTGGGAAGAACTGGACTTTCTGCTGGACAACATCGCAGGAAACCACAATTACGGCAAAGATTTTGTAGAAAAAGTAGAACGTTTATTTGAATTGGAAGAAGAGAGGTGATGACCTCATGATGGACTGGGATATCATGCTCACGCCTTACAAGCAGGCGGTGGAAGAGCTGAAGATAAAGATGAAAGGGATCCGCGACCAATATCAGCTGTCCTCGAAACATACGCCGATTGAATTTGTGACCGGACGTGTAAAGCCGGTATCGAGCATTCTGGAGAAAGCGAAAAGAAAGAATATTCCTTTGAATCAGCTTGAGGAAGACATGCAGGATCTCGCAGGTCTCCGGATCATGTGTCAATTCGTCGGTGATATCGACACTGTTGTCGAACTGATCAAGGCACGCACGGATTTTACGATTGTTGAAGAACGAGATTATATAAAAAATAAAAAGCGGAGCGGATACCGTTCCTATCATATGATTCTTCAATATCCAGTCCAGACGATCGAAGGAGAGAAGCAGATTCTTGTGGAACTGCAGATCCGCACACTTGCCATGAATTTCTGGGCGACGATCGAACATTCCCTGCAGTACAAATACTCCGGGATGATTCCAGATGAGATCGAACAGCGGCTGGTGAAAGCGGCCGAAGCAGCGTTTCGCCTGGATGAGGAAATGTCGAAAATCCGTGGGGAAGTGCAGGAAGCCCAGAAGATCATGACGAAAAAGCAGGAAGCCTCCCGCCGTAAAAACTGAAAGGGGAAGAGCGATGAAATTTAACGTCCGATCCAGAGGAGATCATGATTCCAATGTGTTAACACAGCGGGTGAAGAGCTACCTTCAGGAATTCGACCTGGAGTATGATGAAGAGGAACCCGAGATCGTCATTTCCATCGGCGGGGACGGGACGCTGCTGGAGGCTTTTCATCAATATGCCCACCGTCTGGATGAGACTAGTTTTGTCGGTGTACATACCGGGCATCTCGGCTTCTATGCAGACTGGCAGCCGGATGAAGTGGAAAAGCTTGTCATCCACATTGCGAAAACACCTTTCAAAATTGTAGAATATCCGCTGCTGGAAGTCATGATCCGCTACACGAATGACCAGGAAACCGAGCGGTACCTGGCTCTGAATGAATGCACCGTCAAAAGCATGGAAGGCTCGCTTGTCATGGATATTGAAATTAAAGGGGAGCAGTTTGAAACTTTCCGCGGGGACGGCTTATGTCTCTCCACACCATCGGGCAGTACGGCTTACAATAAAGCCCTCGGCGGCGCAATCCTTCATCCTTCTCTGGCCTCCATTCAGCTTGCGGAGATGGCATCGATCAATAACCGTGTTTACAGAACCATCGGCTCTCCTGTTGTTCTCCCGGAGCATCATACGTGCCTGTTGAAACCGAAGAACGATGTGGATTTTCAGGTGACAGTGGATCATTTGACACATGTACAGAAAAAAGTGAAATCGATTCAGGTGCGCGTAGCAGATGAGCAGGTACGGTTTGCAAGATTCCGTCCGTTCCCATTTTGGAAACGGGTAAAGGAATCCTTTATCTGATGGGCACCCCAGCGATTCAGTGGACAGTACCGGAAGAAGCGGATGGAAAACTCCTCCGCTTTTTTCTTCGTACCTATGCAGGATTTTCACGGAAGCTGCTCGCTGATGTGAAGTTTCATGGCGGGGAAATCGTGTTGAATGGCAGAGAACAGAAGGTGACCGCAGTCGTCCAGCAAGGTGATGTAGTGGAAGTGAGGCTTCCTCCAGAAAAGCAGAGCAGCAATATCACGCCGGCATACGTCCCCGGCATTGAGATCCTGTATGAAGATGATTTTATCCTGCTTCTTTATAAACCTGCAGGGGTTGTCGTCATTCCGACAGTGGACCGCAGCGAACTCTCCGTGGCATCTCATGTTCTGAAAATGAATCAGGAGCAGCACCTTCCCTTCACCTTTCACCCCGTGACCCGCCTGGACCGCGGCACGAGCGGGATTGTTCTGGCGGCCCGCCATGCGCTTGCACATGGCATTTTGAGTACTGCTCAGGCAGACGGCCGGATTCACCGTATTTACGAGTGTGCAGCCGGTGGCGGTTTTCCATGGAGCGCCGTCAGTGTATCTGCCCCGATAGCGAGAAAAGCCGGCAGTTATATCAAGCGCGGGATTTCCTGCGGAGGGAAAGAGGCCCGCAGTCATTTTCAGCTGATGGAGCGAGGGGCTGATTTTTCCCGCATTCAGGCAGTGATCGAAACCGGAAGAACACACCAGATCCGTCTGCACATGGCCTGGCTCGGGTGGCCGCTCCTTGGTGACGGTCTGTATGGACAGGAGGATGACGATGTGCCGAGGCTGCATCTTCACGCCAGAGCCGTCGAGTTCCTGCATCCCTACACACAGGAGCGGTTTTCCTTTGACGCCGGCCCTGGTTTTCAGCTTAGTCGGTGAAAGAGAACTTTTCGGGGACTTCCGGCTGCGCGGAGGCAACCGATAAGGTGGTCAACTCCGGATATCGGAGTGCCGTTAAGCTGCCGCCGAAAACACAGCCGGTATCGATGTTTACGGTCCTGCCGACAAATCGGGGTGTCCGCACCGGGGTATGCCCGTAGACAATCCATTCGTCCCCTTGTGGGTAAAGGGAAGCCCAGTCCCGTCGGATGGGAAACCCATCTTCCGTGAATTGTCCCGTCGTATCTCCATAGAGGACGAAGGAGCGTACTTTCTCAGGGGCCGCACCAATATCACGGTGCCGGATGCCTGCGTGGGCAGCGATGAGCCGCCCTCTGTCCAGCTGCAGGTAGAGTGGAGCTTCTTTGACCATGCTGATAAAGCGGTCCTGCAGGTGCTTTCTTGCCTCTTTCTGGAGAGCCTGGAACCCGGAGACAGTCGTTTCAAGCCCGTGGTTCACTTTCACCGGTCGTCCGATCATCCAGCGGTACAACTTGTCGCAGTGATTGCCAGGTACATACAAAGCCTCCCCGGCGGCATACCAGCCCGTAACATCGTCTAGTACCCCGATCGAGTCCGGTCCTCGGTCGGTTAAATCACCGATAAAGACCGGTTTTCTTCCTTCTTCATGCAGAAGATGACCATCGCGGAAGGTATAGCCGAGGTCCCGGAGAAGCTCCTGCATCTCCCGGCGGCATCCATGTACATCGCCGATGACATCGAATTTTTCCATAACGACACTTCCTTTCAGCTATGCTATTGTACGTGTTTCCGACAGACAGCTCAAGCGGCAATTGACGGCTGGCAGCGACAAAGGTAAAATTAGTACCAGATCATAATATCAAATCGTGATAGAGGAGGAGCAGTCTATGGATCTGCAGGTACAAGGTAAAACGTATGTGATTATGGGTGTTGCCAATAAAAGGAGCATTGCTTGGGGGATCGCCCAGGCGCTGGATCAGTCGGGGGCGAATCTGATCTTCACCTATGCAGGGGAGCGGTTCGAGAGGCCTGTCCGCGAACTGGCAGAGTCACTGGATGGAGAGCATCACGCCATTTCCTGTGACGTCACAAGTGATGAAGAGATAGCGGCAGCGTTTCAGCAGATTGGTGAAATAGCAGGTACCATCGACGGCCTGGCCCACTGTGTTGCTTTCGCCAATAAAGATGAGCTGGATGGCGACTATATGAACACTACCCGTGAAGGTTTTCTGCTGGCACATAACATCAGTGCCTACTCGCTTACAGCTGCAGCGAAAGCAGCCCGCCCGCTTCTGAACGAAGGAGCTTCGATCGTCACCTTGACTTACCTGGGCGGGGAACGGTACGTGAAGAACTATAACGTGATGGGCGTAGCCAAAGCGAGCCTCGATGCGAGTGTAAAATACCTGGCACACGATCTCGGTCCGCAGCAGGTGCGGGTGAACGCTATCTCAGCCGGCCCGATTCGCACATTGTCGGCAAAGGGCATCGGCGGTTTTAATGAAGTATTAAAAGAAATGGAGGATCATGCTCCGCTGCAGCGTACCGTGACCCAGGAAGAAGTAGGGAAAACAGCTCTCTACCTGTTCAGCGGGCTCTCCAGTGGTGTTACGGGAGAGATGATCCACGTCGACGGCGGTTACCATACGATCGGTCTGAAGTAACAGGAACGATCATCAGGTGCAGCAAGTCGAAGAGAGCACGGTTTGCGGACCGGAAACCGCACAGCACAGGCGCTTCTCTTCAGAGCTGCTCCTGAAATGGTTGAGCGTCTTTCTATGTTCAGATTCCTTTCTGAGGGTCCAACCGAGATGAAAACGCCGGCTGCTACTTAGCGGAGGCTTGGACAAAAACAATCGAATGAAGCAAGAAACGCTGCCGAGGATCCTGCATGGATCCTCGGCAGCGTTTCGTTTGAGATTAGAAATAACACAGCCGGTGCATGTCCTCCCATTCGCCGGCCGATCTGCGGAGCTGCAGCGGAGATTCTCCTTCTCCCCAATAAACACGCACAAGGGGTAAAATTTTTAAAATTCTGAATACTGTGCTCAAGATACAGGATTGTTTTGTCGATAATAAGGGTAGAAAGGTAAGAAGGAGGGATCCATATGGGATACATTCCACAGATCCGTGATGAGCAGGCAATGAACTATGCAAATAGACAAGAACTGCAGAAGCGTCGGGAGTTGACTGTTGATCCGATAACGAGTATCGACCTTTACGGCAGTCTTGAGCGGCGGAGCCCTTATGAAAATTTATTTATGCGGTACGAGAGGATTGCTCAGGCAAAACTGCGGAAACAGCTGCAGGAACAGGATGGTACTATACTAAAGCAGAGCGGCTATGGTGTTCAGAAAGAGAAAAAGCAGCCCGATGACGCTCTCAGAAGAGAAGAAGCGAAGGTTTCGCGTAAAGGTTCGTATTTTGATGAAATGGCTTAAACACGGCCGGGATAATCACGTCCAGAAGAAGGAATAGACGCTCCCGATGATTCCAAATGAATCGTCGGGAGCGTTTCGTCGTGTGCCCGGCATGTCTGACAGCTTGGTGGTGAAAGTCCACTACGGGCTTGGTAATGGGAACCGTTAGCGAATGGCAAGGGTGTCCGGGGTGACCCGGAATCTGAAGGAAGCCGGACGCAAACACACGCGGCAACGAACAGGAACAGGATACAAGGCTGAACAGGGATGGATGAGTCTGCCACACAAGACGAAATCCGACATTACCCGAGTCCCGTTCAGTAAATCCTGTGCCGACGGGTGGAAAGCGGTCAGACTTACCCGGGGAGGTCTTGTCAGGGTTCTGAAAAGGGAGGAATTCCTACAAGGAACAACGGTA
>NZ_AUCK01000036.1 GCF_000429725.1 Alkalicoccus chagannorensis DSM 18086 | reverse complement strand
GAAAGTGAGTAAGATCCCTCAGAGATGATGAGGTAGATAGGTCTCGTGTGGACGCGTGGCGACACGTGAAGCTGAGAGATACTAATCGATCGAGGACTTAACCAAGTGATTTTGGACGCGGAAGACTAAGACACCGATCATGCACGATTCGCAGCGCGTTATCCAGTTTTGAGCGGACAGCTCAAGATTCAGCAGCAACAGCGGAGAGGTCACACCCGTTCCCATGCCGAACACGGAAGTTAAGCTCTCCAGCGCCGATGATAGTTGGGGGCTCTCCCCCTGCGAAAGTAGGACGCTGCTGGATACCGAAGGCCGTTGGGCCGCCCGGAAGGGCGGTGCAGCGGTCTTTTTTTGTATCACCAAAAGACGCTCGGCGCTTTTGTGCTTAGCTCTGTTCAAGCTTGTTGTTGTTATTTGATGAAAGCAGCGACAGGCGGCGACGCTCAAGGGATAAGCGCAGTCCGAAAATCCTCCTTCGCCTCGCGAAGATTGTGGAGGACAAGCCCCCTGAGCAAGCGTCCGCCGACAGCGGATGGAATCAACAACGAACGATATCATAGCCTTCTGCTGAGAAAACAGAGCAGGGGCGGCGGGGAGGAAGTCGTTTGGCGCGCTTTGGTTCAGGATCAGCCGGAAGGATGCAAGGACTGGGTCTGTGCTCGTTTTCTGGAAATGTCCGCCTGCGGAAAGCAGTTGTCGAACCCCTTAAATTTCCTGTTATGGCGGGCTTTTGAGAATGTAATTGTTTGAATAGTGGAACTACGGTGGTTTTCTTGACACCGCTCTGTGCGATTGTTACTCTACTGATAATATTTTCAGCCAGCTGAAAGGGGAATGGAATCTATGTGGGAAGATAAATTTGCAAAAGAAGGGCTTACCTTCGACGATGTCCTGCTGCTGCCGGACGAATCCAATGTCCTGCCTCATCAAGTCTCTGTTGGTACTCAGCTGACGGAGAAACTTCACTTGTCTGTGCCGGTGATCAGTGCCGGGATGGATACCGTAACCGAAGCCGATATGGCGATCGCGATGGCCCGGGCAGGCGGACTCGGCATCATTCATAAGAACATGTCCATTGAAGAGCAGGCGGAGCAGATCGACCGGGTAAAACGGTCCGAGAGCGGCGTCATCACCAACCCATTTCATCTGACAGCCGATCATCAAGTGTTCGACGCGGAACACCTGATGGGCAAATACCGCATTTCCGGGGTGCCGATTGCAGACGATCAGGAACGTCTTGTCGGTATTATTACGAACCGGGATCTGCGGTTCATTGAAGACTATTCCATTCCTATTAAAGAGGTTATGACCAGCTCGAATCTTGTTACCGCACCGGTGGGAACGACGTTGAAGGAAGCGCAGGAAGTTCTTCAGAAGCACCGGATTGAAAAACTGCCGCTGACCGATGATGAAGGACGTTTAAAAGGTCTTATCACCATCAAGGACGTGGAGAAGGCCATTGAGTTCCCGAACTCTGCAAAAGATGCACAGGGCCGACTCGTGGTCGGTGGTGCTGTCGGAGTCGGCGGAGATGCCGATGCGCGTATCGGGGCCCTCGTTGAATCCGGGCTCGACGTGCTCGTGATCGACACCGCCCATGGTCATTCACGCGGGGTGGTGGAGAAGGTCCGCAGCGTGCGTAACAAGTATCCAGATCTTGATATAGTAGCCGGGAACGTAGCGACGGCAGAAGGCACCCGTGCTCTTATTGAAGCTGGGGCAAACATCATCAAAGTCGGTATCGGACCAGGCTCGATCTGCACGACCCGGGTGGTTGCCGGTATCGGGGTACCCCAGATCACAGCTGTGTATGATTGTGCTACGGAAGCACGAAAACACGGCATCGCCATCATTGCTGACGGCGGGATCAAGTACTCTGGTGAAATCACGAAGGCACTCGCTGCAGGCGGCAACGCCGTTATGCTCGGCAGCATGCTCGCAGGTGTCACCGAAAGTCCCGGAGAGCGCGAAATTTACCAGGGACGTCAGTTTAAAGTGTATCGGGGCATGGGCTCGATCTCGGCGATGGAGCAGGGGAGTAAAGACCGTTACTTCCAGGAGAATGAGAAAAAGCTTGTTCCGGAAGGCGTCGAAGGTCGCATTCCGCATAAAGGACCTCTCGGGGAGACACTCCATCAGCTCATCGGCGGACTTCGTGCCGGCATGGGCTACTGCGGTACAGCGAGCGTGCCGGAACTGCAGGAGCGCGGCCGCTTTGTCCGCATTACGAATGCCGGCCTGAAAGAAAGCCATACGCATGATGTGCAGATTACAAAGGAATCACCAAACTATTCTTAAGCCGATAGATAGGGGACTCCCCTATCTATTTTTTTGTATGCGGCTGTGGTAAAATGACCGCTGGAGCCCGCATTACCGTGCGGCTGACTGAGACCATTAAGGGGAGAATATACGCATGATGATCAAGAAGACAGCAGCAGCAGCTGCCGGGGCGGCGGCTGCTGGTACGATATTTGCCTATACACAGACGGCGGAGGCCACTTTTCAGCCTTCGGTCGATACGATTATGCTCGTGGACGCGGAGACAGGCCAGGTGCTTCTGGAAGAAAACGCGCAACAGCCGCTTCCGCCTGCAAGCATGACGAAGATGATGAGTGAGTATCTCATCCTGGAAGCGATCAACGACGGAGACATGAGCTGGGACGACGAGGTGAGCATCAGTGATTTTCACGCAGAGCTTTCCCACGACCAAGCGCTCTCCAACGTGATGCTGCGTACGGATGAGACTTATTCGGTAGAAGAATTATACGAATCCGTTGCCATCTACTCTGCCAATGCGGCCACGATGGCGCTCGCCGAGCACATGTCAGGTTCTGAGGGTGCTTTTGTCGAAACGATGAATGAACGCGGCGAGGAGATCGGCATGGGGGAAACGCTCCGAGAAGCTGGTGAGGCGATGGGCTCTGACAGCCTGGAAGAAACCGCCGCTGCCGGTGAAGGGGACTTTCAATTCGTGAACACGACCGGCCTGCCGAACCACCTGCTGAACGGCAGCCACCCCGATGGGACAGGAGAAGAAGAAGACAACTACATGACGGCAGAAGCCGCGGCCGTACTCGGCTTCCACCTGGTCAACGACTACCCTGAGGTGCTGGAGGCCGCAAGTATTCCAGAGATGACGTTCCGTGAAGGCACGGATGATGCGATCGACATGATGAACTGGAACTGGATGATTGAAGGAACGCAGAGCCCGGATCTCGACTATGAATATATCGATGGCCTGAAAACCGGACATACGGAGGCTGCCGGCTTTACCTTTACCGGAACGGCCGAGCGCGACGGACAGCGGTTCATCAGCGTCGTAATGGGCGCTGATTCGGAATCGCACCGTTTTCAAGAAACCGAGAGCGTCATGGAGTGGGGCTTTGACAACTTCTCCGAAGAAGAGATTTTTGCGGCCGGTCTGACACCAGAGGAGCAGGAAGAGATCGACGTCGTCAATGGGGAAGCGGAGAGCGTCGGCATTGAATCGACCGACAGCGTGTCTCACTTCGTGATGGAAGACGAAGAAGAAGCATTCTCCTACGATGTGCAGCTGGATGAAGAGATGCTGACAGACGATGGAGCACTTGATGCGCCGGTAGAAGCCGGTACCGTCATCGGCCAGATGCAGGTTTCCTTCGATGGGGAAAGGGACGTCCGCTATTTGAATGACGACATGGGCCGGGATCTGACCGTCGACCTTGTCACAACAGAAGATGTGGAGCGTTCCGGCTGGTTCACGCTCACGATGAACAACGTCGGTTCGTTCTTCTCCGGCCTCTGGTCCGGAGTGACAAGCACGGTCCGCGGCTGGTTCTAAGCAGGCTGCTTGAAGCGGAAAGGGCGCTGTGGTACGATTAACCACTAGGAAATACGTATCGATTCCCTGATTTACTTGAATAAAAACGAGCATAAACCCAGTGATTTCCGTTATAATATGAACGTATGCACGAGCGAAGACAGCAGAGGAGAAAGGGGATTATCATGGAAAAAAGAACAGGCACAGACCGCGTGAAGCGGGGAATGGCAGAAATGCAGAAGGGCGGCGTCATCATGGACGTCATCAACGCCGAACAGGCGAAAATTGCAGAAGAGGCAGGCGCCGTCGCCGTTATGGCATTAGAGCGCGTTCCTTCTGATATCCGCGCAGCGGGCGGCGTAGCCCGGATGGCGGACCCGACGATTGTCGAAGAAGTACGGGATGCTGTCTCTATTCCTGTCATGGCCAAAGCACGGATCGGCCATATCGTGGAAGCGCGTCTGCTTGAATCCCTTGGTGTGGATTATATCGACGAAAGTGAAGTCCTCACTCCTGCAGATGAAGTGTTTCATCTGCATAAAAGCGACTACACCGTTCCATTCGTATGTGGAGCGAAAGATCTCGGTGAAGCCACCCGTCGCATCGGCGAAGGTGCTTCCATGCTCCGTACAAAGGGCGAGCCGGGAACAGGCAACATTGTGGAGGCGGTCCGCCATCAGCGGCTGATCCAGGGTCAGGTGCGTAAAGTGCTCGGCATGTCCGACGATGAGCTGATGACAGAAGCGAAAAACCTGGGAGCGCCGTATCACGTCCTCCAGGATATCCGTGAAAACGGTCGTCTGCCGGTCGTCAACTTTGCTGCGGGCGGTATCGCAACGCCTGCCGATGCTGCCCTGATGATGCACCTCGGTTCCGACGGTGTCTTTGTCGGATCCGGTATCTTCAAGTCCGACAATCCACAGAAGTTCGGCCGTGCGATTGTCGAAGCAACAACCCATTACGACGACTTCAAGCTCATTGCGGAGCTCTCCAAAGATCTCGGCACGGCTATGAAGGGAATTGAAATTTCAACGCTGGAGCCTGCGGACCGCATGCAGGACCGCGGCTGGTAACACGGGAAAGGGAAAGAAAGAGGTGGTTCGATGATCAATATCGGCGTACTAGCACTTCAAGGAGCTGTCCGGGAGCATGTCCGCGGACTGGAAGCCCCGGATGTCGAAATAACAGTGGTTAAAAAGGTCGAGCAGCTGGAACAGCTGGACGGACTTGTTTTTCCAGGCGGGGAGAGTACGACGATGCGCCGGCTCATCAACCGCTACGGATTTTATGAGCCGCTCCAGGCGTTTGCTGCAGCAGGGAAGCCGATCTTCGGCACCTGCGCCGGGGCCATTCTCATGGCACAGGAAATTGCCGGACAGGCAGAACCGCACCTCTCCGTCATGGACATGACGGTGGAGCGGAATGCTTTCGGCCGCCAGCGGGAAAGCTTTGAAGCCCTGCTGTCCATGAAGCATGTGGCAGAGGATGTCGAAGCTGTTTTCATCCGAGCGCCGATTATTCGTTCAGTCGGACCGGACGTCGACGTACTCGCCGAATATGACGGCGATATCGTCGCTGCACAGCAGGGGTCGTTCCTGGCGTGCTCCTTCCATCCGGAATTGACAGATGATGCCCGCATGCATCAGTATTTCGTCCAGATGGTACGCGAATCGCTGGCAGAGCCGGCTGTATAAACACGATGCATTGAAAGGAAGCAGTAGCAGTATTTCTTTCCTCAGAGAGCCGGTGGCCGCTGCGAACCGGTGTTGGAAAACTGCGAATCCATCCTGGAGCAGGAAAGGCAGAACCTTTCCCGGCACCTGCCGTTATCAGGTGAGGTGGAGACCGAGGTCTCAACCAGGGTGGCAACGCGGTATGCAACCGTCCCTGACTGCTTGATGAAGCAGCGGGGGCGGTTTTTTTGTCTGATAAGAAGGCATAGAAGGAAGACGGCGCCTGGCGCTTTGGATACTATTTTTACAAGGAGGAGATGTCACGATGCTTGATATGAAACTACTACGATCGGATTTAGAGGGAGTCAAAGAAAAACTGGGACGGCGCAGCGAGGATATCAGCGCGCTCGATCAGTTTGCGGAAAAGGACGAACGCCGCCGGGAACTGATTCAGCAGACGGAGGAATTAAAGAGTCGTCGCAACACGGTCTCTCAGGAAATTTCGCAGATGAAAAAAGAGAAGAAGAACGCGGATGATATCATAGCGGAGATGAAGAAGGTCTCTGCAGAGATCAAACAGCTGGATGAAGAGCTGCGGACCGTGGAGGAGGAACTGGAGCACCTGCTGTTGACCATCCCGAATATTCCGCAGGACGACGTGCCGGTCGGAGAGACTGAGGACGACAACGAGGAAATCCGCAGCTGGGGGCAGAAACCGGCGTTTGCTTTTGAACAGAAGCCGCACTGGGATCTCGTCCGGGAGCTGGATATTGCGGATTTTGACCGCGCTTCGAAAGTGACCGGCAGCCGCTTCGTTTTCTACAAAGGGCTTGGCGCCCGCCTGGAGCGTGCGCTTATCAATTACATGATGGATACACACGAAGAAGAGCACGGATACGAAGAAATCCTCCCGCCCTACATGGTCAACCGCGACAGCATGACCGGCACGGGGCAGCTGCCGAAATTTGAAGAAGATGCATTTCAGATTCAGGAAGAGGACTACTTCCTCATCCCGACGGCAGAGGTGCCGGTGACAAACATGCACCGCGATGAAATCCTGCATGTCGAGGAACTTCCGAAAGCATACACGGCGTTCAGTGCCTGCTTCCGTTCGGAGGCAGGTTCAGCGGGAAGGGATACGCGCGGACTGATCCGTCAGCACCAGTTCAACAAAGTGGAGCTCGTGCGCTTTGTCCGGCCGGAAGAATCGAATAAAGAGCTGGAATTGTTAACCGGTCATGCCGAAAAGATACTGCAGGACCTGGGACTTCCTTACCGAGTCATGAAGATGTGTACCGGGGATCTTGGCTTCACAGCGGCGAAAAAATACGATCTGGAAGTATGGCTTCCCAGCTATGAGGCGTACAAAGAGATTTCGTCATGCAGTAACTTTGAATCATTTCAGGCAAGAAGAGCCGATATCCGCTTCAAACGGGACACCAAATCAAAGACGGAATTCGTTCATACGCTGAACGGATCCGGTCTGGCTGTCGGCAGAACGGTCGCAGCGATCATTGAAAACTATCAGCAGGAAGACGGCACTATCGAGATTCCGGAAGTCCTTCGGCCGTATATGCGCGGACGCACACACATCAAGCCAAAGCAGTGATACAGCAGGGTGGGAGATTATCTCCCACCCCTTTCTTCTTATATATATAAGCATGTGCTGCCGTAATAGGCAGGTATCAAAAATAATGAATTGTTGTGGTATTACCTGGTATTACACTACCCGAAATAAAATGCGAGCAGCATCACAAGACAGAAAGACGGCCACATTAAGCATATACATGTATTTTTATTCATTTCTGCTGTTTTTGATCCTGTTGGAACAGCTGCAGCCGGTGAGATTATCAGCGTAGAAAAAGGCGGTCTCTTTGGCACTTTGCAGGAGTATAGTAGAGGATCACGGAAAGGTGAAAGATAAAATTCTTTGTAAGAAAATTTATGAAAACGCTATACATTTATGCATGTTGTTGTTTATAATACGAGGTGGCCTTATCTAAGCACGGAAGGTAAGTTGTTTATTCCCTGTTTTTTCAAGTGCCAACCTAAGTGAGCGCTCATTCAATATCGTTAGACGCCCGAAAAAAGAGGGCCTATCGTTGGATTTCGAAATAGTATTCCCTGTGATAAACTAAGTGAAACCTATTTTGGAATAATGAAAAAATTCTCCCTTCTTTTTTTAGAATGAAAAGTCAGAATTGAAGGTAAACAGCATCCGTAGGATGACCCGTGCTGCTTCCACTCTTTTAAACTTTTCGACATATTTACATAGTTCTATATCTACCAGGCATGCGTCTATGCAGCATCGTTCAGTCAGCAGGGAAAACGAGAACATCTTTCCCTATTGCTATTTTTAGAAAACGTTGAGAGGTTGATCGTCATGAGCAGTCAAGAAGCACTTCTGGAAGTACAAAACCTGCATACCGGTTTTACGATTGATGGAGAGATGCATCATGCCGTGAAAGATGTCTCTTTCGACGTCGCTCCGGGGGAAGTTGTTTGTATCGTCGGAGAATCCGGCTGCGGCAAGAGTGTGATGTCGCTGTCGATCATGGATCTTCTCCCGAGACACAACGGGAAAATTGACAAAGGGCAGATTCTGTTTAAAGGAAGGGATCTCGCTTCGTTGACGGAAGACGAGATGAACAACATCCGCGGCAAGGACATCAGCATGATCTTCCAGGAGCCGATGACGGCACTGAATCCAGTGCTGACGATCGGCACGCAGATGGATGAAGTGCTCATCAATCATACAAACAACTCGAAAGAGGAAATCCGCCGGAAAAGCATTTCGCTTTTGAAACAAGTGGGGATTTCCCGTTCTGATCAGATCGTCAATGAGTATCCGCATCAGCTGTCCGGGGGCATGCGGCAGCGGGTCATGATTGCGATGGCGATTGCCTGCCAGCCACAGCTGCTCATTGCAGATGAACCGACGACCGCCCTCGATGTAACGGTTCAGGCACAGATCCTGGAACTGATTACCAAAATCCAGGAAGAAGTGGGCATGGCGATGATGCTGATCACTCACGACCTCGGCGTTGTCGCCGAGATGGCGGACCGCGTCGTCGTCATGTACGCCGGCCAGGTCGTTGAAGATACGGATGTGGACCGGTTGTTCTACGAGCCGAAGCATCCGTACACGAAAGCACTGCTCGATTCGATTCCACGCATGGAAGAGACGAGAGAAGAGCTGAACACGATCAAAGGGATTGTCCCTTCGTTGAAGAATATGCCACAGCGCGGCTGCCGCTTTGTCGACCGCTGCCCGGCTGCGATGCCGGAGTGCAGCGAAGTAGATCCGCAGCTTGGCGAGGTGGAAAAAGGCCACGCAGTACGCTGCATCCTGTATGACACAAGCCATCCCGAAAAGCGGGCGGAGGTGTAGACCATGACAAACGAGACCCAGACATCAGAATACCTGCTTCAGGTAGAAGAATTAAAAAAATACTATCCGGTCCGCGGGGGCTTTCTCCGCAGGAAGGTCGGAGACGTGAAGGCCGTCGACAACATTTCCCTCGAACTCAAGCGTGGAGAAACGTTCGGCCTCGTAGGAGAGTCCGGGTGCGGCAAGTCCACCGCCGGCCGGACGATCACGCGTCTGTTCAAGCCGACCGAAGGCACGATCAAGTTCGAAGGGCGGGATATTACTCGGCTGCGGGGCTCTGAGCTGCGCGACCTGCGCAGTGATATTCAGATGGTCTTCCAGGATCCGTATGCCTCCCTCAATCCGAAAATGATGGTCGGAAGCATCGTCTCGGAGCCGCTCGTCAACTACGGCCACGGCAGCGAAACGAAACTGAAGGATCAAGTGATGGAACTGCTCAGCCGAGTCGGCCTGCCGCAGGATGCCTACTACAAATATCCGCACGAATTTTCCGGCGGTCAGCGGCAGCGCATCGGCATTGCGCGGGCGCTTGCCCTGAAGCCGAAATTGATCGTAGCTGATGAGCCGGTGTCTGCGCTGGACGTCTCCGTACAGTCCCAGGTGCTGAACCTGCTCAAAGAACTGCAGGAAGAGTTCAATCTGACGCTTCTCTTTATTGCCCACGATTTGAGTGTCGTCAAACACATGAGCGACCGGATCGGTGTCATGTATCTCGGGAACCTGGTTGAAGTAGCCGATGCCGATGATATTTATCACGATCCGAAACACCCATACACGCAGGCCCTGATTTCTGCGATTCCGAGACCGGACCCACGCAACAAAAGTGACCGGGTCATCCTCTCCGGGGATGTTCCGAGTCCGCAGAACCCACCGGTTGGATGTCCATTCCATCCACGCTGTCCGAAGGCGATGCCGGAATGCAGTGAGAAAAAACCGCAGCTGAAGGAGGTGAACACAGAGCACCGCGTCTCTTGTCTGCTTTATGAATAAAAGCAGCACTGTTCAGCTGAACGTATCGTAACGCATTTTAATTATCTTTAAGGGGGAAATAAGCATGAAACGCTCTCAGTATCTATTAGGCGCATCGCTGATTTCGGCAACAATGATCGCAGCAGCGTGCGGAAACGACGGCGAGGGGAACAATAATAATAACGCAGACCCGGCCAACGACAACAACAACGTCAATGACGCGGCGGATAACGACGACGACAATGCCGGCGATGACAACAATGCCGACGATAACAACGATGACAACAACGACGATAACGACATGGCAGACGGTGATGCACCGCAGGGTGGATCCGTTACATACGGGTATACTTCTCCATTCGCCGGAGTTCTTGACTGGTCTTTTTATGAAGGTGTAGACGACAGCCTCGCCCTTCAGATTTTCAACGGTGATGGCCTATACAGCAACCATTCCTATACAGACTTCGAAACAGAACCGAACCTGGCTCACAATTGGGAATGGTCAGATGACAACCTGACGGTCACGTTTGAGCTGGAAGAAGGCGTTATGTGGCACAACGGTGAGGAATTGACCGCAGAAGACTTCGAATTCGCCTACGAAGTCATTGCTGATCCTGACTATCAGGGCATGCGCGGTGTGAACGTTGATCGAATCGAAGGCTACGATGAGTACCGTGCCGGCGATGCCGACTCCATCGAAGGTGTAGAGATTGAAGATGATTATACGTTCTCCGTGACGTTCCAGGATGCTTACGCTAATAACCTCGAGCAGCTTTGGGGCTACCCAATGCCAAAAGAGCATCTCGAACATCTTGAGGTAGCGGAGATGGAAGATTCTTCTGAAATTCGTGAAGAGCCGGTAGGACTTGGAGCGTTTGAAGTTACAAGCGTGACACCTGGTGAAGTCGTCGAATTTGAAGCTTTCGAGGACTACTGGAAGGGTGCGCCGAATCTCGATGAAGTAGAATACCGCATCATCGATGGTTCTCAGGCTGGAGAGTTCCTTGCGCAAGGCGAGGTGGACATTATCGAACTCGAGCCGACTCAGGCAGGACCACTCGAAGATAATGAAGACGTAACGCTTGAAGAAATCGAAGCTCTTTCCTTCAGCTACCTTGGCTTTAAACTCGGGGAGTGGGACGGCGAAGAGAATGTCATGAACAATCCAAAGTTTGAATCGCAGGAGCTGCGTCATGCGATTGCCCACGCGATCGACCGCGAAGGCATCATTGAAGAGTTCAACGAAGGCTACGGTCAGGTTGTTAACGCACCGGAATCCAGCATCCGTTGGTCCTACCCGGATGAATCAGACCTGAACCAGTATGAGTACGACCTTGAACGTTCCCAGGAACTGCTGGAAGAAGCCGGCTATGAGGATGTCACTGGTGATGGATTCGTCGAAGATCCGGACGGCGAAGAGTTCACGATCAACATTGCAGCGATGGATTCTCCTGCTGATATTGCAGAGCCGCGTGCGCAGTACATCATTCAGACGATGCAGGAAGCAGGGCTGAACGCACAGCTGATGGACGGCCAGCTTTATGACTTTAACCTGTTCTATGACTTGGTTGAAGAAGACGATCCGGACATCGATATGTTTATGGGTGCATGGGGACTTGCAACAGCAGATCCGGACCCATCCGGTCTGTGGCGCTCGGATTCTCCATCCAACTACCCTCGTTGGGTAAGCGAAGAGTCGGATGAGCTGATTGCTGAAGGTATCAGTGAAGAAGCGCTTGATCAAGATTATCGCCAGGAAGTTTATCAAGAATGGCATCAGCTTGTAAACGAAGAGCTGCCAATGATTCCACTGAACTCTCCTGAGAACATTTACGGTATCAATAACGATGTCGGCGGAGTAGAAGTGAACGTACGTGATGCTATCACGAATCCAGAAGACTGGTACACCGAAGAAGACTAATCACGTCCCTGAGATAAACAGGACCTTTTATGACGTAGCAAGGAGAAATGACCATGCTGATTTATACCCTGAGAAGAATCCTTATCATGATTCCGATCCTTTTCATGGTCTCCATTGTGGTATTCGCCCTGGCATTAGCTATGCCAGGGGATGCCCTCTCCGGCCAAATTGATCCGGCGAACACAAGTCCGGAATACATTGAAGAGATGAGAGAAGAGCTTGGATTGAATGATCCAATCCATATTCAATATGCGCGGTGGGCAACCGACCTTCTTCAATGGGATTTCGGTCGTTCGTATACCCATCAGATGGATGTTACTTCACTGATTGGGGCCAGACTGCCAAATACGATACTGCTCTCAGTAATGTCGTTGATTATTACGTATGTACTGGCTTTCTTTATGGGTCGCTATGCCGGAAGAAATCCGTATACTAAGGGAGACTACACGATTCAAGGTGTCAACTACCTGATGCTGGCTATCCCAAGCTTTGTTGCTGCGCTGTTCGCGATTTTTATCTTTTCTTTTCAATTGGGACTGTTTCCTGCAACAGGAAGCGGAGTTTCCGGAAACGAACCAGGGACGATCGCCTACTGGTTGAGCAGACTGCATCATACGTTCCTGCCTGCCCTCGTGCTGGGCATGCTTGTAACAGCGAGTTATACCCAATTTCTGCGAAACGACATTATTGAAAGTTCACAGAAAGATTATGTTCGTACAGCGAGAGCGAAAGGAACAAAAGAGAACGATATATACAATAAACATATTCTTCGTAACTCGATTATTCCAATCGTGACTCTTTTCGGCTTTGATATTGCCAGTATCATCGGCGGCGCTGTCATTATCGAAACAATATTTACTTATCAAGGAATCGGGGAACTGCTGATTTCCTCTATTAACAACAGAGACTCTGCAGTCACGATGGCGGTCTTTCTCATGCTGGCTGTCGCTACGTTAATAGGGAACCTGCTCGCAGACCTGCTCTATGGCGTGATTGATCCTCGAATCCGTGTAGAATAGGGGGAACTGTGATGGAAGCAGCTCAAGAAGCAAAACTCGAAAAACAAGCCAAAAAACAGTCTCCCTGGTCTATTGCTAGAAGGAAGCTCTGGCACAATAAGCTTGCAATGATCAGCCTCGTGTTTCTGATCGTTATTACAGCTATGTCTTTCATGGCACCTTGGATTACTGGATACGATCCAAACCGGGTCGAGATTATGAGTCGAAATCTCCAGCCTGGAGATGGATATCTATTAGGGACAGATGCTTCCGGACGGGATATCTGGACGCTGCTCATGTACGGCGGACGGACCTCCCTTTTGATCGGGTTTATCTGTATGTTTGCGGTTATTACAATTGCTACGGTTATCGGCTCGGTTGCCGGCTATTTCGGCGGCTGGGTAGATGCAGTATTGATGCGCTTTACGGATTTCGTCATGAACTTTCCGTTTCTCGTTTTCGTCATCGTCCTTGCTTCCATTTTCCGTGAAGCCGGGATTATCGCTCTTATTCTTGTATTAAGTGCCTTGTCCTGGACCGGAGCAGCTCGAGTTGTCCGCAGTAAGGTCATGTCGGAGAAGGAAAACGAGTACGTCATGGCTGCGACGTCTATCGGCGGTACGCCGTTTAAAGTCATTCGCAAACATATCCTTCCGAACGTCATGACGACGATCATCGTGCAGGCGACCCTGCTTCTCGCTGTCATGATTGTTGCTGAGACGGCTTTAAGCTTCATCGGTTTTGGGGTTCCATCCGGTACCCCGAGCTGGGGGAACATGATGACAGAAGCGCGCGATCCGAACGTCATCCGTACCCAGTGGTGGGTCTGGATGCCGCCGGCACTGGCGATTACGTTTACGATCCTTTCCATTAACTTTATCGGCGAAGGTATCAAAGACGCATTTAATCCAAAATCCGCACGTTAATAGAAAGAAGGCTGTCTCCCTGGGAAGAAGGCAGCCTTCTTTTCTTTTTGACCTGATAGGAATGTGTAAGTTTCCATATAGGGGGACGGCGGCTTTGTGCGCTGCGCGGAAAGAAACAGAACCTTTTTTTCCCTTGAAAAGCCTGCAGCGATTCCGCACGCCGTTCCGGCCAAAAGACGCTTCGCGCTTTTGGTCTTAAACTTCTTGCCTCTGCCTTCTGCGGCACGCTATGATAAAGGGAGAAGCAGGAAGAGGGGAGTTCGTGCAGATGGATCGGGACGAACAGTGGATGAAAGAAGCGTTGAAAGAAGCAGCTCTTGCGGAAGAAGCCGGGGAAGTGCCGATCGGCGCCGTCATTGTACGCGACGATGCCGTTATCGGCCGGGGCCGCAACCGAAGAGAAACGCTGCAGCAGGCAGACGCGCATGCCGAAATGGCTGCTGTTCGAGAGGCCTGCACGAGTATCGGAAGCTGGCGGCTGGAAGGATGTACGCTTTACGTCACGCTGGAACCGTGTCCGATGTGTGCAGGAGCCGTCATTCAGTCGCGCATCGAACGCGTGGTTTTCGGGGCGTGGGATCCGAAAGGCGGCTGCTGTGGATCGATCGTCAACCTATTGGAAGAGGACCGGTTCAATCACCGGGCGGATAGCAGAGGCGGGGTACTGGAAGAAGAGACTGGTGGTGTGCTCACCGATTTTTTCCGCAGCTTACGACAAAAACGGAAGGAGGAGAAGCGACGTGAAACCGAATCAGTTTTCACTCGAAACGGCCCAGATGATGTCGGAGAAACTGAACATGCCGATTGAGCATGTCATGCATACGCCGCCTCACATTCTGATGGCCAAACTGCAGCAGGCAGAGGCGGAGAATCAGGACGAGGAAGAGTAAGAATCGAGGATTGCAATTTAACAGGACAAGCGTTATACTAGAATCTGCGCTGAAAAAGCGCCTGAATATGTTATCCGATTTGTCGTGCTAAGCGGGGAATTAGCGGTGCCCTGAACTCGCAATCCGCTACAGCGAGGCTGAATTCCTCTTTGAGGCTGCGTACCCTCATGGTCTGCCCTGAGTAAGTGGTGTTGACATTTGGGTTCCACGCAATGAAACCTCGTGAACCCTGTCAGGTCCGGAAGGAAGCAGCAGTAAGCGAGTCCTTTCGTGTGCCGTGGAGCTGCCTGAATCGAGCAAACTGCTCAGGTAACGCTTGAGGGTCCGCGGTCAAGAAGAGGTGCACGGCATTAATTATAATTATCCAGACTGTCCCATCTCCGGGGCAGTCTTTTTCTTACTGGCGATGTAGACGTTCTCCTGCATGGAGCGGTCTGAGTGTCCACTGCTCGGGAACCCGGAGCAGGCAGCGTTTCTTTAAGGCCCGGCGGCATGCCGTTCGGACCTAGAAAGCACAGCTGTCTTAAAAAACGGAGCCGAAGTGAGAATGATTTTGAATTCACTTCCACCAACCGGTATAATAAAGAGAGGGAAAAGGAGATGACAGCTGATGAGTTATCAAGCGCTCTACCGCGTCTGGCGTCCGCGTCAGCTGCGGGATGTCGCAGGACAAGAACATATTACCAGAACGCTGAAAAATGCGCTCGCTCAGCAGAAACTGTCGCATGCTTATTTGTTCACCGGGCCGCGTGGCACAGGGAAGACCAGCGCGGCTAAAATTGTGGCGAAAGCCGTCAACTGCCGGGAAGCACCGGCATCGGAGCCGTGCAACGAGTGTGATATCTGCCTCGGTATTCAGGACGGCAGCATCGTCGATGTCATGGAGATCGACGCAGCGAGTAACAACGGCGTGGATGAAATCCGGGACATCCGGGATAAAGTCCGCTTTGCGCCGAGTACGGCTTCCTATAAAGTCTACATTATTGATGAAGTACACATGCTCACAACCGGCGCCTTCAATGCTCTTTTGAAGACATTGGAGGAGCCGCCGCCGCATGTCCTGTTTATTCTTGCGACAACAGAGCCGCACAAGATTCCGCTGACGATCATCTCCAGGTGCCAGCGGTTCGATTTCAAACGGATCACCGCCCACGCCATGCTGGACCGGATGCGTGAAATTGTCGGAGAAATGGAGCTGCAGGTTGAGGAAGATGCCCTCTCCCTCATCGCCCGTGCCTCGGAAGGCGGGATGCGCGATGCCTTAAGCCTGCTCGACCAGGCGGTATCTTTCGCTGAGGAGAAGGTGACGACCGAAGACATTCTGGCTGTCATCGGTTCGGCCTCCCGGGATCACCTCTACGATATCGTCGAAGCAGTCCGGGACGGCAGCGTCGGAACAGGCCTGGAGAAAATTGATATTCTCATGGAAGAAGGAAAGGATCCGAACCGGCTGCTCGAAGACCTGCTGTTTTTCTTCCGGGACGCCCTCATGATCAAAGCCGCGCCGCAGCTGGAAGAATCCCAGGACCGGGTGCGGGCGGATGATCGTTTCCAGACGATCACCGAGCAGCTCGAGCAGGTATGGATCTTTGCGATGATCGAACGGCTGAATCATTTTCAGCAGGAGATGAAATGGGCCAGTCATCCGCAGGTGTTCCTGGAGATGTTCATCGTCCAGGCATCGCAGCAGCCAGCGGGTCTGCCGGCCTCAGAGCCGGCGCAGGCACCGGCAAGCTCGACTGTGGAAGCACTGGAGCAGAAAATCACGGCGCTGGAGCGGAGCCTGAAGCGGATGCAGCAGGAAGGGGTTCCAGCCGCCGGCGGTGCTTCTGCCCAGACCAGCGAAGCGCCGGCGAGGCAGCGGAAACGTTCGAAGCCGGCAGCAGCTTCCGCCGGGAAAGGCGGCGACAGCAGGCACGTAGCAGCGATGCTGAACGAAGCAGAAAAGGCGGAACTCCAGCAGCTTCAGTCCAGCTGGGGCGGCGTACTGGAGCAGGTGAAGCAGCAGAGCGTCCCGGCTTCGGCCTGGCTCAACGACTGTCAGCCAAAAGCAGCCTCGGCCGATAAGTTCGTCCTCGTATTTAAAAACGAACTTCACCGCGGAATGGTAGAGGAAAAGTTCCGGGACATGGTAGAATCAACCGTAGGCCAGCAGCTCGGCAATATGAAGACGCTGCTGACACTGGTGGAAGAAGACTGGGAAGCTGTAAAGCAGGCATTTGTAGACAGGCAGCGTAAAGGCGGCGTGGAAAACGCCTCCGAAGAAGCTGTCGGAGAAGCCCCGCCCGCAGAAGAAGAACCGGGCAACCCGCTGGTCGATGAAGCAGTGCGCATGGTCGGAGAAGATTTGATCGAAGTGAAAGACTAATCATACGATAATGAGAAGAGAGGATGAGGAAGATGAAGAACATGGGTAACATGATGAAGCAGATGCAGAAGATGCAGAAGGACATGGCGAAAGAGCAGGAGCAGCTGAAAGAAGAGACGATTGAAGCGACAGCGGGAGGCGGCATGGTAAAAGTCATCGCCAGCGGAGAGAAGCGCATCCTCGATATCCAGGTCAACGACGAAGCGGTGGACCCGGACGACGTAGAGATGCTGGAAGATCTCATACTCGCTGCCGTGAATGAAGCGCTCACGAAGGTGGATGAACTCGTCGAAGAACGCATGGGCAAATACACCAAAGGCATGAACATCCCAGGCATGATGTAATCTGCCGCAGGAAAAAAGCACCGGCTGCCCTGCAGAACAGCTGTTTTCCGGCTACGCCGGAAGAGGCTGCTGTTTCTGCCGGGCAGCTTCTTTGTTGAATGGAGGAAAATTATGCAGTATCCGCAGCCGATTTCCAAGCTGATGGACGGGTTCATGCGTCTCCCCGGTATCGGACCGAAGACAGCAGCCCGCCTCGCTTTTCACGTACTGGATATGAAAGAAGATGACGTCCTGGATTTTGCAAAAGCACTTGTCGCGGTAAAAAGAGAACTGACCTACTGCACGGTCTGTCATCATATAACGGACACCGATCCCTGCCGGATCTGTGAGGACCAGTCGCGGGATCGTTCCGTCATTTGTGTGGTACAGGAATCCAAAGATGTCATCGCCATGGAGAAGATGCAGGAGTACAAAGGCCTTTACCACGTACTGCACGGAGCCATCTCCCCTGTCGATGGCATCGGACCGGAGGATATTTATCTGCCCGATCTGATCAAGCGGCTGCAGGATGATCAAGTGCAGGAGCTGATCGTAGCGACCAATCCGAATATAGAAGGCGAAGCCACGGCGATGTATCTGTCCCGCCTCGTGAAACCGACCGGCATGCGCATTACGCGCCTGGCACACGGTCTCCCCGTCGGCGGTGATTTGGAGTATGCGGATGAAGTAACCTTGTCAAAGGCGATTGAAGGAAGAAGGGAGCTGTAGGGCTCTCTTTTCTCTTTGCTGCAAAAAAATGCTTCCTTCCCGTTTTAAAAGCACAGCTGTGGCACGGTGTTTCCGGTGATGCCGGCGGGGGAATAGACAGATATTCATAGGAAGAAGACGGAGGCACTGCCTCCCGGGAAGCACGTGTTCTTTCCTATAACAGCCGGAAGCGACATCGAACTCCGTTTTGACGAAAAAGGCAGAAAATGCAGAGAAGGAGAGACGTTCATGCGAGGAAAAAAAAGAAAGCTGCGCCGTGAAACCGACCGGCGCCTGATTGAACAGATGGAGCGGATCAAGCAGAAGGCGGATCAGCATGAGCGGTATCTCGCTCAGTCTGTGGATGCCAATATCGATTTGATCGGCAGGACGAGAATGGAGCGGGCAAAATTCTGGATGCTGCTGAAAGAAGCGCGTCACCGAGGTACGACATTTTATTAATATAGTAAAGCAAAGGACCCGTGCGTGCCATAATCAAGCCTGCAACATACACAGTTTCATGAAAAAGAATGCTGGCATGGCGGGGATCCTGCTGTTTTCATTAAAAAGATGAGGAAATGTTATTGACCGCTGCAAACACAGGTGATATATTATTACTTGCCGCTCAAAAGAGACCGGCGCCATCACGCCCTTCCGAAAGAAAAATCATGAAAGTGTTTGACACCCGGGAGTTATCGTGATATATTAATTAAGTAGCCGAAAGCCGGCTGCAGCAAAACAGCTCTTTGAAAACTAGACAAAAGATGATGAGAAGGAACAAGAGAATGAATCATTCTCTGTCAATTTTTACAGGAATCTTTAGCCAGATTCCGTCTTGAAAGACCGGTTATCATGCCGGTGCTGGAAGATCAACGATCTTCACATTTTAGTGGAGAGTTTGATCCTGGCTCAGGACGAACGCTGGCGGCGTGCCTAATACATGCAAGTCGTGCGCAGGAAGCAGGCGGAACTCTTCGGAGGGAAGCCTGTGGAATGAGCGGCGGACGGGTGAGTAACACGTGGGCAACCTGCCTTCCAGATCGGAATAACCCCGGGAAACCGGGGCTAATGCCGGATAA
>NZ_AUCK01000035.1 GCF_000429725.1 Alkalicoccus chagannorensis DSM 18086 | reverse complement strand
GGTTTTATGAAACGATGTTTTCAGTTGAGTCACCCATTCCAACAAAGCACGGAATCCAGAATACCTGTTATCGAACCGAAAGGCTTCGGCAAGATCAATACCGCGGTCATCCTGAGCCCGGGCGTAGTTGGTTTTTTTCGCAATATCAACACCGATAATCAATGTCTCTGAATGGATTTGCTTGATGTTTTCGTTTCGGTTATAATTCATTCGTGAGTCCTCCTTGGAAGTAGTTAGGGGTCCTTTTCGCTGATCAGCTTTGGACACCTTGTATCCTACCAGGAGGGCTCTTTTTTTGACAAACCCCAAATTACTTCAATACAGGAATGCTTTCTTATACTAGAACAAAAGCGCAAAGCGCCTTTTGGTGGGAACCGCGTGCGGAAGCGCTGCAAGCTTTTTGAGGGAAGAAAACGTTCTTTGTTTATTCCCGAGCAGCGCATGGAGCCGCCGTCACACTATATGAAAACTTATACATTCCTATCATGTAAAAAAACCAGGCGGCAGTGCGTCTGAATCGACGTACTGCCGCCTGGCTTTTCGTTATGAGACCGCACTATCTAGCCTGCTCGTTGTGAACCTCGTGGAGCATCCAGACATGACCGAATGGATCTTTAAATACGGCATTGCTGACGCCTACGCCCGGCATTTCTGTGACCGGCTGAATTTCCCGGCAGTCCAGCTCCATCGCTTTGTCATAGACGGGACTGATCGAATGGACGGTTATATTAAACCAGACCGAGGGCATATGATCGAGTGCCGGTGCATACAAATGATACTCGGCGTTTTCATCAAGCATATGAAAGGTAACATCGTAGATACGGAAAATTGCTTCATTCGCCCCTTTTTCCATATCCGTTACTTCTACTCTCTCTACATCAAAAATGGACTCATACAGCTCCAGCGCCTGGAGCGAGTCCTGTACGACAAAATTAATTTCCGCTGCTTTCATGCCTATCTCCTCCTTCTCACTGCACTCCTTTCGACACAGGCAGCGAAAACTCCTTTTTCTTCTATGTACGATCTCTTTCTTTTTCCATCGGAAGTTTTCGGGGAGCATGCCTGGAGCTGTTTTTCCTGTCTGCGGCGCCTCCGCCGGACAACCTGGAGAAAGGTCAGCTGCGCACGTTGCCTCATGGATGTATCCCTCAAACCCACTACAGGAAGCGTCGGAAGAGCAGTTCTTCCGACGCCACGTGTACAGCCAGCCTGCCATGGTGCAGACTTTCCTTTTAGGAGGAAGGAGGCTGGTAATAGACCCGGTGCTCTGTTTCAAACTGCGTGATGTCCGCCTCATGCTGCAGTGAAAGTCCGATATCATCCAGGCCGTGCAGCAGCATATCTTTGAAGAAACGATCAATCTCAAAGTAATAGATGGTGCCGTCTGATGCTTTGACCATATTCAGATCAAGGTCTACGGTCAGCTCAGCGTGAGGGTCTGCTACCGTCAGCGAAAAGAGATGGTCCACTTCCTTTTCGCTCAGTGTTACTGGAAGAATGCCGTTTTTGATCGAATTCTGGTAAAAAATTTCGGCGAAAGACGGGGCGATGATGACGCTGAAGCCAAATTCCTTCAGTCCCCAGGGAGCGTGCTCCCGAGAAGACCCGCTGCCGAAATTCTTCTTCGTTAATAGAATCTCCGCATCCCGTGCAGGTGACTGATTTAAAATGAAGTCTTTCTCCCTGCCTTCCTGATCATAGCGCCAGTCGTAAAAAATGATATCGCCGTAGCCGGTCCGGGTCACCCACTTGAGGAACTGCTTCGGTACGATCGTATCCGTGTCAACGCTCTCCGCATCGAGCGGTGCCGCATGGCTGTGTACTTTCTCGAAATATTCCCTCATCCTGCATCCTCCTTCAGCATCCTGCGTACGTCCGTAATTTCCCCCGTCAGCGCAGCTGCAGCGGCCATTTCCGGACTCATCAGATGCGTCCGTCCACCGCTTCCCTGACGGCCCTCAAAGTTCCGGTTCGAAGTCGAAGCACAACGCTGTCCCGGTTTCAGCGCATCCGGGTTCATCCCGAGACACATGCTGCACCCGGCGTTACGCCACTCAAACCCGCTCTGAAGGAAAATATCATCCAGTCCTTCTTCTTCAGCCTGCTTCTTCACCTGCATCGACCCTGGAACAACCATGGCGTGAACGCGGGAATCTGTTTTCTTCCCTTTCACTACTGCTGCCGCCTTTCGCAGGTCTTCAATCCGGGCGTTCGTGCAGGATCCGATAAACACAACATCCACAGGGGTCCCCTGCAGCCGGTGTCCCGGCTTTAATTCCATGTACTCGAGTGCTTTATGGAAGCTGTTTCGATCTGCTGCCTCGACTTCTTCTTCTTTCGGGACGTGCCCGCTGATGCCGGTCGTCATTCCTGGGTTGGTGCCCCAGGATACCTGCGGCTCCAGCTCGCTGACATTGAGCGAGATTTCTTGATCAAATACGGCATCGTCATCCGTGTAGAGCGTCCGCCATTCCTGCACAGCATCCTCCCAGGCCTGGCCAGACGGAGCATATTTTTTCCCTTGTACGTAGTCGAAGGTGACGTCGTCCGGTGCGAACAGCCCAGCGCGCCCGCCCATTTCGATGGTCATATTGCAGATTGTCATCCGTTCTTCCATAGTCAGTTCTTCCTGAACGGGTCCGCGGAATTCTATCACATAGCCTGTCGCAAAATCGTGCCCATATTTTCCGATGAGCCCGAGGATGATGTCTTTCGCCTCCACCCCGAACGGACGGCTTCCATTAAAATTTACTGCAAGTGTTTTCGACTTATACTGCTTCAGGCACTGCGTGGTCAATACATGTTCGACTTCACTCGTGCCGATGCCAAAGGCGAGCGCCCCAAATGCACCGTGGGTGGACGTGTGGCTGTCCCCGCAGACAATCGTCTGTCCGGGAAGCGTCAGGCCGTTCTCCGGCGCTATGACGTGAACAATTCCCTGGTCGGCATGAAAGAGATCGAACACAGGAATCGAAAATTCTTCGCAGTTTTTCTCCAGAGTATCAATCTGCTTCTGTGACACCATGTCCTGCAGCGGCTCATTCCGGTCCGTCGTCGGGACGTTATGGTCCATCGTCGCCAGCGTCCGGTCGGGACGGCGGACAGTGCGGTTTTTCAGCCTGAGGCCTTCAAATGCCTGTGGAGAAGTAACTTCATGAACGAGGTGCAGGTCGATGTAGAGAAGAGACGGCTGATCCTCCAAATGCTTCACCACGTGCTTTTCCCAGATTTTTTCGTACAAGGTTCTACCCATGCTGTTTTGCTCCTTTCCTGCCGGCTTCGGTTGCGAGAAGCACTTTGCCGGTGCTTTGTCTTTCTTCCACGACGCGGTGGGCTTCCGATGCTTCTTCAAGCGGATACGTGCGATAGATCGGCATCCACAGGCTGCCGCTTTGCAGGCGGTTCATGTTCTCTTCGACATTCGTTTCAGCATGTCGAGCACCACATTGGCAGCAGTGCCCTCCGTAATGCCGAGGCGCCGGTCGATCCGGTGTTTTGCATGAATAATTTCCCGACCTCCTAGTTTCGTTGCAACTGCCGCCTTCATGTATGCCCTATGGTCAATTTCTGTTTAAAACAATCGTTCCTGCTTTGAAGATTCTGTCGACCACCTCATCGCAGTCAATGAAGCGCACTCCGTCGTGACGTGATGTCGACTGTCGACTGTCGACTGATTAGTTTTACAATAGCATCATTCTCCACTTATGACAAACGATCATCCCGATTGGAAAACCATTTCCGGACCGTCTCCAGGTCTTTCTGCAGATGGTTGCTCATGGCTGATTCCGCCAGCTCTTTGTTTCCAGCCGCTACCGCCTCACATATCTGTTGATGTTCTTTCAGGTAGTGCTCGCGCCGGAAGTTCTGCTGATGCAGACTGCTTCGGATAAACGTCACTTTTGCCTGCACGGTTTTCATTAAGGCCTGCAGCTCCTCGTTTTCACAGTAATCAATAATTGTCTGATGGAAAGCGGTGTTCAGTCGAACAATTTCTCCTGTATCGTCCACTTCCAGCGCTTTTTCCGTTTCATTCAGAATTATTCGCAGCGCATCAGAACCAGAGCCCGCTTTTTGCTCTGCCATGAGACCTGCGGCCAATGATTCGAGTCTTTCGCGGCACACATACAGAGCCTCTGCCATCTTCAGCGTCGGTTCAATAATACGAAGAGCTGTACCATCATGAAAAATCAAACCATCCTGCTGAAGCATCTTCAGCGCTTCGCGAATCGTTGCTCTGCTCACACCTATCTCTCTGGATAATGAGGCTTCTGTCAGCCGCATCCCGGGCTCCCACTCCCCACCTATGATTGCACCACGGAGGATATCATAGCTTTGAAGATGCAGCGGCTTTTCTTTTTTTATGATTTCATTCATCTCGTTCCCCCTGATTGTGTACGTCGTTGTCGTTATCGTATAAGATCATCACCACCCCGTCAATTTTCTGAAGCAAACAGGTGGCTCGCCATAAGACTGACATAAGACATATGCAACTTATAAAGCGAGCGACGTCGCTCCAGGTTCTTAGAGGGCAGCATGAGTTCTTCATTCTTCCCGAGCAGCTGGCTACGCCGTCCCCCCGTATGAAAACTTATACATTCTTATACTTTGAAAAAGGCTGCACGATGCCCTTTGGACATCGTGCAGCCTTTCGATCATCAAGCAGCACACATTTGATCCCGCTTGCATGCTCACTACCGTATTAAGATACTTGAAACTGCTCGACCTGCTCTTTCAGCTTTTCACTCGAGCTCTGCAGGCCTTCTGCTGAATGGGCGATGGTCTTCAGGGCATGCAGCTGCTCTTCTGCTGAAGCACTGACTTCCTCTGAAGCTGCCGCACTCTGTTCGATTACGGCTGCGATATGCGCAATCGAGGCGACCACATCTTCTTTGTATCGGTCGATCCTGCCGATGTCTTCGTTCATCTGAGCGACCATCGTGCTCATATCCTGGTTCCGCTCTGCGATATCTTCAAACGAAGCTACCGCGGTTTCTGTCATGGCATATTGTTCTTCAGATAAGGCGCGTACATCATTCATGTGCCCCGCTGCATCCGCGGTTTGTTCCTGTATATCCACCATGGACGTCCGGATGCTGCCTGCGGCATTAGATGTTTCTTCTGCGAGTTTACGTACCTCATCAGCGACGACGGCGAACCCTTTTCCGTGTTCTCCTGCTCTTGCCGCTTCAATCGAGGCATTCAACGCGAGCAGATTGGTCTGCTCTGCGACGGAGCTGATGGTCGTAATCACGTTGGAGATTTCCCCCATCCGTCCGGATAAATTCTCCACAATGTCCTCCACCCGGCGGATCCGTTCATTCGTTTCCTTCGTTTTAGCCTGCAGCTCCGGCGTCTGCTCCATCCCGGCCTGGTTCGACCGCTGTACCTCTTCTGCCTGCTCATGCAGCGAAGAGGTGACCGCCGCAAGGGCCGTCAATTGGCCGGAAAGTTCATTCGTTCTGGTGTGGGCATCTTCTGCAGATGAAGAAGCACTCGACGCTCCGTCGGCCACATCCTGCACCGCCCGACTGATCTCTTCACTAGAAGCCATCGTTTCTTCCGAGACCGCACTGAGCTGCTCCACAGCATCCGCAGAAGTATTCACGGAATCCCTGACCGAACCAGTCAAGTTCCGGAGGTTCATCACCATCGTATTGAAACTATCGGTCAGCTGACCGGTTTCGTCGGAGGAAGTCGGGGTCAGATGTCTCGATAAATCCCCTTCCGCGACATGTTTCACTTCGTCGTTTAAAGCGAGGATCGGCTTAGTGATCCGGCCGGAAACGTAATACATGATGCCGGCAGTCAGCAGAATCAGCACTCCGGCGATCAGCGCTAGATTTCGAAGCAGCGCGTTTACTCCCGCATAGACTTCCGACTCCGGGAGCACCAGTCCGAGTGTCCATCCGTTCTCGTTCAACGGCACGTGAGAAACAATCGCTTCTCCCTCTGCAAACCCTGCCGAAGTAGAGCCCGCTTCATCAAAACCGCCGCTGATTCCCTCCAGGACAGCATCATCGGATAACGCCTCCGCCTCTGGATGGGCAAGGAATGCTCCTGTATCATCCATCAGAAACGCCCAGCCGTTCTCACCCACCTGGAGCTCCTCCGCCATCTGCTGCAAGGATCCGGCGTCCATATCGCTTGAAATCACGCCGCCGAGTTCTCCATCTTCTTCATAAAATGGCGTGCTGACCGTCACTAGCACCGTATCGAGCGCCTCGTCGTAATAAGGCGCTGTCCAGGCTGTCTGTTCCGCTTCCACGCCAGCGTTATACCAGTCATGGGAAGGATAGTCGTAGTCGGCGTCCTCATACTCATCTGTAAAGACAACGTCCTCTCCGTCTTCATAGCTGTAGGGACCGACATACTCCGTTTCTTCATCGTAAGCGAATGGCTCAAACCAGATCCCCACGCCGAACGTGGAAGCATTCATCTGAACGAGCCTGGCCTGCACCTCTGCCATCTCCGCTTCGCTCATCTCCGGCCCATAGGTCCCAGTCATCTCGGCAAGCGATTCGCCGATCCGGGCATGTTCGGTTAACGTCTGATCCATGTCCCGTGCCGTTTCTCCTGCCTGATGCATCAGACGGTCCTCGATCTGTCCCTCGATCTGCCCTCTTGCAAACATATAGCTGACCGCTGTCACCAGCAGCACCACTATCATCATGATTGGAATGAAGCCTAAAAGCTTTGTTCGTATGGATTTTGTCATGACGTCGTCTCCCCTTTTTCTGTAACTCATGTCCCGATAGTAATATCGGCAGAGAGGCGACTTGATTGAATGATTTCATGACACTTTTCTCTTATATTTGGATAAGTACTATGGTTGATAGAATGAAAGCGTTACCGATAATTTATTTTTGAAAAGTGAATAAAGGCCATAACAATTGGGAGGAGACTTCCTATCAACATGGTGCCGGCAGTCCACCCAAAGGGAAGATAGAACCAGGTAATTGGAATCGGATAATTGTGACGATGTGGAAACCTCTCGAGCACCGATAATAGAACAAACAGGGCAGGTCCTGCCAGACGATGAGCAAAAAAACGATAGAACCGAAAAGAAAAGCGATACCAACAGCATCGGCAGCCTTTGCAGCGTAGTACGGGTCATGCTTTGTTTCGGTTTTCGTTGCTGCATACATTCACCTTCCTTTCGTACCACCTACGCTGCTGTGGCATAAGAAGTTCCAATAGAACAACAGGTTCTTCGTTCTCCCGGAGCGCGAAGCGGCCGTCATGCTGCCGGGGCATCTTAACTCCGAACGTAAAAAGACCACTCATCAAGGAACCCTTGATGAGTGGTCTATCTGAAAGCTTATTACTCTAACATGAACAATAATAGGAACATGTAGCGTGTTTCAGCGGTTGAACGCTGATGTGGCAAGGGTTTTACGACCCTATTACATCATGCCGCCCATACCGCCCATGCCGCCCATGTCCGGCATGCCGCCGCCGGCACCGCCGCCGTCTTCTTCCGGCAGGTCGGCAACGACAGCTTCTGTTGTGAGGAACATCGCGGATACGGATGCTGCGTTCTGCAGAGCAGAGCGCGTCACCTTGGTTGGGTCGACGATACCGCTTTCCACCATGTTCTCGTATTTGTTTGATGCTGCGTTGAAGCCGATTCCGACTGCTTCGCCTTTGAGCTTCTCGACAATGACAGAGCCTTCGAGACCAGCGTTTTCTGCAATCTGGCGTACCGGCTCTTCCAGTGCACGGAAGACGATGTTCGCACCAGTTGCTTCGTCCCCTTCAAGCTCCAGGTCTTTAATGGCTGAGAGTACGTTGATGAGTGCTGTACCACCACCTGCAACGATACCTTCTTCCACCGCTGCCCGCGTCGAGTTCAGGGCGTCTTCGATACGCAGCTTCTTCTCTTTCATTTCTGTTTCTGTCGCTGCGCCGACTTTGACCACTGCGACACCGCCTGCAAGCTTCGCCAGGCGCTCCTGCAGTTTTTCGCGGTCGAAATCAGATGTTGTTTCTTCGATCTGGGATCGGATCTGGTTGACACGGTCCGAGATTTTCGCAGCCTCGCCGTTTCCTTCGACAATCGTTGTGTGATCTTTCGTTACGACGATTTTCGATGCGCGGCCGAGCTGGGTAATTTCAGTTGACTTCAGATCAAATCCGAGGTCCTCTGTAATCACTTCCGCGCCGGTCAGTGTAGCGATATCTTCCAGCATCGCTTTACGACGGTCACCAAAGCCTGGTGCTTTCACTGCTACTGCGTTGAACGTGCCGCGGAGCTTATTGACAACGAGTGTTGCGAGCGCTTCGCCTTCCACGTCTTCGGCAATGATCAGGATCGGCTTGGACTGCTGGACAACCTGCTCCAGTACCGGCAGTACTTCCTGGATGTTTCCGATTTTTTTGTCTGTAACGAGAACATACGGGTTCTCCAGTACCGCTTCCATCTTATCGGAATCGGTCACCATGTAAGGCGAAGAGTACCCACGGTCGAACTGCATACCTTCCACGACTTCAAGCTCTGTGGAAAACCCTTTGGACTCTTCTACTGTGATAACGCCGTCGTTGCCGACACGCTCCATTGCTTCAGCGATCAGCTGACCGACCGTGTCATCCGAGGATGAAATGGAAGCAACTTGAGAGATGGACTCGCGGCCTTCGATTGGATTCGAGATTTTCTTGAGTTCTTCCAGTGCTGCATCGGTCGCTTTTTCAATGCCGCGTCGGATGACCATCGGATTCGCACCAGACGTCACGTTCTTGAGTCCTTCTTTGATCATCGACTGGGCGAGCACTGTTGCCGTTGTTGTACCGTCACCAGCGATATCATTTGTCTTGGAAGCAACTTCTGATACGAGCTGGGCGCCCATGTTCTCAAAGTTGTCTTCCAGTTCAATTTCCTTCGCAATAGTAACACCGTCGTTGGTGATCAGCGGGGAACCGAACTTCTTCTCGAGCACGACGTTACGTCCACGTGGTCCAAGTGTCACTTTTACTGTATCTGCAAGGCGGTCCACCCCGCGCATCATCGCACGGCGTCCGTCTTCGCGAAACTTAATATCCTTTGGCATCTCACATCAACCTCCATAGTAGTAGAATCAAAATTTCTTCGTCTCTATTCGTTATTATTCGATAACTGCGAGCACATCACTCTCGCGAAGGATCAGCAGTTCCTTGCCTTCGTACTTAACATCTGTACCGGCATACTTCGAGAAGAGCACGCGCTCATCCTGCTTGATTTCCGGGGCAACACGCTCACCGCTTTCTGTGACACGTCCGCCGCCGACAGCAACGACTTTTCCTTCCTGCGGCTTCTCTTTTGCCGAATCCGGTAGAACAATCCCGCTGGAAGTCTTCTCTTCCTGCTCGATAACTTCAATGACGATACGATCTCCTAATGGCTTTAACAAGGAAAACACCCTCCTTCAATATTGGAGTACGCCGGAGCGCACTGTGAATAAGTAATCTTATTAGCACTCGTTCATCATGAGTGCTAACACAATTATTATAATAATCAACGCCTATTTATTTTGCAACCCTTTTGCTGAAAATTTTTATTCTCCTTCAGGGCACCTTTCTACTTGTGCCCTTTTTTCTTTCTTTTGAAACGCTTCCTTTCCATTCCCAAATTGTTTTACAGGATACCGCAGCAGTAGTTATGATACAATAATGACTGTTACGCACCTATTTATTTAGTGAGGAGCGATGAAACATTGAATAAGTTTTACTGGTTTATTCTCGCTGCCTTTGCAGCGATGCAGCTTTCTCCGGTGGTGATCATGCCACTGCTGATGGCATTGGGATACGAAGGCACGATGGAGCAGATGTCCGGGCTTTCCATATCGATCGGTTTCACCATTGGTTTTATCGTCATTTCCCTGCTTGCATGGAAAGCAGGGTCCGTTCCAGCACTCCGCGAGGGGCGTGCCGACATTCCGACGACGATCCTCTGGTCGGTGATCGGTATTTTTCTTGCTTTTGCCGCCCAGTATGCCGCTGCGTTAATCGAAACCTTTGCATTCGGTATTGAACCCGGTTCGGAAAATACCGAAATGATAGTGGATATGGCGATGGCTGCACCATTTACCATTGTCGTCGTCTCCGTTTTAGGACCCGTCGTCGAAGAAATCGTCTTTCGTATGGTGATTTTCGGTGCGCTGTTCAAACGATTCGGCTTCTGGATTGCTGCGCTTTCCAGTGGATTTATTTTTGCCATCATCCACTTCGACTTTGAGCACCTGCTCGTTTATCTCGCCATGGGGGTTGTCTTCGCCTGGCTCTACGTGAAGACGAAGCGGATCATCGTTCCGATTATTGCTCATGTCGGCATCAACTCGTTCGTCATGCTCGTGCAGGTCATCTTCGGTGAACAGCTGCAGGACTTGATGGAACAGATGGAAGAAATGGAACAGTCACTGCAATTTATTCTGGGAGGGTTGTTTTTATGAGCCGGTCTCCCCGCGCGAACGGATTTCTCTTTTTGTTTATGGGGACGCTCTTTCTGATTCTTGCCATCCAATCGGCTGGTCAGACAGCAGGGTGGGATGCGATCACCATTATTCTCATGGCCTTCGCTGCCTTTGATTTTCTGCTGGCGTTCAAGTTTTTAAGCATGGCTCCCCAGCAGGACAATGATAAAAAGGACTCCTGAAGAAGAGCGAAGAACGTTCTGTGAAACAACAGAACCATTTTGCATAGAAAGCCGGACATGATGCTGATCGTGTCCGGCTTTTTTTGATATGAACAGCCCTGTCGATCGACAATGGAGTGTATCCGTCTGCGGCTGAATGGGAATGGGAGTATCACTCCCTTCTTGTGTAAAAGATCCCCATTCTATCTAATTACCGGTTATCCAGCATGACTCACTACATACCTTACGTGAATAGGTCACCATCGATAGATATGAGTCTTTCGTTATGATATGTTAGTAATGCTATTCTGCACAACGTTTCTCACCTTGGGAAAACCGGTATGCTTGAATAGCTCTATTTACAACAACCATCAACTAGTAGACAAAGGAGATACATATGACATTTTGGAAAAGCTTAACCTTCCGCTTTATTGCATCTATCGTCGTGGTTCTTCTCGTGAACACGACGATATCAAATTTTCTCCTGCAGCTGATTGAACAGGTCGGGGTTGATTTAGGCCTCTTAGGTGTGTGGCTGAACGCCTCCATGAACATCATCATTACGACGCTGCTGCTGTATTATCTCCTGAACATGTTCGTCATCCGCCCGCTCCGGTCGATGCTGAAGAAAATCGACCGGTTCGAAGAGGGCGAACGGGAGATCCGCTGCAACATGAAAGGTTCAGACGAAATTGCGGAATTAGGTCATCGACTGAATACGCTGTTTTACAACATCACTGCTTCTGAAACATCGATGGAGCAGCAGATCGACACCGTCGAGAACACAGCTGATCACGTGTCCAGCCGCGTACAGGCACTTACCGAAAAGACAAGCGCCATCAATGAGCTGACAAGCCAGGTTTCCGATCATTCCCACGCGCAGCTCTCGACCTTTCAGGAAACGTTGAGTACGACAGAAGCGGTCGATCAGAACATCCAGGACATGACCGAGAAACTTGCCGCAGCCTCCACCACGTTTTTGAATCTCGAATCGGAGACCGATAAGGGAAAAGCGGACATTCAGCGGATCGCTTCGATTATTCAGCACCTCACGGAGAAAGCGGATCATACCCGGCAGATGATGAATCAATTTGCTGAAGAAGTGAAAGAGATCCGCAGCGTTGTCCATCTCATCAACGATATTTCAGAGCAGACGAATCTGCTCGCACTGAATGCCTCGATAGAAGCAGCGAGAGCCGGGGAACATGGAAAAGGCTTTGCCGTTGTGGCCGACGAGGTACGAAAGCTGGCTGAACGCTCCCTGGCATCCACGAAAGAGATCACCGCCACCGTAAACAAGGTCGTGGACCAGGTTCATACGTCGAGCCGTCATACCGAAGAAGATACGGAAGACATGAAAGAAAGTGCCCAGCAGATCGAAAACATGCGCCACCGCTTTGATCACATTATTCAGACCATCGTGAACAACACCGGCGAACTGAAGCAGATTCAGGAGGCTGCTTCGGCAGTTTCCGCCTCCAGCTCAGAAATTGCCGGTGCGATGTCCAGTGAGGCCTCCAAAGCTGAATCGCAGTCGCATTTGATTGAACAAGCCAGCAGTGCTGTGGAAGCACAGTTTCAGGAAGTGGAAGGGATTCAGGAAGAAGTCTCAGAACTGCAGCGGCGGGTCCGTGCCTCGACGGAAGGACTTCATGCTGCTTCTTCCCAGTAACAGCAGGCATGTATCGGCGGCAGGACTTCTAGAAGAGAGGGAACACACGTCGTCTTTTCGCAGCGGTTCCCGTCCCCCGTTTTTTCTGATGAGAACTGCGGCACTTTTATCGACGCACAACACGCCGGAAGCAGCTGCTTCCGGCGTGTTCCTGTGGAATATTAGTCCGATTCGGCCTTCTGCAGCCGCCGGTGTTCTCTTCCGATGAGAATACCGGCAGGGATGGACAGAAAACTCAATACGGCAATGACTAAAAACCCTTCATTAATTGCCGCAAGAGAAGCTTCTTCGACCGCTCCCCCGTTTGCTGCCATCAGCTGCGCGCGCCGTACTTCAAAATAAATGGAGACAAACACGATTCCGAGAGAAGAACTCATCTGACGAATCACGTTATTCACCGCGGATCCTCTGGATACAAAAGCTTCCGGAATCGCATTCATGCCGGCGGTCGTCGCCGGCATTTGACTCAGTCCCATGCCGATACCGCGGAGGGCGTTCACTGCAATGACGATCCATAATGCTGTCCCCATTTCCATAAAGCCTAGAGCAGCCGTCCCGACCGCCATCAAAGTCAAGCCCAGGGTAACGGTCCACGCGGGTCCGGCCTTGTCGAGCCAGCGCCCTCCGATGGTCATGAAGATACCAGCCAGCATCGCTGCCGGCAGAAATGCAATTCCCGTCATGACCGCACCGTATCCGTAAACGTTCTGAATCAGCAGCGGCAGCAGAAAAATGCCGCCGAACAGGCTGATCGAATGAATCGCAGCCACCCAGACACTGAAGGTGTAGGCTTTTGCTTTGAAAATCGACAAGTCGAGAAGCGGCTGTTCTACTCGTAATTCCGTTCGTATGAAGAGTGCGATGCATGCGGCCCCGAAAAGAACAAGCATCAGGTTGAACGGGTTGCTGAACTGCGCCAGCTCGGTCATCCGGCCCAGAGCGGCCAGCACGGATCCTACGCCCAGAGTGATAAAGACAAACCCTCTCAAGTCAAAACGGATCGATGGGTCCGGTTTCGTCTGCTTCAGCACATACCACGAGAATACCAGGCCGAGAATCCCCGTCGGAAGATTAAATAGAAACAGCCACTGCCACGCCGCGAATTCGACAACCAGTCCACCGAGCGTGGGTCCGATTGTCGGCGCGACCATGGCTGCAATGCCCCACGTCCCCGTTGCCAGACCCCGCTCTTCTTTCGGAAACACTTCAAAAATAAGCGCAAGAGACAGCGGCATAATCATCCCTCCGCCGATTCCCTGCAGACCCCGGAAGGCAATGATGGATGGCAGGTCCCATGCAAATGAACCAAGCACCGATCCTGCCAGAAAGACGCCAAGGCCTGTTAAATACAGCTGCTTTTTGCCAAACTTATCACCGAGGTAGCCGGTGAGCGGCATCGTCATCCCCATGGCTACCATGAAGATCGTAATAATCCAGCCGGCTGCTACAGCATCAGCATCGAAGACCGCCATGAAGTGCGGAATGGCCGGGTTGAGCATGCTGTTATTCAAGATGATTGTAAATGTTCCCAGCAGAACAGAAATGACAACAAGCCATTTCTGCGGTATTTTCGCCATCCGCTTCCTGTCCCCTCTCGTCCTCGTTGTTCCTCTCTCCCAAGCCTATTGCAGGACGCCGGTATGCAAGTACGCATCACACAAGCAGCGCATTTCCAAAGAAGACGCAAAGCATTCGGCGTTTTACGAGTCCTTTCCAGAAGTGAAAAAAGAGCGTCTCATGAAGTCTTGAGACGCCCTTTCCCTATCGGCATCGAGACCGGCAGTGCCCCGCCTGCCGGAACAAAGAGCTTCCCCTGCGGCAGTCGTGGAAAGAAGAATCAGGAGTTCTTATCCGTTCCTTCTTCCGGTTGAATTGGGTAGTGCTTCATGAAATAAATAAGGGACTGCAGCTCCACGGAAAGATCAATGTGATGAACACGGATATGTTCCGGCAGAGATAACCGTGCCGGTGTGAAGTTTAAAATTCCTTTAATGCCGGCTTCGACAAGCTCCTCTGCAATCGGCTGCGCCTGCTGGGCCGGCACGGTCAGGATGGCTACTTCAATATGCCCTTCCAGGTGCTTCTCGAGATCACGGAAATGATGAACCGGCACCTCACCGACCATTTCTCCGACGATGGACTCCTCCACATCGAAAGCCATTTCAATGCGGGTATTGTTGCTTTTACTGAAGTTGTATTTCAGAAACGCTGTACCAAGGTTCCCGACACCGATGAGCGCCACCTGCGTCAGCTCATCCTGGTCCAGCGTCTTGCGGAAGAAGGAAAGCAGGTAACTGACGTTGTATCCATACCCCTTTTTACCGAGGGCACCAAAATAGGAGAAATCCCGCCGGATCGTAGCGGAATCCACCTTCACTGCTTCACTCAGTTCGGAAGAGGAGACCCGGTTCTTACCGGAAGTCTGTAGTCCCTCGAGAAAACGATAATATAATGGAAGTCGTTTCGCAGTAGCCTGCGGTATTTTCGCCTGATCAATTTCCATCGACATGTTGACTGCTCCTTTCTCCGCGGTGGTAATCCCCGCTCTTGCCCCCTGTTTTATCCAGCAGATAAGTCGGTCCGATGACCATCTCCTTATCCACAGCCTTGCACATATCGTAAACCGTCAGCGCTGTGGCACTGGCAGCTGTGAGCGCTTCCATTTCCACACCTGTCCTTCCAGTCGTCTTCGCGGTTACCGTCATCATCAGTCTATATGTTTGCTCTTTCACATTCCATTCAAAGGAAATATCCACACCGGAAAGCGGCAGTGGGTGACACATCGGGATAATGGTCGATGTCTGCTTCGCCGCCATGATACCGGCGGTCTGCGCGACACTCAGGACATCTCCTTTGCTGATCGAACCGTCACGGATCCGGGTGTAGACTTCCTCATTGACTTGAATACTGGAGATAGCAGCGGCCGTCCGTGTGGTCGTCTCTTTTTCGCTGATGTCGACCATTTTCGCTCTGCCCTGCTCATTGATATGTGTGAAATTATCCAACTCTCGCACCTCATTTCCATCCTTCATTGTACACTATTCACAAGCCTTCTGCATAATGCTTTGCTAACGCTCCCTCCCGTCATGTACACTAAAGAGAGGTACTCACATAGAGAAGGATGAAACGTCATGATATTATTACAGTGCAGTCAACTATCCAAACATTTTGGTTCTGAACAAATCTTAGCGAATGTGAAAATGGAAATCAAGCAGCGGGAACGGATTGCGCTGGTTGGAAGAAACGGTGCCGGCAAATCGACGCTCCTGAAAGTATTCACCGGCGAAATGGATTACGATGAAGGACAGCTGATGATCCCGAAAGATGTCCAGATCGGCTACCTGGCACAGGACAGCGGACTCGATTCCCACCGAACGATCTGGGAAGAGATGCTGACGGTGTTTCAGGACATTAGAAAGATGGAGCAGGACCTCCGTCGTCTGGAAGCACAGATGGCCGAGGGAGACCACGGAAAAATCCTCGAGGAGTACGATGCGCTGCAGCAGGAATTCCAACAGCGCGGCGGCTTCCAGTATGAAGCGGATATACGCGCCATCCTGAACGGGCTGCATTTTTCCCAGTTCGACTTCGATACGCCCATATCCTCTCTCAGCGGCGGGCAGAAAACGCGGCTGGCACTCGGAAAACTGCTGTTATCCCGGCCTGATCTGCTCATTCTCGACGAGCCGACCAACCACCTCGATATCGATACACTAACGTGGCTGGAGCAGTATTTATCCAGTTACGAGGGATCTGTGTTGATCGTCTCCCACGACCGCTACTTTCTGGATAAAGTCGTTACGATCGTCTACGAGCTTTCCTTCCAGCGGAGCCGCCGTTTCCACGGAAATTACTCTCGATATCTGGAGGAGAAAGCGAAAGTATTTGACCAGGAAATGAGTGCGTTTGAAAAGCAGCAGGAGGAACGAAAGCAGCTGGAAGACTTCATTCAACGGAACCTGGCCAGGGCGTCGACCAGCAACCGGGCGAAAAGCCGGAGGAAAAAACTCGAGAAGATGGATGTGATGGAACGCCCGTCAGAAGACGACAAGTCCGCTTCTTTCCGTTTTGACATTCAACGGCAGAGCGGGAATGATGTGCTGATGCTCGAGGACGTGGCTCTGCAGTATGCGAACCAGCCTCCCCTTCTTGAACAGGCGTCCCTGCACGTTACCCGAGGAGAAAGCATCGCGCTGATCGGTCCTAACGGTGCTGGGAAATCCACACTTTTAAAAGCCATCACCGGGCGTCTCCAGACCTCTGCCGGGAACATCCGGACCGGAAGCAACGTGACGATAGGCTACTATGATCAGGAACAGACAGAACTGAACAGCCGTAAAACCGTGCTTCACGAGCTCTGGGATGAATACCCGGATGTGAACGAAAAAGATATCCGTACGGTTCTCGGAAATTTTCTCTTTACCGGCGAAGAGGTACTCAAATACGTATTTGACCTCAGCGGCGGGGAAAAAGCGAGGCTCGCACTCGCAAAGCTGATGATGCAGAAAGCCAACCTGCTGATTCTCGATGAGCCGACGAACCACCTCGACCTCGACAGTAAAGAAGTACTGGAAAATGCCCTCATTGATTATCCAGGGACCATTATCTTCGTCTCCCACGACCGTTACTTCGTCAACCGGATGGCCACACGCGTCGTGGAACTGCAGGGACAGGGGCTGACCAGCTACCTCGGGGATTATGACTACTATGCCGGCAAAAAGGCAGAACAGGCAGAACTTGCAAGAATCGAAGCAGAAAGCGTCGCAGCCGCCGAGCCGGAACCCGCAGCGGGAGGCAAAAATGATTTCCGCCGCAACAAAGAACGACAGCGGGAAGAACGACAGCGCCTCCGCCGGATCGAAGAACTGGAAGAAGCCATTGAATCAGCCGAAAAAGAAGAAACCGGCATCGAAGACAAGCTTTGTGATCCGGCCGTCTTTCAGGATCACGAACAAGCGGCGGAACTGAACCAGTCTCTTGAGGAAGTCCAGAACCGTATGATGGCACTCATGGAAGAATGGGAAGCCCTGCAGGAAGAATAAAGCGCCGCCGGCAGCTCCCTATTTAAAGAAAAAAGGACCGTCTCCCTTCACGCGGAGACGGTCCTTTTTTCCTCGTTTACACCGGGATCCATCCCCAGCAGCCTTTCTTTCTCCGAGATATTCCCCTCTACTTGTGGATAACTACAAAGGGATTCAAGCCGTTTTCTGACTTTTCCACTGTCAACCGATAATAGTCCTTTTTTCGACAACTGTCCACACAACCCACAGACTTATACACAGAAAAGTGGCTGATACTACGCTTTTCGCTCCAGTTATGCACATTATCCACAGATAAAACAAAAAAATATGTGCACAAGTCAAATGCTTCAGCCGCAGAGATGAGAGCGGTTTATCCACATTATCCACAATCTATGGACAGAATTGTGGACTTCCGAGCATGGTCCTATTGACAGTTCACTAGACCTTTCTTCCGTCGACGGCGAAAAGCACGGAGCGGCATGTGATCGGAAAGGCGTGAGCTTCACGTATGGAAGGAAAGAACAGGTTCTTTCCTTCCGCGCAGCGCGCGAAGCCGCCTTCATCCTAGTATGACAGCTGATGCTTTCTTATGAAGAAACAAATAACGCCGCGCCAGAATTCGCTTCTGACGCGGCAAGAAAAAGGAGAGGCAGACATGGTGCTTTGTATAAGCCGTCCGGGGATATGCCCTTAGGAGGAAGATGTAAGCGGCAGTGGCAGTCCCGGCATGCCGTTGAGTCGGTCATCCGCTTTTTGGCCCTTCAGCCACTGCTGATGCGCTGCGGCCCCAATCATGGCCGCATTATCGGTACAAAGGGCAAGCGGAGGGATGGAGAGCTTCCACTCCTGCCCTGCCGCAGCTTCTTCCAGCCCCGCTCGAAGCCCCTGGTTCGCTGCTACCCCGCCGGCAACAACGAGTTGACGAACCGGGCGCTGCTCCAGCGCCTGCATCGTTTTCGTCACGAGCACATCACATACCGCTTCCTGAAAGCTGGCCGCGAGCACCGCCGGATCTACGGTGCGGCCTTTCTGTTCGGCATTATGCAGCGTATTGATGACGGCGGACTTTAACCCGCTGAAGCTGAAGTCCAGTGACCCCTCTTCCAGCCAGGCGCGGGGAAGGGCCAGCTCCGGTTCAGCTGTGCCCGCCAGTTTATCTATTTCCGGGCCGCCCGGATAAGGCAGTCCAATCGTGCGGGCCACTTTATCATACGCTTCCCCTACAGCATCATCCCTCGTCTCTCCAAGTTTTTCGTATGAATGATGATCCTCCATGTATATCAGTTCGGTGTGACCCCCGCTGACCACCAGCGCCATCAGTGGAAAGGTCAGTTCTTCTACAAGGTGGTTGGCATAAATATGCCCTGCAATGTGATGCACTGGCAGGACGGGAAGATCCCAGGCAAAGGCGGCCGCTTTCACGGCGCTGATCCCGACGAGAAGCGCCCCGACCAGCCCCGGTCCTTCCGTAACCGCAACGGCATCCAGATCGTCTGGAGAAACGTCTGCCTCTGCCAGCGCCTGTTCCATGACAAGTGTAATCTGCTCGACGTGATGTCTCGATGCCACTTCAGGTACCACACCGCCGAACCGCTGATGACTTTCCATCTGCGAAGCAATCACACTGCTTCGTATCTCATTTCCATTTTGAATCACGGCGGCTGCCGTTTCATCACAGCTTGTTTCCACCGCCAGAATCAGGCTCGTAGTCATAATTTCACCCACATGACGAGAGCATCCTCCTGGTTATCAGTATAATACCCGCGTCGGATGCCTCCATTTTCAAATCCAAATTTTCGATACATCTTCTGGGCTGCCTCGTTGGATACCCGGACTTCGAGACTGAGCGTATCGGCTGCCAGCGTAACAGCCATTCCCATCACAGCTTCCAGCAGTCCTTCCCCAACACCTCTGCGCCGATAATCCGGATGCACAGCAATATTCGTAATATGAGAGTCTCCGTGAATCACCCATAATCCGCAGTAGCCGATAATACGTTCTGTGGTTTCAGCAATAAAATAATGGGCAAAGCGGTTTTTTATCAGCTCCTGGTAAAACGCTTCTCTCGTCCAGGCCGTCGAAAAACTGGCATGCTCAACGTCCATGACACCATCAAGATCATCGGTACGCATCATTCTGATTGTAACTGCATCAGTTTCCATACTGTTCCCGCCATTTCGCTTCGGCCTCAGCCAATCTGGTATAGTTCGGAACAAATGCGTGCGTATCCACCGGTTCCTGACGTTCAACAGCATAGCGGATCATGGATACACCTGGGTGATAATCCCCGCGCTCTGTAAAGAAAGCCTCCGGCAGGGCGCCGCAGATCGTACTCCGGAACACATCCGCATCGGGACTGACGAACAGAATCGGCTTTTCTTCCCGCTGCAGCCGCTCCAGCCAATCTTCCATGGACGTATTCCGGTCTTCCTCCACTTGCTGCATGTGTCCATCATCATATGCATAGAGGCCGGTGAATACTCTCCCCCGCCGAGCATCAAGGAAAGGACAGACGAGACCGTGAAAGCCTCGTCCACTGTAGGAAAGCAGCTCCAGCGAAGAGACCGCGTACAAAGGGATGTCGAGGGCCCAGGCATACGATTTCGCCGATGTCACTCCAATGCGGACACCCGTGTAGGAACCGGGACCGGCCGTCACCCCTACTGCCTCGAGGTCTTTCATTTTCCATCCCGTCTCTTCCATCAGCGTCCGGACAGCCGGCTGCAGACGCAGCGAATGATTCTTCTTGATGTTGGTCGTGATTTCTGCGATCCGCTCCCGGTCCTCCGTCAGCGCAGCGCTGAGGCAGTAGGTCGACGTATCAATACTAAGCATCCGCAAGGTCTATCCACTCCTTTAGCCGCTGCCGGGACGTGGGCCCTGACGCACGGACATCGATTGATCTTTCTGCCGGGCCGGTATATCGGATTGTCACATAAACATGATCAGAAGGCAGCTGCTCTTCCAGCATTTCCGGCCATTCGATGATGAGCACGCCCGCGTCCAGGTATTCTTCCAGTCCCAGCTCTTCCATGCTGTCTTCCAGACGGTAGGCGTCCATGTGATAAAACGGCAGCCTGCCTTCGTATTCTTTCATGATGGTGAAGGTCGGACTATTCACGTTCCCCTCCACTCCGAAAGCGGACGCCACCGCTTTTGTGAAGGTCGTTTTACCAGCACCGAGATCACCGCTAAGTGCTACCGTATCACCCTGCCTCAACACGGCAGCCAGTGCTCCCGCAAGCAGGTTCGTTTCTTCTTCGCTCGTAGTATGCCAAGTTTTCATCATTTTCCATCCTATCACAAAAGGCTTTATTCAACGGCTGATGCAAGAGTGCTGCCGCTTCCATGTTCGTCGCCTGCCGCAGAGAAAAGCTCTGCTGTCCCTCGGTTGCATTCGATCGGACTGCTATGACTGGAGAAGCCGTCCCGAAAACCACCCCGGCTATCAGAAGATCACCTTCCAGGTCCAACCCGAAGCGCAGTTACCCTGTGATCGCTCCGCCCAGCTTGGTCAAAAATGGGAATAGCCGCTGTTTTCCAGAAGCCTGTTCTCCCCGTCTCGTCTCAAATAGACACCGCTTCCTTCTTTCACTTCCCCTACGACCTTCCAGTCTGGACTGCCGATTAGCTCCCAGTCCTCACGGCTCATCGTACCGAGCAGACAAAAATCTTCCCCTCCGTAAAGGAGCCACGCTTCCTGTTCTTCTTCTGATGCTTCGTTGAACTGGCTCAGCTCAGGGAGTTTGTCCCACTCCAGGTGAAGACTGCATCCGCTGGCTTCCGCGATTTCCGCCGCTTCTCTGCCGATCCCGTCGCTTACATCGTTCACGGCGGCACGAATACCTGCTGCAGTGAGTTTTCGGCCTGCCGCTGTATGCGGCACCGGATACTGATGCGACTGAATGTCACGTTCGGGCCCCCACGCCCTGCTGCCTTCTTGAAGCAGGCGTTTTAAGCCTTTCGCGGAGAATCCTACCGCTCCAGTCAGAAAAACAACGTCACCGGTTCGTGCCAATGAACGAAGCAGTGCTCTCCCCTGTTCCACGCGTCCAATAACAGTGATGGTAAGGACGAGTTTATCTTTAGTCGAAACGGTATCGCCGCCGATCAGGTCCATGTTCTCCTGTTCCGCGAGTTTCTTCATCCCGTCATACAATATGGTTGTTTCTTCCTGCGTCCAGCCTTCTTTCGGGACTGCAATCGATACTAAATAATAAAGAGGTTCCGCTCCCATCGCTGCAAGATCGCTGACATTCGCAGCGAGTGCTTTCCATCCGACAGCATCGACAGGCATCGTCTCCTTCGTAAAGTGCACTCCTTCGACCATCGTATCCACAGCATACACGGTATCCATCGGGTTCGTCCCAGCAGTTACCGCAGCGTCGTCTCCTATCGCACAGCGGACGGTATCCCGCCGTATGTGGTCCGGCTGAATGGATCGGATCCAGTCAAACTCATTCATCATCAGCTCATCCGTTCTCATTTAGTTTCAACGAGTTATATTATATCAATCCGAAGGGGGGAAAGAAAGCCGTATTGATTACCGCATAGCTGTTCGATGTCTTCAAGCACGAAGCGTTCGTCGATCGGAACAGCGTATGTCGTTACGAAGCTGCGCAGCAAAACGGATGCTCAACGTTTCCTGCGCGGTTTACGAAGCCGGCCACCTTCGTTCTCAGTACCCGTTTTGTTCGGACATCCTTCACAAAACGCTGCTGCTCCCGGCAGAGACCAGAAGGGGGATTGCCTTTCTGCGAGGAAGTTTCGATGTCAAGGACGCAGAAAGGGAGACCGCCTCACAAATACATGAGACGGTCTCCCAAATCGATTTGGAAGAGTATGTGTTCCCGCAGACCGACTTCGGTCCCCAGAGAGGGAACGTGAAAGATCGATCATCCGATCAGGATGTGGATGTTGCTGTCGGCGTTTCTGCCAGCGCCTTTCGGAATCCGTCGATGATATCCCGCTCATCTTCAATACCAACCGAGATCCGGATCGTACGATCTGTCACCCCGAGCTTCTGACGATCCTCTTCACTGAGGGGACGGTGGGACGTCGTTTTTGGATACGTCACTGACGTCTCCAGACCGGCAAGGGTCGGAACTACTTTGATCCATCCGAGATGTTTGGAGAAGCTTCCAGCATCCAGCTGGTCTCCAAGTTCAATCGTGACGACGGCACCATTTCCATTTGGAGAAGCAGCTTTAGGATAATACACTTTTTTGATCAGCGCTTCCTGTTCCAGTGCTTCCGCGAGTGCCGCTGCATTGCTGCACTGTTTCTGCATGCGGACGCTCATCGTTTTGAGGCCGCGTACAGCAAGCCATGCTTCAAACGGGCTGATACTGCTGCCGAGCATCGCCGTTTTTTGTTTCGCTTTTTGAATGATCTCGGCCGAACCAGTGACAACTCCCCCGGTAACATCACTATGCCCGCCGATGTATTTCGTTGCACTGTGAGCCACGATATCCGCTCCCTTTTCATGCGGGCGGATCAAGTACGGCGTTGCGAAGGTATTATCAATCATCAGCATGACATCATGCGCCATTGCCACTTGGGAAAGCCCCTCGATATCTTCCACACGCAGCAGTGGATTCGTAATCGATTCGGAATACAGAAGAACCGTGTTTTCCTGAAACGCCTGCTCTACAGCTTCTCGGTCTTCCATATCGACAAAGGAAACCTCGATACCGAAGTCCTTCAAGTCGTTGGCGAACAAGGAATACGTTCCACCATATAAGTCCTGGGTCGCAATAATGTGGTCGCCCTGTTTCGCGGCCGCAAGCACTCCGGAGAGGATCGCAGCAAGACCAGATGCGGAAGCAGCACCCATTTCCGCCCCTTCCAGTTCCGCAGCACCGCGGCCGAGGTCATCACTGTTAGGATTCCCCATTCTTGTATAAAGATACGATTTTTCGCCTTCGAAATACTGTTCCATGTCTTCAAAATCCTTGAATGTAAAAGCGGAGGTTTGATAAATCGGCTTCGTCTTGCTCACCTCTGCTGCTTTTTCTTTATTCGGAAAATGTACGTTCTTTGTATGAAAATGCATCATCTATGTCCCCTTTCTCTCTTTTCATCATATCGCATTTTTTGTCGGAACAACACACTTTCCAACGATGTAACCGGTTTCTTATCTGATTTTTTTCAAACAGGCGGCTTTGCCTTCTTTCGCTGCGCTGCTTTTAGTCTCGATGAACGGACGTTTACGTTGTACGGAGGTGCTGTTTTCCTTGGTGAGAACATAGACCTTGCAGGCTCTTCGAGGGAAGAAAGAGGTTTTCTTTCTGCCCGTGCAGCGCAGGAAGCCGCCGTCTTCTTGTATGAAAACGTCTACATTCCTATACTAAAAAAAAAGACCGCTGCACCGCCCTTCCGGGCGGCCCAACGGCCTTCGGTATCCAGCAGCGTCCTACTTTCGCAGGGGGAGAACCCCCAACTATCATCGGCGCTGGAGAGCTTAACTTCCGTGTTCGGCATGGGAACGGGTGTGACCTCTCCGCTGTTGCTGCTGAATCTTGAGCTGTCCGCTCAAAACTGGATAACGCGCTGCGAATCGTGCATGATCGGTGTCTTAGTCTTCCGCGTCCAAAATCACTTGGTTAAGTCCTCGATCGATTAGTATCTCTCAGCTTCACGTGTCGCCACGCGTCCACACGAGACCTATCTACCTCATCATCTCTGA
>NZ_AUCK01000034.1 GCF_000429725.1 Alkalicoccus chagannorensis DSM 18086 | reverse complement strand
AGACGTGGGAGGGTACACCACCGTGAGCAGCGTGGAGATCCACATGTGCGACCATAGGTCAGAGAAATAATTGGTATTTTTAACCATGAGTCATCGGATGGACCCTTATTTACCACATAATCCTAAAAATGAAAAAAACAGTTTGTGAGAAAGCTTTATTTTAAACGGCCGGTAGAGTAATTCGAAGATATATGAAGATACTGCGCTTTTGAAAAAGTAGAAAGAGGGAGTATACGTTTTCGTACAGGGGTACGGCGGCTTCATGCGCTGCACGGGAAGAAACAAAAACGTCTTCTTCCCTCAAAAGGCTTGCAGCGCTTCCGCACGCCGTTCCGATCAAAAGGCGCTTTGCGCTTTTGTTCTGTCAGCTGGGAGCAGCGGCTGCCGTGCGGGCGTCTTCATAGACGCGCCGGGCGGCCTGAACAGCGGCACCTGGATGAATCGACGCGCCGTGCGCCATGAGCGCGGCTTCAAAAGCAAACAGGACGTGATACACGTTTTCCTTCCGCGCCGAATAGCCCATCGCGCCAATGCGCCAGATCAGTCCCTGGAGCGGCCCGAAGGAAGCAGCGATCTCCACGCCGAATTCCTCCAGCATCATCTGCCGTACCGGCGTTTCCTCCACACCGTCCGGCACAAGAATGCACGTCACCACCGGCAGCTTATTCGCATGATCGTTGTAGAGATCAAGCCCCATCGCCCGGATCCCCTCCACAATCGCACGCTCATGCAGGAGATGCCGGTCCCAGCGCGCCTCCAGCCCCTCTTCGTGCACCACCCGGAGCGACTCATACAACGCATACAGCATCGACGTCGCCTCCGTATGATGATTCAGCCGGCGCGGGCTCCAGTAATCCTGCAGCTGGGTCAGGTCAAAATAGTTGCTGCGGATCGGCGCGGATGCGGCATCTTCATCTCCCTCTGCCCGGATGCCGCGCTCCACCTGCCTTCGTGGCGCCAGGGTACGTTCCACCCGGTCGTTGTAGCAGACAGGAGCAGAACCAGACGGTCCGGAGATACATTTCTGCGTTCCGCCGACGACCGCATCGACGTGCCAGTCATCCATGTGAAAAGCAACGCCGCCGATCGTGGCGACAGCATCGACGAGGAAGAGTCCCCCCTGACTGCGGACGGCACGGCCGATCTCTTCGAGCGGCTGCAGGCAGCCGGTAGACGTTTCGCCGTGGACAATGGCCGTGATTTTCGGCTGTTCTTCCTCGATGCGGGCAATGACGTCCTCCGGCGCGAAGACGCTGCCCCATTCGGTTTCCATCGTGATGATCTCCGCGCCGCAGCGGTCGGCAATTTCGGTGAGGAGCCAGCCGAAGCGGCCGTAGATCGGAATGAGCACACGGTCCCCCGGCTCGATCAGGCTGACCATGACCGCTTCCATGCCGGAGCGGGACGTCCCGTCGATCGGAAAGGCCCAGTGGTTGTCTGAATGAAAGAGGCGTCGGGTCAGCGTCATGGTTTCATTCATCAAATCGGTGAAAGCAGGGTCGAACTGACCGACAATGGGACTGCTCATTGCCTGCAGGACGCGAGGATCGGCTTCGACGGGGCCGGGCGTCATGATAGTCCGGCGTGGTGGGATGAAACGATTCATGATGATTCCTCCTTGTATGCCCAGATCGTTAGGGCCTCTTGCATGACGGTGATGCCTTCATCGAGGTACTGGGGTTCGGTGTACTCCTTCGGGTTGTGGCTGATGCCGTCGGTACTGGGGACGAACAGCAGCGCGGAGGGGCAGTGGCGTCCCATTACCTGTGCATCATGGCCCGCGCCGCTGTACATGCGCCGATAGGCGATGTCGTCGCGGGAACAGATGTGATCGAGGTCATGGCACATCGCCTGAGACATAGGTACGGCATCGATCGTCATGAACGGATCGATGTGCAGGGAGACGCCGTACGCTTCGGCCGTATCCCGGCAGATACCGGAGACGGCTGCTACAGCTGCCTGCAGCGCCTCGTCATCCGGATGACGGACGTCGAGGGAGAAGGTGACGCTGCCGGGGATCACGTTGACCGACCCAGGGGAAGCGTCCAGCTGGCCGACGGTGGCTACCAGCGGATCACCGCGTCGGCGCGTTTCCTCCAGTAGTCGATGGATCATGGCCGCTGCCGCTTCCATCGCATCAGCCCGAAGCGGCATCGGCGTTGTACCGGCGTGATTCGCCTGGCCGGACACCGTGAAATAAAACCGCTGCTGTCCGACGATTGCATCGACAATCCCTATCGACTCGCCGGCAGCCTCGAGCTGCCGGCCCTGCTCGATATGGATTTCAAGAAACTGGTCGATGTCCGTTCTCGGGGTGTCGTCCCACGCCTCTGTGATACCGGCTTCGATCCGCGCCGCGTCGATGGTGACACCTGCACCGTCTGCGGCGTTCTCCAGCCGTTCTGGATCTACTTGACCGGTCACATAGCGGGAGCCGAGGTAGGCGTAAGGAAACCGGCTGCCCTCTTCTTCACTGAAGACAACGACCTCCATGGTTTTTTCTGGTGTGCCGTGCAGGCACCACGTATGGTAGACCGCGTGGATGGCGGCGAGAACGCCGTAGGCGCCGTCGTAGCGGCCGCCGGAGCGGACGCTGTCCAGATGCGAGCCGGTCATGACGACGCGTGGACTTCGGCCGGGAATACGGCCGTACAGGTTCCCGGCGGCATCCCCGCGTACGTCAAAACCGAGTTCCTCCATATACGCTTGCAGCGCCTCCCGCGCCTGCTGCCACGTTTTTGTAAAGAGCAGCCGGGTGATTCCTTCGCCGGGATCGCTGAAGGTGGCGAGCCAGTTGAGTTTTTCGTGGATGTTTTCTTTTGTTTTCAGCACGTGCACCCCTCCTGAATAGACGTTGAATGTCTCTCATGCTACCAGAACACCAGAAAAAAGCATTAGGCAGATTGTACAATGAGTGCGGTGATATTGTATAATCATGCTCAATCACTCCCGCAGGTTGTCGGACATAATGGGAGAAGACGAAGACGCCGGAAACAGCGGCGGCGGAGATTATCTGACAGGAGGGATAGAAGATGCTGTTATCTGAACTGCAGCAGCAGTCGGCCCTGCGTACAGCACGGGTGCGCGCCGGCCGGCGGGGGCTGGATACTCCGGTACAGTCCGTCAACATGATGGACGCTCCGGACATTGAACGGTACTTAAAAGAAGGGCAGCTTCTTTTGACGACCGGGTATTCGATGAAAGAAGAACCGGAACGTCTGCCGAAACTGATTGCTGCGATGGCCCGGATCGGCTGTGCGGGCCTCGGTCTGAAGCCGGGCCGCTTCCTGCAGGCACTGCCGCAGGAAGCGGTGGAGGCAGCGGAGGAGCACGGGCTGCCGCTGCTGGAATTGAGCGAAGAAACGGCGCTCGGGGACCTGGTCCATGAGACGCTGGCCTTGATCCTGCAGAGCAAAGAAACCGAACTCCAGGAGTCCAAAGATTTCCACGAGCGCCTCAGCCGGCTGCTGCATCAGGAAGACGGCCTGACGATTGTCATGCGTGAAATCGAGAAAAAAGTCCGCCGCAGCATTTCCTTAATGGATCACCGCGGCGCAGTTCTTTATACGAAGAAGGAAGCCAATCAGGAGGACTGGGTCCGGCTGCGGCCACTGGAAGGACAGCAGCAGCTGGCCGTACGCCGGTCGGAAAGCGGCAGGCTCTATTCGACGTATCCGATTCAAGTCGGAAGCCGGCGCAGTGGGCTTTTCATTGTCGAAGGAGAGCTGCCGTCTGATCATGGGTCTGCGTTGTTTTTATCCCAGGCGGCCAACGTCATTTCCTTCGAACTCATGAAACAGCAGGCGGTGCACCAGCATGAGCGCATGATGCGGAACGCGTTTTTCAACGACGTGCTGGAAGGGAGCTTTCAGACGAATGCGGAAATTCTATCGAGGGGGAAGTTTTACGGCCTGGAAGAGGATACGCTGTACTTAACGGCAGCGGCGCAGGTGGATACGAGTGGAACGACGGTCAGTGAGCGGGTGCTCTATGAGCGGAAGAACGATGTGTATGACTATATGGAGGCGCTGCTGCCCGAAGTGTTTCCGCATCACGTCCTGTTCTCGAAAGGGGAATTGTTCGTGCTGCTCGTCGGGATTCACTTTTTTCATGAGGAGGTCGAGCAGCAGTTCACCGACGGACTGGCCGATCTGCAGACGCTCTGCCGACAGGAGCTGCAGGCCGATGTCTCGTTCGGCGTCGGCCACGCTGCGTATCAGCTGGTGGAATTATCGAAAACGTGGCAGGAAGCGGTCGAGGCGCTGCACGCCGGACTGCAGCTGTATCAGGGCTCCTTTATTCAGACGAGCCGCACGAAAGGGATGCAGGAACTCCTTAATATGGTGCCCGATGAAAATCAGCGTTCCTTCGTAGAGCATCGGCTCCAGCCGCTTCTGCAGGTCGATCAGGAAAAAGAGCGCAGGGTACTGCTGGAGACGCTGCAGGAATACCTGGCCCAGCAGACACATATTGCCCGGACCGCCGAGGCGCTCCACGTCCACCGGAATACGGTGCTGTTCCGGCTGCGCAAATGCGAAGACCTGCTCGGCACGGATGTCAAAGCGCCTGCGACCTCCCTCGAACTTCGTCTTGCCCTGCATCTGCATGCGCGCCTGGAGGCAGCTGCAGAAGAAAAAACAGAAAAATAGAAAAACTGTGTCATGAAATGTGACACCTCTTTCTCCGAAAGGAAAAAGAACCCGGCAGGGCAGTGTGATCCGCGTACAGGCGGACGCACTGTCCTTTTTGCTGGTTAGGAATGTAAAAGTTTTCATAGAAAGGAGACGGCGGATTCGTCCGCTGTTCGGAGACGAAGGAAAAAGGTCTTTTGTTGAAGAGGCAGCCACAGGGTCTTCCTCTTGTTTGGATGAAACCATCCACGGTGCGTTGATTTCATTGTGCGTATTGTGTGTTTTTGCCTGTTTTGATTGTGCGCAATGCCCAATGCCGTCCGAGCAGCGGGGCGATAAACTGAACGCATCCAAGACAACAGGGGGGCAGGGCGATGCAGAAAGTACTGCAGCACATTCAACTTTTCTATGAAGGAAGCTGGCAGGAGCGCGATATCGTGATGCAGGGAGAGCGCATCGCATCCATCGAGGCAGCCGGTACGGCAGAGGGAGACGTGATCGAGGACGGCCGGGGAAAGACAGCCGTTCCCGGACTGATTGATGTTCATGTGCATATCAATGAGCCGGGACGTACAGACTGGGAAGGCATGACAACCGGAACACGGGCACTGGCTGCCGGCGGTGTGACAACGCTGTTCGACATGCCGCTGAACTCGAAGCCGCCGACCGCGACGGCCTCCAGAGTGGAGGAGAAGCGGGCGATTGCCGCGGAGAAATCACTGATCCGCACGCATTGGTGGGGAGCACTGATGCCGGGGCACCTGGCAGATCTGGAAGCGATGCACGAAGCTGGCGTCATCGGCTTCAAGGCGTTCATGTCGCGGGCAGGAACGCCGGACTTTGAGCATGCGGAAGATGAAACGCTTCTGTACGGCATGGAGAAAATCGCAGCACTCGGCAGCCGGCTGGCTGTTCACGCCGAGTCGGATATGCTGATCCACTGGCTGACCAAACGAGCCGCGGAAGCTGGGAAGACGTCGATGCACGAGTATGAACAGACGCGACCGAAGGCAGCCGAGGTAGAAGCCGTGCGCCGGATCCTTCTTTATGCAGAATGGACCGGCTGTCCGGTACATATCTGCCACGTCAGCTGCGGGGATGCTGTCAACGTGATCGCAGAGGCGAAGGCACGCGGGGTGAATGTCACCGCGGAGACCTGCGCCCACTACTTATATTTCACTCTCGACGATGCAGCACGGATCGGTCCGACAGCAAAATGTGCCCCGCCGCTGCGGGATGCGGCGGAGCGGGAACATCTCTGGCAGGCGCTGCAGAACGGAGTGCTGGACCTCGTCAGCTCGGATCACTCCCCTGCTCCGTTTTCGTTAAAGGAAGGGACCGTGCTCGAGAGCTGGGGCGGCATCGCCGGTGCCCAGCAGACGATCGATGTCCTGCTGACGGAAGGCGTGCACCGCAGGGGGCTTCCGCTGGAGGAAGTGATCAGTTGGGTGACGTCAAAACCGGCAGCGTGCTTTGACCTTGATGGTGGCCGGCTGGAACCGGGAGGACCGGCGGACATCACGCTGCTTGATCTTGAGGAAGCGTGGACATTGAAGGAAGACGATTTGTTCCAGAGACATAAAGAAACCCCGTATATCGGAGCCTCGTTTCAAGGGCGTGTGAGCAGTGTCTACTGCCGCGGCGAACAAGTTTATGATCTTACATTTTCACATGGGGGAGAGCGATAACATGGCAAAACGACAGGAAGAGCTGGAGAGGCAGTGGGAGTCCGAGCCGCAGGAGGAAGTGGCTCCGTCAAGATTTAAATTTCCGCACATTTACGTGCTGCTGGTCGGCCTGATTGCGCTGATGAGTGTCCTTTCCTATATCATTCCGGCCGGAGAATACGGCACGGTGGAAGGACCGGACGGGCAGGAGATGATTGACCCGGAAGCCTTCCAGTTCATTGACGCAGCACCGATTGGGCTGATGGAGTTTTTGACGGCTGTGCCAAACGGTCTGATTGATGCGAGTGCAGTTGTGTTCTTTACCTTCATGATCGGCGGCGTGTTCATGGTGATGCAGGCAGCGGGGCTGATCCACTTCGGCGTCGACCGCCTGACGCGGACCTTCATGCACCGCCGGATTCTCATCATTCCGATTCTCGTCACGGCGTTCGCGTCGATTGCGGCCTTTGTCGGAACACCGGAATTGAGTCTGCTGTACGTGCCGATTCTGATTCCGCTGATGATTCAGCTCGGCTACAATAAACTGATGGCAGCCGGTATTGCGCTGATTGCAACGTCGGGTGGGTTCCTTGGATCGATCACGAACCCGGGTACCGTAGGGCTGTCGCATGAACTGGCGGAGCTGCCGATGTATTCCGGTGCGCTTTACCGGGCGCTCGTCCTGTCGACGATCATTCTCGCGGGTATTCTTTTCTTGATGTATTACGCCAAAAAGCTTGAGCGGAATCCGGAGCTGGTGGAAGCAGACCGTCGGGAGCTGGAGGAAGCTGGCGGCGGTGTGCCGGAAGCCGTCAACCTGTCCAGACGGGGGAAAGCAGCGGGCATCACGGCGATCGTCATGTTCCTTGGCATGATTATCGGGGTGCTCACCTTCCAGTGGGATTTCGTGCAGCTGGCAGGGTACTTCCTTGCGATGGGTGTGGTCGTCGGTCTCGTCGCCGGGCTGTCCGGCGAAGGCTTGAGTGAAGCCTTCAATAATGGATTCCGCCAGGTGCTGATGGGCGCGATGATCATCGGGATTGCCCGTGGTGTGGCTGTCGTGATGGAAGAAAGTCAGATCATCGACACAATTATTTTCGCCCTCTCGACCGTCGTCAGTCAGCTGCCGCAGTCGATCACCGTACTCGGCATGCTCGGAAGCCAAGGGTTCTTTAACTTCTTCGTGCCTTCCGGAAGCGGACAGGCGATGATCACGATGCCGATCATGATTCCGCTTGCGGACTTAGTAGGGACGACGCGCCAGACGGCGATCCTCGCTTTCCAGCTCGGCGATGGCATTTCCAACATTCTCTTCCCGACATCGGGCTACTTCATGGCGACGATCGCCGCAGCCGGCATCTCGTGGTGGAAGTGGACGAAATTCATCATCCCGCTGCTGATTGCGTGGACGCTGATCGGGATGGTCTACCTGCTGACAGCTCACTTTATCGGCTGGGGACCATTTTAATAAGAAACAAAGCCGCCTTCCGAATGGGGAGGGCGGTTTTTTCGCAGGATAGGAAAGTTTTCATACAGGGGGGGCGGCGGCTTCATGCGATGTCCGGGAAACAGCCGGCGGACGCCGTTCGACGAAAACGGGGGAGCATCTTCTCGCAAAAAGGAGGGAAAAGGAGGAGGGGGCTTTGTGTCTGCCGGCTCCGACTGAGTGACCGTTTTGATGAGCGGAACGACCGCTGCGGTCCTCTGAATGACCGCTGAGGAGGTGAATGACTGCTTTTCTTCTCTGAGCGACCGCTTTCGTCCGCCGTCAGACCGCTCCTGGCGGCTGAGTGACCGCTCGAGCGACCTGAGTGACCGCTCCGGACTAAATCGACGGACACAGGATCAACAACCTTCAGCCGATCCTCTCCATAAGCGTCCAAAAATGGGTGCGGAAGAAGGGCGCTGGCATGCCTGCCGCATCGGGCGAGGGCGCGCCGAAAAGCCGCATACCCTGCTCTTTTTCCAGCGTGGCATACGGCCGGTCAGTTGCCGTTTGTGTTGTTGGCAGGGGTGGCTCAAATCACGGAGTGGACCGTCTCAAAATGGCTGCCGAGCGGCGTGTTCCGGTCGTCCACCGGCTCCATTTCAAGCCGGTGGCTCCTTTTTTCTTCAGGGCGTCCCGCCTGCGCCTGGTACCCGCCCGCTTCCGGGAGGCGGGCGTCCCCTTTTTTCCGTGAAGCGACCCGCTTTCCGCCGCTGCCACCGACTCCGGCCAGCGGAAGCATCCAAGAATACATACAGAAGCAGGACGCTGGCATGCCTGCCTCGCAGGCTTTCCGGCCGGACGGCAGAACAGAAAAAAGCCCTCTGCCGGCAGGGGGCAGAGGGGGCAGAGCTGGTAAAAGGGTTGGCGTTCAGTCGGTATCCGAGCCGCGGCGGTCGATGAGGGTGACGTCGTCCGGAAGAATCGCTTCTTCTTCAAATAAGTCTATGTCGAACTCCGGGTTCCACTCGTGGGTGCTGACCTCTACCGTGTAATCGTCCGTTGGTCCTTCGGTGCGGATTTCCGCGTAATCCTCTGCGCGGAACCAGATGTCGTTGCCGGCGGTTGTGAGCTTATAGGCCTCTTCTCCGTCTATCTCCGACGAGTCCACTTCACGAGGAGCATCGTCATCCGCCTCGTCCAGCATCCGCTGCAATGAGGTAGATCGGGACGATCCATGACCGTGATCCGGGTCTTCAATCGACGCCTCTTCGTCGCCTTCCGTGTAGTGCAGGACAGCTTGATTTGGTTCGATGACGACTTCGTATTCCGTCGGTCCATGTTCATCGTGGTATTCGGTGCGCGTCAGGAGGCCGTCTTCACTGTAATATTCCCAGTAATACTCTTCTATTACATTCTCGTCGTCTCCGGCTTCACCGTCATCCGCTTCTGTTGTCACGGTTCTTTCCTGGTAATAGTCTTGATCTTCATATGCGCCGGCAGCCGCTTCCAGCAGCTCCTCGGCACTTGGAGTTTCCTGCGCGGGTGCCGCTTCTTCTTCCCTATTGTCGTTGACGTCTTGGTCCGGTACCGTCTCTTCGTCTGTGTTTTCGTTTTCGGCGCTGCATCCTGCAGCGGTGGCTGCGGCTGCAGTGAGCAGGATGAATGTTTTCACGGCATGTTCCTCCCATCGGTTGTCTCTCATTCTCCATTCCCAAAAAAAGGGATTCCAAACCTTCGTCCGGGCAGGGAAGTGCCGGCTGTATCCTCCGCGCACTGTTTTGACGAAGGGCGCTCTGTGCGTTTTTTCGTTCACAGGACCTTCACTTCAATTTTTAGACAAAGAGGCGTAAACTACAAAGGAGAGAGCATACAGGGGAGGAAGAGACGATGAAGAAAGCAGGTCTGCTGACAGCCGCGGCGGTGCTCGCACTTGCTGCATGCGGCACAGAGGAAGAAAACAGCAATGATACCGGAGGAGCGGTGAGCATCGAGGACGTCAACATGGAGCCGTTGGAGGTCGAGGTGCAGGCGCCTGATGCCGTTGATCCTGGAGAAGAAGTGACGCTTGGTGCCCAGCTGACCCAGGGGGATGAACACGTCGACGATGCCGAGGAAGTCCTGTTTGAAATCTGGAAAGATGGCGAAAAAGGGGAAAGCGGCGACATGATCGAAGCTGGGCGACCGGGGGTAGAAGGTGTCTATGATATCGATTATACGTTTGAGGAGGAAGCAGTCTACTATATACAGCCGCACACGACGGCCCGTGGGACGCATGTTATGCCGGTAGAACAGGTCATCGTGGGTGATCCTGATATCGAGGAGCTGGAGGATGAGGACGAGAATCATCAGGACATGAATGATCACGATCATCACGGCGGGGAAGACGACGACCATCACCACGGCAATCACGAAGATGACCATACGGATGAGCTTACCTTGAACCTGGCAGAAACGGAAGCGAATGCCGGGGAAGAGGTCCTGCTGCAGGTCGATGCGGCTCTGGAGGAAGAAGGCTGGGAAAATGGTGACGTCCGCCTGGAAATCTGGACGCATGGCGATGAGGTGCGCGACTGGATCGACATGGAAGAGGCGGGAGACGGCAGGTACGAAGCTGCCTATACGTTTACTGAGGCAGCAGAGTACCATGTGGTGATTCATGCGGAAGACGAGGACATTCATGAGCATGAAGAGGTGTTGTTTGACGTGAATTAACGAAAGTCCTGGATTTAGGTTTAATACTTCCCGGAAAAAGGAAAAGACAAGCAGATTCTTTTGAAAGGGGATGCTTGTATGCTCCGAACGATTCTCATGGTTATTGGACTTCTTGTCGTTATCAGCTTTATCTTTTCTATGCTCTAAAACTCATACAAGGAACTGTCCCGGCAGCAACGACTGCCGGGATTTTCTATTCCGTCAAACGGGACACCGCCATAAAATTACATAGATCATGGAAGGGCCGGGGGTGTTCCGAGGGGAGTATTATGCTAAAATAGTTGGAGACTGAGGTTTGATAAGGAGGATGCCACTGTGGCGGAAGAAAAGAAAAAAGGGTCCTGGCTTGTGCCGATTGTGGCGGCGGTGGCAGTGGCGCTGATTGTACGGTCGTTCATCATGGCACCGTACGTGGTGGAAGGGGCGTCGATGGAGCCATCTCTGGAAGACCGCGACCGAATTCTTGTGAATAAAATCCCGACCTGGCTCGGGGAGTTTGACCGTGGCGATATTGTCATTATCGAAGAGAACAACCGTCATTACGTGAAGCGGCTGATTGCGATGCCGGGAGAAACGATTTCCATGGAAGAGGGAATGCTTCTTGTTGACGGAGAAGAAATTGACGAGCCTTACGTGAATGAGCTTGAGGATTACGTCGAATCTATTGAAGAAGTCACGATGGACGACGATGAATATTACGTCATGGGAGACAACCGCGGGAACAGTCTGGACAGTCGCAACGGGCTCGGACTGATCGAAGAGGATGATGTCCTCGGCCGCTCGACGGTCGTCTTTTTCCCGATGTCGAACTTGCAGCTGACAAACTAGAAGAAGAACGTCTCCGATGAAGCTGGAGGCGTTTTTTTGTCATAGTTTAAGAAAGTGCTGATACAAGGAGACGGCCAAGCCGGCTGGGTGTGAAGAGAGAAAACCCTTGCTTCCGTTTTAGGCGGACGTCTGCTAAGGGGGGCTGTTCTCTGGCGTCGCCTCCCTTCCCTCCTGGAAAGGGTGCGTGATTGTTTTTCCTTTTTGCCATGTGAAACGAGTTTGAGCATGCCTGAGATGGTCTTTTGTGCCGCCATGAAAATTCCCTGTTGGAAATAAGAGGGGAAGCTTTCAAGGGACCGGGGCGCCTGTGTTATAATGATACATGGTGTAATCGAATTCACGCAGATAAAGGACGGTGCTCATATGATTACCGAAGAGAAAGTTCATGAAATACTGGGGGAGATCGAAGACCCTCATCTCCATACACCTTTGGCGGAACTTGGTTCCATCAAAGAGGTGAAAATTAAAGATAAGCTCCTCAGCCTCAAGCTGGCGATTGCCCAGCCGGGGACGGGAGAGCAGATGCAGCTGCAGCAGCAGATTGTGACCGCGCTGAAAGAAGCCGGCGCCGATTCGGTCGGCCTGCGTTTTGAACAGCTTCCGGATGACGTCATTGCGAAGTTCGACATGGCGCAGGAAGAAGAGTCGACATCCCTTCTGGACCGGACGGACAAGACGACGTTCATCTCGGTGACGAGCGGGAAAGGCGGCGTCGGGAAGTCGACCGTCTCGGTGAACCTGGCCGTCTCCCTGGCACGCCAAGGGAAGAAAGTCGGTATCATCGATGCGGACATCTACGGGTTCAGCGTGCCCGACATGATGGGCATCGAAGAGCGTCCCCGCGTCGAAAATGAACGGATCTATCCTGTAGAACGATTCGGCGTCCAGGTCATTTCGATGGGCTTTTTCGTCGAGGACAACTCGCCGATCATCTGGCGCGGACCGATGCTCGGGAAAATGCTCAACAACTTCTTCAATGAAGTGGAGTGGGATGATCTCGACTACCTCATTCTCGACCTTCCGCCGGGAACAGGGGATGTGGCGCTCGATATCCACTCCATGCTGCCGCAGTCGAAGGAAATCATCGTGACGACACCGCACGCCACGGCTGCGTTCGTTGCGGCCCGAGCCGGTGCGATGGCGCTGAAAACAGAGCATGAGATTCTCGGTATCATCGAGAACATGGCTTACTTCCAGAGCCAGTCTACCGGAGAGAAAGAATATGTCTTCGGCAAAGGCGGAGGTCCGAAGCTTGCAGAAGAGCTGCAGTCGGAAGTGCTCGCTCAGATTCCACTCGGTCAGCCGGACTACGACCGCGATCTGTTTGCACCGTCCGTGTACAATGAAACGGATCCTATCGGGCAGATTTATGATGAGATTGCGGCTTCTGTCATGGAAAAAACGAAAAAGACCGAAGACGCCTAAGCATCCGTCCCTTCCCGGGCTCATTCCGGGGAGGGACTTTTCTGTTGGGAAGCCTTCGCATCCCACGCCTGTACCTGTGACAGGCCGGTGAAAACCGTGGCGGTGCCCCTGCTTCTTCTGCTACAATGGACGATGGATACAACTGCGTTAGGAGGAACGCTCGTGAATAGTAGAAAAGTCGTCTTCTTATTCTGGTCGACGCTTCTTATAGGTACCGCTGCCGGCTCCTTGATGGCTTTGATTCAAAGCTATGATGAGGTCATCTTCGCTTTCCGTGAACTCGGCTTCATGCAGGGGATCGGCGGTCTGTTTGTCATCGTGGTCATCGCCTCTCTCTGGACGGTTATTGCCCAGATGGGGTTCTTCGCGTATTTAACCATTCACCGGTTCGGGCTCGGCATATTTAAGTCCGTCCGGCTCTGGAACAAAGTTCAGGTCGTGATCATCGCTTTTGCTCTTTTCGATTTGATGTTTTTCCGCCATTTCTTCTTTGCTGAAGAAGGCGAATCGCTGCTCGGCTATGCCATCATGCCGCTCATGCTGCTGGCTTACGCTTGGATTGTCGCTGAAATCAAAGCCCGGGATACGAATCGCCAGGCGTTTGTACCGACCTTGTTCTTCATGGTTGTCGTGACGATGATTGAGTGGATTCCGTCGTTCACCGGCAATGACATGGAATATATCATCAATGCGATCGTTCCGCTTCTCGTAGCTAACACGTACCAGATTCTGATCCTCCACCGCCTGCATGCGCAGCCGAACGGACGGCAGCCGACGGTCGCGCAGGAACAGGAACGAGACCGTACGATTACGACGAACACCAAGCAGAAACAGTCGCAGAAGAAAAAGAAAAAGAAGAAAAAATAACGCATTGCTTCACCGCCCTTCCTTCCAGGAGGGGCGGTTTTGATTTGGCTGTCAGCGAGAAGCTGAAGCCTCCTCCGCTAGGACAGACAGAAAGCCGCTCCTGCAGCTGCTCACGCCCAAATCGGGGAGCTGACTGCCGGAGCGGCTTTGATGGGGCACGTTTCAGGGGAGGCGGCTATCTAGTTCGGTCGTCTGCTGTGTCTTCGTCTTTCCCTGAGGATGTTTTTTCGTCTTTGTTTCCTGCCATGCCTGTGGCTGCAAGCCAGGCCATGAAGGCAGCCAGGCCGAGGAAGAACAGCGTCTGTCCGGTGTTTCCTGCAGTAAAGCTCTGGTAAGCATAGTAAAGCCAGGTGATACTCCCGATCCATAGAGCGGCAATCAGAACCGGGTGGATTTTGATTTTTAGCATGAAGGGCCTCCATTTCTTCGCATGATAGGAATGTATAAGTTTTCATACAGTGTGACGGCGGCTCCATGCGCTGCTCGGGAAGAAACAAAGAACGTTTTCTTCCCTCAGAAAGCTTGCAGCGCTTCCGCATGCCGTTCCGACCAAAAGGCGCTTTGCGCTTTTGTGCACAAATCAGGCCAGTCGAATGTTGTGCCTGCCCGGATAATGTTTTTTTCATCTACTGTGAAATCTGCTTTCAGCATACCATACTGACTTAGTGAGAGCAGGAAATTAAATGTATATGAAGGCTGGAGGTCTTAAAGGCAGACAGTGGTTTTCCTTTACACCAATGCTGGTGGCTTGGTTCGCCTCGTTCCCACAGCAAAAACAGTGTCAGCACTCAGATCATGCTGGAAAATGAAAAGAAGAAAAATTTGAAACATCCCTTGCCAATCAGAAGGATAATGTAGTAAGATACAAAATGTCGGTAAAATGACATAACCCGGTGGCGAAAGCGAAGAGGTCACACCCGTTCCCATGCCGAACACGGAAGTTAAGCTCTTCAGCGCCGATGATAGTTGGGGGCTCTCCCCCTGCGAAAGTAGGACGCTGCCGGGTCAACTTTTTTATGTAGATAGGAAAAGGAACGAGGCGAAGGAGCCGAAGAGATTCGATGCTGATCGCCGCCCGGTCGACTGCACGCTGCTCCATGCATCTGATTGGGGAGAAGCGAGAAGGTCGAGAAACCGAGCAGAGAGACGTTGGAGCGTACAAAGGTACGTGACAAAAGGAACGAGGCGAAGGAGCCGAAGAGATTCGATGCTTATCGCCAATCAGAGATTATTCCACCGTAGCTCAGTGGTAGAGCAATCGGCTGTTAACCGATGGGTCGTAGGTTCGAATCCTACCGGTGGAGCCATTTCCGCTTCCTTAGCTCAGTTGGTAGAGCGCATCCATGGTAAGGATGAGGTCACCGGTTCGAGTCCGGTAGGAAGCTCCATTTTAAACAGTTACAGGCAGGGACCCTTTTGGGACCCTGCCTTTTTTTACAGCTTCTCTTCTGTTTGAACCGCGCGTACTTCGTCCAGAATGGGGTAGGCGGCTTCGATTCCTTTGTCTGCAACAAGACAGGCGGTCCCAAGCGGGGTGCGCCAGAAGCTGTCCGGAATAACCGGGTTGCGTCGTGCAGCCGGCTGGAAAAGCGTCCGGTAGATTCGCTGCAAGTGAGCCTCTGTTTCCTGACGGGATCCTTGAGGTTCCCCCCGCGCAATTAAAAAAACATGGCGCATGGACTGAAAAATATTGTCGCCGGACATGAAGGTGGATATCTTGTAGCGGGAGAGCTGCTCGTCCAATTCCGGAGGCATAAGATGACGGAGGGCCATGTCGTCCAGCCGCTCTTCCAGCTGACGCTGCAGATCCAGCATGACTTTTCGTTTTTCCTCGATCATCAGTTCCTCATCATATACGTCGCGGAGAGCAGCGAATGCCGTCTCGGGTGTCCACATACGGGGATTCCTCCTATCAAAGATTGGTGTGATTTCCATCATAACACAGAGGGGAAAACGCTTTCGAAGAAGTGAAAATTCCGACCTTTTTCTTTTCCGAAAAAAGTGGTTTAAAAGTCTTGCCAAAAGGGGCCGGGTTTGATAATATTCATTCTTGTCAGCAGCTACGCCGACAAATTTCAGGCCCGTTGGTCAAGTGGTTAAGACACCGCCCTTTCACGGCGGTAACACGGGTTCGAATCCCGTACGGGTCACCATGCTGGCCTAGCTCAATTGGTAGAGCAACTGACTTGTAATCAGTAGGTTGGGGGTTCAAGTCCTCTGGCCAGCACCATCCACGCAGGGCTATAGCCAAGCGGTAAGGCATCGGATTTTGATTCCGTGACTCGCAGGTTCGAATCCTGCTAGCCCTGCCATTTCATATACGGATGGATCAGCGTGACAAAAGGAACGAAGCGAAGAAGCCGAAGAGATTCGCCGCTTATCGCCGCCCGGTCGACTGCACGTAGCCCCATGCATCTGATTGGGGAGAAGCAAGAAGGTCGAGAAACCGAGCAGAGAGACGTTGGAGCGTACAGGAGTACGTGACAAAAGGAACGAAGCGAAGGAGCCGAAGAGATTCGCCGCTTATCGCCAATTCAGACGGGAGCCATTAGCTCAGCTGGCAGAGCATCTGACTTTTAATCAGAGGGTCGGAGGTTCGAATCCTCCATGGCTCACCAAGTTACATATCCCGCGAAAGGGGCCTTAGCTCAGCTGGGAGAGCGCCTGCTTTGCACGCAGGAGGTCAGCGGTTCGATCCCGCTAGGCTCCACCATACATACCTAAGCACTCTGGACGCGTGACTTCCGTCTGGAGTGTTTTTTCATCGTATAAGTCAGCTGCTCGGGAAGCATAAGAACCGATGCTTCCCTCAAAGAACCTGCAGTGACGCCGCACGCCGTTCCGAACAAAAGCTCTCCGCACTTTTGTTCTCGCAGGCAGGAGGTACGCTGCCGAAGATGGCAGCGCCGGAAAGCGGGTCGCTTTACGGAAAAAAGAAGACGCCCGCCTGCCTGAAACGGGCGGGTACTGGACGCAGGTGGGACGCCCTGAAGAAAAAAGGAGCCGCCGGCTTGAAATGGAGCCGGTGGACGACCGAAACACGCCACGCGGCGGCCGTTTTGTGACGGTCCGTTCCGCGGGTTGAGCCACGCCTGCCAAGACGAAAAACGGCATCTGACCGTTCGTCCGCCGATCCAGTCAAAAGGCGCTCTGCGCTGCTGGTCCTCGGATGGCCTATTCTGAACAAACCAAAAAATAGTAAATATGTTATCTGGTGTCATGGTGTTTTTTCACAATCGAAGTGATAAAATAAAATGAGGGCAAGTGAAACCGGGACGGCATGAATAACGTATGACTATAATAACCGCATCCGGCGGGGGGTTCATAATGGATATCGTGGTGAAAAAAATTGTCCGAGAGGTGAAAAAGGGGAACCAGGAAGCTTTTTCGGAGCTGGTCGAGCTCTATAAAGATAAAGTGTATCATGTTTCCTACCGGATGATCGGCAACACCCATGAAGCTCAGGATATTGCGCAGGAAGCGTTCCTGCGGGCCTATATGAATATTGAATCGTACGATGAGGAGCGGAAATTTTCTACGTGGATCTACCGGATCACAACGAATCTGACGATTGACCGGATCCGCAAGAAGAAGCCTGACTTTCATCTGGAAGATCGTGTGTCAGGCACGGAAAATCTGGATTACCATTCGCAGTTCGCCGACGATGTCGAACTGCCGGAGGATCAGATCGTCAAGCTGGAAATGCAGCAGTGGATTCAGGAGGAGATCATGCGTCTTCCTCCGAAGTACCGTTCGGCGGTGATTCTCAAATACTTGGAAGACCTGTCTATTAAAGAAATCAGCGAGATCCTGCACCTGCCGGAAGCAACCGTGAAAACACGTATACACCGGGGGCGGGAAGCGCTTCGTAAACGGTTGAACTAACAGGAGAAAGGAGAGATGGGATCATGGCCTGTACCCAGGAAAAAAGGGAGCTGCTCGACGCGTACCTGGATGAAGAGCTGACGCTGCTCGAAGCGAAGCAGCTGGAAGCACACATCTATGAGTGCGAAAGCTGCGAGCAGCATCTGCAGGAACTAAAGCGGTCTGTTGCTATTATCCAGAGCGCGTCCCATTTCGAGGCACCAAGGCATTTTACCGAAGGCGTGATGAACCGGCTCCCGGAGCAGCCGGCGCGGACGAAATGGAAACACCGCATCCGGCGGAACCCGTTGATTGTAGCCGCTGCCGCCTTCCTGCTCGTTTTCGTGATGAGCATGGCCGGCGGGATGGGAGACGGCCAGGAGATGGTCGTCGAAGGAGAGGGGCAGTTCCTGCTTGACCGGGAACAGAACCTCGTCATCATACCCGAAGGCAGCACCGTTGATGGCGATTTAACGATCCGCAATGGAGACATTGAAATCAATGGAGAGGTCACCGGCACCGTAACGGTCGTCAACGGTCAGCATCTGCAGGCATCCGCTTCCGGTGCAGCCGGAGAGATCGAAGAGATCAACGATGCGCTGGAGCAGATCTGGTTTCAGGTACGGAGCTTCACTGCCGACCTGATTCCGTCCGGCAGCGATGAGGAGTAAGGAAACGGGTATCCAGACCCAGGGAGTCGTCTCCAAAGGAATGGGAGGCGGCTTCTTTCTGTTTTGTCAGCCGCAGGCCGCCGCTGTCGTGAGACTTTCTCACGAATCTCGGAGAAATCCCACGAGAACCCACTAATTTCGTGTGCCGGGTATGATATAATGAAGTCGTTGTGAATAAAGAAAGAGGAAAATACTGTGTTGGAGGCTCCTCATCATGATGTGGGATGATTTAACTTTACTGGAATTACTTGCAATCATCGTGGACATCTCGCTGGTTGCGTTTGTTATATATAAATTGATCATGATCATCCGCGGAACACGGGCCGTCCAGCTGGTTAAAGGGATTACGGTCATCCTGGGAGTCTGGTTTGCCAGCGGATGGCTCGGTCTGAATACATTACAGTGGATCATGCAGCAGGCGGTCACATACGGGCTGCTCGCGATTATAATCATCTTCCAGCCGGAGCTGCGGCGTGCCCTGGAGCAGCTCGGCCGGGGACGTTTTTTCCAATCCAGCACGAGCGCGGAGGAAGAAGAAGCGAAAAGGTCGATCGAACAAATTATTACTGCGGCCCAGTACATGGGGAAACGCCGGATCGGGGCACTGATTTCCCTCGAGAGGGAAACAGGAATGAACGACTATATCGAAACCGGCACCCCGATGCATGCGCGGCTGACATCGGAGCTGCTGATCAACATTTTCATCCCGAATGCGCCGCTGCACGATGGTGCGGTCATCATCAAAAATAACGAAATCACCGCAGCAGGCTGTTATCTGCCTCTGTCGGAGAATCCTTTCATTTCAAAAGAGCTTGGTACGAGACACCGGGCTGCGCTCGGCGTCAGTGAAGTGACGGATTCGATCACCATTGCTGTATCCGAAGAAACAGGCGGTATTTCCATTACGAAAAATGGAGAGATACACCGGAATCTGGAAGCAGACGGCCTTCGGAACATGCTCGAGGAAGAACTGCTGAAAAAAGACAGTGGTGGAACCGGGTCCCTCTGGCAGCTGGGAGGTCGGAAGAATGGATAAATTATTTAATAAAAGCTGGTTTATCAAGCTGTCGTCCGTCGCGATTGCTGTGATGCTGTTTTTGATGGTCAACATGGAAAACCAGCAGATCAACCAGGCAGGCGGCGGCCTTCCCGGGATTACGGACGGGGAGCGCGTAGAGGAAGATGTGCCGCTGAACGTGTATTACGATGAAGATAATTATGTCCTGACCGAAGCGCCGGAAACCGTTCAGGTGACGATGCGCGGACCGCAGAACGTGCTGACCGTATCTCAGATTACACAGGGGCAGCAGGAAGTGTTCATCGACCTGGAGGATGCCGAAGCCGGCACGCACTATGAACGTATTGAACACGCCGGTTTTCCGACAGATCTGCGCGTCTCGATTGTACCGATGACGGTCAGCGTCACGCTGCAGGAGCGGGTCACTTCCTCTTTTCCGGTAGAGGTGGAGCTCGTGAATGAAGACGATGTGGCAGAGGGCTATGTGCCGGGAGAACCGCTCGTCGAACCAGCCTCCATTGACGTTACCGGGGCTTCTGGCGTGATCGATCAGATCAGCACGGCCCGGGTCGTCGTGGATGTCGGCGGCGCTGAAGACAACATCAGTACGTCCGCTTCGGTCGATCTCTTGGATGAAACAGGCAACGAGATTGATGTTACTGCAGATCCGCCGGCTGTCGATGTGACGGTTCCTATTACGAGCCCGAACATCGAAGTGCCCGTCCGGGTCGGCCGGAGCGGAGAACTCAATCAAGGCATGGCACTCAATGGCATCAGCACCGACCCGGAGATGGTTACCGTCTTCGGGCCGGTAGAAGTGCTTAATGAGATCTCGTTCATCGATATTGATGATGTGGATCTGGGCCAAGTGAACGGCGACAGTTCGTTTGAAGCAGAGGTTCCGCTGCCGGAAGGGGCGGAACGGGTCGAACCGGACACTGTCACGGTCAACGTGGATACAACTGCCGAAGAGGACCGGGAGTTCGTCGACTTTCCGATTGAGGCTCAAAACGTTCCGGACGGAATGGAAGTCGATTTTCCGACGAATGAGAACGGTACCTTCACGCTGATTGCTCAGGCGAGCATCAATGAACTCGACCGCGTCAGCCGGGAGGATTTTGAGGCTGTCGTCGATTTGGGAGGTCTGTCCGAAGGGGCGCACAATGTGCCGCTGGAATTGAACGGACCACAGAATATTCGTCTTCCACAGCAGGGATCCGACATCAGCGTCGTTCTCAGCGGAGGGGAAGATGCCGCGGTAGAAACGAACGAGGAACCGGAAGAAGACATCAATGAAGAGAACGAGAACGAGGAGAACAACGAGAATAACGACAATAACGAAGAAAACGGAAATGAAGAAAATGAGAACAGCACCTCGGTCGTCGAAGAAGAAGAGGAAGCGGACGACGTTCCGGAAGCCGGTATTGCAGAGCAGCAGCCGGATGAAGGCGAGGACGAGGCGATAGATAGGGAACAGGACGATACTTAGATGAAGGAGCGTAACTTTCGATGGGAACTTTTTTTGGAACGGACGGTGTACGCGGTGTAGCCAACAAGGAGCTGACACCCGAACTCGCTTTTAAACTCGGCCGCTTCGGCGGTTATGTACTGACCAAAGAAACAAGCAACCCGAAAATTTTAATTGGACGGGATACACGGATATCCGGTCCGATGCTGGAAAGCGCGCTTGTCGCAGGTCTTCTCTCCATGGGGGCGGAAGTCATGCGTCTCGGCGTGATTTCGACTCCGGGGGTAGCCTATTTAACGAAAGCATTGAACGCGGATGCCGGCGTGATGATCTCCGCTTCGCACAATCCAGTGGCGGACAACGGGATCAAGTTTTTCGGTTCCGACGGCTTTAAACTGATCGATGCGCAGGAAAATGAGATCGAAGCGCTGCTGCACAAGGAAGATGACATGGAAGATGATCTGCCGCGTCCAACCGGTGGCGAACTCGGCAATGTGAGTGACTACTTCGAAGGCGGCCAGAAATACCTCCGCTACTTGAAGCAGACAATTGATACAAACTTTGAAGGGCTTCGTATTGCCCTCGACTGTGCACACGGCGCCGCATCCCCGCTGGCGAATCACCTGTTTGCAGATCTCGAAGCAGAGGATATTTTTTGCATCGGTGCTTCTCCGGATGGAAAGAACATCAACGATCAAGTCGGCTCCACCCACCCAGAAGCGCTCGTCGAGCTGGTGAAAGACAAGAAGGCGGATATTGGATTGGCCTTCGATGGCGATGCCGACCGTCTGATTGCCGTGGATGAGAATGGGGACATCGTGGACGGCGATAAAATCATGTTCATCTGTGCCAAGTACTTGAACTCACGTGGACGTCTCAAGGACAACACGCTTGTCACAACGGTCATGAGCAACCTCGGCCTGTACAAAGCACTTGAACGCGAGGGGATCGAAACCCAGCAGACGGCTGTCGGAGACCGCTACGTCATGGAAGAAATGCGGGAGAACGGCTACAGCCTCGGCGGCGAACAGTCCGGCCACTTGATCTTCCTGGACTATGCGACCACAGGAGACGGGCTTCTGTCTGCCCTGCAGCTGACGCAGATTCTCAAGCAGACCGGCCGGAAGCTGTCTGAACTGGCAGCGGAAATGCCGAAGTACCCGCAGAAGTTGATCAACGTCCGCGTGCAGGATAAGCATCAGCTGCACAACAGCGTCGTGATCGCCGACGAGATCCGCGCGGTCGAACAGGAAATGCAGGGAGAAGGCCGTATCCTCGTCCGTCCTTCCGGAACGGAGCCGCTCGTGCGTGTCATGGCAGAAGCTCCATCGGAAGATGTCTGTGACACGTACGTGTACAAAGTCGTGGACATCGTCAAACAGGAGCTCGGCTCTCTCGAATAGAAACGGAACGGCTGTCCGGCGTCTGATTCAGACGACCGGGCAGCTTTTTTTGAAGTATAAGAAATTATACGTGCTCATACAGAGTGACAGCGCAGCCGCACGCCGCTCCGATCAAAAGGCGCGCCTCTCTTTTGTTACGACCCGGCGGAAGGCTTCCAGGATACGTTGCGAAAAAGACGGGGGACGGGACGCCGGATATTTCTTTTTCGCATCGACTGCGGTAAGATACAGGTAGAAGGGAGGCGTTACCCGTGAAAATTCTCGCAGCCGCCGCCGTCGTCCTTGCCCTGATGATCGCCCTCGGCAGTATTTTATCCATCGTGATGTTCGGTTTGTTCCTCTGGCTTTTCTGGCTTGTCATCAAGCAGTGGGCCGCAGCTGACTCCACCGGATCCCGCATCCTCTGGGGCGTCGTCGGCGTTTTCCTCATCTTGATGCTCGCCGCCAACACCGAAGCTCTCGTCGGCATCGCCGCTGTCTACTTCCTCTATGTCATGTTTCGCAGCTGGAGCCCCTCAGCCGATGGATCTTCGCTCAGCACCCGATTTTCGGACACGGTGAGAGAGGATTTGGTCCAACTGCGCGGGAAGAAGCGCGAGATGCGGCAGCAGTCCTCCCGTCCTTCGGATCTGCAGGAAACTCCCTCCGCTGAAGGGGAAGGCGTCAGTCTGGAGGAGCTGCGGGAGCGCCTCGACGAACAGCAGCGGGCCGCCGACCGGCTCCGGATTCACCAGCAGGAGGCAGCAGACAAAGCGGCATCACGCCGGGAACAGGCACTGCTGGCACAGGAAGAAGAGGAGCCGGAGCTGGCCGATTATGCCGTGCAGGATGCCACTGCCTTTGAGCAGGAGGCTGCGCTGTTGAAGCGGCTGGCAGATGAGGCGGATGAACAGATCCGGGAACTGGAAGCCGACTATCAGCAGCTGCAGCACGACATGCGGCGCCGGTCCCTTGAAGAACAGGAGCTGGAACGCCGCAGTGAAACGGCACGCATCCGCAGAGAGATGAGCCAGCTTCGCAGCGGCGCTGAATCGCTGCAGGAGACGCCTTCTGCGGAAGAAACAGCCCACACGGAAACCGTCTCCGATCGGCGCGATCCGGAAGCAGACCAGGAAGCGCTGCGCAGCAGCCTTGAGCGGAAGCTGCTCGTCCTGGAAAAGCGCCACCGGGAACAATCCCGCCGGCATAACGAACAGCAGTCAGGATAACTCCTGGCTGCTTTTTTTCTGTCTAGGAAAGAAGTGCATGTTGAAGACCCAGGCTGCGGAGATGCTGGGTGTATGGGTCTCGTTACGTGAAGGAGCAGACGCATCGGCAGGCCGCTCGGACGCAGCGCAGCCGTGGGTGGACGCACGGTCGGTCAAAGCAGTCGCTACGCCAGGCTCAGCGGCCATTCGGGTGCTGGGCGGACGCTCGACGAACCACAGCAGACGTACGACAGCGCTCCGCGGACTCAGCGAAAGGCGGCTCGGTCATTCGACGAAGAACAGCAGATGGAAAAAACCAAAATCCCTCCAGTCACCCAAGCCCTTTTGGTCTACGGCTGCCGGGGCAGCCGCGGAAACGAGGTGGATGGTGGGCTGGAGGTTTTTCGGCGTGGTATTCTTTTGGTGCTGGGCGGTCACTCGCGGCGCCGGCTCGGACGCAGAGCGGCGGTGGGCGGTCGCAAGGCGGCAGCGGGCAGTCGCTAGAAGCGGACAAGCGGTCATACCGGCGCTGGGCGGTCACTCGGCCGGACGCAGCGGACGTTCGGTGTGGCAGAGCAGTCACTCATCGGTGCCAGGCGGTCACACCGTGTTGAGGAGCGTAATCGTCAAAGGGTGACATACGCATCGAGATAGGGCGCTGTACCTGCTGCGCCGGGCTCTTCGAAGGGTTTCCCCTTTTTACGATAAAGAATAGGAAAAAAGCTGACGGAAGGCATTCCGACAGCTTTTCCGCCAGAAGACTGGCGACGATCCGATGTTCTCCGGAAAGCCGTCCCTCTACTTTCGAACGACGGCTTCATATGTGATGACACTGCCGGCGTCGACGGGATACGTTCCGTTTTGGTAATCGGCGGAAATCGTGATGTCCGTGAAGCCGACCTGTTCGAGCAGGAGACTGAATTCTTCCACGCCGTACCAGCGGAGGGGAAACCGCTCCAGTTCTGTCTGGACGAGCCGGCCCTGCTTCCATTTTTCGTAGCGGTGATGCGAAATGGTGTACTGATGAACAGCATCGATGTCCGTCGTCTTCGCTTCCAGCGTGATGACCGAGCCGTCTTCCGCTTCCCACGTGCTTGTGACTGGTTCGTTCCGTGTGTGGCCCGGCTGAAGGAACGTGTCCACGAGCAGTCGTCCTCCGGGCTGCAGGTGGTGATGGAACTGCTGCAGCGCCGCGATCGACGTCCTGCGCTCATGCAGCAAAAGGAACGTCCCAGCCGGCACGATGACGGCCTCGTACGATTGGTTCAAATCGATCGAGGCCATGTTTCCTTCCCATACATGAGGCTGGAACCCTCGTTCGCTGCAGTGGTGGCGGCAGAGGCGCAGCATGTCCGGGGAAAGGTCGAAGCCGTCGACCTCATGGCCTTGTTCAAGGAGTGGAATCAACATGCGGCCATTGCCCACACCTGGTTCCAAAATGGGGCCCGTACAGGAAGCGAGCCGTTGCGTGTAGAACTCGACATCACCGAAGGAGCGGCCGATATACTTGTCCAGGTCATATACTTCTGCGGATAGGCGGTTGTAGTAACCGAGCATACTGCATCTCCTTTGCTCCCGGGAGAAACATCCTCTCCGGGGATAAACGTATGATACACTTACAGCAGCGCCATGACGCCGCTCGCAATATAGACACCGCTGAGAAATAAAATGAAATAACCGACAGTTTTAAAGAATAGAATCAGGCCGCGGGGAGGGCCGTCCTCCCGGTTCGGGCTGAGCATGCCTGCAGGCGTATTTGGGGCTTTGACAAGAAACGAGCCAAGCAGGAAAAAACAGACTCCTAGCAGAATATCCAACAAGGTAACCTCCTCTCCAACATCTACTAGCTTCAGCATAGCAGAAAGGAGCGGCGTCAGCACGATACGATCCATGAGGAAAGAGGGGGAATCGAACATGACGATCGAACAACAGCTGTATGACGCCGCTGCCGCGTTAATCGAGCAGCGATACCCATCCGGCTGGGGTGGGGCAGCAGCGGTGTATACGGAAGATGGGAACCTCATCACTAGCGTGGCGCCGGACGTGTTAAATGCTTCGACCGAGCTCTGCATCGAAACCGGCGCGTTTCTGGAAGCGCACAAGCTCGACACGCGTGTGACGCATTCACTCTGCCTGGCACGGGAAGAACCCGAGGCTCCGATGGTGATCCTCACTCCGTGCGGCGTCTGTCAGGAGCGACTTTTCTACTGGGGAGAAGACGTTCAGGCAGCCGTCACGAATCCGGAAAATGCGCTCGTTTTCAAAACGCTCAGGGAGCTGCAGCCATATCACTGGTACGATGCCTACCGCGGAACATAGAACCCAGGGCAAAAAAGCGCGCAGCGCCTTTTGTTCGGAACGGCGTGCGTCGTCGCTGCTGGTTCTTTAGAGGGAAGCATAGGTTCTTCATGCTTCCCGAGCAGCTGACAGAGCCGCCGTCACCCTGTATGAGAACGTCTTCATTCTTATATTTCAAAAAAAGCGCGTGCCCCGTGGAAGGGTACGCGCTTTGGAGAAGGGGCAGTATAGAAGACGACGGCTTCCCCAGTTATCCGCCAGCAGCAGAGCCGGTCCTGTCTGCTGGTCCTGAATCGGCAGCTTCAGGAGGAAGAATCTCCTTCGGCCTCTTTTTGATGCATTTCCTTTTTCCGTTGAACGGCATGAAACCCGGAAAAGATAGCCAATGCCAGAAAAATCGGCAGAATCAGGATGGAAATCGTGGGAATGAAGCCGGTCGTAAACATGAAAATCCAGGGGTCCAGTCCGAGAATGACGGCAATCGGAATGGATACTGCCATGATCGTTGAATGCATACGGTAGCGTGCTCGGAGCGTATCCAACAGCAGCACTCCTTCCTGTCCGATCTGGCCGTTCCTGCTTCTATACCCGAATCTGTTGGAAATAAGCGTTTAATTCAAGATAGTCACAACGGCCCGCAGGACGTACGATGGATTCCGCCGCTGTATGTCTCCCGTAAGGTTCCAGGGAAGCCTGGCTTTTTTCCGGAGAAAGGAACCGCGGGAAGGTATTTCTTCAATTTTTCATAATCTCTCCTGTAACATTCAGCAGAGAAGAGCGACCAATACAGCGCAGGAGAACATAGCACCTGTAAAGGTTGGGTCGAGAAACAGAATGAAGGATAAAGGAAACAGCATCCTAAGCTTTTACCGGCACCACATTGACCTGACTGGAAAAGATGTAGTAGAATGATTCTATTCTTATGTGTGGAAGGAGGACCGCGGTCCATAAAAAGGAAAACCCAAAGCGCCTGAACTGCCGGAGTAGGCAGTTGACGAGGAGGAGGTTATCGAGTTATCGGCGGATGCCTCCCGGCTGCCTGTCACAGCCGCAATGAAGAGCCAAAACAGCAGGGTGACCTGGTGGACAAAAGCACTTCAGCTGACAGATGCAACCAACCTACTAAAATTGACGGAGCGGGGCAGGAATGCCCTGAAAAGCACACCTGCCCTTGTTCAAGGGAGGACACTATTATGTGCGGAATTGTCGGATATATTGGAACTGCGGATGCGAAGGAGATTCTCCTGCGCGGACTGGAAAAGCTCGAGTACCGGGGCTACGACTCTGCCGGTATTGCGATTGCCAACGAACGAGGAGTACATGTGTATAAGGAGAAGGGCCGCATTGCAGCGCTCCGTGACGTGGTGGACACGTCCGAAGAGAGTGTTGTCGGGATCGGACATACGCGCTGGGCGACGCACGGACCGCCGAGCCAGGTAAATGCCCACCCGCATCAGAGTGCGACTTCCCGCTATACGATTGTACACAACGGCGTCATCGAGAACTACGAACAGCTCCGCCGCGAATTTCTGCCGCATGTGAACATGGTGTCGGAGACGGATACCGAGATCATTGTGCAGCTGGTGGATAGCTTTGCAAAAGACGGGCTGACCACCGAGCAGGCGTTCCGTAAAACCCTCAGCCAGCTGCAGGGTTCCTATGCGACAGCACTCATCGACAATCAGGATCAGGAAACAATCTATGTCGGTAAGAATAAAAGCCCGCTTCTGATCGGACTTGCAGATGGCGTGAACGTCGTCGCGAGTGATGCGATGGCCATGCTGCAGGTCACGAACGAATTCGTGGAAATTGAAGATAAAGAGATCGTGATTGTCACCCGCGAGCAGGCACAGATCAAAAAGCTCAACGGGGACGAAGTGGACCGCGGCAGCTACATCGCTGAGCTGGACTCCACCGATATCGAGAAGGGAACGTATCCACACTTCATGCTCAAAGAGATCGATGAGCAGCCGTTTGTGATGCGTAACATTATCTCGAAGTACAAAGCGGACGACGAGAGCATCAAGCTCGATGAAGACGTTCGTCAAGCAGTAACCCAGGCCGACCGCATCTATATCATTGCCGCTGGTACAAGTTATCACGCTGGCCTGGTCGGGAAAGAAATGATCGAAAAAATTGCCGGTATTCCGGTGGAGACGCATATTGCGAGTGAATTTCTCTACAACATGCCGCTCCTGAGCGATAATCCGCTGTTCATTTTCATTTCTCAAAGCGGAGAAACCGCAGACCTGCGCGGCGTACTCGTGAACGTCCGGCAGATGGCCCACCCATCCTTAACGATCACGAACGTACCGGGATCAACACTGTCGCGTGAAGCAGACTATACGCTGCATACGCACGCCGGTCCGGAGATTGCGGTCGCTTCCACGAAGGCGTATACGGCGCAGATGGCGGTATTTGCCATTCTCGCTGTGGACGCAGCCCAGGCGCGCGGCGTCGAAATTGATTTCAACCCGCTCCAGGAGCTCGCGATCGTCGCGAATGCGATGGAGATTTTCACGGAGAAAAAAGACCTCATGGAAGAAGCTGCACAGGAGTATCTTTCTGTCAGCCGGAACGCCTTCTTTATCGGCCGATCCATCGACTATTACGTCTGCATGGAAGGCGCGCTGAAGCTGAAGGAAATCTCCTACATTCAGGCGGAAGGCTTTGCCGGCGGTGAGCTCAAGCACGGCACGATCGCCCTGATCGAAGAGGGCACGCCGGTGATCGGCCTCGCAACGCAGAAGGACGTAAACCTGAACATCCGCGGCAACATGAAGGAAGTCGTTGCACGCGGCGCGAACCCGTGCTTTATCAGCATGGAAGGCATGGAAGAGGAAGACGACGCGATCGTCATTCCAAAAATCCATCCGTACCTTACTCCACTCGTAAGCGTACTGCCAATGCAGCTGATTTCGTACTACGCAGCCCTGCACCGCGGCTGCGATGTGGACAAGCCTCGTAACCTCGCGAAATCCGTGACAGTGGAATAGAGAAACGAATCTGACCGTCTCCCTTTGGGAGGCGGTTTTTTGTGACAGGAAAAGAAAGCATAAAATTCAAGAGGTGCTAAGGCTGAGTATGCCAAGAGCTGTGGCATTTCCATCTTCAATGTATAGGTTCTCATACAGGGCGACGGCGCCTCGGACGTTCGACAGACGCCGGCGGACGTAAGGAAAGAGCGGGCGGCAAGTACGGTCGTACGGCTGGGCCGCCCCGTCTTTTTCATTCCCCGGCTGCTACGGGCAGCCGCACAATCCAACTCATCGAAGCTTTTGCCGGGTTGAAGCCGAATGCGAGTCACTTCAGCGAATTTTTGGGCTTCTTCGTCCTGGTAAGCGGGCGGTGTGACGCCGCCAGCGCGTCACTTCCAACTATTTTTGCGCCACGTTGCTGTTTTTGAGCCACCTGGCGATCGTTTTGAGCCACTTCTGCTGTCAATCTCGAAACTGTTTTCGGATTTTGCGCCACGCAGGCCGCCCCTGTATCGGATCCCCACCTTGAAGCCATCAACCATACGTTACCTGAAGCCCTTCTGGTTTACGGCTGCCGTAGCAGCCGCTGAAACGAAGGAATCATGGGCTTCGTGTTTGATCGTGTATGTGGTCGTGGCGCGGCTCGGACGTTCACACCGCCGGCTCGGACACTCCGCAGCTGCGGGCGGTCGCTGGACGATCTGGAGCAGTCGTTAGGAAAGGGAAAGCGGCGCTTCAGGAGCTGGGCGGACACTCCGTAGGGCGGCTCGGACGTTCGGCAGCAGCCAGCGGACACTCACGAAGGCCGAGCGGGCATTCGGCGCTGATGCCGTCTCTGGCGCCGGCGCCGTCTCTATCCATAAACACACGACATTCCTAATCCCCTTGAGCAGGCTTCTAACGAAAGCGAAGGAAAATCAGCAGCGAACGATAACGTCCCCTACGAAAAAAAGAAACTTCAACCCAGAGGTTAAAGTTTCATAAACGGATTTTGATGAACATCCACCCACAGATCGGACTGCTCGAGTACCGCGGCTAATTGGAACAGCACGTCCTCCCGGTCCCTTGCAGCAAGAAACTGGACACCGACCGGCAGGCCGGAAGCCGTTTGGTGCAGCGGGACACTCATCGCCGGCTGGCCGGTCAGGTTGGCCAGCTGCGTGAATGGTGTTCTCTCCAGACTCTGCATGACCATCTGATCGAGCATATCGGATTTCAAGAGGGGCTTCCCGGCGTTGGTGATGGAGACCAGCTGAAGCAGCAGTTCTTCTATTTTCTTTAACTGCAGCTCGCCGATCCGAGCCTGAAGCATCGCCGTGGTCGGCGTGAGGTAAAGGTCATACGTCTCATGGAAGGCGGCCATGCGGATGGCTGCCTCGTCCCACGTTCGGAGCTGCAGGACAAAAGCTTCGGCAGAGAGGGCTTTCCCGAGCATGCCGAACAGCCAGGTGACAGGCTCCACGTCCTTTCTCGTCACTTTTCTGCCGATCATCGATTCGATTTCCTTTACCCTCGCGGCAACTTCTCCGTAATACAGCGACATGTAGCTTGCTGCGATGCGTTTCCCGTCCACCGGGGCAGCCTGTTCTTCCACGTGGTGGCCCTGCGCTTCCAGCCATCGCACGGTGCGGAGGACCGCCTGTTTACACTCCTCGTCTACGGCAGAGCCGATCGGTGACTCCAGCGAATAAGCGATCGTCAGCGGGTTTTGTTCCGGCTTTTTAAGCATATCCGCAAAACGGGTTTCCTGCTTCGGGGCCCGGAATGCACCGGTCGTCTCTTTTCCATCAAGCAGGTCTAAAACAGCCGCGCTGTCGCGAACCGTTTTAGATACAATGTGGTCTCCGGATGCTCCCTGCCAGGCGCGTCCGCGGGCGGGACCGATCGGCGTTCGCCCACGGGTCGGCTTCAGGCCGAACAAGCCGCAGTAGGCTGCCGGGATGCGAATCGATCCGCCGCCGTCATTGGCCCCGGCAATGGGCACCATCCCCGAAGCGACCGCGGCGGCCGATCCGCCGCTGGAACCGCCGGGAGTGACGTGGATATTCCACGGATTTTTCGTCGGGCCATAGGCGGCAGGTTCCGTAACTGCCATAAGCGCAAACTCCGGTACATTGGTGACCCCGACGATGTTCATCCCAGCCTGCTTGAGCAATCGTGTGTACGTGGCATCTGTTTTGGGACGGTAGGAATGGAGTACCTTGGATCCCTCAGATGCCAGCAGTCCCTGCGATTCCTGATTGATGTTTTTGAGCAGGAGGGGCACCCCTGTAAAAGGGCCGCCTGCATTGTTCTGCTCCGCAGTCTGCATCGCAGTGTCATACGCCTTGTCGATGACGGCGTTCAGCGCAGGATTCATTCCCTCTATGCGGGTGACGGCCTGCAGCAGCACTTCTTTTTCCGTGACTTCTCTGGACCGCACCAAGGCGGCCAAGCCCGTTGCATCATAGGTTTCATACCGAAAACCTTTCATCGAAATCCCTCCCAATTGTGTATATCTTTACTGCCTACAGCTTATCATGAATTTCCAGAAAAAAGTGCATCACCAGCGGAAGTTTGGCGTTCCTCGTGCTTGACGGAAGCAGCTGCGGCATGAACAAGAGAATCATACAGATATTGTTAATGAAGTCGGATCTTGTTAAGATCAAGGAAAAGGGTAGTCCTCAGCAGAGGAGTCTGCTCTCGGGGGGATCCTTCCCGGGGAAGAAGTACACCGCTCCGGGCGGCCGGTGGAATCTTGACTGCGAAAAAAGGGGTTGCTTATGTCCAATCAACTGTTATCCGAGGCGTTCCGCCGCTTTGCGGAGAACGAATGCCGCGGATCGAGCGCGCTCTATGCATCGTTATCCGAAAAGACAGCTGACGATCCTCCGCTGCTGGAATTGGCCGCGCACGCCGGGGCCGGCCAGCCGGTGCCGAACCTGTTATTCGGTGCGGTGCACTATCTGCTGCTGCAGGGCGCGTCGCATCCGCTCCGCAGGCATTATCCGAGTGTTGTGAAGCAGCCGGAAGAGGATTATGAGGAGGCATACGTCCTTTTTCAGGATTTCTGCAGGAACTACCGTGAAAACCTTATCACGCTTCTGCAGACAAAGAGAGTGCAGACGAACGAAGTCAGGCGCTGCTCGTACTTATTCCCCGTATTCAGCTATGTGTATGAACGGATACAGAAGCCGCTCGCACTGGTGGAGATCGGCACGAGTGCCGGGCTGCAGCTGCTCTGGGATCAGTACCGGTACACCTATTATCCCGGTGGAGAAGGCGGGAAACGAGATTCCCCAGTCCATATTGAAGCAGACGTGCGGGGAGATGCACTTCCCATCCTGCCTCGTGAGCTGCCTCCTGTGGCCTCGCGTACAGGCATCGATCTCCATACCATGGATGTGACGAAGGAAGAAGATGTAGATTGGCTGACGGCGTTGATCTGGCCGGAGCACCACGACCGCAGGGAGCTGTTTCAACAGGCCGCCGCCTGCGCTGCAGCGCACGAGCTGCATCTGATCGAAGGGGACGCCGTCTCGGTACTGCACGAGACAGCAGCTGCTATTCCAGAAACACACTGCCTCTGTGTTTTTCATACACACGTGGCGAATCAGATGACGGAGGAGGCGAAAGCAGATTTATTTCACCTCATTGCGTCGCTTGGCACAGAGCGCGACATCTGTCATATTTACAACAACATGCAGGACAAGCTGCTGCATGTGGATTATTACGTAGACGGACAGCGGCATGAACACACCATTGGAAACGTGGACGGGCACGGGCGCTGGTTCGAGTGGAGAATATCAGACGAAGGACGAAGGAGAGGATCGATTGCATCAGCAGGCAGAAGTAACCATCAGACCGATTGAAGAGAAAGACCTTTACAGACTGTGGGAGCTCATTTACAAAGAGGAAGCCCCGGAATGGAAAAAATGGGACGCGCCCTACTTCCGCCACGAGCCGATGTCCTGGGCGGCTTTTCAGAAGAACGCGGAGGCGTGGATCGGCAGAGAGGATACGTGGGTGATTGATGTCGATGGTACCGTCATGGGCACGGTCTCGTATTATTATGAAGACGTGCAGCGGAACTGGCTCGAGGCAGGCATCATCCTGCATGAATCCAGCAGATGGAACCAGGGCGTCGGCACCATCGCGCTGCGGCTCTGGCTGGATCACTTGTTTGCGACGCTTCCCCTCGTCCGTGCAGGAATCACGACATGGTCCGGCAACAAGCGCATGATGCGCGTGGCAGAAAAAATGAACATGAAGCTCGAAGGCCGCATTCGACAAGTGCGGTACTACGATGGGGACTACTACGATTCGATCCGCATGGGCGTGCTGCGCGAAGAGTGGCAGAAGACTGCGGGAAAGAATCCCGTTCACTGACAGCAGCAAAGGAGGCAGAGGATGCATGGAAGAACT
>NZ_AUCK01000033.1 GCF_000429725.1 Alkalicoccus chagannorensis DSM 18086 | reverse complement strand
TAATCCTGCTTTTCTGCTCTCATGCGCTGGACTTTTGCTTCAATCTCTTCAAGTGCATGAGGGTTAGAGGCAAGCAGTTCCTCTTTATTACCGAAATTTTCGAGGACGCGCACCTTCGGTTTCTTCGTCTGAGGATCACGAAAGGATTCAATAATCCGGACGTATTCTTTGCCTCTTGATTGATAAACCTGCATGTTCATAAGATGCTCGCCTCCTTATAACAACCATAACATATATACATTCATAATACAATAATAAAAATAATAAATAAGCGGTAACCCTTACTGTCTCAAGGGTTACCGCTTATTTATTTCGATAAAACTGCAAAAGTCAGGACATACGAAGCCTGCCAGGCAGTGATCTGCCTGACAGGCTTCGTTGTATGCACGACTTTTTTTCTCCGCGACGCGCCTGACATCTGCGGCCAGTATCACAGGGCCCGGTCGGATTAGAACGACGGGTGCCACGGGCTTCCTGAAGGAAAAAACGTACCTCTTTCCTCCTGCGCATCGCGCAACGCCCTTTTCTAACATGACAACTTTCTTATGAACTAAGAAAGAGCAAGCTCCATCGAGACGTGGGGAATCCCCGCGTCGAGAAAAGGCTCTTCAGAAACGATACGGTAGCCGAGAGCTGTATAAAAGTCTGCAGCATGTGTCTGGGCATTCAATGCCATGACAGCAGCTCCCTGACGCACCGCTTCCCTTTCGATTTCTTTCATTAACAGCCTGCCGATCCCTCTGCCGCGATGAGATGGAAGAATACAGACTCGTTCCGCCTTCGCCAGCTTGTGATCCAATCTCATCCTGGCGGCACCGACGGCATGCCCTTCACTATATGCGATAAAGTGCGAGGCTTCTTCTTCTTTGTCATCAATTTCAATATGCTCCGGCACCTGCTGCTCATCGACAAACACCGTCTTTCTCATCCGGTATACATCCTCGTGTTCTACTGGTGTGACGGCCTTTTTTACCTCAATCATTCAGAAGACCCACTCAGAAGAAACGTTTGATACACCGTCCAGGTGCCGTTATCGAGCTGATACAGGAGCGAAAATCGGTCAATCATCTCTTCATGATGAATCGATTCCAGCTTCAGACGACCGAACACGTCCGAGAGTTCATCATAGTTCATTTCCTGTCCGATGGTAATATGAGGAACAAACGGATGCTCCTTCTTTTGTTCCAAAGGCCCTTCATTCAAGGACTGCTGGAGATCCAGCAGTTCTTTCGTCTCAGCAACTTTCATGTACAGGGTATTCGTTACAGGATAAAAACTGCTGTATTTCAATACTTCCAGTTTAAACGGACGACACGTTTCTGCTGCCTGACGTATATGGTTAATCATCTGCTCAAGTTCCTGGTCGTCCGCCGCAAAAGGTTCTTTCAGCGTTAAATGCGGGGGAACCATCGAATATTTTGTATCATAGCGTTTCCGGTAGGAATTTGCCAGGTCCTGAAGTTTTTTGGAAGGGAAAACTGCAATGCCATACTTCATCATTATCTGCCTCCTGCATTCATCATTGATTGATTTCATCATAATATACTTTCTCTAAGAATACAAAGCTCCTCTTAGAATCAGCTTGCTTCCGGGACTCAAGCCCCTGATTATGTTAATATGGACTAATAAGGAGTGATCATCTTGACACAAAAAGAACCTATTCATTCACACGTAGTGGAAAAAGCAGCCCGGGACCTTCTTGAAGAACGGGGTGTGGCCATCTCTGCAATCGCAGATATTGTTTACGAAATGCAGTCGGAATATAACGATTCCCTCACGAAAGAAGACTGTGTGGACAGTATCAATGCGGTACTGGAAAAAAGAGAAATCCAGCACGCTGTCCTTGTCGGCATCGAACTGGATAAACTTGCTGAGAAAAAAGAGCTTTCCGAACCGCTGCAATCCATCGTCGATTCCGATGAAGGCCTGTTCGGCGTAGACGAAACCATTGCTCTCGGATCAGTGTTTGGCTACGGAAGTATTGCCGTTACAACGTTTGGTTATCTCGACAAAGAAAAAATTGGTATTATACGGAAGTTGGACTCTAAAGACGGAGATGAGGTCCATACTTTCCTGGATGATCTCGTCTGCAGCATCGCAGCCAATGCATCGAGCCGCCTTGCTCATCGTCTGCGCGACCGCGCTGAAGAACTCGATGAGAAAGAAATTGAGCACCGCGATCACGAAGAGCGGATGGCCTGATACGCGGGCTTGCTCACCTGCAGGCTGCGGCCGGTTCAATACAACGACCGGATGAAGCCGCACGCGCCTTGCCCGGACCTCCCGGGTAACGCGATCGTTCGGCCCTCCTCACCAATCAACAAAGGCCCTCCCTTCAAGGGGACGGCCTTTTTATGTATTCATTTGTACAGCAGCTTCGTGCTTCGTACGAACGCCGACGGCCGACCAGTACAGGGATTCCACCTGCCCGCAGGAGCACGGCACGTTTCCGTTTTTTCCGCAGAAAACGGATCCGACTGCTTCTCTGAATGCGCGCGTGTGCCTAAAAAACCGCTGCGGCAGAGCGCAACGGTAACAATGTCATTATATGGTGATCCGTACTGGATTTGAACCAGTGACCCCTTGCCTGTCAAGCAAGTGCTCTCCCGCTGAGCTAACGGATCTTATAAACGTATCGGAACGACAATTATTAATATACCTGAATACTGTTCATGTGTCAACAGTATCCATGATATTTATTCATCATACGTGTAGCGGACGACGTAGCGGTCATTTTTCAGCCTTCGAATTTCGACAGATGGCCCGACCTCATAGCCGCCTCCCCAGTTATCCTCTATTTTTGCTTTCGTGCAGCTCGCCTGGAATTTCGACGAGAAGATTTGTTTAAAGTAAATCCATCGTGGCGTTCTCATAATTTCACCTCAAAAGAATGACTTTATATACAATATCACTAGGAAAGAAAATCTGCAAGCAGCGGTATTTGGATGATTAAGCAGCTACTGCACCGGGTAAAGAATGAGCAGAATCGAAAAGGAGGCAGGTACAAGATGAAATTTGATGAACTGAACGCGTCAAACAGCACGATTGTAGAAGTGGAAGGCATTGAATACCGCACGATCGAAAAGCCAAAGGTCTCCTCGACCGGTGACACGTATGAAGCACATGCGCTCGATCAGGAAGATAATAAGTATTATGTCGAGTGGGCAGTTGCAGACCCAGAAGCTGTCGATGAGGTAGATGCCTGTGAGTGGGATGAACCGATTCAGGTAAAGAAAGTATAACGCAGGCTGCCGGCTTCAGCCGCAGCCTAGACGCACGTACACGGAGGATCACGCCTGAAGTCAGGCGTGATTTTTTTATGCCGGCAGGCGGAAGCGCTCCAATCGGTGGATCCCACCCCTGCCGAAGGGAACAGGGAAGGCCTTTTCCTCTGTTGCCGGTACCGTATGCATGGAGACTGTTACTGGAATTTGTGTTTGTTTTTGTCGTAAGCGCTCCGGTCGAACGTCCAGAGCCTCTCTCCCCTTTTTTCCACGGCATAAATCAGTGTTGATTCGGCCGTCTCTTGCAAAAGTTTTTCGACTTCTGCTTCGGCTTTTTTTCCGCGGAATACCTTCTCGTTCAGCTCTTCTCTGCTGAATGTTTTTCCTTCCTGTTCACGTAAATAACTCAGCAGAGCGACTCGATGCTGCTGCTTCTTCTGCTCTTTCCATCTGCCCGTAAAGAGGTTTTTGATCGGGTCTGCTGCAAAGACCCCAAGCCCGACCCCGAACAGAACGAGAAATAGATCATATAACCACACGAGGGTCCCTCCCTTTTTTTCAGCACCTGGTGCTCTCTTGCCTATGATACAATTTTCATATAACAAGAACAATGGCCGAAACCGATAGAACGGGGGATCGCAATGAGAAAAGAGACAACGCTCTGCCTGGTGCTGATGATGGCAGCCTGCGGATCAGCGGAAGAGAACGGGGAATCTCCAGGCAGCCAGAAGGTGGAGGAAACGCCGCAGCAAAATACCGATGACGACAATGAGGACGACGAGGAAGCCGTCAGCGAAGGAAATCTGCCGGATACGAACGACAATGCCGATCAACAGGACGGAGATCAGGGAAACGCCGATCCTTCCGAAGCGGATGACCCTGCAGATGCACACGCGTCTCTGGAAGTGCACTTTATCGATGCCGGTCAGGCCGATGCTACGCTGTTTATCATGGAGGACGGCACCGGAGATCCTCTTCACCTTCTCCTGGATGCCGGTCACTGGCAGGACCTTCTTGTTGTGGAATACCTCGACGGCCTTGGGATTGAGCATCTGGATGTACTGGCTTCCACCCACCCGCACGCCGATCACATCGGTCAAATGGATAGTATCCTTGGATCGATAGACGTGGGCGAAGTTTGGATGTCCGGGGATGAACATGACACACAGACATTTGCGAAGACCGTAGATGCGGTGGAAGCTTCCGGAGTCCGGTATGAGGAGCCGAGACGAGGAGATGTGTTTGATTTAGGACCGCTTACTGTCAATATCCTTCATCCAGAACGGGTCACTGGTGATTTTCACGAGGGGTCTCTTGCCGCATCTTTCACTTTTGGAAATCATACGCTGCTGTTTACTGGTGATGCAGAAGCACCATCGGAAGTAGACATGCTGGAGGCGGATCTCGATCTGGAGGCAGATGTGCTTCAGCTTGGGCACCACGGCTCCTCTACTTCCACGATCCCGTCTTTTCTGGAAGCAGTCGATCCTGCTGCCGCTGTCGCATCAGCGGGTGTCGACAATCAGTATGGCCATCCGCATGAGGAGGTGCTAGACCTTTTGCAGGAGCATCGCGTCGATGTCTACGGAACCTACAGCCACGGCACCATCGTCATGCGCTCAGACGGTGATGTACTGGATGTTGAAACGGAGCGCAGCGGCGACGCATGGAAGGCTGCCCAAGGAGACAGTCAGGCCGGCGGAGACGGCCGCCACGCAGAAGGATGCATCTCCTTGAATGATGCAGATGCGGACGAACTGGAGGATATTCTTCATATCGGTCCTGCCCGTGCAGAAGAGATCATCGCTGGTCGCGGCTGGGATGCTGTCGAGCAGCTGACAAAGATTGACGGTATTGGTGATCAGACCATCGAGGAGATCCTGGAAGAAGGTGCCGCCTGTGTCGAATAAGGATGTGCAGGCCGAAATTGACCGGTTTGAAGAAGGAATGGCGGTCATTCTATCGCACGAACATGGGGAGGAATGGCTCGTGCCGGAGACAGCATTACCTGCCGAGCTGACCGGTTCGCAGGTATGGATCACGCTTGAGGATGGACAAATCACTTCGATCAGGCCAGACCCTGAAGCATCCAGCCTCAAAAAGCACCAAAATGCCGCAGCCATGAAGCGGCTGCGGCAGCGGGAGGGCAGCCGCTGGAAGCGGCGCTGATGTGCCTGGCCCGCTGCTATTCCTGCGGCATCCCTCCTGATTCTCTTCTTATACTTCGTCCACGACGGGAAGCTGCTGCGCCTGTCCCGTGCCGTTTCTAACCGATCTGTCCGCGGGCGCAGAAAGCGGCCCAGCTCCGACTGCGGCCAGGAGCTGCTTTCCGATACGACTCCTCTGCGTCCTTGTCAGTGAGAAGTCGGAATCAGCCTTGTGAGGTCTTCCCATCCATACGCTGTCTGCTGATAGGACCGCCCTGCAATGGTAATAGGTGCTTCATAGACCGGATCGCCTTCCATTCGTTCAAAGAAGTGTCGTTCCCGCTGATCAGAAAGTACCCACAAGCCGGCTCGTCGGTGCTGTTTATCACGGAGATGAGAGAAACCAGCCTCGAGCAGCACCCTGCCGATCCCCTGTTTCTTCCAGTCCGGATGCACGTAGATTCCATAAATCTCCCCGGAATAACGCATGCGGAGCCTTGCATCTTTGGTCGTTCCAGCGAGAACAAAACCGGCAATCTGATTTCCTGCCTCATAGACAAACAGATTCGTACCACCGGAGACCGCCTGCTCCATCTGCTTTTTCCATCGGACAGTACGCTCCTCTGTGGTCCAGGACGCGGCTGTTGCAGGAGGCAGTAGGCCTTCATATGTGTCCTGCCAGTTTGCTGCCTGCACCGCCGCAATGGCCTCTGCGTCTTCAATCACCGCCTGTCGGATCATGGTTTTCCCTCCAGTACAAGTGCTCCCTGCTTTAATATTCCCTTCTGCAGAGGAATATGAAGCGATGTCGTCATCTGCTCCAGGCGCTCTTTTTCTCCCTCCGTCACGATGGAGACCACTGTCCCTGTATTACCGGCACGTGCGGTGCGTCCCGCACGGTGGATATACTGCTTGAGATCGTTTGCCGTATCCATCTGCACGACGAACGAGAGATCCGGCAGATCGAGGCCGCGTGAGGCCACATCGGTCGCGAGCAGGACGGACACCTCCCCGCTTCGTACGGATTTGATTGCCTTCTCCCTGTCTTCACGGGATGTCTCTGCATGAAGCACTGCGGCTGCACGTTTTTTGCCTTCCTGTCTCCCTGCGAGTTTTTCCAATTCGAACCGGTCATTGCTGAATACAATACCACGGAATCCTTCCACTGCGGTGAGACGAAGCAGCATATTTCCTTTTTCCCGCAGCGGCGCTTCGATATAGACATGGGTCATGGATTCAAGAAATGCCTGATCGGGCTCAATGCGGATGATTTTCGGATCATCGAGCTTTTCTGCCGCCAGCTTTTCCACCCTAGGCGGAATCGTCGCGGATACAATCATCTTCCTGCAGTCCCGCTGGACGGACTTCATCAAGTTTTCGGTACTCTCGATATGCTCAGGAGCAAACAGCTGGTCCGCCTCATCCAGAATGAGGGACTGTACTTGATGCATTTTTAATTTCCGGCTGCTGATGTGTTCCATGAGACGACCAGGCGTTCCCACAATGACAGCCGGTTTTTTCTTCAATTTTTCCTGCTGTCGTTTGACGTTGGCTCCCCCAATCATGGCTGCGCTTGTCAGGGTGCTGTCTGCAGACCATGCCTGAACTTCCTGCAGTACCTGCATCGCGAGCTCTCTCGTCGAGACGGCTATCACTACCTGCGTCTGCTTTAACGCCGGATCTGCATCTTTGAGTGCCGGCAGGAGATAGGCAAGCGTCTTCCCGGATCCGGTTGGTGCCTCCACGATCAGCTGCCGGCCTTCAAAAGCTTCGGGCAGCACTTCTTTCTGGACCCTCGTCCAGTCTGTAAATTCATGTTTCTCCCAAGCTGTCTGCAAAAATGCAGGCAGCGTTTCTATGATACTGTTCATCTATAATGACAGAGACGACGTGTTGGCTGCCTTCTCTGTCTGCCCCCCTTCTTGAAACAAACGTTATGTTTTCATTGTATCTTATTGGTCCTTTTGGCAAAAGCCTCACGTAAAAAGTGCGGCCTGCCCATTCTTGTTGATAACACGTTATCTATGTCGACAACATGAAAAAAGGAACTGCCTTCACAGCTCCTCCACTCGGACATTCCGCCGTCAGGACAGTACATTACCGCCAGCGCTACGTCCAGTGCCAAATCATGTACCGATACTCGTGTCCGCCCGCGTGCTCCACGGACTTCTCCTCAGCCTCAGCATGATCCGGCTATTTTCTTTTTAACCGGAAGACAGCGCATCCAGCTCCCGCATGACGAGCAGAAGGCTGCCGACGGTGAGACCTGCTCGTTCCGTCTATGGGGTCATCGTCAGTGGAGCGGCTCCCGCGCATCCTCGGTTTCTTCATCTGGATCCGGGTAATAAACAGGTGCGCCTTCGTAAATCATGTCGTCCGATGCTGCATTCTCTCTTTCCTCAGGAAGCAGAACATTCCGTCGTTTCACGATCAACACCTCCTTACTACCATTATACCCGTTGTGCGCAAATAAAACGCTTTCAGCGCCTATACTTCCCCGATTGATTTTTTCCATTGCCATAAATCTCTGCACATATCCTCTAGACTGCGTGCTGCGCGCCAGTTCATGTGTTGTTCGGCGCGGCTCACGTCGGCCACGCTGACTGCTGCGTCACCTCTGCGCCGCGGCTCAAAGCGGAATGGAATTGTCCGGCCGGAGACTTTTTCCATCATCGTTTTCATATCAAGGACGCTCGCACCGGTCCCAGTCCCGATGTTGAATAAGTGACAGCCGGGATGATCCTCCAGGTACTGCAGCGCTGCCGTATGGCCTTCCGCCACGTCGCACACATGGACATAATCCCGTACCGCCGTCCCGTCATGCGTATCATAGTCGTTTCCGAAAATGCGCAGATATGGAAGGTCTCCGCGCAGCACCTGCATCAGCACTGGTGCCAGGTTTCCAGGTTTTGTTCTCGGATTCTCGCCGATCAACCGGCTGGGATGTGCCCCGACCGGATTAAAATAGCGGAGCACCGCTATACGCCAATCTGGATCCGCTGCCGCCTCATCCTGCAGCACCTGCTCGACCATCAGCTTGGATCGACCATAAGGGTTGAACGGAACAGCTGGTGCTGTCTCAGCAGCTGGTACGGGTGCCTCTGTCCCGTAAATCGTGGCGGATGAACTAAAAATCAAGCGGTTTACGCCAGTCTTTTTCATGGCACGAATCAGATGAATCGATGCAGCCATATTATGCTCATAATACGCCAAGGGCTGTTCTAACGATTCCTCTACTGATTTTCTGCCGGCAAAATGAATGACCGCCTCTGGTCGTTCCTCTTCCAGCATACGTTCGACGTCCTGCTGGTAACGAAAATCCACCTGCACGGATTTTACTTCCCCGCCGGATGCAGCAGCTATCCGTTCCGGTATCTCTGTACTGGACGTGCTGAAGTTATCCGCCACAATAGGCGCAAAGCCTTTTTCCACAAGAGCGGCTGCTGTATGACTGCCGATAAACCCCGCACCGCCTGTAACCAGAACTCTCATCTTCTCCACCTCCGCCGGTTCTATACAGGACCGCGGCCGCAGTCCCGAGTCGAACGAAACGGACAGCGGCCGCCAAGCCCCTCTTTCACGCACGAAAAAGCTCCCGGGCGGTAAGCCGGGAGCTTTTACAAGTACAATTACTGCTTCTGTACGTTAGCAGCCTGGGGTCCACGCTGACCCTGCTCGATTTCAAAAGAGACAGTTTGTCCTTCTTCGAGAGTCTTGAAGCCTTCTTCCTGAATAGCGGAGAAGTGAACGAATACGTCGTCCTGTCCTTCAACCTCGATGAAACCGAAACCTTTTTCTGCGTTGAACCACTTTACTGTACCTTCAGTCATGCATAATCCTCCTGCGCGGAATTACATACCGCTAAATATTACTTGTTGAGAGTCTTTCTTCAAATCGTGCAAGAGGAACTTTCTCAAGTTCGCCTTCTTACTTTCATTTCCGGACCTCAATAAGCTAATTCTTAGTATAGTACAGCAAATTAAAAAATGCTACCCCTTTTTCGAAATCAACTGCACTTTTTTCTGATTCTGTCTACCCTTTTCCTGAATGAAGTGTCGACATCATGACACCAGCAATTAACACTCCCGCCCCAATAATTTGAGGAGAAGAAACCGGTTCCTGGAGCAGAAGGACCGAGCCGGCAATCGTGAAGACGGGAAGCAGATTCAAAAAGATCGAGGACCTGCCTGCGCCGAGTGCGGCAACCGCCTTATTAAACAAAAACAGCGCCACCACAGAGGGAAAAATGCCGAGATACAGCAGCCCGCTTATTTCATTCAGCGTAAATGGCACGGGTACACCCCCGAGCGACCATTCTACAGCGATAAACGGCAGCAGCATAAGAATAGATAAAAAGTTCATCAAAAAAAGCGCTGCAAGCGAGGGAAACAGATGCATGTATTTTCTTACGAGAAGGGAATAGGCGGTCCAGCAGATGACGGCACCAGACATGAGGATATCTCCCGGATTCCATTCCATCGTCAACAGTGTATCTATGCGTCCCTCTGTGATCACAAACAGGGCGCCAAAAAAAGAGATCGACGCTCCTGTCCACTGCCTCGCTTTCAAAGGTTCATGTAACAATAGAAAAGCTGCGATGACCGTGACTGCTGGAATCAACGTTTCCAATACAGCGACGTTTGCCGCTGTTGTATATTGAAGAGATCCGTAAATGAACGTATTAAAAAAAGTAACCCCTGCTGCGGTCATCCAGAAAAACGGCCACCTGTACGTCCAGAATAACCCTCGGTGCCTCCAGGCAGCCGGGGCGAAAGGAAGCAGGAGCAGAAAAGCAAGCAGGAGTCTTGTGTAGGCAATCGTAAAGGGCGGCAGTTCATTGAGCGCTCTGCCGACAAGAATATTGCCTGCGTAGAACATGGTCACCAGAATCATGAAGAAGCTGCCTTTCAGCATGCATCCCTTCCTCCTTTCCATTCAACCATGTTCATTATGGGAGTTTATTTCCGGCTGCCTGGTAAAGCATGTACCAGTCTTTTCTCGTTAATGTTATCTGTGCTGCTTCCGCCGTTCTCTGAATACGGCTCGTGTTCATCGATCCGATGACGGTCTGTGCTTTCATCGGAAGCCGGAGAATCCATGCTGCAGCGACTGCCTCCTTGGAAGTATTATACTTCTCGGCCATGTCGGACAGTGCTTTGTTTATCTCCGGAAATGCAGGCTGATCAATAAATGGCCCTTCGATCATGCCATGCTGGAACGGAGACCACGCCTGAAGCGTCATGTCCTGCTCCCTCATGTATTCCAGCGTTCCCCCATCCCGCTGAACGGCTCCATCCCAGTGCATGTTCACTTGAAGGCCGGCGTCGATCATCGGTGTGTGAAGAAGGCTGAGCTGCATTTGATTGACGGCGATCGGCCGATCCATCCCGCTCTGCAGGAGGCGGATCTGTCCTGGGTTCATGTTGCTGACCCCTACATTGCGTACCTTCCCGCTTTGAAACAGCTGATCGAATGCACGCCCTGTTTCCTCCGGTTCCATGAGCACATCCGGGCGGTGAAGAAGAAGAACATCAAGGTAGTCTGTTCCGAGCCGCTGCAGCACTGCGTCAACGGAAGACAAAATATGTTCCTCTGAAAAGTCGAAAAACCCTTCTCTAATGCCGCATTTGGACTGGATGATCATGTTTTCACGCTGACTCCCGTGAAGCGGCACGGCTCTGCCGAAAACGCGCTCTGCCTCCCCGCCTCCATAAATATCAGCGTGGTCAAAAACATTGATACCGGCTTCGAGGCTCGTTTTGATGACTCGTTCCGCTTCAGTGGTATCCAGGCTGCTCATTCTCATGCATCCGAGCGCGACGGGCCCGGCCTCCAGACCGGAATAAGGTACCGTCCATTTCTCCATGTGAATCTCTCCTTGTATCGTGATTTGTTTGATCGGCCTGCAGGACAGTCGACGATGTTGGTTCGCTGCATTCCAGCATCAGTAAATTTCCAGCGCAGGCTGCTCAGGAAACAGAGGTCTTCCGACGTCCTCCGCTTCTGCACTGCTTGTTATGTAGCTGCCTCTCTTTCGTCTGATGGGCTGCTGCTCCTTGACGAAAAGGAGAACCCGCGCCCCCCCTCTCCATGGTACAATAGCCGGAAAGCTGAACAGGGAGGGATGATTCATGGAGAACCGCTACCACTGCTGTGCAACGTGCGAACATTTTCATGCAGCAAAAGGAGACGCGGGGATGGTATATCACTGCATCCGGCTCGGATATGAAACCAGACCGGAATACAAATTCAACTGCTGGGAACCTAGAGAAGCCATTCGAAAAAAATTAGCCGAAGAACAGGAACGCAGCTGAATCATTCTTCGGAAGACTGCTGATGTTCACGCAGAAAGCCAAGTATGCGCTTGTAGACCTTCACTTCGTTTTCTTTTTTCGAGAAACCGTGGCCCTCATCGTCGAGAACGAGATAGTCTACTTTCGTTCCTTGTCTTTTCAATGCGTCCGCGATCTGATCGGACTCTTCTTTAACCACTCTTGGATCATTAGCTCCTTGAATAATGAGCATCGGCTGCTGCATCGACGACAGGTACGTCACGGGGGAATCACGCTGCAGCCGCGCTTCATCTTTGACAGGGTCACCGAGCCAGCTCGCCATGACAGGCTTCCAATGGTCTGGGACGGATTCGATGAACGTAAAGAGATTGGATACGCCGAAAATATCCACGACAGCCCGGAAATAGCCGCTGTGACGCCCTGCAAGCAGCAGTGCCATATAGCCTCCGTAAGATCCGCCGATTAAAAACAGGCGCCCCGGATCGCAGTAACCTTGGTCGAAAAGCCATTCAATCCCTGCAACACAGTCTTTTCTCGGGCCGCCTCCCCAGTCCTGTTCCACCAGCTTCATAAAGGATGCCCCATATCCCGTACTGCCTCGGAAGTTCGGGGCAAAAATCGAGTACCCTTCGTTTAAAAAACACTGGAAAACCGCACGGTACTGGCTGCGTTCCGCTGCCTGCGGGCCGCCGTGCGGCCAGAAAATGACATGGCCGTTGTCCGCATCGGCAGGCGCCTGAAACCAGAGTGCCTCTATCTTCCGTCCGTCAAAACTTTCGTACTGCACCGTTTTCGGTGCGGTCAGCTGCTCTTCTTTCATTCCCGGCACTTCATTTTTAGTGATTTTCTTCCATGTGCCTCGTTCATATTTATAGATATTCACCGGGTCGACTGCTTTCATCCCGAGCACATAAACAGCGCCGCTTTTCGCGAGACTGATCTGTTCGATGACATCCACCGGGGCTTCCAGCTGTTCCACTGAGCCATCCCGGCTCCGAAGATACAGATAATCCCGCACACCTTTGGATGTTTGAATGAGCAGGCTGCCGGATTCCTCGTGCCATTTCAACTGTTCTACATTTTCTCCAGAAAGCTGCATGACTCTTTTCCTAGTCCCTTGATGAAGATCAATGTACCAGAGGTCATGGAACTCTCCTCCTTCGTTGGACGTCATGTAGAGGGCATCGTTTGATACAAAGACAGCATCCCCCGTACTGTGAACACCCTCCGGATTCATGCTGAGCGGCTTTCTCACATCGCCATGCACGACGTAGGCAGGCAGATGCGAATTGGACCGGAGTTCGGTCACAGCGGTTTTTTGACCGTCGGGGCTGACAGCTTTGATAAACGTCGCACCCTCTGCACCTTCAAACAGCTTCTCTGTTTCGCCGGTGAAGATATTTTTTCTGAAACCCGACAGGACGGCTGCTTGTTCCTTGTTGGAGGCGAAATACACATCGCCACTGCTGCGGATTTCATGAACGAAATGTTTTTCCCCTTCCTCCGTGTCAAAAAGAAGGGAAGGCGATCCGCCTTCCGGCGGCAGTGCATAGAGCTGATAATTCTCATCACCATCATCATCCAATGCTGCCGCCGTGAAGCGCCCTTCTGGATCCGGCTGAATAAACGAAGCAGACTGACCGGTGGCGCCGTATAAATAAGGAAACCCATCCGGGAGATCGAGAGCCCAGATGTTCATGGTCCCATTCATGTTGGTGTTGAAGTACAGCCGGGTTTCATCGTCTGAAACGGCAAACTGCGTAATCTGGTACGTGCGGAAAAATTGATTGACGGATGCCGGTGGGAACTGCATGTCAAACCTCCTCTGAGACGGTTATGCTGATTTTACCAAACTGAAGCCCGTCTTCCAGACGCTGCAGGGCTTCTTTAATCTGTTCAAGCGGCACGGTACTGTCGAGACCCGGCCGGATATTGTGTTTACTGACGAAAGCAAGCATCTGATGAAATTCTTCGTGGCTTCCCATGGTGCTGCCAATCAGTTCATACTGTCCGTAAAAAAACGACCGCAGATGAAAATCCACCGTGTCTCCTGTAGAAGAACCGAAGATCACCATTCTGCCACCCTTCTTCAGCAGATCCATGGATTTTTGAAACGTCGCAGCGCCGACGGCATCAATAATGAGGTCAGCCTGCCTGCCCTCCAGTTCGTCCTGCCAGTTTCCGGAAGAATCGACAGCAGCATCCGCCCCCAATGCAAGCGCTCTGCGCCGTTTTTCTTTTGAACGCGACGATGTGAACACTTCCGCGCCCGTCTTTTTCGCAAAAGGAATTAAAAAACCTGCCGTTCCACTGCCGGCTCCAGGAATGAAGACGGTATCGGATGATTGCAGGCGGCCTTTCGTGAAAAGGGCTCGAAACGCCGTTAATGCGGCAAGAGACAGAACGCCTGCCTCCTCCCAGCTGAGATGGGGAGGTTTTAATTCAACATGAGCGGCCGGCACGGTGACATATTCAGCAAAAGTGCCGTGGCCCGGATAACCGAGCAGATGAAAGGAATCAGGCGGTGCCGGAGTATTCTCCTCCCACCCGAGTCCCGGGTTGATAATTACTTCATCTCCCGGCTGGAATGCCTCGACATCACCTCCGCAGGCGTCCACGATGCCTGCACCGTCGGAACCTGGGATGACGGGTTCTTTGTTTCCTTTATTCCTATGGGGAATGAATAAATCTCTATGATTGAGCCCAGCCTGAACCACCTTGATCCTGATTTCATTGTCTTCGGGCTCAGGGACAGGCATGTCTGACAGTTCCAATGCGTCAAGACTTCCACCGCCTCGATCTACAAGCGCTTTCATGAAATGTTCCTCCTTTCGAAAAATCAGTTGTATTGTTAGGATTATGGACGTGATTTCCATTATACTATACTCATGGCTCTTATCATATTGTGAAGGGAGAGACGCACATGCTGCTCCGTCCTGAACAGCTTCCTTCCCAGGAGCGGGCAACACTGCTGCAGCTGCAACGGCTTCCTTCCGGGGATAAACAGTTGTTGTGGCAGCTGCTCCTTCATACAAATAAGGATCATGTCTGTACAATTAAACAGATCACGCCGGGTATTACGAGACTCGAGGACGCAGGGCTGATCTCGAGAAATACGGCTTACCAGAACCGCGGGACCTACAGCTATTATGTGTTGCGAAATGCTCCTCATCTAATGAAAAAACTGCACGCATCTGCGCAAAAGAAAGGAGGTCTGTCCGATGCTTGATATTCTTGTATGGGCCATCATATCTGTCTTATTCGTTCTGAGCTTTATCGGCCTGCTCTATCCAATTATTCCATCTGTCCTCGTCATCTGGGGCGGTGTCATTCTCTACGCGCTGCTGATTGACGGCGGTGCTGTCAGCTGGTGGACATGGCTGTCTTTTGCTGTACTCACCATTGTCCTTTTCGTGGCTGATTATATCGCCGGGATGTTTTTCGTCAAGAAGTACGGCTCCACAAAGCATGGAATGACAGCTGCTACGGTGGGACTCATTTTCGGTGCCTTTATCATCCCGCCGTTCGGGATTCTCGTCCTTCCGTTTCTACTTGTCTTTCTGACAGAACTTGTCCAGCAGCGTACACCCCGGGAGGCAGCGAAAACCGCATTCGGCTCTATCCTCGGGTTTCTCGCCGGAACCTTTGCTAAAGCCTTAATCCAAGCGCTTCTCATCGGTATTTTTCTCGTGGATGTATTTTTCTTTACGTAACCGATCTCCAATAAGGAAAGGACCGATTGCCGGCCATGGAACAGCACCAGCACCAGTTTTTAAAAATGCAGGCCCTTCACTGGCTGAAGCATAAGATGACAGATCTCTGCGCGGTGGAAGTGAAATACTCGTGCAGAAGAAAAAAACGGACGGCGGACGCCGTCGGGATCAGCTTCCGCAGAAGAGAAGCACGGATCATTGAAGTGAAAACCTCCCGCCAGGATTATTTCCGGGACGACGTCATCGCTTCTCCCTCGGGGTATGCCGCCGTAGCAGATTATGCTTATATCCTCACGCCGGCAGGGATGCTCAAAAAAGAGGAGCTCCCTGCCGGCTACGGGGTCATGGAAGCGGACGAATACGGAAAGATTACGATCGTTAAAAATCCGACCAGAAACAAAAAACCGGCGCTGAAACTCGATACGCTGGTGCGGAGAACTTCCCGGGCGGCGACCAATGCGCATTTGTTTCAGGAAGAGAACAAGCTGTCGAAAGGCCATCAAGAGACCGCGTACAGCCGAAGTCCGGTGATTCAAATGATCCGGGCTACGTGTCCATCCTGCAGAAAACGTCATCCCTACGTCATTCATCCCGGGCAGAACACGGTGAGATGCCGGGGGAAAAGCTGCAAGACGGAAGTCGAACTTGCCAGAGCCCGTATGACGATTGTCAGCCAATACAACGGCACTTTCATAAAAGAGATGAATGCCATCTATGGGGATATTTCCGAAGAAGACTAAATCAACATGCCAGTGGACGAAGTCGGACTACACCTGCCGGCCCGTTCATAGCGGACGTCCGCATCGGGACAGCAGGGTATTCAGCAGAGCCTGAAGATCGTTTACAATGATGGAGGCCAGAGGACGCAGCGCAAAGCGGTCGAGAAGGAGAAGGCATTTACCGCTTTGCTCCTTCATCCATGAACAAAAGCGCGCAGCACCTTTTGGTCGGGACGACGTATGCCGCAGGCTTGTTGAGACGAAGAAGGATCTTTTTACTTCCCGCGCAGCGTTAGAACGTATACATGCTTGTCACCCAACGGAAAAGCAGACCGGCCGCATGCGGCCGGTCTGCTTTCGTTTATCTTTCTTTGGTCGGTGCCCTGCATGCTTCGAGTGCAGAACCGGACGGCTAAGGCCGCTCAAAACCAATATCGTCCATCATAATCCTGCCGGGGCCGCTGCCCCAGTTCCACGAAATGGACTCCAGGTTCTGCATATCCACTTCGTCGTCAAAGAGAGATACGGGGACCAGCATCGTCTGGTAGATTTGTTCCACCGGGTTCTCGTACTTCCCTTCCCGGAATTCTGCTTCCAGCTGCGGATACCGTGTAAACTGGGTCCATACTGCTTCAGGTATTTCATACATGCTGTTGATATCCACCTGCTCGGATCCACCGTCCCGAAACGTAAATTCAAGTTCCAGAGAAGGGGTCGTATCTCCTTGTGCCGGTTCGGGAAGAAGATGATCCAGCTGGGCCAGAGTAAACGAAAAGGCCTCTACGTCTTCCTCAAAGTAGGAAGACGCATAATTCTCAGGAAGCTGCAGCGTATAGGTGCCTTCGTCCTCCCATTCCATCAGCACACCATCCGGCGCCTTTCGATTCCCGGCCCTGTCGACCGTAGACGCTTTTTCCCATTCGGTAAACCCTTCTCCTTCAGCAGTTACCCCTTCCGGAAACGTTTCTTTTTCATTCGAGCGGTTAAACGTCACGAGCGGACTGTAGCTGCTCGTTTTGAACCGATGCACATAGGTGGATGAAGGAAGCCACTCTTCTCCATGTCTGATATCTTCAAAAAGAGGCAGATACGCCGTTTCTCCTCGCAGCGTCGTCTCCAGAAATGCTGTCACCAGCACATTCGTCAACCGCTGCTGGTCTTCCGGTGCCATCATCTGCTCCCGGCTCAAAAACATATCACCGGGCATACTCATATCTGCACGCCCCCAAGAAGTATTGAACTGACTGTGATTCGCATCGGCAATGTAAATAGAAGAGAGAAGGCGTCCGCTGTCCGGCTCCAGGGAAATGCGGCTGAACTGCCGGTCACCACGGAAGTTGTGGACGTCTCCATCCCTTGCTCCGTGAAGGGTCAGATAATCAATGTTCTCTGGTGCCGGTCGCATATCATCGACTTCCTGGTCCGTCGGTGCCAGGCCGATGACACGGCTCGCATCGATGTTCTCCATCCCTTCCAGCGTAGGATCGTCCTGGAAGAACCGTTCATAGTCCGGTACCATCGCTGCCGCCTGACCGCCCCTCGAGTGGCCGATAAGTGCAGCACTCGTTAAATCTAAACTGCCTGCAAGCGGATGGTTCTCATCTTCGCTGTAGCGTTCCAGTTCAAGGAGATGCTGCATAAAGAGCCACGCCCGCAGTTTCATGTTCTCATTTGGACTGCCGGTCCAGTTGGAATAGTTGATGAAATTCTGATCAATCGACACGGCCGCGTACCCGTGCGAGGCCAGGTGCTCTCCGAGATAGGCATAGCCATCGTCTGAAAAGCTCTCCATTCGGTGATTCCCGTGTGTTATCAGAACGACGGGGAAGGGACCTTCTGTCTCAGGAAGCCACATTTCTCCGTTCAAAGGCAGGTTTTCATCCGTAAAACCCCAATACTCGGTACGCCATCCTTCCCACTCTCCCTCTCCAAAAAGATGGGACGCGTTGACGGAGGTGGAAGTAATATCGGTTTCGTCAGCGAAGTGATCACGGTGCAGGTCTTCTCCGCTGCCATAATAGACTGTTTCTACTTCATAAGGACCTGTCGCACCGGGATCTTCCGCCGAAAGCGGAGTAATGTAGTCGTCTTCGTTCAGCTCATGTCCGCTGTTATGCTCTGCAATCGTCGGATGATAAGCAAAAAGCAGAATGAACCAGAAAACGGGAATAGCTGCGGCAGCCAGCCGTTTCCACAACACCATCCGACTGACCGCCAGATGAAATACCGCTCCCAGCATATAGGCGCTGATGATAAACACGCCCGTCATGACCGTCGTAAAAAACACCCCGAAACCCGCTTCATCCTGTATGTAAAAAACGAGCAGAGCCGTATAGGCCGAAGCGCTCAGAATGATGCGTGGCAGCGGTATATAGAGTAACGACAGTAAGTAGGATGCGGTAAAAATGAACGCTGCGGAAATGCCCGCGTTCGCGGTCATATAAATAAGGACATCCAGAAAAGTCCCGAGACCTGTCGGATTGGAGAGAGCTCCAATCCATGCTGCGGCAAAGCCAGCGAGTATCATGGCCGCAGCAACACCTTCCAGACCTCTATCCCATGCAGGAATTTTTATAAAACGTTCCTGCCACCAAGCTGCGAACTGCTGCAGCGGCCGCCGCTTCACCTGCGGCAGTTCGTGTTCCGTTTCCTGATCCGTCATGAACCTGCTCCTCCTTCAACCTACCACCTGATCTGCCCCAGCAGTTTTTCAGACGGAAATTCTTCTTTGATCTCCTGCATTGACATCCAGCCCCCTGCCAGAGCATTCAGCCGTGCACAAAGCGTGGAATCTCGAACGTCGCTCTCATTCATTTCCAGATATATCGGCTTCATTGCACGTTTGTGCCGCTTCAGCATATATTTCTGATGATAATCTTCGGCGGTTGTAAAGCCGGAAAAAGGTTCGATTCTCGTATCAATCGGATGCCCTTTTTTCTCTTCCCATTCGCTTTTTTTCTCTTCCATGATCTGCTTTTCCATTTCATCGCTGTACAAAAGCAGGGACGCATACTGATTTCCCCGGATCGGGTGATTCTTTCCGCTGTGCTGCTCCCAGAACAAGTCAAGCAATGCTTCCAGACGGATGATCTCGGACTCGTATTCTACTTCCAGACACTCGGTGTGGTCCCCCATACGCTTGTAGACCGGATTGGAGGTTGTTCCTCCTGCGTACCCGGCTGTCGTTCGGATGACTCCTTTTTCACGGCCGTACCGGCCGTCAGGTCCCCAGAATCAACCAAGTCCCATCGTTATTGTTTTCACTGCCATAGAAGCGACACCTCCTTCATACGTCTATTATACGCTGTGAAACACCTTGAAAAAAAGATTTTTTATTCTTATTCCCTCCGGCCAATGAAAGCAAACACCCTGGAGGAAAAGCAGTGCAGTCCTCTTGCAAACCTGCCGCAGCGATCGAAGCGCCTTGAGCATTCGCATCCGGTGTGTCGGAGGGTCATGAGGGCATCGCATGCCTGTCACAGGATACAGGTCGTCAACTGCTGTCGTGCCTTCCGGGAGAGACGCCGGTTTAATGAAGCACCGTCCGAAACTCCACCCAGCGTGAGGAGCATTGCGGGCAGCGCCCCTTGGCAGGCATCCGCCTGAAACGGAAGAAAAGATGTCGCGAACATGAACCTCTACTCCAACATTAATTTTAGAACTCTTTTGAATGTATACTTCTTTCTTCTTGCGCTGCAAAAAAACATCCCGCCTGGAAGGCGAGGCTTCCAGGCGGGATCAAGTCAAAGTCCAATATGAAGTTTACTCGTTGATTTCTACATCATGAAGCTGATATAGACCGGATGCATCTGCCCAGAATCCGGAGATTTCATCACGGTACCCCATGATGTGATCCGGATGATACAGGAAGGACATCGGGCTTTCTTCAAGGAGGTTGTTCACTACGTCTTCGTACAATTCCACCCTTCGCTCTTCATCGAGCTCTACACGCGCTTCCTGTACGAGATCATCGTGTGTCTCATTGGACCAGAACGTTCTGTTTCCGGTAGGAATGCTGTCCGTATGGAAAAGCTCATGCATTGGATAGTCTGCATCCATCGTAGGCAGCGACAGACCGAGGATGTACATGTCATGCTCGCCTTGTTCCGTTGCATCGAGGTAGGCACCCCACTCGACGACTTCGATTTCAATATCAATGCCAATCTGTGCCAGGTCCGCCTGAACAAGCTCTGCAACATCCATACGTTCTCGGGAATCATTCGTCCAGAGTGTTGTTTCGAAGCCGTCACCGTGTCCGGCTTCTTCCAGAAGTGCCTGTGCTTCTTCGATATCCTGCTCGACCGTATCTACATTGTCAGAATAGCCGAACTGCGTTTCGTTGATTGGTCCAAGCGCCGGAGTACCTGTGCCTTCCAGCACTCCTTCCAGCATGTTCTCTTTGTTTACCGCAAGAGATACTGCACGGCGAACCAGTGGGTCATCAAACGGCTCTTTATCAGCGTTAAAACCCATGTACGTAATGCTTGCTGCATCGGTTTGGAAGATGTTCGTGCCATCCGTTTCTTCTACCCGGTCCATGTCGGACGGTGTTACCGGATCAATAATATGAGCGCCGCCATCTTCAAGTTCCCCGACACGTGTCAAGTCTTCCGGGATGACACTGAACGTGACCGAATCAACAGCTACTTCGCCATTCCAGTAATCATCATGACGGTCGAGCACAACTTCACTGCCCGGCTCCCAGTTATTAAATGTAAACATGCCCGTACCTACAGGGTTTTCATTCACATAGTCCCCCGGCTGATTACCGTCTTCGATGTTCTCGTAATCTGCTTCAATTACCTCTGGAGAGATCATGTTGGACGCATAGGTGGACATGTGGAAGGGAAGAGCAGAGAAAGGCGCATCGGTGTGGAAGCGGACTGTATAGTCGTCCACTACTTCGACTTCCTCAATAACTTCGAATAGACCCGCTCTTGGGGACGCGATTTCTTCGTCCTGAATACGGTCGATGTTCATTTGAACGACTTCCGCATTAAAGGAAGAACCATCATGAAATTCCACATCGTCGCGAAGTTCGAATTCCCAAACATCGTCTTCCACGTCTTCCCAGCTTTCAGCGAGGTTCGGCTGCAGTTCATTCTCTTCGTCAATGGTAGTCAAGGATTCAAAAATATTGATTTGAATATTCCCGGATGGAACATCGCTCGTAGTATGCGGATCCAGTGAGGAAATATCCGATTGAACACCGACGATTAAATCGTTTCCGTCTACCAGATCTCCTGCTTCTCCGTCTCCTTCTTCTGCGTTCTCTTCTTCTGGTTCATTACCTGCTTCGTTGTTCGTGTTATTATCCGGTGCCGCTGTGTTGTTGCCGCCGCCGTCATTTTCCGGCTCACTTGCGCAGGCTGCCGTGAACATCACTGCAGCAGCTGCCATACCTGCTGTCTTTAACATCTTGCTTTTTTTCATGCTTCATCCCCCTAATAATATGTAATCCGAAATAGGTTGTACTACATGTTTAAATGTACTACAACCTGTTGTCGAAGTAAATAATATTTTTTGAATATTATATTTTTTCTATTAATGATTTAATTAATTGCCAATACAAGCCATAATGACTTCCAAGAACTAAGTGAATACCTATATATCGCATGTAAAATGAGTAAATGCTATTTCTTCCGGTTTTTGTAAATATTATTATTATAAAGAAAACAGCCGCTGTCCATAACCGAGAACCGCGATTTTCGGCTGGAGCTGCGTGCAGCTCCCTGTATGTATATAGATAGAAAAACAGGTTTTCGTTCTTTCCGCTCAGCGAGCCGATCTGCCTTCATCCTGCTTTGACATCTTCTCTTTTCCTGCAAAGGAAAAAGGCCCTTCCCATGTTAGGGTAAGGGTCTTATCGGCAAGGTGGACGGGGCCAGGATAACAGCGTCTCCGTCTTCCCGCTCAGCGGAAGAAGCTGTCCGCTCTTATATGGGAAGGACGCAGCTGTACGACAAAGGAAGAAAATAAAGTCATTCAGGTGCAGGCCGAGCAGACCCCTTCCCACTTATGCTGATTCCTCTTTCTTTTTATACTTCTCTCTCCGCCGCCGCATGCCTTTTGTAATATAGCCGCCTTTGAACGAACGCGGTTCATAGGAGGCCACAAAGGCACTTTCTTCATGCTGTTCGATGATACGGTAAAATTCTTTTTCTCTGTCTCTTCTTGCCGTGCAGAAAAGCATGTATCGTTCGTGATTAATCCCCTGGACAGTGGAGGTAGAGACACTGAATCCTACTTCCCGGAGATGGGTGGTCAGTTCCGGATTGCTGTTTGGAATATTTGCTTCGATGGTGACGTAACCTATAGCCAGCTTTTCTTCTACATAGGCGCCGATATACAAACCAGCACCGAAACCGAGCGCGTACGCTGCCATATTGTAAAAGTTGGACAAGTCACTTAAAACTAGACCGACTGCCACAACGTAAATCACACCCTCCATCACACCAAGTCCGGCGGCTTTCGTTTTCTCTGACTTGACCATCATGATGGTACGCAGCGTCAGCATCGGAACATACAATAACTGCGCTGTAAAAATAATCAGTGCTTCCAGCATGGGGATCCCCCCTTGTAAAATTAGATCTGGATTCATTGTAGATGCGGCCGGCATAAAAGGAAAGGTGATTCAACCGACATTTTTCGACATTAACAGGCGTATATGGAACCAACATTCGATTCATCTATCAAACGTATTGATGATCACACCTGCCTCACCACCCGCATAATAGACAAAATTCGCCAGAAACAGTCTGGCGAATTCGTGAAAGAAAGAGGAAGCACCCGGACCGGGCAACCGAAACGAAGGGGATTCCTCTGTTGCCGTCTTCAGCGGGCGGTTTCACCGAGGTATGCTTCGATACGCTGCAGCTGTTCAGCTACCTCGTCCGCTTTCATGCTGTTCATTTCAATAAATCGGTTTCTCGGATGGATGCGGCATTCGTGCGAACATCCGCCAAGGTAGAATACTTCGTTTTCTTCAGAAGCAAGAATCTGATCGTTGCAATCCGGATTCGCGCAGTTGATGTAGCGCTCGCATGGCTCCCCGTCGAAATGATCCCGACCGACAACGACGTGCTCCTCCTGATTCACCGGAACACTGATACGCTCGTCAAATACGTAGCACTGGCCTTTCCAGAGCCGTCCTTTCGCTTCTGGATCCTTTCCGTACGTGATGATGCCCCCTTCAAGGTGATTCACCTGATCGAATCCTTTTTCTTTCAGCCACCCGGAGAACTTCTCACAGCGGATACCACCGGTGCAGTACGTCATGATTTCTTTGCCTTCCAGCAGCCCGCGGTTCTCATCCACCCATTCCGGCAGTTCGCGGAACGTATCGATGTCCGGTCGGATCGCACCTTCAAAATGACCAAGGTCGTATTCGTATTTGTTTCGTGCGTCGAGAACCACTGTGTCTGGATCCTGAAGCTTTTCCAGCCACTCTTTTGGCTTCAGGTAACGGCCGGTCACCTGTCTTGGATCCACATCTTCTTCTTCCAGCCGGAGTGTCACCAGCTCCGGACGGTGACGGACATGCATCTTTTTAAATGCGTGTTCGTCCGCTTCATCGATTTTGAACGTAATATCTTGAAAAAGCGGATCCGCCTTCATGTCTTCCATGTACTGTTCTGTCTGCTCGACTGTCCCGGACACTGTTCCATTGATGCCTTCCCCGGCAATTAAAATACGGCCGCGGAGCCCGAGGCTTTTACAATACTCCAGATGTTCCTGCGTTTTTTCTTCCGGATTATTGATATCCGTGTATAGATAGTAAAGCAGAACTTGATAATTACTGCTCATAACTGCTGATTCCTCCTTGATTAATCGATGTGACAGCAGATATGCTGTGCCTTTTTTAATATGTGAAATCAGGTGTTAGTATACCAAATGCTGTCCACCGTATCCAAGCCTGATCCTGTGTATTCAGACGCCCCGCTGGTTTCCCCAGACAAGCGTATGCAGCTGCGGCAGCACGCGGACACGGTTCATCGCTTCATCCTCCATCGTTCGATCCACGAGTTTCTCGTATTGATGAAGCAGATGGGAAGACAAGTTTTCCACTGGTGCTTTTTCATCCAGTACGTCATTGCCCGTCTGCAGATAAAAAGCAAGAGACGGATAGCGGTGGTGAATCTTTTTGGCAAACTGAAAGTCAGCCTCATCAAAAACAACCACTTTTACGCTCGTATTAGGAGCCCGTCCTGCCTCGATCAGTTTCTCCACTATCGTGTCCAGCCGTTCCATGTCCGGTGTCATGTTCGAACTCGGCGGCTTCGGAGAAATGGTCAGATCATCAATCTGATAAAACCAGTCCTGCCAGCGGCTCCCCTGGGTTTCCAGCGCAGCATCGATGTGATGTTCATGCAGAAGATCCACGAGCGGACCAATGGCTTCCAACAGAGCCGGGTTTCCTCCTGAGATCGTCACATGAGAAAAGTTCGTTCCTGCTTTCAGACGAAGTTTTTCCAGTACTTCCTCCGCAGTCATCATCCGGATGTCAGAGGCAGCGCTGCCATCCCACGTAAACGCTGAATCGCACCAGGAGCAGGAATAATCGCACCCTGCCGTACGGACGAACATTGTTTTTTGACCGATAACCATGCCTTCCCCTTGAAAGGTCGGCCCAAAGATTTCAAGTACGGGGATCTTACCTGCTGCCATGTTCCATCCACTCCCTTCTTACTTCAGCATAGCTGGTCGGGGTTTCGAAGAGGCGGACAAACTCGGTACGGAAATGCTGGGACGAGGAAGCCTGCTGCTGGTGAAGCGACTCCTCCATTTTTTCATAGATCCAGACCACCATGTTTTCCGCCGTCGTGTTCATTGGCGGCAGCATTTCATTGAGATAGCGGTGATCCAGGTATGGCTCAATGTCTTCTTTCCAGATGTCTTTGATGTCGCCGAAGTCCATCATGATTCCACGGTCATCTACATACCCGCTGATACCGAATACTACTGTATACGTATGGCCGTGGAGATTTTTGCACTTCCCCTCATAATCGTGCAGATGGTGCGCAGCATCGAACGTAAATTCTTTCGAAACCATCACCCGTTTATGGTGGTATTTCAGCTGAGACCGCTGAATATCTTTACCAAGCTTCTGCAGGTTCTCTACAATACGGAAACCAAACATCATCGGGCCTCCTTCTGCTTCAAATACTTCTGCAGCCCTGCACTGCGCAGTTCGCATGCTGGACAGCTGCCGCACCCGTCGCCGGGTATTCCGTTATAGCAGGTGAGTGTTTTCGTCCGGACAAAGTCCAGCGCGTCCAGCTCATCCGCCAATTCCCAGGTTTCGGCTTTATCCAGCCACATCAGAGGCGTATGAAGAATGAAATCAGCATTCATGCCGAGATTGAGGGTCACATTCAGCGACTTGATAAACATATCCCTGCAGTCGGGGTATCCGCTGAAATCTGTCTCACACACGCCTGTAATAATATGGCGAGCTCCGAGCTGATAGGCGTAAACGGCTGCAAAGGACATGAACAAATGATTTCTCCCGGGAACAAAGGTGGACGGAAGACCATCTTCTCCGGTTTCAATATCGATATCTTCCCGTGTGAGCGCATTCGGTGCAAGCTGGTTCAACAGCGACATGTCCATCACTTTATGATGCAGCCCAAGCTCGTCGGCGATCGCCGCTGCTGTCTCCAGCTCCTGGCTGTGCCGCTGCTGATAATCGAATGTCACGAGGTGTACTTCATCAAAACGTTCCAGCGCCCAGAACAGGCAAGTCGTGCTGTCCTGTCCACCGCTGAAAACGACTACTGCTTTTTCAGACATGGTGTATCTCCTTTTCCTCAGGTCCAAAAAAATAGGCTGCGGCTGAATATCAGCTCACAGCAAAGTCTGCACACGGGTTCATATGTGCGGGACCTAGTTTTTTATAGAGGGTTGAGCTAGAACCTCTATCCCTATTTATTCCGCACACAATCATATCATGCAGGAATCAGAAACGTCCAGAGAAATACCGAAAAGCGACGACCGGTGCCTGTACGGACAAATCCAGGTGCACACAGGAGCGCATCGGTACTTTTCTGCTGTCGGTCAAGGAACCGGGGTTGATGAACAAGGTGCTGCCATGCCATCTGCAGTACGGTATATGGGAATGGCCGAAAATCACGATATCTGCATCTGTTTCCTTGCAGGCCCGTCTGACATGTTCTTCCGCACCTTTCCCCTTCCCTTCATGTCCGTGCATGACAGCCAGTTTCCACGCGCCGGCCTGCATCTCCAGTGAAGGCCTTAAACGTTTTTTCACTTCCTCTTCATCCGCATTTCCGTAAACCGCGGACAGGGACGTGTGGGATTCAAACCACTGGTATGCTTCCAGAGACGTAAAATCACCCGTATGTATCACATGATCTGCTGCCAGAATCTCCTGTTGTACCTCATCGTCAAAAAAACGCCTTTTTTTAGGCAGGTGCGTATCGCCAACAAGAAGGAGGTTCATTCTCTGCACCTTGCTGCATCCCGGTGTTCTGCTGCTATATCCGTATGGCGGACAGAAATGCTTTCTTCTCTGCAGATAAGGATTCTGCCGTGGTAGAGCTGCTCGTATAGTTCTTCCGGGTCCTTCCCGGTATACACGTGCGCGATAAAAGCAAGAAGCTGCGGAGAGGCTACGAGCAGCAGGTTGTCCCGAATCTCGCTGCCGATTTTATCTGCCACGATGCTTTGTGCTTCTTCCAGCCACATATCAGCAGGTAGCCTTCCTGCTTCCACCGAGGCAGGGTAGTTAAAAAACTTCGATGCCTCTTCCGGTTTACTGACAGGCAGTTCAGGATCTTTTAACGTTTCGCGGAGTCCGCCCCACTTCACCCCGGCGCCAGCCGCTACAATGTAGGCAGTTTCTACCGCACTCCGATACGCTCCACTGTAGACAAAAGAAAAAGAAGGAAGCTCCTCCCTTATTTCTTCGGCTTCACACCGACCTTTCTCGCTCAATCCCCAGAACAGCGGCTCTTGTTCCATTTCCGGTTGCATCGTCCGGTGGGTCATCATCATTAAAGAAGACATCAGACTGCCACTCCTTTCTACTCAAGTCTTTGTACCACACATTCCCTGATTGGTGAATCGAAAAACTTTTTTGTTACGAAAGAATTAGTAAAGAGGGAGCAGATGGAAGGAGGAAACATCTTTTTCTATTCAACATGCCGCCTGTTGTCACGCCCGCACCGGAGCCGGGGATGGGCTGAAGGTGCACACCGTTTGCAGGAGAATACTTCCCAGGTTCTCTCCCGAACAACATTGCGGAACGCCTTTTGGTCGGAGCGGCGAGCGGTGCCGCGTAAATCTTTTGACAGGAAGAAAGAGATTTTCTTTCTTCCCAGCGCGCTCCGCAGTCTTTTTTGAGAAAAATGAACGTTCTCATTCACATCCTGGTGGGGGAATCGGCTTAGGCATACTCAGACGCTTTTCAAAAGGCACGTAGCCTTCTCTTTGAAAAAACAAAAACGAATCCTTTTCAGGAGGGAAGGGCGTTGATGCCAGAGGGACCAAGCAGGCGTCCACCTGAAACAAATGAAAAGATGTCACGGACACGCACCTCTTCCCCAACATTTCATTTATTTTGAACCATAATGAATTCATTCTTATCACCAAAAGAGAAAAGCCGAACCGGCAGACACTCCCGGTTCGACTTAAGGGTTCATCCTTTATTTTTTCTTAATCCAGAAAGTAAGCACGCCGCCTTCTTCTTTTTGTTCCAAAAGTTCGTGGCCTGTGGATTTGCTCCATGCCGCCACGTCTGCTTTGGCCCCTTGATCTGTTGCCCGCAGTTCGAGCACGTCACCTGAATCGAGTTTATCCATCGCTTTTTTCGTCTTTACAATCGGCATCGGGCATGCCATTCCTTTTGCGTCTATCATTTGAGCTGCTTCCATGTTTATCTCTCCTCAACGTTATTTTTATTACTGCTGAACGGCACAGCGGTTCGGGCCGATTTCCATTTCACGCTGCTTCTCTTCTTCCGGGGTGATCTTTCCCATATTCGTCTGACGAATTTCCTCATGGGAATTCGGCTGCGGCGGCAGGTTCTCCGTGACGGTTCTGCGGAATGCTTCCTCGTCTTCCATGTTCAGTCCGTGGTTTTTTTTGAACAGTTCACCCAGCTCTGCTTTCACCGTATGATCGTCTCCAATTTCCGACATGTTCATGAAATGGGCCGGAAGCACAATCAGGTCTTTAGAAAGCGAAGCATACGTTTGATAGAGCGTGTTCCGAAGATCGGCGACCCAGTCTTCTGCTTTCCCTGCCAGGTCGGGGCGGCCGATAGAATCCACGAACAGAATGTCTCCGCTGAATAGATACTGCTGATTCATGATGAAAGAGGTCGAGCCAATCGTGTGCCCTGGTGAATATACCGCATGCACGGCAACTTCCGTTTCACCAAAGGCGATGGTCTGCTCATCTTCTAATGGTTCATAGCGGAAGGTTACTTCACCTGCATCTTTTGGGGGCAGCCAGTACGAAGCACCGGTGTTTTCAGCCAGCATTCTTCCGCCGGAAATATGATCCGCGTGAAGGTGCGTATCCAGTACGTGTTTGATGACGGCTCCCTGCTTCTGAGCGAACGCTTCGAAGGTGTCGGTCATACGAACCGCATCAATGACAACGGCTTCCCCATTGGAAACCGCCATATACGACAGGCAGCCTTTGCCGAGGCGGAGGAATTGATAAAGCGCGCCTCCCGGAATATCGCCTACTTTTACTGGTTCCAGGTGCTCGCTCCAGGCTTTCATCCCACCTTCCAGATAGGCAACGTCCAGCCCTTCATCCGACAGCATGTCTGCTACCATCTCGGAAGAACCGACTTTGGCACACACAACGAGTATATCTTTGTCTTTCGGAAGCTGTTCTACTACATCTTCCACTCCGTCGAGCATGTCAAAGTAAGGAATATTTAAATACTCAAAGTGCTCTGATTCAATTTTCCAATCCTGAAAGGCATCTTCGTTACGAACGTCGAGAATAAAAACCTTTTCCTCGTTCATCACTTTCGCTGCTGTCTCTGCTGGTGTCCATGCTGTTACTGCCATCAAATCTCCTCCTGTTTTTATCGAATGAGTGCAGAGAGGGCTCAGCGTCCCTCTGTTTCTCCATCCCAGCTGCTCATGCCCGGAACGACGTTGAATACTTCTTTGAATGCAGCATCCGACAGCTTCTGTGCTGCAAGGTCACTGCGTGTCCCCGTGCGGCAGACGACATAGACCGGCTTGTCCTTATCCAGCTCTTCCATCTTCGCATCGAGTTCTCCCAAGGGTGCTGATACGGCTCCAGGTATATGAGAAAATGCGTATTCTGCTTCCTCTCTTACATCCACCAGCTGGATATCCTCCTGCAGCTTCTGCTTTAAAGCTTCGTTATCCACGATCGGTTCGAAGCTGTGTTCGGTATTTTCTTCCCCACTGGATTTACGAAGGTAGTGAAAGAGCACGCCGTTCTCCCTGTTCGTACCAATGTACTGGTGACCCGACTTACCTGCCCAGGCCTGAAGGTCCGCAAGAGATCCTTCGTCAGTCGCCTGTACTTCAATCACTTCGCCTGGCTGCATGTTTTCCATCTGTTTTTTTGTTTTTACAATCGGCATTGGACATGCCAGACCCTTTGCATCGAGTTTTTCATTCACGTAAATGGTCATCAATATACCTCCTTGGGTATTTTATTAAATAAAGAGATTCACTTGACCGTCTTCTGCTTCGGCCAGGTAGGCAGCTACGCCGCCGAGTTGAATATCATCGAGCAGCTCTTCTTCCTTCAATCCAAGCAGGTCCATCGTCATCGTGCAGGCGACGAGGTTGATCTCCTGCTCCTGTGCCATGGCGATGAGGTCCCGCAGCGGCATTGCCTGATGTTTCTTCATGACGTTCTTGATCATTTTCTGACCGAAGCCTGCGTAATTCATTTTCGAGAGACCCATTTTTTCTGCTCCGCGCGGCATCATCTTTTCAAACATCTTTTCCATTCTGCCTTTATCAGTGTGCACACCGCCTTCTTTACGGAACGCATTCAATCCCCAGAATGTAGCAAAAATCGTGACGTCATGATCGTAGGCAGCTGCCCCGTTTGCAATGATAAACGCAGCCATTGCCTTGTCGTAATCTCCGCTGAATAAAATGATATTCGTTTTCTTTTTCTCTTCCATCTTCCATCCTCCTATACTAATACGTGTATGGGTATATTACAAATCAAAATTTTTTAGCGGCCGCACCGCCTGCTACATCCTTTATTATACCCATAGGGGTATTAGAAGTCAATAGGAAAAGCTGAAATAAATTCAGCTTTTCGTTATCTTGTTTTCACGAGCATCTGCACAGCTTCCTGAATCAGCTCATCGGAGTCTTCTCCGCGTTCGATCTGTTCACGCACACACTGTTCGAGATTGGAACTGACAACGACACCTATCGCCCGGTCCATAGCGTTGCGCGCGGCGGACATCTGGCCGACAATTTCGCGGCAGTCTTTCTCTTCTTCCATCATGCGCAGGACGGCCCGTACCTGCCCTTCCACACGCTTGACGCGGTTTTTCATCTGTGGAGTATATTCCATGATACACCCCTCCTTCTTTTTATTTGGCGGCTTTAAAGGCCCGGTTCATTTTTTCTTCCACGTCTCTTGCTTTCTCAGCAGCTTCCGGCACTTCTGTAAGCTCCATCAGCACTTCCGGCCGCGGCATTCCTGCTTTGGTCGTTCCATTTTCTTCATAGACGACGACTTTACACGGCAGAAAATAAGCTGTTTTCATGCTGATGTTCAGCATGTCTTTGGCAATATCCGGTGCGCAGACTTCCAGAATACGGAATTGGTTCTCAAGTCCGACACCCTTTTCGTCCAGTTTATTTTTCACATCGAAATCCCAGAGAACGCCGAACGACTCGTTTTGAAAAGCTTCTGTTAAGCGATTCACTGTCTCGTCAACTGTATAAGGGTAATCATATACTTCATTAAACATGTCATTCGTCCTCCTGAGTACGTGGTTGGGTATATCTTAACGAATGGAAGGGGCGTCCGTCAATGTATATGCTTCCACTTCCTTCAAGGTCAGGTACAGATCTTCCTCCGGCCACCCGGCACGCTGCAGCGTATCTCTGACTGGACCACGGAGTTCTGCAAACAAAAGTTCTTTGCCTGCTCTATCTGCCATTGCCTTCCACTTGAATGCTTCCTCTGCTGCGACAGCATCCATCATGTTGACCCCCGAACAATCAAGAATGATGCGTTCTGTCTTTTCTCGTTCCCGAATCACATTTTCCAGTCTTTCTGTTACAAAGGCAGCGTTGGCAAAGTAAAACGGGGCATCGATACGAAGAATGATGTTTTTCTCCGTCGTAACAGCATCTGGGTAACGCTTCACATTACGCAGCACGTCTTTTTCTTTAACATAGCCGAGTTCCGCCATATGAGGGTAGGCACTCTGCCAGATCAGCGCTGCCAGAGAGAAGAGAATCCCGGTAAGAATACCCGTTTCCACCCCCAGGATGATCGTTGCTGCAAAAGTCACCAGCCAGACTGCCCCGTCCGTTCGGTTAACGCGGAAATAATGAACGCCCTCTTTCACGTTTACGAGCTTGATCACAGCCGCAATAATGACAGCAGCCAGAACAGCCTGCGGAAGGAAGTAAAACAGATCGGTGAAAAACAGCAGCGTCAACAGCAGCAGCAGTGCAGCAATCACCGAGGAGAACTGGGATGTTGCGCCGGCATCGTAATTCACTGCCGACCTTGAGAATCCCCCTGTAACTGGAAAACCTCCGAAAAACGATCCTCCTGCATTGGCGAGTCCAAGACTGCGGAGTTCCCGATCTGCACTGATCTGAATACCGTCTTTTTCCGCCATGACTTTCGCCATCGCATAGGATTCAATAAATCCAATCAACGATATTGTCAGGGCAGCCGGCAGAAGCAGCTGTACTGCCTGAAAATCAACTGCCGGAAGGGTCAGCGGCGGAAGACCACCCGGTACCTCTCCGACGATATGCACGCCCTGCTGCTGCAATGACAGCAGGCTTGTAAGGAGAATGCTTGCGGCGACCACCACGATCGCAGGCGGAACCGATTTCATCCATTTTTTTCCGTAAAGGAGGACGAATACCGCACCTGCACTGATCATCAGCGTGATCAGATGGACATTTCCTGTATGCGATGGAAGCTCTGCAAGCATCATGGGAATGCTGTCTGCCTGAAGCGAAATACCAAGGGCATGTTCGAGTTGACTAAAGGCGATGATCAATGCAGCTGCCGAGATGAATCCGCTGATCACCGCATGGGAGAAAAACTTCACAATAAATCCAAGCTTCAAGAGACCAAATATCAGCTGAATACCTCCCGACATCAACATCAGAAGCAGTGCCAGCGAAATGAATTCCGGAGATCCGGGTTCCGCCAGAGGAGAAACACCTGTATAAACGAGCAGGGATACGACGGCTACCGGTCCCACAGCCAGCTGTCTGGATGAGCCGAACATAGCATAGATCAGCATAGGAATAACGGCTGCATACAATCCTGTTACCGGGGGCATCCCAGCCAGCATAGCGTAGGCCATCCCTTGAGGAACCAGCATCACCGCGACGAGAATACCCGCCGAAACGTCCCCTTTCCAATATTCTTTTGGGCTTCTTGTCAACCAGTCTGCCACCTGCATGTTCATCCTCCTTACCCATTGGGGTATACGTTCAGTATATATACCCCAATGGGTATTGTCAATAAAAGAAAGCTGGCTTTTTTCGGTGAGAAGGATTATAATATGATTAATCCAGCAGGGGGATGCTGATATTCAGTACTTTTCGTTCTTTATCCGTCCCCCTGCTGCATTTTTATTTCCGGCCTGCTTTCTTCCTGCCCAGTCTCACAAAAACGTAACGATCCTATCGACAAGCCTGCTAGACTAAAGCCTTTCGGATTCTGGATGACCCATCCCGTCAGATGTTTTCTGGTGGGATTTTAACTATGCCCGAAATCATGTGGAACGTCCTCCTGATCAAACCATCCATCATTCACAGAAAAAGGAGGGATACCGTGCAGAACGACTACTATAGACAAGGCATCTTTCTTGGCATCGGTGCTTACGTGGTCTGGGGCACCCTGCCGATCTACTGGAAGCTTCTTGATCACATTGCTGCTGTGGATATTCTTGCCCATCGGATTGTCTGGTCCTGTCTGTTTATGCTGCTCTTACTTGCAGCCTGGAGAAAGATGGACGCTTTTCGAGAAGATCTACGGTATTTGAGAGAGCATCCGAAAATCATCGCGGGTATTTTTCTTTCGGCCGGCCTGATCAGCTGTAACTGGCTCCTGTTTATCTGGGCCGTCTCTGCTGAACGGATTGTCGAAGTGAGCCTCGGGTATTACATCAACCCATTGATCAATGTTGTCCTTGGCGTTCTCGTGTTTAAAGAGTCGTTGAGTGTGCGCCAGAAAAGCGCTGTCGCCCTCGCCGCATTCGGCGTGCTGCTCATGACGGCAGCCTCTGGCGTCTTTCCTTATATTGCTCTGGCGCTGGCGCTCAGCTTCGGCTTTTACGGACTTGTGAAGAAACAGACCAAGATTGCGTCTTTAACAGGCCTCACCATTGAAACCATGCTCCTGCTTCCCCCTGCTCTTTTATACTTTACTGTCTACGGAGGCGGCACTTCGTTTATGGAAAGCAGTCCGATGACGATGATGCTCTTAGCCGGGACCGGAGCTGCTACTGCCGTGCCACTTCTGCTGTTCGGTTCCGCAGCCCAAAAAATCCCTCTCTCCGTGCTTGGGTTTCTTCAATTCATCGCGCCTACGATGATGCTTGTTCTCGGCACCCTCGTCTACGGCGAACCGTTCAGCTGGATTGATGGCGCCGCTTTCCTCTGTATCTGGACAGCGCTCATCATTTATTCCCGCCGCAGCAGAGAACAGGGGTGAAGTTTCAAGAGCAGAAGCACTTAACCCTTCAGCCGCGGGTTCTCCGCGCACAGGACGCGGCAGCTGCACTGCTAGAAGGAAGGCTCCTACATCGATCGATGAAAAAAGTACCTGTAGTCCAGCTGCAGACCAATAGCGCAGGGCGCCTTTTGGTCGGAACAGGATGCGCTTCAGGTTTGTAAGGGAAGAACGGAGTCTTCGTTCTTCCCTTACAGCGCGCGGAGCCGCTGTCTCCTTCGGTTAACTTTCTACTTACTTCTCGCAAGGCATAAAGAGGCCCTCACCAAAAACGGTGAGGGCCTCTTCAGGTTCAAGAAGGCGGATCGGTCCACAAGATCACCACCGGCTGCGGACAGAGATGCAGCGAGCCGCTGCAAGAGGATCTTCTTTCTTAATAGGGGCCATTCCTTTGAATAAACTCATCCCCCGCCCTCCTGCGCAGTTACTGCATGCGCAGACGCAGACGGATTGTCGGCAGCCGGTATCCTTCTATGTCTTCTTGAAATTCTGCTTCTTTTTTAAATCCCCTTGCAGTATAAAACGTTTCAGCTTTCTCGTTGCCGGCTTCCACATCCACGTAAACATCACGCACATTCTGCATGTGACTCCACAGGTGCTCCATGAGCGCGGAGCCGACTCCTTCCCGCTGAGCTCCGGGGAGAACATAAATAGCACTTACTTCGGCAGAGGTAGGCGTTTCGTAAAAGAAGGCCGCAAAACCGATCGTTCTGCCGGCTTTTTCGCAGATGAATAAATTGGACTCTTTCATCCGCTCGATGATTTTCTCTTCATGATAAACTTTATCCAGATAGGCCTGCTGTACATCTCTTGGAATCAGGTCTTCATACGTATCGTGCCAGGACTGCACAGCAATATCCTGAATTTCCTTCGCATCTTCTGGTACAGCTCTTCTGCAGAACATATTAATCCTCCTTTAGTTCTTTCTGATACATGGACAGAAATGCTTGCTCTGACATAGGCGGATACATCCAGTATCCTTGAAGTATATCACAACCGGATTGTCTCAAAATGGCGGCCTGCTCTTCATTCTCAACACCCTCGGCAGTCACACTTGCGGAAAGATGGTGGGACATAAAGATCAGGGACTGAATGAAATGAAGCTGGTGCGGCCCGTGGAGAATGTCAGCGATAAAGCTTTTGTCGATTTTAATCGTATCGATTGGCATGCGCTGGAGATGACTCAGCGATGAGAAGCCGGTTCCGAAATCATCAAGAGCCACGCGGACGCCCAGCTGACGAAGCGCATGCACGTGCTCGATCACATCCTCCACATGTTCGATCAGCATGGTCTCTGTCAGTTCCAGCTCCAGACACGATGCCGGTACTCCGGTCTTCATCAGCTGCTGCTCGATCTGCTGAATAAAATCAGGGTCCTGCAGCTGCAGCGGGGAAATATTGACTGTGAGCTTGGACATCCCTTCCACTTCCAATGACTGCAGCAGTTCAAATACACTGTCAAGCAGCTGCTTTGTAAACGGACCGATCAAACCGGTCTGTTCCATCAAAGGGATGAACGTATCTGGCGGGATAGAGCCTAATTCAGCTGAGTTCCAGCGCATAAGCACTTCAGCACCAATAATTTTTTCATCGGAAGACTGCACAAGTGGATGAAAGTAAATGGTGATGTCCTCATGCAGTACCGCTTCTCTCAGCGCAGCTTCCATAAGGATCGTCTCCCGCTGCAATAGCTGTATGCCTTCGCGATAGAAAAAGTACTGGTTTTTCCCTTTTTCTTTTGCCCGGTACATCGCCGTATCGGCAAGCTTGGTCAACGTATCATAGTCCTCTCCATGCTCCGGATAAAGCGAGATTCCGATACTGGCACCTAAGTAGAACGGCATGTCTTCCACAGTCACCGGTCTGCGGATTTCTTCAATGAGCTTGCCGGCAATCTCCCGGACTGCGTCCGTGTTCCTCGTCCGCCGGATGAACACAGCAAATTCATCTCCTCCCAGCCTTGCCAGGGAAGCATGGGTGCCCAGTACAGCCGAGATACGGTCTGTCATCACCCGAAGGACTTCATCTCCTGCGTGATGCCCCATCATGTCATTCACTTTTTTGAAATCATCGAGATCCAGAAACAGCATCGTGCCGTCGCTGTCTTCTTCTATAAATCGGGTGACAGTTTTCTCAAAATGCCGGCGGTTCGAGAGCCCGGTTAACTGATCTTTGTAGGCAAGATCCCAGATCTGCTGCTCTTTTACTAATATATCAGAGACATCGCTGGCCCGTCCGACGATCAGGTGATCCTCCTCATTCGAACCCTCCACCCGCCGGAGAGACAGGTGCAGCGTCTCGTACGCACCGTCCGGAAGAGAGACATCAATCAGCAGCGAAGCACTCCCCGTGACTCCTTTCACTTCCTGCAGTACGTTCTGCCACGTATCGTCCACCTCAGGCACGACGAGCACTTCTGATACGAGCTGATCCTGCAGCTGCCTTTCATTCATGTTCACAGCCTGCTGCAGTGCTTTATTTGCCGACAGGATACGACCGGATTCACTCATCGTAAAGATGAAGTCTTCCGTATTCTCAATGATCGTCCGGTATTTCGCCTCGCTTCGGACAGCTTCCCGGCGCTGGTCGTGCAGTGCTTCGTTCTGCGCCTTCAGTTCTTCTTCTTGATTTTCGAGTACTTCCGTTGTCTCCGTCAGCCGACGGACGGCTTTCGTTAAGAAATCGACAATCATGCGCTGATTGAGGAGAATCAGCAGGCCGAAGAAAACAACACTGACGATGCGTGAGATATACGTATCCATGGAGAACGCATACACTTGAAGCGAAAAGGAATAGCTGAGCAGTTCTGCCGTCCATAAGTAACCGATGAGTGCCGTGATAAGAAAACAGGCTCCCATAAAGATACCGGCCTGCCTTCTGGACACGAGTACCGCCGCCAGAAACGAGGCTGCGATAACAAAAATAATGCCGGGTCCTACCATGCCATAATAGAGCAGACTCAAGGTTCCTGTTCCAGCCACTGCTCCAATATTCACCCATGCCTGGACAGCATAGGGAATATAGCGTCGAAACAAGTAGACGCCGGTAACAATCAGATACAACGGAAGCACCAGCTGAGACATCGGATCTGCCTCAAGAGACAGCTCATTTGCGAGATGCACGGAAAGCTGGAGAAGGCCGATGACGATAATAGCAAGCGAGGATACGTGCAGCACCCTGCTCTGCATGTCAGATATGGAAACTTCTTCTTTCTGTGCTGGAGGGGAATGATCCAAAAAAACCCTCCTTTCCTGGCTGAGATTTTCAGGCTTGACCGCGTCCATCCGCGTATTCTTCTCAGGATGAACTGCTCGCCGGTCGTCACACGGCGGTTCACGGTACAGTGGTTCGATTCTTGTATGAAAAATAGAACGGCCTGATCCTACTTGACAACCAATTCGACATTTCTAGAATAAATCCTGCCTTCTTCCGTGTATTCGTGCACCTTTTTTGCACACCTTGACAGCTGTGTAAGCCGGTTGGCCACCCAGCTGCATGCTGCGGTGGTTCCTGTATATGAAAGAAAGCATTGGTCGTGAAGATCCTGCGTCATCTCTCTCGTCTGTACCATGGCTGCCGGGATCGCCTCTCTAGTACAACATGAACCAAAAGGAACAGCGGTGGGCTGCTTTGCGCGGCACGAGGTTCTTCCCGCGTCGACGCTGCAGGATACGTACGCAGCAGCCTGCCTCTTTCCACCAGCTGCTGCTAGTAGAGAAACCAAACTTCTCCCACGAATAACGACAGAAAAAATACTGCCGGCCGTAGAGTAAGAGTACAGCAGGCAGCACATATCACGTCTTGCAGCCCGGTGTTGATATGGAGTAAAAGAGACATCATGCTGTTCTCTCTCTCCAAAGACCGGAATCCAATTTCTTATTCATAAATCTGCTTTAAATGATGATCGGAGAGCTGACCGGGACTCCCGTCAAATACGAGATGGCCTTGTTTCAAGCCAATAATTCTTGTGGCATACTTTCTGGCCAGTTCTATGTCGTGAACGTTGATGACTGTCAGCAGCTCTTTTTCTTCGTGCAGCTGGCGGAGTATCTGGAAAATATAGTCCGCCGTTGTCGGATCCAGACTTGCAACAGGTTCATCGCCGAGCAGGATGGAGGGGCGCTGCACCATGGCTCTTGCTATGCCTACACGCTGTTTCTGACCGCCGCTCAACCGCTCCACGCGACGGTTCTTGTATTCCAGAAGTCCGACTTCATTTAAGTAATAATCCGTCAGTGATTTCTCTTCGTCTGAGAATAACCCCAGGAAGTTTTTCCATGCCGGCTTATGCCCAAACCGGCCGGTAAAGACGTTCTGTTCCACCGTTAATCGAGGGATTAAATGAAAGTGCTGGAAAATCATTCCGATTTCCCTGCGCATGCTACGCTGCTTTTTCTGCGACATTTTTTTCAGTTCACAGCCGAGCACGGTGATCTGCCCGGACGTCTGCGGCTGCAGCCCGTTGATCGTCCGGATAAAGGTCGATTTTCCCGCCCCGCTTCTACCGAGAACACAGACGAATTCTCCCTGCTCGAAGGACAGCGTCAAGTCCCGAACAGCCGGGTCAGCGCCGGATTCATATTGAACGACTACCTCTTTCATCTCCAGCATTGTGCTTCCTCCATCGTTTTCCGCTTAGATTGATTATATTACGCGTTTACGCACGATCCCGCCGAATAAATCGACAATAATGACAAGCCCCATAATGACGACGATGGCCGTTGCCATGGAATCATAGGCGAGGCTGTTGTAATAATTCATAAGGCTCTGGCCGAGCCCGCCCCCGCCGATCATTCCGAGCACGAGCGAAGTACGGATCGCTACTTCCAGCCGGTAAAAATAGTGGGAGAGTACATTCGGCCAGATTTGTGGAAGAATCGAAAAAATCTGACCGGTCCTTCTGCCGGCACCGGCTGAACTCATCGCTTCCTGCGGTCCTTTATCTGAAGACTCCACCAGCTCAGCAATCAGCTTCCCCAAAACGGAGACGTTGTGAAGAAAGATCGCCATCAGTGCGGCGAATGGTCCGAGCCCCAGCGAGACGACGAAAATGAGGCCGAAGACAATTTCCGGTATCGAGCGGATCAGGCTCAACACCGATCGGACGATGTAGAAACTGAACCTGCCGGAAGCCGTATTCTCGGCAGCCAGCAGGCTGATGGGCAGTGCAAGGAGAAGGGCAGTAAAGGTCCCAAAAAAAGCCACTGCCAGAGTAATTAGCGACTGCTCCAGCAGGTAAGGCAGAAGATCCGTCCGAAGGGGATAGAAATTATCCCGGATGAATTCCCACGTATTGCTCTGGTCAATAAGTGCCGTGAATGAAAAATCAGCTCCACGGGCACTTACGATCAGCAGGGCAGCTATGATGGCTGCATAAATAAAGAATTTCTTTTGGAACCAGACCATCATCAACAACCCTTCTTATGCGTCATCCTCATTATTGTTTTCTTCGTTATCTTCTTCTTCGTCATCATCATCTTCCAGTGTTTCCGGGTCAAGCATATCAAAGTGACGCGCTGCCTCCATCACATTGTCATACTCATCCGGGGAAATTTCGATGAAAGCATCAGCACCGCCGAAGATGGATAAAATCTCGTCATCTTCTATCGATGTGAACGCATCCTGCACATCGTTGATTCTCTCTTCACTGGTTCCCTCGGGCACTGCCCACGGATATTGATACAGCTGCTCTGACTCCCAAAGCAGTTTGAAGTCGTCTTCCTCAATATCCCCTGCTTCGATCAGCGCCTGGAAGATGGCACTGTCGATGGCACCAGCGTCTACATCCCCGCTCGCAATAGCATTCGCCGTGATGTCATGAGAGCCGGTAAACTGAACACTGTCGAATTCATACGTGCTTTCGCTTTCGTAAACACCTCGGTCATACAGTTCGTAGGCTGGAATCGTAAACCCGGAAGTGGAGGACTGACTGCCGTAAGCAAAGCTGACGTCTTCTACCTCTTCCAGCAGCTCATCCAGGTCCTCCCAGGGCGCGTCCGGCTGGGTCAATATATAGGAGTGATAGTAAGGATCACCGTCCACCGTCTGTGTCAGGACGGCTTCCGCTCCGCTGGATTCCTGGGCAATTAAGTACGTTACCGGTCCGAAGTATGCGAGGTCCACATGACCGAAGTTGATCGCTTCCACTACCGCATTATAACCGGGATAATGTTCAACTTCGACGTCCATCTCCAGACTATCGGCCAGATGTTCCTCAAGGCGGTCGAGTCCTTCCTGCATTTCACCGATAGACTGGGATGGGATGACCGCTACTTCAAACACCTCCCCATCTTCTGCTTCACTTCCGGACGTGTTATCGGCTCCGTTCTCATTTTCGTTTTCATTTTCATTGTTGTTCTCGGCACCGCACGCAGCAAGAATGACAGCCGCAGCTGCAGGTAATAGAAATTTTTTCATCTGTTACTCCTCTTTTCTGTTTGTTTTTTCAATTTCTTCAGCTAGAGCTTCGTTGCCGTACATGGAAAGCACTGCGTACAGCGTTTCTTTTTCGATCGGCCCTGCCTCCTCTTTAGAGACAGCCAGCTCCAGTGCCCGGTGGAGCACTGTACTGTCGGTACTGCCGTAGGCGCGCCTGTATATTTCCACAGGGTCTAACGCCTGATTTATGCAGTACTGGACGAACACCATCGCCATCATTTGTTCATCTTGCTGAAACGATTGAATGATTTTTTCTTCTCTGTTGTCCATCATCATTCTCCTTTATTTTACACATGGAGACAATAAGGTCATGTTATACGAGTTCCTGTGTATGTTCAAAAATTCTGCTCACAAAGCTTTACAAAGCATCTCCCTCATGATACCAATGCTTATAGAGGAGGGACGATGCATGTTACAAAAGTTCGCGGCGCTCAGCGACCGCCGTAAAACAATAGTGGTCATCTCTGCCGGAGCCGGAGCATTCATCCTCAGTTTCGGCGGTGCATGGCTTTTCGGAACATTCTTCATGTCGTAACGCGCGCTTACTGCCGCTTCCACCTGCCGCGCCGCTCCACCCGCTTCTCATAGTTTTCCAGCAGACCGAGCCGCTCGTTCATGATTTTCTCCATCTGAATCAAATCCTCCCTGCTGACAACAGGATCCTGTTCAGACCAGCGCACGGTATAGATAAAATAGTAGTCCGGAAAGGATCGAAAAATCACCGTGGAGTGAGGAAACTTAGAGAAGACTGCTTTAATGTTGTATTTTCTCCCGTACCCCCAGTCCTTTAATTCCATCACTCATCAACCTCTTTTCACCATCGATGTCCTGCCTGCTCTGCACAAACCATCCCAGCAGAGACGAAGCCCGTCAGAAGAAGCTCTTCTGACGGGCTTCGTTAGAGCATCTACAGTACAATGTCGACTGCAGAAATGTCTATAATCACGGCTTCCGCCGGCCCTCGTCTTTATCTGCTTTATGCTTGTTGATCAGGAGAGCCGATCGATCCAGTCGTGGAACGCCTGCAGTCCATCTTCGAGTAATTTTATCGTATCTTCATCCTGAAGTCCATTCTCTCCCAGTTTCTGATGTGCTGCGCCGATGAAAATTTCCGGCTGGGGCATCGGATAAGCTCCGCATGCATCCAAAACCTGCCGCAGCTGTCCCTGGGAGAACGCCGTACCGAGCCCGCTCGGCGAAGCGCCCGTCAGCATGACCGGTTTTTTGCTGAGCACGTTCTGATTACTCATGCTTCCTGCCCAATCCAGCGCATTTTTTAACACGCCTGGTATTCCGTGCGAATATTCCGGCGTCACAATCAGAATGCCATCCGCAGCTGCGAGCTGCTGTTTGAAGCTTGCCACGTCGTGCGGATCTCCCCCCTCTTCCAGATCGGCATTAAATAGAGGAAGGGCATCGATGGATGCTTCTTCGATCTGTATCTCCTCGGTCGACATCGTCTTGATATGTTCCAATACCCGTTTATTCAATGACTCTTTCCGAAGACTGCCTCTCACGGCTGCTACATGATATGCCACAATGATTCCTCCATACAATTTGTTATTTTGACACTTCAGGCGGGCCATCGTACAATAATGCAAGCCCTACATCTTTCCATTCCCGAAATGTACAATATTTGTACAGCTTCTATACCCTGTTTGTTTTTGTTTCACACACTTTTCGTCTGATCATATCCCGCTGACCGGACATCACACTTTGGGAGGAAACAAATGGATGAACAACAGACACCAGAATTAACGAAGGGCCAGAAAAAAAAGCTCGTCTTTGTTCTCTCTCTTATACTTACTTTCACCGTCATGAACGGCACGATGTTCAATGTTGCTATTCCGGACATCGCTGAAGATTTTGACCTTATCCCATCCCAGGTGACGTGGGTGATGACCGGATACATCCTGATCTTCGCCGTCGGTGCCCTCATGTACGGCAAACTCGCAGACATGTATCCAATTAAACGACTCCTGACTATTGGTATCATTCTTTTCGCCTCCGGTGCGGCCATCGGTCTTTTCGCTCAGAACTATCCGATGCTGCTCGCAGCAAGGTTTATTCAGGCAGCGGGTGGTGCGACGATCCCTGCGCTCGCTTTTATCATTCCAGCCCGCTTCATGCCGAAAGAGCGTGGACGGGTTTTCGGAACTGTTTCTGCTGTCGTCGCTTTTGCCTCGGGGGTCGGTCCGATTGTCGGCGGTCTGCTCGGTGGCGCGTTTGACTGGCGGCTGCTTTTTATCGTTTCGGTCATTTCCTTAGCAGCGATTCCCTTTCTGAGGGCCTGGCTGCCTGATGAAGAAACAAGGCCGGGGACCATTGATATCGTCGGGGCGCTGCTGATCGCTGCCGGCGTCTCTGGAATGCTCTTTTTTATTACGATGTTCAGCTTTGCCGGGTTGGCAGCTGCTGTCGCTGCCGGCTGTTTCTTTGTGCTTCATATTCGACGTCACCCAGCTCCATTCATTGATCCTTCGATGCTGAAGGACCGGGACTACACAACTGCTGTGCTGACCAGTTTTCTCGGAACGAGCGTCATGTTCGGCATGATTTTCATCGTACCGATTATGGCCCGCGCCTTATACGATCTGGATACGATGCAGATTGGACTGCTCCTCTTCCCCGGGGCGATGGGGGCCGCTCTGCTTGGGCAGAAAGGGGGGCGGCTCGTTGAAAAGCACGGCAGCTACCCCGTGCTCCGAAGCGCCTTCATTCTGGCTGTTTCAGGCAGCTTTCTCATCTCGACATTTACGGGCCTTCCGCCGGTATTCGTCGCATTCTGCATCATGATCCAGTATATGGCTTTTCCGTTGATCCAAAGTTCCACTGCCAACCTTTTATCAGACATCATCCCGAGTGGGAAAAACGGCGTCGGCATGGGGATGTTCAACTTGATGAACTTCATGTCCGGCGCAGTTTCCAGTGCGGTATTCGGCGCTTTTCTGGATCTGGAGCGAACAGACCTGCAGCTGAATCCCCTGGCCCGCTCAGAAGCAGTATTTCTCTATTCTAATTTATTCCTCTTCATCAGCCTGACCGCCATCACGGCTCTGTTTATTTTCACACGACAGTTCCGCGGAAAGCGTGTTGGACTTCCTTCCTCCAGTCAGGAGACTGCCTGATGGGCGGAGACTCCCTCTGGGCGGTACAGGTTGATCATCCACCAGCATATCTTTCTGTCTCATGGACAGGAAACGTGGATGGACATAACCAAAAGAAAGCAAGCGCGCAGCCCCCATTCGGGCGTAAGAGTGAGGGCTGCAGGCTTCTTAAGTGAAGAAAGGCGTCTTCTTTTTTCCCGCCTTCAAGCAATGCGCACGACGCCGTCTTCTTAGATGAAAATGCATCCATTCTTATCATGATAAAAGAGGCCCTCTCCCCTTTTGGGTGAGGGCCTTCTTTATCTGCAAGGGTGATTGGTCCATGAGAGCCTCGCCAGCTGCAGGAAAACTTCCGCTGAGCTGGGCACGAAAAACGACCGAGAATATTCCGCGCAGACCCGCTGTACCCCACAACCAGCTGTGGAGACCATACAGCCTTGATCATTCCATGATGACGAAGAAAAAGCAGGCAGGATCGTCACTCATCGCGGTATTCACAGAGAAAATCACCGCCATGAGACGGATGCGTTATATCGATTGACAATCGAGTAGGAGGAGGGTTCGCCCCTCCGTCCTCTCACACCACCGTGCGTACGGATCCGTACACGGCGGTTCAATAAGTTGAGTGGGTTTCCTGCATTTTCTTATAGAACCCCTCTATGTTGAGAAGTCCTTTCTTGGAAAGGGCTTCTTTTGTGATAGAGCGGTGAAGAATAAAGGATTTTGCGATACGCCAGTACCCCTTTCGGGTGTTTGCCCATTCCCAGGCTTTCCCTTCGGGAATACCCAGTTTCGT
>NZ_AUCK01000032.1 GCF_000429725.1 Alkalicoccus chagannorensis DSM 18086 | reverse complement strand
TGTTACTCACCCGTCCGCCGCTCATTCCACAGGCTTCCCTCCGAAGAGTTCCGCCTGCTTCCTGCGCACGACTTGCATGTATTAGGCACGCCGCCAGCGTTCGTCCTGAGCCAGGATCAAACTCTCCACTAAAATGTGAAGATCATTGATCTTCCAGCACCGGCATGATAACCGGTCTTTCAAGACGGAATCTGGCTAAAGATTCCTGTAAAAATTGACAGAGAATGATTTATTCTCTTGTTCCTTCTCATCATCTTTTGTTTAGTTTTCAAAGAGCTGTTTCGTGCGCCGCTCGTTTTCGGCGACTTTATTAATATAGCACGTGGACGTTTGTACCGTCAATAACTTTTTTAAAAAAGTTATTTGTGCTGTTGTCGGCTGCGGTCTCTTCCGCGGCGACAAATAATAATATAGCACGTTAGAAATCATGAACGCAACAGAAAAAACAAATTCTTTTTTACTTTTTGTTTCTGGCATTCGTTGTCGGCTGCGCTCGTTTCTCTATGCTGAAATATATTCCTCCTGCGTGCCTCTATCTGTCGGGATATCTCTATATAGAAGAGACACTACTCACCAAGTATAAATGGAGGCGCCGCTGCCGGAGCAGGACGCCTCCCACATATCCATTCTCCACCACGGACGGACACCCGCACGCCCGTACACTTCGGAAAACCTTCCCGGCTGTTTTATTCTTCTTCTTTCTCTTCCGGCTGCTGTGGACGCATCTGCGGAAACAGCAGCACGTCGCGGATCGAGTGGGAATTGGTCAGCAGCATCACCAGTCGATCGATGCCGATACCGAGGCCGCCGGTCGGCGGCATCCCGTACTCGAGGGACTCAAGGAAATCTTCATCCATCATATGCGCCTCTTCGTCTCCCTGTTCCCGTTCAAGCAGCTGGGCTTCAAAGCGGCTGCGCTGATCAACTGGATCGTTAAGCTCGGTAAATGCATTGGCGTGCTCTCGTCCAACGATAAACAGCTCAAAACGGTCGGTGAACCTTGGATCATCTGCATTCTTTTTGGCAAGTGGAGAAATATCGAGCGGATGTCCGTATACGAACGTCGGCTGCACGAGCTTCTCTTCCACGAAGTATTCAAAGAATTCGTTGACGACATGTCCGAATTTCATGGTGTCTTTCACTGGAACGCCGTGCTCTTTCGCCAGAGCTCTCGCTTCTTCATCCGTCATGTCCTTACGGAAGTCCACCCCGGTGTGCTCCTGCACGGCATCTACCATATGCACTCTCTTCCACGCCGGTTCCAGGTCGATCTCCATGTCACCATAGACGACCTTGGTCGTCCCGAGAACATCGCGGGCAATATGCGCAACGAGTTCTTCCGTCAGGGTCATGATGTCTTCGTAGTCAGCATACGCTTCGTACAGCTCGATCATCGTGAATTCCGGATTGTGTCTGGTCGAGATGCCTTCGTTACGGAAAACACGGCCGATTTCATACACTTTTTCCATGCCTCCGACGATCAGCCGCTTCAAGTGCAGCTCGATGGCGATACGCATATACAGCGTCATATCGAGCGCATTATGATGGGTGACGAATGGACGGGCAGAGGCACCGCCTGGGATGGAATGCATGGTCGGCGTCTCGACCTCCAGGTAGCCCCGGTCGTCGAGGTAGCGCCGCATCGACTGCAGAATGCGGCTCCTGGCTACAAACGTGTCCCGGACTTCCGGGTTCATGATGAGATCCAGGTACCGCTGGCGGTAGCGCTGCTCCACATCTTTCAGCCCGTGATACTTATCCGGCAGTGGACGGAGCGACTTGGAAAGGAACGTCAGGTTCTGCGCTTTTACTGACAGCTCGCCTACCTTCGTTTTGAACATGACCCCGGCAATGCCGAGCATATCGCCGATATCCGCACGTCCGAAGAGATCGTACTGCTCTTCGCCGACGTCATCTTTCCGGACGTAGATTTGAATCTGACCGGAGAGGTCCTGCAGATGGGCGAATCCGGCTTTTCCTTTGCCGCGTTTGGTCATCACCCTGCCGGCAATCGTAACCGGCACTTCCTGTTCTGCCAGCTCTTCTTTGGACTGGTCTTCATACTGGGAGAAAAGACCAGAGGCATCGTGGGTCCGCTCAAAGCGTCCCCCGAACGGATCGAGTCCCGTTTCCTGCATCTGTTCCAGTTTTTCGCGTCGTACCTGCATTTGATCGGATGCTTCAAATTCCTGACTCACGTCAATCCACTCCCTGTTCTCTGCCGTTAAGGCTGGTTTTATCATACAAAGAAGGAGCGCAGCGGCCTGATTACCTGCTGCAGCTCCGGTCGTGCTTACTGTCCTGCGGACGACGCTCATATCCGGCGGAGCCGGCGTGGAGGCCGCTCCGTCGTAAAGTCATCTCCGGCTTGTGTACGAACGGCACTTCCTCTCTGTCATAGAAAGAAAGCAGTGTCCTGTTTTCTTATGAAGATACATGCCGTTTTGCCGCTTTGCATCGCTTTACTTTCTGGCAATGAGGCGGTATCCCGGGCTCTATGCCAGCCGCTCGTTATGTTGATTTTCCGCGGCTGGACACGGGCCGGATGCCCGCACTTCCCTTTTGTGCAGAGGCCAGTTTCTGCACCTGCGTGCCATCCGGCAGCTGCAGGTCCGGTGCAATCTCCGCAAGAGGCACGAGTACAAACGCCCGTTCCGTCATCCGCGGGTGCGGGATGATGAGCGATTCCAACTCTATATTCTCATTGCCATAAAGCAAAATGTCAAGGTCTATCGTACGGGGACCCCATTTTTTCCTGCGGACCCTGCCGAGATCGGCTTCGATTTTCTGCGTACAGGAGAGCAGCTCCAGGGGAGAAAGGTCGGTGTGCAGTTCCACTACCGCATTCACAAACTCCGGCTGGTCCGTCACGCCAACTGGTTCTGTTTCATACAACGACGACACGGTTGATACGCTCACCCCGCCGCAGCCGTCGAGCAGCTGAATGGCCCGCTTCACCTGCTCGATCCGGTCCCCCATGTTGGCACCGAGGCTCACATACACGGTCTTCATGTCCGCTCAAATCCTCGTTCTCTCCGCATCTCTACCGCCACGCCGTCATAGTGGCCCGGGATCGGCGGATCGGGTTTCGTTACTTTGACTGTCACCGCCTGGACGACGCCGAACCGCTCCAGGATAAGACGGCACACTTCATGGGTGAGGGTTTCCACTAATTTAACTGGATCTCCTTCGAGTACTTCCTTCGCCGTTTCGTATACATGGGCATAGTTGACGGTATCATCCAGGTCATCCGTGCGGCCGGGCTTGTCCGCATCCATTTCCATGATGACGTCCGCATAAAACCGCTGCCCCAGTGTATTCTCCTCTTTAAAAGCGCCGTGATATCCCCAGAACTGCATGCCTTCTACATACACTTTATCCATGCTGTACGCCTCCTGTTATTGGAATGCCAGCTCCGCCTTTGCCGAGCATCGCGTCCATCATTTTTGTCATTCTAGCCATTTCGCGCACGTCGTGCACCCTGACAACCGTAATGCCCTGATCGATGCCGCGGCAGATGGTGGCTCCAGTTCCCTCTATTCTTTCTTCCACCGGAAGGTCCAGGGTTTTCGCAATCAGGGATTTGCGGGAGGTTCCGAGAAGAACCGGGTATCCCATCGAAGTAAACTGATCGAGGTGCCGCATGACAAGCAGATTCTCTTCGTAGCTTTTCGCAAAGCCGATTCCCGGGTCGAGCAGGATGAGCTCCTCTTTGACCCCGGCGCGCAGACAGCGCTCTACCGATGCTTCCAGATCCCGCTTCATGTCCGGAATCAAATCAAGATAAGCGGCCTCGCGCCGGTTATGCATCAGGACAATCGGAACACCGGCAGCTGCAGCAGTCGATGCCATGTCAGGATCAGCGGAAGTACCCCAGACGTCGTTGATGATATCTGCCCCTGCCTCTATTGCCGCTTCCGCAACGGATGCCTTGTACGTGTCAATCGAAATCGGGACATCCACGGCGCTGCGGACGGCCCGGACAGCCGGGAGAACCCGCTTCTTCTCTTCTTCTGCCGGAACGGGCACCGCGCCCGGGCGTGTAGACTCGCCGCCGATATCAATAATATCGGCACCGTCCTCGACCATCCGGCGTGCCTGCATTCGGGCCGCCTCCTCTTCGTTCCAACGTCCTCCGTCCGAAAAGGAATCAGGAGTCACGTTCAGGATGCCCATGACGTAGGTTTTCCGGGCAAAGTCCAGCTCATGTCTGCCCCATTGCATACGATGCATGTCTATCACCTGTTTTCTTTGAATGAATGTCGCGCGCGCTGATACAACTGCTGCAGGGATCCTGTGACAGTTCCGGCTGCCCCTGGCAGCGGACTGCCGTCCCAGGAAGATACGGGGACGATCTCCTGAATCGAGTTTGTCAAAAAGACTTCGTCCGCCTCTGCTGCCTCCCCCGGTGAAAAACGGCCGGTACGCACCGTCCAGCCGGCTTCCTCTGCCAATGCCTGGACGAAGACAGCCGTCACACCCGGCAGGCAGCCGCAGGAAGCATCGGGGGTCTTCAAGGTGCTGCCATGAACAAAAAAGACGTTCGACGTCACGCCCTCACTGACCGCTCCCCGATCGTCGAGAAACAATCCTTCTGCCTGTGCGTCGTACGTATTCGTTTCCCTTTTTCCAATAATATTATTCCCGTAATGGTGCGACTTGCGCCGGACGCTGCCCTCCGGTCGATTGCGGCGTGTCTGGAGGGTGACCAGCGGACGTGATGCCGGCATCGCCTCCGGCAGCTTTTTCATCAGCATGAGCTGCAGCGGATCCGTATAGGGAGCCGCCGGGAGGCCGATCCCTTCCCCGCGGGCCGACACGTTCAGCCGGATGTAGGCATCCGCAAGGCGGTTTCGGCGGAGCAGCTTCGGAATCGCTCTGCGGATCGAATGGCGCCAGTCCTCCGGCAGCACGATTTCGAGCTCTTCCGCTCCGGCCTCCAGCCGGGCGAAGTGATCATCCAGCAGAAAAGGGACCCCGCTGTAGGTGCGGAATGTTTCAAACAAACCTGCCCCGTAAAGAAATCCGTGCTCAAGCGGCGAAACGAACAGGTGCCGCTCATGACGGATCCTGCCATTTACGTAGTGATGCATCGCTTGTGCTCCTTGTACGTATCCAGGAAATTTCGGAGGATCTGCTTGCCGGTACCGGTCATGATCGATTCCGGATGGAACTGCACACCTTCCACAGCAAGCTCCCGGTGACGAAGGCCCATAATTTCGTTCTGATCTGTTTCCGCTGTGATTTCCAGCACATCCGGCAGGGTTTCCCGACGGACGATGAGCGAATGATACCGTGTAGCCGTGAATGGATCCGGCAGTCCGGCAAAGACAGACTCGCCATTATGGTAGACTTCCGACGTTTTTCCGTGCATGAGCCGCTCTGCCCGCACCACATCTCCGCCGAACACTTGTGCAAGGGCCTGGTGACCGAGACAGACTCCAAAGATCGGAATGCGTCCGGCGAAAGCTTCGATCACTTCCATCGACATCCCGGCCTCATCCGGTGAGCACGGGCCGGGGGAAATCATGATATAGTCCGGGTCCATCTCTTCAATCTCCTGCGTCGTGATCTGATCGTTGCGTCTGACCACGAGCTCCTGTCCCATCTCTCCAAGGTACTGCACCAGGTTGTACGTAAACGAATCGTAATTATCAATCATTAGAATCATTGTTTCATCCTCCTCTGCTCATAAAGCTCTGCTTCGCTCTGCTCTTTTGCCGTCCACAGCGCACGGGCCTTTTTCAATGCTTCTTTGAATTCCGCCCGCGGCTGCGAATCAATCACGATCCCGGCTCCGGCCTGGACATGAATCCAGCCGTCCTGGACAACCATGGTCCGGATGGTGATGTTAAGCTCCATATCGCCGTTGAAGCCGATCCATCCCATCGACCCGGTATACGCCCCGCGGCGGACCGGTTCCAGCTCTTCGATAATTTCCATCGTGCGGATTTTCGGAGCTCCGGTAATCGTCCCTCCGGGAAAAGCCGCTGCAATCACATCCACGGCATCGTGCTGCGGGGCACACCGGCCGCGGACGTTGGAGACGATGTGCTGCACGTGGGAATACTTCTCGATAACCATCAGTTCATCTACTTCCACCGTCCCGTACTCACACACCCGGCCGAGGTCGTTTCTTTCGAGATCAACGAGCATGATGTGTTCGGCACGTTCCTTTTCATTGTATAAAAGCGTCTCGGCCAGCGCCTGGTCTTCCGTTTCGTCTCTGCCGCGTGAACGCGTGCCGGCAATCGGCCTCGTGCTGACGTCACTTCCCGCCTTTTTGACAAGCAGCTCCGGGGACGCGCTGACATACTGTTTTTCCGGCGTGTGCATCATGCCCATGTACGGCGACGGATTCACTTCCCTCAGGCATCGATACATATGCAGCGGAGGGGTCGTCTGCCGCCGGCTTTCGCGCACGGACAGATTCACCTGGAACACATCCCCGTCGGCAATGTACTGCTTCGTCCTCTCCACTGCCTCAGCGAACGCCTCCTCCGAAAAAGAACGAACCGTCTCGTCGTCTGCCTCCACTCTGGCATAGTCGGGAGTGCTTCCAGCAGCGCTCTCCCAGCGCTCGGCCATCCGTTCCCGCTTTGCTGCTGCTTCGCGGTCGTCTTCTCCAAGCGCAATGATCCAGCGCAGGTCCTTCTGATGATCGATGACGACGATTTCGTCAAAAGCGAGCAGAAGCAGATCCTCTGCAGCTAAATCATCTGCGGCTGCTTCCGGTATTTTTTCAATGCTGCGGATCAAGTCGTAGCTGAACTGGCCGGCCAGTCCTCCCTGGAAATCAGGAAGATCCGGACGGTGCGGGAGGTCAAAACGGGCCAGCCAGGTGCGCAGCGTCTCCAGCAGCGGACCGTGATGAACCTTCGTTTCCCGGTCTTCTTCCACCGTCAAGCGCCCATCTTTCCCGGTGAGAACCGCGAAGGGCCGGAGTCCGATAAAGGAGTACCGGCCACCTCTCCCGCTTTCCATCAGAATATGATATTGTTCATCTGCTGCGAGCGTCTCGTACCGGTCGAACCAGGCCTCTCCCTGGAGCGGTTCCGCTGCAGCCGAGACTGCATTGATGTGTCTCATGCCCTCTTCCTCCTGACAACCGGACCGGCAAGGAGCCGGCCTGTCCCCTTTTCTGCGTCGTAGTAAGCTCCCCTCATTATAAGGGGCAATGATCGCCGACGCAAATATCGCAAATGCCGGCGTGCAGAGGAAAAAGCGCCCTCTCTTCCGGCTCTCCGCCGGGCACGAAAAAGGCGGAACACCATGCACATGTTTCTACCCTGGACAAAAGCGGGCAGCATCCTGCGGCCGAAACGAGGGACGCCGCTGCAGGCTTGCAGAAGAAAGCGTTCGTCGTTCTTTCCGGGCAGCAGACACAACCACCGTCGTCCTCTAGAGAAGCGTATCCACTCCCAGCAGAGAACAAAAGCGCCAAGTGCCTTTTGATCGGAACGGCGTGTACCGCAAGTTTTTCGAGGGAAGAAGCCGCCGTCTTCCTGCTATGACATTTTATGCTTTCCTACAAAACAAAAAAAACTCCCGCCGGAAGCGGCTGCTTCGGACGGGAGGGGGAAGGCAGACTGATCGATCGGGATCAGCTCTTCGTGTTTACTCGTCTTCGAACTGATAAAGCGGGGTGCTGAGGTAACGTTCCCCGTTACTAGGGATGACGGCCACGACTTTCTTTCCTTTGCCGAGCTTTTCTGCGGTCTGCAGCGCCGCATAAATGGCTGCTCCGGATGACACGCCGCCGAGAATGCCTTCTTCTCTCGCTGCACGTCGTGCGTATTCATACGATTGTTCCGTCGTGACCTGCATCACTTCATCGTAAATGTCGGTGTTGAGAATGCCTGGGACAAAGCCGGCACCGATCCCCTGAATTTTATGCGGACCCGGTCCGCCTCCGGACAGAACAGGAGAGAGTTCCGGTTCGAGCGCCACGATCTGCATGTCCGGGAACTTCTCTTTGAGTACTTCCCCGGCTCCCGTGATCGTCCCGCCGGTGCCGATGCCGGAAATAAAGGCATCCAGCTGATCGCCGACTTGTTCCAGCAGCTCTTTCCCTGTCGTTTCACGGTGCACTTTCGGATTCGCTTCGTTTTCGAACTGCTGCGGCATGAAGTAGCCATGCTCCTGCTGCAGCTCGTTGGCACGGGCAATGGCGCCTTTCATGCCTTTTTCTCCCGGTGTGAGCACCAGCTCGGCGCCATAGGCACGCAGGAGGTTCCGTCGCTCCATGCTCATTGTGTCCGGCATAACGAGCACACTGCTGTATCCTTTGGCAGCGGCTACCATGGCCAGGCCGATGCCGGTATTGCCGCTCGTCGGCTCAATAATAGTATCTCCCGGCTTCAGGTTCCCCTGTTCTTCGGCTGCTTCAATCATCGACAGCGCGATGCGGTCTTTCACGCTGCTGCCCGGATTCATGAATTCCAGCTTGAGATATACGTCTGCGTGCTGATCTGATACCATCCGCTGCAGTTTAACGAGGGGCGTCCCCCCGATCAGTTCGTTAATAGAGTTGACTACCTTTACCATGGTGCTGCCTCCTTTAATCCCTACTATTTTAATGTGTTTAATATATTATACTGTCACTTTAGCAGATAACGGAAAAAAAAGCAAACAGCTGCGCCCGCTTATTCGGCCTGCCGTCGGTCCATGATATTCTGCAGTTCCTGCTTGGAAAGCAGGTACACTTCGCTGCAGAAATGGCACGTCGTTTCTGCCCCTTCATCTTCGTGGATCATCGCATGCAGCTCCGATTCTTCGATAATGGAGAGCGCGTTTTCCACCCGCTCCCTGGAGCAGTTGCATTCAAAGCGCGCTTCCTGGGTTTCGAGCACTTGGTAATTGCTTTCTCCCGCCAGCTGCATGATGATCTGCTCCGGCGTGTCGCCGCGCTGGATCATCGCCGACACCGGCGGCAGTGCGTGAAGCCTTGCTTCGATTTCATCAAGCACCTCTTCGGAAGCATCCGGCATGATCTGCAGAATAAAGCCTCCGGCACCTTCGACTTTGTCTTCTTCGCCAACCACAACGCCGAGACCGACGGAGGATGGCGTCTGTTCCGAGGTTGCAAAGTAATACGTGAAGTCTTCGCCGAGTTCTCCTGAAACGAGCGGGACACTGCCGGTGAAGTGGTCGCGCATGCCGAGGTCCTTCACTACCGACAAGGTGCCTTCTTCTCCAACGACCGCGGCCACGTTGAGCTTTCCGTCAGCATGACGTTCCGGATCGGCTGCGCTGCGGTTGACGTATCCGCGTGCGCTCCCATCTGCCGCAGCATCAATAATGATCGGGCTGGCAGGACCGCTTCCCTCGATTTTGATCGTCAGCTTCTCGTCTCCTTTGAGCATGCTTCCCATCATCGCTCCGGCTGTGAGCGATCGTCCCAGCGCAGCAGTAACCGTACGCCATGTCTGATGACGTCGGGCTGCTTCGCTCACCATATCGGTTGATTTCATTGCATAAATGCGGACCTGCTTTTCGTAGGCCAGTGCTTTGACAATATAGTCGTTCATGTTCTATCTTCTCCTTTTTCCATGTCCGGGGCCGATGCCGTCAGTTACGACGGGAAGGCCGTCCGGTTTTTTTCAAATAACAGGTGCAGTCCATCGAGCGTCAAAAACGGGGCGGCTTCCTCCAGCTGTGGAATCTCCCTTGTCATCCAGTCAGCATGCTCTCCCGAGGCCACCGCTTTCACCTGGCTGCCGGAACGGCGGCGGATACGGTGAATCATTCCCTCCACTTGGCTGATGATGCCGTAGCGCCACCCGGCGTGGAGTGCCTCCGCTGTGCTGCGGCCGATCACATCGGGCTCGCTGCGGCGCGGATCGATCCGCGGGAGCCGGGAAGCTTTCGTAGACAAGGCTTCCATAGCCAAATCCATGCCGGGCGTAATAGCCCCGCCGGCAAACTGTCCCTGCTCATTAACATAACCATACGTAATCGCCGTCTCAAAATCAACAATGATGAGCGGACTGCCGAACTGCTCCCGTCCGGCGAGGGCATTCGTGATACGGTCTGCCCCCACTTCGCGCGGATTGTCGTACAGAATATTGATCCCGGTACGGATCCCCGGACCTACAAACAGAACAGGCAGGTGGAGGTGATCCGACACTGCGTCCTCCAGGGCACCTTCCACTTCCGGCACGACAGAACAAAGCAGGGCCCCTTCCAGCTGTTCTGGTTCTATCCCAAAGCTGTGCAGCTGCTGACCGATCCACATGCCGTACATATCGGCAGTCTGACGCGTATCGGTTTTCATTCGCCAGCTGCAGAGACGATTTCCTTCGTCATCATACACGCCGGAGTGTACCTGCGCATTGCGGATATCCATAACAAGATGCATCGTACCTCCCCTTTCCTGCGCCCGGCGGCATCGACCCGCACTGGGCTGCCCCTAGAAAAAAGAGGCCTGCCGGAGGCTGCGCTGCAGCAGCTCCGGGCAGTGCCCCATCAGCTTTGACTATGACCTTACGAACGACGGTCGTCATCGCCGGACGAATCGTCTGTATCAGGATGGTCCGTTTCTTCTCCGGTCTGTTCTTCCCCTTCGTCCGTAACCTCTTCTTCATCCGTTCCTTTTCCTTCTTCTACTGTCGTAATCTGCTCTGACTGAGGACCATTCTGCGTCGCATGGTGGTCATCCGGCAGCTTTCCGTCGTAGACAAGGGACTCGATCTGCTTGGCATCGAGCGTTTCGTATTCGAGCAGCGTTTCTGCTACAAGTTTCAGGCTGTCCTTGTGCTCTGTCAGAATTTCGCGGCATGTTTCGTACGCGTTCTTCAGGAGCGTCTGCACTTCCATGTCAATCTCGTACGCAATCGCTTCACTATAGTTCTGTTCGTTGTTGATATCCCGTCCGAGGAATACCTCTCCACCGGAACTACCGAACTGTACAGGACCGAGCTTTTCGCTCATCCCGTATTCCATGATCATTTTCCGGGCAATGCCGGTTGCACGCTGAAAGTCATTGTGCGCGCCGGTACTGACTTCGTTGAACATGATTTCTTCTGCGACACGACCGCCGAGCAGTCCGATAATCTTATCGATCAGCTCAGGTCTTGTCATGAAGTAACGGTCTTCTTTCGGCAGCATCATCGCGTACCCGCCGGCCTGGCCTCGCGGAACGATCGTCACTTTGTGTACGATATCGGCATTTTCAAGCCGCACGCCGACGACAGTATGACCGGCTTCGTGGTGGGCCACAATGTTCCGCTCTTTCTCGGAAATGACCCGGCTCTTCTTCGACGGTCCGGCAATGGTACGGTCGATTGCTTCATCAATCGAAGCCATGTCGATTTTCTTCTTATCCGAACGTGCTGCTACAAGCGCTGCTTCGTTCAGCAGGTTCTCCAGGTCCGCACCGGCAAAGCCAGGCGTACGCTGGGCAATAGCTCTCAAGTCCACCGAATCATCCAGCGGCTTGTTGCGGGCATGCACGTGCAGGACGGCTTCCCGGCCTTTGACGTCCGGACGGCCGACCGTGATCTGACGGTCGAAACGGCCTGGACGCAGGAGCGCCGGGTCCAGAATGTCGGAACGGTTCGTAGCGGCAATGAGGATGATTCCTTCGTTGACACCGAACCCGTCCATTTCTACGAGGAGCTGGTTGAGCGTCTGCTCCCGCTCGTCGTGTCCACCGCCGACACCGGCACCGCGGCGTCGTCCGACTGCATCAATTTCATCAATGAAGATAATACACGGTGAGTTCTTCTTCGCATTCTCGAACAGGTCACGTACACGGGATGCACCGACACCGACGAACATTTCCACGAAGTCGGAACCACTGATCGAGAAGAACGGCACGCCGGCCTCACCGGCAACGGCACGGGCAATGAGTGTCTTACCAGTACCAGGAGGTCCTACAAGGAGCACCCCTTTCGGAATACGGGCACCGATTTCTGCGAATTTACGCGGATCTTTCAGGAAGTCAACAACTTCCTCGAGCTCCTGCTTCTCTTCATCCGCTCCGGCAACGTCCTTAAAGCGGGCTTTCTTCGTCTCTTCACTGACGAGCTTCGCCTTACTCTTACCGAAGTTCATCATGCGGCCTCCGCCGCCTCCCTGCGCCTGGCTGATCAGGAAGAAGAAGAGAATAAAGATAATCACAAACGGAATGACGACGACAAGGAAGTTCAGCCATCCGCTCGGTTCTTCCGCCTGTTCGACGGTCAGTTCCCCTATGGATTCTGTCCCTGCTGCTGTCACAACTTCTTCGAGGAATGTATCCAGATCCGGCACGTTGACGACAAAGAACTCATCGTCTGCTTCCCGGTCCTGGAGCTGCCCTCTTGCTTCATATACATCCAGTGTCGGCTGAATATTGAGTGATTCAATATTTTCGTCATCGAGTTCCTGCTGGAATTCGTTGAACGAAATTCTCTCTGTATCATCCGTATCCTGCTGAAACACACTTACGATACCAATGATGACAAGAAAGATTAGAAAGAAAAACATTGTATTACGAAATACCCGGTTCATCCTGGACCTCCTCCCACGTCAAATACACTTCACACATCGTATCACAAACGTTGTTTGTCCTACAATCAATTTACTTCTGGTACACTTCCGGCTTCAGAACTCCGATATAAGGAAGGTTGCGGAAGCGCTCAATATAGTCCAGGCCGTAGCCGACAACGAACTTGTCCGGAACCGTGAATCCGGCTGTATCCGGGTAGATGTCCACCTGGCGCCCGTCCGGTTTATCCAGCAGCGTCACAATCTTGACGGTGTTTGCTCCTCGGTGCTTGAACAGGTCCGTGAGATACTTCAGCGTATTCCCGCTGTCGATGATGTCTTCCAGAATGATGACATCGCGTCCTTTAATGGAAGTATTCAAGTCCTTGACGATCTTGACTTCTCCCGAGGAAACGAATTCTTTGCCGTAGCTGGATACATCCATCACATCGTATTCCAGATGAATGTCCATCTTCTGCATTAAATCCCCCATAAACGGCAGGGATCCTTTTAAAATCCCGATCACCAGAGGGAATCGATCCCCATATTCTTCTGACAGTTCCGCCCCGAGATCGGCGATTTTCGTCTGCAGCTCTTCCTCAGATATTAATACTTCCAGAATGTCTTCATGCATAACCGGCTGATTCCTCCTAATGAATATGCTTGTGCGTATGATAAGTCATATACAGAACGAGCGGCGTTTCTGTCGTTTCCGCTTCTTTTCTGAACAAAAAAGGCACCCATAGTATTGTACCATGTCTATCCGTGATGATGGGATAATCATCACGCACTTTTCGAGGAATTTTTGCGTCAATCATCACTTTCTTAAGCTTTTTCGTCCCATTTTTCCCTTCGACACGGTCGCCATCCCGCCGCCCCCGTACCAGGAGCGGCATCTGATCCGGCGTAACGGCGATCTTCTCAGCTTCCGGGGTTATTTCCCGGGAAATAACGAGCGACCCTCCAGGCAGCTGGATGGCACCGGCCTCAGGCAGGCGGCGTTCCTCGAAAGGGTTGCTCGTTTCTTCAGCACGGCGGAGGTGGAGGTCGTCGTAGGAGACATCCAGAAACCAGCCGTGCCCTAAGTGCCGTGATGTTGAGGCCGCCGCTGTCTGAACATGCTCCCAGAACACATCCAGATGCGCCCTCCCCCACGGTGCCGTGCGGTCCAGCCGCTGCAGAAGACGAAGGGCCGTCCGGTCGGCAAGCCCCTGCGGTACCTGCTTCATCTGCTCACGGGAAAGGGCGGCCGACGCATCTCCCCAGGTAACGTGATCGAGCCAGGCAGCTGCACAGGCATCCAGGTACTCCTGCTCCCGACGGGCAGCCGCCGCCGTGGCTCCTGCAGCTTCGTGTGCTTTCGGATTTTCTTTTTTGAGCTCTGGAATCACGACCGAACGCAGTCGGTTCCGTTGATATGTATGAGAACGATTGGAGCTGTCCTCGCGCCACGGAATACCTTCCTGATCGAGCCAGGAGACGATCGACTCCTTGTCGACCCCGAGCAGCGGCCGGATGATCCGGCCGGAACCAGCCGCCCGCGTCACCGGCATACCTGCCGGCGGAAGCACCCCGCCCCGAATTATCTGCATCAAGAGGGTTTCCAGCTGATCATCACCATGGTGCGCAGTGACGAGGATTTCTGCTTCCGAGGCCGTCATCTGTTCCTCAAAAGCTTCATAGCGGAGGCGTCGCGCATCCATCTGTCCGGCTGACGGGTAAACATGTTTCACGTGAAACAGCATGCCGCGTGCCGCTGCCTGTTCCGATACGAAAGCGACCTCGCTTTCTGCTTCTGCACGGAGGTGATGATGAACGTAGACGACCTCGACGTGAAGATGCCATGTCTTCTGCCATTCGCCGAACAGGGCAAGCACAGCCATGCTGTCCGGTCCGCCGGAGACACCAAGGAGCACCCGCTCCCCTCCCTGCAGGAGATCATGTTGGCGGATGAACGATTCAACTTCCTGCTTCATAACGGTTTCCTCTTCCTACGCCGAAGGAGAAAACAGCCAGGCCGAGCACCAGGCCTGCAGCAATGGCTCCTGCCTGCAGCATGGTCTGCACCCCATTTTCCAGCCCTCCGAGGTAGTCGCCCTCCACGAAATCAAGCATCGTAAAGTAGGCAAGGCTTCCCGGAACAAGCGGCAGAATGCCCGGGATCGAGAGTGTGGTGACCGGAATCTGAAGCCGCTTGGCCAGAAAATGCGAGATGCTGGCTGCAGTAAAAGAAGCGATGACGGTGGAAACGACGTTGGTTACACCTGCCTCCAGCCCCATCTGCAGCGCAAACCAGGTCCACCCTCCGATAGCGCCACCGATAAACAGCACGCGCCTCGGGACACTGAACAGGATGCCAAAACCGACAATGGCAAGAATGGTGAGCAGAATTTCGGTGATCAGCTGCATAGGTCTCTTCCTTTCTTGTTGTTACATAAAAATAGAAATTGACAAGGCAACTCCGCTGGCGATCGATAACGAGGTCAGCAGGGCTTCCACCCCGCGGCTCATACCTGCGAGCAGGTCTCCGGAAAGAAGATCCCGGACGGCGTTCGTCAACGGGACCCCGGGGACCAGCGGCATCAGTGAGCCGATGATGATCTGATTGACGTTGTTCCCGAAACCCAGGGTGACGAGGGCGATGCCGGCACTGCTCCCGATAAAAGCGGCGGCAAGCTCCGAAGCAAACCGTACTTTGAGCAGTTTTTCGATTTCCAGCAGGGTGATGGAGGCAAGGACAGCGGCTGCAAAAGCAGGAATCCAGTCAAAGAGTCCCCCTCCAAACAAATAGGAGAAGCCGCCGCCGGCAATCCCGGCGCCGAAATGAATGACGTAAATCGGATACTCTACTTTTTGTGCAAAGATTTCTTCGAGACGCCGCTCCACTTCCTGAACGGTCAGGCCGCCACCTGTAAATTCCCGGGACACCTGGTTCACTTCGGCAACTTTATTCAGATCCTGCATGCGGTCTTTGACGCGCACCATCTGCATTAGATCTCCGTTGCCTTTTTTTTCTTCAAACGACAAGAACACCCCCGTCGTGGTCGTAAAACACTGGACGTTCCGGAAGCCGGCTGCTTTCGCCATCCGCTCCATCGTCTCCTCCACGCGGTACGTTTCCGCGCCATAGGTGAGCATCAGCTCCCCCGCCCGGAGACAGACGTCCATGACTTTATCTGCTTTTGCTCCCACAGCCGTTCCTCCTTTCCTTCAGCAGAAAACCCGCCTTCAGCGCTGACCGCCCGGCGGGTTTTCTGTCTGTTGTTCCTGCACCCAGCTCCGGCTCTGCCGGGTGCGGAGTCTGCTGTCCAGCTCATCCAGCTGCTTCCGGCTGTCTTCAAGAAACGCTTCCATTTTTTCTTCCAGCTCCGCGGCCGGCGCTTCCTGGAAGTCGGGCTTCACCGATTTCTGCGGACGCCCGGACCGGCGCAGGGAAAGCGCGGTCTTTTCCTCTCCGCGTTCCACGACGAGCACCGGAATCTCATCGCCTTTCTCCACTACGTCCTGTACCCGCTTGACATACCCATCCGAGAGTTCGCTGATGTGCACGAGCCCCGTCGAGCCGTCCGGCAGCGTGACAAACGCACCGAAGCGGGCGGTGCCGGTCACCGTCCCTGTATAGGTTTTTCCTTCTTCAATCCGACGCACCATCTATTCGTCCCGCTCCTCGGAACGAGGCAGCTGGAACAGCGTTTCTCCCGGCTTGGAGAGGAAGTAATCCCGGCGCGCAATCTCTCCTATGTAATCCGGGTCCTGCAGCTGGTCGATCTTCTCTTCGAGTGCCTCGGCGTCGGCCTGCATCTCTTCCAATTGAGCTTCCCGCTGCAGGTTCTCGGTCTCATGCTGGGAAATGGCCTGCTGCTGCTGGAAAAGAACCGCGCTGAGGATGATCACCATGATCCCCATGGCACTGCCCAGCACAGAAAGGCGTCGTTTCAGTCCGCGTCGGCGGCGGTCCTCAACTTCCTGCTTTTCTTTCTGGCGTTCGGCATATTCGGATTTCAGACGACGTACTTCCTTCAACCGATCTTCTCTCATCAGTCAGCCTCCTTTTGTTTGAAATGGTGTGCGGATCCGCGGCCGGCTTCTACGGGAGGCATCCTCCCTCTGTTCATTCCGGACACGGACAGCAGCACCGTTTCCTTCAACGAGCCGTGGGTCCTTTCCTCCTGCTGCAGCAATAAGCAGCTTGCCTGCCGGTGTTACAGGGGAGAGATTCACCTCTTCCCTACAACGAAAGTTGTCTTTATCATAATCAGCTGAGCGTCGGATTGCAAGCCGCCGAGCGTTATTCGTTGTTTTTTTCTTCCGAAATTACGTCATAAAACGTAGCTGCTTCCTCTTTACGGGCGCTGGTCTCTGTCCGGTTTACCTTGATCGTCACCGTTTTTTGACCGAATACGACTTGGAGCTCATCTCCCGGATTCACTTCCGTTCCGGCTTTCGCTTTGTTGCCGTTGACCGTGACGCGGCCTTGTTCGGCTACCTCTTTGGCCATGGTCCGGCGTTTAATCAACCTGGAAACTTTCAAAAATTTATCGAGACGCATCGTCTCACCTTCCCTTCCCTTTTGCTTCTTCCCAGAGGGCATCGAGTGCTTCCAGCGTTTCCTGCTCCGGACGTCGCCCTTCTTTCTCCAGCTGTTCCTCGATGTATCGAAAACGGCGCAGGAATTTGCGGTTCGTCTGCTGCAGCGCTTCCTCCGGATCGATCTTCCGGGTCCGGGCCGCATTGACGATGGAAAACAGCACGTCTCCCAACTCTTCGGCAGCGGCCTCTTCGTCTCCTGCCTGATCGGCCTCTTTCCACTCCTGAATTTCCTCCTGGATCTTCTCCCAGACCGGCCCTTCGGTTTCCCATTCGAAACCGGCTTTCGCCGCTTTCTTCTGCATCTTCTCGGCGCGGAGCAGGGCCGGCAGTGAGGCAGGAATGCCATCGAGCAGCGAATCCCGGGTGCTTCCCTGTTTTTCTTCCTGCTTGATCGCTTCCCAGTTGCGGAGAACGTCTTCTGCATCTTCTGCTGCGGTGTCGCCGAACACGTGCGGATGGCGGCGGATCATTTTTTCCGTCACACTCTCGATCACGTCTTCCGTATTAAAGTAGCCGTTATCTTCGCCGATCTGTGCGTGCAGCATGACCTGCAGCAGCACATCTCCGAGCTCTTCGACGATATGATCATCGTCTTCTTCGTCAATCGCTTCCAGCAGTTCATATACTTCCTCAACAGCATAGCGCTTCAACGATTCGTGCGTCTGTTTCCGGTCCCACGGACAGCCTTCCGGTCCGCGGAGCGTCCGGATCACGTCCCGCAGCGTGGAGAAATCCCGGTACAGGTAGGCCGGTGTCTCGACCGGCGGCACGTAAACAGCGGTGAGACTGCTGAGAGCCACGCTTTGATCCAGCTCATAGAGCGGAATGCTGACCACCTGTTCTGCGCTGCTTCCAGCTGCAGTCACGACGGTCACCGGATAATCATCGGGATAGCGCTCCATCAGACTCAGCTTGACGTTGCCGGCACTGACTGCATCATATACCTGCGAGATCAGGACATGCTGGGTCATGACGATGTCTGCCGGGTCGAGAGCCGTGCCGTCGAGCAGCTGAAAGCCATCGTTCGGGTCTACCTGCAGCGAGGTGAAGACAGCATCAAGAAAGCTCTGTCCACCAATGATTTCGACGTCTGCTACAGGCTGGCGCAGCAGCAGCTGCACCGTCATTTCCGCTGTCAGGGGATGCCCCGGGACGGCGTAGGCAGCTTCTCCCTTTTCAGATGCTGCTGCCATGACTTTCTCGGCAATGACCGGATACACTTCTTCAAACGTATCATATTGTTCGTACACCGTGTCGAACGAGTGACTGTTCAGGCCTTCCGCCTTCAGTTCCTCCAGGACCGGGTGGTCGGCTGTGCGGACGTAGACATGCTCCTCCTGCATCAGCGCCCGGTAGACACCGAGTGGAAGCTGGTTGAGATCACCGGCGCCAAGGCCGTATATCCGTATGACCGGTTTTGTCATCGTACCGTTCCTCCTCTATCGTCAGCCGCTGCTGCGGTAAGGCAGCAGTTTCGGCAGTTTCGGCAGCTGTTCCCATTCTTTTTCGGTGAACAGCCGGTTTCTATGAATCAGCAGAATAAAGCAGGCCGCACCAGCTGCTGTTCCGGTGCCGGTCCATGCTGCCGCCATGAGGCGCCCGTCCGTCAAGGTCGTTCCTCCTGCGGTAAAGAGGTAAGCAGCAGCGCTCATGACAAGCAGCGAGACACCAAGCTTCCCTATAAAACGGCGGTCCGGCATGCGGAACAGGCCTTTCATTGCCAGCTGCCAGAGGACGATCAGTGCAGCGGTCCCTGCCGCCAGGGCACCGGCAGCCGCGGCTCCCGCTGTGCCATAGACGGGGACGAGCAGCAGATTGCCTGCCAGTTTGATCAGCGCCGCTCCGCCGAGAACAGCAGCAGCCGTACCGGCGCTGCCCACCGCATGCAGCAGCGCCGCTCCTGTCATATACAGACTGCCGGCTGCGGCAATAAACGCCATGCCCTGCAGCACACCGGTTCCGTCCGGCGTCTGAAACATCGCCGGGTTTGCGGCCGGCATGACCGCTGCCAGTCCGGCCGCTGCAGCGCTGCCGAACACGAGGCAGAAACGAACGGCTGCAGTGGCGTACATGGCTGCCTCTTCCCGGTCCCCGCGTTCCCACGCTTTCGTCACGAGGGGAAGCGAGGCATAGGCGAACACCGTCGTCACGAGCGCCCCGAACTGCAGCAGCGGCCAGCTCCGGTCATAAACGCCTTTTTGTGCAGCTGCCTGCTCTCCAAGACGTTCCGGCATCGTGAAGGCATCGATGACCTGCATGACGAGCAGCAGCATCGCCGCCGCAGAGACAAAAAGCCCCTGCACAAGCAGCCGGCGGATCCGGTCCGGCGCTAAATCCGGACGGACCCAGCCGAACCGGAGGCCGCTCCGCCTGGCATACAGCAGCATCACAACCGTTCCGGCCGCTCCTCCTGCAGCTGCGCCGATTCCGGCAGAACGACCGGCAGTATAGACATTTCCAGCCTGCATGCCGATCCAGGCAGCGAGCAGAATAACGCCCACCCGGACAAACTGTTCCACGACCTGCGTGACGGCCGTTGGTGCGACCTTGTGCCGGCTTTGGAAATATCCCCGCAGGACAGACAGGAACGGCAGAAAGAGGAAGGGAAGCCCCATCCAGCGGAGCGGCTCGGTCAGCAGGGGATCCCCCATCGCGCCGGCGATCCAGCCTGCTCCGAAGGTTACCGCAGCGGCAAGCGTCAAGGAGAGCACCATCAGCACCGTCACATATCCGGAGAGCACCCTTCCTTGCATGCCGGGCTCCTGATTGAGCGTCATTTCCCGGGAAATGACAAGCGGAAGTCCATAGACCGCCGCTGTCAGCATCATGCCGTACAGCGGATACACCTGCTGATACACATAGAAGCCGCTGTCTCCGGTCATGTTCTGATACGGAATTTTATACAGGGCACTCAGCCCTTTTGCCACCGCCGCAGCGGCAGAAAAAAGCAGGGCCGCCTCCATCCATTGTTTCGTCTGACTACTCAAACCGGACCGCGCTCCTTCTGATTATTTCCCGGGAAATAGACACGGCTACGACTGGACGGTCTGATCTTCACGCACTTTCCGCAGCCCTTCCAGCAGCTGAATGAGAAGCGTCATGTACTGACCGTCATCCAGCTGCTTCGTTTTGATATGAACAGAGATGCGGTTGTTTTCGTGAGAAAGCGTGACGTGCTTCGACAGCTTGTTGGCGAGGGTGAACAGCGCCGAGCCGTCGACCGCCTTTGTCACTGCTTCGTTTAATACAAAGGTACACACTTCTTTTTTCTCCGACAGGCTTTCCACGCTGTGCTCCCGGGCCAGTATTTTGATTTTCGAAATGGAAAACAGATGGTCTACTTCTTCCGGGTATTCTCCGAAGCGGTCGATCATCTCATCCTGCAGATCCTGAAGCTCCTGTTCTGTCCGAATCGCACGAAAACGCTGGTACATTGCGATTTTCTGCCTCGAATCAGCAATGTAGTCCTGCGGAATATACGCATCCACTTTCACATCGAGTTCGATATCCGGTGCTTCTTTTTCCGGTTCCGGGTGGCCGGACTGCTCGTCGATGACGGCTTTGCGCTCATCGATAGCTTCTTTGAGCATCTGGGAATACAGATCGAACCCGACCGAAGCGATGAAGCCGTGCTGCTGGGCGCCGAGCAGGTTGCCGGCTCCGCGGATGGACAAATCACGCATGGCAATTTTAAAGCCGGAGCCGAGCTCGGTGAATTCCTTGATCGACTGCAGCCGGTGTTCGGCTACTTCGGTGAGCACCTTGTCGCGCTGATGGGTGAAGTAGGCATAGGCAATCCGGTTCGACCGGCCGACCCGCCCCCGCAGCTGATAAAGCTGAGAGAGACCCATCCGGTCCGCATTGGAGATGATCAGCGTGTTCACATTCGGAATGTCGACGCCGGTTTCGATGATCGTCGTCGTTACGAGTACGTCGGCTTCCCCTTCAAGGAAGTCCATCATCACCGATTCGAGTTCGGTCTCGGTCATTCTGCCGTGGGCAAAGCGGACCCTGGCATCCGGGACGAGCATGTCGATCCGGTCGGCCATCGATTCAATATCCTCCACCCGGTTATAAAGCAGGAAGACCTGGCCGCCCCGGGCCATTTCGCGTTCAATTGCTTCTCTCGTGAGGGCATCGTTGTACTCCACCACGTACGTCTGCACCGGAAAACGATTCTCCGGCGGTGTTTCGATCACCGACAGGTCGCGGACACCGAGCATCGACATATGCAGCGTCCGCGGAATCGGCGTTGCCGTCAGGGTCAGCACGTCCACGTTCGCCTTGAGCTGCTTGATTTTCTCTTTATGGGTCACCCCGAAGCGCTGTTCTTCATCGACGACGAGCATGCCGAGATCCTTAAACTGAATGTCCTTGGATAACAGCCGGTGCGTGCCGACCACGATGTCGATGCTGCCGTCCTTCAGCCCCTGGGCGGTGTCTTTCAGTTGTTTCCGGCTGCGGAAGCGGCTCAGGAGGCCTGCTTTTACAGGGAAATCCTGAAACCGTTCGCGGATCGTCTCGAAATGCTGCTGCGCGAGGATCGTCGTCGGCACGAGAATCGCCACCTGCTTGCCGTCCATCAATGCTTTGAAGGCGCCGCGGAGAGCCACTTCGGTCTTGCCGTAGCCGACATCGCCGCAGAGCAGTCGGTCCATCGGGCGGTCCCGCTCCATATCTTCCTTGATTTCTTCAATGGCACGGAGCTGGTCCTCGGTTTCCTGATAGGGAAAGGCCACTTCAAACTCGCGCTGCTCCGGGCCATCCGGGGAGAAGGCATGGCCGCGGGAGCGTTCCCGTTCTGCGTAGAGTTTGATAAGATCATCGGCAATATCCTGCACGGACGATTCGACCCGCCGCTTGACCTTCTTCCATTCACTGCCTCCAAGGGAGTACAGTTTCGGCTCTTTTTCTTCCGAACCGACATATTTCTGGACTTGGTCAATATGCTCGACGGGGACATACAGTTTATCGTTGCCCGCGTAGGAGATGTGCATATAGTCCTTGTGCATCTCCCCGAGATCGAGCGTCTCCATCCCGAGGTATTTGCCGATACCGTGGTTGACGTGAACAACCCAGTCTCCGACGTGGAGCTCCGAGTAGCTTTTGATTCTCTCGGCATTGGACATTTTCTGCGTGCGCCGCTTCGGCTTGTTCGGTTTCTTCTTGGAAAAGACTTCTTCTTCGGTGACTACGATCAGCTTCTGCAGCGGCAGTTCGAAGCCGGCAGTCAGCGGCGCCGCAGCAATCTGTGCCTGGCCCGCCGTGGGCTCGGTATGTTCGGCAGTAACAGCTGCTTCCATCTCATAGTCATCGAGGACGCTTTTCAGTCTCTGGGCACGATCGGCAGAAGCACAGGCGAACACGACGGCCTGACCGGCTTCTTTCCACCGTTCCAGCTCGGTTTTCAGCACGTTCATCTGCCCGTGGAACTCCTGCATGGACTTTGCCTGCAGGTTTTTGCTTCCCTGCACATTCGTCCCCGGCAGCTTACGGGCAAAGAAAGAGAAATACACCCGGCGCACTTGGGCCTGCATCACATCTTCCCACGACTGGGAAAGCGGAATGTCCCTCGGAATGCGGCCTTCGGAAAGCATGGTGGTGTGCCATTCGGCCTCTTCTCTGTCGAGCGTCTGGATCACTTCGTGTACCCTGGACGGCTCATCAATCATGACGGAACCGCCCTCCGGAAGGTAATCCAGCAGCGTATAGGTTTTGTCGTAGAAAAGGGACATATACTTGTACATCGCTTCAAACGGCGTTTCCTGCCGGAGCCGGTCGATCTCTTCTCCCAGGTAATCGGAGAGCTTTCCTCGAAGCGTCTCCTCCTGCATATGCGAAAGCGTATGGCCGAGCTGGCTCTCCAGCCGTGCTGCGGCCTGCTGATACTCTTCCGAGGTGAGCATCATTTCACGGGCCGGACCGAACGAAACGGCCTCCACCTGTTCCAGGGAACGCTGCGTCTCCATGTCGAAGCGGCGGATGGAATCGACTTCTGTATCAAATAGTTCAATCCGGAGCGGATGGGACTCGGTCAGTGGATAAATATCGATAATGCCGCCGCGGACGCTGAATTCCCCGGGAGCACCAACCATGCCGGACCGCTGAAAGCCGAAGCGAACCAAATCTTCCAGCAGCTGGTCCACGTCGATGTCCGAACCGACCGTCAGATGCTGCTGGGCTTCCTTCCAGACGCCAGGAGGCGGCAGCAGGCGGCGCAGCCCGGCTGCCGGTGTGACGATGATACCGCCGTGTCCTTCCGCCCAGTGGTTTAACGCTTCGATCCGCTGGCCCCGCAGCTCCGGACTGGCTACAGCCACTTCAGCAGAAATCAGTTCATTCACCGGATAGAGGTAGACGTCGTCTTCTCCCAGAAAGGTGACGAGGTCATCATAAAGCTTCTGCGCCTGCAGCAGATTATGCGCAACGACGAGCTGCGGCGCTTTCGTTTCTTTAAATACCGCTGCCGGGAGCGCCGCTCTGGCTGATCCGGTAACACCGGTAATGAGCTGATCCCCGCGGCCGGATGCCGCCGCCTGTACTTCTTCAGATGTCTGTAATGTATTAAGCAAACCTTTCACGCGGTTTTCCCACCTTTGTATCCGGAGCGATGCACAGCAGGTAGAGGGTCGGCCCCGTCTGTGCGGGGACCCACCCTTACCGCCGCATACCTGCGGCCCGGCTTAATTGAATTTATTCATGACCTGCAGAAACGGCTCATCTTTCCAGGCATCCACGGCTTCCGCCGCCTTGTCGATCGATGCGGCTGCTTTCTCTTGATCCTCTGGAGAAAATCGGCCGAGCACATAGTCGGTCACCGGCGTTCCCGACGGCGGACGGCCGATGCCGATCCGAATCCGGTTGAACTCCTTGGTACCGAGGTGCTCCATGATGGACTTGATGCCGTTATGACCACCGTGACCACCTTTTTGGCGGAGGCGGATCTGTCCCGGTTCCAGATCAAGGTCGTCGTAGATGACGACAAGGTCTTCCGGCCCGATATCAAAATACGACATGAGCCGGCCGACGGATTCCCCGGAGAGGTTCATGTACGTCATCGGTTTCAGGACGAAAATTTTCTCCGTCCCGTGCCGTTCGACGCCGTACACTCCTTTGAACTTCTTTTCATCGAAATCGAACGTCCACTTGTCCTGCAGGCGGTCTACGGCATCGAAGCCGATATTGTGCCTGGTGCGATCATACTGCTGGCCCGGGTTGCCCAGGCCGACCACTACTTTCATGCTGGTCGCTCCTTCGTCTTCTCTGCGCCGGAAAAGCTTTTTCCACATAGGCTCCTCCTGTCTGCGGCCGCTGACAACGTAAGCCCGTCAGAAGATACTGCTTCCAACGGGCTTCGTTTGAACACATCGCCTTCCACCGAAAAACGGTTTCGTCCGACGGTGGTCCGGGCGCATTTTGTTGATCGTGCTTTCAGGGTACTGCTTTAGTTCTCTTCTGGTTCCGGCACATCTTCAGATTCTGTCTCGTCTGCGACAAGAGCAGGCTCTTCGTCTACTTCTACTTCCGGCTCTTCTGGTTCTTCGTCCGGTGGTGTGATAGAAATAACCACTTCTTCCGGATCGTTGTTGAACTCGTAGTTCTTACCGGATTTCAGGTCTTTTACCTGAACGGAATCGTTGACGTCCAGCTCTTCTACGTTCACTTCAATCTGATCCGGAAGCTGCTGTGGAAGGGCACGTACAGAGAGTTCGTAGACTGCCTGCTGCATCACGCCGCCTTCTTTTACACCGACAGCTTCGCCGACAACAGATACTGGTACATCGGCATCCATTTCTTTGTTCATGTCTGCTGCATAGAAGTCCACGTGTACGACTTCGTTCTTGAGCGTGTCGAACTGGATGTCGTAAATCATGACATCTGTCTGTGTACCGTCTACATCGAGCTTGAATACGCCTGTTTTACCTTCGGAGCGCATCGTTTTAATAAAGTCAACCGTTTCTACTGCAACCGGCTGGCTCTGCTTCTCCCGTCCGTAAATGACACCAGGGATGTTGCCCTGTTTACGAAGTCGCTTTATACGGGATCCGCGAAGATCCTCTCTTACAGCTGCTTTCAGCACTGTAGCCATGTCTAAATCACCTCATCAATTTTTTCAGATCCTAAATGCACCTTCCCCTAGTATAATGCAGTGAAACGTGCTTTTTCAAGGGGAACTGTGATAATCCATTCCTTTTCCAGCTTCCGGGTGGAAGAATCGTTAATCGAACAGGCGGCTGACGGAGCGCTGTTCATGCACGTGAATGATCGCAGTCGCGATCAGCGGCGCCACGGACAGCTGCTTGATTTTCGGGATAAGCTTCTCATCCGGAAGCTTCAGCGAGTTCGTCACGACGAGCTCCTCGATTTTCGAGTTCTGGATCCGCTCCACCGCAGGACCGGACAGAACCGGATGGGTGCTGCAGGCGTAAACCGCCTTCGCTCCGTTTTCCACCATCGCATTGGCAGCGAGCGTCATCGTTCCCGCTGTGTCGATAATATCATCAATGATGATCGCTGTTTTTCCGTCGATGTTCCCGACGATATTCATCACTTCGGCCATATTCGGCTTCGGACGACGCTTATCGATAATCGCAATGGGAGCTTTCAGACGGTCCGCGAGTTTCCGGGCCCGGACAACACCACCGTGGTCCGGAGATACGACGACGACATCTTCCAGTTCCTTCTGTTCAAAGTAGTCGCCGAGAATCGGCACGCCGACCAGCTGATCTACCGGGATGTCAAAGAAGCCTTGAATCTGGGAGGCGTGCAGGTCCAGTGTAATGACACGCGTCGCTCCCGCCGTTTCAATCAAGTCTGCCACGAGCTTCGCTGTAATCGGCTCACGGGAGCGCGCTTTCCGGTCCTGACGGGCATAGCCGTAGTAAGGAACGACAACATTGATCGTCCGGGCGGATGCCCGCTTCAGCGCATCGATCATGATCAGCAGTTCCATGATATGTTCGTTCGCCGGCGAGGAGGTGGACTGGATGACATAGATGTCACACCCGCGGATGCTTTCTTCAATGTTGATCTGGATTTCTCCGTCGCTGAAACGCTGAACGGAGCTTTTTCCCATCGGGACACCGATTTTTTCCGTGATTTCATATGCGAGGTCCGGGTTGGAGCTTAACGTGAATACTTTCAGGTTGCTGTCTTGATACTGCGCCATTTAGGAAGCCTCCAATTAAAGTTCTTAGTGTGAATCCTTGTTTTTCAAGTACCCGTTTTTGATCGTCTGGCGCTCTCGTGCAATCGCCAGGGACTCCCCCGGTACATCGTCGGTAATGGTGGAGCCTGCAGCGACATAGGATCCGGCCCCAACGGTCACCGGCGCAATCAAGTTTGAGTTGCAGCCGATGAAGGCATCGTCTTCGATTGTCGTGAGGAACTTGTTTTTTCCATCATAATTGACGGTAATCGATCCGCAGCCGACATTGACCCCGCTGCCGATCTCCGCGTCGCCAAGATAGCTGAGGTGGGACGCTTTGCTCTTGTTCCCCATCGTCATCTTCTTGAGTTCGACGAAATTGCCGACGCGCACATCATCTCCGAGCGACGTTTCCGGACGAAGGTGCGCAAATGGACCGATCTGGACACGGGCACCGATGCTGCTCTGGTGGACAACCGACTGGCGGATCGTCGTTCCATCTGCAATGCGGCTCTCGCTGACTTCCGTATGAGGACCGATATGACAGTCCGCACCGATGGACACTTCTCCCCGAAGGATGGTGCCGGGTTCCAGAACGGTGTCCGCTCCGATGGTGACGTCTGTTCCAATGTACGTCTGCTCCGGATCTACGATGGTAACGCCTTCCCGCATCCAGTGCTCATTGATGCGCAGCTTCATCTGCTTTTCTGCCGCTGACAGGGCGGCCCGGTCATTGACTCCCATTGTTTCGTTGAAGTCTTCGCTCTGATAGGCGTGGATTTCCTCTCCCTTATCATGAAGAATTCCGACAACGTCGGGCAGGTAATATTCTCCCTGGGCGTTGTCGTTGCCAACCTGTTTGAGCGTCTCAAACAATGTACGGTTATCAAAGCAGTACGTCCCGGTGTTGATCTCGCGGATCTGCTTTTCCCGCTCATCCGCATCTTTCTGTTCCACAATCTTCAACACGCTGTCATCTCGTTCCCGCAGCACTCGTCCGTATCCGGATGGGTCCTCTGCATGGGCGGTCAGAATGGTCGCCTTCGCCTGCTGCTTCTCGTGGTGTTCCAGTAGCTTATCCATTGTCGCCGCAGTTAAAAGCGGCGTGTCACCGGAGACGACGATCGTCGTTCCTTCTTTGCCACCGAGGGCTTCCTCTGCCTGCATCACCGCATGGCCCGTGCCGAGCTGTTCTTCCTGCAGCGCATAGCTGATGCCGCTGCCGAGCTGCTCTTTCACCAGTTCGGCACCGTGCCCGACGATCGTGACGATCTCGTCTATGCCACACGACTCGAGCTGGTCCGCGATATGCTGTACCATCGGCTTGCCAGCTACTGGGTGCAGCACTTTATAAAGCTTGGATTTCATTCTTGTTCCCTTACCCGCAGCCATCACTACGGCATATCGGTTTGTCATAGTAGGTACCCTCCACGGCCTGAATTCCCTTATGAATATATCTTATATCCGGTGCTATTTCAAGCACTGCCGGCAATCCCCGCTGACTTCCCGGCCGACCCCGGAGCAGCAGCTCTTGGTCCTTCTCGTTCAGCGGACAGAGCTGCCGACTCCCAAAATGCAGCCTTTTACATTCTCATCACCGGACAAATGCCATCAGAACCGTCTCTGATGGCATTTGTCCGTCCGTTGGATCGGCGTCTTTTTTTCCATACGAAGAGGAGCTGATCCTGTACAACCAACTCCGTTCTGCTTTCTTTTTTATCGATGCGGAGAGCACCCGTGTGAAAACGGGCTTTCCCCCTCTGCTGCATGGCGTTATGGGTGAATCAGGTCGTCCCTGCACCTTCGTATGTTTCAGAAGGCTCGTCTGCCTGCTCGTAAGCCTCCAGCACCGCCCGCTGAATTTTATCCCGCGTTCCAGAAGAAATCGGATGCGCGATGTCCCGGAACACTCCGTCCGGCGTTCTCTTGCTCGGCATTGCTACAAACAGCCCGTTATTCCCATCAATGACACGGATATCATGGACGACGAATTCCTGGTCGAAAGTCACTGAGGCAATTGCACGCATCCGCCCGTCTGACTGGGCGCGGCGCAGTCTAACGTCCGTCACTTCCATGTCTGCCACCACCTTTTCTTATGAAAATTTATGTCTGTGCCCCAACTTCGACAAATGTTTCCAGATACCTTCCTGCGGAGCAAAGAAATGTCGAAAAATATTCATAAAATCATCATATCATTTTCAAAGAAAAAAGTCTGCCCTTATTGACAGACTTTTCTGGATTCCTTTTTAGGTGGAGAACAGAGCGTCTTTTGGTCGGAACGGCGTGTACCGCAGGCTCTTTGAGGGAAGCATGGATGCTTCCTGCTTCCCGAGCAGCCGGCTGCGCCGTCCCCCTGTAGGAAAGCTTATACATTTTTATCAGCGAACAAACTTCCTTTTTCTACACTGATTCTGCGGGCTTCTGGATCTACCTGACTCAGTTTCATCAGCGAAACATAATCCTGCACGAGTTTTTTCTTTTCATGAACCGCTTCGACAAGAACACCCGCGCCGACGGTTTCTGCCTGGAATTCCTCAATCAGATCCATCATGCCGCGCAGCGTGCCGCCGGCTTTCATGAAATCGTCGATGATGAGCACCCTGGATCCTGGCTTCAGGCTCCGTTTCGAGAGCGACATTGTCTGGATTCGTCGGGAGGATCCGGATACGTAGTTGATGCTGACGAGCGATCCTTCTGTCACCCTCTGCTCGTGACGGACGATACTGACGGGGACATGCAGATGCGAGGCGACAGCGTAGGCGAGCGGGATCCCTTTCGTTGCCATCGTCATGACAACATCCACCCCTTCCTCCTGAAACACCGAAGCGAAGATGCGGCCCATCCGCTGCATCAGCGCCGGATCGCCGATGATGTCCATCATGTACAGATAGCCGCCCGGCAGCAGCCGGTCCGGCTCTTCCAGCAGTGTACAGAGGTCGTCCACCATCCGCCCGGCATCCGATCGGCTCGTCGTGGGGACGTACGTCACACCACCGCTGACTCCGGCTGAGGTCGCCAGCCGGCCGATGCCTTTATATTCAAATACTTCTTTAATGATTCCGATGTCTTCACTAATGGACGATTTCGCCGACCCGTACTTTTCCGAAAAGTAGGTGAGCGGAACCGATTGATGCGGATGCTGCAGCAGATACTCCGTCATATCCACCAGCCGCCCGCTGCGGCGGTATTTCATGCAAGGACCTCCTCTAAATCCGAATGTTCAACCAGTAATATATCACTTTTATACGGATTTAACAAGGTGTGTGGCAGTCAGATCCCCGTCCTGTCCGTTTTAGATGTGCTCGCTGCTTCTTTCCCCGAGCATGCGGACGATATGCACCTCATCCATGAATCCTTTCAGGCCGTTGTACAGCCGTTCTGCTCTGCTTTCCGAACGGCAGAGCGCGAACACCGTCGGACCGCTGCCGCTCATCACGGTGCCGTCCGCACCATACTGCGCCAGCCGGTCTTTGATCATACGGACTTCCGGCTCCAGTTCAAACGTCACCGGCTCCATTACATTTGCAAGCCGGGAACAGATGCCGTCCAGATCCGCTGCTTTGACCGCGTCGATCATCCCCTGTGTATCCGGATGTGTCATCTGGTTGAAGCGGAGACGTTTGTAGATTTCTTTCGTCGACACGCCGTTCTTCGGTTTTGCCAGAACGACCCAGCAGGCCGGCGGGGCCGGAAGAAATTCCAATTCCTCGCCGCGCCCGCGGGCTACCGCTGTTCCTCCGTAGACGCAGAAAGGAACGTCCGATCCGATGGCAGCACCGAGCTCCGCCAGCTCATCGAGCGTCAGCCCCAGCTGCCACAGTTCATTGAGTCCGCGCAGCACGGCTGCTGCATCCGTACTGCCCCCGGCAAGGCCTGCCGACATCGGAATACGTTTTTCAATATAAATATCCGCCCCCTTCTTCACCCCACACCGCTTGATGAGAAGAGACGCTGCCTGCCAGGCCAGATTGGACCGGTCCAGCGGCAGAAAGCCATTATCCGATTCTATATGTATTCCGTGCTCCCGCTCTTCCAGATACACCCGGTCCGCCAGATCCACCGTCGTCATGACCATCTCGACTTCATGATAGCCATCGCTGCGCTTGCGGATCACGTCGAGCGTCAAGTTGATTTTAGCCGGAGCTTTCACGATCATTCCATTCACGATTGTCACCTCTTTGTTCGACTATGCTCTGGTTATTCTACCACTTGTGCAGAAAAAAAAGAATAACCGCCTGGTTTTCCGGCCGCAATTTCCCGATGCTCCCCGGCAGCGCGCGTCAGATAGAGCCGCTGTCTTCTTGGTTTTCATTCACACGTTGAACAGCCTCAGGCAGGCTCAGACGCTTTTCACATGGCATCTGGGATTTTCTTTGAAAAGAAAAAACGAACCCTTCTCAGGAGGGAAGGGCCGCGACGCCTTCTTCCTGTAACCCCTTTCTTTCGAACGAATGAAAAAGAGCCTGCTCAGCACGCGCTTCTGAGCAGGCTCTTTTTTTCGGTTACGGTGCTTGCACCGCATCAACAGTGTCTTCGGGTACGGTCAACTTGACAGTCTCAGTAAGTACATCCGTATAGCTGTAGGAGAGCCGCTCAATGGAGTACTCTTCCTTATCAAGCTTCACGGTAAATACAGAAGGATAAATACCTTCCAGCAGACCAGAACGTTCAATCGTTTTCTTTCGTCCGCCGTTTGCCTGAATCGTGACTTGTTTCCCAACATTAGCTTCTAGAGCTTGTTTGATTTCTGCCAGCGTTTTCGCCATCCACGACACCTCACTTAACCCCAAGTATACGCGGCGTGACGGGTTTTGTCAAGGAAAACTTAAAATTATAGCAACGAACGTGAACGGTGTCAATTAGTCTGCAGTCGATTTTCGCAAAAAAACCGCTTTACGAGAGAAGTCAGACGTCATGACTGCTGTCCGCATGCTCGAGCGCAGCCGCGAATACGTCTGCCAGCGCAGCGAATTCTACCATCGTGACGGACTCGGCACGGCGTGACGGCTCCACTCCCGCTTCACGGATGTTTCCGCCTATGGCTTCTTTCGTGAACGTGTCCTTCCAGTAGGCAGCCAGGTTATTATGAAGCGTCTTGCGCCGCTGGACGAAAGACGCGCGCACCAGCTCGAAAAACAAGGCTTCCTGCTTCGTCGAGACAGGCGGGTGAGCACGGCGGGTGAGCCGGAGGATCGAGGAACCGACGTTCGGCTGGGGCACGAAGGCTGTTTTCGGCACCGTAAAGACCGTCTCCGCCTCGGCGTAATACTGGGCCGCAATGGAAAGGGAGCCGTAGGCTTTGGAGCCTGGTGCCGCACTGATGCGCTCTGCTACTTCCGTCTGCATCATCATCACCATCGTGCGGATCGGAAGCTCCTCTTCCAGCAGCTTCATCAAAATCGGCGTCGTGACGTAGTAAGGCAGATTCGCAATGACCGCCAGATCCTGCCCCGGCTCAAAATGACGACGGATTCTCTCATGAAGATCTGCCTGAAGGACATCTTCATGCACGACTTCCACATGCTCGTACGGAGCCATCGTCTCTTCCAGAATCGGCAGCAGCCGCTGGTCGATCTCAAAAGCGAGCACGCGGCCGGCCTGCCGGGCAGACTGTTCTGTCAGGGCACCGATGCCCGGACCGATTTCAATGACGCCGCTGTCTTTCGTGACCCCGGCCGCTTCGACAATGTTTCGGAGAATGTTCGGGTCTATCAAAAAGTTCTGTCCGAGGCTTTTTTTAAACCGGAACCCGTACTTCTCTAATATTGCTTTCGTCCTTGCTGGTGAGGCGATATCTTTCATTCTTTTTCCTCCACTCTCTGCATCGCTTCATAAAATTCCCGTCGACGGATATGGAACTGCTGCAGGCGTTTGATCAGCTGCTTGCCATTGGCGTATCCGATATGCAGCTCTTCTCCAAGCTTCTCCCGCTTCTGACGGGCACCGGGGCCTGCCAGCAGCCCGGCTTCGTGCAGTTCCATCCAGTCCGGGACTTCTTCTGTGATTTTTTCCGGCATCGAGGTCTGCACGCCGGCGAGCGCCTCCCGGATATCGTGCACCGAGGCATGCTCGATGCCGACCTTCTTCCGCCTGCGGTCCACCGCAGCATGCTTCGGCAGAAACGCATGCCGGCATCCGGGCACGGTCTGATCGACTTCGTGGCGGATTTTCTGACCGGGAAAGTCCGGGTCGGTAAAAATGATGACCCCGCGCCGCTCCTGAGCGAGGCGGATCTTCTCCATGGTAGCCTTCGTAATGCCGAATCCATTCGTTTCTATTGTATCGCAGTCCACGGCCCGCTTGAGGGCGTGGGTGTCGTTTTTGCCTTCCACGACGATCACTTCTTGTATCTGCTCCAAGCGTCCCATTCCTTTCCTGCTGCTTGTTTTATCATACACACTGCAGAAGCGGCTGTCATCCCACCTGCGGCTGGCCGGTTCGGCAGGATTTCCGGCAGATGCTGGAGTTCCGCTGAGGAATGTTCCCACCCGTGTCGGCGCAGGCCAAAATCCCGCCACTACGCAACACCTCCCCGCGCAGGGCGCGACGCCGCCTTTATCCTGCTTTCCTGCCAAAGAAAAAAAGACGCCCCAGCTGGTTGCTGAGACGTCTGCCTGTGTCCCTGGAGGAGCGCGCATGGAGCGACACTCCTTTTCCCGGGCCTGCCTGGATTAATCGAGAATCCGCACCTGGACGGACTGTCGTCCGAAAGACTCGGCCGCGCCCTGGTCCGCCATGAAAATATCAATGATACGGCCGTTGATGGCACCGCCGGTATCCGCTGCGGTAAAGACGCCGTGCCCCTGCACTTCCACGCGGGAGCCGAGCGGAATAACCGATGGATCCACGGCAATCACATTTCTGTCGGGGTTCGCCCGCAGATCTACGCCGGTAGCAGTGACACCGGAACAGCCAGTGCAGTGGGCCGTGTAGGCCGTTGCTTCAAACGTCATCCAGCTGCCGCCGCTGTCTCCGCCGGATGAACTGCTTCCACTGCTGCTCGCGGAGGATGTGCTCTCCTCTCGATCCGGTTCCGATGCCGGCTCCGGCTCTGGTTCCGGTTCCGGCTCCGGCTCTTTCGTCCCGACCGCCACAATGCGGTCGCTGCTCTCTTCTGTCGTTTCTTCTTTCACGAGCTCGCGGGAGACTTCTTCGCCGTTCTCATAGACCACGTCGTAATGCTTCTCCAGCGTGCCTTCCGATCCGGATTGACGAACTTCTTCCTCGCCTTCGAGGATCGTATCGTCGTCTTCCGTGATGGTGCTGTACTCGATGGCTTCAGAGACCACGTCTGTCTCTTCTTCGACGCGGACGATGCCAATCTCGGTTTCTTCCTCGATGACTTCTTCCAGCGCCGGATCCACCTGGTCCAATGCATCCAGCTCAATGTCTTCTTCTTCCAGAACGTCTTCCACTGTTGCTGGAACGGTCCAGAGTTCTGTTGTTTCGTCTGCTTTTTCCACCGTGACCGGGAACGTTTCCTGATAGGACACTTCCATCTCGTCTTCGATCGCCGTTTCCAGCGGCGGCTCCACCTCGTCATGAGGGGCCACATCAACCGCCAGTTCCTCCATGAGTTCGTCGATCGTTTCGGTTGTTGTCATGATCTCTTCGTCTTCCCCGTTGAGGGACAAGCTGACCTGCTGGGCAGGCGTATAATGTATGATGATTTCACTGTCTACCTGAGTCTCAGGGGCGGGGATGACCAAATCATGATCGTCTGCGTCTACATTTTGTTCTTCCAGTACGTCCTCTACCGTCGCTGCATGGGTGGCGAACGTCATTTCGTCATCTTCAGCATGAAGCGTTACTTCTGCTTTCGTGACGTCATAAATGACAAAAGCCAATACAACGGAGGTAAGGAGGAGCCCCAGATTGGATGCAAGCACCGGTCTCTGCGTCATGTACGAAAACCAGGCTTTGATCCTTGATGTCATATTGCTCACTCTCCTTCAAGAACGAAATTATACCCACGCCCTTTGCCTATGTCAACGTCCCTCCCGCCTTATCTCCTGATTCTGGCGTCCATCACTCCTCTGTATGCATCGAAAATCCCATGGGAGTGCCGTTCGATGCATCCACATTACAAATCATTACGTTTTCATGACAGGCGGTCACAAACGCATCCCGGGCGAAGAAGGGAGAGGGCTGCTTCATGCCTCCAGCCGGAAAGAGGCACTGCACCGGGCACAGCAGAAGACGTTTCGCTGCCGCTGCAGCACACGAAGCCGCCGACTTCTCCTGTGCCATTTGATCTTTGCTTGGCGAACGAAAGCGCGGAGCGCCTTTAGGTCGGAACGGCGTGTGGCGTCGCTGCATGCTCTTCGAGGGAAGAAAAGGGTTTTCTTTCTTCCCGCGCAGCCGTCTGCGCGGTTACCCTACATGAAAACGCGTCCATTCCTATCATGTAAAAAAAGAAGCCGACAGAAGCAGGAACGTCTCAGCGATTCCTGAGACGTTCCCGCTCCTGCCGGCAGGCGTAGTTCAGTTCCTCTATCATCAAGCGATTGTCAGCGGCGGTCAAATTGGAAGAGCGCTTCTGCGTTGGCTGTCGTCTGTCCGGCGAGCGTCTCGTAGGAAACCCCTCGCAGTTCGGCCAGCTGTTCCGCCACCAGTTTGACGTAGGCCGGTTCGTTTCGTTTGCCGCGGTAAGGATGCGGCGCGAGGAACGGGGCGTCGGTTTCCACGAGCAGCCGGTCGTCTGGAATCGTGACGGCTACTTCCTTCGGGAGCTTCGCATTCTTGAACGTCACCGGCCCGCCGAAAGAAATATAGAAATTCATATCGAGGCAGGCTTCTGCCATCTTCTGATCACCTTGAAAACAGTGCATAATGCCGCCGATGTCTCCAGCGTTTTCCTCTTGGAGCACCTCCACGATATCCTCGTGCGCTTCCCGGTCATGAATGATGATCGGAAGCTGGACACGGCGGGCGAGGTGCAGCTGCTTTCGGAAAATGTCTTTCTGCACGTCGGCAGGCGACTTATCCCAGTGATAGTCGAGCCCGGTTTCCCCGATAGCGACGACTTTCGGGTGGCCCGCCAGTTCTTCGATCCAGGCCAGCTTCTCGTCGTCGCAGTCAACGGCATCGACCGGATGCCAGCCGACTGCTGCATAGAGATCCTCATGTTTTTCGACAAGGTCCATCGCCAGGTTGATCGTTTTCGTATCGAATCCAACGACCACCATCTTCTCCACACCCGCTTCCCGGGCGCGTTCGATCGTTTCTTCTGCATCTTCGGCAAACTGGTCGGCGTTCAAATGCACGTGTGTGTCGATGAGCATACGTCGGTCTCCTTTATTTTACCTGGGCGCCGTTCGGCAGTCCTTCCGCCACGGTCGCCAGCGTCAGTTCTTTTTTGTGTGAAGCGGCAAGAATCATGCCCTGCGACAGTTCGCCGCGGAGTTTGACCGGCTTGAGGTTGGCTACGCAGACGACTTTCTGCCCTTTGAGCTCTTCTGGAGCGTAGTGCTCTGCAATGCCGGAGATGACCTGCCGCTTCTCGTAGCCGAGGTCGAGCTGGATCTTCAGCAGTTTATCGGCTTTCTTCACTTTTTCCGCTTCGATGACCTGCGCGACGCGGAGGTCTACTTTCGAGAAATCATCGATCGTGATTTCATCGACGTCAGGCGCTTCCGTCTCGGCTTTTTCTTCCTCTTCCGCTTTCACGGAGCCGCCCATCATTTCGACGATTGCTTTTGCTTCTGCTTCGACATCGAGCCGCGGGAAAATCGGCTCCCCTTTTTCAATGATCTTCGTGCCGTGCTGGAGCTGCCCCGGCTTCTTCAGCGATTCCCACGTCTGCAGCTCCTGCGGCAGGCGCAGCTGTTCGGCCATCTGGTCCGGTGCTTTCGTCAAAAACGGGCGCAGCATGACAGCCGTCTGCCGAATCGATTCGACGAGGTGGTGCAGCACGGAGCCGAGCTGTTCGCGGGCTTCTCCGTCTTTCGCGAGAATCCACGGCTGGGTTTCATCAATATACTTGTTCGTGCGGCTGATAAGCTGTCCGACCGCCGTCAGCGCAATGGAAAACTGCATGTCTTCCATCGCGTCTTCGACTTTGTCCACTGTCGCTTCGATCAGTTCGATCAGGGAAGCATCGTAGGAGGTCGCGTCTTTCACATACGCCGGGAGCTCCCCGTCGAAGTACTTGTTGATCATGGCAATCGTCCGGTTCACGAGGTTGCCGAGATCATTGGCGAGGTCATAGTTGATGCGGTCGACGAACGCTTCCGGTGTGAAGACGCCGTCCGAGCCGAACGGCACTTCGCGGAGCAGGTAGTAGCGGACCGCATCGAGGCCGTACCGGTCGATCAGCGGAACCGGGTCCACGACGTTGCCTTTGGACTTCGACATCTTCCCGTCTTTCATCAACAGCCAGCCGTGACCGAATACTTTTTTCGGCAGCGGCAGGTCGAGTGCCATCAGCATGATCGGCCAGTAGATCGTGTGGAACCGGACGATTTCTTTTCCGACCAGGTGGACATCCGCCGGCCAGTGGGACTGGTACAGCCGGTCGTCATCGGTCCCATAGCCGAGCGCGGTAATGTAGTTGGAGAGCGCATCGATCCACACATAGACGACGTGCTCCGGATTGCTCTTCACACTGACGCCCCAGTCAAACGACGTCCGGGATACGGCCAGATCCTCCAGCCCTGGTTTGATGAAGTTGTTGATCATTTCATTTTTACGTGATTCCGGTTGAATGAACTCCGGATTCTCTTCGTAGTACTGCAGCAGACGGTCCGCGTATTTACTCATACGGAAGAAATACGATTCCTCGCGCACTTTCTCCACCGGATGCCCGCTCTCCGGGCTTTTGCCGCCGATGACGGTGCCGTCGCTGTCGAATTCTTTATCCTCCAGCTGCAGTTCGGTGTAGAACGTTTCGTCTGAAATCGAATACCAGCCTTCATATTCATCCAGGTAAATATCGCCCTGCTCCAGCAGCTGGTCGAAAATTTTCTGGACGACTTTCTTGTGCCGCTCCTCCGTTGTACGGATGAAGTCATCGTAGGAAATATCGAGTTTCTCCCATAGACTCTGAATGTCTTTTACGATATCGTCGACGAACGCCTGAGGAGACACCCCGGCCTCTTTCGCTTTCGTTTCGATTTTCTGGCCGTGCTCATCGGTTCCAGTCAGGTAGCGGACGTCATAGCCGCGCAGCCGCTTGTAGCGGGCCATCGCATCCCCTGCTACGGTCGTATAGGCGTGCCCGATATGCAGCTTCGCACTCGGGTAATAGATCGGGGTTGTAATATAGAACGTGTTGTTCTTCTCAGTCATCCTGTATTCCCTCCATTACGGTTTTTGATCAGAACGGCGTGTGCCGCAAGCTTTCTTCCCGTGCAGCGCACGAGTCCGCCGTCTCCCTTGATGAAAACTCATCCTTTCTTATCACCTAAAAAAAGCCCCCATCCCAATCCGGGACGAGAGCGCAGCTCACGCGGTACCACCCTGTGTTGCCGGCAGAAAGCCGGCCGCTTCAGGCAGCGTAACGGGCTGCAGCCGTGCCGCTGCTTACGCGCCGGGCGCTCGCAGGGCAGCTTCCACAAAGACCATATTCAAAAGTCCGCGTCATGCCGGTTTTCAGCTCCCCCGGCTCTCTGTCGATGCGCGCTCCTTTTTACTCATCCTGTCATTGAAGCCTGTCGATTTATCTGTCCACCAAGCAATATACCGAAGAAATCGGGAATTGTCAACGGAGTACGGGGCCCGGAAGCGACTTGCGCCGCGCTCGTGAAATGTGGACAAAACATGTACAAACATTATATAAAACAAAAAAATTTCTGTATTATTGTTACAATATTGACGGAATCGGGTATACTGCTAGTAAATCGACATCTTTGTCGTAGAAAGTCGAATGACGTCCATGTCTGGAAACCCTTGTCTGTCCGGTCGTTTCTGCTCTCGCATGCTGCAAACACTGTCATGAAGGCAATTTGAAAAAAGTAGAAAATATTACAACTTTCTAATTGACTTCTTTTGGAAGCCTTGGTATCCTATTAATAACAGAAATTTGTCGAATCATGACGTTTCGAGAGCTTCTGACGTTCAAAAAATACACGTATAAACGAAAGGAGATTGTCATTATGAAATCTACTGGTATTGTAAGAAAGGTCGACGAACTAGGCCGGGTTGTTATCCCGATTGAACTCCGACGTACGCTGGACATCGCTGAAAAGGATGCCCTGGAGATCTATGTCGACGACGACCGCATCGTCCTCAAGAAGTACAAGCCGAACATGACGTGCCAGGTGACAGGCGAAGTATCCGATGATAACCTCTCCCTCGCCAACGGCAAAATCATCCTGAGCCCAATGGGTGCGAAGGAAATCGTCAAAGAACTGGAAGAGTATATTTCCAAGCAGGAAAACTAAGCAGCGCGAAACGCCTGGAAAAACGGGGAGATTCTTCTCCTCCTCAGCAAAAGCCCGCCAGAAGCATGTATCTTCTGGCGGGCTTTTCTGTATGGGCGCCTCGATTATTCCCCGTCTTCCACGTGATACGCCTGATACACATCCCGCTTCGGGACGCCGCGTTCTTTCGCGGCCGTTTTCACGGCCTCCTTCGAACTCTCTCCTTCCGCAACGAGGGCTTCGACGTGTTCCTTCATCGTCAGCTCCTGCCACCACGTCGTTTCACTTCCCATGTCTGCAGCGGAAGCCCCTTCGACCAGCAGCATGCACTCTCCCTTTAACGTCACGCCTTCCAGCGACGACGCCAGTTCCTCGAGGGTTCCACGGAGGAACGTTTCGTGCTGCTTCGTCAGTTCCCGGACGACGACAGCCCTGCGGTTGCCGAACACATCCAGCGCAGCCTGCACGAGCACCGCCGTCCGGTGCGGCGATTCATAAAAAAGCAGCGTGGCCGGTGTCTGCTTCCATCGCTGCAGTTCCTCGAGCCGCTTCTGCTTTTTTCGTTCGACAAAGCCGATAAAAGCGAACGTGTCGGATGGGAGACCGGAGGCACTGAGAGCGGTAACCGAAGCACTGGCACCGGGCAGCGCCGTCACGGTAAACCCTGCTTCGGCTGCGCGTGACGCAATCACTGCTCCCGGATCCGAGATGCCCGGCGTTCCTGCATCCGTGATGAGCGCGATGTGCGCTCCCTCTTCCAGGCGGCCGAGCAGTTCTTCCCCGCGGCTCTGCTCGTTGTGCTCGTGATAGCTGATGAGGGGAGTATGAATGTCGAACACCTGGCAGAGCTTCTTCGAGTGCCGGGTGTCTTCGGCTGCAATAATATCTGCTTCCTGCAGGGTTGTCACGGCGCGGTAGGTCATGTCATTCAGGTTGCCGATCGGTGTCGGCACCATCGTTAGTCGTCCTCCCGGTTCATGGTACGTTTTCTGTTCACGCATGCGTCTCTTCCTTTCCCGTATAGTGGGCTTCGAATGCTTTTGTATACTGCCGGTGCTCATCGTAGACGATCAGCGGGGCTTCCACGTGGAGTCCGGGCTTTCCGTCTTTTACCGCTTCGATCAAAACCATGTTGGCTTCTTTTTCCGCGTGCGGATGACAGAACTGCAGCCGTTTCGGCTCCAGCTGATGCGCCTGGAGTACCGCGGTCAACTCCGCCGTCCGCTCCGGACGGTGGACAAACGCCGCACGTCCTTTTGACTGGAGCAGCACCCGGCAGGCACGGGCGATATCCTCCCATGTGCAGAGCAGCTCATGCCGGGCAATCGCTTTGGCGTCCTCCCGGTACTTCTCCTTTTCCTGGACCGGAAAATAGGGCGGGTTGCAGGTGATGACGTCGTAGCGTCCCCACGTGTCCGGGGAGAGCGTCCGCAGATCGGCCTGCGCCGGATGGATCTGCGTCTGCAGGTCGTTTTCTTCCACCGACATCTCCATGAGCCGGCACAGCTGCTCCTGCACTTCCACGGCATCGATCGGTGTCTTCGTCCGCGTACTGAGGACAAGCGGGACGGCACCGGTGCCGGCACAGAGATCCAGCATCCGGCGCGCCCCGTCCACGCGTGCGAATCTGCCGAGCAGCACGGCATCCATCGAATAGGCAAAAATCCCGCTGTGCTGATAAATACGCCGTTCGAACCCCGGCAGGTCATCCAGTCTCAGCTCCGTCATCGTAGTCCCTCCTTGTCCTTCGTTCTTTTTCTGTTCCTCAGGGATCCCTTCTCTGCCGTGAAGAACGTGCGCAGCGGCAGGCCGACGCTTCTTTCCCTGCAGGAAAAAGCACGTGCAGCCGGCATTTCACCGGTACGGCACGTGCTTGGTTTCCGCGTTATTCAGACCGGTTCAGGAAGGAGAGGCAGAACAGGCAGTCCCCGTCTTTGCGGATGCTGCCGTAATGCAGGTTGCAGATATGAAATCCTTCCTGATACAGCCGGGCAAGGTTGTCGTACCCTTCCCCGAACCCTGCTTTCACCCGGGGGCCCTCTTCTGCTTTGACTTCTTCCACCGGGGCCTCCCGGTTCATCCGCTCCCGCAGATGTTCGTTTTCGAGCTGCAGGTGTGTATTTTCTTCCAGCAGCTGCGCCAGCTGGTCCTTCAGCTCGCCGAGTTCGTGATGAAGACCGCCGATCCGCTCCTCCATCTGACTCACCCGGGAAAACAGTTCGTTTTTATTCACGGTCCCTCCACCTCATTACTTCGTTGTTTCGGCGGCGATCGCTCCTTCTTCCAGGAGTTCATCCAGCGTATATTCTATCACCTGTTTCGTCTCGAAAATCTCTACCTGAACGAGACGCTCCAGCATGTTCAGTCCTACTACTTTGCCTCTGCCGTAGCTGGTATCGAGCTTCTGATACAGATCCGGCAGTTCTTTCTTCGCATCTTCGTACATGTCGTTCTCGTACTTCAGGCAGCACATGAGCCGCCCGCAGAGTCCGGAAATCTTCGTCGGATTGAGCGACAGGTTCTGATCTTTTGCCATCTTGATCGACACCGGCTCAAAATCGCCGAGAAACGTCGAACAGCAGAGCATCCGGCCGCATGGACCGATACCGCCGAGCATCTTCGCTTCGTCGCGCACGCCGATCTGTCTCAGTTCAATCCGGGTTCGGAACACCGAAGCCAGATCCTTCACGAGACTGCGGAAATCAATTCGTCCTTCCGCTGTAAAATAAAACAGGATCTTGCTGCGGTCGAATGTATATTCCACATCCACCAGCTTCATCTCAAGGTTATGCTCGGAGATTTTCTTCAGGCAGACGTCAAACGCTTCCTGCGCTTCTTCTTTATTTTCTAAGATCGTCTGTTTGTCCTTGTCATCCGCTTTACGCAGTACCTTCTTCAGAGGCAGCACGACATCGTCTTCACCGACTTCTTTCACGCCGATGACCGTTTTGCCGAACTCGGTACCGCGGGCGGTCTCCACCACAACATAATCGTCCTTTTCTATCGAAAGATCACCAGGGGAAAAATAATAGATTTTCCCGGTTTTCTTGAATCGTACTCCTATGACCCGATGCATCTTATCCCTCCTGTAAACGAAGAAGCAGCTGTTCCATCAACAGCTGGGGCGCCACGTTTGCGTGTACGCGCCGCTTCGCGTCCATCACTGCCTGGAGGTTTCTGCCGAGCCTGCCTTGAGAGAGCTGGAACGCCTGTTCAGCCAGACGGTCTTCCTGGTCTATATAAACAATGGCCTCTGACTGACCTACCTGCATGCGCAGCACATCCCGGTACCAGAGCATGATCAGATCGAGCGCACGCTCCACCTGTTCTCTGCCGGGAAAAAACGGCATCACCGTTTCATGCAGCGTAATGTAGGCGTCAGACGGCCGGTGCATGACGTCGTTCATCAATTGTATCACTTTCGCCCGGGCCTGTGAAATCCATTCCTCCTCAAATAAGGCGGCGGCTTCTTCCAGGTCCGAGGTGAGACGGGCCGCCGTCGCGGCCTCTTTTTCCGGGTATCCTTCCGCCTTCAGGTGACGGATGACCCTCTCCGGCGAGAGCGGTTGAAAGCTCATTACCTGCGTCCGGGAGAGAATCGTCGGCAGCATCTGATGCGCATTGACCGTCATCAGTACCGCCAGCGCCTCTCCTTCCGGTTCTTCCAGAAACTTGAGCAGACTGTTCGCCGCGCTGGCCGACATCTTATCGGCTTCGCGTACGAGATACACTTTCTTCTGCGTCTCCATCCCGCGCATGCTGAATTCTTTTTTCAGCGCCCGGATCTGATCCACCTTGATCGATGCGCCGTCCGGTTCTATACGATGCACATCCGGATGATTCCCGCTCGCAGCCCGTCGGCAGTCGGAGCAGGCACGGCACGGATCCGCGCCGTCCCGGTGGCTGCAGAGAAACGCCTGCGACAAGAGCAGTGCTGCCTCCTGTCTGCCAGTTCCGCGGCCCCCTTCGAATACGTACGCATGTGCCAGACGCTCCCGCATGACGCTGTTCTGCAGGACGCGGGCGATCGTCCGCTGCGTCTTTTCAAGGTCCTGCCAGTGGTTCATGATGCCATCTCCTTAAAACTTTTCAAACTGTTCAACTGGTAGAATAAACACCGTTGCACCGCCGACCTGGACTTCCACCGGATAGGGCACGTAGGAGTCCGCATTGCCCCCCATCGGCGAAATCGGCGCGACCAGCTGCTCCCGCGCCTGGCAGTTCTCCCTGATAATATCCAGTACCTGTTCGACTTTGTCATCCTCCACACCGATCATGAGCGTCGAGTTCCCGGCTTTCAGAAACCCACCGGTGCTTGCCAGCTTAGTCGCCTGAAATTCTTTCTCTACAAGGGCATCGGACAGTCTGGCACTATCTTTATCCTGAATGACCGCAACGATCAGCTTCATCTTCATCTCCTCCATTTTAAAAAGGGGTTATATGTATTATAACAGGAAAACGCGGTGTGTGGGTCCTCCGTCTATTTCTTCCGGACCGCCTTCTGCACCGCGTTTCGTGCCGCATCGGTCACGTCCGCCAGCGTCCCGGAAGCATCAATCCGCACAATCCGTTCCGGCTCCTCCTGCTGCAGCTGCAGATACATCTGCCGGACCGATTCATGAAAATCGAGCGACTCTTGATCCAGGCGGTTGTTCTCCCGTTTTCCATCCGCAGCAATACGCGCCAGTCCCTCCGAGGGAGCAATATCGAAATACAGCGTCACATCAGGGGCCGTATCCTCCGTCGCGAACCGGTTGATCTCCCGTACAACGTCGACGCCGAGGCCGCGCGCGAATCCCTGATACACGATGCTGCTGTCCACAAACCGGTCGCACAGAACGACACCGCCCGCCTCCAGGTGCGGCCAGATCGTTTCTGCCAAATGCTGCCGCCGGGCTGCTGCATACAGCAGTGCCTCCGTCCGTGCCTCCAATTCCGGATGCGCCGGGTCCAGCACAATCCCGCGGATGCGCTCCGCGACGGCATTTCCGCCCGGTTCCCGCGTCACGAGCACCGGCTTTCCTGCCTGCTCCATCTCTTCTGCCAGTGCGCGCAGCACCGTCGATTTCCCGGCACCCTCGCCACCTTCAAACGTAATAAACATGTACCTCGTCTCCTTTATCCTCATTCATGATCTCGAAACACCCGTACCCGCGCCCCGGCACCCTTCACGCGGACGCCCTGCTGCTCCAGCGCTGCCGCCTGCGCCATGTGCGCCTCGGTCACCTCTTCGCCACTCGTAAAAAGGGGGATGCCGGGCGGGTACGGAATCCAGTCCACTGCCGCCGTGCGGCCCGGAGCCTGATGCCTGTCGACCTCCTCTACAGGGAGACGGGCCGCCTCCGCTGGAGAAAGCACCGGCTTCCGCCATGGTACCGTCGGGGTGACAAGGGAGGCGCCTGCTTTCTCCAGAAGCTCCTGCCGGGTGAGAACGTCTGCCGTGCGCACCGCTTCGGCCACGTGCAGGGGCAGCGTCATCGTCACGTGTGCTGCGCCGGTCAATTCCGGATAAAGCCCGGCGCGCCGGAGGCCGGCGGTGACTGCTTGTACCTCGTCCGTACGCACCGTCCATTTCAGCGGATCACGTCGATAGCCTCCGAGTTCGGTCGGCATCAGCGCATCCCGAGCGGCGGCGGCTGCAAGAGCCTTCCATTCCGTAAATGCCGCTGCGTAGGCCCGTGCACTGTCGAGCGACGCGAGCAGCAGATAGGAAGGCGAGCTGGTCTGTGCAGCCCGCAGCATCCGCTGGACCCGATCCGGCTCCACCCGGTCGGAGACGCCGTGCAGCCACGCGCCCTGCGTGAGTGCCGGCAGCATTTTATGCGCCGACTGCACGACGAGGTCCGCACCAGCCTCCACGGCTCCTTCAGGAAAAGCCTCTCTGCTTCCCGGCAGCAGATGTGCCCCGTGAGCTTCATCGACGATCAGCGTGACGTCATGACGGCGGCAGAGTGCGGCATGCAGCCGGAGCGGCGTGACGTAGCCTTCATACGAAGGCGATGTCAGGTGGACCGCTTCGGCTTCCGGGTGCGCCCGCAGTGCTGCTGTGAGCACGTCGGCCGAAACACCGAGCGGTATCCCCGTCGCTGCTTCCCGGTCGGGTTCCAGCCAGACTACCTCCGCACCAGCGAGCTCCAGTGCATCGAGAACGGACTGGTGGCAGCTGCGCTGAACGAGCACGCACCTGCCCGGAGCCACCGCTGCACGAATGGCCGCCTGATTGCCGGCGGTCGACCCGTTGACGAGAAACCAGCTCCGCTTCGCACCATACAGATCCGCGAGCAGCTCCTGCGCTGCCTGAATCATGCCGTGAGGAGCATGCAGGTCATCCAATCCTTCTACTTCTGTCAGGTCCCAGGCCGCAGCCGCGCTCCACCAATCGAGCCCGGGGGCCGGCACTCGTCCATTTTTATGACCGGGGACATGCAGCGACAGCGTTTCCTGATGCTGCCGCAGTCCGTCTACCACTGGCATCCGCGTTTGATCCAACACATCGGCACTCCTTTCCTCTCTCGTTTCATTATAACGAAAAATCACACACAGCTGAGTCTTGAATTACAGTCCAGGCTCTGAAATACTAAAAGCAGAAGACAGGAGGCGTTTCCCGTGACACGTTATATCATTGTTTTTCTGCTCCTCACTGCCTATGCCGTTTTTTTCGCTCCCGGCGCGGCGAACAACGAAGATCCTTATTTAATACAGCTGGTGACCGGACAGTTCCATGAAGTGGACCCGCTCGTGACGGCTGTCTTTGCTTCCCTCGGGATCTATCCCGTCATTTTCGCTCTGCTGCTGCTGCCGAACGACCGGTACTGGCTGCCGGCGTGGCCGTTTGTGCTGATTTCCTTCGGGCTCGGTGCTTTCAGCATCCTCCCGTACCTGGCATTCCGGGGAGAAAGAAAACGAGACACCCCGCGCGGACCGGGCTTTCTGCAGCAGGCCCTGCAGAACCGGCTGTTCTACATCCTGATTCTGCTGCTCGGGCTGCTCACCTGGCTGACGGCTCTCGCCGGCAGCTGGGGGGCTTTTACCAGCGCCTTTACCGCCAGCCATTTTGTCAGCGTCATGAGCATTGATCTGCTCGTCGTGCTGTGGCTGACGTACGACATTCTGCGCCGGGACTGGAATATCCGCCCGGTCTGGCCGGCCCTACTGCCCGTGCTCGGACCAGTACTGCTCTTATTATGGCATACGTTCAGCCGCCGGCAGAAACGTGCAGCATGAGCCGATTGTTTGCGTCCCCCTGCCGGAAGGGAAAGAGTAGAAAAGATGCCCGGCACCGGACACACGTTGTTTATCGAAAGGAGGGACCGCGTTGGATCCGCTCACACTTATTCTTGTTATTGTACTCGTTATCTTTTTCTTCCCGCTGATCATGCAGGGCATCGGATGCCTCATTAAATCCATTGCCCTGATCATCGTCGTTGTCGTAGCAGCGTCTCTGATTATGCAGTTATTATAGGGGCTGCTGCAACGAACCGGGCTCCTGTAGACAAGAAGGGCCTCTGGATCGCTCCGCTTCAGGCAGTGCCCCTCCCGCATGAAACAGATTGACAGCGGGCAACGTTTTTACGTTCCCCGCTGTGTGCTGCTTTCATGATTCATATCAACAAATAACGGCTCCCGGCGGTCCTCCATGGACTACCGGGAGCGTTTTTACGGATGTCGGCCTGGTGTCTTGGTCTCCGGGCCGATGGCGGGCAAAAACTGGTCTACGCGACAGGAAACAATGGTCGCCCGAACCCCTAAACCTCGACGCCCTGTGGCGAAAGCCTGTCGTCCCGGGGAAAAAGTGCGTTAAATGGCTTTCTCCCGCCATACGAGGCGATAGGTACATCGCGGTATGCGCGGAACCTTGTCGACGCACGCCGAAACCCCTGGATGAGAACGTCTACATTTCTATCTTAGAAGCAGAACAAAAGCGCAAAGCGCCTTTTGGCCGGAACGGCGTGCGGAAGCGCTGCAAGCTTTTTGAGGGAAGAAAACGTTCTTTGTTTCTTCCCGAGCAGCGCATGGAGCCGCCGTCACACTGTATGAAAACTTATACATTCCTATACTAAAAAAAAGACCGCTGCACCGCCCTTCCGGGCGGCCCAACGGCCTTCGGTATCCAGCAGCGTCCTACTTTCGCAGGGGGAGAGCCCCCAACTATCATCGGCGCTGGAGAGCTTAACTTCCGTGTTCGGCATGGGAACGGGTGTGACCTCTCCGCTGTTGCTGCTGAATCTTGAGCTGTCCGCTCAAAACTGGATAACGCGCCGCGAATCGTGCATGATCGGTGTCTTAGTCTTCCGCGTCCAAAATCACTTGGTTAAGTCCTCGATCGATTAGTATCTCTCAGCTTCACGTGTCGCCACGCGTCCACACGAGACCTATCTACCTCATCATCTCTGAG
>NZ_AUCK01000031.1 GCF_000429725.1 Alkalicoccus chagannorensis DSM 18086 | reverse complement strand
GAGACGCCTGCGGATAAAGAAAGCGTGAAGATCCTCCCGGACGTAAGGGAGGGAGAGCGGAAGGATGTCTCCGCGGCAAGCGAAGAAAAAAGGTTCTCATTCACATGTTGGGCTGATTAGGCTTAGGAATGCTCAAACGCTTTCCAAATGGCGGACCTATGATTCTCTTTGAAAAGAAAAAACAAAAACGAACCCTTTTCAGGAGTGAAGGTCGGCGACGCCAGAGGGATCAAGCGCAGTCCGAACATCCTCCTCGCAACGCGAGGAGAGTGGAGGGCAAGCCCCTTGGCAAGCGTCCGCCTGAAACGGAAGAAAAGATGCCATGGAAATGAACCGCTGCCCCAACATTTATTCTAAAACCAGAAAAAAGAGCCGCAGGCGTACTTTTGTTATAACAACACTAGGCTTTAACAAAGCCTAGAGAAAAACGGAGGTTTCGAGCGCTGTGCGGGAATAAACAGCCATTCGTACTTTTCGGCGCCTGACAGAACACAGCATGTCATGGGAGGGAGGAAATGCCAGTGAAAGAAGGAAGAGACCCCTGTCCCTTGAAAGGAAAGCATTTCCTGGTGACTGGCGTCAGCAGGAAGCAGGGAATCGGTGCCCATACGGCGGCTCTCGCTGCATCCTACGGGGCATCTTTGACGATTCAGCATTTCCAGCCGCATGACGCCGAGCAGGCGTGGGGAGCGGATGATTTATCCAGCGTGAAGGAGAGCATCAGGGAACACCTGCATGAAGATGCTTTTCTTCATGATCAGTCCGTGGACTTTATGAAGCCCGGAGCGGCAGAGCGCCTAGTCATCGAGGCAGCAGCCGTTCAACCTTTATCAGGTGTTGTTTGTATCCATGCTATGAGCGGGTCGGACGGGGAGCTGGCTGACATGTCGGAAGACAAGCTCCAGCGGCACTACATGGTCAATACCGCGGCTTCGATTATGATGGCGAAAGCATATGCAGCAGTGGCACTGGAATATGGACGGATTCTATTTATGACATCCGGGCAGAGCCAGGGGCCGATGCCGGGAGAAGTGGCGTATGCGGCCTCTAAAGCAGCCATTGCCGGGGTCACCCTGACACTCTCCGATGAACTGGCCCCGCGCGGAATTACAGTGAATACGGTCAACCCAGGCCCTGTGGACACCGGGTACCTTTCGGATGCGGCCTGGCAGGAGGTCCGATCCCGCTTTCCTTTCGGCAGGTTCGGGAAGCCGGAGGATCCGGCACGGCTTCTTGCATGGCTGATGACGGAGGAGAGCAGGTGGATAACCGGGCAGGTGATTCATTCAGAGGGGGGATTTGCGCGTTGGAATTAAAAGAAACAAAGGAGTGCCGGAAACTGCTGTTCATGCAGGTTTCCGGCACTGAGGATGGCGTTACTCCGGCTCCGCCGGCGTACCGTCGTCTTTTTTCTTTGGCTCGGGTCTTAAATCGTACCGGAGCAGAAACGGTGTGAAAAGGCTCACCAGCGCGATATAGAAAGCGCCCCACGTCAGGACCGGAATCCAGTTCTCATACGTGGAGAACGCATTGAACAGCAGCACTGGCAGGATGGTGACAGCGATAAAAACAGCCTTTGACTGAAACCGCATGTCATGAATCCTGCCGCAGGTACGGCAGACGATCGGGTCGGCGAGCCACTGGCTGCGCCAGCGCTGTGCCCAATGCAGCTTAGCGCCGCAGGCGTGGCAGGTCTGCATGAAAATCTTCCCTTCTATTTGAATGTCGAGCCCTCATCATACCATGTCACCCCGGAGTGGAACAGCTCGAGCAGAGGCAATATACAGCCGCACGAGAAGGTAAAACGAGAAGAGCATCACGACTCTCTCTACGAACGTCAGCAGGATACTGTAGCCGAAGAGGGAAGCCGCAGCAGCTTCGATCGCAGCGGCGGTCACGTACAAAAAAAGCAGAGCGAGGAAAGGGACCATGACAGTTTTGACAGGGGTACCGGCTGTTTCTTTCCATGCCGTGATGAAGGCGGGACCTTCCCCGCGGTGTAGATGCAGGTAGAAGGGAAAAGCGGTACGAACGCCTGCAAGAAGGCCGATCAGCAGAAGAGGCATCCAGATGAACGGACCGGCTGTCTGTGTCAGCAACACAATCAGACTGAAAAAGACCGCAGCGGCCGCAGCTGCAGGAAGCAGTGCACCGTATGTATATCCGAGTCTTGTCAGCGGTACGGCACGACCAGTTTCGGCAGCATAGACAGCGGCTGCTGCAGCGGGCAGGACGAGCAGATAGCCGATCATCACGAGGGCAATCATGAATTCCGGGATATAGGTGTAGACTAGGTTGACGGTTGTTAAGGCGCGGATGAAGGCGGCATACCAGGTTCCGTCCCCAATATCAGGGCCGCCGGTAAGAGGCAGACGGTAAACGGCCTCAAGCGAGAGTTCGACCATCAGCAGGAGCACAGGGAAAAACAGCCACAGCAGAAGGTGCTGCGGCTGTATTCGGAGTCGGCGGATCATTGCTGCTGCTGCGAAGCATACAGCGCTTCAATGACTTTCATGTTGTTATGCGTGCTCTCGGGCGTGTAAACTGGTTCGTTTTTCTCCTGTACGCAGTTGGAAAAGTGTTCGATCTGGAGTGTGAACTGATCTGCTGCGAATGTTTGATGCTCGATCGTCTGATTGGCGGCATTTTTAATGATGACTTCTCCGAGCCCGTCGTTCGGATTCTGGTCGGGACGGAACGCAAACGGCACTTCGATCCGTCCTTTCGTGCCGATCACTTCGTAGCGGTTCAGCGCAGCCTCATCGAAGCTGCAGTCGAGGACAGCATCGACTTTGTCAAAAGAGAGGAGAGCGGTGGTGGAGACATCAATCCCGTGGAACGTCCGGGCGTCGCTGAAGACGTGGGTCGGTTCTTCACCAAGAAGATGCCTGCTGATGTGCACGCAGTAGCAGCCGACATCGTAGAGAGCTCCGCCGCCGAGGTTTGGATCCAGACGGATGTTGTCGCTTTCTAAATCCAGTGGAAAAGAGAAAGAAGCCCGGATGCGTTTAAGCTCCCCGATCCGGCCGGAGTCGATCTGTTCTTTGACAAACGCATGCTGGGGATGAAACTGATACATAAACCCTTCCATCCATATCATGCCGGTTTCCTTGCCTGCTTCCCTGATTTCCTGGATGTCTTCCGACGTTACAGCGGCCGGTTTCTCTACGAGCACATGCTTCCCGTGGTGCATGGCTTTCATGACCCATTCCTTGTGGAGGGAGTTCGGCAGCGGGATATAGACAGCTTCCACTTCCGGATCGCCGAGGAGGGCTTCGTAAGAATCGTATGACACAGAAGCGCCCCATTTTTCAGCTGTTTCGGCTGCCTGTCCGCTCTGGCTCGCTACAGCATACAATGCTGCATTCGGTGCATCGTGGATGGCAGGCACCATCGATTTTTCTGCGATTTTCGCACTGCTTAAAATACCCCATTTTACTGTCATCCTAACGCCTCCTTGAACGTAATAAATGAGCTCTTCTGTATTCATTCTATACCGGCAGGCCGGATTCCTGCCGGGGACGCAACGGAATCCGGAAATTTTTACGCGTCTGCAGCTGCTTCCTGCAGCAGCGTATAGACGTCCATGGCGCGGCTCTGCCAGTAGCGGGGGTGTTCCCCTTCGAGCGACCAGAGCTGCACGAGGCCGGCGTCATCACTGGTCAATGCCCAGGAGCCGCTCTCCGTATCAAACGTTACGAGGAAGGATGAGGGAAATGGCGAGCCCAAGTCCGGTGGGACGGCTTCTTCCGGCTGTTTCTCCTCCCAGCTGATGTCCGCTGTGAGCCGCTCCAGCACAGCGGCAGTCTCTTCCTCGAGCGGCTCTCCCTGAGACCAGGTGTCCTCACCAGAAGGTATATGAAGCTGCTGTGCCTCATTTCCTTCCGGCAGGGGCAGGCTCGTTCCATCGTCTTGAAAACCGGTGAACAGCTGCGGAGCTGTAAACAGCACAAAAAATAAGAGCAGAATCAGAATCCAGAAAAAGGAGGGGATCTGCCTTCCAGTCTGCGGCTTCTGCCCTTCCTTTCGTTTGTTCAACCTCCGCCTGCGTTCCGCCGGTGGAAGCTGATGTTCTTGGTGCAGTTCCTGCAGGCGTTTCTGCAGTCTTCCCCGCTTCTCCATAGGAGGATGCCGCCTTTCCTGTTTTATCTGTGTCTATGACGTTTCTCCTTGTAGCGTATAGCAGGAGAGGTACGGGCGCAACTACCCTGACAGGTTCTAAAACAAATGTTTGTGAAAAGATTCATTGCTGTGACGTTTTTCATTCGTTTTCGGCGGACGCTTGCCAAGGGGCTTGTGCTCCACTATTCTTCACCTTGCGTAGAAGGATTTTTGGATGTCGCTTCATTTCTCTGGCGTCGATGCCTTTATTCCTGCAAAGGTTTCGTTTTTGTATTTATTCAGCTGAGAGAAATTCACACGTGCCATTGGAGACATATCGGATCATGCTTGAAGCTATTCATCCTAACATGTCAATGAGGACCTCCATAAATCAGCTTTAGGGAATGTTCAGCAAAACATGACAGCTGCATCCCTCAGCAAAAAAGCGCCGGAAGCAGAGAAGCTTCCGGCGCGGCTGAAGATGCGTTATTGTTTTTTCCTCAGCAGCCAGCGATCGTTACTGCTTATTCCGGTAGTAACCGAGGACGCCTTCATAGAGAGCATCCGCGGAAAGGCGGCGGAATTCATCTGTCTGCATGTAGGCAGCTTCCTGTGCATTCGTCTTAAAGCCAAGCTCGACCAGTGCGCTCGGCATATTCGTGTTGCGGATAACATAGAATCCAGATGTTTTCACGCCACGATCGTTCGTACCAAGTTTTTGAAGCAGTTCTGCCTGCAGCTCGTCAGCAAGCGTCCGGCTGTTGCCCGCCCAGACACTCGTATCATAAAATGTTTCAGTTCCGTGAGCGGCTGTGCTGCCGGCTGCGTTCGAATGTACACTGAGGAAGAGGTCGGCTTCGGCGTTGTTTGCCTCTTGTACCCGGTCAGACAGAGATGGGAACCAGTCGGATCGACGAGTCATGATGACATTGGCGCCCGCCTCCTGCAGCATCGGCTCCAGGCGGAGGCTGACATCGAGCACGATTTCTTTTTCCACAACCCCGTTGGCTGTCGCGCCAGGATCGCTGCCGCCGTGTCCTGGATCAACGACGATCGTCTCACCGAAAAGGGGACTGCTGTGATCTGCATAATCGACCATGAGGAAGCTGTGAGATACATAGCCGGTTGTGTCATCGGTGGATACGCGCACCCAGTTTCCGACACGTTCATGTACAGCTACCTGCTGACCTTCAACAAGCTGTCCTACTGTGGACCGGTCTGTAGAAGGGTCCGGCCTTACGTTCAAAGTGCTGTTGTTGACCACAACCCCGGTACCAATCGTATCACCGGAATCAACCGGTTCTGTCTCCGGTTCGTTCTCGATCGGCTCCTCCACGTTTTCTTCCTCTTCTTCAAAAGAAGGACGGAATTCCGGATAGAGGGCCCGGGCCAGCATTAGAGAAAATTCCTCTCGTGAAATATTCTGCTCCGGCAGGAAGGTGCCGTCATCATAACCGACCGTGATTCCTGAAGCAGACAGTGCTTCAATATCTCCATGAAATTGATGTGATGAAGGAACATCAGAGAAATCGGCAGGTTCCCCTCCGTCCAGATCATATGCTCTTGCAATAATAGCAGCCATTTCACCACGATTCAGCTGTTCATCCGGACCAAAGCTTCCGTCTTCATATCCATTTACGATGGAAGCATCAGAAGCCGCCTGTATGTATGCTGAAGCAAAATGGGTTGATGGTACATCCGGAAAGATGTTGTCGGTGGAGTTCGCTGGAAGGTTCAGCGATCTACCGATCATCGTCGCAGCCTCTGCCCGGCTCACTTCACGCTGCGGCTGGAATTCGTTATCCTCATATCCCTGGACAATGCCGTCACTGTTCAATGTTTTAATCTCTTCACTGTCGGTGTCTGTGAATGGACTTGACGCCCCTGCACTGGTCGCAAACGTTGTCATGAGCATGACAACTGCCAGGACCAGATACATGATGGATTTCCACTGCATTCTTTCATCTCCCCAATGTGATTTGATGTGCCTGAAAACACTCTACTACACACAGTATCACATCATATGAGGGAACTTTATGCATCGGAGTATGGAGATTTTGTAACGGGTATGCAACAAACATCATCTTCTCGAAATATTGTATTGAGGATGTAATAAAAGGAGGGAGGGAGCTGCGTTCGAGTGGAGGGAGCGGCTGCAGCTCTTCGCTTATTCATTCATTGGAAAGGGGGGGAGATCAGCGGGCGATCATTTTCACGGAACATTCCTGATACAGCTGCTTCATTTTGTCATAAAAGCTGCACGCTTCCTCTTTCGTTTTCATCATGACTTCTTCCGTTTTGCTGCCTTCCGGGTGCTGAAGCATTTTCATTTCACCGAGTTTGTCAATCACGATGATGGAATACTGTTTATCCATAGCTATTCCTCCTCTATACTTGTTATAGAACCCATTCCTTCAAATGTTTTCAATTAAACGTGAAATTCAGGAGCTTTTCCGGGGAGGTGGTAGACCATGTTTCGTGCAGATCCTGAACCGTACGTATTTGAGCATTTCTCCGTTTCGCACTGGGCTGTGCTGGCGCTGCTTGCTGCGGGTCTTCTGTTTCTATACAGAAACAAAGGCAGCATAGTTTCAAGAAAATGTGAGGTGGCCGTAGGTATTTCTCTCCTGCTGATGGAAGCGGCTTATCAAGCTTTCCTCCTTTCCACCGGACAGTGGAGCGTCCGGCACTCCCTGCCGATCGAACTGAGCAGTATTACGGTCCAGCTGACCGCCCTGCTCCTGATCTTCCGGTGGAAATGGTTGTTTCAGTTCATGTTTTTGTTTGCTGTCGGCGGGGCAGCGCAGGCGATGGTGACGCCTGTGTTAAGTTATGATTTTCCGCACTTCAGATTCATTCACTTTTTCTATACGCACATGCTGGCGGTTCTTGTGATGTTTTATTTCCGATGGGGCGAAGGCTGGCCTGTCTATTTCCGTCATATCGGTGTGAGCTGGCTGGGGCTGAATCTGATGGTTCCCTTCATCTGGATCATTAACACGAGGACCGGGGGGAACTACTGGTTTATCATGAGACCGCCCTCGGGTCGGAGTATTCTGGACTTTTTCGGACCTCAGCCATGGCATTTCATCGGCATGCAGGCGGCGGCTCTTTTCTTCTTTTTTCTCCTCTGGATTCTGGTTGGCTCAAGGAGAAAAACGTGATACAGTATGGAGCGGATGGAGAAGGAGTGCAGACGTATGTTGATAAAAAACAAGAATACCTACATCTCCCTGATTGTGCTTGTTTGTTCTACAGGCCTGATTCTCTTAAGCCTCGTACAGTTTCTGGATCTGTATCCCGGCGTGATTCAATACGAGATGGACGGAGAAGAGGCCGTTGTAACCTACGGACTTTGGAACACGGAAGAGCATCGTGCTCATCAATCCAACATAGATGATCAGTGGACGGCAGCGATGCAGCTCGCTGCATCAGCGGAAAACGACATGAAGCAGGCCGCCAGATCGGCTGTTCTGCTGCTCGTCGTCGCAGGAGGCGCCTCCCTGTACGCTGCCCGGATGGAGCGGACAACGACGCTTCGTACAGCAGCTGTTGCAGGTACGTTCATTCTGTCGGCGATGCTGATCGGTTTTGTCCTCATCAATTATTTGAATATGATGTCCTTTGCGGAAAATGTGATGGAATACGTGAGGGAATGGACGTAGCGGAAACGAAAAGGAGGGGCTCTCTCCTTTTTTCTCCGGATCAACACCAGAGCGGATGAGCGATGGCCTGCGAAAGAGACAACAAAGGGTTCCAGCAAGTAAAAAAACGCTCTCGATCATCCTTAATGGATCGTCGAGAGCGTTTATTTATGTGGTAAGAATGTGTAAGTTTGGTTCTAAAATAAATGTTGGGGTAGAGGTTCATTTCCGTAGCGTCTTTTCTGTACCGACGTAGAAGCCTCGGGCAGGAAGACTGTTATCCACGGGGAAAGAATGACGACAGCAACGAAAGGAAAGCGGAGGGCAGGGCGGGTCTGCCTCAGGAGGAAGGTGCTTCCTCCTGGACATGGCCGCCGTCCGGCTCAATTGGACTCTCGCCTTCAGCAGTGTCCCGGTCCATATAATAATAGTAGACGTACCCGGGCTCATCGTCGAATTCAACAAAGAACAAAAACAGCGGGTCTTCGTCGACAGGACTCTGGCTGATATCAAAAGAACGACCCGGATACTCTTCTTCCAGATGCTCTTCCAGCATATCCATTCGTTCCGGGACGTCCTGGTAGACCATCTGGTAAGGGCGCACGAGCCAGAACATGGCATTCACCAGCGTGACAGCGAGAAACAGAGTCAAAAAAATACCGGCAAGAATCCGCAGACGCTGCGGGGTGATCAACGTGGCCGCAAGCAGAATCAATCCCAGCGCAGCTGTTCCTGCTGCCAGCCAGTCTTCCAGCTCCTGTGTGTAGGGAGAAATCTGGATATAATAAAAGACGATGAAACCGATGTATACGAGCAGTCCGGCCGTGCCGGTAATCCATTTAACCATATGATACTGACTCCTTTGTGATAAAGGGTTTGAGCTGCAAAACCTCCATTATCATAACATACCAGAGGAGGAAACGGAATCTGTGTGTGCCTTAGGAAGCTGCGGTGTCTTAGCTATTCGCCCGCTCGTTTCGTCCTTCTCACAGACCGTCTTTTTTCAGGAACAAAGGGATATTCAGCAGAGCTCGTTCCAGGGAAATGTGACTGGTCAACCGTTGCATCTTCCTTCATAATAGGAGAAGAGTATGATTTTTGAGGGAGGATACATATGTTGACGTTTGATGACAGCTCGCTGGCACAGATGACCGATGAGGAAATACTTCAGGCCATCGCGGTTGCAGCGCCTATTTTTCAACAAATTTCGAAAGATGACTTTATGATGGACATTACGACGAGGGAAGGCTTTTATGCCCATTTCCCGGGGAAGACGATCGATGTAGACATTCAAGCCGGAGACCCGATACCGGAAGATGATCCGGTAATGCTCGGTGCTCTGAATGGGAAACCGCAGAGCGGACGGCCTCCATTCGAGGTATACAACACTCATTTTCTCGGGAAAGCCCAGCCGATTAAAAACGGCCGGGGCGAGGTGATTGGGGCGATTGGGATCGGATATAACATCGAACACTTGATTACCATTGAAGAGAACATCCAAAAGACGGAAGAAGTTCTGGAGTCGGTTCATACGTACACGAACCAGCTCGAAAAATCGGCAGGCAGCCTCAGTTCCTCGAGTGAGAGCCTGGAAAAACGGACGGAACAAGTAGAGCAGAGCATCAGTAGAATTGATTCCGTACTGGAAATGATCAATAAAGTGTCGTCGCAGACGAACATTCTCGGACTGAATGCGTCCATTGAAGCGGCGCGTGCTGGAGAATACGGCCGCGGGTTCAGTGTCGTTGCTGATGAAGTCCGCAAGCTTGCAGAGGAAACGTCCAAAGCCTCCGAAGCGATCCGCGGCCAGATTTCCGACATTCAAGCTACAACAAGCAGTCTGATCCAATCGTTTGAACACGTGGAAAATTCGGTAGAGGAAAACAACGAGCTGATCGAACGGTTCTCGGAAGTCAGCAGAGAGCTGACGGCGATCAATAAATCGATGACGTCCTCCGTCCAGTACTTGCTGGAAGCCTGATTTTTCCGAACGCCCACGGAAAAAGCGCTCTTCATCCAGCTGTGACACTTTATGTATTTCTACGAAAGAACAATTCACTGCTGTGCCGGAAGAAGGGACATGCTTCTATAGAAAATCCGACCGCGTCAGAAAGCTTCTGACGCGGTTGTTTTAGGTTGTTGCAGCACGAAGGCAGAAAAAGGGCCTTTTCGGCTTCACGGAGTGCCCAAAAGCCGGCAGGGTCAACGCACACCGCTCTGATGAAGAGTACGTGGCGCTTCGTTATGAGCGCGGATCTGAGAACATGCGGAAGCAGATCCTGGAGCTTTTTCTGCCTGCAGGGAGCTCTTATGCACGCTTCGCGGGCGCTCCACCTCTGTTAAAAAGAAAGGCTGAAATCACGAAGAGAACGACAATCGCAGCATACGGGCGATATTTGCCGCTGCCAGCTCGATGTCCCCCTCTGCACGGGCAGGGAGTTCATCCAGTGAGGCAGGTTCCCGGAGGCTGCTGAACACGGCGTCGATGCCTTCGTCAAACACGCCTTCATATCCGTCAGAAATGCTTCCGCAGAGTGCGATGACGGGAGCGTCGGGATTTACCTGTCTGGAAAGCTGTGCAACGTAGACCGGCGTCTTGCCGTTCACTGTCTGATGGTTCATCCCCCCTTCGCCGGTAACGACGATGTCAGCATGCTGCAGCTGCTCGGCCAGCCCGGTCTCTTCTGCCACAATGACAGCCCCGCGCTCGAGAGAAGACGGTAGAAACATCAGAAAACCTGCTCCAAGTCCTCCGGCAGCTCCGGAGCCAGGGACATACCGGACGTCCGGCAGACCGTGTGCTTCGCCGACCGCAGCGAATTGGGCTAGTGCCCGATCCAGTTCAGTGATCATTTCCTCCTCTGCGCCTTTTTGCGGTCCGTAAACGACGGAGGCACCGTTCGGGCCGCACAAAGGGTTATCCACGTCGCAGGCGATGCGGAAGCGGCTCTCCTCCAGTCTCGGATCGAGTTCGGAAGTATCCAGTCGATCAAGCGCAAGCAGCGCACGACCTCCATGCGGCAGTTCGACGCCGCGGCTGTCCTGAAAAGAAACGCCGAGGCGCTGCAGCATGCCGGCTCCTCCATCATTCGTGGCACTGCCGCCAATACCTACAACGAAATGACGCACGCCGCGGTCCAGGGCATCCAGGATCATGTCGCCCACCCCCGCTGTTGTCGCTGTATCCGGCGATCGATGTTCTCTTACTGTCAGATGAATTCCGGCCGCTTCTGCCATTTCCATGACGGCCGTCGTTCCATCACCGGTAACGCCGTATGAAGCCGTTACTACACTGCCGCCGGGGCCGGTGACGTCAGTGGAAACGACCTGGCCGCCGGTAGCATCTACCACCGCGCGGACCGTTCCTTCACCGCCATCTGCCATCGGTACTTTCGTAAATGAAGCTGTCGGAAAGGCCGTCTTCATGCCTTTTTCGACTGCATTGGCCACCTGCAGTGCGTCTGCTGATTCTTTAAATGAGTCCGGAGCAATAACTATATGCACCGTCATCACACTCCTTTGTAAGCGGTTTCTTTCTATTATAAAGAGAGAAGCCTCGCAAATCACGAGGCTTCTGCACAAAAAGGAAGGATTTAAAGTAGTAATTACTGTGCATCAGCACGAGTGGCTTACCAGATCCAGCCGAACAGAATGACGGGAACGATCATGACTACAGAACCGACTGCTGCTTCATAAGGGAACAGCTTGAGCCGTTCTTTCATGCCCATTCCGACAGCCGCTGCAGTAGCATGAAAGAAACTGCCGACAGGGGCGTGGTCGAGCATGTTTGCTCCGCCGTGAATCATGACGGCTGCCGAAAGCGGATCTACTCCGGATTCGATCAGCCGCTCACCGAATACTTCTGCAGACACGACAGCGGCTGCCGTCGTCGAGCCAGTCGCTGCTCCCATAACAATGCCGGAAAGCGGTGCAATCACAAAGGCAGGCATGCCCGCCGCTTCCGTCATCCCGGTGACAATAACGGCGACGTTCGAGTTGGAAATGATCCCGGCGATCGTTCCGGTACAGATCAGCAGAACCGCGACCGGAGAAACTTTTCCTAATCCACTGAGAGCACAATAAGAGAACATGTCGGTTTTTTTCATGACAAGTGCCCCGAAAAGCGCACCGGCAGGAAGAGCGACGAGTGGATCGATTTCAATACCGGCTGCCGGGTTCAGCAGCAGCAGGCCGATCGCCGCCGCCGGTGCTGCTGCGGATGTCCAGACGGCAGGCAGGTGTTCGGCTGTTTCGGGTGTCTCGTCTTCTTCGACAAACGAGCCCTTTTTCTTCAGCCGCTGGGACAGGAAATAGGCCGCGAAAATGCCGAAGATTCCAGCCGGAATACCGGCTGCCATCAAGGTTGTCAGCGGGAGATCGAATGCATCGGCAAGGGCGATGGTGTTGGGGTTCGGCGACATGATATTGCCTGCTTTGCCGCCGCCGACCATCGCGAGAAGGATGGCCGGTTTGGACAAGTTCGCCTGATACGCAATGGCCATGGCAATGGTGGCTACTGTCATGATCGCCACCACAATGAAGACACCGACAGCAGTAAGCAGCCATGCGGCCAGAACGAGCGCAAACAGCGCTTTTTTCTCGCCGATTGCCCGGACGATGGCAGTAGCAATGGAAGTAGCCGCCCCCGTTTCAATCATGACGCCGGCAAGGACACCTGCTGCGAGCACCCGGAGAGCGGCAGGCACCATTCCTTCAGCGCCTTCCATCATAAAATCAATCGTACTGGATAAATCGGCTCCCCCGATCAATCCGCCGGCTACAGCCCCGGTGAGGAGCGAGTAGACCGGAGGGAATTTTATAAATATCATAATGATAGCGATCACCAGGCCGATCACGGCACCGGCAGCGGACACAGTCATCGTCATCACTCCTTTTCAGTGGGCATTACAAACAACTAATCCTACCATGGCTCGCGGTTGCTGGCTACGCCGTCAGAAAAATCGCGAGGATTCAGAAAATCGAAAACGCTTTATGAACTAACTTTTTGTAAGTGGAAGAAATGTATGTTATAACTAAATGTAGAAGGAGGATGATTAATATGATTAATAGAAAAATACAGGAAAGCTGGCAGACTGCGTATGACATGCAGCCGCTCCCAAACGTACAGAAAGGCATGGTGCTCCCACCTGAAAAAATGGACATGATGGATCCTTTCTTACTCATGGCAGAAGATTGGTTCAAACGGGGAGCTTTCGCTGACCATCCGCACCGCGGATTTCAGACCATCACGTATGTCGTGGATGGAAGACTCGAACACACCGATAACAGCGGTGGGTATTCTGTGCTCGATGCCGGTGATATGCAGTATATGAACGCCGGTGGTGGAGCCCGCCATGCGGAAGAAGCAGTGGATAACGATCTGATTCATACACTGCAGCTCTGGCTGAACCTGCCTAAGCAGGAGAAATTCAGCACAAGCTACTATCAGAATGGCCGGTACGACGAGGTTCCTTCGGTAGAACAGCAGGGCGTTCGTGTGAAAGTTTACAGCGGCAATATCAACGGAACGACAGGACCCGTCGAGAGCGTATATCCGTTCCGTATGGCTGAAGTCGAACTGGAAGCCGGCAGCAGCTGGCAGCTGGAACTGCCCGGGTCGGAGACGGTGTTCTGTTTCGTTCTCACAGGGCAGGTGCACGCAGGAGAAGACAAGCAGCCGCTGTCCCGAGCAGGAACAGCTGTATTCGAAAAAGCAGATGGTGACAGTACTGCACAGGTTACAGCAGAAACTCGCGCCAGAGTGCTGTTCTATGCGGGTGAGCCGATTGGAGAACCGGTTGCTACGGGCGGTCCTTTTGTGATGAACTCAGAGGAAGAGATCCGTCAGGCGATGAAAGATTATCACGCCGGCAAATTTGGGCCTTCTTCGCAATAAACGCACAACAGAAAATGCTTATATACGTCTTGAGCCGCCTTCCGTATCACTGGAGGCGGCTCTCATACGGTGTGTACCTCCGATGGACCCTGCTTTTTTGCCGCTCTCTTTCCACTCCTGGGGGGCGGCTTCTGCTGGCAGCTGTACGAACATGAAGCGGATAGTTATTAAATAAAACTTTTAAAATAGTGGTTCAAAAATTGTACAAAGGGGTAAATAAACAATACCGGATGATGGGCCGGAAAATGAAAAAAAGGGAAGGAGATCGATGACTTATGACGCCGATGGATCTTGTTCTATATGTCATGCCGCTCTTAAGCTTCTTGACTGCCCTTGCCTCTGGATTTGTCCTCCGTAACCAGTGGATCACCCTGTTGTCGCTGCCCCTGACCATGGTTCTGCTTCATAGTGTTGTGATATTCGCTGTTTTTCAGATGGCGTATACGCACTGGCTGATTGTCTTAATCATGACGGCCGGTATGGTCATGGTACCAGCTGCAATGGTAGGAGAAGCCCTTTCCAAACGGTACCCATTCACACGTAAAAAGAATGCTTATCAGCCCTATCGATAATCGCAGCAGAAGGAAAAAGAAGCCTGATGTCCTATGCTGGGAAGTTCTTTCTCAGCCGGGCAGATACCACCTTTTCATTCTGTGATAAGAATGTAGGTGTTTTCATACAGGGAAACGGCGGCTTCATGCGCTGCACGGTAGAAAGAAAATCTCTTTCTTCCCTCGTAAAGCTTGCGGTACACGCCGTTCCGACAGAAAGGTGCTCCGCCCTTTTGTTCTATCACGCTTAAAAGGCCGACGTGCTCACGACTGAAACAAACCCGCTGCTATGCCCGGAAAGAGGGAACAGCAGCGGGTTTGTTTTGATTAGGAAAGCCATGCAGACGTTCTCCTCAAGGGAGACGGCGGCGGAAGCCCCAGTGCCGCATCGTACTTAATCCTGAGAACCGACGCTGACAGCGGGATGTTTGAACCAAGCTGTACATGAATGAGCCGGCTCATCAACGGAAAGAGTTAAACGCTGGTCGCTGCTTCTTTCTCGGCCCGGCGGATGGCTTCGGCAGTGAAATCCATGATGTGCTCCGCGCGCACCTCGCCGCTGAGTCCTTCCCGCTCAATGCCGGCTTTCATCTGCAGCAGGCAGCCCGGATTGGACGTAATGATCACCGAGGCTCTAGTCAGCGAGACATCCTTCATTTTCCGGTCCAGGATGCGCATCGCCATTTTCGGCTGAATCAGGTTGTAGATTCCGGCTGAACCACAGCATTGCTCCTTCTGCGGCATAGCCGTATACGAAACTCCTTCAATGCCACGAAGCAGAGACTCGACATGACCTTTTTCCTTCATGACATTTTCCAGGTGGCAGGATGGCTGATAGGTGACGACTTCTGCGTCGTACTGCATCGGCGGCAGGTCGAGACGGTCGAGCAGTGTGCTCACATCCATCGATTTCTCAGCAAACACTTTCGCACGCTCTTTAAACTCCGGATCATCGCGGAGAAGGAAGGGATAGTCCTTTAACGCTGCGCCGCAGCCGCCGGCATTTGAGATGATGACATCTGCTTCCACAGCCTCAAACGCTTCGATATTCTGCCGCGCCAGTGCTTTCGCCCGCTCTTCTTCTCCGCCGTGGGCGTGCAGGGCTCCACAGCATTCCTGGGCTTCCGGATGCACAATGTTGCAGCCGGACCTGCGGAGCACGTAGCGGGTGTTTTCGTTCGTTTCTGCAAACATGGTGCTCATCAGACACCCGCGGAAAAAAGCAACGTTGATCTGTTCGGTCGTTTCCGCCTTTTCCTGTTTCGGGACCGAACGGATCCTGGAAGCTGGAACGGCTTTCGGAATCACTTTTTCCATCACAGCGGCTTCCCCTGGGAGCAGCGCGAACGCATTCGTCCGGCGCATGAGCTGCTGCAGCGGGGTTTTTTCATAGAGACGCCGCATCTGATGAACGCGGTTCATGCGCTTCTGAGACAAAAACATCCAGCCGAAAGTGGCTCCACGTAGCACTTTGACCGGCAGCGAGTGCTTTTTATGCTTTTCGATAACGGTACGCGCCTGTTCTAACAGCTGTCCGTATGGAACTCCGGAGGGACAGGCAGGCTCACAGGCACGGCAGCCGAGGCATTCCTGCAGTTGAGCCTCGACTTCTTCATCCGGTTCTTTGCGCCCATCAGCCACTGCTTTCATCAGCGCGATCCTGCCGCGTGGGGAACTGGCTTCATTCCCATCGGTGTGCAGGTATGTTGGACAGGCCGGCAGACAGAACCCGCACCTCGTACAGTTCATCAGCTCTTCGTAATCAACGTGTTCCTGAAAATCCTGCTGTATGCTCATCAGCGGTCCCCTCCTAGAGAAACTCGATTTCTTGTGTCGCCGGCAAACAGTTTACCGGGATTCATGATGTTGTCGGGGTCTAGCGCCTGTTTGACGGCTTTCATGGCTACAACTCCGCTTTCGCCCAGTTTCCATGCGAGATACGGCGACTTCATTTCTCCTACGCCGTGCTCGCCGGTGATCGTTCCACCAAGGCGGACGGCCTCTGCAAAAATATCTTCAAACGCAGCTTCCACCCGGGCCATTTCCTCCTGGTCCCGGACATCCGTCATGCAGGTCGGATGAAGGTTTCCATCTCCGGCGTGGCCGAATGTGCAGATTTCTACTTGATGGGCGGCGGCAGTTTTTTCGATGAAACGGACCATCTCGGCAATTTTCGAACGGGGGACCGTCGCATCTTCGAGCATGGTCGTCGGACGGCGGCGGGCCAGAGCCGTCAGTGCCGATCGTCGTGCTTCGGTTAACGCAGCAGCTTCTTCAGCGGAGGCGGCCATTTTCACCGAGAAGGCATGATTTTTTTCGCAGACTTCTTTCATCTGCGCCATGTGCCGGTCCACGAGTTCTTCTTCCCCGTCCTGTTCAATGAGGAGAAGCGCACCTGCTTCGACTGGAAGACCGACCTGTGCATAGGCTTCGACAGCTTCCATCGTCGGTTGATCAAGAAATTCGAGCGTTGCCGGAATGATCTTGGACGCGATGATACCGGAGACAGAGGCAGCGGCATACTCCATGGAGGGATACAGCGCGAGCATCGTTTTTTTGACCGGCGGAGGGGGAACGAGTTTCAACACGGCTTCCGTGACGATTCCGAGCGTGCCTTCTGATCCGGTCAGCAGCTTCGTAAAATCATAGCCCGCGACATCCTTTGCCAGTTTTCCACCGGTACGGATGCAGGATCCATCGGACATGACCGCTTCCAGGCCGAGTACATAATCTTTTGTCACCCCGTATTTAAGCCCGCGGAGTCCGCCGGAGTTTTCATTAATATTCCCGCCGATGGTCGAGATCTTCATCGAACTTGGATCCGGGGGATAAAAAAGCCCCTCTGCTTCTGCGCGCTGGACGATTTCCAGCGTCGTAACTCCGGGCTGCACCGTCATGGTGAGATTCTCCTGGTCGACCTCGAGAATGTCTTTCATCCGGGTGAAGACCATCACAACCCCACCGTAGGTCGGCGTAGTGCCTGCACAGAGGTTCGTGCCGGACCCGCGCGGGACGATGGGAACCCCATACTGCCGGCAGATCTTGACAACCTCCTGAACGTCTTGGGTTGATCCTGGTCTGACGACAGCATCCGGTTCGGCGGAAAAACCCGGGGTCCCGTCGTAAGAGTAGGCGATCCGCTGTTCTTCGGTATCGGCGATGTACGCTTTACCAAGTACGTGGATGAGTGCGTCTTTCACTTCTGGCTGAAGCATCGTTCATTCCTCCCAGCCGGAGGCATCCCTCCGGTCTATAATATGTTCATTATAGTGGAGGGAGCATACGGAAGCGATAGATGATTATACAAAATTCATGGCGTTTTCACGCGTGCTTATTAGATGAATCTACAAAGCGTGCCAGCGATATTCATCCATGAAGTCAGCAGTCAGCTGGGGGAGCTGATCCTCGGAGGCAGAAGCAATCTGGGAAAACGTCCACCCTTGTTGAACGGCGAAATCAAGAAGGACCCACGCCAGGTACAGCCCTTCATCCGCTTCTCCATTCACCCCCTGGGGTCCATAGAGAAGTTCCAGATCATGAGACTGGTTCAAACGTGGCCGGGCAGCCCGGAAAATAGCAGTTAATCCACGAGCACACTGATCGGCCCACTGCCGGCTCCGGCCTGCGGAAAAAGGCATTCCTCTCTGTTTCATTACCAATGCAGTCACGTGCAGGGCCAGGCCGTCCTCTATCAATCTCCGGGCCAGCGTCCGATCGGTGCCGATGGAGAGTCCTGCTTTTCGAATATGGACAGCGGTTACGAGCGGTCGTGTCCATTCCGCTTCTTCCAGCGGAATTTCGACAGGAAGGCAGAGAGCGGGCGTGCCGCTTTTATCTAGTGGGGCGATGAAGGAGGCTTTTTCGAAGAACCCGACGAAATGAATGACAGGAAGGCTGCCGGATTCCGCTGCCAGAAGCTGTTCGATCTGAAGTTTTGCTTTGTTAAGCTCTTTCTCCTGCGGCCGCGGCCGGCGGATTCGTCCTTGTACATACCGATATTTCGGCCAGGCTTCATCGAGCCGGCGCCGGCCGTTTCTGTCACCGGTTCTTCCGTCTTCGACCGGGATGAAACGATAATGTTCTTTCCAGAGCCTCCACCGTTCGGCGGGGTCAGCTTCTGCTGCGGCATGATAAAAAGCAGAGAAGCGGTCCAGTACAGAATAAATGGTAACGGTCATGTGATCACCTGCATTTCTTATGTGAAGTTGATGCTCCTGTCCTTTATATCGGTGTCTGCAGGAAAATCTATACGGAAAAACGGCGTATTTTAAAAATGAGGCAGAGGCAGAAAGGGGGAGGCGTTTTTAAACGAGCTGCAGAGGGAACATAGAATCGTACATACGGTTTACTATCTTGTATATACAAGATATACTTTTCGTAGCTCAACAAGGAGGATGATCGATTATGACAGCAATGCAGGAATGGTGGAGAAAAGCGGTTGTCTATCAGATATACCCAAAAAGCTTTCTTGATACGATGGGGACGGGGACCGGCGATCTGCAGGGCATTATTCAAAAACTTGATTATCTGCGCTATCTCGGTGTCGACGTCATTTGGTTGACACCGCCGTATGCATCACCGCAGCGGGACAACGGCTACGATATTAGTGATTATTATGCGATTCATCATGAATACGGCACGATGGAAGATTTTGATCAGCTGCTTGAGGCGGCCCATGCTCGAGGCATCAAAGTCATCATGGATATTGTCGTTAATCATACATCGACCGAACACGACTGGTTTCAGCAGGCACGCGCCTCCAGAGACAACCCGTACCGGAACTACTATATCTGGAAAGACCCGGTCGACGGAGCCGAACCGACAAACTGGCAGTCCAAATTCGGCGGAAACGCCTGGGAATACGAGGAAGCGACAGGGCAGTATTACCTGCATCTGTTCGATGTCACGCAGGCGGATCTGAACTGGGAGAATGAGCAGGTGCGCCGAGACGTTTACGACATGATGACGTACTGGTTTGATAAAGGGGTCGACGGCTTTCGTCTCGATGTCATCAATCTGATATCCAAAGATCAATCATTTCCGAACGACGACCAGGGCGATGGCCGCCGTTTCTATACGGACGGGCCGCGCGCGCATGAGTTCATGCATGAGATGAACCGTGAAGTCTTCTCGAAGTACGATGCCATGACGGTCGGAGAGATGAGTTCCACTACGATCGACCACTGCATTCAGTACACGCGTCCGGACCGGGAGGAACTGAGTATGACTTTTCAGTTCCATCATTTGAAAGTCGATTATCCAGGTGGGGAAAAATGGGCGGACGCGCCGTTCGACTTTCACCAGCTGAAACAGATCCTTTCTGAATGGCAGGTTCGCATGCACGAAGGCGGAGGATGGAATGCCCTGTTCTGGTGCAACCATGATCAGCCGAGAGTCGTATCCCGTTATGGAAACGACGGTACGTATCACCGGGAATCGGCGAAGATGCTGGCGACCACCGCGCATATGATGCAGGGAACGCCGTATATTTATCAAGGAGAAGAGTTCGGGATGACCAATCCGCGGTTTGATCGGATCAACGACTACCGGGACGTAGAAACGTTGAATTTTTATCAAATGAAAAAAGAAGAAGGCTGGACTGACGATGATATCATGCCGCTGATCAAAGCGAAGTCCCGGGATAATGCCCGCACACCGGTGCAGTGGACGGCGGAGCAGCACGGCGGATTCACAAGCGGAACGCCGTGGATTCCAGCGGCGGACAACATTGATACTGTCAACGCTGAGGCGGCGCTTGCAGACGAACAGTCGATTTTTTATCATTATCGTCGATTGATACAACTGCGCAAAGAGTATGATATCATTACTTTCGGTAACTATACGCTGCTGCAGGAAGACGATGAGCGTTTGTTTGTGTTCACACGAGAGTATCAAGGCGAAGTGCTGCTCGTGGTGAATCATTTCTATGATGGCGAAGCACACTTCCAGATGCCTCCATCCCTGCGGACCCGGGAAGCAGAACTGCTTCTCTCCAATTATGACGACACGGTACAGCACGCGGACATGGTGGTCCGGCCATACGAGTCGTTCGTGCTTCGATTTCCTGCAGACAGCTGAATGATCGGAGGAGAGCATGCAGAATAAATACATCCAGATCTACAGAGATACGGCGGATAAAATCCAGCAGGGCGTGTTCCCTGCTGGAGCCAAACTGCCGTCAGAACATGAACTGATGGAGACGCACGAAACATCCCGTGAAACCATCCGCAAGGCACTTCATCTGCTTGCACAGAACGGGTATATTCAAAAAGTACAGGGGAAAGGCTCGATCGTACTGGATGCCCGCAAGTTTGATTTTCCGGTCAGCGGTCTGGTCAGCTTCAAAGAATTGGCAGGTACGCTTGGAGACACGCACCGCACACTCGTGGAAAAATTGGAGCTGGGCGTCCCGGATGACGTGATTCAGACGGAACTGCAGTGTGCTCCTGATCACCAGGTGTGGGAAGTCCACCGTGTCCGGGAAATTGACGGAGAAAAGATTATTCTCGATAAAGATTATTTCAAGCAGATGTTTATCGATAACCTGACGGAAGAAATCTGCCGTCATTCGATTTACGATTACATCGAACACGAGCTGCACATGAGTATCAGTTTTGCGAAGAAAGAGATTGTCGTCGTCGAACCGACAGATGAGGATCGGCAGTACCTGGATCTCGGAGGATGTCAGCACGTCGTGGTGGTGAAAAATCACGTCTATTTCGATGACGCGAGTTTGTTTCAGTACACGGAGTCCCGGCACCGGCCGGATAAATTCAAGTTCGTGGATTTCGCAAGACGCATACAAGGAGGCACCTGAGCATAAGCCCAGGTGCCTCCAGCTTGGTGATTACGTACAAATAAGGGAGATGTCTTCTTCTCTTCGTCTTTTCTCCTTCACTTACCGGCGGAAGCTTGCCGTGGGCTTGTCTTCAGCTATTTTCCCTGCCTTCCAGGCAGGGGAAAGGATCTTCAGACGGAGCGGACCTCCCACAGGGGTCCCCGCCGGACACGGGGGAGAAAAGGAACGTTTTTTCCTTGTGGGAAAGATGTCACAGCAGATCAAAAGGCGCTCCGCGCTTTTGGTCAAGAAACATGCTGCCGTGCTTCTCTTTTTCCTATCAAAGCCGACACGTTTATACCGATACTGGAGCTGCAGAAGGGCGACCCCTGGAGACTCAAAAGCTCCCTCCAGAAAGCGTTCCTTCGAAAGTGGAAGCAGTCAAAGGAATACCTACACAGAAAAATTTCTTTATAAACAGAAAGGAGGCACCTGAGCTTAAGCCCAGGTGCCTTCTTTCTGTTTTCGTACCATGTATATGGTTTTCAGCGGGAGAAGCTGCTGCCTTCCCTGAGGGTAGTGCTTGCAGAGACAGCTTTCCATCGGAAGGATCAGCTCTTTTTGATGGCCTGGACAACCGACTGCCGCAGCTGCGGGTCCACGGTGACTTCTTTCAGCCATTCGGTCATCGGTCCGTTATCCTCTTCCTTGAGCTTTTTGGAAAAGATCGTCAACAGCCGCTTCAATCCGTTCGTTCCGTGCTCACGATCGAGCTGTTCGGCACGCACGAGCAGCTGTTCGACTGTCTCCGTCCGGTCGGTCGGAAGTGCAACCGCCGCGTGGTACAGGTAGCCGTGGAGCGGCTTGCCTTTTCCTTCGTAGAAAAAGTCCTCCGCCGCTTTCTCCAGCATTTCAGGATGTTCCGGTACCTCCAGGCCGAGCTTCGGGAGAAAATCGTCAAGTCGGTGGGATCGAATGAAATCGTACGCTTTTTTCGGGTTCGCTTTTTCGACTGCTTCATCCAGCGCTTCCATGATCAGCGAGTCGGACGCCCCGTTTTCTTCCCGCTGCAGCGTGATCAGCCTGGACGGCCAGTGGTGTTTAATGTCTTCCAGAAATTCATCGCGGAGAAGCTTCTGGATGTTCTTGTTTTTCATTTTGGCCTGACTTTCCGGTTTGAGTGCATCTTTTAAGTCATCCTGAGTGACTTTATGCTGCTTCTTGCGGCCCTGAATTTCCTCGTACTTTGCGAGGGCCTCCCCGGATGCTTTCGTGGTGCGGTTTGATAAGAAAAAGGAATCGAGAAAACGTCCGTCATAGTCGAGAACAGCAAAAATAACCGGTGTGTCCTGGTCAAACAGGAGAACATCGATTGTTTTTTTGCCCGCCCCGTCCTCGTATTTGACGACGTAGCGCTGTTGTTTTTCCCCGTCCATGAAGACATTCTTTCCTAAGAAGCTTGGAGCAAGGTGTGTCATGTGTTCCACTCCTTCCAGTAGTTAGTCGTTTCTGATAATAAGGTAGACAATCAATCCGATAATCGGAAAGAAGAGTGTTCCGATCAGCATCAGAGCGGAGAACTCTCTGCTGTTTCCCTTGTAGACAGCATCCCGGTAGACCCAGATACTGGTCAGGATATTCAAAACCAGGATGAGCACAGCCGCCGCTGCAAAGAAGAAAAAGACGGAAGAGAACGGCGGTCCGATGACGGTAAACCCTGTCACTGCTGTCATTATATCATATCTCCTTGCGCAGCTACGATAAGGCAGAGAATCCAGCTTTTGGTCCGGTATACATGCCGGAAGCCTGAAGCAGCATTTCCAGGAAGTCAGAAAGGGACCGTCTCAACAATTGCGATTGAGACGGTCCCAGCCTGTCAGCGTCACGTTGACGGAGTGGAAGAACTGCATGCCGCTGGTTCGTCCGCTTCATTCGAATCGTGGAGCAGGAGAACGGCTGCCGTGCAGCCGGTCATCCTACCAGATCGAATAAGGCCTCATCGAGCTGCGGATAGTCAAATTCGAACCCGCTGTCCAGCAGTTTCTGCGGAATGACCTGTTGTCCTTCCAGGATCAGCACACTCATATCGCCCAGCGCCAGCTTGACCATATTGGATGGGACAGGGGCCCAGAATGGACGGTTCAGCGTGTTGGCGAGCGACCGGCCGAAGGATTTCATTCTTTCCGGGGTTGGAGCAGTAATGTTCACTGGTCCTGCCAGGCTTTTGTTCTCGATGCAGTAAAGGAGGGCGGATGCGGCGTCCTCCACGTGCACCCAGGACATCCACTGCTCGCCGGTGCCGATTTTTCCGCCGGCGCCCATCTTGAATGGAAGCAGCATTTTCGCCAGTGCCCCTTCTTCATCGTCAAGCACGACGCCGAAGCGGGAGAACACCGTTCGGACATATGGTTCTGCCCGCTTTGCTTCTTCTTCCCAGCGGTAGACGACATCAGCCAGAAAATCGTCTCCTGGTGTCGTGTCGTTCTCAGTGAACGTTTCTTCAAACGAGGTACCGTAATAACCGACAGCGGAGCCGTTGATGAGCACTTCCGGTTTGTTTGTCAAGGCTTCGATGATCCGCACGGCCTCCCGTGTGGCATCGATCCTGCTGTCGAGAATCTCTTGTTTTTTCTGGTCGGTCCATCTGCCGCTGTTCAGGTTTTCGCCCGACAGATTGATAAAGGCATCGATGCCTTCAAGCTGGGACTCGGGAGCATCTCCGCTGTTGAGCCAGCCTACGTAATGGACGTTTTCGGTCGCCCGCTTATTATAAGGATTTCTCGTGAGAATAATGACCTCATGGCCCAGTTCGGTCAATTTATTCGTTAAGGTGCTGCCGACCAGGCCGGTGCCGCCTGCAATTGCTGCTTTCATATACACTCCTCCTCCTATATGCTAATAGTAGTATTCCCTTCTTATGAAGGAACTCAAACGCAAACATCAATGGGGGAAAACGACATGCCGGAAATTACGAAGATTAAAGCAGCCGTCAAGACGAAGCACCGTTACCATATTTATACGAAGCAGGGAGAGAAGGAAGTGTATACGTTCTCTGTGTCAGAGGACGTGCTGATTCAGGAGGCACTGGCAAAGGGGAAAGAGCTGACAGCAGAGGAGATCGAGCGGCTCAAAGAGACCGATGAAATGGACAAAGCGTATCAGCGCGCCTTGAACTTTCTATCTTTTCGGATGCGCTCAGAAAAGGAACTCCGGGAGTATCTTCGGGGGCAGGAAGTACCGGAAGAAGAGCAGGAGTGGATGGTGGAGAAGCTGTATGAACTCGATTTTCTGGATGACGAGCGCTTTGCCGCATCGTTTGTACGCACGAGACGGGACCAGTCCAAAAAAGGGCCCGGGGTCATCCGGCAGGAGCTGAAGCAGAAAGGGATCGATGGGGAGACCGCGGAAAAGGCGCTGGAGCAGTACTCGGAAGAGGAAGAGATCGATCTTGCCCTTGCGCTCGTAGAAAAAAAGCAGAAGAGCTACCAGAAAGACGCTGCCAAAATAAGAAAGCAGAAGCTGATGCAGTTTCTGATGCAGCGGGGCTTCAGCAGCAGTGCCGCTTCCGCAGCGATGGAAGCAGCGGACCTGGAGTCCTCCGATGAAGCGGAACTGGAAGCGGCTCAGGCTCATGCGGAAAAACTGGAGCGGCGGCACAGCAGTAAAGACGAGAGAACAAGAAAACAAAAAGTGAAGCAGGGGATGTACCAGAAAGGATTTGCAAAGGAGACGATCGAAAAGGTGCTTGAAAATCTTGAAGAAAACGAATAGACTCTGCTTTTCCCAGAGCAGGGGGAAACGGTATACTGGAAGACGTGGGAACAAAGACGAGCAGCGTCTGTTGTTCCATGATAGGAATGTGTAAGTTTTCATACAGTGTGACGGCGGCTCCATTCGCTGCTCGGGAAGAAACAAAGAACGTTTTCTTCCCTCAAAAAGCTTGCAGCGCTTCCGCACGCCGTTCCGACCAAAAGGCGCTTTGCGCTTTTGTTCAGAACAGCCTGTGCCGCTTTGCAGCGGAATCAGATAGAGGGTGGACCGTCACACGGGAGACGCCATTCGTGACAGCTCCACCAGCAGTATTCGGAAGGAGGAACCAGCATGAATGCACAGTACAGCCGAATGACGGAAGAAGCACTCAGAGAAGAAATCAAAGAACTCCGTGTTGCGGCTCAGAAAGCCGAAGCGAAAGGGATGATCAACGAATATGCGGTGCATGAGCGGAAGATACTCATGGCAGAAGCATACCTGCTCGATCCTGCTGATTATGAAGCAGGTGCGGTTTATTCCATGAAGGACGATCCGGCTGAAACGTTTGAAATAAACTATATGAACGGAGTCTTTGCCTGGGGGTATCGAAACAGCGGAAAAAAACTCGAAGCTGTTCCGATCTCCGTCCTTGGAAATAAGCTTTCTCAAGGGGAGGGATAAACGATGGAGGAAACGAAAGACAGGTTGACGAGACGATTGATGGAAAAGAACAAAGACTTGACGTTTCAGGACGCGCAGACGTGGGTGGAACTGCTCTGGGAGGACTTTGAGGCGACTTATGCTAAAGCCGGCCGCTCCTACAAAGGGGAGGACATGGCTGAAAAGATCGTAACGCAGTGGGTGGACAACTACGGAGACCGGCTGCATGAGCTGGCTGCGCGGTATCCAAAGTATCAAAAATGGTTCCAGCAGCGCAGACACCATAAATAACGGGAGCAGGAGAAGTGCGCACGAAGACGATGCGCTGTTTTGAGGAAAGAGCAGGCGGGACCAGAAGAAGGCCGCCTCTGCTGTAAGAGACGGCCCTTCTTCCTATGACGCTGCCTGACTGCTGCAGGATCAGCTTTCGGATGTTTCCCGGAATTCCAGCTTCCGCTGCAGTGTCTGCGTGTTGTAGATCCAGCCGGTATAGGAGCTGAGAATCTCCAGGTTCTCGTCGAGCCGGACGATGGCAACAAAAGGATAGTATCCTTTACTCCGGTACCGGAGATCGACGAATTTCACCGAATATCCGTGCTGTTCAATCGACACGGCCCAACGGTATGCCGGGGAGAAGGAGAGAAACGATTTCAGATTCCGGTCCTTTCTGGCGGCATTGATGACGATATCATCGGGTATCGGTTCAAACGGGTACGTTTCAAAATAACGGATTTGTCCTCTGCGGGATTCGGCGACATACATCCATTCAGGCGTTCGGATGACGAGATGCCAGCGGGTCCAGCTGAAGGTCGGCGATGTCAGGATGTGGGTCGCGTCCGGATGACGCGCGTACATTTCTTTATGAACCTGACGCTGGGCGTGGATCCTCCAGATGTAATAAGCAGTGATAATGACATACATAATCAAAAACGTCCAGCCCGCCGGCGTGCCGAAACGCCAGAATACGATGGCAGCGATATGTGCCAGGAAGATGAATGGATCAAAAATGTTGATAACCCCGAGGGCAAGCCAACGGGGATTAATGGGGGCGAAGGCCTTCACGCCGTATGCATTAAAGATATCAACGAAGACGTGCATGAACACAGCAAAAAAGGTCCAGAGCCATAGATGATACACATTGATGCCGGGCAGCAGCATGTAGAGCATGAAGGTGATAAGCGTCGGCCAGATGAACCAGAAAGGGATAGAATGTGTGAGCCCCCGGTGGTGGCGGATGTAGACGGCATTGTTGCGGAGCTTGAGCACCGTGTCGAAGTCCGGTGCCTGGGAGCCGACGATGGCTCCGATCATGACGGCCTGCGTCATCGCGGGAGCTTCAGCGACGACAGGATCCATCGTGGCAAGGCCTCCGATGGCAACACCCATCACAACATGTGTAGCTGTATCCATAGTAACCACCCCCAATCCAGTACTGACGATACCCTTAGTTTACCCTTTTTCTATTGCTTTCAAAAGGAGTTTTTGTACATGCAGGTGTTCGATACGAAACAATTCCAGGAGGAGCTGCTGGACTGGTATGAAGACCAGAAGCGGGACCTTCCCTGGCGCCGGGAAAGAGACCCTTACCGCATCTGGGTCTCCGAGATTATGCTGCAGCAGACGAAAGTAGACACCGTTATCCCTTATTTCCACCGTTTCATGGAAGCCTTCCCGACATTGGAAGCACTGGCAACCGCAGAGGAGCAAGAGGTGCTTAAACAGTGGGAAGGGCTCGGTTATTACTCCCGGGCGCGCAACCTGCACCAGGCTGTACAGGAGGTGCAGGAGTACTATGGTGGCAATGTACCAGATACGGAAGAGGAGATCAAAAAGCTCCGCGGCGTCGGCCCTTATACTGCCGGTGCCGTGCTGTCGATTGCCTACGGTGTTCCAGCTCCGGCTGTCGACGGAAATGTGATGCGGGTCCTTTCCCGTATATTTTCTATCTATGATGACGTCTCCAAAGTATCCACACGAAAACGATTTGAAGCAATCATCCGCAGTATTATAGCAGAGGAGGCGCCTTCCGACTTCAATCAAGGACTGATGGAGCTCGGTGCCGTGATCTGTACACCAACGAGTCCGGGCTGCCTCATCTGCCCGGTTCAGGCGCAGTGCGCGGCAAAGGAGGAAGGGGCGCAGGAACTGCTTCCAGTCAAGCCGAAGAAAAAGCCGCCGAAAACGCAGCATCTCACCGCAGGCGTACTGGTAGACCGGGAAGGGAATGTGCTTGTGGAAAAGCGTCCGGATACCGGGCTGCTGGCGAAACTCTGGCAGTTTCCGAACGTCCCGCAGGAAGAGGAGGATTCGCTGTTTCCGCCGGAAGCAGTCATAAAAGATCCATCGTGGATGCAGGTGCGGCATGTCTTTTCCCACCTCGTATGGGAAGTACGTGTGGTCTATGCAGAGATCGATGCGGTTGACGCCGTGGGGGAGCGGCAGCGGATGGTCAGCATGACCGAGTTGGAGGACCTCCCTTTTTCCGTCTCGCATCAAAAGATTCTGCAGTCGCTCAAAAAACAGCGGCAGGGAGAAAATCAAAATTGATGGAAGCAACGTCATCATCTTCTAGGAGGAGGAATAAAACATGGACTTAAAGCTGCAAGGGAAAAAAGTACTTGTGACAGGTGGTTCAAAAGGAATCGGGCTCGGCATTGCCGCTGCTTTTCTTCGGGAAGGAGCAGACACTGCAGTGGCAGCAAGGGGCGGTGAGGCACTGCAGGAAGCGGCAGCCTTATATCCCGGTCTCCGCACGTTTCAGGCGGATGTCATGCAGGAAGCCGCACGTACCGAGCTGATGGACCGTTGTATTGCCGATATGGGTCAGATTGATATTCTCATTAATAATGCAGGAGGCTCTGCCGGTGGAGCTACGATGGACACGTCCTTACGTACATTCGAAGAAGCGATGCAGCTGAATTTTTTCTCGGCAGTGCATCTTTCCAAGCTGGCTGCGGAAGATATGCAGCAGCGTCAGGAAGGGAGCATCATCAACATTTCTTCTATTTTCGGACGGGAGTCCGGAGGGAAGCCGACCTATAACAGTGCGAAAGCTGCGATGATCAGTCATACGAAGAGCCTGGCTGATGAGCTGATCACTTCCGGGATCAGAGTTAACGGCATTGCACCGGGATCTATTCTTCATCCAACAGGAAACTGGCAGAAGCGGCTCGATGAAGATCCAGAGAAAATACAGGCATTCGTGGAGCGGGAAATACCGGCCGGCCGCTTCGGGACAGTTGAAGAAATCGCTGATACCGCCGTCTTTCTTGCTTCGCCCAGGGCATCCTGGATCGTTGGAGCATCGCTGAATGTAGATGGTGGACAATCGAACGCGAATTTTTAGTGATTCGGCATATTCTTTCGAGAGACGTACTATGATAAGCTCGACAGCAGAGAGGATGATGAGTGATGACACAAGAAGCAAACAACTACCCTTACCCGTCGCGGCGTCAGGTAACATACGGCCGCAGCGGGATGGTCGCTACATCGCAGCCGCTGGCAGCACAGGCAGGGCTGGATGTGCTGAAAGAAGGAGGCAACGCTGTAGACGCCGCCATAGCAACAGCGGCCGCTCTGACGGTGGTGGAGCCTACTTCGAATGGGATTGGCAGTGACGCATTTGCGCTCGTCTGGATGGACGACAAGCTCTACGGCCTGAATGGCAGCGGACAGGCACCCGCAGCACTGTCGATGGAAGCACTGAAAGCTCAAGGAATCTCCGAGATACCGAAATTCGGCTGGACGCCGGTAACGGTTCCCGGCACGCCGAAAGCTTGGGCTGCGCTCTCAGAAAGGTTTGGGCGCTTAAGCTTGAGCGAAACGCTTGCTCCCGCCGTGCGACTGGCAAGAGACGGCTTCCCGCTTTCGCCGACGCTCGCCCGGTTCTGGAAGCGTGCTGCCGAAAATTTCAGGCAGGCGCTGCAGGGGCCCGAGTTTCAAGGTTGGTTTGACACCTTCACACCGGACGGCCGCATCCCGGAAGCCGGTGAGATGTGGCGTTCGGAAGGACATGCCCATACACTGGAGGAAATCGGCCGGACAAACGGAGAGTCCTTCTATACAGGAGCACTTGCAGATCAAATAGACGCTTTCTCCAGAGAGCATCAGGCTTTCCTGCGGAAATCAGATCTGGAAGCCTATGAACCGGAATGGGTCGATCCGATCAGTGTGAACTACAAAGGCTATGACGTCTGGGAGATTCCACCGAACGGACAGGGCCTTGTTGCTCTCATGGGGCTCAACATCCTGAAGAACGACTCCTTTGTGCACCGCGATACAGAAGAGACGTACCATAAACAAATTGAAGCGATGAAGCTGGCCTTTGCTGACGGGGAAAAATACATCACCGAAGAAAAAGAGATGAGCCGCACAACCGCTCAGCTGCTCAGCAGTTCCTATGCCGAAGAGCGTCGTGCGCGCATAGGCGAAGAAGCACTTGAGCCGGAAGCCGGTGATCCAGCATCATCCGGTACCGTCTACCTTGCAGCAGCGGATAAAGACGGAAACATGGTCTCCTTCATCCAGAGCAACTACATGGGCTTTGGTTCCGGTGTCGTCGTTCCAGGTACTGGTATCGCGCTTCAGAACAGAGGACACAACTTCAGCATGGACCCTGAGCACGACAACGCTCTGGCTCCCGGCAAGAGAACGTATCACACGATTATTCCCGGCTTTTTGACGAAGGATGGCAGTGCGGTCGGCCCGTTCGGCGTCATGGGCGGCTTCATGCAGCCGCAGGGACATATGCAGGTAGTCATGAACACGATTGATTTCGGACTCAACCCGCAGGCGGCGCTGGATGCACCGCGCTGGCAGTGGATGAAAGGCAGGCAGGTGCTGCTCGAGCACACAGTGCCCCACCATATTGCACACGGACTTGCAGCACGGGGGCACCAGGTGCAGCTGACTCACGAAGAAGGCAATTTCGGACGTGGCCAGATCATTTGGCGGGATCCGGAAACGGGGGTTCTTCGCGGCGGCACGGAGTCCCGGACCGACGGCGCTGTCGCCGTCTATTAACAGGCGCACAACATCGTTTCAGGGGCCGTCTCCAACGCATGTTGAGACGGCCCCTGGCTGTTTATAAGGACATTGTTTGGCTCTAAAATGAATGCTGGGGTAGAGGTTCCTTTCTGTGACGTTTTTTCATTCGTTTCCGGCGTGGATACCAGTGGGATGTTCGCGCCGCCTGATGATCCTTTTTCCTGCTCGGAAGGCAGGGGAATAGCTGAAGGCAAGCTTCCGCCGGTAAGCGAAGGAGAAAATACAAAGGAAAGAAGACATCTACCTCTTTTTTTACGTAATCAACAAGCTGGGGCTGTCGGATGAAGCGGGCTTGTGATCTAAAAGAAATCATCGTATCATCAGGCTGTACGGAAAGGATGTGGAACGAGTGAAAGAGCACGGCAATATTTTTATGGCGTTTCTCCGGGTCGGTCTGCTCGGATACGGCGGCGGTCCGGCAGCGATTCCGCTGATCCAGCGGGAAGCCGTGGATACATATGAATGGATGGATGAGAATGAATTCTCCGATATTCTCGCCATCGGCAATACGCTTCCAGGCCCGATTGCTACGAAAATGGCCGGCTACATCGGCTATCGGGTAAAAGGATATACCGGCATGCTCAATGCCATTGCGGCATCTGTTCTGCCAACGGTGATTCTCATGATTGCGCTGCTCGTATCACTTGCCTCTTTCCGCGAATTAGACTGGGTGCAGGGCATGACTTACGGCGTGATGCCGGTGGTGGCTGTGATGCTCGGGATGCTGACGTGGAGTTTTCTGCAGAAATCAACTAGTGATCTCGGATGGAAGGTGATGCTTTTCCTGGTTCTTCTCTCCGCGCTGCTGATAGAACTTGCCGGGCTGCATCCGGCAGCATTTATTGCTGCCTTAATCCTCTATGTTCTGATCAAACCGACTAGGAAGGAGCGGTCCTCATGATTTACTGGGACATATTTTTAGCCTTTTTTATTCCCGGCATTGTCGGATATGGCGGGGGACCGGCTACGATCCCGCTGATTGAATATGAAGTGGTGCACCGGTATGACTGGATGTCGATCGAAGAGTTTGGTGAAGTACTGGCCCTGGGCAACGCCCTGCCCGGACCGATTGCAACGAAGATGGCCGGGTACATCGGATTTGTCGAAGGGGGCATTCTCGGGGCCTCGGTGGCTCTGTTTGCGACGATCGCCCCATCTTTAGTGATGATGGTCGTGCTGCTCAGCCTCCTGCTGAAGTTTAAAGATTCACCGAAAGTTAAGAAGCTCTCCGCCATCGTGCGTCCCACGATTGCTGTGCTCCTCGGTGTGATGACGCTCCGTTTTGCCGGGACGGCTTATGACGATACCGGCGTGCTGCAGACCGTCTTTCTACTGGGAGCCTCGTTTTACCTGCTGCAGATCAGGAAGGTTCATCCAGCATTCGTCATTGCCGGTTCTCTGCTGTATGGAGCTTTGTTTCTCGGCGGAGGGTAAGAGACCTGGACAGTACAAGCCTGTCCAGCAGGAATGATGGTAAAGAAGGAGGAATACATGAATATGGAAAAAACAGCTTTGATCACCGGCGGCAGCAGAGGAATCGGCAGGCAGACTGCGCTGACCCTCGCTGAAGCGGGGTATAACATCGTCATTAACTACGCACGAAGCCGCTCCAGCGCCGAAGAGACAGCCGAAGAAGTACGCGCATTCGGAGTGAAGGCACTGACCGTACGTGCCAATGTGACGAAAAAAGAGAAACTCGAAGCGATGTTTGCAGAAATCGACAACCACTTCGATCATCTCGATGTGCTGGTCAACAACGCAGCGTCTGGTGTCCTGCGTCCAATGATGGAACTGGAGGAGAGCCACTGGGACTGGACGATGGACACGAACTCGAAAGCGATGCTGTTTACAACCCAGCTCGCTGCAAAGCGGATGAAGCACGGCGGAGCGGTCGTCAGCCTCAGTTCCCTCGGTTCCATGCGCTACCTGCCGAACTATACGGCGGTCGGCGTGTCCAAAGCAGCTGTAGAGGCGCTGACTCGCTACATGGCCGTCGAACTCGCTCCCGGCATCCGTGTTAATGCGGTATCAGGCGGGGCTGTGGATACAGATGCACTGAAGCATTTCCCGAACAGAGAAGAGCTCTTGGAGGATGCTGCCTCGAGGACACCGGCAGGACGTATGACCGAACCGAAAGACCTCGCAGCAGCTATCCGTTTTCTCGTCTCCGACGAAGCTGCCATGATCCGCGGACAGACGATTGTCGTCGACGGCGGGATTTCCCTACTGACGTAAATACCGCCAGGAGAAACGTCCGGCGGCCCGCAGCGTTCTCCGACGAATAAAATATTGTGAAGCCACTTGTCCCTCTCGTGCCGGAAGATACTTTCTTCCGGCACGATTTCGCATTCCGGCTGCTTCGCCTGTTGCAGCAGGAGATGGTACGTTCCACTGCTAATCCTGTATCACTAGATTTCAGCTGAATGGTGTTAATTTTGTACTGTCATAGTATAATAGAAAGCGAGACAAAAAAGATCATGAGCAAAGCCGGCTGCCGATGAATAAACGTGAGGGAGGAACCGGGGATGTGGAACAAGAAAAAGAAGCGCCGCAGAAAGGAAGCGGAAGAACCGCCGCAGGTGATACCATCCAGTGAAGAGGATGTCCGCCGCGCGGTGAATCGCTGCGCAGATGAACTGGATTCCCGTCTTTCGCTGAGAACCATCATTCTGTCCGATAATCAAATTGATACGGACTATCTTATTCCTCATCTAGGGGGAATACCGGATAAACCCTGGTATATGTCAAAAGAAACATTTGATATTTTTGACAACGAAGAAGAGGCCAAATGGGTCGATCGTGTACAGATTGCATGTGACCAGTATTTTCTGGAAAAGGGAGAGCTGCCCTGCATGGGAACAGCACAAGCCTACCGCATCAGTTATTTTATGCTGAAGGATTATCTGCTCGGGGATCCTCCTGTGGAACTGTATATTGATCCGAAAGACCGGATGGTGACGCATCGCAGACCGGCGGAAACCTAGCAGAAAGGAGCTGCAGTGTGGAATTTCCGACGGTTGGAAGCACAATTGAAGTACAAAGCTACAAACACAATGGCAGCCTGCACCGGGTGTGGGAAGAAACAGTCATACTCAAAGGGACGACGCATGAAGTGATCGGCGGGAATGACCGGATTCTGGTTCAGGAATCGGACGGTCGCTTCTGGCGGACAAGAGAACCGGCAATCTGCTACTTTACCGCCCACAGTTGGTTCAACGTGATCGGAATGATCAGGAACGACGGCATCTATTACTATTGCAACCTTGGAACACCGTTCACGTACGATTCGGAGGCGTTGAAGTATATTGATTATGACCTCGATATTAAAGTATTTCCAGACATGACGTACAAACTGCTGGACGAGGATGAATTCGCCCAGCACAAAAGGCAGATGAATTATCCGGATGAAGTAGAAGTCATCCTCAGAGGAGCAGTAGACGAACTGATCGGCTGGATTAGTTCGCAGAAAGGGCCTTTCGAGCCGGGATTCATTGAATACTGGTACGAAAGGTTTCTTCAGCACCGTTAAAGGACAGCCCCGTCTATCTCTTTTTCAAAGTATCAGAATGTATAAGTTCTCATTAAGGGTGACGGCGCAGCCAGCTGCACGGGGAGCATGAAGAACCTATGCTTCCCTCAAAGAAGCTGCGGTACACGCCGCTCCGATCAAAAGGCGCTCTGGTTCTGAAGCGCCCCTGAAAAAGGGGACTTCTCTAAACAACAATGTCCGAGCCGGTATCACGGTCTCGACGCGGCTGTTTGACCATCTGCTCCTCCAGCGCCCTGGCGCGGGGGCCGTCTCCACAGTTTTTGGAGGCGGCCCTCTTTACCGATGGCAACGGAAAAGAACAAGGAGGCTTGCGGCTGTACCTGATCAAAGCCGCTCGTTCGGCTTTCTTCCAGCCGTTCCAAGAAATCAGGCGGGTTTTTCAGGTGATAAGCATGGATACGTTCTCATCGATGGAGACGTTGGCTTCGTGCGCCGCGCAGGAAGGAAGAAGATCCTTTTCTTTCCTTGAAAAGCCTGCAGCGACGCCGCACGTCGTGCCGACCAGAAGAAGCTCCGCGCTTTTGATCGCGGAGCTTCCGTTTCCACGCAAGGGAGACGGTCTTCCCTTCAGCTGTCCGGCATCGCTTCATGCTCAAGGGATCGAGGCTTTGAACGAAGAATCAATACGGAACATGAACAGAGCAGGAAAACGCCTGCACGTGCTCCATTGTAGAAACAGGTGATGTGTCAGTGGATAGTATAAAACGATATTTAGCATTTATAAAACCATACTGGAAGCAGATTATTATTACAATTCTGATCGGTATGCTTAAATTCGGCATACCGCTTTTGATTCCGCTCATTCTGCGTTACGTCATTGATGACGTGATCGGAGCGGAAAACATGACCACGCAGGACCAGATGAGTTCCCTGATCTGGGTAATGGGCGGCGCCTTCTTTATTTTCGTCGTCCTGCGTCCGCCGATTGAATATTACCGGCAGTACTTTGCCCAGTGGACGGGGAACCGGATTCTCTACGATATCCGGGAGCAGTTGTTTGACCACCTGCAGAAACTGAGCCTGAAGTTTTATTCCAACCGTAAAGCCGGCGAAATTATTTCCCGGGTAATAAATGACGTGGAGCAGACGAAAAACTTCATTATGACCGGCATGATGAATATCTGGCTCGACATGTTCACTATTATCGTGGCGATTATCATCATGCTGACGATGGACGTATGGATGACGCTCGCTGCCGTAGCGCTGCTGCCGCTTTTCGGGTTTTCTATCAAATACTTCTATGCCCGCCTGCGTGATTTGACGAGACGTCGTTCCCAGGCACTTGCAGATGTGCAGGGCCACCTACATGAGAGGCTGCAGGGAATCAGCGTGATCAAAAGTTTCGCGCTCGAACCGAAGGAGCAGGAACAATTTGATCATCAAAATGAAAACTTTCTTCACCGGGCACTCGACCATACGAAGTGGAATGCCAAAACGTTTGCCGTAGTCAATACCATCACGGATACTGCGCCGCTTCTCGTCATATTTGTCGGAGCTGCGATGGTCATCCAGGCCGACTTGACGGTTGGAACACTGGTCGCCTTTGCCACTTACATGGAAAGGCTGTACGGCCCGCTGCGCAGACTCGTCAACTCATCCACCACCCTCGTGCAGTCGATTGCCTCGATGGACAGAATGTTTGAATTGATTGATGAAGAATACGATATTAAAAGCAGGCCGGACGCTGTGCCTTATACGCACGGAAGAGGAGAAGTCCGCTTCGAGGACGTGACGTTTGCTTATGAAAATGAAACGGTGCTCCATCAGCTCAACTTCACTGCCTATCCGGGAGAAACGGTAGCGGTAGTCGGGATGAGCGGCGGTGGAAAGAGCACCATTATGAGCCTTATTCCACGGTTTTACGACGTTACCGAGGGATCGGTTAAGGTGGATGGAAAAGACATCCGCGAGTATGAAGTCCGGTCGCTGCGTTCTCAAATCGGGATGGTGCTGCAGGATAACATCATCTTCAGTGATTCGATTCTCTTCAACATCCTCATGGGGCGCCCGGATGCAACGGAGGAAGAAGTAGTAGAAGCGGCGAAAGCAGCCAACGCCCATGACTTCATCAAGAATATGCCTGAAGGTTACGACACGAAAGTCGGCGAGCGCGGAGTGAAATTGTCAGGAGGACAAAAACAGCGTGTGGCGATCGCACGTGTCTTCCTGAAAGATCCAAAGCTGCTCATCTTCGACGAAGCCACCAGCGCACTGGACCTCGAAAGTGAGAGGCTGATTCAGGAATCGTTGGATTACCTGGCGCGTGACAGGACCACGTTCCTCGTTGCCCATCGGCTCGCTACAGTGACGCATGCCGATAAAATCATTGTGATGGAGAACGGAAGAATTGCCGAAACCGGCACACATTCCGAACTTCTTCGGGCCGGCGGCCGGTATTCGGATCTATACAACATTCAGAACCTCTAATTGAAACGCATGTCCTTCTTTTTCGTATATCAGGAAGGAAACGGAAAACGGAAGGAGAGAAACCATGACACTGGAGCTGCATCAGCTGCACAAAACATTCGGGGCACATGAAGCCGTCAAATCACTCGAGGTCGAAGTGGAAGAAGGGGCCATGTTCGGCATGCTCGGATCGAACGGAGCCGGAAAGACGACCACGTTCCGCATGATCCTCGGCCTGCTGGATCCTTCGCACGGTTCGGCACTCTGGAAACAGGAGCGGATTGGGTATCACCGCACGCATCTTTTCGGCTATCTGCCGGAAGAGCGGGGACTCTTTCCGAAGCTGACGGTGAAAGACCAGCTGATCTACTTGATGAAGCTGAATAAAATGAAGCGGCCGGATATCCTCACGGCAATGGATTACTGGCTCGACCGCTTTCAAATTCAGGAGTACAAAGACAAAAAAGTGGAAGAGCTCTCGAAAGGCAATCAGCAGAAGATCCAATTTATGGCTGCCGTGCTCCATCGGCCGGAGCTGCTGATTCTGGACGAACCTTTCAGCGGGCTCGACCCCGTGAATGCTGACATGCTGAAGGCTGCCGTGCTCGACCTGCAGCGGGAAGGCACCACGATCGTATTTTCAAGCCATCAGATGCGCAACGTCGAGGAGCTGTGTGACGACATCCTCATTCTGAAACGAGGAGAGCCTGTACTGCAGGGGCATTTATCGGAGATCAAGCGGAGCTATGACATGAAGCGCGTGTCGATCAAAACGGATATGCCGCTTGATTTTCTCGACGACGCCGAAGGGATCCTTGAAAGAGAGGATACGAAGCTGGAGACGAGACTGAAAGTGGAGAATGAAGCGGTGGCAGAAAAGCTGTTCCATGAGGCGGCTTCCCGTGGATTTCTGAGGAAATTTGAACTGGAAGAACCGTCGCTGCACGACATCTTCCTCGATAAGGCGGGTGAAGAGAATGATGACTAACTTCTGGACAACGTTTCTTCATACAGCAGGCAGGAGAATTCGTTCGAAGGCGTTCATGATCTCCACCGGTATCATGGCACTGTTGATTTTTGGTTTTTTTCAGGTGCCCGCACTGCTTGATGCAGCCGGAGGCGGGGAGGACCCGGAGCCGCTGCAGGTGTATGTGGAGGATCACTCTGCGTTTGAAGGGGAGGCCGCAGAGCGTCTTGCAGAACGGGACGGCTTCGTCTTCTATGAACCTTCTGATGATGCAGAAGCTGATGCAGATGCACCACGGAGCGGCGGTGTTGTTCTGAGCGGCTCGCCTGCTTCATTGGATGCGGCATTCTACAGCATCCCTGCAGTTGAAGAAGGGGTGATAGAACAAGATATCCAGCAGGTGAAAGATCAGCTTGCTGCTGAATCTGCGGGTCTGCCGGAAGAGGATCTCGAGGCATTGACGGCGCCCATTTCCGTCGAGCGTGTACCAGTAGAAGGGGAGACGCAGCAGGCGGAAGCCGGCAGCGGGGAGTACTGGATGGTCTACATACTCGTCTTCGCGATATACTTAATTGTACTGACATTCGGATCCATGATTGCAACCGAAGTCGCCACGGAAAAATCGTCCCGGGTGATGGAGCTGATTGTCTCAAGCATTAATCCTGTTACGCAGATGTTTGGCAAACTGGCAGGCATCGGCGCGGCCGGCGTCATCAACTTGTCCATTCTAGGCGGAGCTGCTTTAGCCGGTGCCTGGCTGACTGGTGAAGAGGCCGTCCAGTTTTTCTTTGATGATATTTTAAACCTGTCCCTCATTGGATTCGCGCTGCTGTTCATTCTGCTCGGCTACTTCTTGTACGGCGGGATTGCCGCGATGCTGGGCGCCCTTGTCAGCCGGGCCGAAGAAGTGAACCAGGCGATTCAGCCGCTCATCTTCCTTGCGATGATCGCTTTCTTCCTCTCGATCATTGCCCTGAACATACCGGATGCAACGGTATTCCGGGTGTTGTCCTACGTGCCTTTCTTTGCTCCGCAGCTGCTGTTTCTGCGGATTGGTATGGGGACCGTTCCAGGCTGGGAGGCAGCCTTGATCATCCTGATCCTTGTCGTCAGCGCGGTGCTCATCAACATCGCAGCAGCAAGAATTTACAAAGGCGGCGTGTTGATGTACGGCAAGTTTTCTTTTAAAGAAGGCATTCGTCAAGCGCTGACGCTGTCGAGAAAAGAGAGCTGATGATTCCGGAGCAGGGAGACGTAAAAAGACCAGCCGGCGGATAGTACCGCAGAGGCTGGTCTTTTTGTGTTTAACAGGGGGGACGTGCTGTGATCTCTGCGGGACGTTCCGAAGTGCCGTTCAGGGGAAAGCCGGTCTTCTGGTATCAAGATCGATCAGCATCGACCAGCGTATCCTGCAGGTGCAGGCAGAAGACGGCGGCTGCGCTCGATGCACGGGTAGAACGAAGCCCTCCTTCACCACGAGCCGTTTCGACTAAAAGACGTCCGCGCTTTTGTTCTATTGCAGCATTGTCAACAGAGCACGTACCGGGTCCCATGGACGTCGCTATAATTCTTTGTCTGTAATTTCTGCTTCGTTATGCTCCTGGTGGTACGTATTAAAGCCGTCCACCAGCCGGTCCAGATGCTCCAAGTGCTCCGAGTACTCTATAATCAGGGCAATCACCGGGAGGAAGTGGATCCAGGAGGCATAGTCGAATTCCTTGTCCCGCTGGGAAACAAAGAACACGGAAACGAGCTCTTTCTTTCTCTCCGTAATTTCTTCATAGAAATCGTTCATGGAATGGGCACGGACGCGGCCCATGTATTTCTGCATGATGCGCTCGTGATAGTTCGTGAAATCATCGAGCTGCTGCCGCAGCATATCCTCGACCTCTTCGGGCAGCTGATGCGTGACGTGATCATGCTTGGCGAGGCTTTTTAAAATGTCTTCCGCTTTCCGTGTTGTACGGATCATCTGCCGGAACAGCACAATCTTTCTCATCCTGGCGTATTCCTGCTTCCGGAAGAGGCTGCGTTCTTCTTTATAGAGCGAGAAGATGGATTCTAGTTTGACGATGGAATCGCGGATCCGCTGCTCATCCTCTTTCAGCGTTCGATAATCAATATCATGGTGCAGAAGGAGCCGGATCCACTGCATGATCTCCTCATTGATGCCGGAAATTTTATGATACATTTGATTTTCGTGCTTCGGAGGGAGAAACAGCATATTCACGACAAAAGCGGAAAAGACACCCGTCATCACGAGCAGGAACCGGTCAGCTGCGAGAAGGTAAAAGTTATCTGCAGGGCTTCCCATGATGATAACGGCGGTGACAACAGCCAGCGGAATGATTGATTCTTTTTTCCACTTGATGTGGATCGCAATCACAAGGACAACGACCGCACCAATGACAAAAGGTTCACTCCCGAACGCAGTAACGAAGGCAACTGCGAGGAGTGCACTGATGATGTTCGCCTGAATTTGATCCCAGATCAGCGTCAGGCTTTTATGAACCGAGGGCTGGACGGCGAAGAAAGCAGCCAGCCCGGCGAAGGCAGGATTTACGAAATCAAGCCACATAGCAGCATACAGGGCGAGCGTGACTGCCAGGCCAGTTTTAAAAATCCGGGCACCGAGTTTCATGATACGTAATCCTTTCTCTCTCGTTTTTGCAGACAGAAGTCTGCTATTCTGCTGAAGCCTGCACGGAAAAGTCGTTTTCTGCGAAGACTTCTTCTACTTTTCGAATGGTATCTTCTATATCCTGTTCCGTATGCGCCGTGGTAAGAAACCATGCTTCGTACTTCGAGGGTGCAAGATGAACGCCCTTATCCAGCATCGCATGGAAGAACAGCGCGAACATGTCGGTGGAAGAAGCTTCAGCATGCGCGTAGTTCTGTACATGATCGACTCCGAAATAGACGGTCAGGGCGCCCTTCAGCCGCTGGACGATGGCCGGTACGTGATACGATGCGGCAGCGGCTTCGATTCCTTCCTGCAGCCTCGCTCCAAGACGGTCGAGGTACTCATACGTTCCTTCTTGCTGAAGCACTTCCAAACACGCGATGCCTGTTCGGATTGAGGCGGGGTTGCCGGCCATGGTACCTGCCTGATAGGCAGGACCGAGCGGAGAGATTTGTTCCATGATGTCTTTTCTCCCTCCGTAGGCGCCGATCGGCAGCCCTCCGCCGATGATTTTGCCCATTGCGGTAAGGTCAGGCTCGACACCGAGCAGATTCTGCGCGCCGCCGTACATGAAACGGAAAGCGGTAATAACCTCATCGTAGATGACGAGCGATCCATTCGCATGAGCCAGCTCGTTGACTTTCTCAAGAAACCCGCTTTCTGGTTCAACGATGCCGAAGTTTCCGACGATCGGTTCGACGAGAATGCCGGCAGTCTCTGCCCCGAAGGAAGCCAGCGCTTTTTCCAGAGCATCGGGATCGTTAAATGGGACCGTGATCACATCCGCTGCCGTACTCGCCGTGACACCGGCGGAATCCGGATTGCCCGTAGTAGAGGGGCCGGAACCGGCAGCGACGAGGACCGGATCCGAGTGACCGTGATAACAGCCGGCAAATTTAATCATTTTATTACGGCCTGTATAAGCTCTAGCGACACGAATGGTGGTCATTACTGCTTCCGTACCCGAATTCACGAATCGCACACGTTCCAGGGAAGGGACAGCTTCCTGCAGCATCGAAGCGAATTCATTTTCGTACTTTGTCGGTGTGCCGATGAGTACACTGTCCTCGGCCGCACGCTGCAGCGTGTTCGTGATGTGCGGATGGGCGTGTCCGGTGATGATCGGCCCATAAGCTGCCAGGTAGTCGATGTAACGGTTCCCATCCTCGTCCCATAAGTAAGCACCACTGCCTTTTTCCATAAAAACAGGGGTGCCGCCGTTTACGCCTTTATATGCTCGTGAAGGACTGTTGACTCCTCCGAGAATTTTCGTTTCTGCTTCCTGATATAATTTTTCTGAATTGCTGCGTTTCATCCTAGCATCCTCCTCCGGTTTTTCCTGCATCATTGTATCATAGTCGGGGAAGAAGGAGGAGGGGGTGCTTTACGGATTCGGGAAAGCGCCGGCAATTTCTTCAGGATCATTCGTTTCAAGGATGGGGCCATTAGAGGTGAGCAGGGTGAACCGGGCATCCATCACTTCCTGTTCCTGTCCTTCCAAAAATTCGACCGACAGCCGCTCCCTTTCCTGAAGATGCTCACGAAAAGAGGAGAAATAGAGCGTCCACTCTGCACTCTCCGCTTCGGTCGTGAGGATGCGGTAGTCTTCCTCCTGAAGCGGTTCATAAAAGGTATAAAGTTCTTCAGTGCTGTATGGTTCCGCCTCCAGTCGAGCATGCTCTACGCCGGGAATAAATCGCGGCTGATACGTCAAGTACCTTTCGAGCGAGGTGCTTTTTCTTTCAATCGGCTCTTCGAGTTCAAGACGCACCTTCTGATTCGGTGCAAGCTCGGCTGCACGGATACTTTCTTCTCCGGTGCTTACTTCTTCATCCATCCGGACGGAGGCAGCATATGCTTCAAGCTCGAAATCGCGCAGCGGATGTCTCGACGTGTCTTCCCTGATGTAAGGACCGCCGACGTTATCTTCAATTAAGATGAACAATCGTCCATATCCATCCGGAGGTCCAGCCGCATGACCTTCAATTTCATCGAGGGTCTCTCTACTGCTGCAGGCTGTCAGAACAAGGCCCGCGGCGATAAGAATCCATTTCATGATGCATTCACTCCTGCCATCGCTTTCGTTCTCATTAGTATAACATGCGGCGGCGGCAGGAAAGAAAGCGGTATTCCCGGGGGAGAGAGTATATCTAAATATTCTTTCGTGAGGGAACAGACAGGAACTGCTTTTACCGGCTTTCTCTGCTAAAATAAAAGTAGAAAGGTGGGGTAACGCATGAAGCAGATGCTGCCTTTTCTTATCATCATCGCATTAATAGGCGGAGTCGTATTTTGGATGCAGGATGATTATGAGGGACCGTTCCAGCCCGATCACGAAGACGCATCGGAGACGGAAGACTGGGAAGCAGTCTTTTATATCGATGAGGCTGACAGCGGCGAAACGATGATGGGCCTTCGTCTGGAAGCGGGAGAGAACGTAACCGTTGAGGAGGTGCAGTCGATTGAATTTTTCGTCGACAGTGCCGTGAAGGGCTTCTTTTATCAAAATCTGGAGCTGGACGATTTTGATGGTACAATCGACTATTCAGAACCGTGCCCCGCCTGTGAGAACACCTCCAGTGTGAGCGGGAGGGCGCTGTTGAACTGGGATGACGGAGAAACGCATTCGTCCCAGCTCCAATTCCGTATAGAAACCGAGTAGGAAAGGTCGTGGTTGTTCGTGGCGGTGGTATCTTCGGCAGGACTGCGGGAAGATCTGGCTGACGACTTGAAACGTCGTTTTCCGCAGGAAACGTTTTATTTCTTTCGTAACATCAAAGAAGCAGCTCCCTATTTAGGGGAGGCAGAAATCTTCATTACGTATGGAGAAGACTTGACAGGTCAGGATATAAAAAACATGGTATCCCTGCGCTGGATCATGGTGATCTCAGCCGGAATGGACGAAATGCCGTTTGAAGAGATTGCCGCCAGAGACATTCTCGTTACCAATGCAAAAGGCATTCATGCCGGGCCGATGGCTGAATACGCGGTTCATCGGATGCTGCATTATTCCCGCAAAACGGAGGTCGTGCAGAAGCAGGAACAGGAACACTACTGGTCACGCGCTCCAGTAATGGAGGAGCTGCGCGGGAAGCAGCTGCTGATTGCCGGTGCCGGGGCTATCGGCAGCGAAACCGCCCGGCTGGCACAGGCTTTCGGTATGCACACGATCGGCGTCAACGCTTCAGGGAAGCATGTCGACCATTTTGATCAGGTGTATCCAGTGGAGGACCTTCTCAAACACCTGCCCCGGGCGGATTTTGTGATATCGGTTCTCCCGAAGATGCCGGAGACAGATGGCTTATTCTCGAGAGCAGCTTTTGAGAAGATGCAGGAGCATGCCCTTTTCATTAACATGGGCCGGGGGAATGCGGTGGATGATGAGGCGTTGATAGCCGCTGTAGATGAAGGAAGACCTGGATCGGCTGTGCTGGATGTTTTCGATACTGAACCTCTTCCAGTGGAGCATCCTTTCTGGGATCATCCGAAGATTACGGTCACCCCGCATCTGTCCGGCATATCACCACAATACCAGCCCAGGTCGATGGATATTTTTCATTGGAATATGGAAGTCTACCGCGGAGGAGAAGAATCATACTGGAACCTGGTCGATCCGGAAAAAGGGTACTAATAAAGGAGGGATACCAATGAAGCTGATGATCTGTATTGTACAGAGAAGGTATAGAGAAGCGATGGAAGAAGGGTTGACCAGTGCCGGCTACCGAATGACAGAGCTCGCCAGCAGCGGAGGGTTTCTCAAAAGAGGGAGCACAACGTTTCTGATTGGTATTGATCCAGAGGACGCAGAGGCACTCCGCGGACAGATGCAGCAGATCTGCTTGGAGCATGAGAAGAAAAAGGGACTTACTGGAGAAGGGGGCCATCGGTACACCTCCTTTATGATCGATGCGAAAGACAGTATTCCTTTCATCGGCTGAATGGCCTTCGTTGACATAAAACAGAAGTCTCCGATATACTGATTGTAAGTATTATTACCTGATAATTTATGTTGAACTGTCTCAACAGGGACACGATACATGCGTAAATCTGTCTGTTCGAATGAGAGGTGAGAGTGATGGAAAGTCAAGAGCTCCGTGAAGCCCTTCAATCATTGAAGAGTACGAAGGTGAGGATGACGCCGCAGCGCCATGCTATTCTGGAATATTTATTTGAAGCTCAAATTCATCCTACTGCCGATGATATCTACAAAGCACTGGAGAGCCGCTTTCCCAACATGAGTGTTGCCACTGTGTATAACAACCTCCGGGTATTTAAAGAGGCCGGACTTGTACGTGAGTTGACGTATGGAGATTCATCCAGCCGGTTCGACAGCAATACATCGGATCATTATCACGTGATCTGCGATGGGTGTGGGAAAATTGTAGACTTTCATTACCCGGGTCTCGATGAAGTCGAGACGCTGGCAGAACATGTAGCAGGATTTAAAGTAAGAACGCACCGAATGGAAGTATATGGAACATGCCCTGACTGCAGCGGCAGAAGCAGGCATTAAATAAAAGCAGAACCGGTTACTCGCCGGTTCTGCTTTTATTTGATCTATTATTATACTGCGGGTCGAATTCTTTCCCTTCCAAATCCGGGTCCAGTGTCAATGGTTCGCTGCAGTGCATGCAGGCATCCACCCTGCCGAGAACTTTCGTCGGCTTTTCGCATTCCGGACACGTGACCTGTACCGCTTTCGACGACATCATCCCAATCCAGAAATAGATGATCGTACTGGCGATGATGGCGAAAAATCCAAGGAGCATGAATGTGGTCATAATAAGAGGCATAGTCTGAAAGAATAAACCAAGATACATAATGATAATACCGGCAAAGATAAGCACAAGGGCAAATGTCCGGATTTTATTGATTTTACTCGTAGAACTAAACATGAATATCACGCCTTTCGGCAATATTATAGCACAGGTGGAAGCGAAGGCACAGAAAAGAAAACGCTGAAACAGTTCATCTTAATAGAAGGAAACCGCTTTTCTAACTTACTGCTTTGTCTACCGACCCTTTTGCTAAGTATAAGAATATATAAGATTTCATTAAGGGTGACGGCGGCTCTGACAGCTGCTCGGGAAGCAGGAAGAACCCATGCTTCCCTCAAAGAACCTGCAGTACAAGCCGTTCCGACCAAAAGGCGCTTTGCGCTTTTGTTCCTGCCCCGGTGACGTCCAGAGGGCGATGCCTCCGTAAGGATCTGACCGGGAAGCAGCAAAAGGGAAGGGTCCAGGATCTTTCAACAGCTTGTATCAAACCGGCCGCCGCGGCTTGAGCTGGTGCATGCAGCATGCCTCCTCCATAAAGAACTTCTTTCACTTCCCGTGACGGACTGTAAGATATTTAGAGGAAACGACTGTTCTTTGTCGAATTATTTAACCAGTACCCAAGGAATGGAGGAGTTCCTGTCATGGAAGAAATGATGCGTGAACTATATCAAGAACACAGCGGCAGTCCTCTCACCCTTTCAATGATCGTCTTTCAAACAAAGTCAGAAGATAAGCTGTCCTCAGAATACTTTGATGCCCTCTTCCTCATTGTTCAAGAAGACGCTGAACACCCTTGGAGGATTCACCACTATGAATCGGGGAACTGGAGAGCTGCCGTCCACACGATTACGAAAGCAATGGAAACGGAGTGGCTCGACTACCATCGGCGTATCCATACGATAGACTGGTTCATGAACGGCGAGGTTATCTTTGATAAAAATCAGGGTGCGAATAACATCCTTCATAACATAAGTACGATGTCAGCGGAAGAACGGGAGGTTTCCGCAGGACGGGAGTTTGCCCGGTCTATTGGTTATTTTGAAGAGGCGAAAGGGCTTTTTCGATCCTTTCAGTATTTGGACGCGTTTCATAAAATCATGGAGGTCCTGCTGCACCTCGCCCGCCTGTCCTTTATTGAGCACGGTCTTGCGCCGCGGAGTCCGGTGTGGGAAGAAATAAAAAAGGTGAACCCGGATATTTTTAAACTGTACACGGAATTGATTGCGGGAGAGGATCCACTTCCGGAAAGACTCGATCTTCTCATTCTGGCACTGGAATACGAAATTGGAGCCAAAACGCGCGAAGGAACGGCTCATCTGCTCACCGTGATGAGAGAAAGAGCAGGAGCCTGGGAAGCTGACGAACTTCGTCACCGCCTCCCAAGCACAACAACAGCAGAGCTGAGCTTGTTACTCGAATACCTTGTGAGAAAAGGTATCATCGACGTGAAGCTGGAAAAGGCAGGAGGAGAGACCCTCTACCATCGCAAATACACGGCTGGCAATTTCCACTTCATGGAGGGAGCCGTCTCGAATGGACCTTGAGCCCGGCCGTCTTTCTTATGCTGGAAAGCGGTGGGCCCCAACCATATCCCGCTCAAAAAGAGAGCAGCGATGCCGCAAGACTTGGATCGGTGTCATCTTCATGTCTGCATCGTCTGCTTTAAGAACGGAGTTTCAACGTGAGCGGCCGAATGAAAGAGAAGATCAATCCACTTTCATCCTGGCTTCCTGCAGAGTAGGATCTCGTGGAGGCAGCAGCAACCGTAACGGAACCACTCCCTCCGGCAGTCGGCGTCCTGCATATCCTCAATGAAGAAGCCTCAGCAGGAAACATCCGCATTTCTTAGAAAGACGGTTTGAAAAATTCAAGATCATGTATTGCGTCGATTTCTGCTCTGTGCTATATTATTATTTGTCGCCGCGGAAGAGACCGCAGCCGACAACAGCACAAATAACTTTTTCAAAAAAGTTATTGACGGTACAAACGTCCACGTGCTATATTAATAAAGTCGCCGAAAACGAGCGGCGCACGAAACAGCTCTTTGAAAACTAAACAAAAGATGATGAGAAGGAACAAGAGAATGAATCATTCTCTGTCAATTTTTACAGGAATCTTTAGCCAGATTCCGTCTTGAAAGACCGGTTATCATGCCGGTGCTGGAAGATCAATGATCTTCACATTTTAGTGGAGAGTTTGATCCTGGCTCAGGACGAACGCTGGCGGCGTGCCTAATACATGCAAGTCGTGCGCAGGAAGCAGGCGGAACTCTTCGGAGGGAAGCCTGTGGAATGAGCGGCGGACGGGTGAGTAACAC
>NZ_AUCK01000030.1 GCF_000429725.1 Alkalicoccus chagannorensis DSM 18086 | reverse complement strand
GGTCCAGATGGACCGCAGACCACCCGGTAACATCCGATCCGTTGAACGCATCCAGGACTTCCGGGCAGAAGGTGCTGACGTTTCGATGAAACGTCCGCTGGCTGTAATCTTTCGTTTCTACCCAATCTGCCAGACTCATCCCGCTTTCCTGGTAAGCAGCGCCTTCGGCTCTCCACCAGGAAGCGCGGTCCTCCTGCCCATAAGTAACGTTACTCATACCTTGTGCCTCCTTATCTACTGGCTTGCTTTCAGTATAGATAAAGCGCACGTGTCTCGACAGGTACGTATTCTTTGACGCTTACGGGGTTGCATCGATGTGGCGAGCTTTTTCCAGAGTGCGACGTGCTTTCATCGTGGGGCGTCGAGGTTTCCGGGTGCAGTCGACAACCTTTGGAGGACGAGTCGACATGGTTTCTGCCGGTGCGCACAACCCGCGCCGGAAAACAATCCTGTACCCTGATTCAGCGAAAATGCAGCGGTCTTCTACCGCACGGTGGGAATCGAATAAGTATACGACCCGTGGGAGCAGATACTACTGCGGTTTTAAATACTTTATTTATCATAGTCTATAGTGGGAAGGCGAAGCCGCAGAAATGGTTATCAAGAGAAGAGTTCCCAGCTGTTAAAATTTCTGAAAACAATGAGAAATAAACTCAAATTCTATTGCATTTTGGATAAATTAGGACTAATATCTATATAAGGCTAAAATTTGGGAGGATTTCATGAAATGGTTGGGGTTCATTTTACTTTTTCTATGTTGGATAGTACCAGTGCAAGCGTCGTCAGAAGAGGTTCGGGAGTACATAACAATTACAGTAGAGGATGCGGATGGTCAGCCGATGAAGGACGGAATTGTGTATGTTTACGAGCACCGGTATAACCACGGTTCGCTTTGGAATGAGAGTCTCCAACATTATGAAGATCTCGGCTGGGACGTTGAAGGGGCAGTTTTCGCGACGGAACAAATCTACCAAATAGAACTGTATCAAGGAGAAGCAGAAGTGCCGAAAGGGATGTTTTTATATAATAGAGACTATGAAATCATTGTTAAATCAATTGATTCATCCGAAGGTGGTACGTTTTACCATCAAGGAGTTTCAGAGGCCGAGGACATGCATTTCTCGAGCGATACGTTGAAGCAGGCAACCGAAACCGGGGCAGGAGACGACAGCAGCAACGTCCATCATAACGGCTTCGGCTTTAAAAACGAGGACGGGGTGCTCGTAGGAAAACCGGTATGGATAGACGGTTCCTCGCTGTCAGACGTATCGATCTCCACGGAAGGAAGCGTCATTTACAACAGTGAAGTACAGGTCGAAAATGAACCGAACCGTTTGATTAGAGACGCAGCGGAGGAAACGGATACAGACTGGGTGTTTGACGTCGGTACGGAGCAGCTGGTCTTGATCGAAGCAGGGGATTATGACGGCATGCGCCTAGGGTGGTCAGGGTCTTTGACGGATGCAGTCTACATTACTCCTGGTCGTGCATTTGAAGTCTACGCTGATATCGAGGATGAGCATCATACGATAACGGCTAGGATGGTGAAATCATTTGAAGCAGACACTACTCTCCCCTTCAGCAGCAGCTTCTCCTCTGAGGTGGAAAGAGTGTGGGAAGGGAGCAATAATATCGAGCTGGAAACGCCCTATATTAATGATGCAGGGTTTCAACTGGCTCAAATAAGAGACAATCAGCAGCGCGGGATGGAGAACTCCAACTATATGAAAGTGGATGAGTCACATACCATCATCGACGCTGATTTCGAAGCCCATCATCTGGAGGAAGAAGAACATCTTCTGACATATGAACTTCGTCTGCAGGATGGGACGGTTACCCAGGTTGGAGGACATCCTCATTATCTGGTCGTGCCTCCATTGGAGGAAGGAACACATCAAATCGAGCTGATAGATTTTGTTTTTGACGAAGTAACATTCTCGCTGGAGGATGAATTCACCGTGGATGCGCATGGGGGAACGCCGCCTTCATCAGACGAACCCGAAGAGTGGTGGGATGTCGAATTAAGTGAAGGGTATAGCTATTACAGCGACTATTCCGGAGAATCTGTGATGCTGTTGATTTCCTATAATGATGAGGGCTCCCCGGTGGAGCACTTTGACTCGTGGATGGGGGCATCTCTTCAAGTTGATAAAGGCAGGCTGATCGACTGGGTGGAAGAACAGGAAGAAAACGAGAGAACTATGACCTTATTTATAACAACTGCGGGAATCCACGAGGAATCAGAAATGGTGAAAGCACACCACGAGATACGGGAAGACATCCGCTCTGAAGACATTAGGGAGGAACAATCCTTCACATTCACTGGGGATAAGTATGAAACTCCAGATGATGATGCTACCTACTTGTTTGAACTTGCAACGGAGGATTTTGGCTGGTCGTATGATCAGGCGGATAGTCTGAAAACCAACGCCCCGGATCAAACAGGCGTAACAAGGTTCCGACTGGAAGAGGATCATGTATCCCTGTTGAGAATTGATCAAGTATCTCAAGGCTTTAACTTTTTAAGAGCAGACGACCAGGCAACGAACATTCGTTTTATGAAAGGGAATGATTCGCACCCGGTCTACTCTGTTAGCGCCATGGATAAGACGATGGCATCCGCATCAGTCGATAATGAGATTTATTACGTTAGATCCAATATGAATAGATCGTTTCAAGTAGAGAGGGTCGAAAGGGACGACAGGAATTCTATATGGAAATATGCATTCTGGTATAACGGTTCTATGAATAACAATAGAGCAATGTTTGACGAATGGTCCATTGATGAAGCAGAGGCAGGTGGTTGGTCGCCAGGATGGTCTTCGATCATCCATCAAGTATCTCAAGGGGACTTTGAATTGGAAGAGGTGAGTGTCAACCACGCCAATGCCGGAGAAGAAGAGTTTATGATCGTCTCTCCTCAAGCGAAGCTGGAGCGGGAGAGTCAAGTTTTTATACCACGGTGGTCTCAAGTCCGGTTTTCCGAATTTGAGAACCTTCCTTTAGGCGATTATATGTATTCCTTTCAGCTGCCTGTGTCAGCGGACGAAGAGTTGGTTACACAGGGAGAAATCAGTTTCTTTGAACCATTCCTTTCTGTTGATCAACAATTGGACGGTGAGGTACTCACCGATCCGGAACTTGTCGTTACAGGAGAAGTAAAATCGTATTACGAAAGTTACTATGAACTTGCTCGTATCGAAGACGGGTCCTATGACTGGATAGAATGGGGAGATTTAGAGAATGGAGAATTTGAGTTGCAGATGACGCTGCCCGAGGAAGGAGATTATGTGCTGCGTATAGAGGGGAATCAATCTTATCAATATTTCTTCACCCTGGACACGTCATCGGAGGAAGAAGAGCCCACACCGACGCCCGCTCCTGTCCCTGTAACACCTGCTCCATCGCCGGCACCGCCGCCGGAGGAGGAGGGAGCACCTCCAGAGGAAGAAGAGGAGACGGAGGAAGAACAGGAACCATCATTTGAGCAGGACGAGGAGACGGGGAATATCACGAAGCGTCTGGACGACGGGGAAGACATCGAAGTCAGCGGTGAAGTGAGAGAACAGCTTCGTGGTACGGAAGGGACGCTGCTGCTGACGTCGGAGGAGGGCAGTGTCCGGCTGACGCAGGAGCAGCTGGAAGCGAACGAGCCTTTGTATGTGTCCATTTCTGCTGAGGAAAAGGAGACGAGCCCTTTCGAAGCACGATCACCGGTCGTCACCTTTGACCTGCATGACGGAGAAAGCGAAGGGAGCTTCTCGTCTTATGTCGAAAAAACTTTCCCCGTCAGTGCGAATGTAGACCCGGAAAAAGCCGCCGTCATGAAAGTCGATGAGGACGGAATAATGCTGTATCCGGTACCGGCCGTGTTTCTTAACGGCGAGGTCACTGTGAAGAGTTTTGCTGGGGGATCGTTTGCTGTGATCGAAGAAGAGAGCGATTTTCTAGACGTGGCTGAAGACAGCTGGGCGGCAGGCTATGTGAACAAGTTGGCCTCGAAGCAGCTAATTCTCGGCCGCGATGATGCAACCTTTGATCCGGAAAACAGCGTGACCCGCGCGGAATTTGCGGCTATGCTGACGAGAAGTCTCGGTCTGCGCGGGGATGGGCTGGCACCTCCGGAATTTCCTGACCTCGAGGACGGTGCCTGGTATGAAGGATACGTGCAGGCGGCGCTGGGTGCCGGGATCATTCAAGGCTATGAAGACGAAACGTTTCGACCGGATGCGGAAATATCGAGAGAGGAAGCAGCGGTTATGATGATGCGTGCCTCGCTTTACACGCAGCACTCACTGGATACTGGCAGTATGGACACCTTCGTAGATGAAGACGACATATCGAGCTGGGCGCGGGAAGCTGTAGCGTATATGAGCAGATACGATCTCATGCAGGGGGACGAGACAGGTGCCTTTCAACCAACGGATTCGATCCTGCGCCAAGAAACTGCTGCTGTGTTGGAAAGAATGTTGAGAAGATCAGCGATGATGAATTAATAGAGGAGCCATGGGCCCAGCAGCCTATGGCTTTTTTGTTTTTCCGTTAATACGAAATTTATCAAAGCCGAGGTGATTTTGCTCACTGTTTCGATCATTAGGCGACGTGCGGAAGGAATAGGTACTTAGATTGCAGCGAAAACAATCTCTTTTTCCAGCCGTATGGTGTGCGAAAGCGATCCTGGATCTTGAATCGTTGCCGGATTGCTGCAGTAATAACTCGACGTCCCTTCTCTTTGATTGGTCCTCTGCTTGATCAAGAAAATACCATGTACAGTTATCAGGTTAAGGAAGAGTAAATCTCTGTTCAACAAGAATACACCCGTAAAAATGGGCATAATTTGTTTAAAAGTGTTACCTGTGTAAATAAACATAAAAATAGTTCTAAAGACTTGTTTTTCATGTTTGAGGAATGATTGGTTTAAGTAGTGGTTTCTCGCTTTTACTCATGCCGGTCTTGAATAAATCCCCGCCATAACGAGATTTATATGGAATTTTTTCGAGGAAGACAAAGATTGTCCTCATTTTCATTTCGACATAGATAGACAGAAGTAAGTCATTTATCACACGAAGGATGAATGGAGACCTAACAAAACGAAAGAAGACATGCTACAATGAGTAACGTTGGCAATATAGGTTGTGACTGGAAAAGATCATAGACTTCAAGCAGAGCTAAGTTGAGTCCTGGGGGTTTAACAAATGGAAAATCAACTCATGGCAGAGTGTTACATAGAAGAACAAGGATTATTTCTAGTCGGCTTTACTCAACTCCACCAAACGGAAGTCAGGCTCACGCTGCATAGTGCAGACAAGGCTTACATATTAGAAGAGAACGTTCCAGATGAATATGGCTATTTTCAATTCGGTCCACTGGAGATCGGAACAGCCTACATGCTTGAGCTCATTGTGGGAAAAAATCAATGGTTATGGTCCATTATGGATGAACATATTAACCCTGTATATTCCCTAAAAAAGGCGGTAAACTGAAAAAAGACCTAATATTCTATTGTGTTACAGGAAAAAGAAACGTATGATAGTAATTATCTATACCTAGACCTTCTACTTTTTCACAACTTAGAAAGAATCATACATAACTGTAGAGACGGTCCAAATACTTAGACGAGGTGATGTAACGTGAGGAAGTTTCCGCTTAGTAAGAAAGCAACAGCCGTAACGCTTGCAACAACGATGCTGTTTACGTCCGCAGCAGCATTTACTCCCATTTCTGCCGATGGCGGGGATCAGGTAGTTTATGCCGAAAATAATGGAACATCGGAAGAAATTGAAATGGTTGCTGATCTCGTTGTAGAGGTGTATGACCAATTCGTAGAGAATGTAGGAGAAGATTCCGATGAATTTGAAACGATGCAGCAGCTTCGAGATGATGTTGAACGTTTTAATGAAAATAGAGGAGAGCTTGGTTGGACTCAAATCATAGACGAGGCAAGAACCGGCTTGGCAACAGATCTAAACAGTGTGATTGATGGCGATGAAACGGTGGAAGACTTCATGATCGATGTTTCCACCCTACTTGTCACCGCAGACCGGGAAAATCTAGATGAAGAAATGCAGGCTATTGTTAATGAATATAACGAAGCATTTCAAGATATCTTTGGTGAAGACTTTTCATTAGAAGGGTTGTTCACGATTTTTGAAGATGCTCTAGAATTTGTTTCAAACAATGAACCGCAGCTCTCAAGTGATCCAGAAGAAATGTTGAGAGAGTATTTAAAAGAGATGCTTCAGTATCTAGAAGCAAATAATGATGTAGCTGAAGATATGGGAGAAACACTAAGGGACTTTGAAGTAACTTACGAAGGTATTGCAGATTCATTGATGAGAATGGTGGATGACATAAGCTTCAGTGAAACTTCGGAGCTGGTAGATCTACTGTCTGCATTAAATGATGCTACAGATGATGTATTAGAAGAAGACGAAGAAGAGCCTTCTCCAACGCCGACACCAACACCAACGCCGACACCGACACCAACTCCTGGTGACGACGATGATGACGATGCGGACGAAGGGCTCGAAGACGATGAGACCGAAGTGGATGAAGAAGAAGGTCGCGTCGTTGTCGGGGAAGACGCAGTGGATGTCGAGCTGGAAGAAGACCCGGAAACCGGTGAAACGACCGTGCGTGTGCGTGTGAATGAAGAGCGCCTGGCAGAATCACTCGCCTCTTCAGACAACGTCGAAGAAGTCAGCTTCAACATTGATAAGGAAGAAGGCCAGCGTGGTGAAGTAACCCTTTCGTCCCGCTCCGTCAGCGCCGTACAGGCAGCCAACCCGCGTGCCCGCATCAGTGTGAGCTCCAGTGAAGGGAACATGAGCGTCCGTTCCTCTGAAATCAATGTCGAAGAGATTCGTGAGAGCTTCGAACTGGCTGAAGAAGACGAGCTGGATATTGATTTTGAAATCAACCGTACCGAAGACGTAGATGACGTCCTTGAAGACAATGAACTCGACGAAGCATCCGACGTTGTCGAATATGCGATCGAAGCACGTTCCGGAGAGCGCAGCACGAACATCCAGCGCTTCCAGAGCCCGATCGAGCGGACCATCAATGTCGATGACGAAAATGTTGACGAAGAAGACCTCGTCGTTGTCCGCCTGAACGACGACGGCTCGTATTCACCGGTACCGACCCGCACAGAGAACGGTCAGGTGAAATTCCAGAGCTTCAACAACAGTAAGTACGTCGTCGTCGAAACAGATGTGGAGTTTGCTGATGTCCCTGAAGACCAGTGGGCTTCGGACTACGTCAACAGCCTTAGCTCCCAGCTGATCATGGAAGGGTTCCCGAACGGCGAATTCCGACCGTATGAATCCACGACTCGTTCCCAGTTCGCGTCCATTCTGGCTCGTGGCCTCGGCCTGGATGCCGGCCAGTCCTACGACGGAGACTTCTCCGACGTGAGTGACGAGTGGTACGCCGACGAGCTGCAGGCCGTCGTCGATTACGGGATTGTCGAAGGGTACGAAGACGGCACGTTCCAGCCGGAAGATGAAGTGACGCGCCAGGAAGCGGCCATCATGATTCAGCGAGCGATGGAACTGATCGACATCGACTACCCGCAGGTGACCGAGAACACGTTCGCTGCCTTTGACGACAGCGATGAGATTGGCTCTTGGGCACAGGACGCGGTAACGACTGTAATGCAGGCCGGTGCCGTCGAAGGCCGGCCGGGCAATGAATTCGCACCGCAGGAGACAATCACGCGTGGCGAGATTGCGGCGCTTCTCGACCGCTTCCTCCGCCAGTCTGATTTCATTAACTAAATCCGCCATCGCGGCTGAGAGTTCGGCGGAGGCCGGACTCTCTTCCCGTAGGCATCGGAGGTACCAACCATGACAAAAACAGCCCTCAGCCTGTTCGCGGCGCTGCTGCTCTTTTTCAGCACCGCCCTTTCCGCTCAGGCAGACACCCCGTCCTTTGATGATGTAGAAGAAGGCGATCTCGGCTACGAGGAGATCATCGAACTGGCGAGAGACAATATCATCCGCGGCCTGCCGAGCGGCGATTTCGGCGTCCAGGAGGATGTGAGCCGAGCAGACACGGCGATCCTCTTCACCCGTGCGCTGGACCTGCCGGCGAGAACGGGCGCCAACCCGTTCCCGGATGTGGCAGGCGATGCATACTACGTTGATGACGTCGTCCGCAGCGCCGAGAACGGAATTTTCACCGGCGACGACAACGGCAGCTTCCACCCGTCATCCTCGCTGACGCGAGAGCAGATGGCCTCTGTGCTTGTCCGTGCCATGGAGCTCGAGGCGGCCAGCGATGCGTCCGGCGACTTCGATGATATCGACGACGCCAACCATACGCACGAAGACGACATCCGCACCCTCGCAGCAGCCGGCATCACGGAAGGCCGGCCGGGCAACCAGTTTGCCCCGAAGGATAATGTGACCCGTACCGAGTTTGCGATCTTCCTATTCCGTGCGCTCCAGGCAGAAGCCGAAGCGCCGGAAGACGAAACGCCACCGGAGGAGGAAGCACCGCCGGAGGAAGACGAGCCGACGGAACCGGCACCAGAGCCGGAACCTGCCCCGGAAGTGAACGCATCGACGATCACGACGAGTGATGGAAGCACGCTCAGCGGCACCATCTCCAACCAGAACGTATCGTTTGATTTGAGCGGGAAGAGCGACAGCACGACGTTCACCGCGGGTACGATCACCGTCGACCAGGACAGCCTGCTTGAACTGAGTGGCTTCCCGCCGATCGGAGGCATTCCCGAAGAGCAGAACTTGAGCGCCGGGGAGAATAACCTTCTGATCGCCGACGTGCTCGCAGACGAAGACATCCAGCTCGGCACCATCCGCACCTTCGCAGGAAATAACCTGGAACTGACCGGAACCTTGACCAACGCAGACGGCTCCGTCCAAGAGGTCAGCGTCACCTTCCACCTGTAGGAAGAAAAGGAGACTAACCATGGCACGACACCGGAAGAAAAAAATCATCACCATCCTCGCAGGCGGGGTCGCCGTCCTGTCCATCGCCGGCATCGTCACTGCCCAGCAGTACTACTCGGCCCAGATCGAGGAGACGCAGCTGCAGGCAGCCGAAGCCGCCGGTGCCGATCACGACAACGGCCGCAGCCTCGACGACGCCAACAGCGAAGAAGAGCGCAGCACGACCACCGTCACCGTCTTTGATGAACAAGGGGGAGCGCACGAGCTGGAAGAAGGCGGTGCCCTCCCTCCTTCGGATGACGAGGACGGGAATCCGATCCGCTACTTTGATGCCTACGGCTCGGAGATTGAAGACGTCTCGGCTTACGTCGAAGAAGAGCAGGCACGTCTCGCGGCCGAAGCATCCGAGGAAGCAGAAGCCAGCAGCGAGGCAAGCGGAGGTAGCTCTGAAGAAGGCACGACGGACGCCGATGCGACGACAAGCGCATCCGATGGAAACAGTGAAGACAGCGGTTCTCCAAGTGGAGACAGCGCGTCTAACGGAAACGGCAGTTCCGGAGCATCTTCGGACGGAAGCAGTACCTCCGGCGGCAGCAGCTCGGACAGCAGCGGCGGATCGAATGGCTCCGCCGGAAGCGGAAGCAGCGCTTCAAACGGAAGCAACTCGTCCAGCGGCGGTTCCTCCGGCACGAGTGCCGACAACATCGTCAGCACGTACGTTGGCGAGCTTGAACAGCTGCAGCAGCGCGAAAACGAGCGTCTCAACAGCCTCATTGCCGACGCAAGAGCCGACATGTCGGACGGCATGAGCCGCACCGAGCTGCAGTCGAGCTACGTCGACGAAGTGCAGCAGATGGAGCGCCAGGCCGACGCCAGGTTCAGCGACATAAAGAGTGAAATGCGCACCGCGCTCGACGAAGGCGGCCACGACACATCCAAGGCGGATGAACTCGAAGCCGTCTACGAAGCAGAAAAGGAACAGCGCCGGATCGACGCCGTCGGCGAGCTGTTCGACTAACACCGGGGCCCGTACCCGGTACATACATAATCAGGCAATAGGGACGGAAGGAAAGTGGAGGGGACTATGGAAGAGACGATCAGTCTAAGAGAAATTCTGGACACATTGAAAAAGCGCCTCGTCATGATCATCACCGTAACGATCATGGCCGTGGCCACCGCAGGCATCATCAGCTACCTGGTGCTGACACCGAGGTACGAAGCCTCCACGCAGGTGCTCGTCAGCCAGGCGGCGACAGGGTCATCCATCCTGTCATCGGCGAACCCGTTCGACACCGACAGCAGCTTCATCGACACGTACAACGTGATTCTGCAGAGCCCGTACATCCTCGACCAGGTCGAAGAAGAAGCGCAGCTCGAAGGATCCCCCGACTTGAACGTGCAGCAGGAAGGCGAGTCGCAGGTCGTGACGATCACGCTCGAAGGGACCGATCCGATCGAGACGGTCGAGACAGCCAACGTCACGGCGGAAATTTTCCAGGAAGAAATCCAGATGCTGCTAAACATCGACAACATCCACATCTTAACGCCGGCGCAGGTCGATGACGCCCTGACGCCGATCAGCCCGAATCCGGAGCTGAACATGGCGATCGGCTTCGTCGTCGGGCTCATGGGCGCCGTCGGCCTCGCGTTTCTCCTCGAATTCATGAACAACACGATCCGCACCGAAGATGACATCGAGCGGCAGCTCGAACTGCCAGTGCTCGGCGGGATCAGCGTGATGGATGAGGAAGAAGAGGATGTCGACGACACCGACAGCTTCATCGACAGCGAGCCGGAAGAACCGGAAGAGAAAGCGAGGGAGAACGTTGGCTCTTAATCTATTCAAAAAGAAGAAAAAAGACCACCTCAGCACGAAGCAGCGCAGCCTGATTTCTCATTTCGTGCCGAAGTCTCCAATTTCCGAACAGTACCGCACGATCCGGACCAACATCCAGTTCGCCGCGGCCGATACGCCGATCAAGACGATCGCCGTCACGTCGACAGCACCGGAAGAGGGCAAGTCCACGACGGCCGCCAACCTCGCCGTCGTATTTGCCCAGCAGGAGCAGCGCGTGCTTCTGATCGACGCCGACCTGCGAAAGCCGACGAACCACTACACGTTCAACGCATCGAACCAGTACGGCCTCACGAACCTGCTCACCCAGCAGGGGAATCTCGAGGAGACGGTACAGCAGACCGTACAGCCGCGGCTGGAACTGCTGACGTGCGGGCCGATCCCGCCGAACCCGGCCGAGCTGCTTGGTTCGAAGCGTATGCAGTGGCTGTTGGAGCAGGCGAGCCGCGTCTACGATGTCATCATCATCGACACGCCGCCGGTGCTTGCCGTCACCGATGCCCAGGTCATCGGCAACCAGGTTGACGGCACCGTGCTCGTCACCGCCAACAACACGACAAAGATCGAAGACGGCAAAAAAGCGAAAGAGCTCATGCAGCATGCTTCCGCCCGTGTCCTCGGTGTCGTCCTCAATAAAAAAGATAGGTCAAAAGGGTCATATTATTATTATTACGGCAACAAATAAAGAAAATACCTAGGAAGATATTCAATGACGGGTAGGTATATGTTACAATTTTTCATTATAGAACATTTTTGTAACAAAGAGGAAGGGAGTACAGACCTGTGATTGATATCCATAGTCATATTCTTCCGTCAATCGACGACGGGGCCCAGAACGAAGAAGAAGCCCTCGCCCTGGCACGAGCTGCTGAGGCAGAAGGCATCCATACAGTAGCAGCAACACCGCACCATCAAAACGGCAGCTTCGTCAACGAAGCGGCTGACATCCGGGCGAAAACGCGCCACTTGAACGACGCAGTCCAGGCCGCCGGCATCAACGTCACGATCATCCCGGGGCAGGAAACGCGCATTCACGGCGAGTACCTCGAAGAGTGGGAGAAAGGAACCATCCTCCCGGTCGGTGGCAACACCGACTACGTGCTCATCGAATTTCCGCTCGACCACGTGCCGCGCTATGCGTCCCAGCTGCTTTACGACATTCAGCTGAAAGGCCTCATCCCGGTGATCGTGCACCCGGAGCGCAACGAAGAAATCAAAGACCGGCCGAACCTGCTCTACAGCCTCGTGAAAAACGGCTCGCTCACGCAGCTCACCGCCGCGAGCCTGACCGGCCGCTTCGGCTCGAAAGCGAAACAGCTGAGTCTCGATCTGTTGGAAGCGAACCTGGCGCACCTGATCGCCTCCGATGCCCATGACACCGAGAAGCGGGGCTTTCACCTTCAAGAGGGTTACGCCGCTGTCGAGACCAAATTCAATGCCCGCTTCGTGAAACAGCTGCAGGCAAACGCCCAGCGGCTCATCCAGAACGAACGCCTGCTCATCGACCCGCCGGAACACGTCAAAAAGAAAAAGTTTCTCGGCCTCTTTTAACCAGGCCGAACCTTGTCGACAGACTAGGTACAATCATGTCGAACGGTGTCGGAATATTCCGAATTGAACGGAATGAAAGACTTGTAACAAGAGAAGTACTACATACGGGTGACGCCTTCTGCACCCCTATCACACGAGGGTACTCGGTCCTGCTGCAGGGATGCGCGCTGCGCATGCTTAGACATTCGTTGTCACAGGTGGGACGTGAGGAAGGGTTCGATGCCCTTTTTTACGGAAAAAAGGTCCGTGGCTTCACGGACCGACCGGCTGACCGCGGCGTGCCGCGGTCTCTCATGCCGGGAAGATTCAATGCCAGAGCCGTGCATGGGGGCAGGGTTCTGATATTGAATACATACTATGGAAACGAAAGAAGGGGGAATGTTCATGAGCTATCGTTCGAGATTGTCACTACTCGTCCTGGTCGATTCCGTCATCGTGCTGCTGTCGATCTTCATCGGGAACTGGCTCATTGCACCGACGGCGACGATCTGGCTGCCGGCACTCGCCGCAAGCGCCCTCGTCCTGTTTGCGAGCCACCATATCTTCGCTCATTTTTTCAAACTGTATAAGCGCGTCTGGTCGTATGCGAGCATCCGTGAGCTCTCCGCTATTTTTGCGGCGGTGACGTTCTCCGTCGCCGTCACCGGAATCTTTCAGATTCTCGCGTACCAGGCCGTCTTTTCGCGCACGCTCCTCGTCACGTGGATGCTCCACATCCTGCTGATCGGCGCGTCCCGCTTTTCGTGGCGGGTGTACCGCGACTACCAGCTGAAGGTCGACCATACGAAGCGCCGCACGCTCATCATCGGCGCGGGCAACGGGGGAACGATGGTCGCCAGACAGCTCACGTCGAGCGAAATGTCCGAGCTGCGTCCGGTCGCGTTCATTGACGACGACCCGGCGAAGCAGCAGCTGGAAATCATGGGGGTGCCGGTCGTCGGCCAGTCCGACTGTATACCGGACATCGTGCGCGATAAAGAAATTGAGCATGTCATTATAGCTATTCCTTCCCTGTCGAAACAGGGATTAAACGACATTTTTGAAAAATGTGCCCATACAAAAGTGAAAACACAGATCATGCCGTCGATGGAAGACATCATGTCCGGCCGCGTCAACGTGAGCCAGATCCGTGACGTGCAGGTGGAAGACCTGCTCGGACGCGATGCCGTAAAGCTCGAAAACGAGAAAATCGGTCAGAAGCTCTCCGGCAAAACGGTTCTCGTCACCGGCGCCGGCGGCTCCATCGGCTCGGAAGTATGCCGGCAGATTGCCCGCTTCACCCCAGGCCGCATGATCCTGCTCGGCCACGGCGAGAACAGCATTTACACCGTCGAAATGGAGATGCGCACGAAGTACCCGGCCATGCTCGTCGAAGCCGTCATCGCCGACGTGCAGGACGAATCCCGCATGTACGAAGTCATGCAGGAACACAAGCCGGACGTAGTATATCACGCTGCGGCGCATAAACACGTGCCGCTCATGGAGAAGAACCCACACGAAGCGATCAAGAATAACGTCATCGGCACAAAAAACGCTGCCGAAGCGGCGAATGCGGCGGAAGTGTCGAGTTTCGTCATGGTCTCCACCGACAAAGCGGTGAACCCGTCGAGCGTCATGGGCGCCTCCAAACGGATTGCCGAAATGATCGTGCAGCACTACGACCGCGTCAGCGACACGAAGTTTGTCGCTGTCCGCTTCGGCAACGTCCTCGGCTCCCGCGGCTCCGTCATCCCGCTGTTTAAAAAGCAGATTGCCGCAGGCGGCCCGGTGACGGTGACGCACCCCGACATGACGCGCTATTTCATGACGATCCCGGAAGCGTCCCGCCTCGTCCTGCAGGCCGGCACCATCGCGAAAGGCGGCGAAACGTTCGTCCTCGACATGGGCGAACCGGTCAAAATCGTCGATCTCGCGAAGAACTTGATTAAACTATCCGGCTTCACGCAGGACGACATCCCGATCCGTTTCACCGGCATGCGCGACGGCGAGAAGCTGTTTGAAGAGCTGCTCGGCGAAAACGAAGTCCACCAGGAGCAGATCTATCCGATGATCTACCGCGGCAAAACCCCGCCGGTCAACATCTCGGTGATTGATCAGCTTATCGATGACTACATGCTGACGTCGGATAACGACCTGCGCGACCGGATGCTGGACATTGCACACTTCAAAGAAAAGCAGCTCGCCATGGCTGCCGCGAAATAAGGGGGAGTACGACATGAAAAAAGTCAAAAAAGCCATCATCCCGGCAGCGGGCCTCGGCACCCGCTTCCTGCCGGCGACGAAAGCTATGCCGAAAGAAATGCTGCCGATCGTCGACAAGCCGACGATCCAGTACATCGTCGAGGAAGCCGTCGCATCGGGCATTGAAGACATCATCATCGTCACCGGGAAAGGCAAGCGTGCCATTGAAGATCATTTCGACCATGCGTTTGAACTGGAGCAGTCGCTCATGGAAAAAGGGAAAAACGACATACTCGAGCGCGTCCAGCATTCCTCGAACATGGTCGACATCCACTACATCCGCCAAAAAGAAGCGCTCGGTCTCGGCCACGCTATCTGGTGCGCGCGGAAGTTCATCGGCGACGAGCCGTTCGCCGTCCTTCTCGGCGATGACATCGTGCAGTCCGACGATCCGTGCCTCGGTCAGTTGATCGGCGAGTACGAAAAAAGCGGCGCGTCGATCGTCGGCGTGCAGCAGGTCGCCGACGAAGACACGAGCCGCTACGGTATCGTCGACCCGGAAAGGCAAAGCGACAACCGACTCCACAGCGTGAAGCACTTCGTCGAAAAACCGAAGCCGGGCACCGCCCCGTCGAATCTCGCGATCATGGGCCGCTACGTGCTCACCCCGGAAATCTTTGATTTTCTCGGCGAAAAACAGTTCGGCTCCGGCGGCGAAATTCAGCTGACCGACGCCATCGAAAAACTCAACACCGTCCAGCGCGTCTTCGCCTACGACTTCAGCGGACGCCGCTTTGACGTCGGCGAAAAAGTCGGCTTCGTGAAAACGACGATTGAAATGGCCATGCAGAATCCAGAGATCAAGAAAGAGCTGGAGCCGTTTTTGGAAGAAATGCTAGGACTGGTGAAAGAAGAGCAGTAAATACGAACTCCCTGCCTGAAAGGTATTTGTTTTTAGGCAGGGAAATCTTTTGAAAGATACGTAAACTAACTAAGCCATTAGATGATTAGTAGTCATTTGGTCTGTTTAAACCAAATCAGTACTAATGATCTGATCCTGATAAGGGGTGTATGTAACGATGTATAGGAAAGTAAAGCGACTTGCCGATGTAGTACTCTCAGGCGCTGGACTACTAGTCCTCTCACCAATATTTATGGGATTGATTGCTGCAATCAAGTTCGATTCAAAAGGGCCCGTTCTATTCAAACAAAAACGAGTCGGAATACATCAAAGCCATTTCCATATGTATAAATTCCGGACGATGAGCATCGACACGCCGAAAGATACCCCTACACACTTATTAGAAAACCCAGACCAATACATCACGAAAATGGGGAAATTCTTAAGGAAAACATCCTTAGATGAACTGCCGCAGATCATCAATATCCTTACAGGGAAAATGAGCATCATCGGCCCAAGACCAGCTCTTTGGAATCAATACGATCTAATAGAGGCACGAGAGAAATACGGAGCCAACGATGTAGCTCCAGGATTAACCGGCTGGGCACAAATCAACGGTAGGGACGAACTGCCAATTGATGTGAAGGCGAAGTTGGATAAAGAATACGTTAATCGATTAGGGTTATTGATGGACGTAAAGTGCTTCTTTGGCACGATTACGAGCGTTCTGAAGAGTGATGGCGTTGTTGAGGGTGGAACAATGGATTCGAAAATCGAAGAAAAAGTCGCTAGTAGCAAGGAGAATCATTATTAATGAAAAAAATATTAATAACCGGATCTAAAAGCTATGTTGGTAAGAGTGTAGAAAGCTGGTTGAAGCAGTATCCTAACGATTACTCAGTTCATGCAATTAGTGTAAGAGATAACTCATGGAAAAACCAAGATTTCTCAGAATATGATGTTGTACTACATGTAGCAGGGATAGCTCATAGGAAAGAAACAAAAGAAAACAAGAACCTTTATTATAAAATCAATCGAGATTTAACATTAGAGCTCGCTCAGAAAGCTAAAAAGGATGGCGTCTCACATTTTATTTTCATAAGTAGCATGAGTGTATATGGTATCGAAAAGGGTGTTATTGATCGACATACTAAACCGAAACCTAAGTCACATTATGGCATTTCAAAATTAGAAGCAGAAAATGAATTAATGAAAATAGGGGATGAAAGTTTCAACATCGCCATAGTAAGACCCCCAATGATTTACGGAAAAGACTGTCCAGGCAATTATGAGAAACTATCCGTACTCGCCAAAAAATCACCTATTTTTCCAGCGTATCAAAACGAGAGAAGTATGTTATACGTAGACAATCTATCAGCTAAGTTAGAGACGATTATCATCAAGCAGTCGGATGGCTTGTTTCTACCTCAAGATTACGAGTACGTCAACACGACGGGTTTAGTGAAGGAAATTGCTGAAATCAACGGGACAAATATAATATTGACTAATTTGTTTAATCCTCTAATAAAATTCGCACCTTTCTCGATCACAAAAAAAGTATTTGGTACTTTAATCTACGACAAATCAATTTCAGAACTTTGTGAAACTTTTTCTCGCGCTGAAGCAGTTAGATTATCTGAAGGAGTTAAATAGTGACTAGTTTTGACAATAAATATAGTGTGTTAATGTCAATTTATAAGAATGAAAAACCTGAAAACTTTAAAGAGAGTATTGAAAGTATGCTTAAACAAAGCATTGAACCTGATCAAATCGTTATAGTAAAAGACGGTGAATTATCGAGAGAACTTGATGAAGTGATTACATCCTACTCTTCCATTCATGAAAATAGATTTACCGTTGTCCCATTGAAGAAAAATGTAGGGTTAGGCTTAGCTTTAAACGAAGGGTTGAAAGCTTGTAGAAATGAATTGGTAGCCCGAATGGATACGGACGATATTTCATTACCTGAACGATGTGAACTTCAGTTAAACGAGTTTGAAGCAAAACAGGATTTAGTAATTTCGGGGACCAATATTGATGAATTTTATGATAGTCCTGATAATATCGTTTCATCAAGAGTTGTACCTAGTACTCATCAAGAGATATTACGATTCGGAAGAAGAAGAAATCCATTCAACCATCCTACAGTGATGTATAAAAGAAGCGTCATATTGAAAATGGGCGGTTACAAAGATTTCAGAAGAAACCAAGATTTAGATCTGTTTATCCATATCATAAATGCTGGTTATGAAAGTTCAAATCTAAGCAAGTCTTTACTCCTGTTCAGAGCGAATAGCGACAATTTGAAAAGAAGAAAGAGCTGGACCAAGTGCAGCAGCTATATTCAAATGATTTATTCGTTTTGGAGAAAAGGTTATTCAGGTTTAAATGATTTAATTATAGTAACTTTAAGTCAGACAATTATATTCATTGCGCCAATTAAATTGCTGGAGATGTTATCAGATAAATACTTAAGAAATAAAAAATAGTAGTTGAGGAACGTGAGTAATATGGGCATCGAATCAAAAGTGAACTCGTACCTCTCGAAATTCCCTTTAGTTAAAAAAGCGATGAAGAGAGTTTATCAATTTAGTATGTATGCAATCTCTAAAAAAGTGAAGTATGAAGGTGATTTAGTAAGAGTGACACCGGATGACGATTTCGAATACTTCTTTGGCTATTATGATAAATCTCCATGGGATGCAACGGATCGATACATGTTGTGCCTAAGAGTAAAAGATACAACAAAGTCAGTAGCCCCTAAGGAACCAGCTGATATCATATTAATTGATACGGAAAAAGACAATGAAATTAAGATAATTGGCAAGACCAATACTTGGAATGTGCAGCAAGGTTGTATGCTTCAATGGTTAGGACCGGATCATGAGAGTCGCATTATTTATAATGATTTTCGGGATAGTGAATATTGCTCGATCATTTACGATTTAAATACAGGTGAACAAACAGTGGTATCTAAACCTGTTTATAGTGTTAGCCCAGATGGGAGAACCGCAATAACGTTAGATTTTTCTCGTCTTCATCGGATGAGGCCGGGTTATGGCTATTCAAACAAAGCCGATTTTACAGAGGGAGTTATGTGCCCTGATGCTACATGTATATGGAAAATTGATTTAACTAATGGGGTTATTAATCCTATTCTTCAATATACTGATTTCTATGACTTTGAGCATAAAGAAGAAATGAAAAATGCCGAACATAAAGTAAATCATCTTATGCTGAACCCAAGTGGAAACAGATTTATCGTATTACACAGGTGGTATCTTGGTAATAAGAAATTCACCAGGTTAGTTTCATCTACCATTGATGGGACTGATATGTATAATTTGTTAGACGATGGCATGGTGTCCCATTGTAACTGGAAAAATGATGAAGAGGTCATTGCATATGCAAATAAGAAAGATAGTGGTAATGGGTATTATTTGATAAAAGATCAAACTCATAGTATCCATCAAATATGGGATGAATTAACTCAAGATGGACACCCTAGTTATTCACCTGATGGGAAGAAGGCAATCACCGATACTTATCCAGATAGAGCTAGAGTGTGTAAGCTTTATGTAATGGATGGAAAACAGGAAGAGATTGCAGCTAAGGTATTTGCGCCATTTAAATATGATAATGATTTTAGGTGTGATCTACACCCAAGATGGAATCGTAAAAGCACTTCAATTTGCGTTGATGCAGTTTTTGAAGGTAAAAGAAACTTATACAAAATAAATAAATGAGGGGTGATATTATGAAGGTGCTATATATAGTTTCTACACTTGCTAAGACAGGACCTACTAATCAACTATATAACATAATAAGGAGTAATCAAGACAAAAAAATAACATTGATGACAATTTCTTCTGAACCCAACGAAACACTTGAAAACGATTTTAAAAAATTGAATATCGAAATAATTCAACTTAGGCAAGGAAGGCTAAAAGGATTATTCACATTAAAGAATATGATAAAGAATCATCTTATTGCGAATACGTACGATGTAATTCATACACAAGGAATTAGAGCAGATTCTATAGTATCTAAATTAAATAAACCTAATCATGTTGCAACAGCTCGAAATTATCCTTGGGAGGACTATCCAAGTAAATTTGGGAGGATAAAAGGGGCTTTTATGGCTAGGAAACATATAAATACATTTCGTCAAACCCCATTTCCGGTAGCCTGTTCAAAAGCTCTTGAAAATAAATTATCGACTCACAATATAAAAATGAAAGTGATTCAAAATGGAGTCGACACTAGCAAATATGCCCCAGTTAATGAAAAGTCAAAGTATAAAATGAGAGAGGAATTTGGTTTTATAAAAGAAGAAGATATTTTCATTTCAGTTGGATCAATTATTCCTAGAAAGAATATGGGGGTTATTTGTGAGCAATTTAACAGGGCAAATTTAGAGAACACAAAACTGTTGATAGTTGGTGGAGGTCCTTTATTAGAAAATTTGAAAGATAAGTGGTCAGGTAACAGTAGTATAACTTTTACTGGAGAGGTAAAAGATGTGAGAGAATACTTAATGATTAGTGATATTTTTGTTTCGAGCTCGTATTCCGAAGGATTACCTAACACCGTTTTAGAAGCAATTTCAATGGGATTACCTTTAATATTATCAGATATTGGCCCACATCTTGAGCTAAAAACCGATAAATACACAACGTATTTTTCGAATGAGAATCCGAACAGTTTAAAACATGGTTTGAGTGACGCTTTACACAAATACAACTTTATATCAAATAGTGAAATCCATAATTATGCAAAAGAGAGGTTTTCATCGAAGATAATGTCTGATTCGTATTTTGATTTTTACAACATTGTTAGAGAAAGTTGTATGACAAATGAAAAATAAGAATGTAACAACTAAAACAAGTTATTATAACTTTATCGTATTATCATTATTTATAATTATGGTATACAATTTTACATTAGTCACAAACGTAAGAGGATACGGTGTGAATACGGAACAAAGTCATTTGGGGTATGTTTTTTTAACTATACTCATAATATATTTAACGCTAAAATTATTTACTTATGGAAAAAACGAAGTCTTTAATTCGAAATTAAAAATTCAAAGTGAAGTTATATTGTTATTTTTTGTATTGTTATTTTTTATGGTGTTACCATCATTATTTTATCCTGACAGTTTCAGATTCGTATCTGTAATCATATTTTTTAATTTAGCGATTTTATTAATGGTTTTTCTATATTTGCATACTATCAATTTTAATAGAGATAAGAGTACTGAAGATCTTGGAAGGTTATTTATAGTGATATCTGTAATTTCATTAATTTTTGCTGCTCTTTTATATACTTTAGGTGAGTTACAGTTAATTAATAACAATTTTTATCAATTAAAAGAGTACCCGAGATTATATGGATGGTATGGTAATCCTAATCGATTCGGATCAGCGGTTGCAATCGGTGTTATTTCATCGATCTTTATTAGTGGATTTTTAAAAAACAAAAAAACATGTATCACCAATAAAATATTGATTATTTTTTTATTAATAGGAGTCGTTCTATCGGGCAGCAAGGGGGCTCTAGTCTCATTAATTCTAGCTTTAGCGTTCTATGTGATAAGCACTATACAGCTAAATAAAAAGATGAAAAAAAAACATTTAGTATTTATATTCCTTTTTACAGGAGTCTTGATTTTATTAATCTCTCGAATGGATAATATTTTCTCTGATAGATTCGTGAACGAAATTGTAAGGTTAGATAGCCTCGATAATCAAAGGTTTGATATATGGATAAATACTTTTGTGATTTTAGACAACAATTATTTATACAATACAATATTCGGGAATGGATATGGGTATTTCCAGGATTATATTGGAAGATCCCCCCATAATTCGTATATTAGATGGTTAAGTGATTTTGGATTGCTTTATCTATTAATCTTTGCTTTATTTATTCTATCAATTATTAGAAATTTGACAATCCGAAATAAAGGGGATATTTTTCTTCAAAGCCTAATAATATATTTGCTCACGCATCAATTGTTTACTCAGAGTATCTTTCAAGTACGGATAGAAGGTATATTATTTATAGTAATTCTTGGAATAGTTATTTTTACTAAAAACAACATGAAGGTGAAGCAATGAAAATCTATTATTTCTCAAATTCAATAATACCATCGAACCAAGCAAATACGGTGCATGTAATGAAAATGTGTAATGCGCTTAGTGGATTAGTTAACGGAGTTATATTATATGGAAGGCAAGGGGAAGTAAACTTTTCGAATAAACACGTAAAACAACAATATGACGTAGATGGGGATTTTGAAATAGTTAGAATCAACCAAAAATTCACAAGGAAAACAGGTAACTTACAATACTTGTATACTCTGAATAAAATCATGAAGGATCCAGAAAAAGATGATGTTTTTTATGGCAGAGATTTGTTTAGTTTATTTATGCTAAGAAATAAGGGAATATCAATATTTTATGAGGCTCATGCGTTTCCTTTTTCTAAACTCAGAGTAAACATGGAAAGGAAATTAGTTAAGTCCCCTAATTTCAAGAAATTAATAGTGATTTCTGAATCTTTAAAGAAGAAGTATATAAGAGAATTTCCAAATTTGACTGATGAAGATATATCGGTTTTGCACGACGGAGCAGATATCACTGAAATAGAAGTTAACGCTAAATTTAAGGATAATAATTTTAATGTTGGTTATGTAGGTAGTCTGTATCCAGGGAAGGGTATGGAGATTATATTAGAATTATCAAAAATAATTCCTGATGTTAAGTTTCATATAATTGGAGGCAGCGTTAAAGAAATTAAAGATTGGAAGGATAAAATTACAAATCAAAGCAATATAATTTTCTATGGGCAAGTACCATTCGATCAAACTGAGAGTTACAGACAAGCTATGGATGTATTAATAGCACCTTATTCTAATAAGGTCTATTCAAAAGGTAATCAAGAGATTACTCAATGGATGTCTCCGCTCAAATTATTTGAGTATATGGCTTCTCAAAAACCAATAATAGCATCTGATATACCGGTTATTAGAGAAGTTCTAAATAAAGACAATTCATTTTTGTGTCATCCAAATAACTTAGATTGCTGGAAAGATAATATTAATTTAATTAAAAATAAATCAGAAGAAAACATAGAAAAGAAAGTAAGAAACGCATATGTTGATTTGGTGGATAATTATACATGGTCTGCAAGAGCCGTAAAGTTAAAAAGAATACTAGATTTTGTAGTAGGAAAGGTTTAGTTGGGACGTATGAGAACAAAAATGATTTTTACAAGTGATTTTGTATATGAGATCCCTCTTAGCTTCAAAGGATATAAGAAAATTATGGCTAAAAAAGATGGAATGCAGAAGGCTTTTAACGACGCGAGGTGGAGTCCGTTTGTTCCTTATAATAAAGGACAACTGATTTTGACAACTGAAAAGGGCCAAACAATAAACTATGTTGAGGTACAAGGATTTGAGGGAGTTTGCGATTCGATTATTACTAATAACAAATCAGCGGATACATACAGTTTTTTTGAAATATTAAATTTTAATCAATTATTTTCAGTATTAAATGTTAATTGTAAAGAAAGAAAAGAGATTAAAATCAAGTCTTCCTCAATTTATTTGCCACTAACATCAGCTCATGGTGACTTGCATATAGGTAATATAATAAAGAATAAAAATGGTGGATATAGGCTCATTGATTGGGAGTATTTCCAAGAAAATAATTCATATGTGCTAGATATTATTCATCTTTATGTTAGAAAAGAATGTGAGGAAATAAATGATAGTTGGGTAAATGTTATAAAGGGTATTAATTTTAATAAATATAAAAAAATAATAGATTTAATGAATCGATTTTCAATTACTTCAAATCAAGTAAAGTTTGCTTATGTTTTGAATAGAGCTATATTAGAATTAAACAAACAAGTTATATACAAAGGGGATTTATCGAATCAAAAGAGGACAAAATATATCAAGGCTATAGATTATGCATTGTCTCTTTGAATAGGAGGATCAAATGTTTACAGTAGTAATCCCGACTTATAATAGAGAAGATAAATTGGAGTTAAACGCAAACAGATTGAATGATCAAATATATTATCCGGACGAAATTTTAATAATTAATAATGGGGATAAGCCCTTATCCAATAAAATTAAATTAGAGAATTTTAAAAATGTTCGTGTGATTGAGACAGTTGTAAGTGCAGGTGTTTCACAAGCAAGAAATATAGGTGCCACTGTTGCTTCTAATGAATGGATAGCGTTTTTAGATGATGATGATTCGTGGGATGAAAGATATCTTTTCGAGGCGAATAAAACAATCTCAAGCAACCCAGAAGTCATTAGTGTTTTAGGGAAAAAAGTAATTTATGACGAGGAAACAAAGAGCAGAAGAGATTATAAATCACCTAAAGGAAAACTAGCACTAGAAGAGCTGTTTATAAAAAACCCAGGTATTGGGGGGCCGAATACGATAATAAGAAAAAAAGAATTCTTAGGTTTAGGCGGGTACGATATAACATTAAAAACGAGTGAAGATAAATCTTTGATTATTGATCTAATTATGAAAAATGGAGACAACGCTGTTATTGTAAATGAGAAAATGATTGCTCTTATTCATAGGGATGGTGGTGAAAGGTTGACTGACCCAAAAAATATGATGATCGGCATAAATAATTTTATAAAAAAGTATGAAATGAAAATGAGTAGAAGTCAGATTTATATGAATAAATATAAGATAGAAAGATACCGAATGAGAGTTAGTGACAAATTCAATCCATTACTTTTGATGAAAGTAAGTTTATTTAAATTAATCAGTATTTTAAGTAGGTGAAAATTTGAGGGTATATATTCACACAATAAATGGACTGTATTTATATAATAAGAGTTCCATATTTAAGCACTTTAAAACATTGAAAAAATACGGAAATCCTATAATTTCAGTAAATTATAACAGGAATAAGTATTTTAGAGAAATGGAATATTTACTAAAAATAATAATTATTTTGACGACTTTTTTTGTTATGAATTACATAAAGAAAAGCAATAAATATATTTCTTGTGATTTGCAAGGAGATTTTTTGATCAAAGTGAAACCTTCGGGTATAAAAGTATTTAACCCGGAAAAAGGATATGTATTAACAGAATATAGCACTAAAATGCCGGACAGTACATTTATGAATATAAAAGAAAGGGTGGAGAAAGCCAGTAAGTATTACTTTACACCCGGCTTAAGTTTTATCAACAAAATTAATAGGGCTGTTATAAAGGAAAAATTTATTAACGCAAGAAAAATTGATCAGACTAAAGAGGAAAATAGACGGTTGTTTTGGGATAAGTATTACTCTGTTCAAATAAAGAATAATAAATTAGTTACCGCATCCTTGTACTATGTTGAATTAATTAATTCAATTAAAGAAAATAGTGAGTTAATCAATGATAAAGATATAAGTTATCAAATTAATTTATTCCTAAGTAATATAAAAGACGAGGTAGAAAATATTGATGACATTTACATAAAGATTGGAGATTCTCATGGAGATCTTACTGACTCGAATATATATTCAGATGGGGATCATATATATGTTATTGATTGGTTATATTATAAAAAAAGATGGATTTTACACGATCTCATATATTTTTTCTTAAGGACAGATATAAAATCTTGTCCTGAAAGTATCACAAAAAATATAATAGTAAACACTTTATCCGAAAAATCAATTGTTTGTAATAATAATATAATAAGCGAGGAAATTGAAATTTTACGTAATAATTTGCATTTGTTCGATATTTTTAAATGTGAATTGATTGAAGCAAGGCTATCTGGTTTATATGAAATGATTGAGGAAAATACAGAGTATGAAACTGCTAAAAAGAAAGTGATGATTTGGTTTGATGCGTTAAAAAAAATTTAGTGATAGTAGCAGAAGATTATCTGGTTAATAGAATGGATTGATTAGTATGAGCAATGATGATAAACCTAACAACTTTAATCGTAAAATAGCAAGTGGACTCTTATGGAATAGTATTATGGTTATGGTGAGTCAAGGATCTAGTATTCTTGTGAAATTAATTTTAGCGAGATTATTAGTACCCGAATATTTTGGATTAGTTGGAATGGCTGTTGTCTTTACTGGTTTGTTCAAAGTAATTAATGACTCGGGATTTAAACCTGCTCTCATACAGAGAAAATCGAATCAATTGAACGATACCCATTTTAGTACCGTTTTTTGGTTTTCAATATTATTTAGTCTTGCTTTATTTACTCTAGTTATTTTTGGGATTGCTCCATTTACAGTTTGGTTTTACAACGAGCCCGAACTATATACAGTTACAATTGCTTTGTCAGTTGCGTTATTGATTAACCCCTTGAACTTAATTCATCGTGTGATTCTTACCCGAGAACTTAATTTCAAAAAAATAGCTACTGCAACATCAACTGCAACAGTTATAGCGAGTCTCATTTCTATTATTTTAGCTTTATTAGGAGCAGGTATTTGGAGTATAGTTTTTCAAAGTGTAGCCATCCCCTTGATAACCGTTCCGTTTTTATGGGGTGCGACTAAATGGAAGCCTAAGTTTATTTTTTCAATTAGTGCTTTAAGAAGCATATTTAACTTTAGTATTTATACTATGGGAACGTCAATTATTTATTTTTTCAGGAATAACGTAGATTATTTATTAATAGGAAAATTACTAAGCCCCCATGCAGTGGGACTTTATACAATTGTATTTCTGATAACTGAAACCACTAGATCTAAGATATATTCAATAATTAATAAAGTCATGTTTCCAATATATAGCAAAATTCAAGATGATAAACTTCAGTTAAAACAATATTATTTAAGTACTACTAAATATAATGCTATAGTCACTTTTCCTTTTTTTGTGTTTCTTATGTTTTTTTCTTATGATATTTTGAACATTTTTATAGGTGAGTTATGGATTGATGCTGCTTTTTCACTTTCGATTCTGTCACTTGCCAGTATTATTTTTGCAATAGCTGGAACTCCGTCAGAAATATTGAAGGCGATTGGTAAGCCTAAATATAGTTTTAGAATAATGTTATTTAATACATTACTCATTGCAATTCCCTTGCTTTATGCAGGAATAACCTATTTCGGGATAAATGGTGCGGCAGTGGCAACACTTATTCATATCACAATATCAAGAATAACTTTTCAAAAATACATGAACAAATTTATTGGCGTTAATATACAAGATATAGCAAGAGTTCTAGTACTCCCTTTATACGCAAGTCTAATTCCTGCGATTTTAATAAAGGTAATAATAATAGTTTTAGAAATAAACATTGGCGTATATTCATTTATATTTATTACTGTTTTATTTACTACGAGTTACTTTGCGTTTGTATATGTGAAAATAAAAAATGAAATTATAAATATTTATAAGATGAGTAGGGATGAAAATGGGGAAAATAAAAGTGTTAAGAAATTTATTTGAAGAAATGAATAAAAATAAACTTGATTATTTCATTTTAACTAATTTTTTTAATCTTAATAAAAACGGTGATATTGATTTATTTGTATCCAAAGAAAATAAAAAGCAATTTTTAGCTATATTGAATGAGCAAAATTGGTTGAAAAGAACTGAACCGTCAAATTATAATTTTCGAGACTTTTATTATTTTTTTGACAATAATGAAGTGATTTATTTAGATGTGAAATTTGAATTGCTTTTCATGGATAAAAAAAATAAAATGTTCTTCCCCAAGAAAAGCGTTGATGAAATTTTACTGAACACTTCATTAAACTGTGATTTCGCAAGGGTCCCGCAACCTACTGACTCAATCGAATTATATCTAGCGCATATATTTTATGAAAAACAGAAAGTCGAACAGAGGCATTTAGAAGAATTATTATCGCTTTTAAAATATAGTTCTGAAAAAAAAATAATTGATGAAAAGTTGAATGAATATTATGAAGTATATGAAAAAATGAAGGATGGTAAAGACGTTGATTTAAAAAAATGGCTTTTAGAAAAAAAAGATTATTCACCTTTCCAAAAGAAAGATAATTACGGATTCGGTTATAAAGTCATAATTTTAGGAACTGATGGTACAGGTAAGACGACTTTGATCAAAAATATAAAGAAAAACCTTCCTGTGAAGATGAAAAGTTTATATTTAGGGACTGGTGATGAAGGCTGGGAAATTAGTGCGATTTCAGCCTTAAATAGAAATATCAAAGGTAATGTTGGGAAATTAATATTTAGATCTTCTGTATTACCATTTGAACTATTATTACGAGTTTTAAAAGGGAGAAGGAATGCAAAATATCGTTTAGTTCTTATCGATAGAATTCCAGGATGGTCAAAGATGTCAAATAGTAAAATTGTAAAAATTATATACAATAATATTCTACCAGAACCAGATTTGATTATTCTTCTTACAGGTGATTCAGATGTATTATTTAAGAGAAAAGGAGAAAAAGATATTTCAAGAATAGAAGAAGATAATATAAAGTTTAAAAAAATAGCTAATATGTTCGATTGTGGAGTTGTAGAGATTGATACGACTAGAAATGGTGAGGTGGAAGCAGAAAGAATTGCAATAGATGCAATTATAAATGAAAGTGCATTTAAAAATAGATTATTTGAACGAATATAAATATTATATTTGTTCTCAAAAGAAAGGTGTAGACTATTTTGATATTAATTACTGGCGCAGCAGGCTTCATTGGCATGTATTTATCAAAACGCTTAATGGACGGAGGTCAACTAGTTATCGGTGTCGATAGTATTAATGAATATTATGACACAAAGTTAAAGAAGGATCGCCTTGCTTACCTAAAGAAGTATGATGATTTTTCTTTTTACCAAGTAGACCTTGCTGATCGAGATGGTTTTAATCAAATCTTTGAATACAATAAGATTGATGTCGTCATTAACCTAGCAGCGCAGGCAGGTGTTCGCTATAGCATTGAGAACCCGCATGCCTATGTAGATTCAAACCTCGTTGGGTTTGTGAATGTCCTTGAGGCTTGCCGTCATTATGACGTGAAGCATTTGATTTACGCATCTTCCAGCTCGGTTTACGGTGCGAATCAAAAGATGCCTTTTTCGACAACGGATGAAGTGAATCACCCGGTAAGCTTGTATGCAGCAACAAAAAAGTCCAACGAGCTGATGGCTCATACATATAGTCACTTGTATAACATCCCGACAACGGGACTTCGTTTCTTTACGGTTTACGGGCCGATGGGGCGACCGGATATGGCGTATTACTCGTTTACGAATAAAATCGTCAACGGCGAGCCGATCCAGATTTTCAACAACGGCGATATGATGCGGGACTTTACGTATATCGATGATATTGTCGATGGTATTGTGAGGCTGCTGGATCAACCGCCGCAGGGGAATCCGGACTTTGACCGGGAGCGTCCTGTAGCGAGCGAGAGCTACGCTCCATACAAGGTGTATAACATCGGGAACAATCAGCCGGTGAAACTCATGGACTTTATTGAAACGTTGGAGAAGCACTTAGGCATGGAAGCGGAGAAAGAGTATCTGCCGATGCAGCCGGGGGATGTGGAAGCGACGTATGCGGATATTGATGAACTGAAGCGGGATACCGGTTTTGCACCGACGACGACCATTGACGAGGGACTTGGGAAGTTCGTAGCCTGGTACAAGGATTATTATAATGTAAAGTAAAGGCGCTCTTCGGAGGGTCTTTTTTATTTTGTAAGGAGGAGTAAACATGGCGAATATCGCAGTGGCAGGTACAGGGTACGTCGGTCTCGTGGCCGGCGTTTGTTTTGCGGAAAAGGGACACCAGGTGATGTGTGTCGATATCGACGAAGCGAAGGTGGCCCTCATGCGGAGCGGCGTCTCGCCGATCCATGAAGACGGACTGGAAGAGTTGATGCAGAAAAACAACGATGCAGGGCGCCTGCAGTATACGACGGATTATCAGGCTGCGTATCAGCAGGCGGATGCCGTCTTTATCGGTGTCGGGACACCGGAGCAGGCGGACGGCTCGGCGGATCTCACGTACATTGCGACCGTCGCGCGTCAGATTGCGGAATCGGTCGAGCACGACTGCCTCGCCGTCGTGAAGTCCACGGTGCCGGTCGGAACGAACGACAAAGTGGAGCAGTTTATCGAAGATTTTCGCGTGAACGACGTGCATATTGAAGTAGCCTCCAATCCGGAGTTTCTCGCGCAGGGGTCGGCGGTGAAAGATACGCTGCAGGCGGAGCGGATTGTTATCGGTACGGAGAGTGCTTGGGCTGAGCAGCTGCTGCAGGATATTTACGAGCCGTTTGAACTGCCGATCGTCTCGGTGAACCGCCGGTCAGCGGAAATGATCAAGTACGCGTCCAATGACTTTCTCGCGCTGAAGATTTCGTACATGAACGACATTGCGAATCTTTGTGAACTCGTCGGCGCTGACATTCAGGACGTGGCGGAAGGGATGAGCTTTGATGACCGCATCGGGCAGAAGTTTTTGAACGCCGGGATCGGGTATGGCGGCTCCTGCTTTCCGAAGGATACGAAGGCGCTCGACTACATCGCAAAGCAGAACGGCTACGAGCTGCAGACGGTGCAGTCGGCGATCAACGTGAACGAAAACCAGAAGACGATGCTGTATCAGAAGGCGAGTAAGCGTCTCATTACGTTCAACGGCCTGAAGGTCGCAGTGCTGGGTCTGACGTTCAAGCCGGGAACGGACGACCTGCGTGAGGCCGCATCACTCGTTAACGTGCCGAAGCTCTTAGAGCAGGGAGCCGACATTTACGCGTTCGATCCCGTCGGGGCCGACAACTTCGCGAAGGTTCACCCGGAAGGGCAGCACGGCAAAGGGCGCATCACCTATACGGCTTCCGCAGCAGACGCGCTGCAGGATGCAAACGTCTGCTTTATCTTCACCGAGTGGGGAGAAGTAAAGACCGTCAACCCGGAGAGTTACCGCGCCTGGATGCGCACGCCGCTCGTCTACGACGGCCGCAACATCTACAGCCCGGATAGCATGCAGGCAGCAGGGGTAGAATACCACTCCATCGGCCGCCGCCCCGTCACACGCGAGCAGCAGAAAGTGCAGGAGCAGCTGGCAGCGCTGAAGAAGTAGGCGGCAGGTTTGCATAGAGGAATAGCATGGCTGGCCGTCCTCAGCTGGATGGGACTGATCTTCTTTCTCTCCCACCAGCCGGCCTCCGCCTCCAGTGAGTGGAGCAGTGGCGTCATGCAGCTGCTGGTGGAGACAGGGGGGGATGCTGAAGCTTGGATATGTCTCTTTTGATATCGACGGACTCCACGGCTTCGTTCGTAAAGCTGCTCATGTGACGATTTAGTTCGTGCTGGGTATCCTCGTTGTGCATGCGCTGAAGCAAAGTCGAGCCCGACGCCCTGGCTGGACCGCGCTGATCATCTGTGTTGTCTACGCCGCCTCGGATGAGTACCATCAAACGTTCATCCCGGGTAGGTCCGGCGAAGTTAGCGATGTTGTGATTGATGGGATAGGTGCCTTTGTTGGGATTAGTTTTTATTTATTAATACGAAAGCGGTGGAGTTCCGGTGCCTGACAGGTGCCGGAATCTTTAATTTAATCAGTTATGTGAAGTGTTGAGCATATTTTAATGAAGACGATTGTTGGTAATGAAGACTCAGTTTCTCGGGTGGAGTTGCACCTCTTATCCATTGCTCACTATAGGAAGCATTATATTTATAAAAGATATTTAACTAGTTCGTTTCCCTGTTTGTGTAGGGAATTGTCATGTGACACATTTGAGACTTTCTTTGAATAAAAGATTTATATAATAGGAATTTAAGGAAAAAATAAATTATTTATGGAAAATCATACGGTTAAATAAAGATTTGATGTATAATTTGATAAAAAGGAGGGGTTCTATGGTCGCATTAATTGGCTTTCTAGCAATTTTGTCTGCATTAGTAGGGTTTATATCTTTAATTGTTAGCTTTATATTCAAAAAAGAGAAAAAGCGCAGTCTGATAATTATTGGAGCAAGCCTGGTAACTCTTTTCTTAATGGCGGCTATTACACCGTCTGAACCTGAGAATATTACTGTAGATGAAAATGATTTCACTACTTATGCTGATGAAAATGAGAATGATTCATGGGAAGAAGAAATCATATTTAACGAAAACGAAGAAGAAACAGAGGATACGGAAACATTTATCCATCAAGTTGCTAGTGACATTGACTTCCTTACGGATAGTGAAATTGATTTGAGCGAAGATAATCATGCATGGGACGTGGTGGAAAAGCTCGAGGAAGAAATTTTGGAAGGTAATCCTGACTTAGATTTCAATCCAGTCGATTCAAGAGAGATAGAAAAAAACATTGAAGATCATCAAGGTGAAAAATATGAGATCGGTGGCGATGTGGTAGATATCTACCAAGATCAATCACTCATTGGAGATACAACATATATTCATATAGTAGACGAAAATTATAATGACTCTATTTTTTTACTCTATAAGCATGTAAATGACGTTTTATCTAATGATAATATCACTTTGAAAGGAATTCCTATTGATAACTATCATTTCGAAAATCGTGGAGGTGGAACGACATTCGCTACCTTCTATATAGGAGTAGGTGTCAATTAAGTGCTGGATTGTAATAACTTTTAGTTCATTCATAATCGTTCTAAGATTCTTGAGTAAGTTGTGATTGATGATCTCCTATGAAAAACTATTAATGGAAAGAAAGTGCTGATGACAACGATTGAAATTTATTGACTCGCATCTGCATGAACAGCTCAATCTCCAGTAGCTCGGCGACATCGTCCTGTTGCACCCGAATTATTTGTCCCGGCGCTTCAAGCAGGAAGTCGGCCTCCTTCTTGAAGAAGGGAGAAAATGTCTTTCCCCTTCTCCAAAACCGGAAGGTTGGAGAAAGAAGGGTTAAAGCTTGTGCCGATCATACATAGTACTTGCCGTGGTAACGGGGGCTAACAAAGCTTTCAGTGAAACAATTTCGCGAAAAAGGCGGCCGGTGGCGGACGAGCATAGCTGAAGAGACTGCAGCATCTTAATCGTCGGTGCGTCCTTGCTTGATGAATAGCATGCTATTGGTTTGAAAGGAGAAAAGCACATATCCCCGTCAGTGGGACATGTGCTTTTCTCTTATAATTTATTCTTCGTTTCGTAACACTTCTTCTCCAAACAGTGGCTTCTCCGTCTGGAAATCCGCGGAAGCGGAATGTATCGCATCGAAGGCCCAGTGTCCGGCAGAGACGTCCTGCCATGGGCTGTCGGTGGACGGGAAGGCTGGGCGGTCGTACACCCGGTTCATGATGGTGACGGCTTCGGCCCGGGTGATCGTCTGATCCGGGCGGAAGGTGCCGTCGGCGTAGCCGATCAGGAGGCCGGCTGATTCCGCCGTGGCAATGGCCTCCTGGCCCCAGTGTCCGGTTGTGTCAGCAAACGCAGCTTCGTTCGTTTGTGATTCGATTCCGGCTTTTCGTACTGCGATGGCGGCCATTTCCGCCCGGGTGACGTCTTGCTCTGGACGGAAGAACCCGGTTGGATCGCCTTCCATCCATCCTTCGGCGGTGACGGTCCCGATGGCGGCAGCGGCCCAGTGGTCCGAGGAAAGGTCCGGATAGGACGGAGCTGCTGCGTCGTGATCGACAGTCGCGGCAAGCATCTTGGCGATCTCCGCCCGTTTCGATGCGTGTTCTGGACGGAAGGTATGGTCTTCAAAGCCTTCCATGTAGGCCTCGTAGGTCAACGTTGTCGGATCGACTTCGACGAGGGCGAACGTACTGAACGCGTCTACGTCAAGGCCGATTCCTAGCAGATCCCCGTTTTCGTCCTCGTAGCGCTGTGCTTCGTGGAAGGTTGTCCCGTCGTCCCGTTCGATGTACACGCCGGTAGAGGCGAGCACCTCGGCAAGGTCGTCTGCGTCAGCGTCGACGGGGAAAATAAGCTGGGTCGGACGGTCTGCGTGCTCGGTTTCGATCCGCACCGGCGAGCCGATGACGCGTACCGCTTCTCCGGAAGCCGCTTCTTCGACGATGTCGGAGGTCTCTACGCGCGTCGTCAGCGTATCGACCGCGTCCTCCTGCAGCGTATCAATCAAAAACGACAGGGCTTCCGGCTCTTCTCCGTCTGGGAGCGGCGGTAAGGCAAGGCGGGCGTCCGGTGTATCGAGCACGAACGTCTGCCCGGTGTCCTGGAGGAGGACGGCTGCCTCTTCGGAGAAGGCGATCTGCCATTCGTCCGCTTCCTCATATACCTCCTCGGGGAGGCTGAACACGAAGTCACCGCGATCAGCCTTGTCTAAAGACGCGAGTACGTCCGCTAGCTGCGCTGCCGTAAAGGTGACACTGGCCCCCGTGCGGCCGTCAGGCAGGGATTCTATTTCCACCTCGATGGGAAGCTCTATGTGCTCGTCCCCCTGCGTCCACGTGAACGTCGGGGCGAAAGCGGCTTCTTCCGGCTCCGGCTGGCGCGGGGAAGCCCGGCGGGTGAGGCTGATGCTGTACGTCTGTTCAATGTCGGTGTCTTCCGCTTGGACCGTCACGTCGATGGTGTTGGTGCCCGTTGCGAGGTCCACGGATGTGCGGTCCTCGTGCGGCTCGTCGTTGATGTTGACCGTCGCGGTGTCCGACGACGGGACCGGCAGTACGTCGACGCTGCGGATCCGATGGGAAACCCGGGCGCTGTAGGCGTCTGTTTCCGCATCGAATGCCGGATCGAAGTGGAGCGGTTCGCCATCGACTTCGAGTTTGAGCGCCTGCAGCGCAGCGTCGCTGTCCAGGATGTGATCGATCGTGATTGACGCTGTTCCTTCATTGCCGAGAGCATCGCGGGCATAGACGGTGTACGTATCGTTCTCGGTGACGGTAAACGCCTGCGCCTGCGAGATGTCCTCGCCCTGCGCTGGCATGTCAGCTGTCTGCTGCTCGCCCTCTGCCCAGAGAAGCTGGTCGATGGTGTTGCCTTCCGCCTCTCCGTCAGGGACCGCGGTGACGTCGATGGTCACGGGGTCACTCGTCGGTGCAGCAGGCGTTACGTCAAACGCGATGTCCGGGCTTTCCTGCCAGATGGAGGAGACGGGCACCTGTTTCGTGACTTGGTGACCCGCAAGGTCTTCGATCAAAATAGTGTACGTCCCATTCGCATCGACGACAAACGATTCGGTGAAGGCCGTGCTGTCTGCTGGAAAGTCTTCAGCGGTATAAGAACCTGCTGCCCACGCCGATGTTTCCAGCTGATTGCCCGCCGCTTCGCGCTGCACGTTGGTGTCGACGAGAATGTCTACCGGCTGGTTCGTTAACGTGTTCGGCTCCAAGGTCGTGGTGATGGTAGGCGGGTCCAGAACGAGGTTGGTGACGTCGATGTCTTCGACGGTTTCGTTCCCTGCCTCGTCTTTCGCATAGACGATGAAGGTCCCGTTCTCTTCGACGGTGAAGCGGTCCTCGAAGTTGGTACCGATGGTTTGTATGTCCTCGGCACTGTTCGTGTCATCCGCCCAGAGAAGCGTATCGATGGCGCTGCCGTTCCCGTCGGCGTCGACGAGGACGTCGACGCTGTCTTTCGTCGGTGTATCCGGCGAAAGGGCGAACGTCAAGGAGGGAGCTTCCCGATCGATGAGGTCGATGTCGATTTCCTCGACGGAGGTATTGCCGGCTTCGTCCTGGGCGAAGACGGTATACGTCCCGTTTTCTTCTACGGTAAAGCTGCTATCCTCGAGAACCTCACCGGCTCCGTCGGCGAAATCGTCCGTCTCGAGAGAGCCAGCCCCCCACGCCTGCTGTTCCAGCGTCAGATCTTCAGCGTCGATCGCGGCATGGATCGTGATGTTTTCCTGCGTCGGTACATCCGAATCGGCCTGGAGCTCGATGTGCGGACTGTCCGGGGAGGTGCCGTCGTAGAAGAAGACATCCGATGTGTCGCTCACTTCGTTATTCCAATAATCGGCCGCTCTCACGTGCAGGACGTACGGCCCGCTGGCGGTCAGGTTCTCCGGCAGCGACACGCTCTCTCCAGAAGTGAACGGCGCGAAATCCGCTTCCTCCGGCGTCTCCTCTTCTGGGGCCCACGCAAACTGAAGGCTTTGAGGATCCACACCGCTGAAGGCCGCTTCGACCTCTACGTCCGCTTCGACGGAGGTCGTCCAATCGGAACCGTTTGGGGTGATCGAGATGTCGACTGGCTCGTCGTTCTCGAAGATGAGCGTGTTGTTGTCGTTCGTATCGACAAACGTCTCGTCATCGACGTGGAGGACGGGGTGGACGGGTAGACTGTCCGATTTGGCTACATAAATATACCGGATACCCTGGTTGTTGCTGAAGGTGACAGCGGACCCCTGGTTGTAGTTGCGGAGCCAGGTGAATGGCGTGGAGAAATTAATGAAATCCTGGTACTCCTGCATTTGCGAGACTGTCAGGAGGGAGACTCTGGCCTCTTTCGCGTTGGTTTCGGATTCGATCCCTTCGATGTTCTCCGTGTCTGATGGGAAGGTTCTCTCTTCGATGCGGCTTTGGTAAGGCTCGTCGATGCTGTTGTAAAAGCTGCCTTCCAAGTAGCTGCGTATAGACGAGGCGTTGTAGCTTCCGCTGTCGCTCGAGTTCCACTGCCGGTTTCCGGCGGAAAATCGCCGTATCAGCAGTCCTTCTTCCGGGTCGAGCAGAATCCACTGGCTCCCTGCAAATTGTACAGTGTCCCCGGCGGCCTGCTCCTGGAGTGTCTGCTCGTCTTGTGGCTGTGCCTGAACGGCGCCGGTTATCCCGGCGATCATGGTGGAAAACAGTGCTGCAGCTGCAACTGCTTTTGTTTTTACGCCCATACTTTCTGCCCCTCTCTTGGTGTGGTTTCTTTCTTTATAGCACGTTCGTCACAAGGGCTTTGACACTGAAGCGACATTTTTAGCACAATTCGAACATGGGGTGTGATTTTTCCTAGTGGCGGCATGGCGGGGCTGGTCCGCTGAAAACGGCAGGAATACAAGCTTTTTCCACTTGTGTAGGTTTCTCTCCGCTATTGCAGGTGACACGTAGAAAGTCCCGGTCCCTTTCAGTATACTGACACTACAAGTGCGACAGCATGGAGGGGGATGCGATGCAGGAGAGGACGGAACAACTACGGATCAAGTACCGGGAGGAATCATTTACGCATCAACCGTATACACTGGAAAAGGACTTCCTGCGGCTCTTCGCGAGGGGGAATCCGAAAGCGTTTCACATCCTAGAAGAGATCCGGCAGTATCCGGAGGCAGATCTCGGCAACCAGAATCCCGTGCGGGCGTATAAAAATAAGCTGATTATTGCGGTGGCACTGCTGACGCGTACAGCCGCGGAGGAAGGGCTTCGGCAGGGGGAGCTGTATACGTTGAGTGATGACTACATCCTCCGGATCGAATCGCTGGAGCAGACAGCGCTATTGAAAGAGCTGGAGGAGAAGATCTTCGATGACTTTTTCCAGCGTATCCGCCAGCATCACGCTGCAAACCAGTCACAGGCGGTGCTTGCCTGCCAGTCGTACATTGATGATCATCTGCATGAACCACTGGACCTCCATCAGCTTGCCGAATTCGTGCAGCTGCACCCGAACTATTTGTCGCGTCGTTTCAAGCAGGAGGTCGGGGTCACGATTCAGACCTATATTCTGCAGGAGCGGATCGAAGAGGCGAAAATCATGCTGCGCTTCACGTCGGGTTCGATCATGGACATTGCCACCTACCTGCAGTTCTCCAGCCAAAGCTACTTCACGCGCCAATTCCATAAAGCGGTCGGCGTGACGCCGAAAGTGTTCCGGGACGCAGCCGAGGAGAAGCTGTAGGAGGAAGGATGATAAAAAAAGAACCCGACCGAGGTCGGGTTCAGGCATGACTATGGACGGAAAGGGGTGTAAGCAGCACGCAGCTCATCCATCTTCCAGCGTCCGTCTTCTCGCTGCAGTTCCATCGTGTGCGAATGATTGCCCCCACCTTGGCTTCTTACATAGACGCGGTCACTCGATAAGTAACGAATCACGTGATCGTCGCGATCAAAGATCTCACTAATGTCATGCCTGACTTGAGATGGATTGCGGTCGTAGAGAATCTCATTCATTAGCGACCTTGTCACATACGGGCGGAACGTCTGCTGCAGCTGATCGAACTGCGACAAATCCCTCATCTGGTAGATGACCTGCAGCAGCTCGTTCAGCTCCTCCTCTGTTAATGGTACAGGGTCATAGGTGCCGATATGCACACGTAGAGGAGTGAAATATCCCGACAGCCCCACGTGCTGGTTTGAGGAAGACCAATAGACAGAAGTACCAAAGGTGTTGGCCAGCCAGCGCACCGGAACCATCGTGGTATTGTCTTCTAGAATGGGAGCCTGCTCCAACGTCTCGGCTTCGCCGTTAATGTCTGCCGTTGGATTGTCAATTTGAAAGCGGAGGCTGTTGTCATCATCAGTGATCTCAATCGCCTGCTCTTCTTGAATCCACGTGACCTGCGCTCCTAGTTCTTCTGCTACCGCTCGCATCGGAACAAGGACACGGTCGTTCTTATGGATCGCCCCGTCCAGATGCCGTCGATCTTCCGCTGCCGCGGGCTCCTGTGCAAACAGCACCGTCCCGAGAACAGCGGCGAGCGTCACTCCTAGTGTTTTCTTCATTATGTATCCCTCCCTAAAGATTCCACTCCATTGTATCACGACGACATCACAGGCAGATGTCAGCTGTCTTTCACTTTATGACAGAAAAGGTCGAGGCTTCCTTATAGAAAAGGACCATTAGCCTGCTTGTATTATCCTGGTTCCCGCTCTATACTGAAAGAAATATCCATTCACCTCAAAAAGACGGGGGAGATCGGCATGAAAAAGCTGTTGGTCGTGGCAGGCAGTTTGTTGGCGGTAGTGCTGTTGGTGATCGGCGGCGCAGCTTTCTGGTTGTACCAGTCGGTGGAGAACACGGTCGCCGGCGAAATGCACGAACAGCTGGATCGGGAGAAGTCGGATTTACGGGAAGCCGACGTCGATTTGGACGGCGGACAGCCCGCGTCGTTTCTGCTGCTCGGGGTGGATGCGGAAGCGTCCGACGCCGGTCGGACGGATACGATGATGGTGGTGACCGTTAATCCGAAAGAGGATTCGATGCGCATGGTCAGCCTGCCCCGGGACACCCGGATGCCCCTCGCCGGCCGTGAAGGCGAGGACAAAGTCAACCATGCCTATGCGTTCGGCGGAGCGGACATGGCGATGCGCACCGTGGAGGACTACTTCGGCATTCCCATTGATTACGTCGTATCGGTGAACATGGACGGCCTTCAGGACGTCATTGACACGCTCGGTGGCATTACCGTCCACAACGAGCTGGCCTTCGAAGAAAATCAGCACGCTTTTCCTGTCGGAGACATCGCTCTCTCCGGAGAGGAAGCCCTCTCCTTCGTGCGGATGAGGCAGGAGGATCCTGCCGGCGATCTGGGCCGGAACGCACGGCAGCGGGAGGTCGTCACCGCGATGATCCGGGAGGGCGCCCAGTTCAGCAACATCACGAACATCCGCGCGATTCTCACGTCGATGCGGGAGCACGTCCGCACGAACCTCGAGCTCGAGGAGATGATCCAGCTCCAGCAGCATTACGCCGACACCCGCTACAACCAGGAAATCCTCGAGCTCACCGGCGCAGGCGAGCGCATCGACGGCATCTGGTACTTGATCGTCCCAGACGACGAACGACAGCGCGTGAGCGACGAACTGCAGGAGCATTTGGAATTATAGAGAGACAGAGCAGCTGCCAGCGTTGGCAGCTGTTTTTGTGTGTGGAAAAGGTGAAATGTTTGGCGAGGTTGGAGCCGCGAGTCGACGAGGTTGGGAGCATACCTCGACGTACCTCTCCTCTCCAGTGGCGAGGTAGCGACCGTTTGGCGAGCTTTTTGCTCGGGGCGACAGCCTTTCGCCGCGGGGCGTCGAGGTTTCGGGGTGCAGGCGACTACCTTGGCAGGGCGAGTCGACGAGGTTTTCGCCGGCGCAGAGACCGCGCCGGGAGAGCAGGCTGCACTTTGTTCCAGTGAGGATCTCGTATGCGGCATCCAGCCGTGTCGGCGCGGAAAAGAGGTTGATGAGGTGTTGTGGTTTGGCGAGGTTGAGGGGATGAGTCGACGAGGTTGAGAGCGTACCTCGACGTACCTCTCGCCTCCAGTGGCGAGGTAGCGACCGTTTGGCGAGCTTTTTCCTCGGGGCGACACCCTTTCGCCGCGGGGCGTCGAGGTTTTGAGGTGCGGGCGACTACCTTGGTAGGGCGAGTCGACGAGGTTTTCGCTGGCGCAAGACCGCGCCGGGAGAGCAGGCTGCTGATCCTTGTTCGATGGGAATCTCGTATGCGGCATTCAGCCGTGTCGGCGCGGAAAAGAGGTTATTGAGGTGTTGTGGTTTGGCGAGGTTGGGGCTGCGAGTCGACGAGGTCGGGAGCATACCTCGACGTACCTCTTCCTTCCAGTGGCGAGGTAGGGATCGTTTGGCGAGCTTTTTGCTCGGGGCGACAGCCTTTCGCCGCGGGGCGTCGAGGTTTCCGGGTGCGGGCGACTACCTTGGCAGGCGAGTCGACCAGGTTTTCGCCGGCGCAAGACCGCGCCGGAAAAGAGTGGCTTTCCCTTCTATCTTCTTATTGAAAACTCCCGCGGGGTAGGACAAAATGAAGGTAGCACAGGTACACACGACAAGGGGGCGTTCTTGATGGCGACGGGTACGGCGGTATCTCTACAGGAGTGGACAGCGTATGTGACGGCGGAAGGATTTACGCTGGACGGGGCTCCGGTGAAAAAGGCGAAGCTGCCGGAGGCAGAGCAGGAGCAGCTGCAGGCGCTGCTGCGGCTGTATGAGGAGGACCGTTTCCGCATGCTGTTTTACTTCGGCTTTCAACGGGAGCCGAAGAAAATGCACGAGTCGCTGCGGTTTCTCCACTACGTGAGCCGCCTGTTTATTCAGCATCTCACGAAAACACCGGAAGCCGATCTGGACGACAGGGAGCGGTTTCTCCCCTCGACGGAGGAGACCGCCGCGGTGGTCGAGCGCGTGCCGTATGTGATCGGCAGTGATCACGTGGATGCCGCGTGGGTCGCGCTCGTCTTCGAACGGCTGTCGGCCGTGTTTGCCGAGGAGCAGGCGGCGTCCGGGCAGGGCGCTGTGGACTTTCTGTCTTCGCAGGACGATCGTCTGCACGCGATGGGCCGGATCTTTTTTCACTTAGTGGAGCGGAAATCGGAGGAGTACCCGTTCGCGTTTTTAGCGACGTACCGTCCCGAAGAAGCAGACGCGTCGCACCTCCCGCTGAAACATGCGCTGCGCGAGTATGAGGGGCGCACCGACGGCCTGCTCCGGCTGTTGTCGACGGTGAGTCAGGCGGCCGAGCAGAGCACCCTTATTTCCCAATTTGTTGAACGGGGGGAATTGTTTCATCCACTGCAGCTGACGGCGGCGGAGGCGTACACGTTTTTGAAGGAAATTCCGCTGTATGAGGAGGCGGGGATTCTCTGTCGGATGCCGGACTGGTGGCGGAAGAGGAGCAGCACGCCGAAGCTGACGGTGAAGGTCGGGGAGGAGCCGCCGAGGCATCTCGGGATGGAGGCGCTGCTGTCGTGTCAGCCGGAGATGCACGTGGACGGCGTGCCGATGAGCGAGGAGGAGGTCCGTGCGCTGCTGCAGCAGGCGGACGGGCTCACGATGATCAAAGGCAAGTGGGTCGAAGTCGATCACGAGAAGCTGCAGGCGACGCTCGAGGCGTATGAGAAGACCGCGGCGCTGCTCGATGGGGGCTACACGTTTGCGGAAGCGATGCGGCTGCAGCTGCAGGCCGGAGAGGAGCTCGAGATTGACGAGGAGCTCATTACGCTCGACGTGACGCACGGCGAGTGGCTCGATCGCGTCCGCGGGCAGCTGGCGCATCCTGCTTCGATGACGGCAGAGGAGACGGGGACGGATTTCACGGCTGAGCTGCGTCCGTACCAGCAGCACGGCTTCGACTGGCTGCAGTACATGCGCACGCTCGGCCTCGGGGCGTGCCTCGCGGATGACATGGGGCTCGGGAAAACCGTGCAGGTCATCGCGCTTCTGGACAAGCAGCGGCAGACGACCCCGGGGACCCGTACGCTCCTCGTGCTGCCGGCGTCGCTCATGGGCAACTGGAAAAAGGAGATCGAGACGTTCGCGCCGAGCCTGACGTATACGATGATCACGAGCTCGAAGGATGCGGTGGATGTCGCGGACGGCACGGACGTGTACATGACGACGTACGGCATGGCGGCGAGAAGGGAAGATCTCGCCTCGGTCCGCTGGGATCACGTCATCCTGGACGAAGCGCAGGCGATCAAAAATCCGAACACGAAGCAGACGAAAGCGGTGAAGCAGCTGCAGGCCGGCTGGAAAGTGGCGCTCACGGGGACGCCGATAGAAAACAGCCTGCGGGATCTCTGGTCACTCTTCGACTTTTTGAACGCTGGTCTGCTCGGGTCGCCGGCGGAGTTCAAGCAGCTGACAAAGAAGCTCGAGGACGGCGACGTAAGCTATGCGCGCCTGCGCTCGGTCGTGAATCCGTTCATTCTGCGCCGGCTGAAAACGGACAAACAGGTGATTTCGGATCTGCCGGAGAAAATCGAGCGGAAGACGTACCCGGCGCTCGCGAAGCAGCAGGTGGTGCTGTACAAGCGGCTCGTCCGCGACCTGGAGGAGAAGCTGGAGGACGCGGAGGGGATTGACCGGAAAGGGCTCATCCTCAGCAGCATGATGAAGTTCAAGCAGATCTGCAACCATCCGGATCATTACATGGGGCTCGGCGAGTATAAGCCGTCCCACAGCGGCAAGTTCGAGCAGCTGAAGGAGCTCTGTGCGACGATCTATGAAAAGCGCGAGCGCGTGCTGATTTTCACCCAGTTCAAGGAGATGGTCGAGCCGGTGGCGCGGTTTCTGGAGACGGTGTTCGAGCGGGAAGGGCTGACGCTCGACGGGAGCACGCCGGTATCGAAGCGGGCGGCGCTCGTGGAGCGGTTCAACGGCGATGCCTACGTGCCGTTCATGGTGCTGTCGCTGAAAGCGGGCGGCGTCGGGCTCAATTTAACGGCGGCGAACCATGTGATCCATCTGGACCGCTGGTGGAATCCGGCGGTGGAAAATCAGGCGACCGACCGCGCGTTCCGCATCGGCCAGGAAAAGAACGTCGTCGTGCATACGTTCGTGACGGCCGGCACGATCGAGGAAAACATCGACCGGATGATCGAGGACAAGCGCCGGCTGGCGGAAGATATGCTGTCTTCTTCCGGTGAGGCGTGGATCACGGAGCTGGATAACGACGAGCTGCTCAACTTATTTCAATTACAGGAAACGGAGGCCCGCCGATGAGCTTCTTTGATGATTATCCAACGTATGTATCCGCCGAAGAACGCCAGGCACGGGCGCGGCAGGCGCTTGCCAATCTGAGGAAAAGCAGCCCGCACGCAGCCCCTGTCGAGATCGCGGGCCAGACGATTGCGACGACGTGGTGGGGAAAAGCGTGGAACAAAAACCTGGAGATGTACGCCGATCACAGCAACCGCATTTCCCGCGGCAGGACGTACGTCCGCCAGGGGGCGGTGATTGATCTGCAGATCGGCGACGGTGCCGTGAAAGCGCTCGTGCAGGGGAGCGGAAGAAAGCCGTACGAGGTGGTCGTGGCGATCGATCCGATGCCCGAAGCGACGTGGCAGCGGCTGCTCCACTACTGCGAGGGGCAGCTGAACAGCATGGAAGAGCTGCTGGAAGGCCGGTTTCCGAAGGAGCTGCGGGAGCTCTTTGCGCTGCGGGGAGAAGGGCTGTTTCCGACAAGCCGCGAGATTCACTTTGACTGCAGCTGCTACGACATTGCCGACATGTGCAAGCACGTCACCGCCGCCCTCTGCGGGATTGGCGCCCGGTTCGATGAGGACCCGATGCTGTTTTTCCGCCTGCGCGACATCGACGTCGACGTGCTGATTAAGGAGAGCGTCGAGCAGAAGATGGCACGCATGCTCGAGAATGCAGAGAAAAAGACGAGCCGGGTGATCGATGAAGACGAAGCGTGGGATTTGTTTTTTTAGGTGGAAGAGAGGACCGGCTGCAGAGCCGGTTCTTTTTGGTTGGCGGTAGTGGTGGTGCGGCGAGGTTTAGGGGATGAGTCGACGAGGTTGGGAGCATACCTCGACGTACCTCTTCCTTCCAGTGGCGAGGTAGCGATCGTTTGGCGAGCTTTTTCCTCGGGGCGACACCCTTTCGCCGAGGGGCGTCGAGGTTTCCGGGTGCAGGCGACTACCTTGGCAGGGCGAGTCGACCAGGTTTTCGCCGGCGCAGAGACCACCGCCGGGAGAGCGGTCTGCAGTACCTTGTTCGAGTGAGGATCCCGTATGCGGCATCCAGCCGTGTCGGCGCAGGAAAGAGGTTATTGAGGTGTTGTGGTTTGGCGAGGTTGGGGCTGCGAGTCGACGAGGTCGGGAGCATACCTCGACGTACCTCTTCCTTCCAGTGGCGAGGTAGCGACCGTTTGACGAGCTTTTTGCTCGGGGCGACAGCCTTTTGCCGCGGGGCGTCGAGGTTTTGAGGTGCGGGCGACTACCTTGGCAGGGCGAGTCGACCAGGTTTTCGCCGGCGCAAGACGAGCGCCGGGAGAGCAGGCCGCAGTAACTTGTTCGAGTGAGGATCCCGTATGCGGCATCCAGCCGTGTCGGCCGGAAAAGAGGTTATTGAGGTGTTGTGGTTTGGCGAGGTTGGGGTAGTGAGTCGACAGGGTCGGGAGCATACCTCGACGTACCTCTTCTCTCCGGTGGCGAGGTAGCGACCGTTTGTCGAGCTTTTTCCTCGGGGCGACAGCCTTTCGCGGCGGGGCGTCGAGGTTTCGGGTTGCAGGCGACTACCTTGGCAGGGCGAGTCGACCAGGTTTTCGCCGGCGAAGAGAACGCGCCGGGAGAGCGGGCCGCTGTTCCTTGTTCGAGTGAGGATCCCGTATGCGGCATCCAGCCGTGTCGGCGCGGAAAAGAGGTTATTGAGGTGTTGTGGTTTGGCGAGGTGGGGGTGGTGAGTCGACGAGGTTGGGAGCGTACCTCGACGTACCTCTTCTCTCCGGTGGCGAGGTAGCGACCGTTTGGCGAGCTTTTTCCTCGGGGCGACAGCCTTTCGCGGCGGGGCGTCGAGGTTTCCAGGTACAGGCGACGAGCTTGGCAGGGCGAGTCGACGAGGTTTTCGCCGGCGCAAGACCGCGCCGGGAGAGCAGGCCGCAGTAACTTGTTCGAGTGAGGAGCTCGGATGCGGCATCATATGAGAGCAGTATGGTCGCCCAGCGATTCCTCGATAAATGTAAATGAAGTAAGAATATATGTTTGCCTTTTCGTTCAAACCTGCTATGATATAGATAACCAAAACGAGGAGGCGATGCGATGGAGCTGCCGGAACTGAGACGACCTATTATCATCGATCAATTGGAAGCGTTGCTGCGGAGACTGCCGCAGCAGCACCCAAAACGAGAGGAGATTTCGGATTATCTGCGGCGTTTTCACGTCGGCTTTTCCGGTGAAAAATCTCTCGCGATGCAGCTTTCTATGATGCCGGATGGCGTCCACGTTTTCCGACAGATCCACCTCCGATCGCCCATACAGAATGAAAAATTTCAGATCGACCTGCTGCTTGTGACGCCCTTTTTCCTGCTCGTCGGTGAAGTGAAACATATCGCCGGTTACCTTCAGTTTGATACCGAAAGGGGGCAGCTGCTGCGCACGTGGAATGGCGAGACGAATACGTTCAGCTGCCCGCTGCGGCAGAGTGAGCGACAGGCTTTCCACTTGAGAAAGTGGGTGGAGAAGCGGATGCAAGTCTCGCTTCCTGTCCTCTATCATGTGCTTGTTTCGCAGGATCAGGCTCAGATTGACGCTCCCAAAACGGAGTCCGGCATCTATCACGCGGTAAATTTACCTTCCAGAGTGAGGAAGCTGATGATTGAGCACAGCAAAAGATACATATCAAAAGAACAACTGAGAAAGCTCTGCAGCGATATCGAGCACGCCAATCGAGAAACGGGGGCTGACCTTCTGCATCGGTTTCAACTTGATCGGAGGGAAGTGATGGGCCCGATCCCTTGCCCCTCCTGTGGGAAAGAACCTCTTCGACGGAGGAAACTATCCTGGGGGTGTTTCTCCTGCCGATATCGGTCACGAACGTCCCATCTACAGGCGCTGCACGACATTGGACTTCTCATTCAAGAGCCTCTGCGCCGGAAAGATTTCGAGCTGCTCTTCCTGGGTGCATCCGACCGCAGTATTCTTCGACTGCTGAATCCCTGGACGAAGAGGGAGGGGTATTATTACCATATAGTGAGAGAGAAGACCAGCGCTGCTTTGGGCTCTCTTTCTAGTGCTTTGTAGGTTGGTTCGCAGCGATCATCTGCAGCACGTATGACGCTGCTGTCATTTTGATGAAAGTTCCCCTTCGGCTGTCGCAGAAGCTTCTATGTGTGTGAATACATATTTATAGTATTATCATGGTTTGAGCGATATGAGGACGCTGATCAATCAAGCATCAAGGTGCCCGTTCTTTAGGACCTCATACAAAGTGGTGCTCGGGACAGACAACGTCATAATACAAATCCTGCAGTCGAAAAAAGCAAAAGCATCTGCTGTAGGAAATACAAAATAGTACGTAAAGAAAGCGCAGGGAGAGGACTTCTCCACTGCGCTTTCTTTCTATGTAATAAGAATATCGGAACGATGATCCAAGGCTCCCCGTATGGATGGAGACCCATCGAGGTTCTTTTTTGTTACAAGCTATTACAGGCTTTTTAAGTTACATTACGATTCATTTAAACCCCTTACGTATATACCCGCTATCAAGTAGGATGAAACCTGTTGAGCAAATAAAGCATATTTTTAACGGGTTTTATACTTCAATTTTTACACAAGGGGAGAGAATAGATCATGAAAAAGTTTGTTATGAGTATCGCAGTCGCAGGGGCCATTTTCGCAGCACCGCAGGCAGCGTCAGCACTAAGCATCGGGGACACTGGCAGCGACGTTGCCGATCTGCAGGATGCCCTCGCAGAAGAAGGCTACATGGAGCCGACACAAAATCATGGCGGCACGTTCGGTCCTCAGACCGAGGCAGCGGTGCAGTCTTTCCAGAGTGATCAAGGCCTATCGAGCCCGGCCGGCAGCTTCTACGGCGTTGCGGGACCATCTACGATGAGTGCACTCGGAGCGTCTTCCAATGGAAGTGGAGAAGTTGCAGGAGCTACATCCACCAACAATAATGCTGGTGGGAGCGGTGTTGTATCCGCGGGAACAGACGTCGTAGGAAGCCCGTATCAGTGGGGCGGCACGACGCCAGCAGGATTTGACTGCAGCGGGTTTATCAACTACGCATTTGAACAGAACGGCGAGAACATTCCACGCACGGTAGCCGGCATGTGGGATGCAGGGACGTCGGTGTCGACTCCGCAGCCAGGAGATATCGTCTTCTTTGAAACACGCAGCGGCCCATCTCATGCGGGCATTTACATGGGTAACAACGAATTTGTTCACGCAGGATCTTCTACCGGCGTCACGGTATCCAGCTTGAACGAATCGTACTGGAGCTCGAACTATATCGGCGCCAAGCGTCTGTAAAATCGATATCTTAAGGAAGCAACCCGGGAATCGCCGGGCTGCTTCTTTTTTTGATCGTTGAAAATGAATGAAAACAGCTGCCCATGCTCTCTTATTTCTGCCTTACCTCATCAATATACTCCCACGCGGCGAGCTTTTTCTTCGCTTCTTTGCGCCACGATTTCACGGTTTCGATCGACACGTCCTCGCGCTCGGCGATTTCTCGCACCGTCAAGTTGTCGAGCACGTAGCCGATCAGCCAGCAGCGCTGGCGTTCACTGAGCGGCATCCGCGCGATCACGTCGCGGAGCTCGAGCTGCGATTCTCTCCCCGGCGCCGGGGCATCGTGCAGCTCCATGATCTCCGGCGGCGTGCAGGCAAACCGTTCGCGCTCCCGGTTCTGGCGCGTCAGCTGCTGCCGAATGCGCCCGTTCACATAGCTCTGCGCAAACGGCGCAAACGCCCCCTTGTCTCCGTCGAACTTCTGCCACGCCTCATAGAGCGCAATCCGCCCCGTCTGCTCAAACTCCTCGGCCTCCCCCTGCAGCTTCCAGCGCCGCAGCGCCCCATACACCATGGGCATAAACTGTGCTTCCACTTCTTCAAACGTCATCTCCAGATCCTTCGCCCGGTGCGCACCGGTCTGTATTCCGCGGTAGCCTCAGTATCGCGCTTCCGGCGGCTGTCCGCGAACAGCAGAAAAGCGGATTTCCCCACAGCGAAAATCATTTTTACCCAGGATAAAAAGGGAATATATACTTGATAAAAGAAATTTTTAGGAGAAAAAGGCTTGCGCTGGATCTAGAATGTGCTATAGTATAAAAGAACCGGCTCTGTGGTAAAAAAGCATCGCCCTGCTCGTATAGAGAAAGGAGCACCTGTTGTCCAACGGACGGCGGGAGGGGGCCGCATGCGGGCATCGCGCTTCTCTTTTTAAACAAAAGCGAAAGCGTATACAAAGTCGGAATGATCCGCGGGAGCGGATAAATAATCGAACGGAGCGAGAAACGTGAAGAAAACGATCTATCAAGTTAGTCAGGAGACGATGATGCTGTGTCCGGCGCTGCGCCCGGAAGGTGGTACGAAAGTAGTGGAAATGGAATCGACATTGTTGGTGGATCTTGAACCGAAGCAGATCATGGAGGCAGGCTGTCTGGACGGGGGCTCGACGCTGGAAGGGCGCGCCGGTGCCATACGCTGGCGGTTCCGCTACAAGCAGCGGACGCCGATTCTCGTGCGCGAGCGGGATGCGCTGCTGCTGTTTCCGACGCACGGCGAGGCGAAGTGGGAGAACCACTGGATCAACCCGCGGCTCGTCGCAGCTCAGGAGCCGTCCGAGCGCCGGGGCACATCGCGCCTGCGGTTTGTCAACGGCGCCGTGCACGAGGTGCCGGTATCATCGCAGACGATGGAGCATCAGCTGTACCGGGCGCATTCGATCCTCAGCAGCCTGTTCGCCGATCGTCCTCCCGTGACGTGATGGATGTACATAGATAGAAAAACGCACCGCAGCCGAAAACAGGCTGCGGTGTTTTTGGTTTGAGGGGAGTGATGAGGGGGGGGGCAGCTGTGGCTGTGACTGTGGCTCAAAATCCGGGTGAAGCGTCGGCATTCCAGATCAAAGCGGCCCAAAGCTGTCGCGAGGTGGCTCAAAAACAGCAGTGTGGCTCAAAATTTCCGGCGGGCGACCCGCATGCGGCGCCGGGCCGCCCGCTCCATGAACCAAAGCGACGCAAAAGGTTGGTGAAGCGACTCGCATTTGGATCAACCGCAGCACAAGCGTCGATGAGCTGGTTTCCGCCGGCTGCCGTGGCAGCCGGAGCAGGAAGGGGTTAGGTGGATGAGGGGCTGACGGGCTTCGTGGCTCAAAACCCGGGCGAAGCGTCGGCATTCCAGATCAAAGCGGACCGAAGCTGTCGCGAGGTGGCTCAAAAACAGCCGCGTGGCTCAAAAATTCCGGCGGGCGACCCACATACGGCGTCAGGCCGCCCGCTCAACGAGCCGAAGCGACGCAAACGATTGATGAAGCGACTAGGATTTGGATCAACCGCAGCACAAACGTCGATAACCTCATTTCCGCCGACTGCCACGGCAGCCGGTGCAGGAAGGGGTTAGGTGGATGAGGGGCTGACGTGCATCGTGGCTCAAAACCCGGGCGAAGCGTCGGCATTCCGGGCAGAAGCTGAAGTTAGCATAATAAGTGCAAGACAAAGTGAGCCATGATTTAATGAGAGTTAAATCAAACGAGCAGGAGGAACATCATGGCGAAAAATCAAAGTAAGCATCACTCTCGAGAATTTCGGGATTACGTGGCCAAGCACGTTATTCAAGACGGAAGAAAGATATCGGAGGTCGCTGACTATTTGAATGTTCCTTACGGAACCTTGAAACGATGGGTTGGGGAGATCCGGGCAGAGCAGAAGAAAAAAGAGGCTGAACGCCAGTCGAAACTGCTATCTGCCACCGAGTGTGCTGAAGCACTCGCTCAAGAGC
>NZ_AUCK01000029.1 GCF_000429725.1 Alkalicoccus chagannorensis DSM 18086 | reverse complement strand
CGGGCGCAGGAAATTTGAGAGGAGCTGTCCTTAGTACGAGAGGACCGGGATGGACACACCGCTGGTGTACCAGTTGTTCCGCCAGGAGCATCGCTGGGTAGCTACGTGTGGACGGGATAAGTGCTGAAAGCATCTAAGCATGAAGCCCCCCTCAAGATGAGATTTCCCATCACGAAAGTGAGTAAGATCCCTCAGAGATGATGAGGTAGATAGGTCTCGTGTGGACGCGTGGCGACACGTGAAGCTGAGAGATACTAATCGATCGAGGACTTAACCAAGTGATTTTGGACGCGGAAGACTAAGACACCGATCATGCACGATTCGCAGCGCGTTATCCAGTTTTGAGAGGATAGATTTTACTTAGAAGGAACATAACCTCTTTACTTTTCCCGTTCCACCGTAGCTCAGTGGTAGAGCAATCGGCTGTTAACCGATGGGTCGTAGGTTCGAATCCTACCGGTGGAGCCATCAATCTGGAGAGCTGTCCGAGTGGCTTAAGGAGCACGATTGGAAATCGTGTGTGCGGTTTTATCCCGTACCGAGGGTTCGAATCCCTCGCTCTCCGCCAGATAAGGCCCGTTGGTCAAGTGGTTAAGACACCGCCCTTTCACGGCGGTAACACGGGTTCGAATCCCGTACGGGTCACCAACAATATTCAGCAGCAACAGCGGAGAGGTCACACCCGTTCCCATGCCGAACACGGAAGTTAAGCTCTCCAGCGCCGATGATAGTTGGGGGCTCTCCCCCTGCGAAAGTAGGACGCTGCTGAATTTCTATATGGAGGATTAGCTCAGTTGGGAGAGCACCTGCCTTACAAGCAGGGGGTCGGCAGTTCGAGCCTGTCATCCTCCACCATTCATACCGCCGCGGGGTGGAGCAGTCTGGTAGCTCGTTGGGCTCATAACCCAAAGGTCGATGGTTCAAATCCATCCCCCGCAACCAATTACATAACGGCTCGGTAGCTCAGTCGGTAGAGCAACGGACTGAAAATCCGTGTGTCGGCGGTTCGATTCCGTCCCGAGCCACCACTATGCTGGCCTAGCTCAATTGGTAGAGCAACTGACTTGTAATCAGTAGGTTGGGGGTTCAAGTCCTCTGGCCAGCACCATTTTATCTTTTGCTCCATACAAGCAGTACAAAGGTAAAATAACGGATTAGACGCGTGGAGGGGTAGCGAAGTTGGCCAAACGCGGCGGACTGTAAATCCGCTCCTTCGGGTTCGGGAGTTCGAATCTCTCCCCCTCCACCATTCCACTCATCCTGGCGGTTGTGGCGAAGTGGTTAACGCACCGGATTGTGATTCCGGCATTCGTGGGTTCGATTCCCATCAGCCGCCCCATCTTATATAATAGGGCTATAGCCAAGCGGTAAGGCATCGGATTTTGATTCCGTGACTCGCAGGTTCGAATCCTGCTAGCCCTGCCATTCCTGCGGGAATAGCTCAGTGGTAGAGCACCACCTTGCCAAGGTGGGGGTCGCGGGTTCGAATCCCGTTTCCCGCTCCATGTTGAGGCGGCATAGCCAAGTGGTAAGGCAGAGGTCTGCAAAACCTCCATCACCGGTTCGAATCCGGTTGTCGCCTCCATACATATTTGATGCGTTACATGGGAGAGTCCCTGCCGGGGTGGTGGAATTGGCAGACACACAGGACTTAAAATCCTGCGGTAGGTATACTACCGTGCCGGTTCGAGTCCGGCCCTCGGCACCAACTTTATAAAACAGGGCGAAGTGGTGGAACTGGCATACACGCGGCACTCAAAATGCCGTGCCTTCGGGCTTGTGGGTTCGAATCCCACCTTCGCTACCAATAGTGTCTAAACACCGGTTTCCGGTGCTTTTTTTATTTTATCGACGGATTTGACATCCATTGACGGCGGGTGTAGACTTCTCCATGTACATTGTTGTCCGTGCCTGCAGTGATTTCCGAAGGGAAGATTACTGCTTTTTTTGGGAGGATATCGTGGAACACTTAAAAGAAGAAATCAAGCAATTTGCGGAAGACATTGGCATTGATAAAATCGGTTTCGCCAGTGCGGATCCGTTTTTGACATTAAAAGACCGGCTGCAGACGCAGCAGGAAAACGAATATGAGTCCGGGTTTGAAAAAGGGTCGATTGAGGAGAGAACAGAACCTGCTCTACTGCTCGGAGAGGCAAAGACGATTATCTCCATTGCGATTGCGTACCCATCGAAGCTGAAGGAATCCCCGCCTTCCAAAAAGGGTGCGAGACGCGGTGTTTTCTGCCGTGCCTCCTGGGGGGAAGATTACCATGATGTGCTCCGCAGGAAGCTTGCAGCGCTGGAAACGTTTCTTGCGGAAAAGATTCCGGGAGTCCGAACGAGATCGATGGTGGATACCGGGGAGCTGGCGGACCGCGCCGTAGCTGAACGTGCCGGCATCGGGTGGTCTGCTAAAAACTGTGCAATCATCACTCCCGAGTTTGGATCCTATGTATATTTAGGGGAAATGATTACATCTATCTCCCTCGAACCGGATGTCCCGCTGGAAGAACAGTGTGGAACGTGTACCAAATGCATCGATGCCTGTCCTACAGGAGCACTGGTGCAGGGGGGACAGCTGGACGCTGGAAGCTGTATCGCCTTTTTAACGCAGACAAAAACTTCCGTGCCGGAACGGTTTCGGAAGAAGATTGGAAACCGGGTGTACGGCTGTGATACGTGCCAGACGGTATGTCCGGAGAATAAAGGTATCGACGAACATCGTCACGAAGAGTTGGAGCCGGACCCAGAGAAAGTGAAGCCCCTGCTTGAACCGCTGCTGTTCCTTTCCAATAGAGAATTTAAACGGCTTTATGGCACTATGGCAGGCTCTTGGAGAGGGAAAAAACCGATTCAACGGAACGCGGTCATGGCCTTGGGCACGCTGAAAGAACAGTCTGCTGTTCCTTCCCTGATCAAGGTGCTTCATGATGATCCCCGGCCGGTCCTTCGGGGGGCCGCGGCATGGTCACTCAGCATGCTGGAGTATACAGAAGCCTCCGGCGCTGCTCTGCCGCGGGCGCTGACGGAAGAAACGGATCCTGAAACCTCCGAAGAAATAACAGCAGCCTGTGAGAGATTAAATATACGCCTGGAGGAAAATAATCATGATACACCTCTTCGCCCGTGAACTGGACATGGAGACGGGACCGATCACTATCGCTGCCACTGATCAAGGAATCGTCCGCGCGGCCTATAGCGATATTGCCTCGTGGAAGCAGTCTCTTCGTTACGAAAAATACGAGGTGCTGGAAGAATCCCATCCTTATTTAACGCAGGCGGAACAAGAGCTGCAGGAATACTTCCGTGGAACGAGAAGGTCCTTTGAGACTCCTCTGCCTCTGAAGGGGACGACGTTTCAAAAGCTCGTCTGGAACCAGCTTCAATTAATCCCATATGGTGAGCTCCGATCTTATAAAGAGATTGCCGCTGCCATGGGGGTGCCGAAAGCCGTCCGAGCTGTCGGAGGTGCCAATAACAAAAACCCAGTACCGATTCTCGTCCCGTGTCATCGTGTCGTCGGAGCAAATGGCTCGCTGGTCGGTTATGCCGGCGGACTTGATATAAAAGAGAGGCTCATTCGTCTCGAGGCAGAGCATGTGTCGAGCGTTTCCATGTAAAAGCAGGAAAACGAGAGGGGGAAGAACAGCGGAAAGGCTGTGTAAATGATGATGAAGTACTTAATTGTAGGCATCCTGCTTCTGCTCGGCGGCTGCGCTGCCAGTGAAGCTTCTTTTGCAGAAGCGGATCGTGCGACTCCCTTTCGTGTAATAGCCCCGGAAGAACTGCCGGGAGAGTGGAAACTTAATGAATTTATCGAAGAAGAAAGTCTCGTTATTGCAGAATTCAGTCTGGAGAGCAGAGGGCATCTGGAGCTCATACAGGATCCATATATTCAAGGCCTGGATGATGATCTGCTCCGTCGTTATCTGACCGGTGCAGAACAGCTCTATCCATCTGCTCTGCCGGAAAATGAAGACATTATGCGTATTGATGATTTTGTCGGTGTCTGGAGTATGCTTGATACGGAAACCACGCAGTTCACGTTTGTCAGGCTGAATGACCTTTATGAATACACGCCGAAACAGATGCCCCGGTATCAAATCATCGGCAGTGATATTGAGGAAGAGGAAATCAAACATTTCATCAAACAGCTGGGCACCATCTCCAGCTGAAGAAAGGACGAGCTGATGTCTGTACATATCGTATTACATGAACCGGAAATACCCGCGAATACAGGAAATATTGCGCGGACGTGTGCGGGAACCAACAGTCATCTGCACCTTATTCATCCTCTCGGCTTTTCGACAGAGGACCGCATGTTAAAAAGAGCCGGATGTGATTACTGGCCGAAAGTAAACGTGCATTATCATGACAATTTTGCTTCCCTTGCTGCGGCATGGCCGGAGGCCCGGTTTTATTTTGTTGAAACAACAGGAGGCTCTTCTTACACGGAATGGGACTTTTCCGACACGGAGGAAGCATATTTTTTTGTATTCGGAAAGGAAACGACGGGACTCCCGGAAGAACTGCTGCAGGCATATTCGTATCCTTGTTTGTACCTTCCTCAGACAAGCCATGTACGATCGCTCAATCTGTCGAATGCGGCAGCGGTTCTCGTCTATGAGGCGATGCGGCAGCAGCACTTTCACCCTCTTGATCTCAAGGAGCCGCAGCAGCCTTAGCGGCCCATTATGGTAGTCCGCTTATCAAAGAAAAACGCTTAGATCCCGGAAGGATCTAAGCGTTTTTTAAAAGTATAAGCATGTATAAGTTTTCATACAGGGGAACGGCGCAGCCGGCTGCTCGGGAAGCATGAAGAACCCATGCATCCCTCTAAGAACCTGCAGCGATGCCGCACACCGTTCCGAACAAAAGGCGCTCTGCGCTTTTGTTCGAGTAAGCTTGTCTCTGTTTGTATTAAAAAGAGGTCGTTGGTCCTCCCGCTTCTCGAGGATAGCCGGAGTTTCGTTCTCCACTGAAGTTCCTGCAGCAGCTGCACTCTTTACAAACAACAAAAGGCGCACTGCGCCTTTGACTGGGGATTGTTTAGTTTTTATTCGCTTTTGCATCGTATCCTGCCGTCAAGATCGACACGAGAAATACGAGACATACACCCAGAATGAGGATCAAGTCCATCTCATCCGCCTCCTTATCAGCTGTCTACTTGTAATATACCATGAACGAGGTAGGAAGAAAAGTATCGATGCTGGATCCTTGTTGACGATATTGCGAAGGGATATAATGAAGGCGAGTGAAACGAATACTGCGTCCTGTTAAGGATGATGGAGGGGTCTTAATGTACGTTGTCATGAACCGGCTTCACGTTCCACCTGAAGGCAGAGAGAATGTAGCTTCTCGTTTCTCCGAGAGTGCTGAAAAGATGAGAGAGGTACCCGGATGCCTCGATTTCATGTTTCTTCATCCTGAAGAAGAAGAAAATCATCCGGTCGTTTTAACGAAATGGGAAAGCAGAGAAGATTACGAAAACTGGATTCACAGCGATGCTTTCAAGAAGGCGCACAAGCCGAGAAGAGAAAATCTGGATACAAGCCCGACACAGAGCAATAAGATCTTTGAGTACGAAGCAAAACATCATTTGTAGCAGCAGGCACGCGGAAACAGATGCATCCCGTCAGCCACCCGTTCTCCATTATCCATACGGAGAGGGTGCTGACGGCTTTTTACTGCGCAGGAAATGGCACAGCAGAATGAAGGCGGCTTTGCGCTGTTGTTCTTACCAAGTGTAGATACGCTTTCATAAAAGCCAGATGGCGGCTGTCTGTCGGTGTCTATAGACACGGGCGTATTCCTTCTTATTCAAGTTCCCCTGGAGTGCGCCATATCTGATATAATAAGGAAGATAAGTCTTGAAACACAGGAGCCGTGCCGGATGAGAAATGCGTACTTAACAAGTCATTTTCCACTAATATCAATCGTTTTCTTCAGTCTCGCCGCAGCAGTCTATCTGGAGTCCCTGATCATGTCCTATTTACGGGAACTAGGATTGTACAGCGGGATGGTCGAATTTTTCTCCGAACAGGGGATTACGATCACTATTGTGATCACGATCTGGCTCTTTTTCTTTATGCTGTTTGCAGCGCTGAAGCTTATTGCAGACACGGTCAATGAGCTTTCGCTGCTCTTTTTCTCTAAAGAAGAGGAAGGGGTGGATTACCGGATCGTAAAAAAAGGATCCTGGATTTTCCTCGCAGGCTCGATCGCATCGCTTCTGCTCAGCTTTGAAATACAGCTTGCCGCTGGCGCCTTTCTTCTCTCGTGTACGGTGTATTTCATCTATTTCGTATATCGAGTAAGCATGACGATGGGACCATTCCGATTGATGGGGTTGATTTTCTTCCATCTGTTTTTCTGGTCTGCGTTCTTCAGCGTTGTCGGATATATTCTACTACGCCTCTACACCAGTGTGGTTGCGAGTCTGCCAATCTAGTGAAAATCCAGAACACCGCTGCTGTCAGCGAAGACTCCAGAGGAAGCCTCGGTTTTACGAGGAACAGCTCTGTTTATGTCCCGACACCTGCATGAACTTGATAACCCCCGCGGCAGAAGGAGCCGCGGGGGTTTTGTTCGCGTGATAACATGATAGAAGTAATGTCGAGGGAAGCAGCGATGGCTGCCGCAAGACACCATCTTGTTTGTTCGTTTCTACAGTACGGCGTGCCTGAATAAAAGCTGCGGCGGAACGCTGACGCCCAAAAGGAGTCGAACCTCGGGCTGCTGTCTTTGAACAGCGCCGCTATTGAGGAAGCTGTTCCATGATCGAGCGCCATAATCCTGTATGCGCATTTGCTTCGCTCATAGAAACGATGCTTTCCCTTTGATCTCGCCCCATCCAGAGGCCGGTCGTATAGGTGCTGCTGCTGCCGACAAACCAAAGGTCGTGGTAATCATTTGTCGTCCCTGTTTTCCCGCCGAGGTATCCTTCGTGGGCATAGAATGCCTCGGTACCCGTTCCATCTTCAACTACCCGTCTCAGCATGGCGCGGAGGGATTGATTTGTTTCGGTTTCGAAAATGCGACGGGACCGGTCTTCCCATTCATAGAGAAGTTCTCCATGCTGATCAAACACCCCGCGTATCGCTCTCGGGAAGCGATAGACGCCGTCTGCAGCGAAGATGGAATAAGCCTGGGTCAGCTCACGGACGCTGACGCCCTCACTCAGTCCGCCCAGAGCAGCAGGGAGATGTTCATCCCCCTCTTGGATCCGGGAGAATTCCAGACGGTTCAAATAGCTGAAGCCGGTGCTTATACCGATATCATGAAGCATACGTACCGCCGCGGTGTTGTATGAATTTTTCAATGCTTCCTGGACGGTGACGTGACCGTAAACGCCTCCTCCGAAGTTGCGGGGCGTGTATCCATTGTAAGAAAATGGACCAGCATTAATCACAGACCCGGCATGAATATTTGGCTGTTCCTCCAGGTAAGGCCCAAAGGAAAGGAGCGGCTTTAGTGCGGACCCTGGCTGACGGAAACTTTGAAATCCCCGGTGAAAGTCGAATTTATCATAGCCGACGCCTCCGGTAATCGCGGTAATCTCTGCCGCACTGTGATCAACGACAGCAGCTGCTGCCTGCACTCCTGTGTTCCCGAGCCTGCTGTTGATCTGCTGGACGACATGGTCCTGCTGCTGCGGATGCATGGCAGTCTCGATAGTCACACCGCTCTGAAGCACCTGCTCAATCCTATCTGCCAGAGCTTCCCGTATCACACTGCGTTCTGCTTCTTCAGCAGATTCCAGCCGACGGTTGAACCCCTCTTCTTCCGCGATCAGCTCTTCCAGTTCGTGATACACATAAGTAACATAATCCGGAGCGTTATCTGTTCGTTCCCGCAGGTTCAGTTCAATGCTTTCCGCTTCAGCCGCCGCTGCTTCCTCCTCGGAAATATGTCCTTCTGCGAGCATCCGCTGCAGCATCGTCTGCTGTCTTTCTTTTAGAGCTTCAGGGTGTTCGAGCGGGTTGTACCGTGATGGGCTGTTCGGGATGCCTCCAATATAGCTGAGCTCTCCGAGAGACAGCTCGCTCGTCGTTTTATCAAAATAAAAGCTGGCTGCCGCTTCGATCCCATAAACACCGTTGGCAAAATAGATGGAATTCAGATACAGCTCAAAAATCTCTTCTTTCGTCATTTCCTGCTCCATTTGGTAGGCATGAAGGAGCTCCGATAATTTTCTTTCGTATGTCTGTTCATGCGACAGGTACAAGTTGCGTGCTACCTGTTGTGTGATGGTACTGCCGCCCTCATCGATATCACCCGCCTGAAGGTTGACCATAAGTGCGCGTGCAATCCCGTTGGCATCAAAGCCTTGATGTGCATAAAATTTCCGGTCCTCCACGGCAAGGAACATGTCTTTTACAATCCCCGGTATTTCTGCGTATGGAAGAAAAATACGGTTCTCAGCGGAGTACACATCCGATACGACGGTACCGCTGCGGTCGAGAATTCTACTATTGGCAGCAAGCAGGACATCGTCAAACTCGATGCGTTCAGACAGTACCCGGTCAATCGGCTCCGCCTGGATCACTTCACGCGAGAGCTGCTGGTACATCGCTGCAAAAATAAGGATAAATATAAGTACTGCTGTAAATCCGGTAAATAACCGCACAGAGCATCCTTCTTTCTCGTTAGCATTGTATTTATTGTACCTTGTAAATGAAGGAAGCGAAAGCCTGATAATACCAGTTTAGCCTCTGGCAGTCAGGGTAAATAATAGGAAGAGGTTTGCGGGAGGAGGGGCATGATGCTGGACTACGACAATCAAGAGCAGAACAGGCGCCCGTTCTGGCTGCGGGCTTTGTGGAAAGTCACGAAAACGGCTTCTGTTGTGCTGATTTTATCGTTTGTGATCCGAGAATTTATGTTCACAAACTACATTGTATACGGTCAGTCGATGATGCCGACGATTCAGGATGGAGAGCGGATTATTGTAGATAAAATCGGCTATGAGATTGCAGAACCTGAACGTTTTGACCTCATCATCTTTCATGCGGACGAAGAGTCGGATTACATCAAACGAATCATTGGACTGCCGGGAGATGAGCTTTACTATGAGTCGGATACGCTGTATGTCAACGGAACAGAAGTAGAGGAGGAGTTTCTGGAGGAGCCGAGATCGGAAGCTAGTGCCGATGGTTTCACCGATGATTTCACCCTGCAGGATCTGACGGATGAACAGACGGTGCCGGAAGATCACGTCTTTGTTCTGGGGGACAATCGTCAGAACAGCATCGACAGCAGACAGATCGGATTTGTACAGCAGGAGGAGATCGTCGGCCGGGCGAACTTGACCTTCTGGCCTCCACAGAATATCCGCTTCATCAAATAAACGAAGCAGGATTTACAGAGGTTTTTTTAAGGGAGTCGACTCGATAGAGCGGGTCGGCTTATATTGTGTCCGACACTTTTCAAATGGCTCCTATGATTCTATTTGAATAGAAAAAACAAAAACGATATCTTTTCAGAAGGGAAGGGTTCGCCGGAGACGTTAGTAAGTTTATTTTAGAACCTTACAGGAGAGGCGTTTTCCCCGGCTCCTGCTTGCTTCGCTGATGTCGTTTCGTTTGGCTGATCATAAGAAAAGGCGTGGCTCTCGTTAGAGGGCCACGCCTTTTCCTGTTGACGGAAGTGTGATTCGATCGTCATTTTCTTCGGATTACTTTTTCTTCTTATTTGCTTCGTAATCCAAGATTCGTTTCTCGACGCGTAATTCTTTTAACAAGGATACGGTCATGAGTATCATGATCATCGAGAATGGCAAGGCTGCCATAATCATGGCGTTTTCCAGCCCCTGCAGTCCGCCGGTAAATAGAAGGATGGCGGAAGTGGAGGATAGCATTGCCCCCCAAATCAGCTTCACTGAGTTCGGCGGTGTCAGCGAGCCATTCGTCGTCTGCATACCGAGAATGTAGGTACCAGAGTCAGCTGATGTGATAAAGAACGTACAAATCAGCGTAATCGCGATCACGCTCATGACGGAACCGAGCGGATAGTTTGCGAATACGGCGAACAAGGCTTCTTCTGGAGCCAGCTCAGATATCGAGGCTGTCCCCTGCTGTTCGAGGAACATCGCAGAACCACCGAACATAGAGAACCAGAGAAAGCCAACGACGGAAGGAACAAGCGTGACGCCGAGAACGAATTCCCGTAGGGTTCTTCCTTTCGACACGCGGGCAATAAAGGACCCGACAAACGGTGCCCAGGACATCCACCATGCCCAGTAGAAAATCGTCCATCCGTCAATCCACGCGCGTTCATCTTCATCGAACGGAGCGATACGGAAGCTCATGCTCGGCAGCTGCTGAATGTAGGCACCAATCGTATTGGTGAACAAGTTCAAGTTGAACAAGGTCGGACCGAATACGAAAATGAAAAACAACAGAGCAGCGGCAAGGACCATGTTGACATTAGACAAGATTTTAATGCCGCGGTTCAGTCCGGTGTAGGCAGAAATCATAAAGAGAATCGTGACACCAACAATAATGAGAAATTGATTGAAAAAATTGTTGCCGATCCCGAGCATGAAATCCAGGCCGCCGTTAATTTGAACGGCACCGAACCCGAGTGTACCTGCAACACCGACAACCGTTGCGGTGACGGCAATAATATCCACCACATTGGCACCGGTTCCTTTCGAATACTTTCCGAGTACCGGCTGAAGTGTTCCGGAGATCAGCCCCGGCGCATTCTTACGGAACTTAAAGTACGCAAGGGACATTGCTACGACAGCGTAAATGGCCCATGCATGAATTCCCCAGTGGAAAAAGGAAAAACGCATGGCTTCCATGATGGCGTCGTCCGATCCTACATCCGCCGTAGGAGAATCCACCATGTAGTGCTGCGTCGGTTCTGCTGCACCCCAGAATACAAGGCCAATTCCCATACCGGCGCTAAAGAGCATGGCAAACCATGTCAGGTAGCTGTACTCCGGTTTGTCGTCAGGTTTACCGAGCTTAATTTTACCGTAGGGGCTAACGACAATATAGCCGCTGACAATAACGAAACCGGTAACGACGAGCAGGTAGTACCAACCCATGGTACTGGAGATAAAGCCAGTAGCAGCTCCAGTCCAAGCTTCAAATGTTTCGGGGAAAATCCCGCCGAATAAAATGAAGAAAAGCAGGATGCCAAGGGCTGTCCAGAAGACTATCGTTAGTTTTTTCAACAGGGTCACCTCTCCTAAAGTCCATTGAATTTGTTTTAAGTATGATTATTGTCTTGAACGAACCAGTAACCAACTATACTATACTCAAACAGGTATCTCAAGGGAGGGGAGGGATTAGTTTGGGAAATTACTGACGCTGATGCCTGCCTGCGAGAATCGTAAACTTGTATTCCTCGCTTTTGAAATAAGCTTCTGTATATTCAAAAACCGTATCATCGTGCAGCCTGGAGAACAGATGGACGGTAAGAATCGGCTTCTGCTCCTTCATCCCCAACAACTCCTGCATCTCCGGTTCGGGAAGAATTGGGATCACTTCCTGAAAACTTTCTTTAATCTTCATTCGGCGTACCTGTTCAATATAGGCGTATTTCGATCCCTCCATGATGTCATACGTCAGCTCTGGAAAAAGATCGAGGGGAAGATACGTTTCTTCCACAACGAGGGGCTGCTTGTCCACGAGGCGCTGCCGGCGGATAAAGAAGGCCCTCGAGTGCTCTTCCAGACCGAGGATCTGCCGGATTCTTTCATCAGGCACCAGAAGTTGAAAATCGAGTACTTTGTTGGTGGTTTCCTTATTTAACGCTTCCATCTCTTCTGTAAATCCCTGCAGGGCGAAAATATCGTGTTCAAATTTGTTTTCCTTTACATATGTACCGCTTCCCTGAATTTTATAGAGCAGCTCTTCCTGGACAAGCAGCTTGATCGCCTGCCGGATCGTTACCCGGCTCGCGCCGAACCGTTTGGAGAGCTGGGCTTCGGTCGGGACGGCTTCCCCTTCTTTCCAGATTCCTTTATTTATTTCCTCTTTCATTTCCGCGGCAATCTGCCGGTACCTTGGTGCAGCCGGGTCAGGCATCATGACAAGGACCCTCCTTTCAATTTTATTTTACTGAAGAAATGGACGGTTGACTAGGCGATTTATTTGTATTATATTTGTATCGTCTTATTAAATACAAATGAAATACAAATTACAGGAGGTCCACCATGAAAAAACAGCGTCTGGTTGTTGTCGGTGGCGGCAGCACCTATACCATCGGGATGATCATGAGTCTGATTGAAGAAAAAGCACATTTTCCACTGAAATCGATCACGTTTTACGATACGAGTGCTGAACGTCAGGAAAAGATCGCGAAAGCGGCAGAAGTCATCCTTAAAGACAAATACCCGGAGCTGGAATCTTTCCACTACACCACGGATAAAGAGGAGGCGTTCACAAATATGGATTTCGCCTTCGTCCAGATCCGGACAGGCGGGCTTGCGATGAGGGAGAAGGATGAACAGATTCCGCTCCGGCACGGGGTTGTAGGACAGGAAACCTGCGGACCCGGCGGCATGGCCTATGGACTTCGTTCCATCGGAGACATGATTGAGGTCGTCAATGACATCCGCCACTATGCTCCGGACGCCTGGATTTTGAATTATACGAATCCAGCAGCGATTGTGGCGGAGGCGCTGAGGAGAGAATTTCCGGAGGATACAAAAATCCTGAATATCTGCGACATGCCGGCAGCGATCATGGTGAGCTATGCCAAGATTTTAGGCAAAGAAATCTGGGATCTCGTTCCGGAGTATTTCGGGCTGAACCACTTCGGCTGGTTTACGGATATTTTTGATAAAGAAGGAAACCGCCTGACCGATGACATCAAGAATGCGATTACAAAGGAAGGGTTCCTTCCGGAAGATTCAGAAATCGTCAACGATCCTTCCTGGATCAAGACATTCAAACAAGTGGAGACAATGCTGCATGATTTCCCTGATTATCTACCGAACACGTACCTGCAGTACTATCTTTATCCAGGGGATATGACCGCGAAAGAAGATATCAGCAATACACGTGCCAGACAAGTCATCAACGGCCGGGAGAAGCGGGTACACGAGCTGAGTGACACCCTTACGGCCAACCAGACGACGGAAGGCGCGGATCTGGAAGTAGATATCCACGGATGCTACATGATTCGTGTGGCTGCGTCCCTTGCCTACAATACCCGCGACACTTTCATCGTTATTGTCGAAAACAACGGCATTATTTCGAATATGCCGTCCGATGCGATGGTCGAAGTCCCTGCGGCTCTGTCGAGTGACGGCCCGAAGCCATTTGCTGTAGGGGAGATTCCCCGGTTCAACAAAGGACTGATGGAAGGGCAGCTCGCGTTCGAGCAATTGGTCGTCGATGGTTATTACGAGAACAGCTACAACAAACTGCTGCAGGCCCTGACGCTGAACAGGACAGTTGTCGATGCGCCGACAGCGCGTGCCGTTCTGGATGATCTCATTGAAGCGAACGAAGGCTACTGGCCGGAGCTACGCTGATTTCCTGCACGAGCATGTACAGCTGCTGAGAGCACGTCCCGTTAGCGTTTGTCCAGGTCGTTACGCTGTTCGACAGCGGCGGCCATGGACACTCTTTTATCCTTTTTAAGGAAAACGCTTTATTAACAACACGAAGGAGGAACATCCATGTTTAGTTTTGCCAGTCTGCAGAAGTTTGGTAAATCGCTGATGGTGCCTGTGGCGCTGCTGCCAGCGGCCGGGATTCTGCTCGGGATCGGAGCAGCACTGACCGGACCGCTTGCCGACTACATCGCGTTTCTGCAGACCGACTTTTTTCAGGCAGTCGGTTCCAGCATGAGTACGATCGGATTAAGTATTTTTGACAACCTGCCTATCATTTTCGCCCTCGGAGTTGCCATCGGCTTATCCGGTGGGTCGGGTATTGCCGCGCTTGCCGCGCTTCTCGGGTACATTATCATGAACAACACGATTTCTCTTGCTCTCGGAATCACGCCTGAAATGGCAGAGGAATCCGGTGAATATGGAATGGCAGTCGGCATACCGACGCTGGAGACCGGCGTGCTCGGTGGTATTGTGGTCGGTCTGGTCGCTGTCTGGGTTCATAAAAAATTCAAGCGGTTTCAGCCACCGGAGGTACTAGGTTTCTTCGCCGGAGACCGGTCTGTCGGTATCGTGATGGTCTTTGTCTCTATCGGCCTGGCCTTTTTGGTCATGTTTGTCTGGCCTCCGATTCAAACCGGGATTGATGCAACCGCACAGGTAATTGCCTCCGATGCAACGAACCCGTTGTACATTGGTCTTTACGGTTTTCTGGAGCGTGTTCTAATTCCGACTGGACTTCATCATATCTGGTATGCTCCATTTCTCTGGTCCGGCCTCGGCGGGACGCAGGAAGTCGGCGGACAGCTCGTCCAGGGGGATCAGTATATCTTTCTCGCTCAAGTTGCCGAAGGCGTAGATGTCACGGCCGGCCGCTTCATGGCCGGGAAATTTCCTGTCATTATGTTTGGTCTTCTCGGCGCAGCACTGGCGATGTACCGTGCAGCTGATAAGAAAAATCGACCAGTAGTTAAGGGGATGCTCATTGCAGCAGCGGGTACTGCGTTTCTTACCGGGATTACAGAACCGATTGAATTCACATTCTTGTTTGTTGCGCCGCTGTTGTTTGTGATTCACTCGCTCCTGGCAGGGGTCAGCTTTGCTGTCGCGTTCATGCTCGATGTTAATTTAGGATGGGCCGGCGGCTCCGGTTTCATTGACTTCATCCTCGTCAATGCTCTTCCAGGCACCAACAATTGGTGGATGAACCTGGTCATGGGCGCCGTGTTCTTCGTGATCTATTACTACTTGTTCTCGTTTGTCATTAAAAAATGGGACATTGCCACGCCGGGCCGGGGAGGACAGGAAGCCAAGCTCTTTACCCGGGCAGATTATAATGAAAAGAAAGCAGAAGAGGGAGAGGAAGATGGAAAAGAAAAGCCGGCAGCTGCGAAAGGCAGCTACCAGGAAACAGCTGGCTATATTCTTCACGCCCTCGGAGGAGAAGAAAACATCGAATACGTAGATGCGTGCTTTACACGCCTGCGGGTAACCGTGAAAGAGCCTGAAGATATTGACGAGCCACAGCTCAAAGCGCTCGGAGCAGCAGGTGTCATGAAGTACAATAAAAATATCCAGGCGGTGTTCGGTGGGAAATCTGACTTGTATAAAAACGAAATCAACGATTTGATCGGCGAACGGGAGGATTAAAGAGTTCAGACTGCGTTCCCCGTCGAGGGCTGTCTGCACTGCGCAGAAAGCATGACTTCTGTTTGAAAGAAGAACACACCTCCCCTCTTACAGCGGCACGGCTGTACATCACAGGGGAGGTGTTATTCATGAAAATCAATAACATGATCGGACGTCTGCCGGTCGGAAAACGATTGTACCGCAAAACAACGAACGTACGGATGGTGACGCTCCACCACAGTGCAACGAAAAGAGGAAATGCTGCCGCATTTGCAGCTTACCATGTGGACCACCTCGGCTGGCCGGGCATCGGCTATCATTACGTCATTCGCCGGGACGGGACCGTGGAAGTATGCTGGGACGACTGGACGATCAGTTATCACACGAAAAACCGGAATACCGGAAACATCGGCATCTGTCTTGTCGGAAGCGGCAGCTTCACGGTCTCCCAAAAAGCGTCAGCCCTCGACCTGGCTGCTGAAAAGTGTGCCGTGCACCGTCTTTCTGAGCAGGCGTTTCAAGGACACAGGGATCACCCAGGTCAGCAGACGGCCTGTCCAGGCGTGCATGCACGCAGCTGGAGACGAGAACTCTTTCCAACACTTCGGAAGGGTGGATCCAATCTTCGAGTGCGCGCCCTCCAGGAGCGGCTGCTGCATGCAGGAAGCGTTTTGCCGTTGTATGGAGCCGACGGCGTGTTCGGAAAAGAAACCGAACAGGCCGTCCGGAGCTTTCAGCAACAGGCTTCAGCGGCAGTCGACGGAGTGGTCGGGAAAGAAACCTGGCCACTGTTGATCCGGGCGTCGATCCGCTTTTAATGTCTTTCTCCGTCAAAGTTCTCCACGGCAGGCGCTGTCTCGTGGACCGATCCACCCACTTCAGCGGGCGTACGTTCTTGATGAGTATGAAAAAATCCCTTCAGCCGGAACGACCAGGCCAATATAAAACCGGGGGAATCCGCAGGAAGAAGAAACGGACGCGGGGGACGATTGAAGCAGTACAGGGATTTCAGTTTCTGAATGCACATTTGCGTTTCACCAGCATGCCGGTAAAAAAGGAAAGAGGATCTGCAAATAAAACGCTTCCGACGATCCATTAAGGATTATCGGAAGCGTTTTTTCTTAGAGGCAAGGGATGTATGCGTTTTCATACAAGGAGACGGCGGCATCGTCCGCTGCGCGGGAAAACGAAGAACCTGTTCTTCGCTGGAAAGCCTGCAGCGACGAGGCACGCCGTTCCGATCAACAGGCGCTTTTTGCTTTTGTTCTCCTTATTTGTTGTTCCAGCTTGCTCTAAATTAACTGGCTGCCGTATCTAATTCAGCAGCGGGGGACTTTCTGCACGAGGAAGAGAGCCGCTTACGTTCAGCGCTGGTCTGATTTGGTCTGCCCGCCGCGTAACAGATTTACAACAAACGCAATCGAGCGGTATACCGCAAACAGCAGAATAACAGAAAGGAGTGAACCAGCCATATAACCAGCACTAAAGTTGGCAGGAGAGAACCATTCTTCGTTTCTGCCGACGACAATGCCGATTACAACAGCAATACCAATCAGCACAAACGTGATAATTGAATCGCGCCGCTGTTCGCTGGTCATATCTTTTAACATAGACATCCGTTATTTCCTCCTTCAAAATGCCTTTTCTTCATTATATAAAAAACAGGCGAAAAAAGAAATACATCCCCCTTCGTCGGTTCGTCGGCGAAGTCTTTCACAGCAGAAATGGAGAAACAGCGCATCGGACTGGATCCGTACGCTGTTCTGCCTGTCTATTATGCGTTCTTGCTTTCATTAACGTGAACCAGTGTTCACTTTATCAGCTAAATGTCTTCAATGCTTCACCAACGGGAGTAGAACCGTGATGGATTTCCAGGATCTGATGATAGGTTTCTTCCAGCACGAGTGCATTGACTGCTGCATTGGCCACATCTTCCCGGGCAATAGAACCGTCGAAGCTGTCCATCTTCTTTTGAATGGTCACCGTTCCCTGCGCCTCGTCATTAGAGAGGGGGCCGGGACGAAAAATGGTGTAGTTGAGACTGCTGTTGATGAGTGCTTCATCCGCATCGTGTTTTGCCTGGAAATAATGCTGGGCCTTCTCTGGAGCTTCGTTCGGTTTGTCAGCCATCATGGTGCTGATCATGATAAAGCGCTGCACTCCAGCTTTCTCTGCCTGTTCTACAGCACGAATGGCAGCATTTCTATCGATGATCTCCGTCTGCTCCTTTCCTGTATGGCCACCGGAACCGGCTGTGAAGATCACCGCATCGACTCCTTCCAGTGCATGCGAGAAATCCTGCTCCAGATCACCAAGCACGACTTCTTCGGCATGCAGGTCGTTCATTTTATCTTTTTGCTCTTCTTTCCTCACCATGGCTCTCACTTGGTGATCCCGGCTCAGGCCGAGCATCGTTACCATATGGCTGCCAATCTGACCGTTGGCGCCGATCACGAGTACTTTCATGGTCTCACTCCTTCTGTTTGTGATATCTGTCTCGTTCCCTTATGAAGCGCGTGTAAACATGAGCGTTGACGCTTTATTGTCAGAAGATTAAGATGGAATGCAGAAGGAGGTAGATCACATGAAAATGCAGCAGCCGAAAGTAGCGACGTTCTCCATCATCGGGCACGACCCGGCCACAGGAGAAACGGGAATCGCCGTCCAGTCCAAATTTCTGGGAGCGGGGGCAGTAGTCCCCTGGGCAGAAGCAGGAGCCGGCGCCGTAGCAACGCAATCCTACGCCGAGACCTCGTTTGGTCCAAGAGGGCTGCAGATGCTCAAAGAGGGCAGTGAGCCGCAAGCAGTAATAGAGGAGCTGATTGCGGACGATCCGGATGCGGCGCTCCGGCAGTTTGCCGTGATGAACAGCCAGGGGAAAACGGCTGTGTACACCGGGGAAGAATGCTATGAGTGGGCCGGTCACCGGGAAGGACGTTTCTGTACGGCGCAGGGGAACATTCTGACCGGCGGAGACACAGTTGATGCTATGGTGGAAACCTTCGAAGGCAGCCGTGCTCCGCTCGCAGAGAGATTGACTGCAGCACTGCAGGCGGCACAAGAGGCCGGTGGTGATGCAAGAGGGAAGCAGTCTGCTGCTCTGTTTGTTGTCCAGGAGAGCGGAGGCTACGGTGGATACAACGATAGGAAGTACGATCTCCGGGTCGATGATCATAAAGAGCCGATTGAGGAACTGAAGCGGTTATATGAGCTCCACAAGCTATATTTCAGCAAACCGGATCCTTCTTCTCTTCTTGAATTGAAAGGAGAAGTCCTCGATGAAGTCGAACTGCTTCTGATGAAGGACGGACTTCTAAAAGTGAAGCAGGATACGTGGAATAGGGAAACGCAGGAAGCTCTCCGTATGTATTTCATGAGAGAGAACTTTGAAGAACGCTGGCATGAGCGTAAAATCGATCCAGCGGTTCTCACGTATATGAGAGCAGATATCAATAATAAGTGACTGAAAACAACTTGCGTTTTTTTCCAGCCGTCGTATAATAAAAAAGAAAGGCTCTGATTGCGTGTTGCGATGAAAGGCCTTTGGCTTCCGCCTGCTGTGGAGAAAGCAGGCGGAAGCCCGAGCGGACGTCCACGATAGTTTCCCTGCTTTTTTTTTTCACAGTCGCTCCGGAAAACGCAACGGCAGCTGTTCTGCCAGAAAGCATTCCGTGCGAAAAACTGCCGGGCTGCAGCGGCGTCCGTAAGAAATATGAACGGAATTTTAATTACAAGGAATCTATAAGAAAAAGTAAAGGCGGAAAGCATAGTGAAAAAATGGTTGATGATACTAGTGGTCTCCTCCGTTCTCCTCGCTGGAGGAGGATGGGCAGCCTATCAATACGGAACATCATACGCAGCTGACAGGCTGATGGAAGGAACGTTCGGCGCAGAGCTGGAACAGGGGGCAGCCGAACTGAGAAACCACCCTGAATTCGGCAGGCTGATGGAAGCATGGGGAGAGGAAAATCACCCCGTAAAAGAAGAGCTGCCTGTACAGACGAGAGACGAGGCGGCCAAGCTCGTCCTCTCGAAATTCTCCGCCGGCGAAATTGCGGAAGCAGCCGGTCAATTGTCACGCGGCATCACGGCGGAGGAGCAGAAGGAACTGGAAGCGAAGGCGAAAGAGCGGTTGAGCGACGAAGAACTGGAAGCCCTTCTGTTTATTGGATTGGAAGAACTGGAGTAATAGGAATGATCTATCTTCATGCCGGCTGCATACGCTCGTGGATGGAAGGCTCTCTGTCATTAACGTGAGCCGTTTTTTCGGCGTCTTCTTTTAACCAGAAGGGGCGCAGCGGGAAAGCATCATCCACTGCTGGTGCAGCTAAGCTCACGTGCAGGAAGGAGGAGCAGGTTGGCTGATGTCATTATTTACATATTAACAGGCTGTTTCATTCTCGGTCTCGTCGACAAAGCGGCAGGAGACCGTTTCGGACTGGGAAGTGCTGTCGACGAGGGGTTTCAGACAATGGGACCGCTCGCTTTTGTCATGATCGGCATGATTTCCGCTGCTCCTGTTCTTGCAGAACTGATGCGGCCTTTTCTCGTTCCACTTTTTACGCTTCTGGGAGCGGATCCTTCCGTTTTTCCTGGAATGTTTTTAGCCGTCGACATGGGTGGTTATCCACTTGCTGCCGAGCTTGCTGAAACGGAGGAGGCTGCTCTTTTCTCCGGTATCATCCTTGCTACGATGCTCGGTCCCTTGTTTGTATTCACTGTTCCGGTGGCGCTCGGGTTTATTCACGGTAAGGATCTGCTGCTGTTTAACAAAGGTGTTCTGTACGGCCTGGTTCCTGTGCCTGCCGGAGCGCTGCTTGGAGGAGTAATGGCAGGGATGCCGCTTGCGTTTGTAATCAGACAGCTGATTCCGGTGCTGGTACTGACGGCGGTAGTTGTACTGCTGCTGCTGTTTTTCCCGCGGGTGGGGGTGAAGCTTTTTCAGGCCGCAGGAGCCGGCATTTTGATGTTGACGATGCTGCTGCTGGCTGCAACGGCGCTGCAGGAGATCACTCCACTGCAGCTGTCTGACGCCTTCACACCTTTTCCGGAGGTGATGGCGATTGTCGGATCGATCGTTCTTGTGCTTGCGGGAGCATTTCCAGCGGTCTCTCTCTTGAAGCGGCTTGCCGTGCCTTTGATTAACCGGTTGGGAGGAAAAGAGCCCGAAACGTGGATCGGCCTCAGTACGCAGCTGGCCCACTGCATTCCGGTATTTAAACGGTTCTCTGAATTGAGCCGGAAGGGGAAGGTAATGAACGCTGCTTTCGCAGTGAGCGGTGCGTTTGTTCTCGGAGGTCACCTCGGTTTTACCGCTGCGTTGGAACCCGGCATGGCTGTTCCCATGATGACAGCGAAAATCACTGCCGGTGCAGCGGCTGTCCTGCTTGTCTTTTTCCTGGAGAAAGAAGTGCCGGCCGGCGTATCAGAATGACCCACGATTCGTGCAGAGCGAAGGAATCACAGAAAGGCGGGAAGCCTCCGTCTCTGCCGCACGGAACGACTGGACGCGAGCATCGAGCCGGCGGCCCCGCCTCTGGCTGACCTCAGGCGATGGATCTCAACCAATTCCCCCGCTGGATACAGAAGACCCTCACCCAAAAAAGGGGAGGGTCTTCTGTATCGAACTTTTATCGCAGCTTTTTTAGTAATCAGCTCTGTGCGTTCGGTCGTTTACTGCAGCTGGACAGACTGGAAGCACGGTGCCTGATGGAGCACCTCCGTTGTTTTTTCTTGCTGCAGGGGTTTTTGGATAAACGTATCTGCCCCGAGGTGGAGAGCTCTGCGGAGATGCGATTTTTCTGAACAGGAAGAGGTCATAATAATATATGCGCTTCCCTTATGCGGGGCAATTTTTTTCAGGGCGGAGATGCCGTCCAGCTTTGGCATAATAATGTCCATAAACACGACATCAGGATGTTCCTGCTTAAACAGCGCGGCAGCCTCGTACCCGTCGGAAGCTTCCAGCACACGCTGGAAGCCGGCTTCGTGCAGGAAGTGCCTCATATCTTTACGGAATAATGGAGAATCATCGCATATCATTGCGGTTCGTTTCATCCAGACTCCCTCCTAATAAACACGGTTACTATAATTCATTATTTTAACATGCAGAGGAACGCCAAAAAGCCTCTTCACGAAATATTCAGAAATTGGTGCGTGGGTCCTATGTGAACATAAAAAGCTGCCAGACCCGGTTTGCGAGGACTTATTTTCAATGCCGTGTGAAAAAAAGTCCAAAAAGCTATTTATTCTTTGATAAGGACATGGTATATTGAAGGCAAGTCAAGAAAACGCTGTCAAAATGACATCTTAAAAGAGGTCAGACATCAAACGAGTGAAATAGTTATTGTTTGAAGGCGTTTTTAAGATTATAATTTTATTCGTTGTATGGCATAATGGTGTCAGAGTTCTTATGTCCGCATACCTATGTATACATAAGAGCCGGATAATTTTAATTTACTAGGGGGATGTTCACATGAAAAGAAGTCAAAAAGTTCTTTTGTCATCGGTAATTACAGCAGGGGTGATGCTGGCTGCGTGTGGAGACAACAATGACAACACCACCAACATCAACAACAACGGTGCAGACAACAACGGCAATAACAACGCTGCTGACAATGTTGACAACAACGACAACATGGACAATGACGACGACATGAACAATGACATGAACAACGACGACAACAACATGAACAACAATAATGACAACAACGACGATAACAACGACGGCGGGGAAGCTTCCGGCGACGGCGAAGGATTTTCTTCTAAAATGGTTACGGACGTCGGCGGCGTTGACGACCGTTCCTTCAACGAATCCGCATGGGCAGGACTGACAGAATTCGGTGAAGACTATCCGGAAGCAGACGTAGACTACATCCAGTCCGGAGACGCGGCAGACTATCTTCCGAACCTGCAGCAGCTTGCACGTGAAGGCACGGACCTTACTTTTGCTATCGGCTTCCTGATGGCAGATGATATCCGCGATGTGGCGCAGCAGAATCCAGATCAAAACTTCGCAATCGTAGACGAAGTCGTAACAGACGACGACGGCAACCCGATTGATAACCTGGCTTCGATCACATTCGGTGAACACGAAGGCTCTTTCCTCGTCGGTGCGATTGCAGCACTGCAGAGTGAATCCGGCGAAGTTGGCTTCCTTGGCGGTGTGGAAAGCCCGCTGATCCAAAAGTTCGAATATGGATTTAAAGCCGGAGTCGAGTTCGTAGATCCGGATGTAGAAATCGTATCCCAGTACGCGCAGGACTTCAACGACGCTTCAACCGGGCAGAACATCGCGGATACGATGTATTCCGGCGGAGCGGATATCATTTATCACGCTGCGGGCGGAACGGGTAACGGCCTGTTCACAGAAGCGATTGACCGAAACGAAAGCGGAGAAGAAGTCTGGGCGATCGGTGTCGACCAGGATCAGGCACTCACAGAAGGTGAATGGTCTGAAGGCAACGTCATTCTGACATCCATGGTCAAGCGGGTGGACTCAGCAGTATACAACATTTCTGAAGAAACAATGAACGGTGAATTCCCAGGCGGGGAAACGGTAGAATTGGGTCTTGAAGACGATGGTGTCGGCATTGCTGAATCAGACGAGAACGTAACTGACGAAGCGCTGGATCTAGTTGAAGAGCTCGAGCAGATGATTCTGGACGGTGAAATCGACGTACCAGAAACTGAAGATGAATACGAGCAGTTCGACGAAACGATGGAGTAAGCCGGATTTGAGATAGAACAAACAAAGGCTAGTCTTGAACTAGCCTTTGTTTGTATCTCTATGCCCTTCTGTTCGACATATTACAACATCAATCGACACTAATTTGTTTGATATGTGTAGGTTAGTGCAGAAATGGGACATTAAAGAGGAGTTGTTAATTGTGGATCATGAGTACGTAATTGAGATGAATAATATCCGCAAAGAGTTCCCGGGCATCGTTGCGAATGATAATATCACGCTGCAGGTTAAACAAGGCGAAATTCATGCACTGCTGGGTGAGAACGGTGCCGGTAAATCTACATTAATGAACGTCTTGTTCGGTCTGTATCAGCCGGAAGCCGGACAGATCCGGGTCCGAGGAGAAGATGTCAGCATCACCGATCCGAACGTAGCAAACCGCCTCGGGATCGGCATGGTCCATCAGCATTTTATGCTGGTGCAGAACTTCACAGTAACGGAGAACATCATTCTCGGAAGTGAACCAACCGCGGGTGCAGGCACGATTAATTTAAAGAAGGCAGAAAAAGACGTCAAAGAGATTTCCGACCGATATGGCCTGCGAGTGGATCCGAAAGCGAAAATTGAAGATATTTCAGTAGGCATGCAGCAGCGTGCCGAAATTTTAAAAACACTCTACCGTGGTGCAGACATTCTGATTTTTGACGAGCCGACAGGGGCGTTAACGCCTCCGGAAATCAAAGAGCTGATCCAGATCATGAACAACTTGATTGGAGAAGGGAAGTCCATCATTCTTATTACACATAAGCTGAAGGAAATTCTGGAAGTTTGTGACCGCTGTACGGTCATCCGCCGGGGTGTTGGTATCGGTACTGTGGATGTGGCTGACTCCACGGAAACGAGCCTGGCTGAAATGATGGTCGGTCGGGAAGTCAGTTTTGAAGTAGAGAAAGAGCCGTACCAGCCGAAAGAAACGGTGCTCTCCATTAAAGATCTATACGTAGAGGATTCCCGTGGCGTCGATGCCGTCGAGGGGTTGAATCTCGACGTGCGCGAAGGGGAAATTGTCGGGGTAGCCGGGGTGGACGGAAACGGTCAGACAGAGCTGGTAGAGGCTCTTACCGGTCTGCGCCAGGCGAAAAAGGGAACGATCCATATCAGTGGGGAAAATACTACTTCCTTTAAGCCTCGCCGCGTCACACAAACGGGTGTCGGCCATATTCCGCAGGACCGACATAAGCATGGCCTGGTCCTTGATTTTACGATAGGAGAGAACATGCTCCTACAGACGTACTATGAGCATCCTTTCACGAAAAATGGAATCTTGAACTATAACACGATATACGAGAAGGCGAAAGAACTGATCGAGGAGTTTGACGTCCGGACGCCGCATGAGAAGACGATGGCGCGTGCGCTTTCCGGCGGAAATCAGCAGAAAGCGATCATCGCCCGGGAAGTGGACCGGTCCCCGAAACTCCTGATTGCGGCACAGCCGACAAGAGGGCTGGACGTAGGGGCTATCGAATTCATCCACAAAAAGCTGATTGAAGAGCGGGATAAAGGACGGGGGATTCTCCTCGTTTCGCTCGAGTTGGAAGAGGTACTGAACGTCAGTGACCGCATTGCCGTGATCTACGAAGGAGAAATCGTAGATATTGTAGAAGCTTCCGAAACGAACGAGCAGGAGCTCGGTCTTCTCATGGCCGGCGGTAAAAAGGAAGAAGGTGAACCAGCGACATGAGTGATATGATCAGAGGACGTTTAATGAACATCCTGATTCCGTTAATTGCGATTTTTCTTGCGTTTCTTGCCGGAGCGGTTATCATGCTCTTCAGCGGAAACGATCCTATACAGGGGTATGCAGCTCTGATTTCCGGAGTTGTCGGAGAACCATATGACTTCGGTGAAACATTAATGCGGATGACTCCACTCATTTTCTCCGGACTGGCGGTTGCTTTTGCATTCCGGACAGGCCTATTGAATATCGGGGTGGAGGGACAGCTGATTGTCGGCTGGTTCACATCGGTGTTTGTCGGCCTCATTATTGATGTACCGATGATTATCCACCTCCCGCTGGCGATTGCTGCCGGTGCTCTGGCCGGAGCGCTGTGGGGATTCGTACCGGGTATCCTGAAAGCCAAGTTTGAAGTACACGAAGTTATCGTCACGATCATGATGAACTATATTGCGATGCATGTCGTTAACTCCATCATCCGCGGGCAGCTGTTAGAGTCCGGACAGCGTACAGGATTCATCAATCCAAGTGCGTCCCTGGAATCGCAGTTCCTGTCAGAGCTGACGCAGTTCTCGCGCCTGCACTGGGGATTCTTCATTGCTATCGGTGCCTGTATTGTCATGTGGTTCATTTTATGGAAGACGAAGCGGGGATTTGAGCTCCGTTCGGTAGGTTATAACAAAAATGCTTCTTTGTATGCAGGCATGAACGTCAAAGGAAATATCGTTGCAAGTATGTCGATTTCCGGTGCATTCGCCGGCGTTGGTGGTGCGATGGTTGGTCTCGGTACATACCAGTACGCGAATATTCTTCCGTCCTTTACGAACATCGGCTTCGACGGTATTGCCGTTGCCCTGCTTGGAGCAAGTACGTCTCTTGGTATTTTCCTGGCTGCCTTCCTCTTTGGTGGTCTGCAGCAGGGGGCCAACATGATGCAGGCAGGTGCAGGAGTAGCACCTGAGCTTGTAGAAATTATCATTGCGCTGATTATCTTCTTCGTTGCCTCCGGCTATATTATCCGCTGGGCTCTTGGCCGTATGTTCAGCAAAAAGGAGGAGAAGTAAATGGATGTTGTTCTGCAGATACTATATATCATTGTCCCGGCAGGACTGATCGCCGCTACTCCTTTAATGCTGACAGCCATGGGTGGTTTGTTCAGTGAACGTTCGGGTGTCGTTAACATCGGGCTTGAAGGTTTGATGGTGATGGGGGCGTTCGGCGGGATTGTCGGCACGCTTATGTTCGAATCGTTCGGATTCGGTGCCTTGTCCCCATGGATGGGCATACTCTTTGCCGTTCTCATTTCCGCGATTTTCGCGTTATTCCATGCGGTCGCCTCGATCTCTTTCCGTGCGGACCAGATTGTCAGTGGTGTTGCGCTGAACTTCCTGGCCCTCGGGTTGACCGTCTTTATTGTCAGAGAGATTTTTGACAGAGGCCAGACCGATACCATCAATACACGTATTTTCCGTACGAATGTTCCATTGTTGAGTGATATACCGGTAATTGGAGACTTGTTCTTTTCCCGGATTTACGTCACCTCCTATATTGCTTTATTTATCATTGCAGTAGTTTGGTACGTCGTGTTCAAAACACCATTCGGTCTCCGGCTGCGTGCCGTCGGGGAGCATCCTATGGCTGCAGACACGATGGGGATCAAGGTGCAGCGTATGCGCTATATCGGCGTGATGCTCAGTGGTGCCTTCGCTGGTGCCGGCGGCTCCGTCTATGCTGTTACGATTGCCGGTAACTTTGCTTCCGGTACGATTGTCGGACAGGGATTCATGGCACTTGCTGCCTTGATATTCGGGAAATGGACCCCGTTCGGTGCAATGGGGGCAGCGATATTCTTCGGTTTCGCGATGGCATTAAGCACCTCGGCACAGCAGCTGCCGGGTCTGCAGAATATTCCGCAGGTATTCTTCCTGATTCTGCCGTATGTGCTTACCATTCTGGCCCTTGCCGGATTTGTTGGTAAAGCAGAGCCTCCAAAGGCTCTCAACCAGCCTTATACGAAGGGCAGCCGTTAATAAATCAAGCTTTTGCAGCTCCCAGCGCGTCAGAAGAACCTTCTTCTGGCGCGCTGTTTTTATGATGTTTAGGCGGGTCGTTCACAAAGCCGACAAATTCCGTATCTACCCGAATCGAACCCAGCGAACACTAATCCACAAAAGCCTCGGTTGTTCTAGTTTTGTGTTCAATCATTTTCTTGCGAAATGGAATGACGCCTACACGACGACTGGCAAAGGATGAACGTATAGCACCAGTTCTTCGCAGCTTCCGACACTGAAAAAAGAAGCAGAAAGAGAAGAAAAGCTTTTCTTCCTCAGTTAAGTCCTTTATACTAGGTATAGTTATGAATCTGTACATAGAAAGGGGTAAACCATGTCAAAAGATATCCCTCCTTTGTATGAAAAAACCATCACATGTCCTATGTGCAGCAATGTATACACGACGCTGAAACTGAGAAGCCGTTTTATTCGAGTGGAATCGAGTGCGAATGATTTTTATAAAACGTATAAAGATCCTGCTCACAATCCGCTGCTTTATGAGGTGAACGTGTGTGATGCATGCGGGTGTGCCTATATGGACAGTTTTCATCTTGGATTTCATGCAGATCACCGGGAACGATTTGCCGAAAAAGTCACAGCCGCCTGGAACCCCAGGTCTTTAGGCGGGAAGCGCAGCTATGATCAGGCAGCATCGGCCTTGAAACTAGCTCTGCTTACCGCAGAATTAACAGAACAAAAATACGTTGTCCAGGCAGGCCTCGCGTTAAAATTATCCTGGCTGTACCGGACAATGGAGAAAGAGAACGATCAGGATCGCTTCCGCAGGCGCGCATGCCGCATGTACGAGCAGTCCCTGTATAATGGCGATTTCCAAGACAGAGAGATGTCGGAAATGACGCTGCGCTATCTGCTGGGAGAACTGTACCGACAGGAAGGTGACAAGGAAGAGGCCGGCAGACACTTCTCTGCGGTCATTCAGCATAAACAGAAGGCACTGGAACCACAGATTGAAGCCATGGCCAGAGAGCAGTGGTACGACATGCGTCATCAGACGACTAAGTAGAGCAGGAGTGAGAAGGTCATGAAAGCAGCACACATCAATGCAGTATGCAGAGCAGCGAGAAACATCATGGTAGATCATTTTAAAGTCGATGTAGAACCGGACAAGCCCTATACTGGGAAATCAGCTGTGCCTTCCAATGATGTGTCGGTCGTCCTCGGTGTCAGTGGCGAACTGACCGGCCAGATTATCTGTTCTGTAAATAATGGAACGGCGAAAAACATCGTAGGAACCATGATGGGCGGGATGGAAGTGAAGGAGATGGACGATATGGGCTGGAGCGCGATACAGGAGTTCGGAAACTGGGTGGCCGGGTCTACGGCAACCGAATTGTCGAAAGAATCCTGTATCATCGACGTAACGCCGCCTGTCGTAAACGAAGGAAGCTCCCGCTTTCATTCCTCTAAAACCTTCATCACCGTTCCGATGAAATCATCGATCGGCAGTCTCGATGTGCACATTTCGCTGGAGAGCGCTACATCGTAAGACACCCATTCCGGTAAAAGAAGGGGAAAACGGCTCCTGTCCGCTTTAATATGCGGGCCGGAAGACGGCTGCTATTGTTCTCCGCACAGCAGACCTGCTGCATACCTCGTCTCCAGGAACAGGCAGAGGCTTCGTTTCGCTTCGGCAGAGACAGGACATGCACGTTTTGACTGTTACCAGCAGAAAAGCCCTTTCGCCGCACCGCATACCAGATCGTCATCCTCTCTTCAGCTGAATCCGCGAAAGAGAGGATTTTTCAGCTGTTAAGAACGTATAGGTGCTCAGCGGGGAAGATCGGGTTGCGCGCTGCCTGGGAAGTGCGAAAATACCTTTCTTCCCTCACCAAGCATGCGGCATCCGCCGTTCCGACCAAAAAAGGCGCCCCACGCTTTTGGTTGATAGAACAGATGGTGGCACCCGTCATGTCAAGGTGCCGCACTGCCTGCTTTACGGAGGAACGAGGCGCCCCTGGTTCTCCTTCTGGAGCTCCCTGCAGGAGAACTACTTCATCTCCTCTGCCTGCAGCTACGTCACGTTCAGCTGACGAGCGGTTCCATGCCGGTTGGGCCCGGCCGCAGAATGGTCGTGCGTTTGCTGCTCCTGAGCGTTATGATAGAATGAAGCAGTCAGGAGAGGAGTGACCTACATGACATCATCGGATATGTCGAAATACGAAAAGAAAATTATTGTTCGAAACATTGAATACAGGGATATAGACGATATTATTGCGCTCTCCATGCGCAGTTTCCCCAATATGGAACCCTGGACGAAGCAGCATTTGATCAGTCACCTGGAGATTTTCCCGGAAGGACAGTTCTGCGTGGAACTCGACGGAGAAATCGTCGGTTCGTGTTCCAGCCTGATGATCAATTTTGATGAGTATGATGATCAGCATACGTGGGACGAAATTACCGATGAAGGATACATCACCAACCATGATCCGGAAGGGTATAACCTGTACGGCATTGAGGTTGCTGTTCATCCGGACTACCGCCGGATGAAGATCGGCAGACGTTTGTACGAAGCGAGGAAAGAACTCGCGCGGGAGCGGAATCTAAAATCGATCATCATCGGCGGCCGTATACCGAACTACCGGCGTTATTCAGAAGAGATGGCCCCACGCCAGTATGTAGAAGAAGTGACCAACCATAATATTTTTGATCCCGTTCTCACTTTTCAGATCATGAACGGTTTTACGCTGAAGCGGATTAACCGTAATTATCTATCGGATGACACCGCCTCCATGAAATACGCTACGCTGATGGAATGGAATAACGTAGATTATCGTCCGACGACAAAGCGGCATTTCAAAACAGCGTTTCCTGTCCGGATCTGTGCGATTCAGTATATGATGAAAAAAATCGACTCGTTCGATGAATTCGCGCAGCAGTGTGAATATTATGCCAATGTCGGTGCGAGCTATCAGTCTGATTTCGTTGTTTTTCCGGAGATTTTCACCACGCAGCTTCTTTCTTTTATCGATGAAAAAAGTCCATCGAGAGCGATTAGAAGGCTGACTGATTTTACCGATGACTACATCAGTCTATTCACTGACCTGGCAATCAAGTACAATGTGAATATTATCGGCGGCTCCCATTTTGTTGAAGAAGAAGGAGATATTTATAATATCGCTTATCTTTTCCGTCGCGATGGAACCATTGAACGTCAGTACAAAATTCACATTACGCCGAACGAGAAAAAATTCTGGGGCATCCAGGGAGGGGACCGTGTTGAGGTGTTCGACACGGACTGTGGACGAATTGCGATACAGATCTGCTACGACATGGAATTCCCTGAACTTGGACGGATAGCTACAGAAAAAGGAGCAAACATCATTTTCACGCCGTTCTGTACCGACGACCGCCAGGGATACCTGCGCGTGCGCTACTGTGCCCAGGCCCGCGCCATTGAGAACCAGGTATACACGATGATTGCCGGAACGGTCGGCAACATGACCCACGTGGAAAATATGGACATCCAGTATGCCCAGTCCGGTATTTTCACTCCTTCTGACTTTGCTTTTCCGCGTGACGGCATCGTCGGGGAATGTAATCCGAATATTGAAACGGTGGTTGTCGGCGATGTGGATCTCGAGCTGCTTCGCCGATCGCGGAAATCCGGCAACGTCACCCAGTGGCGCGACCGGCGACCGGACTTGTACGAAGTGCAGTACGACTGCTGATAAACCGCAGAGAGCGGTTTATCAATCTTGAAGTCCCGTTCTTTCGGCCGCTGGAATGTCTGTGTCTTCCGGCGGCCGAAAAGCTGGGCAGAGGGCCTTGCAGACACCGGAGGACAGCTGTTGATAACCTATTATTCAGGAGAGGAGCCTACCATTGACGAAGCAAATCCAAGTATCCGAATTAGAAGAGTTTACTGTGAAGAATGACGCCGGTATGACGCTGACGGTGCTGAACTTCGGCGCCGTGGTAACAGGTGTTTACCTGCCGGGAGTGGAAGAGAACATGGTGCTCCGCTTTGACGACCTGCACACGTACGTAGAAAATCCCGGCTACCTCGGTGCTGTCATCGGGCGGACAGCAGGACGGACGGAAGGCGCCGCTTTTGAACTGGATGAAAAGACATACGAGCTTGCTGCAAATGACGGGAAAAACCACCTGCATGGCGGAGAAAAAGGGTTTGCCCATTCCTTTTTCGATATCGAAACCGAGGGCAGCTCGGTTATCTGCCGTCTGCACAGTCCAGATGGAGAAGACGGGTATCCAGGGAATGTGGACGTGACGGTGACCTACCACCTAACTGCGGATAATGAACTGCAGATCTTTTATGATGCCGAAACCGATTCCGTGACGCCGCTGAATTTGACCAACCACGCCTACTTCTGTCTTGGATCCACTTCAGTAGAAAACATGCAGTTCCAGCTTCATGCGCATTCGTACGGGGTGTTGAAAGAAGGATCGATTCCTGCTTACTATGAGCATCTCGACGAGGATCCATTGTTTGATTTCCGCGAGAAGAAAAAGATGGGCGATGCATTTGATCAAACGCATGCGCAGGTGCAGATGGCCGGCGGCGGTATCGATCACCCGTTCGTACTCCAGGATGGGAACCCTGCGGCTGTTCTCTATAATCCGGAGAATCAGGTGTCGATGAGCGTCCGGACGGACCAGCCTGCAGTCGTCGTGTATACGGCGAATCAGATGGGAGGGGGAGACGGCGTTACTGTTAACGGCCGGGAGCCCCGCCCATATGCAGCGGTGTGTCTGGAAACCCAGCACGTGCCGAATGAAACGGAGCAGATTCTGCTTCATCCTGATGAAAAGTGGCGGAGTATGACTGCCTATGCCTTTCATCAATCCTAAGGGGGAACCGGGATGTTCAACACGAGTATTCTACCGGCCGTAAGAGACTTAAAAGATATCGATAAGGCCGTGAAAAATAACAGTGAATTTGTCGTTCTGCTGAACACACATATCGGCCAGTTGAAAAGCCTTGTCCGAATGCTGAAAAAAGAAAACAAAAAAGTGCTGCTGCACGCAGATCTCGTGCAGGGATTGAAAAGCGACGAATTCGGCGCCCAGTTCCTCTCGCAGGATATTAAACCGCATGGGTTGATTTCTACGAGACGCAACGTGCTGTTGACGGCAAAAAAACATGATCTTATCACGATCCAGCGGCTGTTTATCCTCGATTCGCAGGCGCTTGAGTCGAGCTACCAGATGATGAAACAGATTCAGCCGGATTGTATAGAAGTCCTTCCCGGGATCATTCCCCACATTATTGAGGAAGTGATTGAACAGTCGAATACGCCGGTGATTGCCGGTGGATTGATCCGCGATCCGGAAGAAGTCCGCCGGGCGCTTGCCTGCGGTGCTGCCGCAGTCACAACGTCCAGAAAAGAATTGTGGGAAAATAACGAATTATAAAAAATCGTTGACAACGCTTTCATATGGTGGTTTAATAAAGACAAGTTAATAATTTATTCATGGAGACAAGGAGCCCAATGAATATTTACTCATCCGATTACGATACTGGTATGGGTTAATTTCATTGGGCTTTTTTTGTATCCAAATTCAATCAAGGAGGAGATGGGAAATGTCGCCGTTCTGGGGAGAAGTCATTGGTACCATGATTCTGATTATTTTTGGTGCAGGTGTCGTCGCTGGGGTTGTCCTTCGTGAATCAAAGGCAAATGCTGGTGGGTGGATTGTTATCACAGTCGGGTGGGGTCTTGGGGTAGCCATGGCGATTTATGCAGTTGGTAACATCAGCGGCGCACACATTAATCCGGCCGTAACCGTTGGACTTGCCCTTTATGGTGACTTTGCCTGGTCACAGGTACCGGTCTACATTATCGGTCAGGTTGTTGGAGCGATGATTGGTGCCGCACTTATCTTTTTCCAGTATTCGGCGCATTTCAACGCGACAGAAGACCCTGGAGCCAAGCTGGGCGTTTTTGCGACAGGACCGGCGATCCGCCATACCCCGTCGAACGTGTTCAGCGAAGTACTGGGAACATTCGTCCTCGTACTCGGGATTCTCTTCATCGGCGCGAATCAGTTCACGGAAGGCCTGAACCCGATGATCGTCGGTCTGCTCATCGTGGCGATTGGTCTCTCGCTCGGCGGCACTACAGGGTACGCCATCAATCCTGCCCGTGACTTCGGTCCAAGATTGATGCATGCGCTGCTTCCGATCAAAGGGAAAGGGTCCTCGGAATGGGGATATTCCTGGATTCCTATTGCCGGACCGATTATCGGCGGCGGCCTCGGCGCGCTTTTCTACGGCGCTGTCTTTGAAGGCGTTATCAGCCCCTTCCTTTACGTGTTCGCCGCACTGTTTGCAGGACTTATGGTATTGGCGTTCATGATTGAAAAGAAACATCTGGAAACCCAGGAAAAGCGTTTTGTTTACCAGAACCCTCCACAGGGTAAAAAAGCGTGACGGCTGTGGGAGCGCTTCATGCGCTCCCGCTGTCCGGATGCAGCAGGGTAAGACAAAGAGAAAAAAGCCGTTCTGCGGCTCTTATCAGACAAAGGAGGAGATGAGAATATGGCTAAAAACTACATTCTTGCACTGGACCAGGGGACGACAAGCTCGAGGGCGATTCTATTTAACAAAGCAGGTGAAATCGTCGATACAGCTCAAAAGGAATTTAAGCAGTACTTTCCAAAGCCGAGCTGGGTGGAGCATAACGCCAACGAAATCTGGTCATCGATCTTGGGCGTCATGGCGGAAGTCATCATGAATCAGGGCATTGAAGCCAGTGAGATTTCAGCGATCGGTATCACGAACCAGCGGGAAACAACCGTGGTGTGGGACAAACATACCGGCCGTCCGGTTTACAATGCGCTGGTATGGCAGTCGCGCCAGACAGACGGCATCTGCCAGGATCTGCGGGAGAAAGGATACAACGATCTTTTCCGCGACAAGACAGGCCTTCTCATCGATGCCTATTTTTCCGGTACGAAAGTAAAGTGGATTCTCGATAATGTGGATGGTGCCCGTGAAAAAGCCGAGAACGGCGATCTTCTTTTCGGAACGATCGATACATGGCTTATTTGGAAGATGTCGGGAGGCAAAGCACACGTCACGGACTATTCCAACGCGTCCCGCTCCCTGATGTATAACATCTATGATCTGAAGTGGGATGAGGAACTGTTGGATATTCTTGGTGTGCCGGCATCGATGCTGCCGGAAGTAAAGCCTTCTTCTGAAGTATACGCCCACACGGTTGATTATCACTTCTTCGGGGAAGAAATCCCGATCGCCGGTGCTGCAGGGGACCAGCAGGCCGCTCTGTTCGGCCAGACGTGTTTCGAAAAGGGACTTGCGAAGAACACGTACGGCACAGGCTGCTTTATGCTGATGAACACCGGTGAAGAGCCGGTGAAATCGACGCACGGGCTGCTGACAACGATTGCCTGGGGACTTGACGGTAAAGTCGAGTATGCACTGGAAGGCAGTATCTTCGTAGCAGGTTCAGCTGTTCAATGGCTGCGTGACGGTCTCCGCCTGATCGAATCAGCTCCGGAAACAGAAGCACTGGCAAGTTCGGTATCGTCGACGGACGGTGTCTATGTTGTACCGGCGTTTGTCGGACTGGGAACACCGTACTGGGATAGTGATGTCCGTGGCGCTGTATTCGGCATTACACGCGGGACAGAGAAAGAACATTTTGTCCGAGCGACGCTGGAATCCCTTGCTTACCAGACACGAGATGTTCTCGATGCTATGGAAGCAGACTCCGGCATCGAATTAAAGAAACTCCGTGTTGATGGAGGGGCAGTAGCCAACGACTTCCTCATGCAGTTCCAGAGTGATATTCTCGGCAACGAAGTGGACCGCCCACAGGTGCAGGAGACAACAGCGCTTGGTGCAGCATACCTGGCCGGACTCGCCGTGGGATTCTGGGAGAGCAGAGAAGAAGTAGCAAAGCAGTGGAGTGTTGAAAAATCCTTCCATCCGAACATGGCTGATGAAGAAAGAAAAGATCTGTACGACGGATGGAAGACAGCTGTTCATGCGACGATGGCATTCAAGCGGTAGGAAAAAAGGCGCTCGGGCGCCTTTGTCTTCAGACTGAATTGTGTTACAATGGTATTAAATTAATGATCGGTCTGGAGATGATGAGAGACCGCAGCTCAAAGAGCACGCCATTCGTGTGCCTTCAGCTGCGGTCTCTTTTTTTATCCGGCTGAAGGTCATCCCTTCTCTTTATGCATAACGTATCAGGAGAAAGGGTAGAGAAATAAGAGGAAGAGCAACGTCATTATGCAGAGAAAGGATGTTGGAGCATGGCAAAACCATTTTCCGGATTACAGCGAGAAGTTTATTTGAAGAACATGAGTCAACAGGAACTGGATGTCCTCGTCATTGGAGGAGGTATCACCGGCGCAGGCATTGCACTTGATGCTGCTTCCAGAGGATTGAAGACCGGACTGGTGGAAATGCAGGACTACGCTGCAGGCACGTCCAGCCGATCCACGAAGCTTGTACACGGGGGACTGCGGTACCTGAAGCAGCTGGAATTTAAAATCGTGAAAGAAACAGGGCAGGAACGTGCGATTGTTTATGAGAACGCACCGCACGTAACGAAGCCGGAATGGATGCTTCTGCCGATTGTCAAAGGCGGAACGTACGGCAAGCTCGCAACGTCTGTCGGTCTGAAAACGTACGATACGCTGGCTGGAGTGAGACGAAGCGAAAAGCGTAAAATGCTGAACAAGCAGGAGACCATGGAAAAGGAACCGCTTCTCCGGGAAGATGGCTTGAAGGGTGGCGGCTATTACGTCGAGTACAAAACGGATGATGCCCGCCTGACGCTGGAAATTTTAAAAGAGGCAGTAAATAGAGATGTGCAGGCCGTCAACTATGCGAAAGCGGAAAACCTGCTTTACGAAGACGGGAAAGTAATCGGGGCTCGTATCCAGGACCGCCGTACCGGGGAAATGCACGATATCCGAGCGAAGCACGTCGTCAACGCAGCTGGACCATGGGTCGATGACCTGCGGGAAAAAGATAAGTCGAAGCAGGGGAAGTACCTTTACTTGACCAAAGGGGTTCACATCGTCTTTGATCAGGCGAAATTCCCGTTGAAGCAGGCTGTTTACTTTGATACCGATGACGGCCGCATGGTATTTGCGATTCCTCGGGACAATAAAACGTACGTCGGCACAACAGACACTCATTACATGGGCGAGATTTCGACGCCGAGAATGACAGAAGCAGACCTCGATTATCTGGTGCGGGCTTCCAATCATATGTTCCCGACTATGAAGATCAAGCGTGAAGACGTCGAATCGAGTTGGACTGGGCTGCGTCCGCTGATCCATGAAGAGGGCAAAAGCGCTTCGGAAATCTCCCGTAAAGACGAAACGTTCGTGTCCGATTCCGGTCTGATTTCCATTGCAGGAGGAAAGCTGACAGGTTACCGAAAAATGGCAGAACGTATCGTCGACCGCATCGTGAAAGAGGAGGGCATCAAGAAGAAGTGCACGACCAACAAAATCGTCCTCTCCGGCGGCGATGTCGGTGGATCAGACGCACTGCCTTCCTTCGTGCAGCGGGCTTCTGAATACGGCGTCCGTCTCGGACTGACCGTAGAGCAGTCCGAGCGCCTTGCCAACCACTACGGATCCAACGTATACCGTATTTTTGAGATTCTGGAGACCCAGGGGGAAGAGGCCAAAAACTATGGACTGCCGGCCGGACTTTATGCCGCTCTCGTGTATGGTATCGAAGAAGAAATGGTGTATGCTCCGATTGATTTCTTTAACAGACGCTCGAGCATGCTGTTCTTCGACATCCACGGCGTGCAGCAGAACAAAGACGGCGTCCTGAAATATATGAAGCATCGTTTCGGCTGGACGCAGCAGGAACTGGATGAGCATATCAGCGTACTCGAAGAGGAGCTGTACTACTCCAGCCATCCGGTGGAAACGAAAGAAAAAAATTAACAGAATTCCTTTACGAAAGAGCCGTGTTTCCGTATAACTTAAAGTAGAAAGGAAAAAAGTTTACTGGAAGGGGTTCTGCATATGGCGTGGGAAAAGGAAGCAAAAAGATGGGAGCAGTATGATCAGCTGGAGGAAAACATCCGTGAGGAGCTGACCCTTCTGCAGAATCAGCCCGTACTGATGGAGGACAGTTTTTACAAAACGCTCGAATTCGGTACAGGGGGCATGCGCGGAGAAATCGGTCCCGGTACTAACCGCATGAACATCTACACGATCCGTAAGGCAGCGAAGGGACTTGCTGACTATGTTATTGCCCAGGGACATGGAGCAGCAGAAGCTGGTGTTGTCATTTCCTACGATAACCGTCGCATGTCCAAAGCGTTTGCGCTGGAAGCAGCCTGTACGCTCGGAGCCTGCGGCGTCAAAAGCTATGTATTCAAAAAGCTGCGGCCGACTCCGGTTCTCTCCTTTGCCGTACGTGAACTAAACACAGCAGCCGGCGTGATGATCACGGCCAGTCACAACCCGCCGGAGTACAATGGATTTAAAGCGTATGGGGACGATGGAGCCCAGATGATACCGGAAGACGCCGACCGCCTGATCAGCATGGTGGATGCGGTCGAAGATGAACTGACGGTCGAGACCGCAGAGGCAGCAAAACTGGAAGCGGAAGGACTGCTGCACTGGGTGCTGGAAGACATTGACGATGCGTATGCCAAACAGCTGCAAAAAGTGATCACCGACCGGTCGCTGATCAAAGAATACGGCGCGTCCATGCCGATTGTTTTTACACCACTGCATGGAACAGCGAAAGATCCGATGGAACGAGGACTTCGCGAAGCCGGCTTTGAACAGGTCTTCACCGTACCGGAGCAGGCAGAGGAAGACAGTGAATTTCCGACGGTCGCCTCGCCGAACCCGGAAGAACCAGCTGCTTTCGAACTTGCCATGGAACTTGGCAGAGAGAAAGATGCCGATCTGCTGATCGCAACCGATCCAGACGCCGACCGAATCGGACTCGTTGTGAAAGATAATCATGGTTCCTACACCGTGCTGTCCGGGAACCAGACCGGAGCCCTGCTGCTCCACTATCTTCTTATGAAGAAAAAAGAAGCAGGTATCCTGCCGGACAATGGGATTTCGATCAAAACAATCGTGACATCCGAGCTCGGAAGAACCATTGCGGAATCGTTCGGTATCACGTCTATGGATGTATTGACCGGATTTAAATTCATTGGTGAAAAAATACGTCAGTTTGAAGAAGACGGGTCTCACACCTTTTTGTTTGGTTATGAAGAGAGCTACGGGTATTTGATTGAGCCATTCGCACGAGATAAGGATGCTATTCAGCCCGGGCTGCTTGCTGCAGAGATGGCAGCTTATTACCGTTCCCGGGGACAGACCTTGTACGAAGGACTGCTGGAGCTTTACGATACGTACGGATGGTACTATGAAGATCTCGCATCTTATACGTTCAAAGGGAAAGAGGGAGCTGAGAAGATCCAGCGCATGATGAATGTGTTCCGCGACAACGTGCTTCAAGGGGAACTTCCGGGGGATGTCGCTTTTGTCGAAGACTATCAGCGTCGAACAAGAACATTCATGGACGGGAGAGCGGATGAAGCAATAGCGCTTCCTCCATCGAATGTCCTCAAAATGTTTCTGCGGGATGGCTCCTGGTACTGCCTGCGCCCTTCCGGCACGGAACCAAAGATTAAAATATACTTCGGCGTGCAGGATCAAACTGCTGACAAAGCGGCTGAAAAGCTGAAACTCGTCAAAGAGCAGGTAATCGAACGCGTCAATCAATTATAGAGGTACAGCCCGCAGCAGAGCTGCTGGAGCCCGTCTCATCAGTCCGAGGCGGGCTCCTCGTCTATCTCAGGTTCTGTCATTGACCGGCATGCACCTCGTATGACAAATTGTCATTATTTTGATGTCTCCATTACCTGGTAATTATGAAAAGAAATATGGTATGATACGCTTATTACAGTACGATCCTGGTGAGGGAAAAGGTGAGGAATCATGAGGCGGACCAATCATATATCAGAAGAATTGGAATCCAAGCGCAGAAAGATGATGGAGTATGCGCAGAAGTATGGCTTTACTTCAAACGAAGCGGTCCGCCTCTCTCAGGAGCTGGATCAGCTGATGAATGTAGACTACCGCCGGAAGCGGAAGCAGAGTGGGAAGGTCATGAGCTGATTGGCAGCCGGCGCTGCCATCCGTCATCCATCTGCAGCTATCCCAGCGGAGAGTGCTGATTGTGCAGGGGGAGGTACGTATCACCCAAAGAGGGCAGCAGCTGTCACACGATAGAGAAGGGCCGTCTCGATCATCCGAGACGGCCCTTGTTGTATGCTGCGTGTTCGCAAGGCTGGTGGGTGCTATTCCTGCTTCTCTTCTTCCAGCAGGTGGTGAATCCCGACGGTTTCCTCTACCGGCAGCACAAACGAGATGCCGCGTCCGGGTTCATTAATGTGGGCGTCTTCTTCAATCGCTTTTAATACATCCCGCGTTTTCTCCCGCTTGATCAACGTTAAAACGACATCTTTTTCCGGTTCGATTTGAATAGAGAATAATTTCGCTTTTTCATGAATACCGGAGCCGCGCCCGTTCATGACCGTGCCGCCTTCTGCACCGCCTCTATTCGAAGCATCGATGACCTTGCCTGCGTCTCCTTTGTTCACAATCGTAATGATTAAATCGAATCCTCGGTGGGACAGGTTATCTGTCATGTCTTCCAGCACCTCCTCATTTTCTTCATACGTCATATGAGCTATGCCGATGGTCTTTTTGATATCGATGATGAAACCGATGCCCATGCCGGGTTCGTGCAGTCGGGCTCGATTCTGTACTTGTACAAGAAGTCCGGGGAGAATGTCCTCCGGAACGAGATTCAGAACGAGTTCTTTCTCGTGAAGGGCGTCGATCCCGAATATTTTTTTCTTCTCATGAATCCCGACACCGGATCCGAGCAGAATTGTACCACCTTCTGACCCGGCGTCTTTTGCCGCTTTCATCACTTTTTTAGCGCGGCCTTTTTTTACAATCGTCACAACCAGTTTATGATCCCTGCGAAGCTGTTTCACGCGTCCATCCGCTCCTTTCTCTGAAAAATCAAGCCGAGTATGAGTACTGCCAGTATGGGCGTCAATGCGACAAGAGCGATCATCCCGAACCCATCGAGCAGCGGATCTCTGCCTTCAGTGACGGAAGCGACACCGACATTGATAGCCATAATGAAGGTGACGGTCATTGGACCTGTAGCTACACCCCCGGCATCAAAAGCGATGGAAATAAACCGGTCGCTGGAGATGAAGACAAGCGCAAAAGCGAGAATATATCCTGGAAGAATCAGGTACCAAAGAGGAAAACCTGCCGTGATCCGGAATAAAGACAGGGCAATAGCCCCTCCGACACCGAGAGAAAGCGTAATGAGCATGACGTTTTTGGAGATCGAGCCGGCCGTCACTTTTTCGACCTCGTGATTGAGGATGCGGATTGCGGGCTCAGCAAAGGTTGCTACGAGTCCGAATAAAAAACCGAGGGCGGGCAGCATGATCATCGTGTTTTCCCTTTCACCAAGTATTTCTCCGATGGCTTCGCCTGCCGGGAAGAAACCGACTTCCACTCCCTGGAGAAAAAGGACCAGCCCCGCAAAAGTGAAAAGCAGGCCGACAAAAATGTTGAGCAGCTTCTCTTTTTCCAGTTTTAGAAAAAAGAACTGAAATACGAGAAAAAACAAGAGCAGCGGAATGACGGCCATAGCCACTTCATAAATGACATGACCAATATCTTCTGTCATGATCCCAATCATCCGTAAATCACCCCCAGCACCATCACGGCCAGAATCGGACCAATGGAGGCAAGGGCAACGAGCCCGAATCCATCACTCGTAGAGGATTTCCCCCGGAGGACAGAGGCTACGCCTACGCCGAGAGCGAGAATAAACGGCACCGTCATCGGACCGGTGGTTACACCGCCGGCGTCAAACGAGATGGGAACATAGTTAGCCGGTGTCACCAGTGCCATCAGAAAGACGAGCGAATAGCCGCCGACAAGCAGGTACTTCAACGGTATATTAAACACCGTCCTTGCCATGGCGGTCAACACGAAAAATCCAACACCGAGAGCTACGGAGTAAATCAGCACGAGATTGGAAATATCTCCTCCGGAAACATCGTCAATCTGAGAGGCGAGCACCCTGACATCCGGTTCTGCAATGGTCACGACGACACCGAGCACAAAACCGGTTCCTAGAATCAGCCACACTTTTTTCGTTTTCGGCAGGGCGGATCCGATCATCTCTCCAATAGGGAGCAGGCCGATATGTACCCCGACGAGAAAGAGAAAAAGGCCGAATCCAACCATGATGACGCCGATAATAAAGCGGAGAAAGATGTCCGGCGGCAGTCCAATCAGCGTATATTGAAGAATGATGATCACCACTGCAAGAGGAAGGATCGCCATGACCACTTCTTTCAATTGTTCTATCACATCGCGCAACCGAATCCCTCCTTTATTTCTTCGTACTACCTTCTCCTATTCCTTCCTTTTTCCTGCTGAAAACCACCATCCGTAGAAAATCTCTCAGAAAATATAGGCTGAAATGCTTTTAAAATATCTGAATATTTTGTACAATAGAGAAAACAGCTTGAAAGGAGGATCACATGGCCATATTATACGTGTGCAGAGACTGCCAGGGAAGAGGGAGGCGGAAGCGCAGCGGGTTAGTGAAAGGCTGGTCGGTAAAATGCCGGTCATGTGATGGAACAGGAAAAAAGAAGCACCCGCCGTTGACCGTCAAACCAGTATCGTAGAAGGTCCTGTCGTCAGTACAGCCGTTTTCCGCCTCTGATGACCTGTCATGTACGCAGCGTCTGCGTCCTTATCCGATAGCATGAGATCTCTCTATGCAAAAAACACGCCGGAACGAAGTCCGGCGTGTTTTTTGCATAGATAAAGATGTTTCCGTTCTCATTGAGAGAGGGGACGGCTTCCTCTGCTGAAAGGAACGAAAACAGCATCTGCGCTTTCCTTGAGGACCCGGATGTCCAACGCCGTTCCGGCCATAAGGTCCTCCGTGGCTGCGGGTTGGCGGGATCGAGCCGGATGCAGGCGGATGCTTATTCGATAATGTCCCATCCTGTAGCCAGCTTGACGTCCGGATGTTTATCCTGGAACCAGCGCAGAGCAAAGTCGTTTTCAAAGAGAATGACCGGCCGCTTCTGCTGGTCATGGACAAGCATTTTTCTGCTGTCGGTCATGTTGTCTCCGACGTTTCCTTCTACAACCCATCGGGCCAATTCATGGGTCATATGCTGGAATTCAAGGTCAACATGATATTCGTTTTTCATCCGGTGTTCAAACACTTGGAACTGGAGTTCTCCAACCGCCCCGACAATATAGTCTTCGAAGTAAGGGGTTTTATACAGTTGAATGGTACCTTCCTGTACGAGCTGATCCATCCCTTTATGGTACTGCTTGTGCTTCAGCGCATTCTTGGCTGTCACTTTTGCGAATTTCTCTGGTGGGAACTGCGGCATTTCTTCATACTGCACGAGTTCGCTTCCCGTACAGAGTGTATCACCGACTTGGAAGCTTCCGGAATCATACAGACCGACGATATCACCTGGTTTTGCTGATTCAACAGTCTCCCGGTCCGAGGCAAAGAAGGAGGAGGACTGATTCAGCTTTAATTTTTTGCCGGTTCGGCTCAGCTTCACTTCCATCCCGCGGTCGAACTGCCCGGAGCATACCCGCAGAAAAGCGATACGGTCGCGGTGGTTCGGGTTCATGTTTGCCTGGATTTTAAAGATAAAGCCAGTGAATTTGTCGGATCCCGGTTCAATGAATTCTCCGGAAGCACGGCGCGGCTGTGGATCTGCAGCCAGGTTAACGAAATGATCCAGAAAGGACTGCACGCCGAAGTTGGCGAGAGCACTTCCGAAAAAGACAGGGGTTTGTTCACCACGATGAACTTTGTCACGGGAGAATGTATTGCCTGCTTCGGATAGGAGCATCACTTCCTCGTCCAGCGTCTCTCTTTCATAATCCTCCAGCGAAACTGCCTGGTCGATTGGTACGACGGTGCGGGTATCCGCCTCTTCGTTGAATTCTTCCAGCGTTTGATCCTGAAGGCTGTATATACCTTTGAGTCGTTTTCCGGTGCCGACAGGCCAGTTCATCGGCACTGTTTCCATCTCCAGGGTTTCTTCTATTTCTTCCAGCAGATCCAGCGGCTCCCGGCCTTCGCGGTCCAGTTTATTGATGAAGGTCAAAATGGGAATGCCGCGCATCCGGCAGACCTTAAACAGTTTCATCGTCTGCGCCTCAATTCCTTTTACGGAATCGATGACCATCACCGCCGTGTCCACTGCGGTTAACGTACGGTACGTATCCTCACTGAAGTCCTGGTGTCCGGGTGTATCAAGAATATTGATCTGTGTCTCATCATAATGAAGCTGCATCACACTCGAGGTTACAGAGATGCCGCGCTGTTTCTCAATTTCCATCCAGTCGGATGTGGCATACTTGCCGGACTTCTTTCCCTTTACCGTTCCTGCGCTGCGGATGCCGCCGCCGAGCAGCAGCACTTTCTCCGTCAGGGTTGTCTTACCTGCGTCCGGGTGGGAAATGATCGCAAAAGTCTTACGTGGGAGGTTCTCCATCCTGCATCCTTCTTTCTATTCAGTCCGTTTTTGTTCAACACCTCATTATACTAGATAGAGGAGGGAGTGAAAAGAGGGCGGAAGTGGATGGATGCAGAGCGGTTCAGCTGCTGAGGAACTTTCCATATAGATCAGCATCACTGCAGGTAGGCGGTCCAATCATCGGATTGGCATAACGAGACGATTCCTGCTGTGCTCCATGAAATGAGGGTCAGTCCCTGATTGCTCCAGCTGAACCTGAAGGTGTTCTTTTTTGCAGGAGAGGAAAGGGTAACATGTGAATGTGTGGCTGCACAGGCGTGCCGGGCGTTAGAGTCTGTTCCGGAGCAGCCGTCGCTGCAGAGCAGAACCGGAGAACAAGGACGAAAGTGTTCGATGGACGAAGAACAAGCTGTAGATGGTGCTTCTCTGCTGTTTCTCATTAGCCTGCCGCCCAGAAGAAGGATCTTCAGCGGGCACCTGCGGCAACGATACCTGGTTCTCATTCACATGTTGAACAGGCTCAGGAATGCTCAGACGTTTTTCAAAGGGCGCACTTAGGATTCTCTTTAAAAAGAAGGCTTTGTTATCGTTTATTGTTGATAATGACAGAAAACGCCGCTGCAACTCGGCAGGCTTGCCGTGGAGGAAATCTCCAGCTTCCTCGGTCTTACGCCCTGCGGGATCTTCCGATCTCCTTCTTCCACAGGTGTCCGCCGGTCTTCGCTGCGTCCTTCTGAAAGAAACTTTTATTAAACGGAGCAAGCCCAGGCTATTTTTCGAGACGCCTGCGGATAAAGAAAGCGTGAAGATCCTTCCGGACGTAAGGGAGGGAGAGCGGAAGGATGTCTCCGCGGCAAGCGAAGAAAAAAGAGCCGCAGGCGTACTTTTGTTATAACAACACTAGGCTTTAACAAAGCCAAAAAGAAAAACAAAACGAAACCTTTTCAGTAGGGAAGGGCGGCGACGCCAGAGGGATCAAGCGCCGTCCGAACATCCTCCTCGCAACGCGAGGAGAGTGGAGGGCAGCGCCCCTTAGCAAGCGTCCGCCTGAAACGGAAGAAAAGATGCTACGGAAATGCACCTTAACACCAACATGTATTTTAGAACCCGATACCTTTGGCTGACGCTTGTCTCGGGAAGCAATCAGCACTGAATACGAAAGGCCCTCACCCAATAGTGGGGAGGGCCTCTTTCCTCTTGTGATAAGAATCTCCGTCCAAGGAATAGAGATACCGGCAGCGCTGCGGAAGTGAAACGAGGTTCACTCAGTGAGTCAAGACTCGATCAGCCGCGGGCTGCTTCGAATTGGCTTATTTTATCTTCATGCGTCAGCGTCACGGATATCTCATCCCATCCGTTCAGCAGCATCTCTCTCATATACGAAGTGATATCGAAGGACGCTTCAAATCCTTGGTTATCGTATACACGCTGTGCTTCAAGATCCGCAGTCAGGTGATAGGAACTGCTCTCGGCTGCTGTCATAATGGCTTCTACTTCTTCCTGCTTCAGGGCAATCGGGAGAATGCCGTTTTTGGAACAGTTGTTGTAAAAGATATCGGCGAAGCTTGGAGCAATGATGACGCGGAAGCCGAAATCCTGCAGGGCCCACGGGGCATGCTCACGCGAAGAGCCGCAGCCGAAATTCTCACCTGCTACAAGAATAGAAGCCGCTTCGTAGACAGGATTGTTCAGCGAAAAGTCTTCTCTCGGCGTGCCGTCATCGTGAAAACGCCAGTTGTAAAAGAGAAATTGACCGAAGCCCTGGCGTTCGATACGTTTCAGAAACTGCTTAGGAATGATCTGATCGGTATCAATATTGGATCTGTTTATCGGGTATACCAGGCCTTCATGCTGTTGAATTGGTTCCATGCGTGTCCATCCTCCTGTTCTTATACCGGCGTCTGTTGAAATTTACGAACATCGGTGAATCGCCCCTCCACGGCTGCGGCTGCAGCCATTTCCGGTGCTACGAGGTGAGTGCGTGCGCCATTTCCCTGGCGTCCCTCGAAATTGCGGTTCGATGTGGATGCACATCGTTCTCCGGGCGGCACCACATCATCGTTCATGGCGAGACACATGCTGCAGCCGGCTTCCCGCCATTCAAATCCTGCGTCCGTGAAAATTTTATCGATGCCTTTTTCTTCCGCCTGCTGTTTCACTGTCTGTGAACCAGGTACAACTAGAGCCCTGACGTCTTCGTGGACCTGCTGCCCTCTGATTACTTCTGCGGCACGTTCAAGGTCACTCAGACGTGAGTTTGTACAGGAGCCGATAAACACATGCTGGATCGGCACCGAGGTAATCGCCTGACCTGCTTCGAGCCCCATGTAGTCGAGTGCGCGCTCAATCTCTTCCCGTTCGGCATCGGTTTCTGCCTGGGCGGGGGAAGGGACGGTTCCGCTGACAGGAAGGCACATGCCGGGGTTGATCCCCCATGTCACCTGAGGCTCCACTTCTTCAGCGTCAATGGACACCACGGCATCGTAAGCAGCACCGTCATCTGTGGCCAGGGCCTTCCAGGAGGCGGCCGCTTCCTCAAAGGCCGCTCCTTCTGGAGCATGGCGGCGTCCTCTCAGAAATTCGACGGTTGTATCGTCCGGGCTGATGAGTCCTGCCCGTGCGCCTGCTTCAATGGACATGTTGCAGATCGTCATCCGTTCTTCCATGGTCAGGTTTTCGATCGCTTCTCCGGTGAATTCCAGCACATAACCGGTGCCGAAGCGGACACCGAATTTACCGATGATGGCAAGAATCAGGTCTTTCGCTGTTACGGAAGGGGAGAGGCGTCCGTTTACTTTGACATTCATGGTTTTCGGTCGTGCCTGCCAGATCGACTGAGCTGCCAGCACATGTTCCACTTCACTCGTGCCGATACCAAAGGCAAGAGCACCGAACGCACCGTGCGTGGACGTATGACTGTCTCCACATACGATGGTTTTACCAGGCTGCGTCAGCCCGAGCTGCGGGCCGATGACGTGGACGATGCCCTGGTCCGGGTGGTTGATATCCGCAAGTGGAATGTCGAACTCCTGACAGTTGTCATAAAGCGTCTCCATCTGCTTGCGTGATACCGGATCACTGATAAAATGTCTGGCAATGGTCGGTACGTTATGATCCATCGTGGCAAACGTGCGATCCGGACGGCGCACCTTTCTGTTCTTCATACGCAGGCCTTCAAAAGCCTGCGGCGAAGTCACTTCGTGGACCAGGTGCAGATCGATATACAACAGGTCCGGCTTGTTTTCTTCCTGATGGATCACGTGCGTGTCCCATATTTTCTCTACGATTGTCTGCGGTCTGCCCACGTCTGATTCCTCCTTACACGTAACAATTCATGATGTTGGTCGTTGTACTGTCGGCTTTCATTAAATCAATGATGCGTTCCGTTAATTCTTTCGTATTGACTACCTGACCGTCAGGTATATTGACATCAGCGGTGTGATAGCCTTGTTCGACAGCCTGCGAAACAGCAGATTCGATCCGCTGGGCCTCCTGGTCCATACCGAAGGAGTGGCGCAGCATCAGCGCTGTGGACAGGATAGAAGCAATCGGATTTGCTTTCCCCTGTCCCGCGATATCGGGTGCAGACCCGTGTACCGGCTCATACAGTCCGAATGCTTCCTCGTTGAGGCTCGCGGAAGGGAGCATGCCGAGTGAGCCAGTGATGACGGATGCTTCGTCCGAGAGAATATCTCCGAACATGTTTTCCGTTACGATGACATCAAAATGCGATGGGTTGGTGATGAGCTTCATCGCCGCTGCATCCACCAGTTCATGCTCAACAGTGACATCCGGATACTCCGACTTCATCTCCTCTACAATTTCGCGCCAGAGGCGGCTGGACTCCAGCACGTTCGCTTTATCCACAGAAGTGAGATGACCCCGGCGCAGGCGGGCGGCTTCAAAACCGCGGCGGACAATCCGCTCGATTTCATGCCGGTCGTACGCAAGCGTATCGACGACAGAATTCCCGTTGTTACGCCGTTCTTTCGGTTCTCCGAAATACAGTCCACCGGTCAGTTCGCGGATGATCATGAAATCACTGTTCTGTACGACTTCCTCTTTGAGCGGGGAAGCATGTAGAAGGCTGGAGAACCCTTTGACCGGACGGAGATTTGCAAACAGCTCCAGATTTTTGCGGATATCAAGCAGGCCGCGCTCCGGTCGGAGATGGGCTGGATTCTGGTCCCATTTTGGACCGCCGACCGCTCCGAGAAAGACAGCATCTGCTGCTTTGCAGGCTTCCGTAGTAGACGCTGGAAGCGGACTTCCATGATTATCGACAGCGGTGCCGCCGATGGGTTGTTCTTCGAACGTAAAACGATGGGAAAATTCTTCTGCTACGGCTTCCAGTACCTGCTGTGCCGATGCAGTAACTTCAGGTCCGATACCGTCACCAGGCATCATCACAATATGTTTTTTCATACGATTTCCTCCTTCGTGATATGCACCGGCGGCGGGGGGAGGACCCTCAGCTTGTGAGGATCAGGATGAAACTCCCTGTGCCTGTACCGGTGCCTGATAATAAAAACCTCGGTTTACAGCGTTTAAAAATGCTTTGACGGCAGCTTCCAGGACGTCCTGAGAAGAGCCGCGTCCATTGAATTCCGTTCCATCTACGGTCAGCTTCACGTGGGATTGTGCAAGGGCATCCCGGCCGCTTCCGATGGAGTTCAGCTGAAAGTCCGTAATATGCACATCTTCCTCAATCATGGAATCCAGCGTATTGAACAGTGCTTCAACAGCCCCTTGGCCTTCGGCAGATTCTTCGATTTCCGTGCCGTCCGGTTTCGTCAGCTGTACAGTGGCTGTCGGAACCTGGGCGGAACCGTATTCTACTTGGAATCCACTGAGTTCGTATTTTTTCACGTCTACGGTCTGTGTCTGAATTTCTGTCAGAATTGTAAAGAGGTCATCGTCTGTGACTTCCTTTTTTCGATCCGTCAGTTTTTTGAATTCCGTGAACGCTTCGAGCAGCTTTTCTTCGCTCAGTTCATAACCGAGGTTCTGCAGCTTATCTTTAAAGGCATGTTTTCCGGAATGTTTCCCCATCACCAGGTTATTCGACTGGACGCCGACCATTTCAGGCGTAATGATTTCATACGTCTGGGCGTTTTTCAGTACGCCGTCCTGATGGATGCCGGATTCATGAGCGAAGGCGTTCTGGCCGACAACGGCTTTGTTCCTTGGAACGTGCATGCCGGTCAGCTTACTGACAAGATCGCTGGTACGTTTAATTTCTTTCAGCACGAGGCCGGTGCGACCTTCATAGACATCTTCCCGGATTTTCAGCGCGACGGCGAGTTCTTCGAGGGCCGCGTTGCCTGCTCTTTCTCCGATGCCGTTGATTGTTCCTTCGATTTGGGTCGCGCCGTTTTCCACTGCTGCAATCGAGTTTGCAAGAGCCATGCCCAGGTCGTCATGGCAGTGAGCAGAAAGATCCGCTTTTTCAATATTCGGAACATTTTCCTTAATATACTTGAACATGCGGCCGTATTCCTGCGGCGTCGTGTACCCGACCGTATCCGGCAGGTTGATGACAGTGGCACCGGCATCGATCACCTTTTCAATAATCTGGGTAAGAAAATCCCAGTCGGAGCGGGACGCATCTTCAGCGGACCATTCGATCTTATCAAACTTGGTTTTCGCGTACGTGACCATTTCCACTGCTTTCTCTATTACCTGAACCTGTGTTTTTAACAGTTTGTACTCCATGTGGATCGGGGAGGTGGCAATGAAGACGTGAATTCTCGGGTCTGCTCCGTCTTTCAACGCTTCATAGGCGGTGTCGATATCCGACTTTACCGCACGAGCGAGCCCGGTAACAGAGCAGCTTCGAATCGTATTGGCAATTTCCCTGACGCTCTCAAAATCACCCTGGGAGGAGGCAGGGAAACCTGCCTCCATGACATCTACACCGAGTCGTTCCAGCTGCTTGGCGATCTCCAGCTTTTCCGGCAGGTTCAGGTTGACGCCGGGCGACTGTTCGCCGTCGCGCAGGGTAGTATCGAAAATCTTAACGTGAGCCATTGTTGACCACATCCTTTTTCTTTTGGGATTGCTTGACGAATGCACGTCTGTTGATTAACCAAAATTTAGGTTTGATAAATAGCCCTTGGTTCTCCGTTCATACAACCAGGTGGCCAGGGCGCTTTTCCATTCTAAAG
>NZ_AUCK01000028.1 GCF_000429725.1 Alkalicoccus chagannorensis DSM 18086 | reverse complement strand
GGAACGATTCCACTGCCGGGACACTGCCGATGATGCTCGGTACATCATGAACAGCAAGCTCCTCGACAGCACTTCGCCACACGGGATCCATGTCGGTTGTAAACGCCGTAAGAATCAGGTGGTGCGGCGGCGTCCGCACAAGCAGGGCCAGGACGTCCTCCTCTTCTTCTACTGCCAGCAGCAGCGGGTGATCGTCCTCCCCAAGATTATGTAAAATACCATAAGGCAGCCCATTAGCAGCCTGATTCGCTTCCAATTTTTCCTGTGTCATTGCCAAAGCTTCCCGGGCATGACGAAGTGTCAACGTGTTCATTGTTTGTGCTCCTTTCTCGTTTTTCATACAGCCAAAATGGGAACGTGAACTCTCTCTAGAACCTCTTCTACTAGGGATTCTCCTTGTGGGAGGCATGGACCATTATCGAATCCACAATCGTGTCTACGATGGCATAGACTGGCTGATTTCCATCAATCACGACATCGGCACTCGGTTTGATGGTATGTAACATCTCCAGGTATGCTGCCCTGCTGCTGGAGCAATAAAATGCCATACGACGTACAATCTCTTCCGTCGAATCATCTGCATAATCCCTGATGATTCGACGAGCCAGAGCTAAATCCAATGGTGTATCAATGAAGACGGAGTAGTCAATATATTCCCTCATCTGCTGATGAATGTAGGAGAAAGGAAAATCCAAAAGAACGTAATCCAACTTCTGCGTCCGTTGATTTTCTACGTCCTCTACTAAGTTCATTACATCCCATTCTTGATAATCAGCTCCTCGCTCAAGCCAATCTACCATATCCGAAGGACCGTCCAAATCGTAGTCATCAAAGAAAATGGCACTGGAGCGAGGCAGGGCCTTTCGCAACTGCTGCGTGACGGTTGTTTTCCCTCCGCCTAAAACACTCGCGATCGTGATGACCGTGGGTTTTCGTCTTTTCATAACATCCCCCTTGTCCAATCAAGATCAAGGGTCGTTTGCTTTCACGTAACGACAACCATTTCCTTCGTGGGTGAACCATCCGCGTCCCCGAAAGCTGACAGTACAACCGAGTAAGAACACTATCGTATAAGAAATATCGCCACCTCAATGCTACACCTTTTTAATGAAAACAATCTGTTTTCTGCCATGATGTTTTTGAAACTCATGTCTAAGTTGAAGAACTCAATAATGACAATTTTTTGTTAATTCCAATTCATTTCACCTCCTGAAGACACAACTGCATTTTCCCATTCTTGATATATACTAGAATCCCCAAATATTTGAGTACCTGAGCGCTCTTCAAATCCTATGGTAGAGGCAATATAATAATCATTTGGGTTATTGGCATCAAATACGATGATGAATCCTGAATTAAAGCCTGCTAATGAATGTTGCTCTTGCTCCTCATCAGAAAGATTGGCCTCATTCAATTGACTGCTAACATGGCCATAATAAAAACTGTCTCCAGTTTCCTCATTTTCTACGTATTCAAAGTCTCCCTCTCCTTCAAACGGAAAGGCTCTTTGCCCTGGCATTTTGAATACACCATTAAATTCACTTTCATAAATAGCTTGATAATCTGATTCCTCGGATTTTTTTTCATCCTCTTTTAATTTCAACGTAAGTTGAAGCATGGTGTTATCTAGTTCTTTATGTGAAGCATCCAATTTGTTTTTAGACTCCTCGACTAAGTTTCCTTCTAATTCACTCATATATTCAGTATTTATGCGGCTATTAAATTTAACAGTTTTTTGTTCGGAGAGCCCATTGCCTTGTAAATATTCAACCCTCTCTTCCACATCCTCTTCTGATCTGTCAGTATCGCCTTCGAAAACAGAGTCAAAAGTTTCAGCACTAATAAGATAAGTCGAAAACAGTACTAAAATACCCAAAGCTGACACAAAAGACACCACATATTTTATATTCATTTGAAACCCCCTACTTCTATATTTAATATTTATTACCTTATGATCTTCGTACAAATCCTTCTAGATCCTGATCAAACTAGGTATTCCCTTAGGGAAGGCCTAGTTTGATCAAGATCTGGAAGCGGGTTTTAAGTTAGAAAATTTGTTCAAGTTTCCTGGTTTACTTTATTCAATCGCAAATAATCATTGTTAAGGAAAGGGGTAAATATTATATAGATTGAAATTGCTAAACAAATCGCACCGAAGATTATGAAAGTGAATTGTGCTGAAATAAAATTAACCAAAAAAGATGAGATAGCACCACCAATTGGAAGGGCAGTAGATTGCAGAGTAAACGCAACTCCTGATACTCTTCCCAACAGATTATTCGGAACTCTTTCTTGTCTCATTGAGTTCCAGCTAATAATAATTAAGACGGCTGATCCATTCAAAAGCATTCCGAACCCTATAACTACGGGATAAATTGTAGTAGCTCCCAAACCAACTAGGGATAAAGAAAAAGCAATACTCCCGACCACAATAAGCGATTCATAGTTATATTTCTTAGCTAAGGTTGGAGCATAAATACCCATAACTAGCATAGGTAGAAATTCAAATAAAGTGAATGAGAACCCAAACATAAAACCTTCTAAATTGAGTCCTTCTCTCAAATAAAACTGAATTAAACTACCCACACTTCCAGTAGCTAAGAAGACTCCAAAAATAATTACAATTCCATGTGTGAGCCAGATATGTTGTCTGACATAGTTAGCACCTTGACTAATGTTTTCTAAAACAGATTCTTTAGTCGATTTCATATCACTATTGATATCGCGCCTTATGAAAATTATCAATATTGCAGAAAATAGAAATGACAATCCGTTCAACAATATATTAGACCAAGGTCCAAAAAAACCGATAATCACTCCAGCAAATACTGGGCCTCCAAGACTTATGAAAGATCTTGAAACATTAAATAAGCCATTTGCATCTACAATTTCCTTATTTGAAACAAGTTTAGGGACTGCAGCATCAAATGAAGGAGTAGAAAGTGCGCTTAATGTAGATAGAGCAAAGGTTAGTATAAATAGTGATAAAACGCCAATAGGCATTGATAATAAATACAGCAACAGGAAAACAGATATCACTAAAAACGCTAGTATATCTCCTGATATTAGAATGAATTTTCTACTATACCTGTCTGAAACAATTCCTCCTAATAGACCAAATATAAATCCTGGAATTAGAGAAACAGTGAAATTTACAGCCATTAAGGCTGCTGACCCAGAAATATCGTAGACTAACCACGGTAGGCCAAACCGATGCATCTGAGTTCCAATTTGAGACAAAATAACTGCCCACATTAATTTATGGAAATCTGGATTATTTTTTAATAAGTTAAAGTAATCAGATTTTATTTTAAATGATTCTAGAATTTTCTTCATAAAATTTCTCCGTTGCTGTAACTGTAAATGATATCATCAATATTTTTGCTTTCTCCTTGCCATAGTATATTTTCTGATAAATCATTACAACACCTATACATTTTTTAAAAATAAGCTTACTTATTTCCACCTAAAATTTTATGGATACGTAGATAATTGTTGTAATTCAATAGAGAAAGTAGTGAGAGGAGTTAGCATGAACTATACATTGTCAAGAATGCATTCAGAAATAATTCCTGTTTCAGGAGCAATTACTATAGGAATGTAACCGTCAAGTAGAAGAGATCACTTTTTCACAAATAAGATAGATCAAGATTCCCCAATTAAGACAGACCACCCTTTTCGGAAAAAATCGTTTTTCGGTATTTCATGCGGATACTGTCTGTTTCGTCGCCAAAGGTGATGATTTCGCTCCGATGGAGCAGGCGATCTAAAATAGCTGTCGTCAACGTAGGATCGCCGAGGAACTTTCCCCATTCATTCGGCCCTTTGTTTGACGTTAAGATAAAGGCAGCTTTATCGTATAGGTCGTAGATGAACTGGAAAAACAAATGGGCTTCGTGCGCTTCATACGTCATGTACATGACATCATCAATAATGATCAGATCAGATCCGATCCAATAATTCGCTTATAGCGGGTATTGGATTTTTTAATATGCTCCCTCGTTTTCAAGATATACATAAGGTGCGCCATGGACACAAAAGAAACTTGGAAGCCTTGCTGCACAGCATGAACGCCTAATGCGACGGACAGGTGCGTTTTACCTGCACCTGTTGGCCCCATTAAAATTAACGTGAAATCGTCTTCGACCCAATGCAATTCTTTCAACACATGAAATTCCTTTTCTCCTAAAGCGTTTTGTTCCTTAAGATCATAGGCGTCCAGCGTCTTCACTTCCGGGAAATCCGCCCATTTCATCAAGCGCTCGACCGTCTTTTGTTCCCGGCATTGCAATTCATAGGAAAGAAGTTCATGCGTGAACTCGTGATACGTCCAACCTTTCGCTTCTGCCTTGCGTAGAAGGGTGGGCAGCTCTTTTGCCGTCTCTGCCAACCGTAAGGTTCGGCATTGTTGTTGTAAGGAATCAAAAGGATGGCTCATGATTTTCGACCTCCACTCAAAACACTCAGGTAGGTCGCACTGGAGCGTTCGGGCGCTGCCAGATCGATGTACTTTTGATTCAATGTCAGGTCAGAAGCAGGCGGTTCCTGGCTCAGGTTTTGCAGTTCTAGGGAGGAAATAATATCGCGAAAATCATTACCGCTGATTAATTGCAGCTTCTGCACCTCTTTCAACGCGCCATCGGCACTTGTTGGATGGTGGCGGATAGCTTTTTGAATCACTTTCAGCTGATCAACCAAATGCCGTGGATACTTTTCCGAAAGGGCTTCGATAAACTATTGGATGCCCGCTTTATCTGAAAAAGCTTCGGTCAGCTGGTGAACCAATAGGCTCCGTGTTGATTCTTTCTTCTCCCGGTGTAGTGGATCGGAAATGACCAAGCCTTTTTCCAGTGAGAGTGCATGCTGAGCCAAGACCGGTCCCGTAGGTTTCAGTCGGATCAAGAGCGTCTGGTCTTCTGTTACTTGAAGATAGGCTTTATTGGCTGATGCTTCTTGGTACGTCCCTGTCGGAACGCTGTAACGATTCTGCAGGTAGCGAACGACATTGTCCTTCTGAATGTTTCTTGTTATAGTGATAGGGAGAACATCCTCAAACAGGTAACTCGTTGAGACGTTCCGCAAGTGTTGCTTTTCCAGGGCGTGCACTTCGGAAGGTCTCTTTTTTATGTTGTGGTGAACCTTGTGATTACCGGTGCGATTTAACCAAGCCAGACAGGCGTCATTCCAGTTATCCAATGTCTCGAACAGTCGATGTTTGCTGAAGTTGTATTTCACAAACTTCACGACCTGCTCCACTTTCCCTTTTGATTCCGGGTCGCTTTTTCGGCACAAGTATATCTGAAAGCCTCGAGCTGCTTGATACTTGGTGAACGTCGCGGTCAATATGAGATCTCCCGCATTCTCACTTACGGCAAGTAAAGCATCTTGGTCGTACACCATCTCTACGGGCATCCCCTCGTAATAAGCAAAGGCATTCTCATGACATCTCACAACGTCCGATGTTCGAAAAGGCCGATCCAGCCACTCAACATATTTGTACCGGGAATGGGACAAGATGAAGGCGATAAAGTAGAGGTGTTTCCTTCCGTCTGCAATTGTTTCGACGACCGTTTGTCCAAAATCCACCTGGGCCTGCTGGCCCGGGAAGCTTTCAGGAATCGATGCATACTCCCGCTGTCTCACCGTTTTTGGAATGTGGTATATCTCCCGTAGCTCCTTGACGTAATTTCGCACCGTATTCTCTGCGGTCTCGTTGAACTGCATTCGTTCTTCCAGCCAGTCATAGACTTGAGCTCCGGTTAGATCTGGATGTTCCTGCAGCCACTTGAAAATCTCATCCCGGAAGGGATCCAACTTTTTGGAACGTGTACGCAGGGAAACAAGGAAATCTTCGAACTCCTCCGGCTCCATGCCTATGTACTCCTTCACCGTATTTCTCGACATTTTCAGTTTCTTAGCAATGGCATTCATAGAAAAACCTTGATCTTGCAGCTTACGAACTTCTGCATATTTCATGAATCTGCTCACTCCAATCTCCTCACCTTCAATAAACTAGGGCAGCCTATTGAAAGTGTCATATTTGTATGGAAATTGGTCAATCTTATTTGTGAAATGTTGCTCTCCCTTAATTGTGATAAATTGCTCTCTCTAGTTTAGCGTTTACAAGGAATCAGTGAAAATACAAAAATTGAAATAGAAGACCCCTATTTTACAGCTTTGTAATGGATTAAATTCAAAAGAATTTATTGCTCATACAATATCAGATGAATATAAAGAAATATCAGAAGAATTTGCTTCTGATATTATAAATAAGATTGGGGGAACTCCATAAATAATGGAGGATACTTCAGATCACCCTGATGATTATGACTCAGAAAGGCATAGCAGAAAATTGATCTTTTTATAAAATTCTAATCTATAATGATAATGAAATTATAATACTAGAGTATGATTTCAATAAAAATGAGCTCTTGGAGCACGAAAATCCCAAAAGAGATTATTCATCAATACTTATTCCAAACAGCAAAGGTGAGATAAAATAATTAAGCTAAATGCTGTAACTCTTCCAAGTGTCAGTAAGTATTTAGAAGAGCATATTAATACAAGAGATAACATTTACCGTTAAATGGAATTATACGCACTTAATGAGAACGCTCAAATCATAGGTCCTGAAGTAGGAAACTTCCTTAGTATAATGACCAAAATGATGAATGCAAGTAATGTTTTAGAATTAGGCTCTTCGATTGGCTATAGTACAATATGGTTTGCTAAGGCATTAAATGAGAATGGAAAAGTCATTTATACAGATTTTTCCAGTAATAATGCCGAAATAGCTAGAGATTACTTTTCACGCTCGAATGTAGAGAATAAAGTTTATATTCATGTTGGAGACGCTCTAGAATTCACAAAAAATAACAAGGATATTTACGACATTGTTTTAATTGACCTAGAAAAAGAACTATACTTGCAAGCATTTGATAGTATATTGGATCAAGTACGTCAAGGTGGACTAATAATAGCGGATAATACAATGTGGGGAGGCCATGTTAGATGGGAACTTGAAGACGATAAAACAAAAACAATAAAAAAATATAATAAACGTACTAGCGAAGATGAAAGGCTACAAACAAGCATTCTGCCTATTAAAGATGGATTAACCTTATCGATAAAATTGTGACATTTCAATTGATATACTCTGATTTTTTACTATGCAAGATATTCAAGTGTAATTCTCTTCCCAACAAGTCAAAAAAGTATTCGGCATTTTTATAACACGATCGAATATCTTGATAAGAATTATTATTCACTTCATAGCTCATACCTAAATAGTAATAAAAATTACCTATAAAAGACATATTTTCCGCTTTTATGGATTTATCTATGCCTTCTTTAATCAATGCAATTGCATCTGTATAATTTCCGCTATCAAATAACGTTTTAGATTTGTTAAACATCACCCTTAAATAATAAATATTTATGTTATGCCTGGGCGAAATAATAATTTCTTCATCGAAATTAATCTTGTTGTAGTAAAACAAAGCTAAATCGATCTCTTGATTTTTGGCGTATAAGAAGGCAATTGTATTGTAAATTCTTTCTTTCAAAAAATCTCTCATGATTATCAAATCATATTTCTTTTGAATTAGTTCTTTTAAACTTTTAATTGCTTCATTGAAATCGATTTTCTTTATTTCATAAGCGCTCAAGTAATACTGCCATTTTAAAAAGTGTTGATACCATTCATTTTCTATATTTTCATAAAGCTCTTTAACAACAATCTCGTTTACAACTTCATACTTTTGTTGAGTTGTTAGTTCTTCTATGTACACAACTAATTTATCAATTCTAGAGAATGAATCAGAAAACAAAATATTTATGAAATATCTAAGAGGTTTTTTAAGTTTTAAAGATATAAAATAAATTGTATCTAAGGCAGGCGTTATGTCACCTCTCTCTATCATTCTAATAGTAGGTTGTGTACATATACCATCACTGAGCTGCTTTTGAGTCATATTGTTAGATGTTCTCAATGCAACAATTTCTTTACCAAGGCTATTCGTACTCATACTTGACACCTCACTAAATTTTAAAAAGGGGAGGACAAAAATGAAAAAAATTTTATTTGCAATGTTTTTAGCTTTTTCTGTAGGATTCATGGATAATCATGAAATGGATATTTTTAGTGCAGAAGATCAGGATAAGTATTCTCCATTGGACTCGCCTTACGAAGCATAAATTCTAGTTTTATAATATGATTTGCTTACATGAAATTGTTTTCAATTCTGGGATCAGTTATTTATCCCCAGTTCAATAAGTGACTAGGTAAGCTGATACCTTGAATGAGTGGCTTGCGATGCTCTCTCAAAATATTTATTCGCTTGAGCATGGACCTAGTCACTGTCGAACTCGGGCATTACTCTTAATTCGAAATTATATTGAAGCTTAATTTTTTTTGAATAAGAAATGAAAGGTTCCCATTAGAAAACCAACAACAAATAAAGTTAAACCAAAGGTATTTATTAGAAAATTAAATTTCAAAAAGTAAATACCAAAGCCACTAATAATCAGCAAAATTGAAAAAGTTAAAATTTCAAATGAATCTTTTTTTTCTGTGAACTTCCTAGCTAAGAGATTAATACCAATTCCTAAAATTAAAGCTATTACTAATAATCCTGACTCATTGAATACGATAAATTGTTACCTCCTTGGCTTATGTAAAGGTTCTTAATATAAAATATGATTGATTTAGAATACTCAAAACGATTGAAATAGTTTTTATAATCATTGCTTTAATTAATCTTTTGAAAAGCTTAGCTTTAATTACATTACATTGTCAACCGTATTTTGATTAAGCCAAGGAGAATATAGTATGCCTGCTCTCAGGACTTTTAAATACCTAGGACACTATTCGACACAGAAGGTAATCTTCTTAGTTCGTATTGGTAAAAGTATAGCGAATAGTGGTCAATAGGTGAGGTTTCTGGTAAAGTACCTTGGTTGCACCTAACCCCATCGCAAATGTAATTACTTGGGTATTTAGTTCTCTATTATGTCTTTGTGAAATAGATGAATCCTTTTGCAATTTATAATATAAGTATATTTATATTTTTAACCCTTCTAAAGCTTGTGTATAGAGATATAAACCAATAGAGTTAGGATAGATATTTTGAAATATTACATAAAAAAGGAGATTTAAAATTTATGAAAACATTTTTGGCATTATCTAGTTTAACATTGCTTTTCTTCGTTTCAGAGAAAACTGTGCACGCTGAGTTTGAAGATTTACCGAATGACAGCGATGCTTATTCTATCGATGAGTTGGAAAGTATGGAAGTTGAAGTTGATGAATATTTAGCGGAATACGAGGATGTTTTTATTCACAACAATGGAGAGCCAATTGAGAAAGACATTGTCTCAGATTATATTTCTGGAACGGTGAACTTCGAAGACGATAATCATTTAATGGGGTTCTCAATAAAGAATGAGGGTATAGAGACGGACTTTCACTTTTCTAATATTACTGAAGAAGAGTATAACTCCAGTATAGAAAATGAGGCGGAAAAGAATTTAAATATGCAAGTAGAGGAAGAGAATGTTGAGGATTTAGAGCGAGTTAGTCCTCTCGAAAAAATGGTTGAGAATTTAGAAGACGACAGTGATGAGATAGAGCTTTTAGGTGCCTCAACACAAGAATTTGGTGCAGAGGCCATAGATAATCACACTACTACCATATATGATTATGTTGACAGTAGTGTAGTCGCTGGACAGATAAATTCAACTATTCTATATTCGAACAGAGGAACTACAGAATTTAACAATGGACCTGGTTCTGTATGGGATGTAAAGTATGAAAATCAAATGGATCCGGCACAAGGATATAACAGTAACGAACAACACACGCGATCTAGTCTAGAAGATTATGATACTATGCACTTAGTTGATCACAGCCCAGAGAACGTAGCATCGGGAAATGAATTATCTATAAGCCTAACATGGGGTCCACCTGAGGTTCAGTGGTCATTTTTCATTCCAGACATCGCAGTCACTGATTACACCAGTCGAGCATCTGACTATGGGAGATGGGAGTTTGACTATAATCTAGGACAGGATGTATCTAGCTATCCACATACTACACGTCCTGGAATTAGGGCAGTAAACACACAAAGTATTGCTGCATTCTCCCACAGCATCTATGGCGATTTCTATAGAAATTTGTCAGCGCAAGGGATTGGTCATCAGACATATACGAGAGGGTTAGATGATTTATAAATAAAATTAAAAGTTCAATTGATGTTTTAGGTTCAAATTCAATTGTAGGTATAGGGGTATCGGTATATAACCGATACCCCTATCTTAATTAAAAATGCGTATGTTTATGTTAGTGATGCAGTTAAATACTTATAGGAAAAAGATCATACCATCGAAAACCAAAGGCTTTTCTTTTGATCGCTTTTTGAATAGCCGAAAGTGAAGCTATTCAATATCTCCTTCTCCCAGTTTCCGAACTTGGTCAGAAAAGGCTTTAACTGCTAATCTAAAGTGGCACTTACAGGATTTTTAGGAAAGGTGTAACCGTCAAGTAGAAGAGGCTCTTACGTGGTTTTGGGGAACGCGTACCTCTTCGCATGTTCGTGTCTGTCGTTCATTTTTTACTATAATAATATGACGACAGCTTATGACATAAGAGATCGATGTAATACACGTTTCCGTAATAAGTCGAAGGAACCTCTCCCATACATGAACATGATGGTCTTTTTAATTTAAATTGATGCATATTGGTCCTCTGATACATCGTTGCTCCACGGAAGAAGAACGGTATGACGAATCTCAACAGCACCATGGTATAACTCATCATCCGAACGTTTTCCATATTTCTTCTGACCGTCCCTCATTATCTAAATCGAGAGTATCTAATGCTGAGGACTCATCAAAGTATACTATTTTTTTAATTTAATTTAGCCTCCATTTAAATGAAACGCAAGTTCGCATTTAATTTTAACTTTTTCAATTCGTTTCTAATTATTAATTATATAAATTATCACCAACTTTTATTGAAGAAGATCAACGTATTATTTTTTAATAAAACAATCGTTCGAAAAAGTACACTTTTTCGAACGGATCATTTTCTCCGTCGCCAGCGATCATTTCTCGTTCCAAAAAGCCTCAGCCTGTAATGCGAACGTTCATATTTTTAACTAGCCTTTTACGAACGACAATGTCAAGTTGGCTTCCGAATTACGAAGAAAAGGATGCTGAAGATTTTCCCCATGTCAATTGCTGGTTCTTGATGAACATTGAGATCGGACACCTTCTTTGAACAAGCGTTTCAATTAGGCATCCCTAGATACCAGTATCGATTGGATATTTCCTCCATTGTATATGATTGTCATTACAATAACAATATGATGTCATTTAATCATTCAAAACACTATATATAGTAACTAATGACTTTTCCTCTCCACCTACAAATTGCTCAGGACTTCCTCTCCCACCTTCTTATCACCCTTCACGCATACCTCCTCCATGCCAAGCGAGTATATCTTCCTCCCCAGCCCCCTCGTTCATGCTCTGTTCATCATTCCCTGCTAAGGTGGGTTCAGATAGAGAGATGGGAGGCGACAGGAATGCCGCATGTAGGAAGATTGACGATGAAGCGCAGCTTCGTCTGGCTGACGATACTGGTGTGGGTAATGCTTGCGGGAGTGATGAGCATGGCACCCAGCGCGCAGGATCAGACGGTGAATACAGGAGAAAACGATCTGCCGGAGGACGCTCCTTCGGCAGTAACAGAGTAACGGATCGCGACGTACTTTCCAGGCGAGGAGGAGATGCTCGGCCTGCTTGTATTGAGCGGCTGGGATAAGACCGCGGACGTCGAGGCGGTCAGCGAACGGCTGGCAGAGGAAGACTTGGAGGCAGTGGAAGGCTTTATCCCGTATCATCAGATGCCGGACGTGGCGCAGGCATCTTTTCTTTCGGATGATGAGAATGTGATCATGCTGCCGTTTGCATTGGTGGACGGGCTGGAGCTCGATAAGGTAGAGGAAACGGTCGGGACCGTGACGGCGGTGGCCGACGAGGCGGTTGCTTCGGGAGAGGTGGTTGTGACCGGTCCTGCCGGCATCGCTTCGGATACGGTCGCCATCTTCGGGGATGCGAACGTACTGCTCCTGCTCGGGACGATCGCGCTCGTATTTCTGCTCCTGATCGTCATTTACCGCTCGCCGTGGCTGGCGATGATTCCGCTGGTGGCGGCGCTGTTCGTCTACCAGGTGACGGACCGTCTGCTCGGCCTGCTCGCTTCGCAGGGCTGGCTGGTCATTGAAGCGCAGTCGCTTTCCATTGTCATGATTCTTCTCTTCGGAGCGACGGTGGACTATAGTTTGTTCGTGTTCTCCCGGTTTCGTGAAGAACTCCGGCAGCGGGAGGATAAATACGAAGCTATGCCTCGGGCCGTCCGCGGGGTCGCTGCTCCGATCTTTTTCAGCGGGGCGACCGTCTTTGCGGCGATGGTCGTGCTGATCACAGCTGACTACGGTCCTTACCAGAACTTCGGACCGGTCTTTTCCATCACGATCCTGATGGTGCTTGCTGCAGGACTCACACTTGTACCGGCCTTGTTCACAGCAGCCGGGCGACGGGCTTTCTGGCCGAAGGTGCCCAAAGTAGAATCGTTACCCGAAGAAAACCAGCATCCGTTCTGGGCCCGTGTGGCCCGGATCGTCACGAAGCGCCCGCTTGTGACGACTGGTCTTGTGACGGCGTTTCTCGTTGTGAATGCCCTCAACGTCACGCAGGTGCAATATTCTTTTAACCTGCTGAACTCGTTTCCGGACGACATGGACTCGCGGGTCGGTTTTGAACAATTGGAGGAAAGTTTCCCGCCGGGAGAGCTCGCTCCGGTGACCGTCCTCTTGGAACAGGAAGACGGCCTGACCGGCGAGGATGCTCTCGAGCAGACCGAAGCGCTCGCGGCGATGCTGGAAGAACGAAGCGATGTCCTGAACGTCGAGGTGCCGGAAGCGGAGGCATTTCAAGCGGGAGACGCGCTGGATGAAAGCGGGCAGGCGGTGCTGCTGGAGTTGATTCTCGCACAGCAGCCGTACGAAGCAGAATCGCTCGATGCAATCGAAGCGATGCGGACCGAGGCTCCCGAGCTGCTGCAGACAGCCGGCTTCTCGGAAGGCAGCCTCTCCTTTGCCGGCGAAACCGCGAATCAAGCCGATGTAAGAGACGTCAATGACCGCGACACGATCACCGTTGCTGCGGGCGTCACGCTCGTGCTATTTATCATGCTCGCCTGGCAGACACGCTCCTTGGTCGCACCCATCTACATGATGTCGACGATCCTGCTGTCGTATTTGTCTGCGCTCGGCATCGGCTGGTTCTTTTTCACGACGGTGTTGGAGTTTGATGCAATCAGCTACCGGATTCCGCTCTATTCGTTCGTCTTTCTCGTTGCGCTCGGCGTCGATTACAACATCATGCTGATGTCGAGAATCCGCGAAGAGACAAGGCATGCTGCAACCAAGGAAGCCGTCCGGCGCGGGGTCACCTTGACCGGCGGCGTCATCTCCTCGGCGGGGGTGATTCTCGCGGCAACGTTCGGAGTGCTCACCACGATGCCGATGATGGAACTGTACATGTTCGGCTTTGTCGTCGGACTCGGCATTCTCATCGATGCCTTCCTCGTGCGCGGGATGCTCGTGCCCGCTATTGCCGTGCTCCTCGGCCACCGCAACTGGTGGCCCGGAAAAAGACAGACATGAGGCTGACAAGGCTTCCTGTGTGTAAAGAAGTAGTTGTTTGACTGGATTAAACGAAAGGCCAGCACCGGAACTTACTGCCGGGGCTGGCCTTTGAAACGTCTATCGCCATGTTATAACGGTAAGTGAACGAACAGGACGAGCAGCATCGTCCCGAAAATAAGAGAGCCAAAATCGGCCAATGCCTTGTTTGCCGGTTCATGAATAGGATTTCTGTCATGATAAGAGCGGAAATGACAATCGAGATCATCGACGGTATGACGTCCATGCTGAAATTACCTGCCTCTTTATCGTCTGTTGTCTGGAGATAGCGAGCAGCGTCACTAAATGGATTTTTCCCTTTCGGTTGGAGGACAAACGTTCACCGAAGTCTCCTTCATAATAATTCCTATTCATCATCGCGAGGCTTTCCTTTATCATTAGATAGAGTACAGGGAGAATGATGCAGAACTAAGCTCCGACTCAGAAGTCACTCTTGTCCTTACTCTGCACAAACGACATATTGCAAGTACAAAGGAGAGTCTACTATAGGACAAATCAAAGTCTATGGATGCAAAAACCAGTTGAATCAAAAAAAAGCTGTCATGTCTTCTGTCATTCACGCCTTTATGGTTGAAGCGTTCTCGTTTCCGGAAGACAAAAAGTTTCACCGGTTCTTCCCGATGAAGCAGGATGATTTCCATTACCCAAGCGACCGGACGGAAGCCTACACCATCATTGAGATAAGTCTTTTTGAAGGCAGATCCATGCAAGCAAAGAAAGACCTGATCCGCCTATTGCTCCACCGACTGCAGCAGGAGCCTGACCTCGCCCATGAAGATATAGAAACCACCATCTTCGAAACCCCGAAATCCAACTGTGGCATCCGCGGTCTGCCTGGAGATGAGTTGGCTCTGAACTATAACGTGAACATGTAACTGACTCTTCTTATCGGCTGTTACTAAAGAATATTCATGAAACCTTTCTGCGGCTACAAATAAAACCGCTCGGACTCCTCATAGCAGCATCGCCATCCTGCATGAAAGTCTTCCCATCAATAAAGCTATTTCTCCTTTTATTTTGAAAAAAAGCTGTACCAGAGCGGTTGCAACCGATTGTTGCGCTGTTGTTGGCAGCAGGCAACCGCTCTGTTTGGTATGATGGTCGTAACCTGATCGAGAGAAGGAGCTTGTTCTATGTCCCTGGGTACTTCTATTCGTCACAAACGAACGTCGTTACAATTATCACAGGAATACGTCGCCGAGCAGCTGGACGTCAGCCGGCAGGCCGTATCGAAATGGGAAACCGATGCATCCAAGCCGTCCACAAAAAACTTGGTCCTGTTGGCTTCCCTCTTTGACTGTGAGGTGCACGAGCTGACCTCCCCCGAAGAATCCAGGCAGGGGCAAGCCTCTCTCGAGGAGCCGTCTTCAAATACGAAGAATGCCATCCGCATGCATATGGCCGCCGTTTTTGGACGAGTGTTCCTTTTGGTCGGTGCTGTGGGATTTTTAGGCGTTCCCGGCTCTGATGACATGGGAGGTCTTCCCGATTGGTATTCGCAAGTGTGGTGGGGAGCGATCTTTCTTATTGGATGCGTGTTGACGTGGATCGGCTCGTGGGATTATTTCCACCGAACAGCCGGGTCCAAGCGAATCGTCTGGATGGACGGGCTTTTCGTGACTGCCTTCCTGCTCTATCCGGTCTGGCCGTTTGACCCAGGCATCAGCACTCTGCTCAGCCTGGCTCTTGGCACCGTGGTCCTGATCCTCATGAATCTCGTTTTCTTCCTCCCTGCCTGGAGAAAAACGACACCCCCTGCATGACGGCATGCAAGGGGGTGTTGGCGATTCTTTTCCTTTCTCCTATCACCCTGCCCGGCTTCAAGCTCCTGTGGGAATCTTCTTATTCCTCCGGATCATTCACATAGCCGATAAACAGCGGCGCCTCCATCACTTCAATCCCTCTTGAGTTTAAATATTATCCTTAAAATGGTAAAGTTTTATTATACAGTTTATCCTACTTTGATTAGAACAAGCACGCGAAGAATTGTTTGTAAATTCTCATTTTTACAACAAATCAAATTGGAGGATTATATGAATATTATTAGGATCTTGAACTCGAAGTGGAGAGGTTTCTATGCTGCGATCATGACAAGTGTATTTGCTCTCATCTTAGCAGCAATTTTAGATGTACCTAATATAGGCCCTATGGTTTTAGGTTTCATTACTGGAATTATCATAGCATACGTCATTAATTTACTTTATATTAAATACCACGAGAAAAAAGAAAAAGTGGAGAGCAACTAGATTGGCATCTCTCGCTTTCTTCCTCCCGGCCTGGAGAAAAACGACACCCCCTGCATGACGACATGCGATGGGTGTCGGCGATTCTTTTCCTTTCTCCTATCACCCTGCCCTGCTTCAGGCTCCTGTGTGAATCTCCTTATTCCTCCGGTTCATTCACATAGCCGATAAACAACGGCGCCTCGGTCTCTTCATCCTGAATGGTGAACAGGAACGGCCGGTCGACGACCATCTCGAAGTCATGAGCCGGCTCAGACTCTTCCATCGCTACGCTGGTGGCTGCGGCGGCCTCGGTCCCTGTTTCGTCTACTTCAATGAAAGTGTCATGAAGCACTTCGCTGATAGAAGGTCCGCCTCCTTGTGCCATCCTGGAAAAATCGGCCTCCCCTCCGTTGAATGCTTTTGTCATCCCGAGCTCTTGCAGAGGATCATTTAGTTCCATCTCTTGCTCCATCGTAAAACGGGGCAGCCGAAACATCCCGGTTTTCTCCTCAAAGGATGGTGGACCCTCTTCTCGCAGAAAGTCGATGGTTTGTTCGAGGGAGCCCTCGTCTTCGTTCGGTAGAATCACATTCATCGACCACGCTTCTTCTTCTCCATATGGTAATGACACGGCTTGAAAGGCATCTTCTTCACTATAATCATAGGTTGGTTCTTTTTCCGCATGCATCATCATCATGGCGTCGACCTTTTCTTCGGTGGACGTCGTAAAGGTTTGTTCCTGCGTCATGCTCTCTTCAAAAGGTTCCGTCCAATCGCCCTGAAAATATACTGCGTTAATTAAATACATCACAACTGTTTCAGGTACTTCGTCAATCATGTCTTCGATCAGGCCGTTCGTCTGCTCGCTTATCCATTCATTAATCGGTTCTTCATCTGTTAACGGTTCAACCTGGGCCTCGTAGTACGTCTCGAGCTTCTGAATAAAAGCATCTTCAAATGGATACTCCTCCTCTTTCCAGATCGAGTTGGCGATGGAGAGCTCCGTATCCGGATCCGCTTCTTCCAGCACGTGCATCCATGCCTGGAAGGAAGCATGGATGTCTTCCTCGTCCACGTCATGCAGCGCCAGCACCTCTGCCATCTCCTCTCTCGTGTCGCCATCCGCACCAGCCATCGTCATCGAAAGCGCCGTGCTGATGCTGATAGGAGATACTAAACCGTTCTCCTCTTCCTCCAGCGTTTCTTCAAACAGGTCCCACCCGAAATTGCGAGCGGCGCGCGGAACCTCTTCATCGACGTCCGCAGCCTCATAGGTCTCTTCTTCTGCCTCTGCAGACGCAGGGTCCTCGTTATCCGGTTCCGCTTCTTCCAGCTCGCTGTCCGTATTCTCTCCACACGCGGCAAGTAATGCGCCAAGTATCATGGTTCCGGAGCAGAGCGTTGATGTCTTCCATGCCATGCTGCATCCCCCTCTGGATTCTGTCTCCAGCATCTCTGCTGGCGTCTCTTACTTCTACAGTCGACAGCATGCCATGAAAGTTACAGATAACTGGAAATGAGGGTGCGAACCAGCGTCTTTGCAGAAAAAAAAGCAGCTTTTCCTTTTTACAAGGACAGCTGCTGTTTTTACGAGGCGGTGTTTAGATTTTTCATGATCAAGGATCCGGATTTCCTGGATTTATACGGTGGAGCGGCGGCGCGGATACAGCAGGATCCCTGCCAGAGCCAAAGCAAGGCCGGCAAGCAGCATGGACGGGGAAGCAGTGGCGGTAGCCGGGAGCTCGTCACCTTCTTCCCCGATGGTGATTGGTATGTCCAGTTCGTGCGTGCGGCTGCCATCTTCCGCACTCTCTTCAAACAAGGTGACGGTCAGGTCACGAGTCCCTGCTTCATCCATTTCTACGACATCAATCTCCAGATCGAACTCTCCCCATTCGGGGCCGCCGGCTGTCGCAGTCGTAAACCCATCCAATATCTCAGTTCCATTTTCCACAACAACGTAGGAAACCGTTGCTTCGAAGACACGGGCCTCGCCTTCAATATGAATCGTGTGATCATCTGCTTCGGCACTGAAGATGCGGAACGACTCGTTCTCATAGATCGTCTCTGTCTCAGCCGATGCCGGCAGCGCGAAAAGAAAACTGGAAAGCAGCAAGAGTACAACCAAGATGCCTTTCATCACGATACATCCTCCCTTATGAGGAAAACCGGATCCCTTCTCTCTATAGTATCCTATCCTGCCTTTCATTAACAGAATTTTTTGAATTTAATGATTCGTGCTTTGGAACATGGAAATGATGCATCCCTTTCCTTTTCCGCCTATCGTTCAGCAGAGGTCGTCTCTCCATGCTACGGGGTCATCATCATGTCCTCTTGATCGATTTCCTCGGCATTCTCCACAATCTCCTCCGGCACGGTAATCTCTCCGACTTCATCAAAGTCGTACAGCGTCATGGCCATGTCCTGTTCCATCGACACTTGCTCGCCCATCTCTTCGATTTCGATCACCATCTCGAGGTTCGCGTCCGTCTGATACAGGGTTTCTTTATCGATGACGACCTCCATGTGGAAGTGATCGACTTCCAGTAGTTCTTCCGATGCTCCGACGTCATCAAAATCACTCAGCACGTCTTCCCCCAGGTCGCTCTCCATCAGCTCCATGATGTCGACATCTTCCCCGCTGACGGCCAGAACGTACGTATCATCGGTTTCGTTCATGACGACATCATCGGCGACTTCCTGCAGGTAATCGGCCTGCTCGGTCGGGTCCATCTGCATGTCTTGACCGAGGTCCTCTTCCAGTCCATCCCCCGGGATAAAGAGCCATTCCGCATCAGAGACGTCCATCCCAACCACGTTGTTCATGTACTCGCCTTCCTCGACATGATACATCTCGATCTCCTGCTCCTCCTCCGCGAACGGATCGGAGACGACCGCGTTTTGATACAGATGGTAAGGATCCTGCGTGATTTCCATGGTCGATTCCATGCTGATCTCCAAGTCGCCCAATTCCGCCTCTCCCGTGCCGATGAGCTGCGTCATCGTTACGTCGGCGCGGTAGGAGTCGACCTCTTCCATGTTCTCCCCGGAGGCGCTGAGCACCTCCTCGACGCTCATGTTGTCGTTTCCTTCTCCGCAGGCGGCGAGTACAGCCGCCGCTGCTACTGCTGTCAGTCCGAATTTCTTCATGTGTGTTCTCCCCCTATGTATGATCGTTTTTGATTTTTTCGACGCAGAAGCACCTTCGATTGGTTCTCTAGATGGACTCAGGTTTCGGGTTATTCGGCGCCCTTATCCTGTCTCATTCGAGAAGCTGCTCCAGCATCTCCTGTCATTCTCCATGTTGCAGAAGATTCCTTCCTGTTCTCAGCACATCCTACAGCAGGCATACGTCCAGGAACAAAAGCGCAAAGCGCCTTTTGCTCGGAATGGCGTGCGGAAGCGCTGCAGGTTTTGAAGGGAAGAACACGTGCTTCGTTCTTCCCGTGCAGCGTATGAAGCCGTCGTCTTCTTGTATGAAAACTTATACATTCCTATCACTCAAAGAACGCTGTCGATGCCTGACAGCCTCCAGTTTGTGGACGCTCGTCTTCTGCGACGTTACGTGATCGGATAATCCATGACCACGACGTCTTCAATGACACCTTCCAAAGCGCCTAGGAATGCCACATGTTCCGGATGCGTGATGTAGTGATCCAAGGCGGCTTTATCTTCAAACGTGACCCGCAGCCCCAGCGTATAACCCTGCATCCGTTCTTGTTCGTCTGTTTCATTTCTTCCGGCAGTCAAACCTGTAATGCCAGGAATTTTGTCTTGGAATCCCTGCAGCATCTGCAGGAGCGCTGCCTCTTTTTCCGCGGTTAGTTGGTCATTGAATTTAAAAAACACCATGTGCTCATACATTCGTTCGTCCTCCTCGTTATTGTCAGCAAGCTTCCCTGTATTCTATCCATATGTGTGCATCGACACAAACAACTGCTCTTTTTCACGATGTTTTTCGACGTGTGCTGGCGTGGATCTTTCCAGTCGTATGCCTCTTCATTCGGACCCCTCAATGGCGTGCATACGTTCTTCCTCGTGCATGTGCAGATGAATGTCCGTATAGCCGATATGCATGGAAGGCTGCCTCCTTCTTCTGTCTTTCATGGATCGTTTACCTGAAGCGGCCGTCTAGAGAGAAGGCTAGTTTATTTGCCTTGATCAATCAAACCATCACTTCCCGACTTCTTCGACCCATTCGAGGAGCCGCTTCTTTGGATAATAGATGCTGCCGTTGATTTTGACATGTGGCACATCCTTATATTCTTTCGTTAACGCCTGCGCATCTTTCTTCTCGATGCCAAGCGTATAATGAACGTGCTTTTCATGAATCAGCTCTTTTTCCTCGTGCTCCGATAGGTGATCCATCATGCTTTTCGCACTCGGATTCCGAAAGTTTTTCATGCCATCCCCAATAAAATAGGATGCTGCAATCAAGCCGACCGCCAGCCAGAAAAAATCCATTTCCATCAGCTATCTACCTCTTTTCCCTGTATGATACCGCTTTGTTATCCTTGTTTGATACATCAGAACCCCCCGGCACCACCGCCTGCACTCGTGCCAGTCGAACTGAAGCTGCTTGGTGTCCCGGTAACCGTCATCTTTCATGCGCTTCCATGATGTGGGTGACGCTACTGATGCTGCTATTTTCAAAACGATTAGTCACCCCGGGGGTTTCGCCCTTGCAGCCATTGATGTGTACATCGAGATCATGAATGATTCGGTGCGTGCACTGGAGATACTCTTCCTTCTGCTATACTGCCGCCAGCCTCACGACCATCTCGACATTTTTGAAGTCCTGCGTCTGTGTCTCATCATCGATCTATTCATGAGATCACATTCTACAACTCTTTGTTCCTGCTGCGTTTCCCTTTTTCCTCAACCAGATGATAAAAACAGAGCGCCTACGGAAACTAGAAAAAGAGCCATGAGACTAGCCTTGATCGAACCGCTGTACTTTGGCTTTTCGAGGTATCTCTCCAAAAAATGTACATAAATGATGAGGAGGAGCATGCCGATATTCAACATCACGAATCCCTGCATATCCTCGGCTGCCAAAGCCCGCATCGCCATGAATCCGATCAAGAAATAGCCGGCATGCCCAAGTGTGAAGTGTACATACTGTTTCATTTTCCGCTCCCTCCAGGTATTTGTAGTACTTAGTCGGATCTGAGAGTGTTTGTCTGAACCCGCATTTTCGAAACGTGTCTTCTAAAAGAAATCGTGGACACGGGGACCCATCATTCCTTGTAAAATTTTTTCTTGGACGGGAAGAAGACAGCTGCTGACAGTATCATAGAGACCACCAGCATGGCCAGTGAAGCTGCAATTATTGTTAGGCGTAACGGGATGATGTCAGCAGTTATACCAACAGCGAGGATAAACAGCACTTGCAGCAAGCTTTGCACCAGCTGAAAAATACTCGTAACACGACCCATGACTGTCGTCGGAACGTTATTTTGATAAAAGGTGGTAATTCCTGCATTTAAAAAGACGTTGAAAAATCCTAGTATGACAAAACCGGTTACGATGGACATAAAAGACCAAGAGAAAGCATAAATAACATAACCTACGGTAGTCATCGTGATGCCAATGACAATCATGAATCGCAACGAAAACAGATGGGAGAATACTGACAAAAGAAGAGCGCCTACGACAGATCCAACGCCAGTAATACTAATCAAGAGACTGTATTCAAGCTCCGACAATCCAATAACCTGCTGCGTAAACACCACTTCTTGCGCATCCATCGCATAGGAGAACAGCATCGCTGCAATAAAAGCCATGTAGACAGCAGCAATGTAGTTATTCTCTTTCAGGAAGGCTATGACAACAGAAAAATCACTTTTCACTTGTTGCCATGTGAGTTTCGGAACCGCATCTTCCTTTATTAATTCCGTTTCAGGCAGGATAGATAAGAGCAGCGCAGCAGCAATAAAGAGACCAGCATTCATCCATAGTGTTATCTCCACTGAGGTTAACAGAATCAAACTTCCTGCTATTGCAGGTCCTACGATGAATGCCCCTGACGTCGTAAACGAACGTATCGCATTAAATCGCTTTCTCCTCGGCTGTTCGACAACCATCGCAACATAGGTCATGGAGGCCGGTCCAAAGAAAGATTTAGCAATGCTCAAACATACCAGCAGACTGTAGATGACTATCATATTCGGTGCAAAGGGAATGAGAAAAATAAAAACAGCCCTCACCACATAAGTGATCATCATTACTTTTCTTTTGCTTCGATAATCGATAAAGCTTCCGGTCCAAAACTTCGTCAATATGTTGGTAAGCGGACCAATGATCCAGAGGCCTGCCACTGCTGCCGCTGATCCAGTTAATTGGTAGACAATAATATTGATAGCTACAAGATAGATAAAATCTCCTATACCTGCAATCCCGATAGACGAAAGTAAAATAGATAGCTTTTTCCATTCCTTATGTTTGTTTCCCATTTCCCTAACTCCCGGTCCTGCGACGTTTGGCTTATGAGATGTGTTGATGAATTATGTCATGATTCCTCCTTCCTAACCGCAGTCCAAATGAAACATACAAGTTTCTATCCGGTCTTTCATGTGGCCACCTCAGGAAACTCGTTTCTGGACAATGCTTTAAAAAGGAGACGGTCTTCTTCCGACTCGAAGTATCCGCTTGGAATGACAACCACCTAAATATTAGAAAAATAGCCAAGCGCCTTTTGGTCGGACCTATCAACCAACATAAACAGATCAAGTCCTCGTATTCCTTCCTCATATGGAGGTCTTTCAACAAACCTTTCGGAGTGGCGTTCTGCCTATGTTGTTACAGGCCTGTATCATCTGCCATCGGATACCTACTCGGTTGATCATCTCTCTAGTCAGCTTCCCGGCTCGGCAGTCTCACGAACTTGAGCGAGAAAAAAGCCGCCGCAAAGAGAGAGAAGGCAAGGTTTTCCGACCAGTCTATTTCTGCACCTCCGACCCTATCGATCACAGCGAGCGTGATTACAGAAAAGAAAAAGGTAAACAACATGTGCTTATAAGCCCGCTTGAGAAAGTCCATCTTCTCCCTCCTTTTCGCCTAAGCGTTGGTTTCAGTCCAAGACTTCCACCGATTCGATGGCATTTTCGCCGTGATACAGGGTTCCGTCATCCGACTCTTCTGAAGAATCCCCCGCTTTCATAACCGAGACATACCAATTTTCTGCGAACGGGACAGCCTGTTCTTCTTGTTCGTCCGTGATGATGATTGCGTACTCGTTGCCGTCTTGAGAGGTGGTGGTTCCTTCCGTACTCGACGTGTCATGCAGCGAAATGCCGGTCGTGAGCCTCACGGCAGCATAACCCCCGTCTGTCTTGAACGATTCCCCGATATGAAAGTTATCCTGAACCCGGTTCGCCACCATCAATTGATCGCCTGAGGTTGTGTGAATGATGAGAATCTCTCCATGCACGCCCTCGGAGAAATCCTCCAGTGCTTCTTCTTCTGTGTTAAAGACTTCTGCTTCTGAATCAGAAGAACCAGCAGCGCTGCACCCTCCAAGGAAACACACGACACTAACTGCTGTCATCTAGGTGATTTTCATGATTATCCCTCCAGCCCGCGTTTGCCGGGATGTCGGCAAAAAAGCCGCACAGCCTATCTGTTACGTCCATATTCTCGTATCCCATTTTTATTGAATTAGCTGCAAGCATCCGCTTCACTTCCCGCTGAGGAGCGGGCAAGCTCTCACTGAACCAAACAAGGAAGCCAATGAGCAGCAGGGAGAGCATCAACGAAGACATCGTTACAGCAAAGGACATGCCTGTTATTAAAAGGATCAACGTCCCCGCGAACATCTGAAAGAACGAGATCACCTATGCCTGCCTCCCCTTAAACGCGCTGAGCCCGCTTTTCTTTGCTCCATAGACGAATGTGAGACGCTCTCTTATTCTGGAGCTGCCAATTCTACTTTCATCCGATCCGGGTCTTCAAAATAAACAGCGTAGTGATCCTCTCCTCCAGCGTAAGGATGCTGCTCTTCGTAAAGAATAGGAATGCCACGTTTTTGCAATTTCGCTGTCACCTCATCCACCTGCTGACGCGATGAGGCGTGAAAGGCGAGGTGATTCAGCCCCACCCGGCATCGATGATACGGTGGTTCTTGGAAGCGATCTTCTACCTGCACAAAAACAAGATACATGTTCCCCAGCTTCCAACTGCGCCCATGCTCCCACTGTTGAAACAACGTGTAACCCATCTCTTCAAGAAACCATCCCCAAAAAGCAGCGCTGCGCTCCAGATGAGAGACGTAGCATTCAATATGGTGTACAGCTCCGGTGGACATCCAACTCCTCCTTCTTAGAACAAGGTCTCACGGCGCCTTTTAATCAGAGAAATGTCACAGGTCTTCCATACAAAAACCACCATGTCTCTGGAAGAGATATCTGTGCACCGATCACACTGAAAGCACCTACGCTTTTTTCTTGAGTCAACTATCCCATTTAAACCATTTTATGTAAATGAGCAGATGGATGTCTCCTCTGCTCTTCTATCTTTTCTGTCGATAAACGATAACAACCTGCCCGATTTCTTCGTTGCAAAGAAAAGGCTTCTTCTTGCCCCTTTACTCATCAGAACCCCCCGGATCCGCCTCCACCTCCACCAGCTCCGGCACCGCCGCCTGCACTCGTACCGGTCGAACTGAAGCTGTTGGAAGCCGCGGCCGTGTGCGAGGAAAACTGCGTACTTGCAAACAGGCCGGCGGTCATGAAGACCGGCAGGGAATTGTCGGCCTGCATCGATACGGCTTGGTCCTTCATTTTCGGCATCGATTTGCTGAGCTCTCTCACCGATTTGACGTTCAGACCCAAGCCGTAGATAAAGGCAATTCGCTGCTCCTCAGGATCAAGCCTCTTCCAATCTTCCTGCTCATAGGCAGCGACTTCTTTCTTGAAATCGTGCCACTCACCGAGAAGCCGCCAGCCTTTTTCCGTCCGCGGCTGGTGCAGGGCCGCGGCTGTGATACCGGCGAGGCCGACCAGCGTGAGCAGGCCGGCCGGAAGCAGCAGGCCGAAAATAAAATACGGGACAGCGGCTGCAATCGCAAGGATGCCGACCGCACTGCACAAAATCCGGAGGCCGGTACGCGGAATCTTCAGTGCGGCCTCGTTTTTCTCTTGAAGGATTTCCTTGTACCAGTCGATTTTTTTCTTTTCAAATTCATGGTACTGCTTCTCCTGCTTGAGACACTCCTCCATGTCGGTGAGACGGAACGTTTCGCCGTCTCCCATGTCGTCGAATAACATCGCAGTCAGCATCTGCTCATGGCCGTTCATGCCTTCGCGTCGGATCAGGCGGAAGCGGTCCGCGTCTTCCTGCTCCGCATAGCCCTGCCGGACCAGATCGAGCAGCGAGGCCGTCAGCAGTTCGGAGGTGACGGCGGGCTGTACGTAGAACATCGTCGCCGGCAGGCTCATCTGCAGCTCCGGTGCGCCTTTCTCATAGCTTTTGGCGAGCGCCCGCTGTTTGTTCGGCAGATACTTGCGGCGGTCGATCCAGATCGGCAGAAGGGATGCGAGCGCAAAGAATCCTATCAGGAACGGCGCTGCTCCTGCCATCAGGCCGGCACGATTTTCTGCCGCCGCGGCTGCCGCTGCGGCTTCCTCCCGCTCCTCTTCCAGCACCGCTTCCAAGGAATCATCGGACGTCCGCTGGGCATCGGGGAAGAGCTCCGCATCAAAGGCAGCCCGGATATCCCCATTTTCCCCGGAAGGGACGCGTCCAGGATCGAAGACAGCCATGTGGTCCTCCTCCAGGGAGCCGGCCCCTTCCAAGGCATCGAATCCTTCGATGATGACATCGCTGCTGTCTCCCGGCGGCTGCACCCGGATCATGAGGTTTTCGTATGCGGTCTCGTTGGAGTGGTCAAAGAAAGCGTGGAAGAAATCGCCGAAATCGTCATAACGGACGACCGCGTCCTCGATAGTATACGTGATGTCCACTGTGAACATCTCGTCTTCTCCGGGACGCTGTATGCGGTATTCGCTGTCCCCTTCTACTTCCACGTCCAGCGGCTCGCCGTCTTCCGATGCTTCCAAAGCGAAAATCGTACTGCCTTCAGGTTCGATGAGGTCACGGATGACACCGTTAAAGTCTCCTTCGAACTCGTACGTGAAGGATTCCTCCACCTGCGCTGTGCCGTCTTCTTGTAAGTAGACATCGATCTGCGCCTCGGGAATGGTTAGTTCGAATGCGGCAGCCGGCGAGCTCCACACGAACCAGATCAGCAGCCCAAAGCAAAACCCTGCTCCTTTTTTCATGTCCCTCACCTCTTGCTTATACTATACGATGCAGACCAGGAAAAGGTTTCTTCTTTTAGCAACCGTCTCGTCCATCCGTACTCCTTGCCTGATCAGGCATCCATCGGCCACATCGCCTGGTGATAGGCCATGTCCCAGAACAAGTATTCAAAGCGGGTCGTGTTCAAAAAGATTGTCTCGAGCTTCTCCAGTTCGCTTTCCGGACTGTCCGCCGTCAGCTCGTCCAGCAGGTCGATGCACCACTGCGCGGTCTGCGCAAATTCCTCGGAACTGTACATGCGGATCCATTCTCCGTACAGCGGATGATCGGCGGCTCCCGGAATCGCGGCGAGTTCTGTCCCGATTTCCCAGTAGCTCCAGGCGCATGGCAGCAGAGCGGCTATGAGTTCACGCAGGGAACCGCTCTGACCGACGTGCAGCATGTAGTGCGTGTAGGCGAGTGTCGTCGGAGACGGAGAAGCTTCTTCCAGCTCCTGCTCGGTGATGCCGAACTTTTTCGCGTAGTCGCGGTGCAGCTGCATCTCTTCGTTCATCGTCGAGTCCAGCAGCGCCGCAAACCGCCCCATCGTGTCGACGGTTTCTGCTTTCGCTGCCCCGATGGCAAACAGCTTCGCGTACTCGATCAGGTACAGGTAGTCCTGCACCATGAAGAAGCGGAACTTTTCTTTATCCAGCGTGCCCTCTCCCATTTCTACGACAAACGGATGGCGGTGATTCTCTCTCCAGATCGGCTGGAGCTTGGCATGAAGCCGTTCACTGAATCTCATTCTGATGCACTCCTCTTGTGATGTGTCTTTTTCTCCACGCAAAAAAACTTCTTCCTCGAAAGAAAGAAGAGAACAAGGGAGCCGCTGCTGCCCTGCCACTGCTTCCCTCCGCCAGCATCATCTGGATCAGGTGAATAAGGGTCGAGACCGTGTCTCTCTCAGCTGCCGCGCAGCTCCCCCAGCGTGGTGGTTCTATATCAGTGCCTTCTTTGTACCACACGAGGCCGCCATTTGCAAATTTTCCCTTTTCCATCCCAGGTGGCTCCCTTTTTGTCCGCGGCGCCCAAAGCGGAAAGCTCCTTTTGGTTGGAACGGCGTGTACACCAGGTTCTTCGCGCACATCGGCTTTTCGTTCTACCCGGGCGCCACAGTCAACACCTGCATTCCTCAAGGCACGTCGGAGCCATCGAATGGGTGACGCTCTTTTTTTAGGCTATGTTATCGTTCGTTGTTGATGTCATCCGCTTTCGGCGGACACTTGCTCAGGGGCTTGTCCTCCACGACCCCTCGCGAGGCGAAGGAGAAACAGGAAATACTCCACGATTATCCTACATGTTTGTTCATTACTTTTTTGTATAATAGTGATATAGTAATAAGTATCTAATTAGGTATTTTTATTCACTTTGATCTACCATTACTGGGAGGAATGGCTTTGGACGTATCTCAATCTTTTCTAGACGCGATCGATGATAACTTGGTTGTTATCAATCGAGAAGGAACCATGATATACAGCAATAAAGCCTGGAACGACTTCATAGAAGCAGAGTTCCCTGATCATCTTTCCCCCGTGGATAATTATTTCAATTTCCTTCATCTGGCTGGAATCTCCACTTCACCCTACCAGCTGCTGTCGCTCTTCCACGGCATCACGGACGTGTACGAGCATGTTTACCGGTGCCCCTTTTCCCGTTCGGAAACGTGGTTCAAGCTGGAAGCGAAACCTTTAGGGACGAAGGAGAAGAACGCCCTTATCTTGATTTCTCACACCGACATCACGCTCTCGATCTGTATGGAAAAAAACGCAATGGAAGTCATCGAATCGATGAATGATTCGTTCATCTTACTCCATGAAGACAATAAAATTAAATTCATGAACCATAAAGCCGAAGTCTCCCTCCATAAAAAAAGAGAAGACATGTTGAATCAGGATATCCAGGAAAGCTTAAACGTCTCTGCTGCTCATCCACTTGTCGATACGTTGGAGGAGGTCCGTGAAACACAAGCCCGACAGACCCTGGAGTTTTATGCCGAAACGTTGAATACGTGGTTTGAGATCACGTTTCTCCCCCACAAGAACGGGGATGTCGCCTGTTTCTTTCAGAACATCAATGAACGAAAATTCACGTTGCAGGCTTTACGGGAAGATACCTATTTTGACAGCCTGACGTCCCTTCCGAACCGAGGTCAGTTGATCAGGGATATGGATGAATTGACTCGCGACCGCGTCCCCTTCACCCTCGTGACGGTGAGCATTAAGGATTTTCAGGAAACGAATAATCTGTACGGACATGAAGTTGCTGATCAGCTTCTTAAGAAACTGGCTTTTCGTCTGCAGAAATCCTTCCTTGAACATCGAATATACCGGTATACTGGGGATGAGTTTTTATTGACCTTCGAAGGAACGTTATCCAGCGATGAGATGAAAAACATCTTAGAGAAACTGCATGAAACGGTGGAGCCTCCCTTTGAAGTGGGTCCGCTGGATATGCTCTCAGTGTCCTGCCGCAAAAGCGTTGTCTCTTCTCCGAAAGATGGCGAAACAACGCTCCATCTGCTGCAGGCCATGGATGCGACGAGACTCAGCTTGAAAAATCACGCCAAAGCGGAAGGTGACGTGATGTTTTACAGCCAGGAGCTGGGGGCAGAACACGTAAAAACCTTTCTTATCAAGCGGGATCTTCTGCAAAGCCTGGATACCGAAGACCTCTTCCTTGTTTATCAGCCTCAAGTGCATGGGCAGACGGGCGAAGTACTTGGTCTCGAAGTTTTGTCCCGGTGGGAGCACCCCGAGATCGGAGCGATACCTCCTTCCACATTTATATCAACAGCAGAGAAGAATGGACTGATCACTGCGTTTACTCTGCAACTACTGAAGCGGGGCCTGGAGCTGCTTCGCCGGTTGCAGCAGGAGTACCGATATGCTGGAACGATGGCATTCAACATCTCCTCTTCTTCTTTAAAAGATCATGCGTTTATCGAAGCTTTACTGCAGCTTCCGCGTGACTTTCAACTGCAGGCAGATAGCATCGAACTCGAAATTACAGAAACCATGGAACTCACTTCTGACTCGCACATCCCAACCCATTTGAGAAAACTCTGGGAGGAAGGTTTCCGCATTGCTTTGGATGATTTCGGCACAGGGTATTCGAAAATAAGCTACCTGGATCAGTTCCCGATTCACCAGATTAAAGTGGACCGCTATTTTGTTCAGCAAATCCCCTCGTCTCAGGATAAAGCGCCGGTGCTTGATGCCCTGTTAGAGCTCGTTCGCAGTGTCGAGCTGGAGTTACTCATCGAAGGTGTAGAAAGGTCGTATCAGTTGTCCTATTTGTTAGATAAAGGCTGTACGCAATTTCAAGGCTATTTCTTTAGTCGACCGTTAACAGAAGACGAACTTATACCCTGGCTCAACGAAAAGCGATCTATTGTTCAACAATTTTCGTCGTTTGACTCCTGACGTGCCGGGTCCCTTTTTGTCGTAACTTCGTGTGCCCAAGGCTTGTTGAAGGAAGAAAGGGTTCTTCGTTCTTCCCGCGCGACGCCGTCTTCTTTCTATGGCATCTTTTTTACGAGCCTGAAAATAACGTCTTCGATAAGCTCTCCACATGTAGAAGGCACCACTGCTCCTCGGCGGTGGTGCCTGTTGTCTCTCTTCGTTTCGTTTAGTCATCGACACCGAGGACGTCTCCGGTGTAGGCATCCACATACACGTCCACGTCGTCGTCGACGTGCTCCACTTCGATTTCATACACGAGCAGGCCGTCTTCCCATTCGAGGTCGATGTCATCCACATAGCCTTTCCCAATGTAGTTCAGAGCGATATCCGCTGCCTGCCGGCCGGTAAGCTGTTCGTCCTGTGTCTCTGCTTCCTCGGTGGCGGAGACAGAGGGTTCCGGATCCGCTTCTTCCGATTCAAAAAGATCCTCCACTGCTGTCACGACGTCTCCGGTATACGCGTCGACGTGCAGCTCGTGCGCTTCCCCTCTCGCCTCGAGCTCCACCTCGTAGACGAGGCGGCCATGGTCGACCTCCAGCTCTGCTTCATCCAATGCGTCTTCGGCCTTTGTTTTGGCGGCTTCGGCGGCCTCTTCCGCTGTGATCTGCTCCTGCTCGGCGGGGCTCTTGTCGAGTTCTGAGAGATCTGCGTCAGGCTCGTCGCCGGTAAGGGCGAAGGCGGATGTGCCTCCAATGACGATCATCGCTGCCAGCGCCAGCATGGTTCTTTTCATCCGATCCTCTCCTTCTGTGATGAGTATGGTGCTCTTGTTCTACTCTACCCAGAAAAGATGAGAGCATCGTGAAACGAACATGAGAACTTCATGAGAAAGGAAGGCCTGCCCCGCCTCTTCCGAAAAGCACACGCGTGTTTTTTCTTCCGATGCTTACTCTTCGAACACGACGGACAATACTTCCCCTGTATAGGCGTCGAGGATGATGTCTGCGTCCACGCCGCTCGCTTCGTTCTCAATTTCAATCTCGAACACGAGCCTGCCGTCCTCTTCTTCGAGATCGACACCATCGACTTCGCCTTCGTGCTCCTCCAGTGCTATCGCGACAGCTTCTTCTTCTGACAAAGGTTCCAGCGGTGTCTCTTCCTCCAGCGTAAACAGGTCAATCGAGCCGTTGAAGGCATCCAGTTCCATTCTCCCGCTGCGGTCCTCCACCTGGAACGTGACGCGGTAGTAGGGCGCATGATCCTCTCCCATCCGTTCCACCGTGTCGATGCTCACATCCCCCGACACGGTCTCCTCAACGATGGCGCGCACCTCGTCTTCGCTGAGAACTTCCTGTGCAGGTTCCTCCTCGCCTTCCAGCACCCGCGTCTGTTCCATGTCCAGCACGTCCCCATCCACCGCATCGATCAGCGCCTCGTATTCACCGGAAGCGGTAGTAAAAGACACGTGATACCCGTCGGATTCCAGGTAGAGGTTCGTGACGTCAGCCTGATACCGGTTCTCGATCGCTTCGATCACCGTGCTGCCTTCCATGGTTTCTTCCTGCTGGAAAAAGAACAACAGCACCGCAGCCAGTACCAGTGCGGTCGCCGCAGGAATCATCATCAATTGGATGGTTTTCTTCATACCTGATCCTCCTCCGGAAATTCGACCGTAAAGGTACTTCCCTCTCCAGGGCTGCTGTCGACGTGAATCGTGCCGAGGTGTGATTCCGTAATCTGCTTGGCAATGGAGAGGCCAAGACCCGTTCCTCCGCCGGCCCTCGTACGGGCTTTATCGACCCGGTAAAAGCGGTCGAAAACGAACGGCAGATCTTCCTCTGCCATGCCGATGCCTTGATCTGCGACCTGGCAGATAACCCTGCCCTCTGATCGATAGACGCGCACAGACACCGCATGCTCACTGTATTTCAGTGCATTCTCGATCAGCAGGTACGCGAGCTGCTTCAGCTGCAGTTCATTGCCTTCCATGACAGCACCCTCGTCTGTCTGCACGTCGATCTCCCGTTCATAGACGACGGAGAGCTGCCGGGCCGTCTCGGCAAATAACGGACCCGGGTGCACCGGTCCTCTTTCCGCCGCGCTGTTGTCACCCGAAGCGAGGGCCAGCATCTGGTTGGTCATCTCTTTCATTCTCGAAGCCTCGGAAGAGATCGCCCCGACGGCTTCCTCCAACACTTCCGGCTGGTCCCGTCCACGCCGTTTCAACAGCTGCGCGTAGCTGTCGATTACGGTCAGCGGTGTTTTCAGTTCATGAGAAGCATCGGACACGAACTGCTGCTGCTTCTCGTAGTTCTCACGCAGCAGGTCGATCATGTGATTGAACGTCCGGCCCATGTCCGCCAGCTCGTCCTTGCGTTTTCGTTCCAGATCAATCTTTTTGAACGTTCCCTGTGCTTCAATGTCCTTCATCGTAGACACGAGCGCCTGCACCGGCCGCAGCACAAACCCGCTGAGCGAGCGCGCGGCCAGAAAGGAAGGAAGCAGGATCACCGCCGTTGCCAGGATGAGGACGAAGCGCAGAATCTGCAGCGTCTCCTCGTACATCGGCATCGGCTCTGTCACCTCCAGCGTGACGACCGCGCCCTCCTCCCACAGCAGCGGGACCTGGGCGGAAGCATAAGGGCCCCCTTCAAATTCAAATACCCGCGTCGTCTCTCGGCCTGTCTGCGGCTCCGGTGTCGGAAGCTCGGCCAGGGCGATGTTCTGCGTCGTGACGGTCAACAGGCTGCTGCCATCCGGGCTGATCACCCGGATCATGCCGTCGCCGGATACATAGGATTCCAGAAAGGAGGCCGGGTCCTGGTCCGGCTGCGCACTGACAGCCTCGGTCATCGTCCGGGCCTGATCCAGCGTGCGGTCCTGTTCCCCGTCGAGCAGATTCTGCTGGAACACGAGATAAATGCCGACGTTGACAACGAGGAGGATGACCAGCAGCAGCCCCGTCGAATAGAGCGTCATCCGTTGGGCCAGCTTCATTCGGCTTCATCCTTCAAGACGTAGCCGACCCCGCGGACCGTCTGGACGTACGTACTGTCAAACGGCTTATCCAGCTTCTGCCGCAGGTAGCGGACGTAGACGTCCACGACGTTCGTCTCCCCGGCGTAATCAAACCCCCAGACGCGGTCGAGCAGCTGCTCGCGGGACAACACGTGGTACGGGTGTTCCATCAGATAGATCAGCAGATCGTATTCCCGCGGCGTCAAATCGAGCTTTTCTCCTGCCCGCTTCGCCTCCCGACGCGGCAGGTTCACCTCCACGTCGGCAAACGACAGCGTCTCCTCGCCCTGACTCTGGCTGCCGCCCCCGCGCCGCAGCAGCACACGGATCCGTGCCAGCAGCTCCTCCATATCAAACGGCTTCGTGACATAGTCATCCGCCCCTTGATCCAGGCCGGTCACTTTATCGACCGTCGCATCGCGGGCCGTAAGCATCAGCACCGGCGCCTGTTTGTGCTCACGCCGAATCCGCCGCAGCAGCTCGATCCCGCTCAACCCCGGAAGCATCCCATCCAGAATAAACAGGTGGTAGTCGTTCTCCTGGATGTTCAGCCAGGCTTCCATCCCGTCATGCACGATCGCCACGTCATACCCTTCATACTCCAATTCCAGCTGCAGCACACGCGCTATTTTCTCTTCATCTTCGACAACCAGCAGCTTCTCTTTCATCGAAGCACCCCCCGAATAATCTCATTTTCTTCAGTCTTACTCCTTTTCAAGGGAAAAAGCAAGCGACCAGAAGCGCACGGCGGCCGGAACACGGTGCAGCGCAGGGTGTCATCTGTTCGCCGTACCAAGAAGCAGCCGGCTGCTCCTTCGTCTTGGACTCCGGTCCGGCAGAAACCCCGTCGACTCGGGAGGCTAAGCTCGACGCCCGGCCCCGTAAACCTCGATGCCCCGCGGCAGAACCTTGTCGCCGCGGAGAAAAAGCCCGCCAGATCGCTTCAGCCCCGCCAGACGAGGCGGGATGTACGTCGAGGTATGCGCAGAACCCTGTCGCCGCACGCCGAAACCCCGCCGGCATGAAGCACCCTAAAGCAGGATTTCCGTGCTTCCTGCGCCGCGCGCCGTCTTTCTCCTATGGCATCTTTCTTACAAAAACAAAAAAGCCTTCCGGACAGGAAGGCTTCGGGCAGCAAATGTACTCCGGCAGAGGAAGAGACGATCGTAAAGCAGAAAGACCTCGTTGCTCATCTTTCTCCCTAAAACCATTTCCGGCAGGACGTGCAGTACAGGGCGTCCCCACCTCTTGGAACCTTTCTGCCGCAGGAAGGGCATGGAACAGTTCGCGTCCCCTCCTGCGCGACTTCATCGGCTCCCTTGGACATCATCGCCCCGAGGCGCATCGTCCCACTTCCAATATTGCGGATCATGAACACATACATCAAGGCGGCAATGGCTAACGCTGCGAGCATCGTAAACATGGGCTTCCCTCCTTCCTCTCGTTTACGAAGCAGACCAAGATTGGTTCCCATCCACCGCTTCGTCTCTTCATCACTGCCATGCGCTACCCAACTACCAGCTGCACAAACAGAAAGAGGATCATGCTGGTCATGACACTGATACCGAGCATTTTCTTTTTCTGCTTATCCCAACGCTGCAGCTTCCTGCCCAGTACCAATACCATGCTCATGATCATCAGACTGAACAGCGCGATCAATCCTTGTTCCCCCATCACTCCGCCGTCTCCTTTCTTTCCTTTTGTCTTCGTCCCATGTCCCCGGAAGGCACCTGTCTTTCTGTTCCTTCTCCAAGCTGGAGGAAGTATCTGTTTAAATATCGGGAAGTACTGCGGCGAGTCCCGCCGAAGGAGCAAGCACCGCGACGGCAGAGCCTTTTTGTAACCTCGGTAGTTTTTCCATGATCAACATCCCCTTTTGATCGACTTTTCGTTGGGGTCCAGCTGCTTCAACAGCTTTCGATATTCCCCTGCTTCATCCTCTTCTACTGCAAGCACCGTCGTAAAACCCGACCGCTCGTAGAGACGATTAGCCGGTGCATTGTCTGTATCGACGCCGAGCGCGAGTTCCCGGTAAGAGAGCGAAGCGGCGTACGTGATGAGGTAGTCCAGCAGCAGACGACCGATCCCGCGCCCCTGATCTTCCTTCCGCACGATCATTCTCGACACATACAAACGTCTGCCCGGGATGACATAGTGCGGATCCTCGTGCTCAAACACGAGCGAGGCTTCTCCGCGGCAGAGGCCGTCTTCCACATAAACGAACGTCTCCCGATTCCCCTGCACCAGCTCTTCGTAACACCAGGCAGCCATGTCTTTCTCTTCATCGACATTCCAGATCGCCGAACACCGCTGAAACGTCTCCGGCGTGAGGCGCTCGATCGTGTAGGTACGCATACAAAGGTCCTCCGCATTCCATTTTCTTCAATTCTACAGGAAGTCCCAATCGAATGGTATCCCTTTGAGAAGACTATTTTTCCGTGGGGCCAGCCATCTGGCTCAAAATTCGGACCAGGCGTCTCCTTTTGTTATCCCAGCGGCACCTTCCTCCTTCAAACTGGCTCCATTTCGGAGCTTTGGCTCAAAAAAGCAGCGAAGCGACCGGCCTGAAGCAGATTTCCGCCTGCTTCGAGCAGGCAAGCGTCTCCTTTTTCCCACGAAGCGACGTACTTCCCGTCATTCCTCTCTACAGACCAAAAATGCAGCGGATGGCTGCTGCTGTTCTTTCAGCAGGCGTCTTCATGTCTTTCAGTCGGGAAGCTTCCCGGAGCATAGCGTTCCACGTCTGCTCTTCTGCGGGACGGTCAACGAATGGAAAAAATAGTTTTCCACTATGTCACAGTGTGATACACTCATGCTATGACATAGTCTACTTTTAATATAAAAGGAGCATCCCAATGAGCGACACGCCTGCGAGGGTCATCAAAAAATACATCCCCATGTCCGAGACGGCGTTCTACATTCTGCTTAGCCTGGCGCCGGAACCGCGGCACGGTTACGGCATCATCAAATACGTCGAGTCGATCACCGGCGGCCGGCTCGTGCTCGGGTCTGGAACGGTGTACGGCAGCCTGACGAAGATGCTGAAGGACCACCTGATTCTCGTCTATGCCGATGAAGAACGGAAAAAGACGTATGAAATTACGGATCTCGGAAAAAAGGTCCTTCATACAGAAATGGAGCGGCTGGAGGAGCTGTATCACAATGCCCAGGCGCATAAGGAGGGAAAGTCATGAGCAGCTTCCGCAAGTGGAGACCGTTCTGGAGTTTCCACATTCATCAAACCGAGCGCTGGCTCGAAAAGATGGGAGAAAAGGGATATACGCTGACGGCGGTGGAACCGAAAAAGAGCCGGTTTCATTTCGCCTCCCGCCTTCCCGATTATGAAACGGTAGCCATTACGTATGACAAACAAAAGCGTCATCGACTGCCGAAGGCGATGACAGAAGACGGGTGGAGCGTTTTAGCGACGACTAAAAAGTGGGGCTTTTACGCCAACGAAAAACCAGCTTCGGAAGTGCAGACCTCCGTCGTCCGCAACGACTTGATTGCGCGAAACAACCGACTGACAACCTTCTGGTGGATCTTTTACGGATGGGTCCTCTTCTCGCTGTTGACCCAGGCGATGCTTCTGGGATTCATGTACTTTCAGACCGATGCCGGATTCACCCGGGTCGACAGTCCGTTCTGGTGGATCACGTATACGTTTGCGGCGGTGCAGATCGGGGTGTTTTTCCTTGGAATCTATCACCTGATTGCGCTGAAAAAAGAAGCCTCCCGCCTGCAGGAGAAGCCGCCCTCCCCTTCTCCACCCGAGGCCGCAACGACAAAAAAACACCAGCGCAGTGTGATCAAGCCGTTTTGGATGTACGCACCGGATTCGCTCGAACGGTGGCTGGAGAAACAGGAAGCAGCCGGGTGGCGGCTCGTGCATGTCCGGCCAGGCGGCTTCTGGTTCCAGTTCGCTGCGAAAGAACCTCGGACCGTCGCTTACCAAACGATCCTTCACCGTCGCAGTGATATCGATTCGCCTTCTCTTCACCGAGACGCTGGATGGGAGGCAGTGTATGATAGAGAGAGCGGCTGGCAGCGATGGTCTATCTGGCGGAAGCCTTATGCAGTGCAGGAGGAGAAACCGGACATGTTTGATGACCCGGAAGCGCGAAAAGAGACGGCGCTGCGCGTACCGAAACTGTATACGCTGCTATTTGGCGCGCTGCTGCTGCTCTTATCCTGGAACTTCTTTTCCTTGATGCTTCCGGATGCGCTGGAGCAGGGCTACGGATCGCTTTCGGCGATGCAGCAGTTCAATGTCACGATCTATCCGATCCTGATCGTCAGCTTCCTCCTCATTCTGCTCCGGCTTTGGGCGTATTATGTCCGGGAGCGGCGCCGGGCTCACGCCAAAACGTCCGGCTGAGAAACAGCTGTTTTTCCTCTTTCGCCGCTCGTATGATATGATCACAGCACGATACTTCTTTGAAAAAAAGAGAACTATAAAGGAGAGGTTTACATGTCCAACGCCATTGAAGAAACATCCACCTTTGAGGAAGTTATTGCTTCCGACGAACCTGTCATTGTCCGCTTTACAGCAGGATGGTGCCCGGACTGCCGCCGCATGGAAGCCTTCTTCCCGACGGTAGAGGAACAGTTCGAGCATCTGCCTATGTACGAAGTCGACCGCGATCAGCTCCCGGACATCGCGGACAAATACGATGTCATGGGGATTCCAAGCCTGCTTATCTTCAAAAACGACGAGAAGATCGGTCACCTGCACAGTAAACACGCGAAAACACCGGAAGAGACGCAGGAATTCTTGTCCGGGTATTTCAAGTAATATAAAACTCTAAAAAGTCAACAACCGTCCTCCGGAGCGCCCGGGGGACGGTTGTTGTTCATGCAAGAACGAGTGGGGGCTGCATACAGGGGAAGGCCAAGCGGTGTCAGAACTTCCGAAGTAAGAGAAAGTTAATACATATTTGAACCACTCTCATCATTTCAGCTAATTTATAAAAATACTTTTGCATTTGACACTGAACAAGAGTCCTAGCCAAGTATATTCACCGAAGTAAATAAATTCGGTCGTTAATAATGACAAGGGTTTATAACTTCTACTGATCTAATGATTTTATCTAAGCAGTCATTTGATCACCACAACTCTCAACTGATGTCCTTGTTGCTACACGAAACGCCGAATTGATAAATCGAATGAACGAACTCCATAGCAATACCTTCGCCATAAAGAAACTACTACAATGTATTCTTCATTTAGATAAATGAGGTGAAGATTCAATTTTAAACAGAGTGGCTTTCATGATAAATAATGCAATTGGTATCCAGCCAAAAAAAAGAATAAGTACGGGTAAAAAGTAACTCGCAACCACGTAAGTGCCTATAGATAAAACGATAACTACCGTGGTAAAAGGATGAATGAAACCAAACAAGATTGATTGTTTAAAGTACTCTTTCATTCTCAAATTAAAATGAGCATAAAGAGGAGGGAAATAGACATACAAAAAGGTTAGGACCATCGCAAACAAAAAAACAAAGATGAAAAACAAGATTCCCCAAAAAGATTCCATGTATTGATAGAATAAAAAGTCGACGTACAATATTCCCGTAAGCGCCAAAAAGATAAAACCAACAAACGCTTTTTTAAGGAAATTTTGTTTGTATTCATTCCAAAAAAGAGGGAAAATTGTTATTTTTTGGACTTTTTGTGTAAAGAGTTTTCTCAAAACTGCATATACTGCAAGCGTAGCAGGCATCCACCCAAAAACAATGCCGCCTGCTAAGGTGAATAAAATCCACAGCACATGCAGATAAATTACTCGCAAAACCCACTCAAGAGCATCATTTAACGCTTGATAAAATGGTCCGAACATTATCCATCCCCTCCTTTCTCATCTACTTTATGCATTCAATATCACGGTGAGCTACAAAAAGATCAAACAGAAACAAGCATTGAGGGGATATACAAACAACACAAAGTCTTTCTCATATCCATGATGAGATAGCAATTAATTCCGTTTTCCCTTATACAAAAGGTGAGCTTTTTAAATGTAAAAGTCTTATATTTCCTGAACTCTAATCAGTCAATTATTCTTTTACTGCGCCCCCTAGAATCCCAGAAATGAATTGTTTTTGTAGTATCAAGAACAATATGATTACCGGAACAACGGAGATTGTTGCACCCATCATCACTTGTCCGTAATCAATGCGGGATAGACCAATCAAACTTGATAACGCTACAGGGAGAGTCTCCATCTCACTAGTATTCAACACAACTAAAGGCCACATGAAGTTGTTCCATTGAAACATGAAAAGAAAAATAGCTACGGCTGCAAGAGCAGGTCGCATGGTAGGCAAGGCAACTTTGAAAAAAATCTTCAATTCACCAGCTCCGTCAACACGCGCAGATTCTAATAATGAATAAGGGATAGCTTTCATGTTTTGCCTCATTAGAAATATCGCAAACGGATACGATAGCTGCGGTAATATAACGGCTTGATACGTGTTTAGCCAATCCATAGCAGCAAACATACGGAACAAAGGAATTAACGTGACATGGTAAGGGATCATCATTGCAAGAAGGAGCGTGAAAAAGATTGCTTCTCGTCCTTTAAAAGAATACTTTGCAAAAGCATACCCTGCCATGCTTGCTATTAATACTGCTAATACTGTAAAAGTAACAGCGATGAATAGAGAATTGAACAACGAGCGAAGAATCCCTACTGATTCGTTAAGGTTAGTGAAATTCTCCCATAAAAACTCCCCAGGGATTAATCGAGGCGGCATGTTAAACACTGCTCCCGATGGATTTGTCCCGCCAATGAACATCCAATAAAACGGAAATAAGGAAAGAAGGACACCGATTAATAACAAAACATACAATACTATTTTATTTAGAAGTTTCTCTTTATTCATTAGTCACGGTCACCTCCAACCTTCATCTGTATCCATGACAGTATTGCAATAATTACAACCAAGACATAAGCAATTGAAGAAGCATAGCCAAAATCGAAATACCTGAACCCGTTATTATATAAGTACATAATTACAGTCAATGTAGCATTGTTGGGTCCACCGTCCGTCATTATGTACGGCTCGTCAAATAATTGTAACGTTCCGATTGTCGACAAAACTGTTGTGAAGAGTAATACTGGTTTCAACTGAGGTACCGTAATAGAAAAGAACTTTCTAACCCGTCCAGCTCCATCAATTTCAGCTGCTTCATAGAGATCCTTCGAAATATTTTGCAGACCTGCAAGTAGAATAACCATATTGTACCCAGTCCAACGCCAGGTAATTACTAACATTAATGCGACCTTAGCCCAAAAACCATCAGAGAACCAAGCAATAGGATCAATTCCTAATTGCATTAAAACGAAGTTAACGAGGCCATTATTTGTATCAAGCAGGATCAAAAAAACCAGCGCTGCTGCAACCAAGGATGTTACAGAAGGCAAGAAGAAAGCTGCTCGAAAAAAGCCGTTCATTTTCACGAACGTAGAGTTCAACATGACTGCTAACAAAAGAGCAAGTGACAACATAATTGGGACTTGAACAATTAAGATAAGAAAAGTGTTTCCAAGTGCTGTATAGAACAAATTGTCAGTGAAGAGACGGGCATAGTTGTCGAGCCCCGCAAAAACCATCTCTCCTCCTTCAGAAGTTTGAAAACTCAGTAAAAAAGATGAAATAGCAGGATAAACAGTGAACAATGCAAAAAATAGCACTGCAGGTGCTATAAATACATATGGAGCTGTTTTTGGGTTTATCCAACTTTTTTTTGTTGAAAGAGCTTTCCCCTTTTCATGCGTTGCCATCCTCTTCCCTCCAGTAGTGATCCATCTGAATTTGGTGTTTTTTATATGGGAGCAAGGGTCTGATTACTTTATGTAATCAGACCCTTGAGGTCCCCTGTTCCTTTAATTATTTCTTTCTCTTCCAGTTTCACTTTCAAGGCGGTTAGCTGCATCTTCCAATCCTGGTAAAACTTCCGAGCCCTCTAGAATAATGTCACTTTGAGCATCTTGAATTATATCTTCAGCTCGAGGTGCATCCTCGGTGAAATTTGTAGGCTCGATATCTTCTGCGACATCAGCAAATATTTCAAAAATCGCTGATTCGTTAAAATACCCCACTGGTTCAGAAAAGTATGGCTCATCGTATGTTTCAATTAGAGATGGGAATAAACCATATTCTTCAAAAGCGGCCATTTGAATATCGACATCTGTTGTAAAGAATTCTGCAAAAGCATAAGCAACATCTGGATTCTCACTCTCATTCATTACTGCGATTTCAGAACCCCCGGAGTTAGCTGCCGAAGTGCCCTCTTCTTCAAAGACAGGAAGTTCAAATACATCCCAGAGTCCTTCTTGATCGTCTGCTTGATCCATCAACGTTCCGCTCATCCAGACACCATTAATCGATGTAGCAACCTCTCCATTCACGTGTGAAGAAACAAAAGAATCCCAGTTTGATGCATTATGAATAATACCGCTCTCATACATATCTTGGTATACTTCAAATGACCGTTCAAATTCATCAGATTCTATATCAATATTGCCTTCTTCATCAAAGTAATAGCTTCCTTGCTGGTTAGCAAAAACGCGCGTCAACGCATCGTCTGAAGACACTTCCTGGGACACCATCTGCACACCTACTTCGTCATAAATCTGTTCACCAGCCTCAGCAAAATCATCCCATGTTTCAATTTCATCAGGGTTTACACCTGCTTCTTCAAAATAGTCAACTCGATAGAAGACTCCAGCAGGGCCTATATCCCATGGCATAGCAACGAAATCGCCATCTTCATTTTGGTTATTTTCAACTTTAAATTCTGTGAAATCATCTTCGTATTCATCAAACCCTCGTTCTGAGAGATTCATAAATCCGTCAGGGAATTGATTCATGAAACTATCAATTTGCGGAGCTTCTAGAGATACAACATCTGGAAGACCAGCCCCACCCGAGAGTGCTACAGTTAACTGCTCGACAACATCATCAGTTGAACTATCTTGCACGTCAATCGTGACATCGGGATGTTCTTCCATGAACTCTTCCGCTGCTAATTCTAAAGAAGATGCAGCAATGTTCCATGACCAAACTTCGATTTCCCCAGATAATTCTCCATCACCGTCTGCTCCATTGTTCTCATCCGCGCCATCATTTCCATTATTTTCTTCTTGATCATTTTCGCCACCGCCACACGCTGCTAGGATGGCTACCAGGCTAATCCCCGTCACTGCCAAACGCAAACTTCTCAATGTTTCTTGCTTCTTCATGTTAATTCCCCCTCTTTGAATGCGGTTACAAAGTTTCTTAGTTAAGTTAATTAACTTATTGCAATGGTAGCTTTTTGTCATAAAAAAGTCAACTCTCTTTTATGCCCACACAGCTATGATGTTAACGCTCTCTAACTTTTACTTTAGGTTCAAAAGATCCGGTGTGAAAAGATCCGCTAGCACAATGGTTACGGCCCCAATAACAGTAGCACGATCTTCCAATTCAGATTTGGTGATATCGGTATTTTTCACTTCATCTGTCAAAGCTTTTTTAGAAACGACTTCTTTCAAAGGATCAAGGATGAAATTGTCCGCTTTAGACACGCCTCCACCGATAATAAGCTTTGCAGGATTCATTAAATTGATCATGTTTGTCATGCCAATACCTAAATATTTTCCGGTCTCGCTCAAAATATCTTGAGATAATTCATCGCCTTCAATTGCACATTGGTAAATAAGCTCACCGCTGATTTCATCCCTTGTTGATGTTTTATTCATTAATAAAGACTTTCTTCCGAAGGATAATTCACGAATTGCCCTTTCAGCAATTGAATCTCCTCCAGCCACGGTTTGAAGACAACCGTAACTTCCACATGAACACTTTCTTCCATTCAAATCAATGATCGTATGACCAACCTCCCCTGCAACTGAATTATTCCCGTGGTACAAGCGATTGTTAAAGATGATTCCTGCACCTATACCAACACCGACGTTGACACAAATCAAATTGTCGAATCCACGCCCGGCTCCAAACCATAATTCGCCCAACGCCATAGCCTTTGCATCATTCTCAACGAAAACCGGAAGATTCACGGCCTCCTTCAATGAATCTTTAATGGGAATCTCCCGTAAATGATAACTTGGCGCAAACCTTGCAACTCCCTTCTCATTGTCTACAATGCCATGCATACCAACACCTACCCCGACAATCTGCTCCTTCTTGACATTAGATACTGTAATTAAAGACTTAATCATTTTTATCATCAACATTGTCAACTCGTCGGAAGAGATATCTTTATGCAGATCCACTTGATCATTGACTATTTCTTTCGCATTTAAATCCGTTAATACTCCTCTTATTTTTCGAGCGCCAACATCCAATCCAATAGCGAAAAATTGACGATCGTTAATGGTTAAAAGAACTGGTTTTCGCCCACCTTTTGAGGTACCCATGTCACTCTCTTTAACTAGATTCGATTCAATCAATTCACCTACAAGTTTTGTGACTGTCGGGGGGGTTAGTTTCGTTTCTTTAGCAATCTCGGCCCGAGAAACAGCACCCGCAGATCGAATTTTATTCAAAACTAGCGAACGATTGAGCGATTTCATCAATTGAAAGCTACCAGTAATGTTTGACATTGCCATATCCATCTCTCCTATCAAGATCGATTACGTTGAAATTTATAGCATATAAACATCATTCTCCCTTACATCGAGTAAGGCTTCAAGGTAAAATATCGTTAAAGACTTTTGAAAAGCTCTTCATCTTTTAGGGAATTACAAACTTTTAGAACCAAAAATCCATCAGTATCTAAGAGGTCGCTAAAATCCTTCTTTCATTTTTATGCCACTTAATTAAAATCTATTTATTTACATTTAACTCCCTAGTAAATCAAGTTTCTAGCCCTGATTATACAGCGTAAAACTTCAACACGGACCTTGTTAATTAATTAATTTAATTAATATATAGTTTCGTTATTAATATTCATCAAAATCGTCTCGTTTTTAACAAACTAATTCCGTTTTTTGATAAAGAAAAAATGAAACCGATTACTTATAATAATAGATATTACAAAGAAGGAGGTAAAACGATGAAACTTCAAATGGGAAATGCGTATTTAGAAATGGGCTCGAAATACCTCACAACATTACGTGATTCGAATGACATTTTAGGGGATTTCAACAGGTTATCTGAAAGACTAGCAGAAGACGGATATCTACTCATCCGTCAATTTCACAACAAAGAGAATATACAACTTGCTCGTCAGGCACTTGTTGACCGGTTAAATAACCAAGGGAAAATCAATACCGATTATCCTCTGATTGATGCTATTGCCAAAGAAGATGTAAAAGGATCTTTTTTTGGCGGTGTTCCCTCTGATGAAAATCAAGATCTAGCTCCTTTTTATGAGCTCGTAACGAATGAAGAGGTTATGGATTTTTTTAGTCATTTACTTGGAGAGGAAGCACTTACTCTTGACTACAAGTGGCCACGTGCCGTTCCACCAGGAGGAAACACAGGTGCACATTACGATATCGTTTACATGGGCCGTGGAACAAAAGATTTGTATACGATGTGGACACCTTTAGGTAATGTCACTTATGAGCAAGGTCCATTAGCTATGCTGCTTGGATCGCAACATTTTGAAAAAGTCAAAAATTCTTACGGGAAAATGGACGTTGATCGTGATCATGTTGAAACAGGGTGGTTTTCGAATGATCCTATCGAACTTGTAGACCATTTCAATGGACAGTGGGCTACAACCGAATTTGAGGCTGGAGATGTTATTATTTTCGGCATGTTCATGATGCACAGTTCTTTCAATAATGACTCTGATTCTTTTAGAATGAGTGCAGATACAAGATATCAAGCAGCATCCGAAGCCACAGATGAGCGATGGGTCGGTAAAAACCCTAAAGGACACTATGCATGGGGCAAAGAAAAAGACCTTATAACAGTAGAAGAAGCAAGAAAGACTTGGGGATTATAAAGTAAAAACGGCCGTCTTCTCTTTTCACTCTTAAAGAAAGACGGCCGCGATAATTCGTATCGGAAGTGCTATCGGTAGATCAATTCACGGATTAATCAAGAAAGGAGAACCCGATGCACATAAAAATTATGAAGTCTTTGTGGGGGATGGAAGCTCCGATAGATGAAATATTAAAGAGTATTCATGATCAAGGGTATGACGGTGTTGAAGGACCTCTTGTACGAAATGAGGATCGAGCTGTTTTTAAAGAATTGCTCAAAGCATACCAGTTAGATTTTATCCCGCAAATAAATACTCAAGGCGATCATAGTGACTCATTTCAAAGTCAAGTGTATGAAGCTATGTCTTTTAACCCTTTGAAAATCAATAGTCACAGCGGAAAGGATTCAATGAGATTCAAGGACAAAGTAGCTTTCTTTCACAACAGCATTGAGATTGAAAAGCAGATGAATATCCCGATTTCCCATGAAACTCACAGATCCAGAATCTTATTTACTCCATGGGAAACAGCTGAAATATTAAAAGAAGTACCGGAGTTGAGGATCACAGCTGATTTCAGCCATTGGTGCTGTGTATGCGAAAGAATGTTAGATGATTTTAAAGACGAGTTGGATATCGCCATTCGTCATACCGAACATATTCATGGTCGTGTAGGTTTTGAACAAGGTCCGCAAGTATCTGACCCACGTGCTCCAGAATTTCAACCTTACTTATTAACATTTGAGAAATGGTGGCAGCAAATCTATGACTTTCACCAGCAGCAACATGCTTCATCTTTGACTTTCACCCCTGAATATGGTCCTCCGCATTATTTACAAACCATTCCATACACGAAGCAGCCGATGGTAGATTTAGACGAGCTGTGCCTAGAAATGGGTTCAAGATTTAAAAGCATGTTAAAAAAATAGAGCCAGGAGAAAATACATCCTCCCATCTTTTACTGTAAAATCAAATTTAGAGAGGTGATATTTTTGTGCATATTAAAAGCGCGATTGTGAATCACAACAAAGGATGGAAGATGGAAAAACATGTTCACCCAGAACCAGAATTGACTGTCGTATTAAAAGGTTATGGGCATATTCATATGAACAATTCATCTGATCGAATTGTCCCTGGAACTGCGTTACTTATTCAAGGTCAGCACGAGCACTCCTATACATCTGACACGGATATACAATTTGCTATTATTCACATTAATCGAGATCTCATAAAAGATGTCCAACCTTTTTTTTCTATGGGAGAGCCAAAGAAAATATGGTTTCTTCCTACACCGCTGCTATTTGAATACGAGCAACTTTTTCACTTATGGCTCAAAGCTATTTCTAGAAGTTCAGCCCCCCTTATTCTTACAAATTGGATGTATTTATTACTGAATTTCGTTGAACAAACAGCTAACAACCTCACACTTCCGTTAACCATACAGGAGGCCGGAAAATATATTGAAACACATTTGCATCAACCGTTAAAAATATCAAAACTAGCAAAGTCGTCTGGCCTGAGTGAATCTGGATTCAGAAAGAAGTTCCAAGCTGTCTATCACCAGTCACCTAAAGAGTTTCAACAACTAAAACGATTTGAAGAAGCATGTTGGAGACTAAGAGCAACTAACGAGACTATAGAAGAAATCTCCGGCGTCCTCGGCTTCCATACCGTCCATTCATTTAGTAAATGGTTTCGCGAAACCAGCGATGTTTCCCCCAGAGAATGGCGTAAACAACAGCAACAATTATAATAATTACATACATGGAGGATTACATTTTTCTTTCGACTAATCTCCATTTTACTTCACAAAGTGTCGACTCGTATCACTACAATTGTGTCAGATAATGAGGGATATGAAAGAGAAAAAATATATTTTTATCACCTCTAGTCCATTCTTCAAAGAAAAAAAGGCTTTTAAACTGCAGCTTATGTCCTTTCTTCCTTTTCCAATCAAATCGCTGTCATTTGTCTTCGTCAGGGAAGCTAAAAGCACAAACCTAATATGCTGATACTTCCTCAAGTTATGCAACCTATCGAAATTAAATGCGGGTGAGTCGCTTCACTTCATTTTAGATCCTCGGCTCAGGATGCGAGCCACTTCAGTTCCACCAAAACTAGGACGTTTCACCACAGCTCCGCTCCTACGTTGATCCTCTTCCTCCCTTTTCAGCCTTCCTTTTGATATGATGAAATCGATGAACGTGACCACGTTTAGAGGAGGAGAACGCATGAATCATTTTATCGCTCACCGGGGATGGTCGGACCGGGCTCCGGAAAATACCCACCGCGCCTTCCAGCTTGCAGCGGAGCATCCGCAGGTGGATATGATCGAACTTGATGTGCAGGAAACGAAGGATGGAGAACTGGTCGTTATCCACGATTTCACCGTCGACCGGACGACGAACGGATCCGGGCTCGTGGCCGCGCATACGCTTGCGGAGCTGAAGGAGCTTGTCATCAAGGAGAAGCTGTATGGACAGGCTTTCGAAGAACGCATTCCGACGCTGCAGGAGGTCTTCGAACAGCTGCCGGAAGACATGCTGCTCGATATTGAAATCAAGAAAGCGGGAGACCTGTATCCGACGATCGAAGAAAAGCTTGTGCAGCTGATCGTCGATCACGACATGCAGGATCGCGTGATGATTACGTCGTTTGATCACGAAAGCATCCAAAAAATCAATCAGCTGAACCCTTCCCTGCGAAAGGGGCTGCTTATTTACGGCCGGCCGGTCATGCTGGAAGAACAGCTTCGAGCGACAGGTTCGACGCTCCTTGCCATCCACTACAGCTTTCTTACCAAAGCGGTCGTGGACGCCATGCAGCAGGCAGGTATCGAGATCGGCGTCTGGACCGTTGATGACCCACAGGAAATGAAGCGCATCCTGGACCTGGATCCGGCGATCAGGATCGCGACGAACGATCTGACCCTTACAACCGATTGGGCGGAAGCCTAACCGCCGGAACAGCGCCGAGAGGCTTTTTGTTAAAGCAGCTGCTTTCTACCGTCTCCCCTGAACCTACTCAAAAAAACGTGCCGGAACCTCCCCTTATGGAGCGAAGTCTCGGCACGTTTTTCTATCCATGAAAAGAAAAGCGCGGATGGAGCCGTCGCTCCTTTTTCTTTCTCGCGTCCCTCTTCTGGTATATACTCTATCTAAAGGAAGTAACTGGTTATCCACATACCGGCAGCTGGCCTGTACCATTCGCTGCACGTTGGTATCCGTATGCCCAATAAAGGAAAGAAGAGAGGAATGAGACGATGAAAGAGAAAGAACCAGCTCCGACCTGGAGAAAGAGATACGTTGTCGTTTTTACTTTCGCTCTCATTCTTAGTTCCGGCTTCGTTCTACAGGAGTTTTTTAACAGAGACTACGGGGAGCCGATGAATGCCTGGTACGGGTTCGTTGGTTCGCTGATCGCAGGACTCGGAATCATCGGACTCGCTGTCGCCGATCATGTGAGCGGATTGTACAAGAGCAGGAGCAACCTTATGATGGTCATAGCATGCGGGGGGATCTTTATCGCCGGCGGTTCCATCTCCCTCTATTATCAAATCATGTATTGAGACGGCGCTACGCCGGAGGACAACTTGAAAAGGACGGTGATCGAAATCAAGTATACGGCTATTGGCGCATTCCTCGGAGTCGCTTTTCTCATTACTGCCATCGCTGTGGCAGTCGAGTCTTTTACCACAACAGATCCGGGAGACCTGACCGCGCCATCCAGCGCTGCAGTCGAAAATTACATAGAGGAAGAACACCTCGATCCTATTAAGATTGCGGAATTCGAAACGAAAACCTTTGTTTTCACCGAGAGCAGCGAGCACACCCTGCAGGAAACAGAGGAGTCTGGTGACCTTTCCATTTCTTCGTCCTCATGGAGCAGCAACAACGCCAAGGTGACCGTCGGTGTCAGAGAGACGGAAACGCCGATGGCCTATGTCCTTTTCCAGGACGAAACGTTGTACGAGGAAGCAGAGCAGATCCATATTTCTTCTGACAATCAGGACATGATTCACGATACAGGATCCGGGGACAGAGCCGCCATCATCTCCTATGGCCGGGCCGAGCTTGATACCGACTACGACGTCACGTTTTATGATTCCGACGGACAGGTCCTTTACGAAGAAACGCCCGTGTCGTCGACGATGGGGCATGCGGTCGAGTAGAAGCATGTAATTTTCGGAAGGGAGGGCGTGCCACGATGACATCCTATGGTAAGGTGCTTCTTCCGCAGCGAGAACGCTTAAGGAGGAAAATCAGCCTGATTGCATTGGCGTTCGCACTTTTGAGTACTTCCGCTGCCTGCGGAGGCCAGGAGCAGGGAACAATTGTCGATGGGCTCGAGCATGAAGATAGGTGGGACCAGATTCTGGTCGTTCCTGACATCGACGAAGAAGCGCTGCAGGAGAAATCGAGCAGCGAGTGGATCGAAGCAGCGCAGGACCGGGACGGTGCCTATTATGGGGTTGACCCTGATGAAAACGAAGACCTCGACATCGGCATGCAGGTACTGATGAAGTGGAGCGGAACGCAGGAGGACTCTCTCCCTCCACAGCGGGAAGCAGACAGCATCGTTGTACTATCTGAATAGGCGAAAAACGAAGGGTGGCGTCTACCGTGGAGACGCCACCCTGAAGAAGAAAGGCGATACTTTTCTCCCAGCTTCTCTGCCCTTCTGCCACCTCTATGCTCCTTTACCACCATTCCTCAATCTTCGTTGCCGGAATCATTCTGTTGAACCGACGATGCCTCTGTTTCCTCCCCGTACTTCTCTTTCAGATATTGACCGAGAATCGAGTCGTTGACTCCCTTTTTGACAGCCGATTCGATGACAAAATAGAGAATGTACATACCGACTGCACTGAAAATGAAAAAACCAATAAGACCTCCCATGCCAGTCCCTCCTGTTTAAGCCATATTATTCTCCAATCTATTTCATATAAAGACGGTTCGCCATGCTGTTTCTATAAATGAGTCCGTCAGCCATGATCCTCTTCTCTAAATAACTTCTCCAACGACATCTTCTCTCCGTTTCTGCGGGTATCTTCCACGAAAGACAGAGCAGCACCGCCTATTTGATTCTTACGATGTCGAAACTCCGCCATCAAAGCATCTCCTTCATAGCCTTCCTTGATTAGATCTTGTAGAATCTCCTCTGAAAAGTCGTTAAAACCCACGTCTGTTGATTAGCCAATAACTACCACAAAAAATAGAAAAGAAGACACCGACCTGATAAGATGTAAAGCGTCTAAACCAACATCATCAGAGAAGGTGTCTCCCATGAATCAGTTTACCACAATTTCCGCTTTATTTGATCAATTGATTGCCGAAGAAGAGCTTGAACAATGCTTAAAAACATACGGCTACGAGGATGTTGCCCGTAAATTTCGTGTTCGAGATCTGATTGATTTTCTTTTAGCTGCCGCCCTCGAGAAATGGGAAGGCTACCGGGATGGCGCCGATCAGATGGCTGCTTCCGATCTTGCTCCTGTGAACTTTTCTACGATCAGTAAGAAGGCAACGGAGTTGCCATACGAAGTGATCAAGGATCTGTTTCATCTCTTGGTAACCCGATGTAATCGGGCTCAGCGTCGATCAAAACCAATCAAACATGCGTTACTTCTGATCGATTCTACAACGATGACGGTTGGAGAAACTCGACTCCCCTGGGCTCCTTTTCACGGAAAACGTTCAGGAATCAAACTGCATGTCGCCTATACACCCGAGACCGGCATGCCGTTTGAAGTCAAAGAAACGATTGGACGGGTCCATGATGGACCCGCAGGCGTATCTTTAGCTAATCGCTCATTTATTCTTGTGGCAGACCGTGCATACGGCAAACATGCCCAGTTGGATGAGTACGAAAGACAAGATCAGCGTTTTGTCATTCGCCTAAGAGAGAACGTCAAATACCATCGCCCTCACGGGCTTCAACGTTTTGTCCCAACCCATTCGAACGTGACAGACGACATCACCTGTCAACTTGGAACGGAACAATCCCGAACCGCGCACCGGTTTCGGGTGGTTACATTTCATGACCACAAAGGTCACCCGATCCGTGTTGCAACAAACATACGCGATCTCTCAGCAGAAGCGATTGCATCCATGTATCAGACGCGTTGGCAGATCGAATCGTTCTTTCAATGGATCAAGGGGCAGTTGAATGTACCGGTTCTGTTTGGCACGACGAAAAATGCGGTCTTTTCTCAGCTGTTTGCGGCACTGATGGCATATATCCTTGTGAAATGGGTCTTTGAATCCGTTAAAAAAATCGTCCGAAAACCTTTATCTCTAAAGGGTTTTCTGCGCATGTTCCTGCATCATACGCTTCCTTTAGAATGGAAAAGCGCCCTGGCCACCTGGTTGTATGAACGGAGAACCAAGGGCTATTTATCAAACCTAAATTTTGGTTAATCAACAGACGTG
>NZ_AUCK01000027.1 GCF_000429725.1 Alkalicoccus chagannorensis DSM 18086 | reverse complement strand
TGGACACCTTGTATCCTACCAGGAGGGCTCTTTTTTTTGACAAACCCCAAATTACTTCAATACAGGAATGCTTTCCTATCCTGGAACAAAAGCGCGGAGCGCCTTTTGGTCGGAAGGGCGTGCGGAGTCGCTGCAAGATTTTTGAGGGAAGAAAACGTTTTTTTCTTCCCGAGCAGCGCATGGAGCCGCCGTCACACTGTATGAAAACTTATACATTCCTATCATGGAACAAAAGCGCAAAGTGCCTTTTGGTCGGAAGGGCGTGTACCGCAGGTTCTTTGAGGGAAGCATAAGTTTTTCATGTTTCCTGCGCAGCCGGCTGCGCCGTCACCCTGAATGAACACTTATACATTCCTATACTTACAAAAAGACCGGGCTTCCTCGAAGCCCGGGTCTAAATGGAATCTATAAGAGGCAGCACACCTCATATCTGCTTTAAAATACTTCTAGAATTTCGACTTCCAGGTCTCCACCCGGGGTGGCAACCATCACGCGGTCTCCTTTTTCTTTCCCCATAAGACTTCTCGCCATCGGCGAATCATTCGAAATTTTCCCTTCCAGGGGATCGGCTTCCGCACGTCCGACGATCGTGTATTCTTCTTCGTCTTCATCTGGAAGTTCTTTAATCTTTACTGTTTTTCCGACTTGCACGGAAGATGATTCAACGTCTTCTTCGATGATTTCCGCATTACGGATCATCGCTTCCAGCTGCTGAATACGGCCTTCTACAAAGGCCTGTTCTTCTTTCGCTGAATCGTATTCCGAGTTCTCAGAGAGATCGCCGAAACTGCGAGCTATCTTAATACGTTCGACTACCTCTTTTCTTTTTTCCGTTTTCAGGGATTCCAGTTCAGCCTCGAGTTTTTCTTTTCCTTCTTCTGTCATGTAATGCTTTTCTTCAGCCATCATTGTCTCTCTCCTTCTTCAACATAAATAGTCAGCGTTTTCAATATTGGAGCCTGTGAAACTGGGAAGCGCTCCATCCCGAAATAAAAACGGAACAGAGCGCGGATTCCCAATTTATCCGGCATGTTTGTATTATAATGAATTCCTATTGAAATGCCAAATCTTTTACAGCATTGACTTTTCTTCCAGAATCGTTTTTATTTTGGTAACCATTAAATCTACAGCAACATGGTTATGTCCACCTTCCGGCACGATGATATCCGCGTAGCGTTTCGTCGGTTCGATAAACTGCAGGTGCATCGGCCTGACAACCGTCGTATATTGATCAATCACCGAATCGATGGTCCGTCCCCGTTCATTAATATCCCGCATGAGCCTGCGGATAATACGCATATCAGAATCTGTATCAACAAACAGTTTAATGTCCATCCATTCCCTTAGACGGTCATCCTCCAGAATCATGATTCCTTCGAGAATAATGACGTCTCTCGGCTCAACATGGATTACCTCATCCGCCCTTGTATGATTGGCATAATCATATACAGGCTTTTTGACGGCTTCTCCTCTGCTCAGCTGATCGAGCTGCTGCATGAGCAGTTCATTATCGAAAGCGAGCGGATGGTCATAGTTGGTCTTCAGCCTTTCTTCCATAGGAAGGTGGGTTTGATCCCGGTAGTAGGCATCCTGCTCAATCATAAGAATGGACTGTTCAGGAAACTGGCGGTAGATTTCATGTGCTACGGTCGTTTTTCCAGAGCCGGAACCTCCGGCTACTCCAATAATGATAGGCTTCTTCTGCATAATTCTATTCCTTTCACGTCATCATACTAAACGGCATATTTTCCTGTCAACGCAGGCGCGTTAACGCTTCCTGGTCACCATCAGCCCATCTCCGGCCGAAAGGAGAGAGGAAGCAAAGCGGGGGTTATTCATCAAATTTTCATTATACTCACGCAGCTTGCTGACCATCGACCGAACACTTCTTGTTTTCACCGGTTCCTGACCGGAGACATAGCCTTTGAACAGAACATTATCCGATAGAATCAGTCCCCCTCGATGAACAAGCGGCTCGTACAGTTGAAAAAATTTCTCATACTGTCCTTTGGCTGCATCAATAAACAATACGTCAAACGGCGCATGGGCAGCAGCCTGCTGGACCGATTCAAGTGCATCACCGCGGATGATCCGGACGCGGGCGGATTCTCCAGCACGCTCGATGTTGCGCTCAGCCGCCTCTGCCATGACAGGATCCCGCTCCATTGTAATGATCTCTGCTTCCGGAAGAACCTCCAGCATCCGCAGCGCGGAATAACCGACAGCCGTGCCGATCTCCAGGATCTTCAACGGCTGGTGAATTTCCAGGATCGTGAGCAGGACCTGCATTCCTTCCGGATCCATAATCGGGATGTTTTTCTGCAGCGCCTCCCGTTCCAGATCCTGAAAGAAGGCAGAACGTTCCGGCAGCAGGCTTTCTATGTAGTTGTATTCGATGCTTTCCCTATCGCTCATGCTTTTCTTCCTCCCAATTTAACCGGGCAATCTTAACATAAGAAAGAGTGCGGTGTAAAGACCACCGCACTGTCTCTCTAATCTCCCTGATATTCGCTCGTCACTTCCTGGTGATCAGCGTATGTCTCATTCAAGTAAAATTCACCATCAGGGGAGTGGAAAAAGTAGAGATAATCATGCTCTTCCGGATTATCTGCTGCCTGGATAGAATCTGCTCCAGGATTGTTAATGGGACCTGCAGGCAGACCGTCTGTCCGGTACGTGTTGTAAGGGGACTGCAGCTCCAGATGTTCGTTCAGGGTTCTCGCAAATCTTTCTCCATGAGCATAGGCGACAGTTGGATCCATTTCGAGCCGCATCGGAACGGAGAGGCGATTTTCAATCACGCCGCTGATCAATGGCCGCTCTTCATCAGAACTCGCTTCACCTTCGATTATCGACGCTTTTGTCATCACTTCATGCATCTCTTCTTCAGTTACATTTACCGCAAGGTTGACTTCCTGCTGCGTCCGATTCAGCATCTGCTGCAGCAGCTGCTCTGCTTCCAGCTCCTCCTGTACAAAATCATAGCGGGCCGGGAAAAGGTATCCTTCCAGCGGTTCTCTGATATCGTCATCCAGAATATGTTCTGTCAGTATACTGAACTGGTCAATCATGTTTTCAAGGAAGTCTTCATCCCTTGCCGCATCCTCCAGTTCTTCCACCGTCAGATTCGTCTCCGAGGCGATAATATCGAATGCTTCCTCCACCCAGAGTCCTTCCGGTATCGTAAAGGAGTGGGCAAATTCTTCTTCGATCCGGCCTTCTTTGAGTTCTTCAATAATCGTATCCACATCCATGGATGGTGACAATTCATACGTTCCAGCCTGGAAGCCGGATTCGTTCTGGAATCGGACATAATAGCGGAACATCGTCTCGCTGCTGATGATTCCTTCTTCTTCCAGAATTTCAGCAATTTCATCCGGATGCGAACCTATCGGAATATTAATGGTGTATTCATCGTCATTTTCCGGTTCTTTCGGCTCCAGCGCAGCCATGACGTACTGATATCCGCCAAACGCTACTGCTGCCGCAGTCAGGACGAGTACTGCCAGAAAAGCGAAGATGATTTTCCGGACAGCACCGGCCTCTTTTTTCCGCTCTTCTATTTTTTGACGGTACATCTGTTTTTTTCTCGCTTTTTTCTCTTCTTTTGTTTCATCAGTCACACGGAGTCTCCCCCTTCCAGACTTTATTATACAATATTCCACTTTTCATGTGGGGGAAGCACCGAAAATATATAAGTTTTTTCTCCAGTACGAATAAACAAACAGCCGACGCGTCAGCGGACAGAGCAAAAGCGCAAAGCGCCCCTTGACAGAGACGGTGTGCGGGCGTCGATGCAGGATGTATAGAGAAGGTGTCGTACTTCCCGCGCAGCCGGCACAGCCGCCATTTCCGGAGGCAGCGGGCTCAACGACTCCCTTCTTCCTTCGGCCAAAAGGGGGCTGCATTTCTGTCTTCTGCAGCATGTATACAGAACCCCGGCAGGAGCGATCCTGCCGGGGTTCTCATTTCTATTGCTTCTTCACGCAGATGAACCTGGTCCGTCTGCGTGCACCGCTTCATTTATTCTTCCGAGAACGTATTAAGAAGTTCTTCTACCATGTCCCACTCTTCCTCTGTTTCAATTGGGAAAAGGGAAATGTCCCCGCCTTCCGATTCTTCATATCGAAACGCATGAACCTCCACTTCTTCTTCCTCTTCGTCTTCATTTGTTCCTTCCGGTGCGAGCACCATGTAGGATTTCTCTGTACTATCTACGTCGAACGTAAAGAGAATTTCAAATAAATGTTCGTTGCCGTCCTCATCCGGAATGACGATTTTGTTGTCGTCCCCTTCCGGCTGTTTAATATCAATTTCAGACATCGTGAGCCTCCTTAAGTTGAGCTGCGGCGGTCGAGGTAATTCTGCAGGATCATGACCGCCGCCATTTTATCGATTACTTTTTTTCGCTTTTTCCGGCTTACGTCAGCGTCTACCATGACGCGCTCTGCAGCCATCGTGGTCATTCGTTCATCCCAGAGGTGCACTGGCATTCCGGAAGCAGTGCGCAGTTTTTCTGCGAAATCTTCACATAGTTCTGCACTCGGTCCAATCGTGCCGTTCATGTTTTTCGGATGACCAACGACAAACTCAGAAACTTCATGCTCTTTTGCGAGTGCAAGAACCGCCTGCAGATCCTCTTCTTCTTCGGTCCGCCGGATGGTTGTAATTCCCTGTGCTGTCCACCCGAGCGCATCGCTTACAGCCGTACCGATTGTTTTTGTTCCTACATCCAGTCCGAGTATTTTCATTACTTCCCCTTCACATGATCCGAGAGATAGGATCTTACGAGCTGTTCAATGATCTCATCTCTCTCCAATTTCCGGATCATCGTGCGGGCGTCATTGTGTCTCGGAATGTATGCAGGATCGCCGGACAGCAGGTAGCCGACGATTTGATTGATCGGGTTGTACCCTTTCTCATCCAGTGAGCCGTGTACGTGCGTCAGCAGTTCCCGGACCTGTTCATCCATCGAATCGTCTTCGTTGAAATTGAACTTCATCGTTTTATCCATAGAGCTCATGTTCCCGCCCTCCCTCTTCCTTGTTTCACTAATCTCAGTACCTTCATTCTAGTATGCTTTTGGGTCATTGTACACGAAAGCGGACTAATTCTTTACAAGTTCCGGTACTGCGGCGAGTGCTTCTTTTACTTTAGAAGGATCTTTCCCTCCTGCCTGAGCCATGTTCGGACGGCCGCCGCCCCCGCCGCCGCACGCTGCTGCGACTTCTTTGACGATGTTGCCGGCGTGATGGCCGTCTTTTACCAGATCGTCCGAGACGCTTGCGACAATATTGACTTTCCCGCTGCTCACTGCCGCAAGCACGAGAATACCTGAATCTACTTTCTCTTTCAAGGAATCAGCGAGCTGACGCAGGGCGTTCATGTCAGCTGCGTTCACCTGTTCCGCAAGAACCGGCACCCCGTTGACATCCGTCATTTGATCAAGGAGACTCCCTGCCTGCATCTGACCGAGCTTGGCTGAAAGGGATTCATTCTCCTTCTCCCTCTCCCTGAGCTGCTGCTGCAGCTGGTGCACCCGTTCCGGTACATCATCCACAGAAGCTTTCAGGCTGTCTGCAGCCTCCTTCAGTTTATCAAGACGACCGTTCATGAATTCATATGCGTTCTTCGCTGTGACTGCTTCGATTCTGCGGACACCGGCGCCGATGCCGGCTTCGGAAACGATTTTAAACAGCCCGATTTCTGCTGTATTCTGAACGTGACAGCCTCCACAGAGCTCCAGGCTGTAGTCTTCCATCTGTACGACACGTACATCAGATGCGTATTTTTCACCGAAGAGCGCCATGGCACCCATTTCTTTCGCCTGATCCAGGCTTGTTTCAAAAATGTCGACCGGCAGGGCTTCCCAGATCTTCTCGTTTACTGCTGTCTCGATCCGCTCCATTTCTTCCTCTGTCACCTGACCGAAATGGGAGAAATCGAAACGGAGACGATGCGGTTCGACGAGCGAGCCGGCCTGATTGACATGTTCACCGAGGACATCTTTCAGTGCCTGATGCATCAAGTGAGTCGCCGAGTGGTTTTTGATGATGGCCTTGCGTGCGCCCTCGGCTACTTCTGCTGTTACTACAGCTCCTGTTCGAAGCGTGCCCGACTCAATCACACCCGTGTGCAGGTGCTGTCCGTTCGGAGCTGTCTGTACGTCCGTCACCCGGACAACAGCGTCTCCCTGCACAGTTCCAACATCCGCAGTCTGTCCGCCGCTTTCGGCATAGAACGGCGTCTCGTCCAGCATGAAGTGTACTTCTTCCCCGGCAGAGGCGAGGTCTGCTTCGGCTTTGTCTTTCACAATCGCAGTGACCTTCGTTTCCTGCTGCAGCTGTGTATAGCCGATGAAGGTGGATGGCACGGTAATCGCCCCGAGTACTTCATCCTGCTGCTGCATCGACCCACTGTCCTGACGAGCGGCGCGGGCTCTTGCACGCTGTTTTTCCATCTCCTGCTCAAAACCTTCTCTGTCGGTTTCCAGTCCGGCTTCTTCGACGTACTCCTCTGTGAGATCGACTGGGAAGCCATACGTATCATAAAGCTTGAACACGTCCTCACCGGACACAAGGCGGCGGCCGTCCCTGGATGCACGAGCAATGACTTTCTGCAGCATCGTCAGACCATCGTGCAGCGTTTCGTGAAAGCGTTCTTCTTCATTTTTCATGACTTTCTGGATGAAGTCCTGTTTTTCCTTTACTTCCGGATAAAATTCTTCCATGACACCGCCGACGATAGGGACAAGGCGATACATGAACGGCTCCTCGATCCCGAGCACTTTAGCATAACGCACCGCGCGCCGCAGCAGCCGGCGGAGAACGTAGCCGCGTCCTTCGTTGGATGGGAGTGCTCCGTCACCAACGGCAAACGTCACGGTCCGCACGTGGTCGGCGATCACTTTAAACGCCGTGTCGAGTTCATCACTGCTGCCGTAGTCCCTGCCGGAAACAGAGGCCGTTTCACGGATGATCGGCATGAACAGATCGGTATCAAAGTTTGTCGGTGCATCCTGGATCACAGATACCATCCGTTCCAGTCCCATGCCGGTATCAATGTTCTTCTTCGGCAGCGGCGTGTAGCTGTGGTCCGGATTGTGGTTGAACTGGGAGAACACCAGGTTCCAGATTTCCAGATGACGTTCGTTTTCCCCGCCGGGATACATTTCCGGCTCTTCTTCATCGTCGCCGTAGGCCGGACCGCGGTCGTAGAAGATCTCCGTATTCGGTCCGCATGGTCCTTCTCCGATGTCCCAGAAGTTTTCTTCCAGACGGATGATCCGTTCTTCCGGCAGGCCGACTTCCTCATGCCAGATCCGGAAGGCTTCGTCGTCTTCCGGGTAAATCGTTACCGCAAGCCGGTCCGGGTCAAAACCGATCCACCGCTCACTCGTTAAAAACTCCCAGGCCCAGTGGATCGCTTCTTTTTTGAAGTATTCTCCGATGGAAAAATTGCCGAGCATCTCAAAAAACGTATGATGGCGAGCTGTTTTTCCTACGTTCTCAATATCGTTGGTCCGGATCGATTTCTGCGCATTCACGATACGTGGATTGTCCGGGATTACCCGTCCGTCGAAGTATTTTTTTAAAGTAGCTACCCCGCTGTTGATCCAGAGCAGGGAGGCATCTTCGTGCGGGACGAGGGGAGCGCTCGGCTCCACGGCATGTCCTTTTTCTTTGAAAAAGTCCAGATACATCTGACGGACTTCTGCTGACGTTAACGCGTTCATGTGTGTGTTCCTCCTTTAAAAATCTAAGTCCATAAAAAAATCCCGTCTCCTGTCTAAAAACAGGGACGAGATAAATCACGCGGTACCACCCTGGTTACAGCCGTCCTGCAGCTGTCCCCTTGACCAGCACATAACGGGTGCCTGCCGGCAGGTTTTAACTGCACTCAGGAGAAGCTGTCAGCTGTCTTCACCGTGGTTTCTTCCAGCCCAGGGAAACCACTCTCTGGCAGGCGGGCTCAGCCAACGTACCTCCGTCTTCACGTTTCTTATCCTTCCTCATTATAGAAAGAAGTGTTATCCGTTGTCAACATGCTCCTCTTCCGGCTGAAGACGGTGGACGAGCGTTGTATTCCGCTCTTCTTCCCCGTCTGTCTGGACAGCATACGACAGCGAAGACCATTCCCCGCACAGCAGCAGGAACTGCTGTGCCCTGGTGATACCGGTGTAAATCAGTTTTCTTCGCAGCATGCGCGAATAACTTCTCACGACCGGCATGATGACCATCGGAAATTCGCTGCCCTGCGACTTATGGATGGAACAGCAGTAGGCATGGGTAATCTGTGTTAAATCCTGCCTCGTGTACGTCACTTCCGTTCCATCAAAAGCAATCACGAGCTGCAGCTGCTTTTCCGCCGTTTCTTTTTCCGTCAAAATGGCGACAATTTCGCCGCGGTCCCCGTTAAACACGTTATCTTCCAGGTTATTCACGAGCTGCAGCACCATGTCGCCGACACGGTAGCTCACATCACCGAAGGACACTTCTTTCGTCCCCGGACGCTTTGGATTAAACAGCTCCTGCAGCTGGAGGTTGAGCGCGGTAATGCCGGCAGGTCCTCGATACATCGGTGCGAGCACTTGAATCTCTCTCGCCGTGTAGCCCTTTTCCACTGCACGCCTGCAGATCGCGGTAATCATCTCCGCCGCTGCATCCGGCCCGCAGCTGAAAAAGCGCAGATCACTGCTGGAATGGTCGATCTTTTCCGGCAGCCGGCCTTCCTTAATGTCGTGGGAAAACGTGATAATCTGGGAGTCGTACGATTGACGGTAAATATCGGTGAGCTTCACGACCGGCACGCAGGAAGAAGCAAGCAGATCGGCAAGTACCTGCCCCGGCCCGACTGACGGAAGCTGATCCTCATCTCCTACAATGAGCACCTGCATCCCATTCGGCACCGCCCGGAACAGCTGATTCGCGAGCCACGTGTCGACCATCGACATTTCATCAATGATCAGGAGACTTCCGTCCAACGGCGTATCCTCATCTTTTTCGAACCCTTCCGATTCCAGGCCTTTGTAGCCGAGGAGCCGGTGGATGGTTCCTGCGGGCATGCCCGTAGACTCCTTCATCCGCTTCGCCGCTCTTCCCGTCGGAGCTGCGAGCAGAAAGGGGAACGTTTTCCCTTCGTAATCATCTTTGCGGATAGAAAGGCCGTGCAGCTCGGCATAGACTTCAATCACCCCCTGGATGACGGTCGTTTTTCCGGTTCCAGGCCCGCCTGTCAGCATCATCACCGGCGAGGTGACTGCCTCCATCACAGCCTGCTGCTGTGATGGTGCGTATGTGATATCATGTTTATCTTCGACTTGCCCAATAGCTTTGAGCAGCTCGGATTCTGGAAATTCCATGTTCCGCTGATCCATGATCCGGCGCACATTGGATGCAATCCCCTGTTCCGCGTAATAAAGAGAGGGAATATACATGCGGTTGTCTTCCGTGATGATCTTCCCTTCCTCGTCGAGTTCGACCACAATGGCCGCCGCCTTCTCCGGATCAATGCGCTCTTCGCTGTCTTTTTCCAGTAGATCGACGGCGCGTTGGATGATCTCCTCCCGATCGGCATACACGTGCCCGTCGCTCAGGCAGTGTTCATGCAGCGTATACTGGAGCGCCGCACGGATCCGGTCAGGATGGCTGCCGCGGATGCCTTGATGATGACCGATCTGGTCCGCTTTCGCAAAACCGATGCCCTCGACGTCCTCTACCATTTGATACGGGTTCTTCTCAATAATCTCGACTGCTTCCGTCTTATAGGTCTGATAAATTTTAATCGCCAGATGAAGACCGAAACCATAGGCATACAACCTGGTCAGAACTTCCTCGATGCCTTGATCCTCCAGCAGCTGTTTATGTACTGCATCCGCTTTTTCACTGTCCAGCTTCGGAATCTCTGTCAGTCTGCTTGGACGTGCCAGAATCGCGGAAATCGCGTCGAGACCGAAGTGGTCTACGATTTTTTCTGCTGTTTTCCGACCTATGCCCGGAAAACGGTCACTGGAGAAATAGAGCTCTAGGCCATGTTTTGTATCCGGCTTTTTCTTTTCATACGTGTCAAAGCGGAACTGCTTCCCGAACCTTGGATGCTCCTGGAGCGAGCCGTAGAAAATATAGGTGATGTCCTGCTCGGGCTTTGCCATCAGTCCGACGACCACCATCTCTTTTTCTTTCCACTCAAAAGAAGCCGCCTGTTTTTTGATTTTCGCCACGGTATAAAGAGAGTCTTCCTGATGATAAATCAGGTGGAGAAGCTCTCCTTTAATATACGGGGTTGTCTCCTCCACCATGATCCCTCCTAGTCCTCGAGGCTGTCGATGATTTTTGTCATCTGTTCCCGGCCATTGGCTGCCAAGGCGTGGTCCGGCTGAGCGTCGAGCGCTCGCTCAAACATATTTAATGCGCCATGGGCATCTTCCTCGTATGCCAGAGCGACACCGTAGTTGAACATCGCATCAGCGTGGGAATCATCCAGTTCGAGCACTCGGTCAAACTGCGCTTTGGCCTCGGGAATCTCTTCCTGCTGTGCGAGTGCCAGTCCATAATGAAAGCGTGCGTCGACGTCTTCTGGATTCAATTCAATGGAAGTCTGCAGCTGTGGAAGTGCACGCATAACGTCTCCGGACTGAAAATAACTCATCCCGAGCATGTAATACACGTCCCCTTGGTGAAGCCCGTTTTTCTGCGCGGCAAGATAGGAACTGATCGCCTTCTTGTACTCTTCCTGATTATAATACAGATTACCGACACCGTAATAGGCAGCTCCGACGGTGTCGTCAATTTCAATCGCTTTCTCATAAAACGTGACAGCGCGGTCCTCTTCTCCGACTGCTGCCAGCAGATTGCCGAAATTGGTAAACGCAACAGCATCTTCCGGGTTCTTTTCGATCGCTTCGTTCAGCAGTTTCGCCGCTTCTTCAATATTGCCTTCCTGCATTTCCTGCACAGCCTGTTCATTTAAATCCATGACAAGACCTCCTTCAATGAGTTTTCATTTTCTCCTGATGACAGCTCGGTTGATCGAGGTCCGATTCTGATCAAACCAGGCTGCCGTCTTCTTCTGCGGTAATCCTCTTTTATTGACAAAGTGCTGAATTCCTCGAGTGTTAACGGGAAAAGCGCCCGGCATCTGTAGTTTCTGGCTGCAGTCACGGCTCCAGAAACAGCACTGCTTTTTCTTTTCTTTCAGGAACCGCACGAAGCGCAAGCCTGCGGGCTCCTGAAGAAAAAGCACGCTGAAAGTCAGGCCGGTTTCAGCGCCGGTTCTCCCGATCATCAAGGCTCAGCACGAGGTGGAATGGAACACAAAGAGCGCTCATGACCTTCAGCTGCCATGAGCGCTTCATCGGTACAGCTGGTTACTGCGTCTGCACTGCCGCTGCTTTTTCGATCTGCTCGATAGTACCTCCCCCGAGGCAGACATCGTCGTCATAGAAGACGACGAACTGTCCCGGTGTGACGGCGCGTGCTGGTTCATCAAAGACGACACGGACGGTGTCATCCTTCTGTGGGTACACCGTCACAGGCTCGTCCTGCTGCCGGTAGCGGAACTTCGCCGAACATCGGAACGGCTCCTCCGGTCGGTCTCCGGATATCCAGTTGACCTGGGAGGCTTCCAGTGCGTCGGAGTACAGCTGCTGGTGATGATATCCCTGCCCGACGAGCAGCACGTTACGTTCGAGATCTTTATCTACGACGAACCACGGCTCACCAGGCCCGCCGATTCCGAGTCCCTGCCGCTGACCGAGCGTGTAGTACATTAAACCGTCATGGCTGCCTTTCTCTTCCCCATCCAACGTTTCCATCTTTCCCTTCTGCGCTGGAAGGTACTGCGAAAGAAAGGACTTGAAATTCCGCTCGCCGATGAAACAAATGCCGGTGCTGTCTTTCTTGCCGGCGGTTGCCAGTTCTGCTTCTTCTGCAATCCGGCGCACCTCTTTCTTCTCCATCTCCCCGAGTGGGAAGAGGACGCGCTGCAGCTGTTCCTGACTCAGCGCATTGAGAAAATACGTCTGGTCTTTGTTGTCATCCACTCCCCGCAGCATGTCGGTACGCCCGCCGTTTCTGCGGACCCGTGCGTAATGACCGGTTGCCACATAATCGGCACCGAGGGCGAACGCGTGCTCGAGGAATGCTTTGAATTTAATCTCTTTATTGCAGAGGACATCCGGATTCGGCGTCCGTCCTTTCTTGTATTCATCGAGAAAATACGTGAATACTTTATCCCAGTACTGCTGTTCAAAATTCACGGAGTAATATGGAATGCCGATCTGATCACAAACACGGACCACATCCTCATAATCTTCCGTGGCGGAACAAAAACCATTCTCATCGGTCTCGTCCCAATTTTTCATAAATATGCCGATCACGTCGTAGCCTTCCTGCTTCAGCAGATGCGCTGTGACAGACGAATCTACGCCGCCGGACATCCCAACGACAACACGTGTATCCTGCTTCGCTGTCATAGGTGCTTCCTCCTCTGATTACAGCTTCGCAGCCTTCATCCGGTCCATTACCCGGACGACTGCTTCTGCTGCTTTTTCCACGTGGGCCGGTTCTGTCCCGAGCCCGAAACTAAAACGAACAGCGGCCCTGCTCCTCGGAGTGTCTCCGAACATCGCCGTCAGCACGTGAGACGGCTCTACGGATCCTGCCGTACAGGCAGAGCCGCTCGATACAGCAATACCTTCAATATCGAGATTCATAAGAAGCTGCTCGACATCCGCATCAGGGAAGCTGATGTTCATCACATTCGGCAGGACACTGGTTCCACTGCCGTTCACGTGAAACGTGATGCCGGATGCTTGCAGCTGTTCACTCATCTTCTGTTTCATGCCGGTAAAGTTTTCCTGCCTCTCCTGGAGATGCTCCAGGGAGAGCTCCAGCGCTCTGCTCATTCCTACTGCCCCGGCCGTATTCTCCGTTCCTGCACGACGCCCCCGTTCCTGCTGTCCGCCAAAGAGCAGCGGATCGAGCTGGATGCCCGGACGGACATACAGAAAGCCGATGCCGTTAGGCCCGTTGAACTTATGGGCAGAAGCTGCAAGCATATCGACCCCGTTCGTCTGTACATTGATGTCCATTTTGCCGAGTGCCTGTACAGCATCAGTATGAAATACTGCCGGATGGTCGTTCAGAACCGCTGCGAACTCTTCGACAGGGTGGACGACGCCCGTTTCGTTATTGGCGGTCATGAGCGTGACCAGCAGGGTATCCGTCCGGAGCGCTTCCTGCAGGTCCAGCGGCGTGATTCTGCCGTACTCGTCCACAGGGAGATACGTGACCTCGATGCCTTCGCGTTCCAGCTGCCTGCACGCATAGAGCACACCGTGATGCTCGGTCTGGCACGTTATAACGTGCCCACCCTCCTTGGGACGGTGATGCCTGACGTACCCGAGGACAGCTAGGTTATCCGCTTCCGTACCGCCACCGGTGAATACGATATCCTCCGGTGCCGCTCCAATGGCTGCGGCAATGCTGCGGCGGGAACGATCCAGTCCAGAACGCGACTGCCTTCCGAAATGATGGGTGGACGACGGATTGCCGAACATCTCCGTCAAGTAAGGACGCATCGCTTCCGCCGCTTCCGGATGAACCGGCGAGGTCGCTGCGTGGTCCAGGTAAATTCTATTCAATGTGCTGCGCTCCTTTCCTGCATGCTAAATATAAAACATGTAGTTGTCCTGCCCGTTGTCTCCTTCGTACTCTGCGAGATCCTGCAGCGTCGTCGAGTCGAGAACGTCTTTTACTGCATCGCGTATTTTTATCCATAGATCCCGCTTGGCCGGCTCTTCGTCATCAATGATTTCCACTGGTGTGATCGGTCCTTCCAGTACACGGATAATATCTCCAGCCGTAATGGTTTCCGGATCTTTGGCAAGCATATAGCCGCCGTATGCCCCACGGACACTTTTGACCAGCATCGCATTCCGCAGCGGAGCAATCAGCTGCTCGAGGTAGTGCTCCGATAAATTATGGTCTTTGGCAATCGATTTCAGCGACGTCGGTTTATCCCCGTGTTTTTTTGCCAGGGCAATCATAATAGTCAATCCATATCTGCCTTTAGTTGATATTTTCAAGTCTCATCCCTCTTTCCATAAATCGATCCATCCATGTAGAGCAGAGGCGAAGGGAAAATCCAGTCACATGCCCGATCGTCAGGCTGAACAGAATGGTTCCGATAAAAACCGGCCCACCGAGAAGCCATCCGGCAGCCAGTACGAGTACCTCCATATAGATACGTACCCTGGCAACCGTTGCTCCTGTTTTTTCTGACAGAGCCAGCATAACGCTGTCTCTCGGACCGGCGCCGCAGCGCGGAGAAATGTAGACACCGATGCCAAATCCCATAATGAGAATACCCGCGAGCAGCATCAGCGACTGCACGAACAGGATGTCTGCTGCAGGAATCAGAATCAGAAACATGTCTACAAAGGCTCCGACGAGCAGCATGTTCAGCCAGGCCCCCATCTGCGGCAGTGTTTTCGTCAGGACGGTCGAGACTGCCAGGAGAAGAAATCCCATGATTACTGTCCATGTCCCGACAGTCAGGCCGAACTGCTGCATCAAACCGATATGAAGCACGTCCCAGGGGGCACTGCCGAGCTGCGCCCGTATCATCAGGGAGACGCCGAGACTCATGATCATCAGCCCTGCTGCAAACACCAACCACCGGAACGTCCGTCCAGCTGTATTCATCCCCAGTATCACAAGCCGCTCCTCCTCTACTTCCAGCCCTATTATAACAGAGTGCAGCCCCATTCCGCATCCGCACGGCGGCGGTCGGGGCACACGTCTTTCTTCAAATAGTACAAACCCTTTGCATTCTACCGGGCATCCGGTAAAATTGCAATAACACTGCTCGAATCAGGAGGCGGAATATGGACTTATTTTCTCATAAAGACCAAGCGGAACAGACGAGCGGCCGCAGACCTCTCGCTGCGCGGATGCGGCCCCGCAGACTCGAAGATATCCACGGCCAGCAGCACATCATCGGGGAAGGAACGCTTTTAAGACGGGCGGTTGAAGCAGACCGGCTCTCCGCAATGATTTTCCACGGACCCCCGGGAACGGGTAAAACGACGCTCGCCCAGGTGATCGCCGGTGCTTCGAGCGCATACTTTGAGCAGCTCAACGCCGTCACAGCGGGCGTCAAAGACGTTAAGGAAGTGGTGAAAGCTGCGTCCGAGCGACAGATGATGCATGACCAGAAAACCGTGCTCTTCATCGATGAAATCCATCGGTTCAACAAGAGCCAGCAGGATGCTCTGCTGCCGCACGTAGAGGACGGGACGGTCACCCTCATCGGGGCTACAACGGAAAACCCGATGTTCGAAGTGAACGCAGCACTGCTGTCCCGTTCCCGTCTGTTCCGTCTGGAAAAATTAACGGACAGCGAGATGAACGACGTCATGCAGGAAGCCCTCCGTGACGAGGAGCGTGGTTTCGGCAGATACGATGTATTCGTCGACCCTGCTGCCATGGATCACATTATTCAGACAGCCCAGGGAGATGCGAGAACGGCATTGAATGCGCTCGAACTCGCAGTGCTAACGACGGATCCCGACAAAAACGGCACGATTGTCATTGATACCGGCACAGCGGAACAATCCATTCAACAGCGGGTGCTCCAGTATGATAAAGACGGCGATAATCACTATGATACGATATCCGCTTTTATTAAGAGCATCCGAGGCTCAGACCCGGACGCTGCGCTGTACTGGATGGCCAAAATGATTTATGCCGGTGAAGATGCTAAATTCATCGCAAGACGGTTGTATGTCCATGCTGCAGAAGATGTCGGACTGGCGGATCCGAATGCCCTGCTGATCGCAGAAGCTGCGTATCACGCCGTGGAATTTCTCGGCATGCCGGAAGCGCGCATTCCTCTTGCAGAAGCGGCTCTCTATCTGGCTACAGCACCGAAGAGCAACCGCGTGATCGAGAGTATTGATGCGGCGCTGGAAACCGTCCGGAAAGAAAAAACCGGCGATGTGCCGGTTCACCTGCGCGATGCACACTACAAAGGAGCATCACGTCTCGGGCACGGACAGAACTATCTCTATCCGCATCACTACGAAAATCATTATGTTGTCCAGCAGTATCTCCCTGACCATTTAAGGAAAAAGCAGTTTTACCACCCTTCCTCCAACGGCTACGAAAAAACCGTCCAGAAACGGCTCGATTATTTCTCTGAACGCATCCACAACGAAGGCGGCAGGTCCTAGACCCGCCGCCTTCGTTATGTCGTATGTAAGGATAAGAGTCCCGTTCTGTCGTTTCTTTACACTGTTTTGAACCTGCAGCGGCAGGTGGGTGCTCTGTCGACGGGGCCGGACGTCCCCTGCCTGGTATGGCGGGGCATGCCCATTCCTGACGAACGAAGATGCTCCCAAGGTTACAATGTTGGCTCAAACCGTATGGGAAGAACGTGCAGTGCAGGACTCTTACACTGGATAACATCTGTTGTACCCTCAATATACCCGAATAAGTCACAGATTGCAAGTGTCGATTTCGAAAAATTCTGTTAATACAAGGAGCAGGGTGAGTCCTCTGGCTGAATTGAGGAAAAAGCGCTGTCTCTTCATCGCAGGAAAAACATGCGCTGCGTGCAGCGGAAAGAACTGCCGGAGGCGTTGAAAAACCAGGCATGCCTTTGTCAATCGAAAGAAGAAGCGCCGGAGGGAAAAACGACGTTTCCTTCCGGCGCACACATCTGGATGTACATCCATGATGGTGTTTTATGCGTCTTTGCTGCTTTCTTTTTCTTCTTTCTTCTTTGCTTTCACTTCCAGGTGCAGTTCGTCGAGCTTCTCCTGCTCCACCGGACTCGGTGCATCCGTCAACAGGCAGCTGGCACTCGCTGTTTTCGGGAAAGCAATCGTATCGCGGAGATTCGTACGGTCGGCCAGAATCATCACGAGACGGTCCAGACCGAGAGCAATTCCCCCATGCGGCGGCGTACCATATTCAAACGCATCCATGAGAAAACCGAACTGCGCTTTCGCTTCTTCTTCAGAGAATCCGAGCGCGGTAAACATTTTTTCCTGGAGATCCCGCTCGTAAATACGCTGGGATCCACCACCGAGCTCGTATCCGTTCAATACGAGGTCGTAGGCTTCTGCATGTACCTCTTCCGGTGCAGATTCGAGTTTATCAAGATCTTCGTCGACTGGACGGGTGAACGGGTGGTGCAGCGCGACGTAGCGTCCGGAATCTTCATCATACTCAAGAAGCGGGAACGTCGTGACCCAGAGAAAATCGAACGTGCCCGGTTCCACCAGCTGGAGCTCTCTCGCGAACTTGGTCCGCAGCGCGCCGAGAACGTCCCATACGACCTGCAGCTTATCTGCTGCAAACAACAGGACATCCCCCGCGTCTGCATCGAAAGCTTCGATCAAGGACTTCTGCTGGGCCTCGTCAAAGAATTTCGCAACAGGACCTTTCACTTCCGAGCCGCTTTCTACTTTCAGCCAGGCGAGCCCTTTCGCGCCATAAATCGCGGCGAAGCTGCTCAGTTCATCCAGATCTTTTCTGGAATAATCCGGGGCGATTCCTTTCACACAGATGCCTTTCACGGCGCCGCCGTTTTGGACAGCCCCGGAGAACACCTTAAACCCGCTGTCCTTCACCAGATCAGAAACGTCGGTCAGCTCCATGCCGAATCTTGTATCCGGCTTATCCGATCCGTACCGGTTCATCGCTTCGTCGTAGGAAAGACGCTTGAACGGTGCTTCTACATCCACTCCGCGGAGTTCTTTGACGAGCCGCTGCATCATGTTTTCCATCATCTTCATCAGCTCTTCCCTGCCCATGAAGGAGGCTTCGATATCGACCTGGGTGAATTCCGGCTGGCGGTCTGCACGCAGATCCTCATCCCGGAAACAACGGGCAATCTGGAAGTAACGCTCAAAGCCGGAAACCATCAGCAGCTGCTTGAACAGCTGAGGAGATTGTGGAAGTGCATAGAATTCTCCTTCATGCACCCGCGACGGGACAAGGTAGTCACGTGCCCCTTCCGGCGTGCTTTTAGTCAGCATCGGTGTTTCCATTTCAAGAAACCGTTCCTCTTCCAGAATATCCCGGATGAGCTTCGTCGTTCTGCTCCGCAGCATCATCGTATCCTGCATGGCTGGACGGCGGAGATCCAGGTACCGGTATTTCAGGCGGACATCTTCATTGAGCTCATCGCCTTCATCAATGACGAACGGAAGGCCTTTTGCAGCGTTCAGGACTTGCACGTCATCGACCAGCACTTCAATCCGGCCGGTCGAAATTTTATCGTTCACGTTTTCCTGATCCCGCTCAAGCACTTCCCCGGTGATTTCCAGCACATACTCCGAGCGAACATCCTCTGCGGTATGCAGTGCTTCCGGATTCACTTCTCCGTTAAACACGATCTGCACATGCCCCGACCGGTCACGCAGGTCAATAAAAATCACCTGGCCGAGGTCACGCCGGCGCTTCACCCACCCCTGCAGGGTTACTTTCGAGCCGATCTGCTGTTCTGTCAATTCTCCACATGTATGCGTTCGTTGTTTCAATTAAGATTCTCCCTTCGTTGTCAATGTGCGCCGGAGCGTCTCTGTTAAGCTGGACAAGTCTGCCAGCTGCTGCTCTCCGGTTTTCATGTCTTTGACGTTAATGTTGTTTTCAGCAAGCTCATTGTCGCCGAGCAGGAGGACGACTTCTGCTCCCTGACGGTCTGCTGCTTTCATCTGGCCTTTCATTTTCCGGCCGAGATAGTCTGTATCGGCGGTAAACCCTGCACGACGGAGCTCCTGAAGCAGGGAAGGGGCTCTTCTCGCTGCTTCCTCCCCCATCGTGACAAGATATACCTCGAGCGGCGTATCTTCAATCAGCTCTACGCCCTGGGTTTCCAGCGCCATCAGCAGCCGCTCGATACTCAGTGCAAAACCAATTCCCGGTGTTTCCGGCCCGCCGATCTCTTCTACGAGCCCATTGTAGCGGCCACCGCCGGCAAGCGTCGTAATGGCACCGAACCCTTCGCCCTCCATCATGATTTCAAAGGCCGTGTTGTTGTAGTAGTCGAGGCCGCGTACCAGCGTTTCATCGACCGTATAACCGATCCCCATTTCGTCCAGGTAGCGCTGCACGTCTGCAAAGTACGCTTGTGATTCTTCGTTCAAATAGTCAAGAATCGAGGGAGCATCCTTCATGCGTGCGTGGTTCTTGTCCACCTTGCAGTCTAAAATCCGGAGCGGGTTCTGGTGCAGACGGGTGCGGCAGTCTTCGCACAGCTCGTCCTGAACAGGTTCAAAGTGTGCAGTCAGTGCCCGGCGGTGCGCTTCGCGGCTGTCTTTATCTCCAAGAGAGTTAATCACGAGCTTCAGTTTCTCCAGCCCGAGTTCTTCATAAAACGTCATCGCCAAAGCGATGACTTCCGCGTCTACAGCCGGATCGGCACTGCCGAGAGCTTCCACGCCGAACTGGACAAACTGGCGCATACGTCCGGACTGCGGGCGCTCGTAGCGGAACATCGGGCCGGTATAGTACAGCTTTACCGGCTGTTCCACCCAGCCGTGCATTTTCTCCCCGACAAACGATCGGACGACCGAAGCAGTCCCCTCCGGTCGGAGCGTCAGGCTTCTTCCGCCCCGGTCGTTAAATGTATACATCTCTTTCTGCACGATGTCTGTAGTATCTCCAACGCCTCTCGCAAACAGCTCCGTCTGCTCAAAGACCGGCGTCCGTATCTCTTTGTAGTTGAATCGGCGGCAGATATCATGCGCTTTCGCCTCAATCAGCTGCCATTTCTCCGCTTCTCCGGGTAAAATATCCTGTGTCCCTCTCGGTATGTTAAATCCCATATCGACCTCTCCTTTTCTATGCCAATTTCTCTGCAGGGCGGACGGCGGGCACTCCGTGTGCTTCTCCTGTGAAACAACCGTTCGAGCCGGTTACTGCGGCGTCCAGTGCGAGCTCTCGAAGGGAAGTCCCGGCTTTTCGTTTTTTCCGGACAGCGGACGCAGCCGCCGTCGATGAAAACTCAGCCATTCCTACGAAGCGAACAAAAGCGCAAAGCGCCTTTTGGTCGGAACGGCGTGCGGAAGCGCTGCAAGCTTTTGAGGGAAGAAAACGTTCTTTGTTTCTTCCCGAGCAGAGCATGGAGCCGCCGTCACACTGTATGAGAACTTATACATTCCTATACTAAAAAAAAGACTCCCGTCCTGACAATGTCAGGGACGAGAGTCTTTGACCCGTGGTACCACCCTAGTTGAAGCATGCTGCTTCCACTCATCAGTTAACGCCTGAATGACGGCCGCCCCTACTTTATGTTCAGGGAGACACCTGAGGAGTGTTCATTCAAGCAGGTTCATTTCAGGTGCTCGCAGCCGTGGCAGCCTGTCTCTGGTAAATGGGGATCCTGCTCTACTCTTCTCCGTTACCGGTTCGTAAGTATTTGTTTATCATACGAATTCCGTTTCGTTCTGTCAAGAGGGGTTCCTCTCACTGCTGTCGATGATGATCGTAACAGGTCCCTTGTTTGTCAGCGAAACGTCCATCATTTCACCAAAGCGGCCCGTTTCCACGTGCAGTCCGTGCTCTGTGCGCAGACGGGTATTGAATGCCTCATACATCGCCTCGGCCTCTCCCGGCGGGGCGGCTTTCATAAAGTTCGGCCGCCGCCCTTTGCGCGTATCACCATAAAGCGTAAACTGGGAAACCGTGATGACGCTGCCGCCGGTCTCTTTTACCGAGACGTTCATTTTTCCTGCTTCATCCTCAAAAATCCGCAGTCCGGCAGCTTTGTCTGCTGTGTAAATAACATCCTCCATCGTGTCGTCATGCGTGATGCCGACAAGCAGGACAAGGCCGTGATCTATTTCCGCTGTAACATCCTCTCCGACAGTAACGCACGCACTGCCGGATCGCTGTAAAATGACTCTCATCAACCATGCTCCTTCTCTCTAGTGCATGACGCGCCGTACTGTGTAAATGTCCGGGATCTGCTTTACGCGGTCTACTACTTTCTGCAGATGAGCCGTATGCTGAATCGACACCGTCATATCAATTTTTGCCATTTTATCCTTATCTGCCTTCCCGCTGACAGCATGGATGTTTGTCTTCGTTTCCGCGACGGCCTGCAGCACGTCGTTGAGCAGAGAGCGCCGGTCATAGCCGGTGATCTCGATGTCTACATCATAATTTTTAGACTGCGGCACTTCGCTTTCCCATTCGACATCAAGCAGGCGGCTGTTCTCGTCATAATTCTTGACGTTGGGACAGTCGCTGCGGTGAATAGAAACGCCGCGTCCTTTCGTGATATAGCCGACAATCTCATCCCCCGGAACCGGATTGCAGCACCGCGACAGACGAATAAGGAGGTTGTCCACACCCTTCACCTGCACACCGGTCTTGTCTGTTTTCGGCGCCTGCTTCTGCTGCGGCTTCAAATCCTCTACGGCTTCGGTCAGCGTCCGGGTATCGACGATTTCTTCCTCTGCACGGATCCGGTCCGTCAGACGTGTGACGACCTGGGCTGCCGTAATGCCTTGATAACCGACAGCAGCATACAAGTCTTCTTCTGACGTGAAGCTGAATTTATCCATCACACGTTCGAGGTTTTCTTTCGTCAGGATCTGCTTCGGCTTATAGCCTTTACGCTCGATTTCCTTCTCCACCATGTCGCGGCCTTTTTCTACGTTTTCTTCCCGCTTTTCCCGCTTGAACCACTGGCGGATTTTGTTTTTGGCATGGGAGCTCTGCGTCATTTTGATCCAGTCCTGGCTCGGGCCGTAGGAATGTTTCGACGTCAGTACTTCCACGATATCGCCGGTGTGAAGTTTATGATCGAGCGGGACCATCTTCCCGTTCACTTTCGCACCAATACAGCGGTTGCCGACCTCCGTGTGAATCCGGTAGGCGAAGTCAAGCGGAACAGAACCTTTCGGCAGCTCAATGACATCTCCTTTTGGCGAAAAAACGAACACCATGTCCGAGAACAAGTCGATTTTAAGGGATTCCATGAATTCCTGTGCATCGTTTGTATTGTTCTGCCATTCAAGGATTTCGCGGAACCAGGACATTTTCGTCTCGAGCGACTCCGAATCTTCGACTGTCCCCCCCTCTTTGTAGGCCCAGTGCGCTGCAACTCCGAATTCAGCAACTTTATGCATATCCTCCGAGCGGATCTGCACTTCGAGAGGGTCCCCTTTCGGTCCGATCACGGTCGTATGGAGTGACTGGTACATGTTCGCTTTCGGCATCGCAATGTAATCTTTGAACCGGCCCGGCATCGGCTTCCACTGCGTATGAATGGTTCCGAGCACCGCGTAGCAGTCTTTGATACTCTTCACGACAATCCGGATAGCCAGCAGGTCGTAAATTTCGTTGAACTGTTTGTTCTGCAGCACCATTTTGCGGTAAATGCTGTAGATGTGCTTCGCCCGGCCGTGGATATCCGCTTCAATCTGCATGCCGCCGAGGCGATCCTGAAGCAGGTTCTGTACCTCTTCAATATAGCTTTCCCGCTCCACCCGTTTCTTTTTCATCAAGTTCACGATCCGGTAGTACTGCTGCGGATTCAAATAACGCAGGGATGTATCCTCAAGTTCCCATTTGATTTTGGAAATACCGAGCCGGTGTGCGAGCGGAGCAAAAATTTCGAGCGTTTCATTCGAGATTCTGCGCTGCTTCTCCGGCGGCAGGTGCTTCAGCGTGCGCATGTTGTGCAGACGGTCTGCCAGCTTAATCAGGATGACCCGGATATCTTTCGCCATGGCGACGAACATTTTCCGGTGGTTTTCCGCCTGTTGTTCTTCTTTCGATTTGTACTTGATTTTACCGAGCTTCGTCACCCCGTCGACAAGCATGGCCACTTCCGCTCCGAAAGCTTCCTCCAGCTCTTCCAGGCCGACGTCGGTATCCTCAACCACGTCATGCAGAAAAGCTGCAGCGATGGTGTCAGGATCCAGGCCGAGTTCGACCAGAATACCGGCCACCTGCACTGGGTGCCATATGTACGGTTCACCTGAGCGCCGGTACTGCTCTCTATGGGCATATTCCGCCATCTCATAAGCACGGCGGAGTTTGGCGACGTCTTCTTGTGATAAATATTCTGCTGCCTGCTCCAGCACCTGCTCACTAGTCATGGAATCACCTTACGTTTCTTCAAGATTTCCCCCATTTAATGGAAGACGCTTTCGGCTGCAGCCCGTGGTTCACTGCCGCCGTCTATGCCGTGTATTTTATCATACATTCCTGCTGTATATGTAGATAGGAGCGGTTTGGACCGCTCCCGGGATCTGACTGGTTATTAATACGTGATCAGCGTAAAGACATCATACTCTTTCAGACGGTCGGAGCCGTCCAGGTAGCTCAGTTCAATGAGGAAGGCAATGCCGGCTACGATACCGCCGAGCTCTTCCACCATTTTGATCGTCGCTTCAATGGTGCCTCCGGTCGCGAGCAGATCATCTGTGATCAGAACACGCTGGCCCGGCTTGATGGAATCCTTATGAATGTTAAGGGAATCCTTGCCGTATTCCAGACCGTAGTCTACTTCAAGCACTTCGCGTGGAAGTTTGCCTGCTTTTCTGACCGGTACGAATCCTTTGCCCATCTTTACGGCCATCGGACAGCCGACGATAAAGCCGCGTGCTTCCGGTCCGACGATGACATCAATGTCCCGCGCTTCGGCGAATTCCGTCATCTGCTCGATTGCTTTCTGATACGCTTCTCCATTTTCCATCAGGGTCGTGATATCTTTAAAACGAATACCGTCCTGCGGAAAATCTTCTACTACTGTTACGTACTGCTTAAAGTCCATGTACATCCTCCTGTTATGTTCCTGCCTCAACAGAAGCGCTGCGTGCAGCAATCCGGTACTGTTCGAGCTGCTGCTTCAGTTCCTTCAGCGGGGAATAGCACAGCTCCTGCTGAATCCGGCTTTTCTGACTGTGTTTTTGATATGTCGGCGCCTCTTCCAGCTTCCTGGATGCAGGTTCTGGATGAAGCGTGACAACACCATCGTCCATTTTAACAAATTCCAGCTCGAAAAACACCTGACAAATAAGGGAAATCGTTTTTTCACTCCAGCCTTTATGGTCAGCAAGGGCTTTTTTATGCTCCTTCAAGTTGAATGACCCGCGTTTTTTCAGCATGGCATAAAACCACTTAAACTGATCTCTGTTTGGCAGCGAGGCAAAAAAATAATCCTCTTTATGATAAAACACAGTATCCAGGCGCTCCAGGTCTGTCAACGACTGCATCAGCTCTCCAAGCTGGTCCATCGTCTCCGGCAGATCAAACAGCAGCGCATGACGCACGTCGGCCCCATCAACTTCTTCGGAATGAACAACCCGCCACGTGTCCGGGATATCAGTCGGGATCGTTTGAAAATAAATCAGCGTGCGCGCCTGTTCCTGTCTCCAGATCGTTTTATCACCGCGGAAATCAAACAGCTGCCATTCTGTTACCTGAAGATCTTCAACGATCAGCTGCGGTTTGACCCGGCCGTTCCATTCGTTGATGGAAAGCTTGCCGACGACGGAGACCGGAGCCGTACTGGAGAGCTGGTCGTATATGTCCCCCATGCGGAAGGCAATGGCATCGAGCGCTGTATTGTGATCGCCGGAAGCGAGCGTCATTTTTAAATGATCCTGGCCGGCTCCAATTTTTTTCGCCTGCTCCAGAACCACTTGATTCAGCAGCACTTTCGGAGCGGGATTTTCAATACCGAACGGAGCCATCTGAGCCAGATCCTGTATCGCCGCTACACTGATCTCCTCCACGGTGACTGGAAGATCAACGTGCAGCTTTTTCACCCAGTCTTCCGGCCGCATCGTCTCTTCTGCCAGATGAATCAGCCGGCTGCGGAGATCTTCGATGTCTTCCTGCTGCATCGTCAGGCCAGCCGCCATCGGGTGCCCTCCAAACCGAGGCAGAATGTCGCGGGCTGTGGACAGAGACCGGAACATATCGAACCCTTCGATACTTCTGGCAGAACCTTTCGCTGTGCCGTCCTCCATGAGAGAGAGCACAATCGTCGGCCGATAGTAGAGTTCGACAAGTCTGCTCGCGGCAATCCCGATCACACCCGGGTTCCACCCTTCGCCTGCTACCACGAGAACCGAAGGGACGCCCTGTGCTTCCACTACTTCGACGGCCTCTTCCGTGATGACTTTGACAATGTCCTGCCGCTCGCGGTTGAGCTCATCGATCATGATCGCGATTTCCTCTGCTTCTGCAGGGTCATCCGTGAGAAGCAGCTCAACCGCCGGATCGGCGCTGTCCAGCCGTCCGGCTGCATTCAACCGCGGGCCGATCAGGAAACCGACTGTCTCTTCATCTATTTCCGACTGTTCTTTGCCTGCTTGCGTCAGCAGCGCCTGAATACCAACCCGTTTCGTTCTTCGAAGCGCATGAAGTCCTTCTGCAGCAAGAATCCGGTTCTCGCCGCGGAGCGGAACCAGATCTGCGATGGTCCCTGCTGCGGCAAGGTCGAGGTGTTCTTCTGGGAAACGTCCGAGAAGCGCTTCGGATAGTTTAAAGGACACGCCCACTCCTGCAAGTTCGTTAAAAGGGTACGTGCAGCCCTCCTGTTTTGGGTTGATCACAGCGAACGCCGGAGGAATCTCCGGCGGCGGCTCGTGATGGTCTGTAATAATTAAGTCCATCCCTAGGGAAGCGGCCGTCTGCGCCTCGTTCCATGCGGAAATACCCGTATCAACGGTCACAATGACTCGGACCCCTTCTTCTGCAGCATGCTGAAATGCGGCATCATTCGGCCCGTATCCTTCGGAAAACCGGTTCGGTACGTACCAGCCGACCTCGGCACCCAGCTCCATCAGCGTCTGATAGAGCACCGTCGTACTCGTGACGCCGTCTGCATCGTAATCACCGAACACGAGAATTTTTTCCCCCGCCTCGATGGCCTGGTGGATCCGGTCAACAGCCTGCCTCATCCCCTTCAGTAAAAAAGGGTCGTTCAGCTGCTCTCTTCCGGCGTGAAGGAAATGCTGTATTTCGCCGGCTTCTGTGATACCCCGCTGCGCCAGAAACCGGGCAGCAATAGGGCTCAGGCCGGTTTTCTTCTGTATGTCTTCTGTTATTTGATCATTGATGTCCTGTACAAACCAGGATGCTTTCGATTTAATCATCCTATCACCCCTGACTTGTCTATTATACATAAGAGAAAGGCGGATACAAAGAGACTTTCCACCTTGCCTGCTCCTTCCCCGTGCCTGCTAAACATGATGTTCATCCCCAGGACTCCGGCACATCTGTTGTAACTATCCCGGCGTTAGTGAACTTCCCGTCCCGGAAGACCGGATCAGCAGGCATTGTTTCGAAAGGCCGGCCGGTAGCGTGATCAAGCTCTTCACTTGTTCAAAAAACTGGACGGAACGGCTTCGCTGCCCAAGACCGACGTCCTCTCTCGCAGGAAAGGTCAAAAGCGCGGAGCGCCTTTTTCCGCAACGGAGGGCGCCGCAGGCTTGTTGAGGAAAGAAAGGGTTCATCTTTCTTCCCGTGCCGTCTCCCTCGATGAGAACGCAAACATTCTCACCACGCAAAAAAGCGCCCGGCAGGGATTGACAGCCCCTGCCGGGCGCTGGACGGTGCGCAGAGAGAACGCGGAATTATTTTCCGAGCTCCTGCGGTTTGGCCCCTTTTTTGTTATCCGTTTTTCCATCAGGCGTTTTCCCGCCATCTGGTGACTTTCCAGCACGAAGCTGTTTGTTTTCCTGCTGCAGCCGGTAGATTTTGTATATCCCGACGAATCCGACGATCAGTCCGCCCATCAGGACAGAACCGATAATGACCAGAACAAGCGGCCATTCACTCTGTCCGAAAAGATAATTGACTTCTACTGGATCGACATTGATAACAGCAAAGACAGCGATGATTAAGATAACGACCAGACCTGCAATCAGACCCCATTGACCTCTCATGTCTATTCCTCCTCGGAATAAGGATTGATATGGACTCTGACGTCTTCTACAAAGGTAAAAGTCATCAGTTCCTGTTTGACCTTCTTACCGATAGCATGCCCTTCCTCGACTGTAATGAGAGGATCGACGGAGACTTTAATATCGACAATGACATAGTGACCGAGCTCTCTTGCGAGAAGTTCGTCCACCTGCATGACTCCGTTGATCTCCTCCGCTTTCCTCCAGAGGGACGTTGTTTCTTCCTCGTGGAGAACATGATCGAGTGAGATGTGAACAGCTTCACTGCCGAGTTTCCAACCCATGCGAAGGATCAGAAAGGCTACGACGATACTGGCAGCAGGGTCCATGTAGACAGCGCCCGGAATATTCAAGGCTGCTCCACCCAGCGCAGCACCGACCCCGATCAGAACAGCAACGGAAGAAAACACGTCGGAACGGTGATGCCACGCATCGGCTTTTAACGCTTCGCTATGGTATTTTTTACCCAAAAATAGCTTATAACGAAACATCATTTCTTTCAGTACGATAGAAAAAACGATGGCATAGAGCGCCCATACTCCAGGAACACTAAGCTCGGTAAACATGGACTGAACAGCGCCGACAGCAATTTCAAACCCTACGACAAAGAGAAGGACGGCGACAATGATGGCTGTCACTGTCTCTGCTTTTCCATGTCCGTAAGGATGATCGTCATCCGGTGGCTGCTGCGCAGCCCGTACACCGACGAGCACAGCGATGGAACTGACGACATCTGAAGCAGAGTGGAGGGCATCCGCAACAAGAGCCCTGCTGTCGGCAGCAATACCTGTGATGCCTTTAATGACGGCAAGCATCAGGTTGCCGATAATACCGATCCAGGCGCCGAACTGGACTTTCTTGTCACGCTCTCCCATTGCTGCCACTCCCTTCTCTATCCGGATCAAGGATACATGGACACCGATAGAAAGAAGATCCGCAAACCGTCAGCCGGTGCGGATCCTTTCTGCGTTCATTGTATCATGTTTCTGTTTCCGCCTGCTCTGCTTCCAGCGCTTCCTGTTCTTCACGCTTGCGGCGTCGACGCTCCAGCTGTTTTGTCTTCAGGACAGCCCATACTTGTGCGGCGATGAAAAGCGAGGAATAGGTCCCGGCGACAAGGCCGACGACGAGAGCAAAAGAGAAAACCCGAAGCCCTTCGCCGCCGATCAAAAGCAGTGCTCCAGCAGCGAAGACCACCGTGAGGACGGTGTTAATCGAGCGGGCCAGCGTCTGAACAAGGCTTTTGTTCACGACAGCAGACACTTCTTCAAAGGATTCCACTTTTTCTTCCAGACTCATGTTTTCGCGGATACGGTCAAACGTGACGATGGTATCGTTGATGGAATACCCGATAATCGTCAAGACAGCAGCGATGAACGGAATATTCACTTCCATCTGCACAATGCTGAATACGGTAATAATGAACAGTGCGTCGTGGAAGAGCGCAATGATCGCGGACACCCCGTACAGAAATTCGAAGCGGAAGGTCACGTATATAATAATGCCGAGTGACGCGATGAGGACCGAAATGAAGGCATTCATCGCGAGTTCTTCTCCAACAATTGGCGTAATCGTCGCTACGTTCGGTGTGTTGCCGTACAAGTCGTCAAAATGCGACTGTACTTCGAGCGACTCGTCATCACTCAATCCACCGACAAACGAGGCCCGTGCAATGTCGTTATCTCCGGCAAGCACGACGTCATCCGGATCATAACCGATGTCTGCAAACTCCTGCTCGATTTCAGCCGCAGTTATTTCTTCTTCCGCCAGGACTTCCACCGTCGTTCCTGCTGCAAAATCAATACCGAGGTTCAATCCGACAGTAGACAGGAGAATCATGCCGACCATCAGGAACACAGCAGAGAAAGAGAAGAACTTCTTCCGGTGCTTCACAAAATCGAGCTTACTCGTTCTAGGATCGAAGTTCATCAATTTCACGCTCCTTCACACCGAACAACTTAGGCTTCTTGTTCAGAATACGGCTGTTTACCCACAGCCCCAGCAGCAGCCTTGAACCAAATACAGCAGTCAGGAAGCTGGTAAGGATACTGACAATCAGCATCACGGCAAAGCCCTGTACAGCGCTGGTACCAAAATAGAAGAGCACAGCAGCGGCAAGAATCGTCGTGACATTGGCGTCCAGGATCGTCGAGAACGAACGCCTGCTTCCCGCTTTAAATGCACTCATCACTGATTTCCCGGTCCGGAGTTCATCTTTGATCCGTTCAAACGTGATGATATTCGCATCGACGGCCATGCCGACACCAAGAATCAAGGCAGCGATTCCGGGCAGCGTCAGCACTGCGTTCAACCAGTTGAAAATCACCAGAACGAAGTAGACGTAAGCACTGAGCGTAAGCACAGCAACCGCACCCATGAAGCGGTAATATGCCATCATGTAGGCGAAAATCAGAGCAATTCCGACGAACCCTGCATTCACTGCAAGATCCATGGAACGCTCTCCCAGCTGTGCACCGACGGAATTCAAGGAGAGTTCATCCAGTTCCACCGGCAGTGCTCCGGCGTTTAGAATACCAGCGAGATCCTGTGCTTCCTCCGTCGTGAAGTCTCCTTCGATCATGACATCACGTGATGCAATCGGACTCTGGACGCGGGGTGCCGAAACAATTTTTGAATCTTCTCCACGCATCTGTTCTTCCTCAAAGGAGTCGCCTTCCTCATAGTCCAGCCAGATGACAAGCAGATTCTCTCCAGGCGGACGCTCGGAAATATCGGTAGTAATTTCCTGGAAGAGGTTCGCATCGTCCACTGTGACAGAAACGATCGGCTGATTCGTTTCCCCGTGGAAATTCTGCTGGGCACCGCCCTCCACGAGATCACCGCCGTCCATCATCAGCTCGTCATCGACGTCGCGGAACTCGAGCCGCGCCTGCGTGGAAAGCAGTTCTCGTGCCTGCTCCTGGTCATCGACACCTGCCAGCTGCACACGGATGCGGTCGTCCCCTTCAATATTGATACTCGGTTCAGATACACCGAGCACGTCAATTCGTGCATTCAGCGCACTGACCGTGTCGGTCAGCATTTCCCTGTCTATCTCTGTATCTTCTTCCCCGTCGAGCGGCTGCACTTCGTACAGCACTTCGAAACCACCCTGCAGATCCAGACCGAGGCTGATGTCTTCGACGTGATCCATTACATTGGAGGCGATAAGTACACCTAATGCAGTGACAATCACGAAAAAGAACGCCAGCAGACTCTTTCGGATCCCTTTTCTCCTATTAGCCAATGACACTTCCTCCTTCAATGGATGTGCGCCGTTTTCACTTTTTAACACAGCAGAAGGATGCAGAGCGCGATCTCCTCCGCATCCCTCGTCCCATCCGTGTGCATCACGTACAATTTGAGCAACAGCACTATTATAGTCAGACTGAAAATCGTCTGTCAATCAACCTTTCGCCGCAGGTTTACAGGTCCCGCAGGGAAAAGCTCCCTTTTGACGAAAACCAGTCTTCCTGCTTATAGGCGCTGATCAGCTCCCGGTTCATATAATCGTTTACGGACAGACGAAATAGCTGGGAAGCCATCCAGTGCAGCCGGAGTTCGGGCAGGTCTTTCTGCTTCTCCAATTTGTAGATGAACGTTTTCCAGACATCCTCTTTTGATACTTTTTCGTACCCGAGCTGCACCCACTCTTCCTGCTTGCTCTTTAGAATCGGGTCCAGTTTTCTGCGCCACTCTTCCCATTTCTGTTCCACGTGTCCCGCCTCCTGTCTGTTGATCATGGCTGTTTCAAGCTTAATACATACGCGATGATTATGCCAGCTCCAAAAGCAGCCACGCTGATGAGCGTGCTGCCTGCACCAAATCCGGGAAGCAGGGACGTCACGGCACCGAGAATGAGCCCGATGATGGCTGCGTACGTATACGAAGGAACAGAGGCAAGGAGCCACTTGATGGCTTTACTGCTCAAGAGAGCCCCCACAGCAACACCACTCCCGAGTACGAAAATGACGCCGATATCCGGGGAGGTGACGGAAAGGGAAGCAGATGCCGTCTCATACAGGCCGAAGAGCAGCAGGATAAACGCACCGCTGACGCCGGGGAGCAGCAGCGCTGTGCTGGCCGCCCATCCAGCCAGGAAGAAATACCAGGCATTGGAAGCCGTAAGTTCCAGGGCAGCTCCTCCCACCGCGGACGCTCCCGTACTGATGAAAAAAGCTCCTGCCGCCGCGGCCATCAAAATAGCCCAATGCGCGGCACGGAACCTGCTCCGCTGCTGTCCTTCTCTCCAAAGGAAGGGTAGAACACCGATCAGCAGGCCGGAAAAGAGGAAAAAGATTTCCTGCGGATACCGCTGCAGCAGCTGGTCCATGATATTCATGAAGCCGACGAGACCCGCGCCCATTCCGATTCCCAGCGGAAAGAGAAAGCCGAGATGCGAACGCCATTCACGGCTCATCAGCCCGCTGATCGATCGGATTAGTTCTTCATAGATTCCAAGAATGACAGCCATGGTGCCTCCGCTGACGCCGGGTACGGTGTCACAGATGCCCATCAGTACGCCTCGGTACACATTTTTCCAGTTCACAAACGCATCTCCTCACTCAGCAGCCGGGCTGCATCTATTTAGTCCGAGGAATGTGCGGAAGCCGCTTATGGAAAGGAGAACGTCATCTTGTCCTTCCTTGAAGCGGATGCTGCCACCCCTCCTGCTCATGCTGAATCATTTTTCTGCTCCATTAGAAAAAGGGGGCCCGCCGGATATACCATCCTTCAGTTACCCCCTTTCTGCTTAATCCTGGTTTGTCACTTCGCGGATTGCCTGTCGGTCGAACGTCAGCTTGTCACTGCCGTTGACATCGAGTACAATACGGTCTTCATCGATTGCATCAATCGTGCCATGCATGCCACCGATCGTAATTACACGGTCTCCCTTTTGCAGGTTCGAATGCATTTCCTGAATTTTCTTCTGTCTTTTCTGCTGTGGTCGAATAAGCAGAAAATAGAAGATGGCAAACATCAGAATTAACGGTATAAGCGCACCTAGTAAATCCAAATCACTTCACTCCCTTCCCCTAAAAGGAACAGCCCACTTTCGACTGTACTATTCCAATCACTATTGTAGACAAACTTCCCTTGGAAAATCAATCATCATTTCTTTGACAATTGTCCATAGCCTAGAAATTTTTCGCATCCGGGCGGTTAAAACCATAACTTTCAAAGAAGGCCTCTCTGAAATCCAGCAGCCGGTCTTCCCGGATCGCCTGCCGCACGTCTTCCATCAGCTGCAGCAGGAAGTGCAGGTTATGATAGGAACAGAGCCGCAGGCCGAGCATTTCGTTACTTTTGATCAGATGACGAATGTAGGCACGGGAATAATTCCGGCAGACGCTGCAGCTGCAGTTCTCGTCCAGAGGCCGGAAATCCCTGGCAAATTTCGCATTTCTGACGACCAGCCGGCCGGTGCTCGTCATGAGCGTCCCGTTCCGGGCAATTCTAGTAGGCAGGACGCAGTCAAACATGTCTATGCCGCGGATAGACCCGTCAATCAGCGAATCCGCTGAACCAACACCCATCAGGTAGCGAGGCTTATCCTCCGGTATGAACGGCATCGTTTCCTCCAGCACTTGATTCATCACGTCTTTCGGCTCACCGACAGAAAGACCACCGATGGCATAACCAGGGAAATCAAGAGACACGAGGTCCTCTGCACTCTGCCTTCGGAGGTCCGGATGCTCTCCTCCCTGGACAATGCCGAAAAGTCCCTGATCTCCTTTTCTGCTGTGCGCTTCCAGGCATCTTTCTGCCCAGCGGCTCGTGCGTTCCACCGACGCTTTCATGTAGCTGTGTTCGGCGGGATACGGCGGACATTCATCAAAAGCCATCATGATATCCGGACCGAGTGCATTTTGAATCTGCATCGATTTTTCCGGTGTCAAAAACAGTTTCTCCCCGCTGAGATGATTACGGAAATGCACGCCTTCTTCTGTAATGCTGCGGAGGTCACTCAGACTGAACACCTGAAATCCACCCGAATCGGTCAAGATCGGACGGTCCCAGTTCATGAATTTGTGGAGACCGCCGGCTTCTTCAATAATATCTTCTCCAGGACGCAGCCAGAGATGGTATGTGTTGCTGAGAATAATCTGCGCGTTCATCTCTTTTAGTTCGTCCGGACTCATCGTTTTCACGGTTGCGAGCGTTCCGACGGGCATAAACATCGGTGTCTCGAACGTTCCGTGCGGAGTATGCACATGTCCGAGTCTCGCACCGGACTGCCGGCACGTTTTGATGTGTTCATACGTTACTGCGTGCATCGTCTCTCTCCTTTGTATCTGTGATAAGCATCGCATCACCGAAACTGAAAAATCGGTACTGCTGCTTTACTGCTTCTTGATAGGCAGAGAGAATCGCGTCTCTTCCGGCCAGTGCGCTGACGAGCATCATAAGTGTCGATTTCGGCAGATGAAAGTTCGTGAGCAGCGCATCCACGGCCCGGAACTGGAAACCGGGATAAATAAAAATATCCGTCCAGCCGGAAGCCTTCTGAAACGAACCGTCCAGATCCCTCGCAATCGTTTCCAGCGTCCGGGCCGAGGTCGTTCCGACAGCGATAATGCGGTCGCCTGCAGCCTTCGTACTGTTGAGTACGTCCGCTGCTTCCTGCGGGAGCTCATAATACTCTGCGTGCATCGTATGTTCCTCCACTGTTTCGGCTGAAACCGGGCGGAAAGTGCCGAGTCCAACATGCAGCGTCAAATAGGCGGTATGTACGCCTTTGCTTTTCAGAAATGCCAGCATGTCCTCCGTAAAGTGGAGTCCCGCCGTCGGGGCAGCAGCGGAACCGCGGTGAGCAGCGTATACCGTCTGATACCGGTCCTTCTCTTCCAGCTGCTCCTGAATGTATGGAGGAAGCGGCATCTCACCAAGCTGGTCGAGCACTTCATGAAAGATACCGTCGAAACGCATCGCCAGCCGGCGGCGCCCTTCCGGCAGCTCTTCCGTGCAGACCGCCTCAAGCAGCCCGTCTCCGAACGTGACGGCTGTGCCTTTTTTAATACGCTTCGCGGGTTTCACAAGTGCTTCCCACGTATGCTCAGCCCCTTCTGATAACAGAAGCACTTCTATTTTCGCTCCAGTCTCTTCTTTTATTCCGAACAGCCGGGCCGGAATCACCTTCGTGTTGTTGAGCACGAGCGTATCGCCGGGCCGGAGAAAAGCAGGCAGATCGCGGAACCTTTTATGTTCCTGCATCCCTGTATATTTGTCGAGCACCAGCAGCCTGGAAGCTTCTCTGTTCAACAGCGGCGTCTGGGCAATGAGTTCCTCCGGAAGGTCATAGTCAAATTGTGACACGTCCATCTTGATCGTCCTCTCTACGTCCTTTATCTTCTAAAAATCATAAATGCCAGCGACAGCAGCGCACTAAGAACAATGCATGTCATCAGCGGCAGATAAATGGTCGTGCCGCCGCGTTCGATCACAATATCCCCAGGAAGCCGCCCGAGCGGCAGAAAGCGGCCTCCGAACTGCCAGAGCAGCCCAGCCGCCGCAATCACGAGACCAGTCACAATCAGCAGTCTGCCTATTTCCATTCCGCCGGCACCTCCCGTTGAAAGTGGTCGTATACCATCGGTGTGAGCACACGTCCGCGCGGCGTACGCTGCAGAAATCCGATCTGCATCAAGTAAGGTTCGTACACGTCCTCGACGGTATGGGATTCCTCCCCTATCGTTGCTGCCAGTGTATCAAGCCCGGCAGGACCTCCTTTAAAACGGTCCATCAGGGCGTAAAGCAATTTATAGTCGACTTCATCGAGTCCGAGGGTATCTACCTGCAGCAGATCCAGCGCTTCCCGGGTAACCTGATCTGTTATCGTCCCGTCTCCGCGCACCTGGGCAAAATCCCGGATCCGCCGCAGCAGGCGGTTGGCAATTCTCGGGGTTCCTCGGGAGCGCCGGGACACTTCTTCTGCTGCCGTGGCATCAATCTCGGTCTGCAGCACATCTGATGTACGGTGAACGATGTCTTCCAGGTCCTTCGGTTCATAATATTCGAGCCGGCTCATCACCCCGAAACGATCCCTCAGGGGGGCGGACAGCATTCCGGCTCTCGTCGTTGCTCCTACAAGCGTAAATGGCGGCAGCTCCAGCTGGACCGAACGGGCGGAGGGGCCTTTCCCTATCACAATGTCGAGGAAGAAATCTTCCATCGCCGGATAAAGCACTTCTTCTACTGCCCGCGGCAGACGGTGGATTTCATCTATAAAGAGGACATCCCCGGGCTCCAGTGCTGTCACAATCGCTGCAAGATCTCCCGGCCGTTCCACTGCAGGTCCCGAGGTAGTACGAAGCTGCACCCCCATCTCATTTGCGATAATGGCAGCGAGCGTCGTCTTTCCGAGTCCCGGCGGACCATAGAGCAGTACGTGGTCCAGGCTTTCCCCGCGCATCATCGCGGCATCAATAAAGACGCGCAGGTTTTCTTTTACCGCATCCTGCCCGATATACTGATTCAGCCGCTGCGGACGCAGGCTTTTCTCGTCTTCTGCTTCCTGGTTCAGCACTTTTCCATCGACGACGCGGTCCTCCATCCCGGTTCCTCCTCTATCGTTATGTATTCAGCATCAGCTTCAATGCTTCTTTAATGTGGGCATCCGTCGTCCGCTCTTCCTGAGCCAGCATCGGCTTCACCCGCTTGATCTCTTTCTCGGTGTAGCCGAGTGCCTGCAGAGCTTCAAGTGCTTCAGACAAAGCACTGTGCTCCTCCTGCGGCGGTGCTGCGAACAGTCCTTCGGTCAGCGTAGGGACAATTTCGGAGACTTTCCCTTTCAGATCAAGAATGATCTGGCGGGCCGTTTTCTTGCCGACTCCGGGGAATTTCGTCAAGTAGACGTCGTCCTCCTGCTCTACAGCTTCGACGATCCGGCCCGGCTGTTCAGATCCTGCAATCGCAAGTGCCCCTTTGGGTCCGATTCCGGAAACTTGCAGCAGCTTTTCGAACAGCCGGCGTTCTTCCCGGTGCTGAAAGCCGAACAGACGGATGTCGTCTTCTTTCACATGTTGGTACGTAAACATCGTAATGGTTTCGTTTTTCTCGTATCGATATGGATTTCCGCAGTGAATCTGATAACCGATGCCATGGTTCTCGACCACGACGGTATCTGCTTCCTGATGGATGACACTGCCGGTGATACATTCAATCATGATCAGTTCCCCCACTATTTTTCTACGAACACCTATTCCATTTTAGCACACGCCCGCGGCAGTGACCAGCCGTTACAGCTCTGCGTTGTGGGCCACATGCTGCACGTCATCGCAGTCTTCCAGTGCTTCCAGCAGTTTCACCACGTCTTCAGCCTGTGCGTCATCCAGCGGCGTCGTGGTATCCGGGATCATCGTCAGTTCCGATGTTTCCAAACGAAGTCCCTCCGGTTCCCCCAGAGCTTCTTTTACTTCATGGAACGCCGTCATAGCAGTGAAGATTTCAACCACTTCCTCCTCAAACACAACATCCTCTGCGCCTGCTTCTATCGCATCCAGCAGCAGTTCCTCTTCATCCACATCCGCCGTTTTCTCGAACAGCAGATAGCCTTTCCGCTGGAACATAAACGAGACACAGCCGTCTGCGCCGAGATTTCCTCCGTTTTTATTAAAAGCGAGCCGAACCTCCGCTGCAGAACGGTTCCGGTTTTCCGTCAGCACTTCGACAAAGACCGCTGCTCCGTGGGGCGCATAGCCTTCGTACGTCACTTCTTCATAGGAAACTCCTTCGACATTGCCGACAGCTTTTTGAATTGTCCGTTCGATGTTGTCGTTCGGCATGTTGGCCTGTTTCGCTTTGTCTACGGCCATTTTCAGCGCGGCGTTCGTCTCAAGGTTATCTCCGCCGTTTCGGGCAGCCTGATGAATTTCTTTGGAAATTCGGGTGAAGACCTTTGCACGCTTCTGATCCTGCGCCCCTTTTCTTCTTTTGATGTTGTTCCATTTGGAATGTCCTGCCACAACAATCTCCTCCTCGTCCGGTATGCGCAGAAAAATCCCTTTCCGCTGTCCGGAAAGAGATATACTGCCGCTACCGCTGCTTCACTTCAGCTACTGCCCGCGCCCCGTTCAATGTTTCCCACGTAAAGCACGGGTAGGAGCCCAGCAGATGAACGCCGCACCCGAGTGCCTTCAATTCTTCCATAACGGATGGAATGAGGACGTCATCCTGCTTCATCGCAGCATCGATAATGAAAAAGTAATTGCCCAATCCCGTTTTTGTCGGGCGGGATTCAATACGGACCAGGTTGATCCTTCTCCAGGAAAACGCCGCCAGTACTTGATGAAGGGCACCAGCAAAGTCCGAAGATAAACTCACCATCATCGATGTTTTAAACATCGTTTCATCCGTAATCTTTGGATGAAGAAATGGATCATTTTCCTTTGTTAGAAGCAGAAAGCGGGTTCTGTTATGGTCATAGTCGTTGATTTTCGGCTGAGCTATGTCCAGACCGTACGCTTCCGCCGCAATGTCATTGGCAATGGCCGCGGCCTGCTCATCCGGATGGTCCGCTACGTGTTTTGCTGCTGATGCTGTTGAGCTCGTATAGGAAATTTCCGCCTCCGGCAGCCAGTCCCTGAGAAACTGGTGGCACTGGGCCACGGCCTGTGGATGGGAATAGACCGTCTTTACTGATTTCCAGTCATTCCCACGTCCGGTCAGCAGGTGCTGTTCAATCGGAGCTTCAATTTCAGCGGCCATATTCATGCGCTGATGGTGAATGAAATAATCGAGCGTTATATTAACAGATCCCTCGATGGCATTCTCCATCGGCACGACTGCCTGTTCCACTTCCTCCTGCGCCACCGCATCCATCGTATCCGGGATGGTGCGGTAAGGTACACGGTCGGCATGTGGCAGAAGTGTAGCTGCTGCCGCTTCTGTAAACGATCCTTTCGGTCCGAGGTATGCTACTTTTTCCATGCTGCTGTCTCTCTCCTTTTTACGCGCCGGATCCGACGACTTCGACTTTCTGAACGGCTTCCAGTTTCTCCATCTGATCCAGAAGTCCGGTGACATCCGCTGTCATTGCTGCTGTTTCTATCGTGAGCGTGATCTGCGCACGACCCTGCAGCGGAATCGTCTGATTGATGGTCAGCACATTCGCGCCTGTTTGAGCCACCATCGAAAGCAGACGCGACAGAGCGCCTGACTGGTCCTGCAGGTGAATCGTCAGTGTAATAATTTTTTCTTTCACCATCGTATGAAACGGGAAGATGCCGTCTTTATATTTATAGAAGGCACTGCGGCTGAGCTCGACATGCTGTACCGCATCATTGATCGTATCCGCCTCTTCGCTCTCAAGGAGCCTTTTCGCCTCTACTGTTTTCAGCATCGCCTCGGAAAGCATGTCTTCCCGGACGAGGTAAAATTGATCGGAGCGTCTTATCACCGCTGATTCACCGTCCTGTAGTCTGCATTCTAGAACCACATTGTATACTAATGGGAAACGTTTGTCTACTGGAGCAGGACATTGCAGGCGGAAACTGCCGGGCCGTCAGCTCATTCGTGTTTATTCGATAAACTCGAATTCATACTCCAGAATCCGTACAGTATCCCCGTCGACTGCGCCCAGTTCCCGCAGCCTGTCGTCGATACCCATCTTCCGCATTCTTCGGGAGAACCGCTGGACGGAATCATGCCGGTCGAAGTTCGTCATCTTGAACTGTGTTTCAATCTCATGCCCGGAAATCGTGAAGCTGCCGTCCGACTCCCGTTCAACCACAAATGGATCATCTTTCTTTGTATATTTGTATACGACACGCTGGTCTGTATCTTCTTCGTAAAGCGGGAATTCCGGCGTTGACTCAATCGTATCCGCTGCTGCACGAAGGAGGGCCTGCAGACCGTCTTTCGTCACGGCCGAGACCGGAAAGATGGTTACATCGCTGCCGACTTGTTCACGGAACAATTCGAGGTGGGCTTCCGCATCCGGCAGATCCATTTTGTTCGCTACGACGAGCTGCGGACGTTCCTGCAGGCGCATGTTGTACTCTTCCAGCTCCTTGTTGATCGTCATGTAGTCTTCATATGGGTCGCGGCCTTCCATGCCGCTCATGTCGATGACATGGATAATGACTCTCGTTCGTTCAATGTGACGCAGGAATTGATGACCGAGACCGACACCGCTGTGGGCACCTTCGATTAATCCAGGAAGGTCCGCCATGACGAAACTGCGGCGGTCTTCCGTCTCTACGACACCGAGATTCGGGGCAATCGTCGTAAAGTGGTAATCCCCGATCTTCGGCTTTGCTGCCGAGACAACGGAGAGCAGGGTGGATTTTCCGACGCTTGGAAATCCTACCAGACCGGCATCAGCCAGCACTTTCAGTTCCAGTGTCAGTTCTTTTTCCTGACCGGGCTCCCCGTTCTCTGCAATTTCCGGTGTTGGATTGGACGGTGTGGCAAATCGCGCGTTTCCGCGGCCTCCTCGTCCACCACGGGCTGCGACAGCCTGCTGCCCGTGCTCGGTCAGGTCCGCGATGACTTCGCCTGTTGTTTTATCCAGCAGCGTAGTACCCGGCGGAACCATGACAATCATCCCTTTATGACTTTTCCCGTGCATTTTTTTCGGCATCCCGTGCTCCCCGTGAGGAGCCTTAAAGTGACGCTGATAGCGGAAATCCATTAAGGTGCGCAGTCCTTCATCCACCTGGAACGTGACATCGGCGCCTTTTCCGCCGTCCCCGCCGGCAGGTCCCCCGTTCGGAACATACTTCTCCCGTCGGAAAGCCACCATTCCGTTACCGCCGTCTCCGGCTTTAATAAATATATTAACCTTATCTACAAACATAGGAATCCCTCGATTCTTTTCATCTTATTTCCACTTTGCGCGCGTCTCCGGGGAATCCAGGTTCACCCGGATACAGACATAACTACTCGTCTGCTCCACAACATCGGGAAGCAGGGAAGCAGTCTGTGTCAGTCCTTCTTCTGCCGAAGCTTCGATCAGCATGACCCGCTGCCGGCTGTTGTCGAGCAGGATATCCAGGGCAGAGTCTCCTGCGCGTCCGGTAAAGCCCTCCAGGACCGTCGTAATCCGGTGAATGCACTGAAGCGCCAGTCCCTCCACATCAGACCAGTCCGCTTCTCCCGCCACTTCCACGTGCACCGGAAAAACGGGCGAGCGCCAGTTATAGGTGAGCAGTTCCCGGGCGAGTCTGGGCGCCTGCATCCGGCTGAGTCTGCTTTCATGCATCGCCCGCTGGGTCATATCTGTTATGACGTGCTCGATGCGGTCTGTCTCTCCCATTGACGTATAGGCTTTAATCAGCTGTATATCATTCATCACATCGTGTCTGTAATTACTGAGCATGCGGATAAACTGCTCATCGTCCATTCTATCTCTCCTGACCGTAAATATTACGGTATTTAGTATAGCACAGATCGTATTGAACAATACCTTCTATCATAACACAAGAAAGGGCGACAGAAAATTTTTTCTTCCATGCGTTTGTTTTTGCCCAATATCGTCTATCATGAAAGGGAGAGATACTTGAAGGAGGACTATCAATGACCAACGAACGAATCTATGGAAATACACCACCCTTTCTCCAGCAGACCAATCTGGTGAAGAACCCCAATCTGGAAAACGAAATGGATGTCATCGTCTACGGGGTCCCCTGGGAAGGGGCCGTGACCTGGGGAGACTACACGGGATGTGAGCTCGGTCCTAAAGTCATCCGGCTGAATTCGGCCCGGTACAGCGGCTACCTTCCTGAACTCGATCACATCGATGTTTTCAGCCACCTTCGTATCGGTGACAAAGGCGACGTGGCAGTCACACCGGCCGAACCAGAAGAAACGATGGAGAAAATCGAGGACTTTGCCGGTACCATCTGGGGAGGATCGAGCTGGCCGCTTGCGTTCGGCGGAGATCACGGGATTACGTATCCGATTGTTAAATCACTGACGGAGACGACTGGAAAGAAAATCGGCATCATTCACCTCGATGCCCACTATGACAACAACCTCCATTCCAACGGAGACCCATACGGCCGGGGCGCCCCTTTCGCACGATTGTATGAAACGGAAGGCGTCGTCAATGAAGCGCTTGTTCATATCGGCATTCACGGTCCACGGAATAAACCCGAGAATGGAAAACTCGCCTCCGATGTCGGAGCAGTGACGAAAACAATACACGATATCAGGCGTCATCAAGGGCCGAGAGAAGCCGCAGCGGAAGCATACGAAATCGCCTCAACAGGGACTGACGCTGTGTACTTGAGTATCTGCAGCGATGTGCTGGATCACGCATACAATCCCGGAGGTCCTGTCGACGGCAATGGGCTGACTTCTTTTGAACTGCTGGAGATGGTTCATGAAGTGACCTCCCGAGGTGTCTGCGGCATGGATTACGTCGAAGTCTATCCTCAACAGGATGCGACCGATTTCAGCTCCCATTTCGCAAGCTTCGTTGCCCTCTATGCCCTTGCAGGAGAAGCACTGCGCAGAAAAAGTTCATAAAATCGTCAAAATTACGTTTATCGTTCATAAAAAGGGGAAAGTAATTTACTACTCCCCCCACTTTCTCAATTCCTGACATAAGGAATGCCGTCCGTGCAAGCACGGACGGCTTTTTTTGGATTATAGGAAAGATGTTACTGCAGGATGAAGGCAGCTTCGCGATTAGCAGTGCACCCCGAAAGTTAGATGCTTTCTTTGATTTTCAGGGGGTCATCACCAAAAAAACGGCACGGCAGGCACAGCGCCATGTTTCTGTGAGTATTGATTGACGCTTACGACGGAAGCGGCCCGGGCCAGGTTACTGCTTCTTCTCCAGTACGTCGGTTGGACCTGCCTGCTGTGCGTGCGCTATACGGGAAGCCGCTTTTTCCGCCTGCGTAACACAATCGGGCATCCCGATTCCTCGAAAACTGGCACCTAAAATCTCCACACCCGGATACGTTTCCTCCATGGCGGCCTGAAGTTCATCCAGACGCTGCTTATGACCGATCTGGTACTGCGGCATGGCATTGCGGTAGCGTGTAATAAATACGTGCTCCGGCTTCGCCTTCACGCCCATGATCGAGAACAGATCTTTGAGTACGATTTCTTTGATTTTCTCATCGGATTCATCCACGACGGCCTCTTCGCCCGGCCGTCCAACATAAGCGCGGAGAAGAGCTCCGCCCTCGGGGGCTGTATGCGGCCACTTCAAGTGTGTCCACGTACAGGCTGTAATCGTGTACCCTTCTTTTTTTGGTACAAGAAAGCCGCTGCCCTCCATCTCCGGCAGGTCGGACTTGCGGAACGTCATCGCTGCGGTGGCCACCGACGTCGAGGGAACCTGCTGCATCTCGTGGAAGGACGGAAGGTCCTCGAACAGCGGCGCTGCATCATGATGACGGAGCGTCATCAGTACGTGATCTGCCGTAGTGGAAGATCCGTCAGCAAAATGCAGGCGGTACCTGCCATCCTCTTTCTCCAGCGAAATCAGCTTCGCATGCAGATGCACCCGTTCACTCGGCAGCTGCTCTGCCAGCTTCTCCGTTAACGTTTCCAATCCCCTTCGGAAGGTCAAAAACATCCCGGCCGGTTTCTGTTCCGGGCCGAGCAGAATCGGATCCTGTTCCGGCGCCTTCTCCCCCATCGTCTTCTTCATGCCGAGGATGAGACTGCGGTGATGATCTTCTACTTCCCGGAATTGAGGGAAGGTCGCTTCGAGACTGAGATGATCAATGTTACCGGCATAAACGCCGGATAGAAGCGGTTCTATCATATGATCAACCACTTCATTGCCGAGCCGGCGGCGGAAGAAACTACCTACCGATTCTTCTTCTTCCTGTCTGGATCCGGGTAGAACCATGTCCATAGCCGCCCGCAGTTTCCCGGCGGGGGTGAATAGGCCGGTGGAGAGAAACGGCCGCCACTTGGTGGGAATGCCCATGACTGCTCCCGCCGGGATCCGGTGCAGCTTCTTGCGGTGCAGTATATAAGCGCCCGCTTTCGTCGTCTCCAGCTCGTCGGCAATTCCGAGCGCTGCGGCCAGGTTGTACAGGCTCCGCTTCCGGGCCAGAAACGAGTCCGGTCCGCGCTCAATCACGTAGCCACCCTTCCGTTCGGTGTAAATGCTGCCTCCAAGCCTTCCGGAGGCCTCATACAGTTCAATGTCTATCCCTTTTTGATTTAAAAAATAAGCCGCGCTGAGGCCGGTAATACCGCCCCCAACAACGACTGTCTTTTTGTTTTCCATTGGGTTACACTTCCTGTTTTTTCAGGGAACGCTGTACTACGTCGGCGAGCGAATCGATGAATTCGGGCTCCGTATTCGGCATCGGTGGACGATAGTAGCCTGCACCGACTTCATCCGTGACCACTTTACATTCGTAGTCGTTGTCGAAGAGTACTTCCAAGTGATCTGCAACAAACCCTACCGGGCAGTACATGTACGCCTGGTATCCATGTTTTTCATGGAGATCCCGGGTGAGGTCCTGTACGTCGGGACCAATCCAAGGGTCTGGCGTATTGCCTTCACTCTGCCAGCCGATTTCGTAATTTTCGACACCCGCTTTTTCAGCGATGAGCCGTGCGGTTTCTTTCAGCTGATCCGGGTAGGGATCCCCGCCCGCCAGAATTTTTTCAGGCAGGCTGTGAGCAGAAAAGATCACACAGTGACTGGCCTTCTCTTCTTCCGACATCTTTTCCCGCGTGCTGCGGATACCTTCTGCCCAGAAATCGATGAACTTCGGATCGTCGTACCAGGACTCCACGCTCGTAATCGCGGGACCGTTAATAAGTTCAGATTCTTCCTGCGCACGTCCGTTATAGGATTTTACACTGAATGTCGAGTAGTGGGGAGCGAGTACGATACTCACTGCTTCTTCGATGCCGTCATTTTTCATCGAAAGAATCGCGTCTTCGATGAACGGATCAATATGCTTCAACCCTTCATACACGTGAAATTCCACATCGTCGTACCGCTTGTTCAGTTCGGCACAGAGCTCCTGAGCCTGATTGGTCGTAATGCGTGCCAGTGGAGAGATGCCGCCGATGTCCTGATAGCGTCCGACGAGGTCATCGAGCTGTTCCTGCGATGGTTTTCTCCCCCGGCGGATGTGCGTGTAGAAAGGCTCAATCTCTTCTTCCGATCTCGGTGTACCGTAGGCCATGACGAGAAGCCCCATTTTTTTCTTTGCCATCTCTTATCATCCTCTCTGTGATTGCTGCTGGATTTTTTCAGCTGAATACTCATGTACAAACGCAGTCAGCTGTTTGAGTTTGGCTGGCTCGAGCTCCGGAAAAACCCCGTGCCCCAGGTTGAAAATGAAACCAGGATGCTGGATTCCCTGATCGATAATCGATTTTGCCTTCTTCTCAATCACCGGCCAGGGAGCAAGCAGCACACTCGGATCCAGGTTGCCCTGGAGGGATTTTTTAATACCGTCTGCGCGGGCATCGGCGATTGGATAGCGCCAGTCCAGACCGACGACATCCAGCGGCAGATCCGCCCAGTCCTGAGCGAGGTGCCTGGCGCCGACACCGTGCATGATCAACGGAACACCTTCCGGCTGCAGGGCTGCGAAAATCTTGTTCATGTACGGCTTGATGCTCTCCTGGTAATCTTCGCGGCTGACCGCACCGATCCAGGAATCAAAAATCTGGATAGCCTGGGAGCCAGCGTGAATCTGCGCTTTTGTATAGGTTATCACCAGATCTGCCAGCTTCTCCATCAAGGCGCTCCAGACTTCCGGCTGTCCATACATGACCGCTTTGGTCTTATTGTAATTCTTTGAAGGGCCGCCTTCAATCATATAGCTCGCAAGTGTGAACGGAGCGCCGCTGAAACTGATCAGCGGAACGTGAAGCTGCTTTCTCAGAATACGGATCGTTTCCAGTACGAAGTCGACATCCTTTTCCGGATGAAGCGTTCCGAGGCGCTGTACGTCCGCCATCGTCTCAATCGGATTTGCAATGACCGGACCTACACCAGGTTTAATCGACACATCCACGCCGATCGCCGGCAGAGGCGTCATGATATCTTTGTACAAAATCGCTGCATCATTGTTGTACTGGTCCACCGGCAGTTTCGTCACCCACGCACACGTTTCAGGCATTCTCGTGATTTCTTCGAGGCCGTACTTTTTTTTCAGTTCCCGGTACTCCGGCTGCGACCTGCCCGCCTGTCTCATGTACCATACCGGCGTATGGCTTACAGGCTCCTGCTTCGCCGCGCGTAAAAACATATCATTCCATTGCTGCATTCTGGACCCACCTCTGTCATTTTTCGGGTGCTGCTGCTTCGCTCGACAACACCTGTTCCGCTGTACATTTTAACTTTTTTCATGATGGAAAGAAAGCATAACCCCCGTGACAGAATGATGAACGCCCCGGCCCGGGCCTGTTTCAGTATCGATGCAGCTTGCTTCATGAGCGGTCGGCTGTATGGACACAGTGGAAGACCTCGGGGATCCAGCCTGTGAATTCTCTATCATGTATATGTTTTCCCCTCACTTCCTGGTGGCAGCCTGCCATGGGGCTAAACAGTCAAAAACTTAAGTATTCTTGTCTTTGTTTTTTAAATTAGATATTTTCATGCCAACGCCAATTGAACCACTTACAACTGCTATTAAACTAATCCCTTTAATAAAAGAATTAGTAGTAAGGATGATTTGTGAACTTGAAGCTATAATGATAATACTAAACAAAACAAAACCTATCATGGCTTGTTTCTTTACTCTCTTGTCTTTCATAAGTTCCTCATTCCTTTCATCATTTCTAGTTAACACCATAAGAAGAGCGCTAATTTTATATTAGAACCACCAGTTAGATGAAAATGGTTAAACCACACTAAAAGCATCATACTAGCTATTACCTACACTGTTGTACTCAATATCCACAAACGGTGGATTTAGTTTTTATTGAACTTTCATCTCTTAACCTAGTTTCTTTTCATGTTTTTGAGAATGAGGACAACTCTTTATATAAGGTGAAACAAGAACTAGGGTTTACACTCAAGGCAGTGAACGTCCCCCCCCGGTTCACTGCCTTGAGTGCGTTTCATGATTGTTATGAATAAAAGCGCGGAGCGCCTTTTGATCGGAACGGCGTGTACTGCAGGTTCTTTAAGGGAAGCATGGGTTCTTCCTGCTTCCCGAGCAGCTGAGAGCCGCCGTTAACCTTAATGAAATCTACTACATGCTTATCCTTTTACAAACAAAACGCTTTCGACGATCCAAAGCGGATCATCGAAAGCGTTTTTTACGTACTGGAGAACGATTTATCCCAGCCTCTCCGACCTTTTTTGCAGCAGGTCTCTGCAACCAGGTGCAGCTTCTCCGTGCTACAGAGGGCCCGCTAGTCAGGAGAACGGCGGAGGCTCCTCGATGGCCGCCCCCGTCCCCTCTGTAGGAGCCGATTATCCTCCGGAAAACAGAGACCAGTTCGGCTCCACTACATTGGAAGGGTCCCCTTCCCGGTCGATCTGCGGATTGTACGGCACAACCTGAAACGCAGGCGACGAGAAGTGATTCATGCGGTCGACCGTATACGTCGATTCTCCAACAATTTCATCGACCAGCTCTTCTCGTCCCCCGTCTGTACGATAAATGCGGTAGTGCAGACGTTCGTCCTCCGCAGGTGACCAGTCGAGTTCAACACTTGCTCCAAACAGACCCATGGACATATCTGCTTCAAGGTCTCTGATATTTACAAAGCGGATTGGTTCTTCCAGGTCATCGACGCCGTCCGGCTGCGTGAAGGCCGATACGGACGCCGCTTCAGGCAGCAACGCTTTAAAGGCGGATGTCGGCGCCGCACTGGACACCCCTTCGATTCCGCCGCTGCCGCCCATCCAGACAGCGCCGCTGTGTTCCGGCGTCCATCCAGCAAACCATACGTCCCGCGCTTCGTTCGTCGTTCCGGTTTTTCCCGCGAGCGCACCTTCATACGCTCCCGCCTGTCCGGTTCCGTCTTCGACAGCTGCTTCAAGCATGCGTGTCATATACCAGGCTGTCTGGGGGTCCATCACGTCTATCTCCTCGGTCTCAGCTTTACCGATGCGTTCCCCGTGACGGTCCTGGATTTCCGTTACAAAGTACGGATCTGAATACCGTCCATTGTTAGCGAATGTCCGGTACGCGGCTGCTGTCTCCAGCGGGGTCAGCCCTTCATCCAGTCCGCCGAGTGCAATGCCGAGCCCTTCTTCTTCAAGGTCGATATTCTGCGCGGTCAGCATCTCTTTAGAAGCATCAATCGAAATCTCGTTCAGCAGCCATACCGCGGGGGCATTGACCGAATCTTTCACTGCATCATACATAGAGACTTCTCCGTCGTAGATGCTGTTGATATTTTCCGGCTCATAGCCGTCATAGTTCTGCCGTTCATCTTCCAGGAGGGAATACGGGTGATACTGCCCCCCATCCAGAGCTGGAGCGTACACCGCCAGCGGCTTCATGACAGAACCGGGCTGACGGGGGGAAAGCGCATGGTGGAACCCTTTCCGGACATATTCTCTCCCTCCATACACTGCTTCTACGCCTCCTGTTTCATTGTTGAGCAGTACCGCCCCGCTTTCCATGTCTGCAGCAGGATACTGTTCCTCTTCGTTTAAGACAGCATACATCGACTCCTGCTGAGCGGGGTTCATCGGCACGGTGATTTCATACCCGCCTTCAAGCACCTCTGCCTCCGTGATGCCGTAGCGCTGTTCAATTTCATCGAGCACCGGGTCGACGTATGCATCGTACGCCTCGTTTGACGTCACGCTGTGCCGCTCCTGAGGGAGGGTTCTGCCCTGCAGCCGGACGGCTTCCTCTGCGTTCAGGTAATCCTGCTGTTCCATCAGGCCGAGAACAAGGTTTCTCCGCTCCATGCTTCTATCTTCATCAATGAACGGCGAGTAAAGGTTTGGCCCTTTTGGCAGCGCTGCGAGCAGAGCCCCTTCTTCTATACTGATTTCTTCCACCGGCTTCCCGAAGTACAGCCGGGAGGCAGCTTCTACGCCGTGTGCCCCGTGCCCGAAATAAATATGGTTCAAATACATTTCCAAAATTTCTTCTTTCTCGTATCTGTGCTCCAGGTTGATTGCAATCAGGGCTTCTTCCGTTTTCCGGAGAAGCGATTTTTCAGGCGATAAGAAGACATTCTTGGCAAGCTGCTGGGTAATCGTACTTCCTCCCTCTGCAGCACCGCGAGCGGCAATGTCACGGTACAATGCCCGGCCGACAGCGCGGAAATCAATACCGGTATGTTCATAAAAACGCTGGTCTTCGACGGCGATGAACGCTTCCTGCACGTGCGCAGGAATGTCATCGATATCAACAGACTCTCTATTCTCTGTGAAGAGTCTCGTCAGCGGATCTCCTTCTTCAGATACCATGACAGATGACTCTTTCGTTACCAGTTCTTTATCATCGATGGCATAACTTCCGAAAATGATCACACCTAGATAGGTGGTCACCCCGGCGATCGCCGTCAGCAGTACAAAAATAATCGTATATGTTATTCGTTTCATCCACATGGTCTTCCCTCCCCCTGCTTCCGGGCATTCTATCATGAGTATGGACGCGAAACCACCTTCTTTTGTTACGTTTCAAAACGAAAAAAGTTCCCTTCCCCCAGCACGGAACCAGCCCCGGATCCACCCTTACATTCTGTTTGTGACACTTACGTGACAGTGGTTCCACAAACAAGTGCGATAAGATATAGTAGCATCAAGAGTATTGACTTCTTCACATAGTCGGAATAGGAGTTTAAAAAGATGTATATTCTCAGCATTTTTGCTGTCGATGAACTTACGTTTATCACCATATGGATAGCCATGTTCGCCGGACTCGTATCCTTTATTTCGCCATGCGTATTTCCGCTCCTCCCTGCCTACCTGGCACAGCTCACCGGGGGCGAAGTACAGCAGAACCAGCTTTCAGCCGACCGCAGGCTCATTTTCTCCCGGTCGATTGGCTTCATCATCGGCTTCACTTCCATTTTTGTTGCACTCGGTGCCTCCTCTTCGCTTGTAGGCGGGCTTTTTCTGGAGCATTCTTCTTTAATTGAACGGCTCGGCGGTATCATTATCGTGCTTTTCGGTCTACAGCTCATCGGGGTGTTTCAACTGAATCTGCTTATGAGCGAAAAGCGGATCGGGCGACCAAAACCTGTCAACAGCTTTGGCCGGTCGATTGCGTTCGGCCTTATTTTTGCAGCCGGGTGGACACCGTGCATCGGCCTCGTCCTCGGCTCGATCCTTGCCCTGGCAGGACAGGACGGCAGTGCATTCGGCGGGATGATCCTGCTGTTCTTCTATTCAGCGGGGCTCGCCATTCCATTCCTGCTCGTCAGCATGATTTTTGCCAAGTCGCTCGACCGGATGCGCAGCCTCAACAAATACCTCCCGCTGATCCAGAAATTCGGCGGCGGCGTCATGATTGCGATCGGCATCATGCTCTTTACCGGATGGTTTTCTCGTCTGGCCGGCTACCTGGCTCAGTATTACATTATTTAACCTGTGCAGCGGAGACAGAGGAAATCTCCCTCGATGTCTAACAAAAGCGGTGAAGGTCAGACGCAGAGACGTGCTTCTGCCGACGCAGTGCCCGCAGCAGGTGAAAAAAGGCCCCGTGCAGGGGTCTTTTTTGTTTTCCGGTTCGCTGCATCTGCATCAACCGAAGCACTGGCAGCCGAGGCGCTTCCTGCTCCCCCGGGCTGCTGGTTGAAAAACGGGTTGTCCTGAAGAAGCTTCCCTTTTCACAGCGGCCGCAGCATCGTATCATAGTAAGGGAATACGAAGATACTGGCTTTCAGCCTCAGGAGGTACGCCTATGTATAATGAACTGCAGACTCTGCTACAGAACCACTACGAGGAGATGGTGGAAATCCGACGCTATCTTCACCAGCACCCGGAGCTCTCTTTTGAAGAGGAGCATACGCCGGCCTACATTGCCGACTACCACCGGCAGCTTGGTCACGACGTGAAAGAAAATGTCGGCGGACGCGGAGTAACGGCCGAACTGCGCGGCGGTTCACCAGGACCTGTTATTGCGCTCCGAGCCGATTTTGACGCCCTGCCGATCCACGAGGAGACCGGCCTGCCCTTTGCTTCCACTGTCGACGGCAGAATGCATGCCTGTGGACATGACGGACACACAGCCGAACTGCTCGTTCTCGCAAAAGTATTGAACCAAATGCAGGATAAGCTCGCCGGAACTGTGCGTTTTATCCATCAGCATGCCGAAGAACTTGCCCCGGGCGGCGCCCAGGAAATGGTTGCCGACGGATGCCTTGAAGGGGTGGATGCTGTCTATGGCACCCATTTATGGGCAACAACACCGCTTGGCCGGATGGAATACACCACAGGTCCGCTCATGGCCGCTGCAGACAAATTCAAAATCCAGGTTCAGGGAAAGGGTGGTCACGGAGCTCAGCCGCACCATACGAAAGACGCGATTCTGATCGGCTCGCAGATTATCCAGTCTCTGCAGCACATCGTCAGCCGATCGGTGGATCCAATGGCCTCAGCCGTTGTCAGCGTCGGTCATTTCGAATCGGTCAATGCCTATAACGTCATTGCCGATCAGGCGAAAATCGTCGGCACGGCACGCAGTTTCGACGAAGATGTCCGCGCTCTGATAGAACAGCGTATACAGGAGCTCGCGCCCGCAATTGCAGCCGGATATGGAGCAGGAGCGGAAGTGACGTACGAACGCGGCTACCCTGCGGTCATCAATCATCAGGAAGAGGCCCTGCTCGCAGCGCGTGTTGCGCAGGAAGCAGAGGGAATTGAGGAAGCTGTCCATGCTTCTCCTCAAATGGGCGGCGAAGATTTCGCCTATTATCTGCAGCATGTCCGTGGCGCCTTCTTCTTTACAGGTGCAAAGCACCCGGAATGGACCGAGGCATACCCGCATCATCATCCGAAGTTCGATATTGATGAGCGAAGCATGCTTCATGCAGCCTCTATTCTAGGAGGCGTGCTTCTGGAAGAATTTGGGCAGCGCCTGGATGAGAACTAAACGTTCACTCACAGCAGTGCGTGCCGCAGGAGCATAGGGAGCTTCCTGTCTAGAGGGGGCTCCCCTGCCCTTATTACTGAAGGGAACTGGAGGCTTCTGGTCTTTCTTCCATTGAACATTTCCTGTAGCTGCTGCTTCTCAGCAGGGAAGACGGCGCTGGAATAAAAAAAGAACGGAAAGAGGAGGCTGGGACAAAAAGTTCTAGCTAAGTAAAAACGCTTCCGATTATCCAAAATGGATAATCGGAAGCGTTTTGTTTGTACATTCGAATAACGCAGGCGACTCATGGCAGTGAACTTCCTCAAGTTCACTGCCATGAGTGCAAATCCCATTTCTTGTTTCACCTTGTCTTTGCCTCTCACCGACATTCTGGTGAAACGCAAATTCGCCTTCAGAAACCCAAAAACTGGTTCTACGTCGGTTTTACGCCGCCCGTAAATTGCTCCAGTTTCTTCTTCCGAAAGCAGTTGACGAATATTCTCTTTTTGCTTCTCCCATTTTTCATTGAGATAAACCTTGCGGTTT
>NZ_AUCK01000026.1 GCF_000429725.1 Alkalicoccus chagannorensis DSM 18086 | reverse complement strand
GAAGGAAAAAACCGCAAGGTTTATCTCAATGAAAAATGGGAGAAGCAAAAAGAGAATATTCGTCAACTGCTTTCGGAAGAAGAAACTGGAGCAATTTACGGGCGGCGTAAAACCGACGTAGAACCAGTTTTTGGGTTTCTGAAGGCGAATTTGCGTTTCACCAGAATGTCGGTGAGAGGCAAAGACAAGGTGAAACAAGAAATGGGATTTGCACTCATGGCAGTGAACTTAAGGAAGTTCACTGCCATGAGTCGCCTGCGTTATTCGAATGTACAAACAAAACGCTTACGATTATCCATTTTGGATAATCGGAAGCGTTTTTACTTAGCTAGAACTTTTTGTCCCAGCCTCTTTCTGTATGAGAGGGGTTGATCCTTCCAATGACAATCACTTGCCGCGGGCAAGGCTTCGGCTGATCGTCGCCACTACAGCGACGGGGCATATTCAGCCCTTGCTTTTTCCGCGTGTTTGTCTTTTCAGGAAAACCCGTGATAGAAACCGTACGGTCTTGATTTCACCAGCACGAAAGCGCAGAGAACCTTTTCTTGCGAACGGCGTGTACCGCAGGCTCTTTGAGAGAAGCATGGGTTCTTCCTACTTCCCGAGCAGCTGGCTACACCGTCACCCTTTATGAGAACTGATACATTCTTATACTTGAACAAAAGCGCAAAGCGCCTTTTGGTCGGAACGGCGTGCGGAAGCGCTGCAAGCCTTTTGAGGGAAGAAGATGTTTTTGTTTCTTCCCGTGCAGCGCATGAAGCCGTCGTCCCCCTGTATGAAAACTTATTCATTCTTATACTTTAACTCTGTTCTTGTTTATTGTTGATAATGACAGAAAACGCTGCTGCAACTCGGCAGGCTTGCCGTGGAGGAAATCTCCAGCTTCCACAGGCGTCCGCCCGCCGGTCTTCGCTGCGTCCTTCTGAAAGAAAAGAAACTTTTATGAAACGGAGCAGGCCCAGGCTATTTTTCGAGACGCCTGCGGATAAAGAAAGCGTGAAGATCCTCCCGGACGTAAGGGAGGGAAAGCGGAAGGATGTCTCCGCGGCAAGCGAAGAAAAAAGAGCCGCAGGCGTACTTTTGTTATAACAACACTAGGCTTTAACAGCGCCTATACTTTAAAAAAACCGACGATCTTCATCCCGTTGATCGTCGGTTTACGCTGCTTTTATTCATCTATTTTTCATTCGTGCAGTGGCCCACTCAACCTGGACGGTTCAACGGACAGCCCGATTCTCAGAAGATGCGTGTCCTCCCCTCGGGTGAACGGGAAGCTACAGATAGATAAACCAGTCCCGGGGCGTGTTCGTGTCTTTATCCCGCAGCCGTCTCAGGAGCCCCTCAATCAGATCTGGTCCGTACACATTGAGAAAAGGAAGAATATTCAGTACACGTTCCTGTTTGGCATTACCAGGACGGAGTTCGGTTTCAAGCGATTCCAGCCGGACGGTGTCCACGTGCACTCTCGCATCCACTGCTTTCGTGACATCCTGACGATACGCGTCAATCAGTGCAGCCGCTTTCTTGTTGTACGTGTCATGAAGCTGCCGGTCATCCTGGAGCACTTCACTGAGAGGCTTGAGCGCTTCCCGCATCAGGCGCTCTGCTTTCTCTGCTGCTGCCGATTCATCTGCCGCTTTCCACTGCTGTTTCAGCTGCTCCTGCAGGTGCGCTGTCGTCTCGTCGGCAGCCTGCTCCGGCGTCAGCTGATAATCCATCATCGTTTTTTTCGTTTTCCTCGATATCCAAGTAAAGGAATCGCGGGGCCGAACCAGAGGCATGTGGTGGTTCATAGCATGAAATGCCCCCTGCAGGAGCCCCCAGTATTTCAATTCGCCGGCTCCTGCGATAAATGTGTGCACGGGAAGCAGGATATCCTGCATAACCGGACGGGTAATCACGTTATTACTGAACTGGAAATCTCCCTTTTGCGCCTGTGTAAAAAAAGCTTCATAATCCCACGAACGGGAGCCATTCTTTTCTTTGATCGTATTTCCTTCATTGTAAAGCAGAAATCGTTCATCCTGGTGGTGGATAAACAGGTGCATGTTCTCTTTATCGAGATTCACCGGGTTTTCATATCCGCCCTTTTCAAATTCGGCCGCCGCCTGCTGCACGGACTCTTGGATGGCACTGCTCCGGTCGAGCATAGTGAGAAAAGTTTCCTGCTCCAGTTTTCTTACATCAGGATGATGTGCGTCCATGACAACAAGCCCGCTGTCAGCAAACAAATAGAGCATCACCTTCGCACACCAGCTGCTGTATGTAAGAGGCTCCTCGGTCATCGACCGCAGCTCTTCCCGCAGACGCGCAGTCCACTGCGTCTCGTTGATGTGGGCAAGGAGCGCGTCGATCGCTGCGTCCGCTTCCGACTGCTTAATGTAGCGTTCAGAAGCCGGCGTCCGTTTGTCATTGCGGCCAAATATCTTTTCCCGGGCCAGCTCCTGCCGATGGTGAACAAACGTGTTGTTGATTTCGTCCACATCATGATCTTCCCCTGCAATCCAGAACATCGGAATGAAGGGCCGGTCCCACTTCTGCTGGAGACGCTCTGCCTCCAGAATGATCGAGACGGCTTTATGTATGGTGTAAGCAGGACCGGTAAGCAGGCCGGCCTGCTGCCCTCCGACAACTACTGCAGCCTGCTCATGTGCGAGCGCCCTGGCATGATCCAGCGACTGCGGGGACCCGCCATGTTTTATCTGATAGGCTGTCAGTGCTTCAGACAGTTCCCTGCGTGGATAGGTGGTTTGATCGATATCCTCCAGTCGGCTTTCCTCATCATCCCATTCGTAATCATAGAATCTGGTTACATCCGCATCCTTGTTCATGTATTTTCCTGCGAAGCTGTCCGTGTCAAACAGCGGTCTGCATGTGAGCTTCATCGTCAGCCAACCTTTCTGTCATTTTCCTTTCCATATCATAGCAGAGAGCGCGCTGTTCAGAAACGAATCCGCTCATGCCCAGAAAAAACCGACCACTGCCAAACCTGCGACAAGCAGTGCATAAATCAAAAACTGAAACCGCCACGCCTGACGGACCGCTTTCCACATCTGCACTTCTTCCGCCGTTTTCCAATGGAGGAGGAGAAAGAGGATGAGCGTAGCGGTATAAAGCAGCACGGCCCATCCAACCGAGCCTGTCTGCCAGATGTGGCCGCCTATTAGAAGAGTCGCTGCAATCAAAAAGGGAACGGTGACATCGGCACTGACCTGCATCGCTCTGTTTTTGGACACGCGCAGCTTTTTTAACACTACATAGACGAGAACAAATACGACAGCCGGCATCAAAGAAGCTGCCGCAAGAAACAACAGATCCACCTCACCCATGCTTGTTCACCTTCTCTATCACTTCTTTCATCACTGCTCGATGCTCCTCCGCAGATCTGCCAGAAGCTTCCGCCAACCGTAGGACTGCTCCATTGATTTCCTCGATTTCCAGCGGCCGTTTTTCCATATAGTCGACGAGCATGGAAGAATAATTTTCGCGTGTGCTCTCCAGTACCTCTTCAATAAAGCTCCAGTCCTGCATAGGAAGCTCCAGTGCATCCGCCGCCTCCTGATACAGCAGCCGCGCCCGGTCAAACATTTCCTGCTGCTCGAGAATACTGCCGTTTTTTTCCCCCGTCAGCACTGTCAGTGGATTAATAACAGCATTAGCAGCCAGTTTTTTCTTGCGTATCCTGTCAAGATCCTCTGTCAGCACAACCGGGAAGTGATCATCAAGAGCCTGAAGTGACTGGATGACAGGGTACGCACCGGCCTCTTCGGCAAAATACGTACATCCATGGCCCGTGTGGCGGACGATGTTCAAGCCGGTCCGCACCGCCCCATGTGTGCTGACACCCATGACCGGCGTCTGCACCATGGTGTCGATCAGATGCTCGTCCCCCATGCCATTCTGTAGAAAAAGCACTGGAACATCCGGCAGTCCTTCCGCCAGCAGCTCCGGCAGATGATATTGCTTTACCGCATTGATGATGCCGTCCGTGTTATCTGGAAAACGGCCTGTGCCCGCATCCGCCTGCACGGTGCTGGTTCCCATTTTCACGCCGTGCTTCCGGATTTCGGCTGCCTGCTCTTCCGTTTTCGTTTTAAACCAGACGCGATGACCCGCAGCAGCCGCATAAAATCCATAAAGCAGACCAAGGGAGCCACCACCAGCTATACCAATATTCATGCTTGTTTCCTCCTTTTTATCACCATGGTTTTCGTTCCTACTGCCCTGTCATGGACCGCATGCGTTCACGCAGGGCACGTCAGCTGCTTCTGCCATCGCTTTCATCCTGCAGCAATTTGAGCTATAATGAGTACAGCGCTTACAAAGGCACAATACAGTTACGAAAGTGGAGGGACAGTCAATGGAACACGAAGTAGTACCGTTGAAAATCAATTTCAAAACGCTCGAGCATTTTGAAAACTTCCGGGAGTATGGCATACAGGAACTTTCCATGAAAGAAGACCTGCAGGACAACATTGTTGAAAACGACAGTGAATCTCCTTTTTATGGCATTTATTTCGGAGACAAGCTCGTCGGCAGAATGAGCCTGTACCGGATTGACAGCCAGTTCGACCGATACTTTGACCCTCCACAGGATTATCTGGAACTGTGGAAGCTGGAAGTACTGCCCGGCTTTCAGGGAAAGGGAATCGGCAATGCCATGGTCAACTTCGCGAAGTCCCACGGGCTTCCGCTGAAAACAAATGCAAGACAGCGATCCGACGACTTCTGGCAGAAGCAGGGATTTGAACCGCTGACGTACGACGAAACACGGGACCGCGGCGAAAATCCGTATGTATGGTTTCCAAAAGGCGTTTCTGAACAGAAAACTTGATCATCCATTGATAGAAACAGCTGCCTGTATGAGATTTCATACGGCGGCTGTTTTTTTCTGTACATGTGGATTAACGCTCTTCCCTTCTTCTTTCAATGAAGGAAGCAACAGCATCGTGATGTTCCTTTGAAGCCCACCTTTCTGCGCACCGGTAGGCTTCCTGCTCCATCCGGCTGAACACCTCATCCGACGGAGCCGGAAGACGCCGTCCCGACCTGCACTGGATCAGGCTTTCGACATTCCGCGCCGCCTCTTCCGGTGAACGTGCCCAGGTGTCAATCAGTCCGGAGCGGTTCCAGACATCAGCAGGGTAAAGCGCTGCACTCGCCAGTGCCTGTTCCGCTGCTTCTGCATCAACCTTTGACAATAGACAGGTCTCCCCGCCCCAGCCGGTCGTCAGCCCAATGCTGCCCTGGATAAAGCCCAGTGCTGCATCAGGGTGTGCGGCGATATAGTCACAGCAGACGGCAAGCTCTGCTCCTCCACCGGCCGCAGTCCCTTCTATGTAGGCTGTAACAGGAAAGTCGAGTGCGCGGATCTGCTGGAGTACGCGGTTCATGGGGAGCAGCATCCCTAGTGCCTCCCGGCTCGTCTGGAGGCCGCGGAAAGCTTTCACATCGCCTCCACTGCAGAAAGTATTTCCTGCGCCGTAAACAAGAAGCTGCTGAGGGGGATGCCTCTCCACATCCATCAGCGCCTCCTGGAGCTCTTTCATGAGCTCTATGTTGACGGCATTTTTTACATGCGGCCGGTTCAGCATCCAATACTCCACGCTGTTCACCCGATCTCGTTCCAGTACAGGCATACGTCTTCCCCCTGACATCGATGCTCCATTTCTTCATCATACCATACCGTCCGATGCGCGGCTTCTTCCTATATCTTCATCTACAGAGCGAAAAAAAACGCGTCTCGTGTAAGTTGATAGATCAAGCAGTGCTTGTTCGCCGCTGCAGCTTGGACTGCCGAAGAGGAAGCCCCTGCTTCCTAGTACATGACGACGTCGCCGCAGGATCTTTTGATATCCGTCTTCCTCAGGCGGCAGCCGGTTTACTACGTTCGTATTCTTTCCGAAGGCTGTGTTATCGTTCGTTGTGATTTCATCCGCTTTCGGCGGACGCTTGCTCCGGTGGATGTCCATTGAGCGTCGCCGCCTATCGCTGCTTTCATCAAATAACACTGAGCTTTCCGAAAAGAAAAAGGACAGCTGTTTTCCGGCGCCATTATTTCAACGAAGCAAACTCATCCAGGCATTTTTCGAAACCCCATTTTCTAGTCTGGGAGGCAGGCGGAGAAGGTCTCTATCTTTATCCTAATATAAAAAGCCTGATACCGTCTATCGGCATCAGGCTTTTTATTACTTGCTTGCTACATCGCGTCCTTTGTAAGATCCGCATGCTTTGCACACACGGTGAGAGAGCTTCATCTCTCCGCAGTCAGGACACTCTACCATACCCGGTACACGCAGCTTTTTGTGTGTCCGGCGCTTGTTTTTGCGGGTTTTACTCGTTTTACGAAAAGGTACTGCCAACAGTCCCACCTCCTTGAAGATCATTCATCATTAAATAACTGTTTCAGCTTCGCCATTCTCGGATCCACTTTTTCTTCCGGCTGGTCATGCTGCTCAGCCTGCAGCTCCCAGCCTGATCCGGATTCAGGAGCAGGTCCTTCCGGCTTATCACTGAAGACGCGGAGCGGCTTTTCCAAGAGGATCCGCTCCCTTACGTAAGGCATCAGATCGACCGTGTTACTAGTTAATTCGTGAACGTCTTCATCCTCATCGAAGGTGGCCCATTCAGACAGCTGAAATGCTTCAACTGCATCGATGGAGAAAGGATATTCGACATCATTGAGCGTACGTGCACAGGGAAGCGTCATTGTTCCACTGATGTGGAGTGTGAACGTAGCGAGCTCTCTCGTAACAGAGCCGCTTCCTTTTACGTGTACGCTTGAAATTTCACGAATCTCACGGTCTGCATTCCTGACCTCTGAGACATCGACCGATTCATCAAGAGACAACTCCTCGCCGCGAAAGCCGAGAAGCTGCTGTATCGACCATTTCATTATATTCACCTCAAGACAACAAATGTAATTATATCGCCCGGTTTTTTAAATGTCAAGGTAATCTCTTTACATTATTCTCTGCCTGCAGCCACTGCAATACTGAACAGCTATGATATACTTTCAGAAGGAATTTTGTCAAGAGAGAGGTGTCGGTATTGCGTGTATTAGGTCTCATCGTTGAATACAATCCATTCCATAACGGTCATCTGTATCATGTCCAGCAGGCACAGGAGCTTGTGCAGCCCGACTGCACGGTCGCTGTGATGAGCGGTCCGTTTTTACAGCGTGGAGAGCCGGCGGTCATGCCCGCATGGGAGCGTACGGAGACGGCTTTATCCTGCGGCATAGACCTTGTTGTCGAACTACCGGCGGTGTTTGCGGTTCAAAACGCTGCTATTTTCGCTGAAGGTGCTGTACAAGTGCTTCATGAACTCGGCGTCACAGATATCTGCTTTGGAAGTGAGCATGGAATCGTTCAGCCTTTTTATGATGCATGCTCTTGGCTCGAGGAGAATGAGAAAGCTTTGGAAGAGCGCCTGACTGATCAATTGAAGAAAGGCAGCAGCTTTCCCAGGAGTTACGAAAAGGCGGTTGCCTCGATGAATCCCCCTGATGGAATGACGGACATGCAGCAGCCGAACAATGCACTCGGCCTGCAGTATGTAAAAGCTGCACGCAGATTCGGCATCACGATGCATACAATCCCCCGTATCGAAGCCTCCTACCACGAGGAACACCTGCGTACAGCCAGTCGAATTGCCAGCGCGACAGCAATCAGACGAAGTATTAACGAAGGCAAGGATGCAGCGGAAGTCTCCCCCTACCTGCCAGCTCGTTCCTGGGAGAAGCTGACCGGCTTCCTTGATTCGGACGGGCTGATTCACACGTGGGAGGCGTATTATCCTTTCCTGCAGCACCAGCTGGAATTACTGGAACCAGACGGCATCAAAGAGATCTTCGGATGTGTCGAAGGATTAGAATCCGTGATGTACAAACACCGTCATCAGGCGAATGCGGAACAATTCTTCCGGGCTGTAAAATCGAAGCGCTATACACGTACACGGCTGCAGCGGCTCGCTGTTGCCGTTCTGCTTGGCTGGAAGCAGAACGCTGTTGAAGCTTGCCTTGAGTACGGTGTAGACAGCATCCGGGTATTCGGCATGAATAAACGGGGAAGAGAACGTCTTCGTCATCTGCAGAGCACTCTGCCGGTGTACACAATGGCAAAAGAACAGCGTAACGGGATGAGTGCGCTCTCCTTAAAAGCTGCGGCGGTTCATAAGCTCGCACTCCCTGCCGTTTCAAGAAAGAGCGTTTATGAAGAGACCGTCAGAGTGTATGATTGAGTTCCCAAAATCCAGAACCTTCCCGCTCGTGCTCTATGAGGTTAGAACCTCAAGGCGGCAATGATTTCCTCTAACCGAACGGACAAAAATACCTTTCCACGAGGTGTCCCCATCGAAGCGATCGACCGGGAGTTGAATGAACATTCAGGCTGAACGAAGGAGAGAACTGAACGTATGGTGCAATTCGGGTCGGCTGCTCCAAAGCGGAAAAAGGAAATTATCGAAAGTGTACGATATGGAAAGATTGGAAATCCAAAAGAGTATATCCGCCCACTGCTCTCGGAAGCAGAAACAGGCGCCGTCGGCGGTCGTCGTAAAACCGACGTGCATGCAGGGTTTGGGTGTCTGAAGGCGAATTAGCGTTTCACCAGCATGTCGGTGAGAGGCAGCGTCAAGGTGAAACAGGGTTTGCACGCATGGCAGTAAACCTGAGCAAGCTCACTTCCATGTGTGTGTCTCATGATTGTGACGACCAAAAGCGCAGAGCGCCTTTTCGTCGGAAAGGCGTGTACCGCAGACTGTTGAAGGAAAGCAAGCGATCTTCTTTCTTCCCGCAATACGCAAAGCCATCGTCTCCTTCGCTGAGAACATCAGCATTCTTACACCTTACAAATAGGCTGTGTTATCGTTCGTTGTTGATTTCATCCGCTTTCGACGGACGCTAGCTCAGAGGCTTGTCCTCCACGATCCTTCGCGATGCAAAGGAGGATGTTCGGATTGCGCTTATCCCTTGAGCGTCGCCGCCTATCGCTGCTTTCATAAAATAACAACAACTAGCTTGAACAGAACTTACAAATAAAACGCTCTCGACAATCCATACTGGATTATCGAAAGCGTTTTTCACGTACTGGAGCACGAAATTGTCCCCGCCCCTTCCAGGCATTCCTCCGCTGGGAAAGGGACATGGGCTGCTACGCAGCGTGAATGCTCTATCACGTTTCCCGAAGGTCATCAAGAATGTCGAGAGCTTCCTGGAATGTGCCTACTGCTTCCACCTGCATATCCGTGCCTATGCGCTCCGCCGTTTCCACGGCAATCTCATAATTCGAATCCGCCTCGCCCTCTTCTACAGGAACGAAGAAAACATCGATATTATCATCATCAGCTGCATACACCTTCTGTTTGACTCCTCCGATGCGCCCGACCTGACCATTATCATCGATCGAGCCGGTACCGGCAACGCGGTATCCGCCGGTGATATCTTCTTCGGTAAGCTGATTGTATATTTCAAGTGCAAACATCAGCCCCGCGGAAGGACCGCCGATTTGATCGGCGTCTATATCGACATCCGGATCACGGATTAACTCCCGGTCATTCACAGGGTTGGAGACGCCAAGTCCACCTTCGCCTGGGTCAGCTCCGAGATCTTCAGGAAATTCCTGCATTTCTACTTCGACGGTGTCCTCCGCCTCGTCTCTCTCGAATTGGACTGTCACCGTGTCTCCAATGTCACGCTCTTCAAGCACGGCAAACATCTCATCCAGGTTGCTTACATTCTCTCCATCGAGTCCGGTGATCCGGTCGCCGGGGAGCAGCTTCCCTTCGATATCCATGCCTTCAATGATCGAGGTGACGAATACACCATGCTCTTCAAATTCAGCAGTGTGTCCAGCGGCTTCGTACGCTGTTATGATCGCCTGCTCCTGCGACGATGTCATCAGCATCGCCTGCCTGTGCTGGTACATCTCATCCGTTTCACCTTCCGGACGCACTTCATTTTCATGCATGAGATCACGCTGATCACTGAAGAGAGCCCAAATATAGTTCACAGGGTTTGCCTGTCCCATCCGGATGGTTGTCAGCGCAAAGCTTCCTTCATATTCCTGTCTGTCTTCCACTTCAATCATATTCGTTAATTCAGCCGCATCTCCCGGCATCGAAAAATAGTAAGGGAGCTGGACAAACTGCAGTGCCAGCAGGACAGCAAGGAGAACGACCCACTTCACCCAGGGCATCCGCCTTCGGCTTGCTTGCTCTTCCATTGAAAACACCTCTGATTAGCTTTTCCTGCATTGTATCATTCAAGAGGGATCCTGGCTTCTAATCCGCCCTGCTGAATTTCTGCAGCAGGCGCTTCTCCACCGAATCGGGAACCTGGCCCGGGGGCAGCGAGTGAAACCTGGCTGTTTCTTTCACAATACTGGAGCTGATATGGGCGAATTCCGGTTTCGAATAAAGGAATACCGTTTCCAGTTCATTGTGCATTTTATTATTCATCACCGCCATCGGTGTTTCGTAATCGAAATCAGTCATGGAACGAAGCCCTTTCAACAGGACGGACGCTCCTTGATTGGCAGCAAAATCTGCCAGCAGGCCATCAAATACCTCCGACCGGACGTTCGATAGATGCGCGACCGATTCCCAGATCATCTCCTGTTTTTCCTCCAGTGAGAATAGGGGGTTCTTGCGGCTGTTGTGAAGAACGGCAACAATCACTTCATCAAAAAGAGACGAGCCCCGCTCAATAATATCGATATGACCATTCGTAATGGGATCAAAACTTCCCGGTACGACTGCTTTAACCATAGATCTCATCTGCCTCCCAAATCGTGATTTTTGTCCCTCCATAATAATACACGGCACCGCTGTCCTGTAAGACAGCATCCGAGGATGTTTCTGCGATCACGAGACCGTCCGCTTTCAGAATTTGCTCTCCCCAGATCAGCTCCAGCATCGTATTGACCTGCTGGTCGGCATAAGGAGGATCCATAAAAATGATGTCAAATTGACGGTTTTTTCTTGCCGAAGCCCGGACAGCTTTTGCTGCATCTGTCCGGTAGATTTCGGCTGATTCCGCCATATTCAAACTTTTCACGTTCGCCCGGATCGTCTTGACTGCCGCCTGTGCTTCATCAACAAATACGGCATGGTCCATCCCTCTTGATAAAGCCTCCAGCCCAACAGCACCACTGCCGCTGTATAAATCAAGCATACTCCCTCCATCGAAATAAGGACCGATTCGATGGAAAAGAGCCTCTCTGACTTTGTCTGTCGTCGGCCTCGTTTTCATACCGGCTACCGCTTTCACCGGACGGCCTCTGCAACTGCCGCTGATAATCCTCATAATTCTGCACCTCTTTGTTTATCGTGAAGAGCGCCGCGGTTCCGTACGGCCCTCATTCCGGACAAAACGCGCCGGAAGATGACACACTTCCGGCGCGGTTATTCCGTTTATGTTCTGCTTTCATGCCGCTCAAAAAGAACTCCACCTGCTTCAGCGGCTCCCATAAATGACGGTGCTACAAGCCCATCTTGTAATCGGCCTTCTTTTCCTCTTTCGGAACAAAGCCTTCATACTCGGTTTTCACCCAGGGTCTCATAGACATTTTTACTTCTTTGACGTACGGCATTTTCTCGAGAGATGCAGCTATTCTTTCTGCATCAGCTACGTTACAGTACAGGATCACGTACTTCATTTTTCTCGAAGCGTAATGCACATGGCCGTACTGCTTCAGCTGTTTCACCTGTTTTAGTGATTTAATATAGACCGCCAGGCCGACACGCTTTGTGCCAATCATCCATATTCCTCCTTATCAGCTGCATCCGCAGCTTCCGCCTGAACCACAGCCGCCGCTGCAGGAAGACTGCTGGGCGTCGAAAAACGGGTTCCCAGTCGGAACTTTAATATTGGGGGAAACCTCACCGGCAAACATCTGGCTGATTTCACTCAGCATTTCATGCAGTTCTTTCTCTTTTTCTTTAAACGAAGCAACGACGGGGTCGGTATCGAGCTCTCGTTTGTATTCCCGGACCCGCTTCGTGATCTCCTTGAATTCGGGATGATATTTCCCGAATCGCTGCACCTCATCATACTGTTCCTTCAGCTGCTGAAATTCCTGCAGCCTTCTCTGAAGGTCCGTATTCTGCTGTACTTCCAGCTTGGCTTCTATATACTCCTGAAATAATTCAGATGATGTGATTTTTTCGCTCATATCCTGAGCCGTCTGCACGAGGGATATGTCGGTCATTGTCATCATGTAGACCTCACCTCCACTGTCATTATAGCATGCACTACCCCGGTCGGAAAAGCTGATCTCCTGCAGGAGGTGATAATATCTTCTCGCACCTGGATTTTCTGCCTGATTGTGACGGTGCGTTGACACTATGGAAACAAAACAGGGAAATCACTGCTTCTGCGTTGCAACTGACCCCGATTCATAATAAGATAAATAGTGGACAAGTTACATTGCAGCGAGGAGGAACCTGTATGAAGTTTGAACAATCAGCACTGAATGAAACGTTGATTAATTTCGCCGATTTAGACGAGATTATGCAGAGCGAAGGTTTTGACTGCCAGTGGGATTACGAACGCATCACATATGATTATAAGATCGTGGATGAGGTGCGGAAGGAAACGTACTATTTCCGGGTACCGGCTCATGTCCACGAAGGTGAGATCCCAAAGGACAGTGCCAAAGTACGCATGATGAATCCGTATGTTGGTAAGCACTATTACCCTCACGGAGTGGAGTATGATGAAGTATTCCCGGACCGTATAGTGGATAAGTGCATGAAGAAGATTGAAAGCATCCGCGAAAAAATTAAGGAAGATGCAATCGGCTGAAGAAACTGACTTTCGATCTTTTCGCGTTCCTGGATAAGATCGAAAGTTTTTTTCTGCCAATCTACTGACGGAAAGGAGCCCGGCATTGTCAAATCAATGGAGAAAATACATAGGAATCGGCCTCGCCATTCTGGCAGCTCTGGCCGTTATTTATTTTATACTGCCGGTCTCAGTTCCTTTAATTCTGGCATTCATCACAGCCCTGTTTCTTTCGCCGGCTGTTAAATCCCTTGTTTTTCGTTTCAGGTTATCTCGGAGCATGGCCGTTTTTATTGTGTTTGTCAGCTTTGTCTCCGTTCTATCGCTGCTCGCCTACTTTGCTCTGACCCGGGCGCTCATACAGGTGAACCAGTTTATTGAGAACCTGCCGAACATGATTAACGAAATTAACCTTGCCTGGATGAACCTGCTGGATACGCTGCGTCAGCAGTTTGACCATATGTCTGAAGATATCGTGGATACGCTGGATGAAGAAGTAACGCAGTGGCTGTTTCGTCAGCGGGAGGTGCTGCAGGACTGGGACATTTTGGGGGCGGCAACAGATGTCGTCATGAGCATCCCGTCGTACATTGTGTCTCTGCTTGTCTTTTTGATTGCTCTTTATTTATTCCTGCTCGATCTGCCCCGGCTCCGGGACAAAACCTTTTCTTATTTCAAGCCGGAGACAGCGGAAAAAGTAAGATTCATGTCCTCCCGGTTGTCTTCGGTCATTTTAGGGTTTTTCAAGGCACAGTTTCTGGTAAGCATCATTATCTTCATCGTAACGTTCGTTTCTTTATTATTCATTGCTCCAGAAGTGGCCCTCATCATGTCTGTCTTGATCTGGCTGATCGACTTCATCCCGATTATCGGTTCCATTGCGATTCTTGCTCCATGGGCCATTGTCGTCCTGTTTATGGGAGATACAGCCATGGCTGTACAGCTCGGCATACTTGCGGCGATTCTGCTTACTATTCGGAGAACCGTCGAGCCGAAAGTCATGGGTCACCACATCGGCCTTTCTCCGATTGCGACCCTCATCTCTCTCTACATCGGACTGATGCTGCTCGGCGCAGTCGGGTTTATTCTCGGCCCGCTGCTTGTGATTTTGTTCTCGAGCGCAAGGGAAGCCGGCTTAATCAAGATGAACTTCAAAATATAAACGAGACGGCAGCTCTTTTCGGTTCCCATTCACATGTTGGGGTGAATTAGGCTCAGGCATGCTCAGACGCTTTTCAAATGGCACCTAGGATTCTCTTTTAAAAAACAAAAACAAAATCTTATCAGTGGTGAAGAGGGGCGGCGCCAGAGAGATCAAGCACCGTCCGAACATCCTGTTCGCAACGCGAGGATCGTTGAGGGCAAGCGTCCGCCTGAAACAGAAGAAAAGATACCATGGGAATGAATCCCTACCCTATCATCCATTATACAACCCTTTTTCCTTGCACATTGCAGCCGGGCACTCCCGCACGGCTCTCATCTTTGTCTGCAGCACCTATGCCTCTTTTTAAAGCAAAATGGTGTCCGTTATCGATTGACGATAACGGACACCATTTTTTTTGACGAGATTATTTCGATCCCGGCATCTGTTTAAAATTTTGTTTCTCCAATGATTACCGTGAGCGCTGCAACAGTCAGAGCGGCCACGAACATGCCACTCCAGAGCATCACGTTTATCCAGCCGTTGCCTTTCGCGTTCATGTGCATGAAATAGTACAGCTGCATAACGACCTGCACACCGGCAAGCATGAGGATGAAAGGAATCGCAAAGTGGGTTGGAATCACATCACTTGCCACCGTCAGGAAGGCTGTAGACGTGATGAAAATCATAAACACAAACGATACAATCTGGGTTCTTGCCTCGTTTTTCAGCTTCCGTTCTGTCGCCTTGGAGGGCTTACCCTCCAGCGGCGCACTCGGATCTACGTGGGACATGCGATCAACCTCCTACTCCAAGAAGATATACTACCGTAAAGATAAACACCCATACAACGTCGATAAAGTGCCAGTACAGCACAGCTGTATAAAACTTCGGTGCATTGGACAGCGTGATACCGGATTTACGGTATCGGATCAGCAGTGTCGTGATCCAGGCAACACCAAAAGCAACGTGTGCACCGTGCGTTCCTACGAGCGTATAGAAGGAAGAGGCAAAGGCACTTACCGTGAAGCCGAGTCCCTGATGATAGTATTCGTAAAACTCATAAATCTCAAAGGACAGGAAGGCGGCACCAAGTGCCACAGTCGCCCACATCCAGACAAGCAGTTTTTTGAAATGGCCGCGTTTTAAATTAATAACGGCGAACACACTTGTCAAACTACTCGTCAATAGAATCATTGTCATGATAAAAACAAGGTCCAGGTGGAACAGTTCATCTGGTCCGGGCGCCCCTTCCGTACTACCTCTTAAACCGAGGTATGCACCGAAAAGGGAGCCGAACAAGACTGTCTCACCACCAAGGAAGAACCAGAAACCGAGATACTTATTACGGCCTTCCAGCGTCGCTTTTTCCGGATTTGCCGGCAGGGGCTGGTTGGCTGCTGCATGTTGATCTGCCATTATTTACCCTCCCCCTGTTCGCGCTTAATTTCCGATACTGGAATGTGATAGCCGTGATCTTCCTTAATCGAGCGGACAAACATCGCTCCGAAGTTGATCAGAAGACCAAGGATGATGATAGACCACGTCGAATAGATAACGCCGAAACTTGCTACTGTCAGCCCGGTTGTGATGATGATAGGCAGAATCGACCCATTTGGCATGTGGATATCATCCAGTGGTTCTGCAGCCTTCATTCGTCCATCACCGAACTGCTTTTCATGCCAGAATGCATCGAGTTCACGTACAAGCGGTGTCTGAGCAAAGTTATACTCCTGAACCGGTGATGTGGTTGCCCACTCAAGTGTTCGACCATCCCACGGATCCTGCACATCATCTGTATTCTTTCTGGATACGAATACGTTAATGACAAGAAGAATAAAGGCAAATGCCATCATGAATGCACCCATAGAGCTGATAAAGTTCATTTCATTTAATCCCTGTCCGTCGAGGTAGGATGCCACACGACGAGGCATACCGATCAGTCCAAGGAAGTGCTGGACAAAGAATGTCAGATGGAAACCGATCAGGAACAGCCAGAAGAACCAGCGGCCGAGGGATTCACTGAGACGGTACCCAAACATCTTCGGCCACCAGTAGAATGTAGCAGAGAAGATACCGAATACAGAACCACCAATAATCACGTAGTGGAAGTGTGCTACTACGAAATACGTGTCGTGGAACTGATAGTCAGCAGCACTCATTGCCAGCTGTACCCCGGTGACACCACCCATAACAAAGGATGGAATGAAGGCCAGTGCAAAGAGATTCGCTACCGTAAAGCGGATTCTTCCGCCCCAGAGGGTTAACAGCCAGTTGAATATCTTGATTCCAGTAGGTACTGCAATTGCCATGGTTGCTACGGCAAAGATGGCGTTGGCGATAGGACCCATACCAACTGTGAACATGTGGTGCGCCCAAACCATGAAACCAAGAAAACCGATGATCATGGTTGCAAACACCATCGCGGAGTAGCCGAAAAGACGTTTCTTCGCAAAGGTCGATATAACCTCAGAGAAGATACCGAAAGCCGGCAGAATCAGAATATATACTTCCGGGTGGCCGAAGATCCAGAATAAGTGCTGATAAATCACAACATTACCACCCATTGCAACATCGAAGAAAGCTCCTCCGAATATACGGTCCATCATCAGCAGAAGCAGACCTACAGTCAGTGCCGGGAAAGCAAAGAGGATCAGCATGGACGTTACAAATGTAGTCCAGGTGAACAGCGGCATTCTCATCATGCTCATACCCGGTGCACGCATGTTCACGATTGTTACAAGAAAGTTAATACCCGACATTAAGGTTCCGGCACCACTGACCTGCAAGCCCATGATGTAATAATCGAGCCCGTGCCCTGCTGATGTTGTCGAGAGCGGTGCATAAGCCGTCCACCCTGCGTCCGGGGCTCCACCAGTGAACCAGCTGAGGTTCAGTAGAAGTCCACCAAACAGGAACAGCCAGAACCCTAGTGAGTTGATGAACGGGAAAGCAACATCCCGTGCACCGATCTGCAGTGGAACGACAAAGTTCATAAAAGCGAAGAATAACGGCATCGCTGCAAGAAACAGCATCGTGGTTCCGTGCATCGTAAGTACTTCATTATACGTTTGTTCATGTAAAAAGCTCATTTCCGGGAACATAAGCTGGATACGCATAAGCATCGCTTCCAGCCCGGCTATTGTGAAGAAGAAAAGGCCGCCGAAGAAGTACATGATACCGATCTTCTTATGGTCGACCGTTGTCAGCCAGTCCCAGAGTACGCTTTTTTTCGACGTACTGCTGTTTGACACGTGAGATAACCTCCTTTATCTGATAGTTAATCCAGTACTCGCTGCTGACCGATATATTCAATCAGCGCATCCATTTCATCGTCAGAAATGGCGCTTTCGTCAAAGCCGGGCATTTCATTGTCTGGCTTCAATGCATCAGGATCACGGATCCAGTCGTAGAGATTCTCTTCTGTATAATCGAGGAATCCAGCTACCACTTCCCGTTCTCCGTAGTTCGTCATGTTCGGCCCCTGCGCGCCGCCTTCATCACCGACAGCGTGACAGTTGATGCAGTTGCCTTCAAAAACTTCACGGCCCTGAGCAGCTACTTCGCCTTCACCTTCGACGATTTCCGGATCCGGTTCAGCCATGTTTTCTGCCCACACGCTGAACGTCCCTTCGTCTACGGCGATCACTTTAAAGTCCATGAGCCAGTGTGACGCACCACAGATTTCCGTACATTTACCGAAGTAAACGCCTTCATCCGGTGCTTCAAACCACATTTCATTTTCAATGCCGGGAACGTTGTCCATTTTACCAGCGAGTGCCGGCACCCAGAAGGAATGGATGACATCGCTCGCGTGCAGTTCGACGTTCACCCGTGTGTCTGTAGGAATGTACATTTCCTGACCTGCGTTGATATCATGGTCCGGATAGATGAATTCCCACCAGAACTGGTGCGCGTGAACTTCGACATTCAAAACGTCTTCTTCTTCCTCTTCTACACCTTCACCCTCGGTTGGAGCACTAGTGTCTGCAAGTGTGAACGTATCCATCACGTTCGGGATCGCAAGGATCAAGAGCAGTAGAATTGGGATCGTCGTCCAGATAAATTCCAGGGCACGGTTACCGTGGACCTGCTCAGGAATGTGCGTATCACCAGGACGTTCACGGAAGCGCAGCAGAACGTAGATGTAGATGGAAAATACAACGACCATCACGAAGATCATGACATATGTAGAGAGCATGATCAGATCGAACTGCATTTCGGCTACAGGACCACGTGGATCGAGAGCGGATAAGTTTTCCATCCCGCATCCTGCCAGTAACAGGATCAGCGAAAATGGAAGGAGTCGCATGAAATGCTTCATCGTGTCGGAAACCCCACTTTCTTTTTTGTTTTTTAAAACATATGAACAATAACCATCAATGCAAACAAAATGGTGAGGTAGTTCAGAGAATAGATAAACATACCGGTCGCCCATTTTTTGTCATCTTCTGCCCTCAGGCCCTTCAAGCCGTAAATCAGCCAGCCAAACCCTAGAATCAGGGCTGCAATAGTGTAGACTACACCGAAATCAGCTATGAGCAGGGATACGGGAATCAATGCCGCTACATACCAGATGATCTGCCTCTTCGTCACCTCAAAGCCGGCGACTACGGGAAGCATTGGGATTCCAGCCTCACGGTACTCCTCTACTCTTCTCATCGCCAGTGCGAGAAAATGCGGCGGCTGCCAGATGAACATTATCAGAAAGAGAGACCAGGCATAGGGATGAAGCCCGGGATCTACTGCCGCCCAACCGATCAGCGGCGGTACTGCACCCGCGAAACTACCTACAATGGTGTTCAGCGTGGTTGTCCGCTTTGTCCACATAGAATAAAGAACAACGTAAATAAAGAGACCAATGACTCCGATAAAAGCAGCCATCGGAGAAGCCGCTGCCAGCAGTGCAGTTCCTGCAATCGATGCAGCAAGTCCGTACGTGAGCGTCTGTTTTCCAGACAGAACACCGCTTACCGTCGGCCGGTCTTTCGTCCGTTCCATTTTGTGGTCAATGTCGCGGTCAATGTAGTTATTGAGCGCACAGCCACCTGCGATAATCAGAGCCGAACCGGTTAGCGCGAAGAAACCTGTAAGCAGAACGAAGGCAAGCGCGGCTTCGGTATAATACGCAGCCAAAAACAGCCCTGCAAACGTCGTTATAAGATTGGACATCACTATTCCGGTTTTCGAAATAGTCACATAATCTCTCCAGCTCACAGACACTTCTGATTCTTTTTCTGTATGAACATCCGTCAACGATGTTTCTGCTGAAGATATTGTATTCAGTTTACTCATGTTTCTTTCACCCCCTGTGTCGATCATCAGTTATGCTGCATGCATGATGCCGTTCAGAGCCGAGGAGAAGACATTATCCTCTGAAAATGACTCTTTCTTTCCCGCGCACAGCAAAAAAGACGACAGTTTGCACCGCTCATTCATATTATAAAGGAACACCCTGCGTTTTTCATCACATTTTTTCTTACTTCCTTTGACACTTTTATGATATGTGACAATCACGTGAAATTGATTTTTTCATTCGGGATTTGCTATATCATAAAGGAAGCACCAATGAAAACGTGATAAAATGAACTGGCATGCAGCGATTCTTTATATTAGCATAATTTTCAAAAGGGGTATGGTTTTGATGCATAAAACGCTGAAATTTTACGGGATAATAACCAGCCTGGGCATGCTGCTCGTCCTTATACAGGGAGCACTCGTGACGCAGACCGGATCAGGGGATGCCTGCGGTCCGGAATGGCCGCTTTGCTACGGACAGGTTATACCGGAAAGTCCGACGATTGAAACGATGATCGAGTATACGCACCGAGTTGTATCCGGTGTTCTCGGGATCATGGTCATTGCGCATGCAGTCTGGAGCTGGCGACGCCTGTCCCACCTGAAGGAAACGAAAATATTCGCTTCACTGGCCGTTATCTTTATTATCTTCCAGGGACTGCTCGGAGCTGCAGCCGTGGTCTGGGGATCGTCTGATGCAGTGATGGCACTGCACTTCGGCTTCTCCCTCATATCATTTGCCAGCGTCTTTTTATTAACTGTTCTGGCCTTTGAAGACGGCAAACCCTCTTCCCTGCTGGCTCCGACTATTACAACTGGCTACAGGGGATTGATCATTTTCAACCTTCTTTACACCTACGCGGTTGTATACACTGGAGCTTTCGTAAAACATTCCGGTTCCGGGGGTGCATGTGCCGGATGGCCGCTCTGCAATGGACAGCTTTTCCCTCCATTGGAAGGAAGAGTACTCTTCCAGATGGGTCACCGTTTTGCTGCAGGGATGCTCTTCGTTACGCTGCTGATTCTGTTTATTCAAACGATCCGCAACTACCGGTTCAATAAGCCGCTCCTCTACAGCGGTGTGATCAGCTTTATTCTCATTACAGCACAGGTGATCAGTGGTGCAGTCGTTATTTTCACCGGCTTTACTCTCTATGCCACCATGTCTCATGCTGTTATCGTCAGTCTCCTGTTTGCATCCCTTTCGTATATGACACTGATTGCGTATCGTGCCAAAAAAGGCAGGCGGTATGTAAAGCGCTGATGCGTGTGAAGAAGCCGGCAGACTTCGTCCGACCTTCCTCGTGTTTAATAAATCCCGCCGGATGTTTCCGGCGGGATGTTTTCATGCAGCAGAAAAAAACTCTTCTGCCTTTGCGATATCTGTTACCGTTTGCCGAGAAATGCCCGCAGCATCCAATTATGCTTCTCTACGGACTGGCGGATTTCAATAAGCATGTCGGCCGTTGCTTCATCATCGGCGTCGTCTTCCAGTGTTTCGATATCATTTTTCAGCTCATCGGAAATCGCAGTCAGATCCGAAACGAGCTGTTCCACCATCTGCTCGGCCGTATTTTCTCCATCTGCTTCACTGATCGTAGAAGTTTCCAGGTATACTTTCATCGAGGCAACTGGTTTTCCTTTCAGTGCCAGCAGTCTCTCAGCCAGCTCATCAATATGCTCTGCGGCTTCATCATACATTTCCTCGAACTTCTCGTGAAGCGTGAAAAAGTTCGGTCCGGAAACATACCAGTGGTAGTTATGAAGCTTAACAAACATTACATTCCAGTTCGCTACTTGTCTGTTTAGAATTTCTGTCGTCTGTTTGTGTGCCATAATCATACTCACTCCTGTAATTGAAAATTGGGTACACCAAACCAATTCCCCTTCTCGATGTAATTAAACATCTGCAGGAGAGGAGAAGAAAGCGGCTGATCAGGATTCCCTTCCTGCTTCTGACAAACTGTTGTTCTTTTTCACTGACATCTTTCCATTTGCTAAAAGCCTGAATCACTTCTCAGCTGGAACAGCTTGAAGGTGCGGCTGTCGAAGGTAAGAAAAGGGGTATCTACGTCAATTGTTGGGGTAACCACCCTAGTATCTAAAGATAATCCCTCAAATAGGGTATGTTAAAAAAACGATAAACAAACTCAAATGCGAGTGTTTCCGTAAGTGACAGGCGGCGACGCCAGAGGGATCGGCGAGTGTTTTCTTGCGACGAGTAACCGCAGGAGCACAGTCCGAAAATCCTCATTCGATCCGCGAATGATAGTTGAGGGCAAGCCCCTTGGCAAACGCCCGCCGAAAACGAAGGAAATCGGCGTAGATGTTGTTTCCACACCCCAACATATATTTTAGAACCAGAAAAAAAGGTCTTTCGTTCCGCACACTGCTCGAAGCCTCCTTCATCCTGCTATGATATCCTTCGCTTTCGTACGAACCAAAAAAGAACCGTCGGGAGTTGATCCCGGCGGTTCTTTTATTGGCTCCTGCTCTCTCCGGCACGCATCGTGGCGTCGTGAAGTGCGGACACCTGCTGTTCCAGGTTCGTAAGCAGCTGTCTTCCTTCCGTCTCAGAAACAAGGTTGAGCCGGATAGCAAAATCTATTTCTCTCGATAATCCGAACATCTGAGTGTCGAGCACCTCTTCATAGAGAGGGCACTGAGGCATCGTCAGATTAGTCATCTGCACTTCGATCAATTTAATGATTTTATCTGCATCTTCTTTAAGAAGGGCATAGGCTTTTTCGCTTTGTTCGGACAGGATTTCTGTAGACACGCAGACCCCTCCATTCTTACAGGTGCACCTCACCCGGCGCTTTAATGCTATCTTATCGGTTATAAGCGTAAAATGCAACTGCTGTAAATGATGACAGACGGCTTCACGAATACTATACTGAAGGAGAAAAGGAGGCTGACACGATGGATGAGATGATAGTGCAGATCAATGGGGCAGTGAAGCACCCAGTGATGATTGATCCGGGAGTCTGGATCTTCGATGAGCGGCGGCTCGATATGGATACCGTCTTTGATCAACCGGAATCGTCCCAGAAGGAGCGGGATTTCTCCGCTATGGGAAAAGCATTTGACGAGCAGAGGATGCAGGGGGCAGGCCCGCAGTCCAATCAGAACAAAGTAACGATCAGCAAAAAGGATTTAACGGAGAAATCTCTCGGGATCGGTCTGAAGCCTTTTTTTCATAATGCTGAACCAGAGCCTGATGCGGCCTATGTACACCTGGTTCAGGACCAGCCTGAAGAGGATATTATTCTCCCGCTGGAAGAGGCAATGGAAGGAATCGCGGCCTTTTCTCATAAAGGGTCTCCCTTGAAAGAAGATGGTCCCCTTCACTTTTACTACCGTGACGGCTCCAACAGAACCTCTCCTGTAACGAGAGTGAAAGGTTTTACGCTGTTAAAAGAAAAATAACGCTTTTTTACTAAAGGCTATGTTATCGTTCGTGGTGATTTCATCCGCTTTCGGCGGACGCTTGCTCAGGGGGTTGTCCTCCACGATCCTTCGCGAGGCGAAGGAGGATTTTCGGACTGCGCTTATCCCTTGAGCGTCGTCGCCTATCGCTGCTTTCATCAAATAACATCAACAAGCTTTTACAGAGCTTTACTAAAAGAAACTGCTCCCAGGTGTTGAAACCAAAGGAGCAGTTTTTCTTTCTTTTCCGGTTCTGTTTTGAGGAAATGCCGCTAGGAAACTATGCAGCTTTCGGCTGCTGCCGCAGTGGTGTTCCTCCTCCCACTGCAGCAGGACGAGAAGGGTAGAATCTTCCTCCAGTTCCGTTTTATCAAGCTGCTGGCTTTCTCCAGATCAACAAAGCACTTGAACGGCCCTTTCTATTAAAGCAGATCCGCAGCGAGTTGAGCGAGGTTGGACCGCTCTCCTTTTTCGAATTTCATGTGACCGGACACGCTCTGATGCTTCATTCTCTCGATCACGTAGGAAAGGCCATTCGTGTATTCATCCAGATAAGGATGGTCGATTTGTTTCGGGTCACCCATCAATACAATTTTACTACCTTCCCCTACCCTCGTGATGATAGTTTTCACTTCATGCTTCGTTAAGTTCTGTGCTTCATCAATAATAATATATTGATCCGGGATGCTTCTTCCGCGGATATACGTGAGGGCCTCTACCTGAACCGAAGACATTCCTGCCAGAATATTTTCAAGTTCCTGGTCCTTTTTCGTATTAAACAAATACTCCAAGTTGTCATAAATCGGCTGCATCCAGGGACGAAGCTTTTCGTCCTTTTCGCCGGGGAGGTAGCCGATGTCTTTCCCGACTGGAACTACCGGCCTCGCTACGAGGAGCTTGTTATACTCGCCCAGATCTTCTGTCTGATAGAGTCCGCACGCAAGCGACAGGAGCGTCTTCCCAGTCCCGGCCTTGCCCGCCAGGGTCACCAGCGGAATATCTTTTCTCGTCAGCAGTTCCACCGCCATTTTCTGCTGTACATTACGGGGGCGGATCCCCCAGATACTATCCGCCTCTCCAGGGAACAATTCGAGCTTCTTTCCCTGTTCGTCCGCTTTGGCCAGGGCGGAGCGATTATGGTGGCTGTTGTCTTTAAATATATAAAAATGATGCGGATTTACCTCCGTTGTACCAGTGTCTTCAATAGTAAGGAATTTCTTCTCATAGAGCTGATCCATCAGACCGCTCTCGAGCCATTCTTCACTGTAGCCTCTGTACATGTTGTCATATTGGGCGACACGATCCGAAAGAAAGTCCTCAGCGTGCAGCCCGACTGCATCAGCTTTCACACGAAGTAATGCATCCTTGCTGACCAGCGTAACAGCTTCAGGTGAGCTTGCCTCCTCCAGCAGATTCAAACCTACAGCGAGTATGCGGTTGTCATTCGACCTCTCCAGTCCATACTGCTCAAGCTGCTCTGTGGAACGGTGATTCAGCTCCACCGTCAGCCAGCCGCCGTTCGGAAGCGTCACACCTTCATGCAGCTTCCCCGTCTGCCTGAGCTGGTCCAGAATACGACCGACTTCCCTTGCATTACGACCAATTTCATCCGTGAGTCTTTTTTTGCTATCCAGCTCTTCGAGTACAACTGCCGGTATTACAACATGGTTATCTGCGAAAGAATAGACAGATAACGGATCATGCAGCAGGACGTTAGTGTCGAGTATATATGCTTTGATCAAAGGTACCACACCCTTCTTGAGTGTCTACTGCTTTAAAGCATCCATGACCTGCTGGTCCAGCTTTTCTGCAGCCTCCTGATCGTACGTTTTTTCAAATTTCGGTTCTGCCGTCAGTCTTGCACCATAGAACATGACATCTCTGACTTCGTGGACCTGCAGTTCAATCTTTGAAAGCTTTAAAGGAACTTCATTCATTCGTGCTGCAGAAACCTCTGCTTTCCCATTGACCGCGTAGGTCGATCCGCCTGCAATAAGGGTTACAGCCACCAGCGGGTTCTTTTTAATATTCTTTACAAGTGAGGACCGTGGATCGACAGCCATCCGCAGCAGTTTGCCGGAATCGGCATAGATCCAGGATATCGCATTTACACTTGGGGCTCCCGTCTCTGCATCAATGGAAGAGATCGTCACATAATGCTCTTCCTGCAGTGTATGCATCAAGTCATCGGTCAGCAGATGTTCAACTCTGTTTCCCAATGGAACCGCCTCCTTCAAATCATTGATCTCTACAAAAAACCGTATAGAAATCTATATATAGTATATTCTACATTAAGGGTCAGATTCCTCTTTTACAACCCGGATTATTTTATTTTCGAAATGTTTTCACTGTCCGGTTTCTTTCAGAAGAAAACGCTCCGGAAGGCGTCGATCGGTTCAGACGGAGCATTGTTTCATACGTCGGGGGTAAAGAATACGTGCAGAGATGACATGCTGTACCTTCCGCACCGTAGACACTTTCCGAAGCTGTCCCCTCCTTCGGAAAAGAAGCGATGTTCTGCTCCTGCGTTTCCTCGCCGCTGGAAGCCCCTCACTGCTCCGCCGCCTTCTGCCCGGCCACGTCGAAAAGCAGTAACTTCTCCTATTTTCCAGAGCAGCATTCGGCGAATCCGATGCCATTGGAGAGAAAGACCTTCTGAGTGTCCACAGTGCATTGAAGATACGCTTTAAAGTCGTCCGGTTTCTGTGAAGGAAGATTCAGCAGGGGTCCTTACGAAGCCATCTCCAGTTCACATGCGCGGGCTCCCTGACTTTAAGAAAGGATGCTCAGGGGAAAGGGAGGGTGCCTGGACGCTGATATCAAGCAGCGTGGACTATTTTTAACGGACGGATTCGTTTTTATCATGTTATAATAGCAGGCAGCGATAGAAAGCAGGTGATGATGTTGCGTGTAAAATGCGTATTATGCGAAAAGATTGAATCTCTGAACAGCGACACCCCCGAAGCGAAAAAACTGCGAAACCGGCCGATCCACACCTACATGTGCGACAGCTGTCGGGAGAGAATAGGAAAAAAGACAGAAGAACGAAAAGCGGGAGGCCAATTTCACATGCGCCGTCCTCATAGCGAAGAAGAAAAAGATCCTTATATTTAAACCGCTCTGCCAGCGTTTGCTGTATGAAGATCTATAAGCACCGCTGATGAAACAAAGCCCGCCGGAAGGACGTCCTTCCGGCGGGCTTTGTTTCATCATACTGAAAGCAGACAGACTCCCTTGAACGGGGGCCGGTCCTGCTCGTTCTTCCTGCAAGGCAGCATCAGCTCAGCCAGCCCAACGTTAATCCGACTGTCCTTCCTCCGCCTGATGACGTCTCAGCTGAAGCTTGTAGACACCAAGTACAACGGCGGCAATGACGAGAGATTCTGCGATGGGCATAAACAACGCCAGAAACGTGAGAAAGAAGTTGCCGAAAAACATAACCGAGTAGACGATCGCGTTCTTCAGCGGGGGGAGTTTCCGGGCAAAACCTAGGTTAAATACGATGACACTTAATAGATTGATAATAATAAAGAGGGCAAAAAAGACAAACAAAAAGTTTTCCGCATCGGCCCCACCGAGAAATTCAGCCATTGGAGATACGTTGAATTCCGTATCAGGTGACGGCTGGACAGTAAATATCATCCTACATTCTCCTTCAATTTAAACTTACTCCTATGCTAACACAGCGAACGGCGCTTTACCTCCCCCGGCCGCTCCGAACTATGTCAAAAAAGTGAACGCCTTCCGGGAAGCAGCTTGTTTCGGCCCGTCCTTTTCACCTTTTCAAATACACAGGAATCACGTATGATAGAAGGGTATAAAGGAGCGTGACTGTATGAGATCGTTTGATATCATTTTCTTTTTACTGGCTGTATGCGGCACTTTCGGCATGATGGGACTCGGCATAGCCTTCGCTCAAATGAGCCTGCTGCTTTTTGCGCTGTTCGGTGGCATCCTCGGGCTTTCTCTTTTTCTTGGCTTCCGGCGTAAAAGACGCATCATGGAAGCGGAAAAGTCGAGTGCCTGAACACACCGTTCGACGTGAAGAAAAAGGGGTCTTCCTGCTTCAGTGAAGCTGCGGAGACCCCTTTTTTTGTCAGCTGCTGTGGCCGTTCAAGTGATTGGTGATGTCCCGGTACACGGTCGGAGCTGCAGCGAACAGCGAATCTTTATGAAGAAAGTCCAGCTTCTCGCCATTCAAGTTGGTCACTAGGCCTCTGGCTTCCTGTACAAGGATAGAGCCTCCGGCTACATCCCATGGCGCAAGCCTCAGGCTGAGGTACGCATCGATTCTACCTGCAGCTACATACGCGAGTTCCAATGCTGCTGAACCGTAAGAGCGTGTCCCTCTTACTTTATCGACAAGCTCACGGTATTTTTCATTATGAATGACCCATCCAGTATTAAAGCTGATCAGCGAGCCGCTCAAGGTTCTGTCCGGAACATTTGGAAGCGCATGGCCATTCAGGTAAGCTCCTTCTCCCGCGACCGCAGTGAATAATTCGTCGTTCATGACATCGTATACAACGCCAAAAACCGGTTCTCCGTCTTGAAAGATGCCGAGCGACACGGCGAAGCCTGTTCCCATATGCACGAAATTCACGGTCCCATCGATAGGGTCCAGGATCCAGACTGTCCCGTCCAAATCATGAATATTCTCAAAGGAACCTTCCTCCCCCATGAGACGGTGCTCTGGGAAGTCCTGAGCGAGCTTTTCCTGGAACATCGTTTCCACATTTTTATCGACGGTCGTGACAAGATCGTCTTTATTCGCTTTCGTATCAACATCGTAGCCTTTCTTCATTTCCGTTCGTATATACGCCGCTGCTTCCGAAATATATTGAAGAGCCGCCTGTCTCAGTGATTCATCCATGCTCTCACTTCCTTTTCCGTGACGTCATGTATTCACTTATACCATAAGCTCCTCCGTTTTGACAAACCAGGAAGCGCGCAGCGCCTGTCGGTCGAATCCACGTGTGCTGCAGATGCTTGAACCTGTCCATTCTGCCCGGACGGAAGAGGAAACTGCTGTCTCCCTAAGTGAAAAGAGATGATCTCCAATCAAGTAAAAAACCGCCGCGAATACCGCGGCGGTGCGGGGAGAAGGTCAAAAACCCCGTAAAAATCCCTTCATGTACCATGCGGCCATGAAGGGGAACTTTATGAAATTACACGCTTCGGACGGAACGTTCAGGCAGCGGTGTTATGCTTCGAGGCGAAGCCACTCTCCACGGAGTTCTTCCAACCTGCCTTTGCTTTCTTCCACTTGTTCTTGTTCTTCCGCCTGAATCGCATCGAAAAGCGTTTGAAGCTCATAATCAATCTCGAGCTTAAGTACCGGGATACGACGCTCCCCGTCTTTTCTTTTCAGTGTTTGAATGACCTTCTCCATGTTTCGCACCCCTTTTTTCCGATATACGTCGGATTATTTTTGTTACTCTTTCAACTGTTCTCTGTCTTGATTGAAATGAGTTATTCCTAGGTTAGAGTATTTATCGGAATTTTGCAACTATTTATTGTTCTTATTCTTAATTTTCCACAAAATCGTCATATCTAAACCTATTTATTTTGTTTCTCTCATGGGCTCTGCTACAATGTAAATCATTACTAATGAAGGGATGGTGGATTCATGAAGTTTTCAGGATTTACGGAAGAGGACTTTGATGTGTTTGCGGTAGACGGACTGGACGAGCGGATGGAAGCATTAAAAATGACGATCCGGCCGAAACTGGAAGAGCTTGGAGAACATTTCAAAGATGTGCTTTCAGAGAAAACCGGCAGAGACATGTACTATCATGTCGCCAAACATGCAAGGCGGAAAGTGAATCCTCCAGATGACACCTGGGTCGCTTTCTGCAGCAGCAACCGGGGATACAAAAAACTCCCTCATTTTCAGATAGGTCTGTTCGGCTCCCACGTCTTCGTCTGGTTTGCCGTTATCTATGAATCGCCGGTAAAAGGAGAGCTCGGCAGAACTCTGCTGGAAGACGCTGAATCGGTGAAAAGCATGATACCTGAGCATTACGAATGGAGCGAGGATCACACGAAGCCGGACACGGTCAGTGGAGACGAGCTCTCTAATGAAGACTATACCCGCCTGTTTCAACGGCTTCAGGATGTAAAAAAGGCAGAACTTCTCTGTGGTAAAACGTTCTGCTACAGTGAGGACCTCCTGCGCGACGGTGATGCCTTCGTTCAGGAAATTGAAAAAGTGTTCGATACCGTGCTCCCGCTGTACGAAAAGAGCATGGACGTGTACGAACAAAAAGTATAATCCTGCAGCGTAAACGTTCCTAAACGAAACCGAGGCTGGGACAAAACGAGAATAAAAAGGAAGCCCTTACCACTTTTGGTGAGGGCTTTCTGTATGAGGGGGTTGATCCTACCAATGACAAGCGCTTACCGCGGGCAAGGCTTCAGCTGACCGCCGCAAAACGGCGACGGGGCATCTTCAGCCCTTGCTTTTCCCGCGTCTCTTGTCTTTTCAAGATCAGCCCAGAGACCGTACGGTTTTGATTTCTCCAGAACAAAAGCGCAAAGCGGCTTTTGGTCGGAACGGCGTTTGCCGCAAGCTTTTCGAGGGAAGAAACAGGTCTTCTCTCTTCCCGTGCAGCGCATGAAACTGCCGTCCTCTTGTACAAAAATTTATACATTCCTATACTTTTAAAAAAGAATGCCTTCACGTTAAGTTAGAACGACCAAGTCATAACTAGACCGGAGGCATCCTTATGTTCAAATCACCAGAATGTCGATGAGAGGCAGAGCCAAGGTGAAAGAGGAACTGGGATCTGCCTTAAGGCCGTGAATGTGAGAGCGTTTACGGCCATGAGACAGATTCGTTATTGTTTCTTTAACACAAAACGCTTTCGACAACCCCACATGGATGATCGAAAGCGTTTTTTACGCGCTGGAGAACGATTTTGTCTCAGCCTGGTTTTCTGTTCAACGGCTGCCGCCGCTATTTCTTGATTTTCGTCCCCGGATCCGCTTCTCTTGCAGCTTTGACAGCATGATAGGCAGATTGACCGGTCTGCTCTTCGTATTCTTTGAAATGCTGCTTTTCTTCCGCCTTGGAAGGGACAACCTCCTTAAAGTGCCTGTAAAGCGTCAAAAACGTTTCGCGCTCCATCCCCTTGTTATACACTTGGTCTACACCTTCAAAAAACTGAACAACGTGCACTACTTCTTCTTTAGACCAATCCATGGAAATTGGAAAATATACATCCTTTGACATACCTTTATCCTCCTGTTCTATGCAAAACAAAACGTAATCTGCTATACTTCCATCATGCTGACTTTATCTTAACAAAACATTTTTATACTGAAAAGAATTCGAGGGATACCATGTTTACACGCAACCAGCATGACACACCGCTATTCGACGGATTGAAAGCTTACGCGGCGGAGAACAGACTGCCCTTCCACATACCTGGACATAAAAAAGGAAGAGGCATGGATCATGCATTCCGCAGCTTCCTCGGTCAGCAGGCACTGGATATCGATCTCATCAATATTGAACCGCTTGACGACCTTCACCACCCTGCAGGGATTATTCACGAAGCTCAGCTCACAGCAGCCGATGCCTTCGGGGCAGACTACACGTTCTTCTCCGTTCAGGGAACGAGCGGTGCCATTATGACGATGATCATGTCCGTGTGCTCGCCGGGAGATAAGCTGATTGTCCCGCGGAATGTACATAAATCGATTATGTCGGCGGTCGTCTTCTCAGGCGCTACACCGATTTTCATTCACCCAGACATTGACGAGAACCTCGGTATCTCCCACGGAATTACACGCCAGGCTGCAGCGAGAGCCGTAAAGAGCCATCCCGATGCAAAAGGACTGCTCGTCATTAATCCTACGTATTTTGGGTATGCCGCCGATCTGCAGGGCATCGTGGAAACTGCCCACGAGGCAGGGATGCCGGTGCTTGTAGATGAAGCACACGGAGTCCACATTCACTTTCATGAACAACTGCCGCTCTCCGCGATGCAGGCGGGTGCCGACCTCGCTGCTACAAGCGTTCATAAACTAGGTGGCTCTCTCACCCAGAGCTCCATACTTAACGTGCAGGGAAACCTTGTGTCTACGAAAAAAGTGCAGGCCGTCATGAGCATGCTGACGACGACATCTACTTCCTATATCCTGCTGGCTTCGCTGGATGCGGCGCGAAGACATCTTGCGGTATCCGGCAGAGACATACTCGATGAAACAATCAGACTGGCTGAGATTCTCCGGAAAGAAGTTTCCCGCATCCCAGGCCTCTATGTGCCGGGAAGCGACATTTTAAACAGTACATCCTGCTACGATTACGATGTGACGAAAGTGACGGTATCGGTAAAGGATCTTCATATTACCGGTCATGAAGCCGAAGTTTTCCTCCGCAGAAACTGCCGGATTGAAGTGGAGCTCTCCGATCTTTACAACGTGCTGTTTTTGATAACGCCGGGTGACAGCACAGAATCGATCAACCTTCTGATCGAGGCACTTGCAGAGCTGAGCCGTGCATATGCTGCTTCCGGCACGTGGAAAGACAACGACACTCCGGTCGAAGTTCCAAACATTCCGATTCTATCCTACTCCCCGAGAGATGCGTTTTATGCGGATACGGAGACTGTTCCATTAAGCCAGGCTGCCGGCAGAATCAGCGCTGAATTTATTATGATCTATCCCCCGGGTATCCCCATTTTCATTCCAGGGGAAATGATCGAACAACAGAACCTGGACTATATTGAGAAAAACATCCAATCCGGTCTCCCCGTTCAGGGACCTGAGGACGAAACGCTGGAGAAAATCCGTGTGATTCAAGAAAGAAAAGCAATAACATAGACATTAAGCGATGTCAGCGCCACAAGCTGCTTATGGTTGAAGCGAAAGGAAGTTTCCTTCCGCTAACCATCGTCTTCAGCCACATACACAGTGAAATGCTTCCGAGGATCCATTGAGGATCATCGGAAGCATATTTATTTCTCTGACGATTCTTTGAAACAACCTCCATAGCTCCCGGCTGTCCCTCTTATCACCTTGAAGCGGTATGTCCACCTGCTGCAGCGGCAGGCGGCATTGGCGTAAACGGTTTCAAAGCTTCACGCAGATATTCTGCCAAAATTTCCATGTCTTCCTCATCGTCCACTTTCAGCATGCCTGAGAGGTTCGAAATGTCGTGCAGGTGATGGTACTCCAACAAAGCCTGACGCCCTGTATGCATGCAGATAATCAGCACCTTCCCAAAAAACATGCTTGTGTGCAGGACAGCAAAATCGTATCGTTCTCCTGTAATATCTACTCCGACAAACTGGACATCTGCTTTCTCATGTTCATTGTATAACTCCCTGTACATCGGCATCAACATCCCCTCCTTTCCTTACATTATACGAAAATTCAGATTATTTTACAATCTACTCAGGTGAAATCCTTCTTCTGCGAAATGCTGCAGCCGCTCCCTCTTCCATTCGCCAGGAAAGAGCCATCATTGTCAGTGAACGAGCAGTCCACAGATCAAACGTATCAAGCGTCTTCTGACCGCAGGGGAGGGCCCGCTGTACGTTTTGTTAAGGGACAGACTGGATTACATTCTTCCTGCGCATTCGTCGAAGTCCACGTCCCCTGTCCCGAAAAAACAGTTCTAAAATAATTGTTGGGGTAGAGGTTCATTTCCGTAGCATCTTTTCTTCCATTTCAAGCGGACGCCTGCCAAGGGGCGCTGCCCGCAACGATCCTCGCGCTGCGGGGAGGATGTTCGGACGGCGCTTGATCCCTCTGGCATCGCCGCCCTTCCCTCCTGGAAAGGGTTCGTTTTTGTTTATTCTTTTCCAAGAGAATCATCGGTGCCATTTGAAAAGGGTCTGAGTACGCCTGAGCTTGTTCAACATGGGAATGAAAACCGAAAAAAGCAGCCGGCGTTTTAAGAAGAAAACGTCGACTGCTTTGCCTGTATAAACTGCAGAAGTTCCTGCACAAAAATCATATCCTGTCTCGTAACTTTATACGCACTGTCGATCAGTTTCATCGTAATGACATACTGGAGCTCCTCACGCTCACTAAAAACCGGCAGAAATAACGCATGGCTTCCATGACAGCTCGTATACGTAACCATTCTGCTTGAGCCGGGAAAGAAAAAGCCATTCCCTAACGTTTCTTGTTTTTTTGTCAGTCTGTTCATGCCAAGCGCGTAAAACAGCCTTTTTCTGCCGCCTTCCCATTTATGTATGGTCAGAGACATTTCCTGTCCTCCCGAATGATACAGCGTCTGTAGAACTTTGACCATAAAATCTTCCCGGCTCTCTGCATAATCATAAGCCAATCCTACTTCCAGTCTCATATCATCGAGAAAATCTGATTTTTTCATGGTATCCACCACCTGTTCTCACCCTGTTTAGTATGCGGTTATCGTAACACATCTTGCATTCAATGCTTGTCGTCTTTTGTCACATCAGCATATAAATTATCGTATAAGAAAAAAACGAGACAAAAGTTTGGCACACGAAAAAGATCTGCGTGCATCGATGCACGCAGATCTTTTCCATTTCCTTCACATTATGGCCATAGATCATAAAGAATGGCTGCTGTTTCTTCAAGTGTATAAGGTTCCCAGAACAGTTCTCCACTGACAAGAATGTCTTTATGCAGATGAAGTCCGCCGTCACCGTCGTTTAACGAATCGCTCGTTCCGGTATTACCGACATATCCAATCGCGGTATCTGCATCCACCTGCTGTCCGAGCTCCAGTTCTTCTGGAATGTCATCCAGGTGCGCAAAGCGGATCATGATGCCATCTTCATACTGGACCCATACCTGCTGTCCCCGAAGCCGGTCAAAGATATATTCAGGAGTGAATCCGACTTCTGCTGATTTTTCCAGGTCTGCATCCCGTACCTCGTGGCTAGGATACTCCTCAAAATCATGATCGACACGGACGACCGTGCCTTCCGCCATCCCGTAGATTTCTGTATCGGTTGTTATCTCCACTCCAGAGGCATAATCATAATAGTCGATTCCTTCATGGACCCCGTTTCTATAATCTCGCGGTGCCCCAGGAAGATGACTCTCCACCGTACTGACCGATGCACCTTCAATCGGTCTCTCCATAAACGACAGGAATTCCACCATGTCGACAGGGGTTTTATCATGAATGTCGACATCACTGCCGATCTCTTCCCATTCAGGTTCTTCGTCCCAATACATATGGAGCTCACCGTCTTCGGCTTCTGTTTCCGTATCCAGCCCTCGTTCAACGAACGTGTCCGTCAAATACGGCTCTTCTTCATGAAAAGCGACGAGAACATCATCATAAGGCTGGTATATACCATTGATCTCCATGACCGGGACTTCTTCAACAAAATAAAAATGCCGGTCATCAATGTCCATCCTCATACTCCGGTGGATCGCATCTTCTTCCATCTCACCGCCGGTAAGTTCTACGATATCTGAAGCAAGTACGTAATCACCCTCGTGCTCCTCCAGCTGATGGAGCTCGACCGTCTCTGCTTCCTCTTCTTCGTTCTGTTCATCTGCCGTTTCATTCTCTTCTGTTCCCTCAGCTGCACCATTGCCAGCGGACTGACTTTCTTCTGCATCGCTGTCGTCATTGTTGTCAGCACAGGCAGTAAGCAGAAGAAGCAGGCCAGTGAGTGTGTAGGTTTTTTTCATCGGTGTCTATACCCGGCTGTCAGCACTCTTTCGTATGTTAAGCGTTCTGCAGCCCGGCCCTCCTTTCTTATGAACACAGGATCTCGTCGCAGCGAGCAGCTCCTGCTTCTTTATTCAATATGGTCCGGGTCAATAAATTCGTATCCTTTATCCTCGAGTCCCTCGATCATGACATCCAGCGCTTCATACGTAAAGTCGCGGTCATGCATCAGCAGATTCGCCCCTGGGCGCAGCAGTTCTGTCTCAACCATAATTTCTTCAAGCGCTTCTTTTTCCATGTAATCAGCATCAAAATCATAGCCATAGGTCCAATTCATCCGCTGCATGCCTTCCGACTCGATCACCTCATCAGAGAAGTCCGTATTGACGCCGAACGGAGCCCGGAAGAAACGAGGTCGATCGCCTGTGATCTCTTCAATCATATCACTGAGTTCGATGATTTCGGATTCAACATCGCCCTGTGGAATATCAGAGAGGTTCGGGTGGGTCATCGTATGGTTTCCGATTTCAAACCCAAGCTCGTGTATCTCCTCCAGCTGGCGGGCGCCTTCCTCATCGTTGATAAAGTGCCCATTAACAAAGAAAATGGCGGGGACATCGAGCTCATCCAGCTTTTCAGCCATCGCCACTCCGTATTGGTCCGGCGCATCATCTATAGTGATCAGAACTGCCTGCTCTTCCGCTTCATCATCGACTGGCGCCAGTGAGCTGTCCCCCTGTATGCTGTAATAGCCCGGTTCTTCTTCTTCCTCAACAGCATTTTCTTCATTCGCGCCATTGTTATCCTCGTGCTGTTCATTTTGCCCGTTCTCGTCGTCAGGGGCATCTGCACGGTTTCCTTCTTCATTCTCTGTGTCTTCCTCTGCCTCATTCGTCTCTGACGAGTTTTCCTCCGCGGCATCTGCGTTGCCTGCAGCTCCAGTCTCTTCTGCACTGGATTCATTGTTGTTGTCCTCGTTATTTGAACAGGCTGCTGCAAAAAGAAGCACACAAGCCGTCAGCATATATGTACGTTTCATCATCTTCACTCTTTTCCTCAGAAGTTGGGTGGAGCATTACTCAGCTCCTCCCCGATTTTAACACAGCGGGAAATGAAAATATATGGAAGGTATTAGGAATACGTGAAAGAATTTCAACTTCTCGCTGCTTTTCACCCCTGTCTGCGCACTGCGATGTGCATCATGTCCGCTGCCGGCGCACAATACAGCATCCCGCCAGAATAGTCTGACGGGATGCTGTAAGCCAATATTGATAACAGGTTGATCGTTCGTTACTTGACGATATGAACCGGCATCCCGAGGGCAACTTCCGCGGTTTCCATCGTAATCTCCCCGAGAGATGGGTGAGCATGAATCGTAAGAGCCAGATCCTCTGCTGTCATTCCCGCTTCGATGGCAACACATGCTTCTGAGATCATATCAGAGGCATTGTGACCGGCAATCTGCACGCCGATGACGAGACCATCAGACTTTCGGGTAACCATCTTCATGAAGCCTTCCGATTCATTCAGCGACAGCGCGCGGCCATTCGCCTGGAATGGGAACTTGGCAGCGGTTACTTCATAACCAGCATCTTTCGCCTGCTGTTCTGTGTAACCGACCTGAGCCAGTTCAGGTCCAGAGAAGACAACTTCAGGGATTGCCGTGTAGTCGATTTCCGATGGTTCACCGGAAATAACTTCCGCAGCGATCTTCGCCTCATAGGAAGCTTTATGCGCCAGAGCAGGACCCTGTACGATGTCACCGATCGCATAGATGTTCCCTGCAGAAGTACGGCACTGCTTGTCGATTTTAACAAGCCCTTTATCGTCGAGTTCGATGCCTGCCTGTTCCAGACCAAGCTCATCCGTGTTCGGGGAGCGGCCCACTGTGACGAGCAGAACATCTGCTTCAAACTCTTCCATTTCCCCTTTTACTTCGGCTTTTACTTTAACGCCGTTTTCTGTTTCTTCCATTTCTTTTGCAAAAGCTTCTGTTTTAATAGTGACGTTGTGACTCTTAAGCCGCTTCGTCACGAGCTGCGTCATCTGCTTTTCGAAGCTCGGCAGAATCTGCTTCGTGCCTTCAAGAATCGTCACTTCTGATCCGAGATTGGCGTAAGCAGCTCCGAGTTCAACGCCGATGTAACCGCCGCCGATAACGACCAGCTTCTCTGGAACTTCCTTGAGTGCAAGTGCTCCCGTGGAGGAGACTACTTTACCCTCTTTGAACTTAAAGTTAGGAAGTTCAATCGGCGAGGAGCCGGTAGCAACAATACAATTTTTAAACTTGTATGACTGGGAAGACTTTTCATCCATGATCTTTACGGTTGTATCGTCGACGAAGTACGCTTCGCCTCTTACGATATCAACTTCATTTCCTTTGAGCAGTCCTTCTACACCGCCTGTCAACTTCTCGACAACGGATGCTTTCCATTCCTGCACTTTGGAGAAATCAAGGTTGACTTTATCGACGGTAATACCCATGTCGGATGAATTGTTCGCATTGTCATAACGGTGACCCGCTTCGATCAGCGCTTTTGACGGAATGCAGCCGACGTTCAGGCAGACTCCGCCCATGTTTTCTTTTTCTACGATGGTTACTTTCTGACCGAGCTGCGCTGCACGGATAGCCGCTACATACCCCCCGGGACCTGACCCGATGACGAGCGTATCAACTTCTTCTGGAAAATCTCCTACTACCATGTGTTATCCCTCCATGACGAGTAATTGTGGATCGTTCAACAGGCGCTTAATGTGGTTCATGGCGTGCTGTGCCGTTGCACCATCAATGATACGATGGTCGAAGCTTAAAGACAAGGCTAAAACTGGCGCTACAACGACTTCACCATCTTTCACAACCGCTTTCTCTGCAATACGGCCGAGGCCGAGAATCGCAACTTCCGGATGGTTGATAACTGGAGTAAACCACTGGCCGCCGGCGGAGCCGATGTTGGTGATCGTGATGGATGCACCTTTCATTTCTTCCGAAGCAAGTTTGCCGTCGCGTGCTTTTCCTGCCAGTTCGTTAATTTCGTCGGAAATCGAGAAGATCGACTTTCGCTCGGTATTCTTCACGACTGGAACGAGAAGACCTTTTTCCGTGTCCGCAGCGATACCGATGTTGTAGTAATGCTTGTGGACGATTTCCTCTGTCGCGTCATCAAGAGACGTATTCAGCATCGGGTATTCACGTACAGCGCTTGTAAGCGCCTTGACAACGTAAGGAAGATACGTGAGCTTGATGCCTTTTTCTTCTGCGACCGGCTTGAACTGCTTTCGGTGGGCAACAAGAGCGGACACATCAATTTCATCCATCAGCGTCACGTGAGGAGCTGTATGCTTGGAATTGACCATCGCTTTGGAGATCGCTTTACGCATGCCGGAAAGCTTCTCTCTTGTTTCCATCGCTTCATCCGCTGGCTCGTAGGCAGCAACTGGCTTGCCTTCCTGCTTTTCAGCTGCTCCGCTTTCTGCAGCAGCTGCAGGTGCTTCGCTCGTCTGCTCGCCGGATGCAAAAGCATCGACATCTTCGCGGAGAACGCGTCCGTTTTTGCCGGATCCTTTTACCTGTTTGATATTCACATCTTTCTCACGCGCATACTTCCGTACGGAAGGCATCGCAATGACGCGCGAGTCGTCGTCATCTTCTGTCTGACTGCTTTCTGCAGCGGCCGGCTGTTCAGTGGATGCAGGTGTTTCAGATGCCGGTTCTTCGGCTTCTTTTTCTTCCTGTTCTTCGGCTTCTTCCTCTCCACCTTCTTCTTCCGGCGGCTCCTGATCGGTTTCAAAAGTAATGATTACCTCACCGACAGTCGTGACGGTACCTTCATCCACATGAAGTTTTTTGATCGTCCCTTCAACTGGGGAAGGAATCTCCACAACTGCTTTGTCGTTCTGTACTTCACAGAGGATGTCATCTTCTTTAACCTCGTCGCCTTCTTTCACTTCCCACTTAACGATCTCACCTTCGTGGATCCCTTCCCCGATATCAGGGAGTTTAAATTCATACGCCATATTGAAGCCTCCATTTCTTATATAAGTACGTGCAGGAAAGAGGAGGGAACCCCTCCTCTATTATTAAAAGTTAATAATCTCTTTTGCTTTCGCCGCTACATCTTTTTCATTCGGCAGCCACGTGTCTTCTGCAGCAGCAAATGGGAAGACGGTATCTGCAGCAGTCACTCGTCCGACCGGCGCTTCCAGGCTCAGAATAGCGCGGTCGTTGATTTCCGCTACTACGTTGGATGCGATACCAGCCTGCTTTTGTGCTTCCTGCACCATAACGGCACGGTTCGTTTTTTCAACAGATGTGATGATTGTTTCAACATCCAGCGGGCTGACGGTCCGCAGATCAATCACTTCGGCTGAAATGTCCTCTTTTTCGAGCTGCTCTGCAGCTTTCAGGCATGTATGAACCATCGCACCATAGGCAATCAGTGTGATATCCGATCCTTCGCGCTTAATGTCTGCCTTGCCGAGCGGGATGGAGTAGTCTTCTTCCGGAACCTCTTCACGGAAAGAACGGTACAGCTTCATGTGCTCCAGGAATACGACGGGATCATTCTCGCGGATCGCCGAGATCAGCAGTCCCTTCGCATCGTATGGAGTGGAAGGAATAACGACTTTCAGACCAGGAGTCTGTGCCATAAGCCCTTCCAGGCTGTCTGCGTGCATTTCCGGTGTCTTTACTCCGCCGCCGAACGGGGAACGGATTGTTACCGGTGCGTTGTAGACGCCGCCGGAACGGTGGTGCAGCCGGGCCATCTGGCCGGCGATGGAATCAAACGCTTCGAAAACGAACCCGAAAAACTGAAGCTCCATGACAGAACGGTAGCCGGTAAGGCTCAGTCCATGTGCCAGACCGCCGATAGCTGACTCTGCAAGCGGCGTATCAAATACACGCTCTTCCCCGAATTCTTTCTGCAGACCGTCCGTTGCACGAAAGACACCGCCGTTTAGACCAACGTCTTCTCCGTAGACGAGTACTTTTTCATCGTTTTTCAATTCACTGCGCATGCCATCCGTGATGGCTTGGATCATCGTCATCTGGGCCATAGCTTACTTCGACTCCTTTTCTTCAAATTCGCTTCGCTGTTCCTGCAGGGTCTCCGGCATTGCATCGGCGTACGTGATGTCAATAAGATCGGTTACTTTCTGTTTTGGAGCAGCATCTGCATCTTTAATGGACGCCTTAATGTCTTCTTTTGCCTGCTCTACGATTTTTTCTTCTTCTTCTTCCGTCCAGAGGTTTTTCTCCTCGAGGAATTTACGGAAACGTACAAGTGGATCTTTTTTCTCCCACTCGTCGTCTTCTTCTGAAGTTCTGTATCGTGTTGGATCGTCACCAGCCATCGTATGCGGACCGTAGCGGTACGTCATGAACTCAAGGAGGGACGGTCCATTTCCTTCGATGCCGCGGTCGCGTGCTTCTTTCGTTGCAGCATAGACAGCAAGAATATCCATGCCATCGACCTGCTCACCGTGAATACCGGCGGCAACAGCTTTCTGTGCGATGGTCGCTGCAGCGGACTGCTTCTCAACGGGAACGGAAATCGCAAAGCGGTTGTTCTGTACGATAAAGACTGCCGGGAGGTTGTACGCTCCAGCAAAGTTCATGCCCTCGTAGAAGTCACCCTGGGAAGCACCGCCGTCGCCGGTATACGTTACCGCGACCTGCTGCTCGCCGTCTTTTTTCAGGCCCATCGCTGTGCCGGCCGTCTGTGTGATCTGGGCACCGATGATGATCTGCGGCATCATGACGCGTACGCCTTCAGGAATCTGTCCTCCCTGAAAATGTCCGCGGGACCATAGGAATGCCTGATGCAGTGGCAGGCCATGATAATAAATCTGTGGAATATCACGATAGCCTGGAAGAATCCAGTCCTTCTTATCCAGAGCAAACTGGGATCCAATCATCGAAGCTTCCTGACCGGCAACCGGTGCGTAGAAGCCGAGACGACCCTGGCGGTTAAGAGAAATTGCACGCTGATCCCAGATACGGGTATACACCATGCGCGTCATCATCTCTTTCAGCTGTTCATCGCTGAGCTCCGGCATTGCATCTTCGTTGACGATCTTTCCCTGCTCATCAAGAATCTGAAAAGTCTGGAATTTTTCTTCCACTTGTTGCAGCTCTTTCGTTTTTTCCATGAAAGATTCACCTCATCCATATAATTTAAACAAGTACAGTTCATGTTCTGTCTGCGCGGAGCAGCAACTGAACCACACCTGCCTGTAACACGAATTAAATCAATAACACTAATACAACATCCTGCTCACAACCTCAAGTTTACACGAAAGTCAGAGTTTTAGTCAACGCTTTTGACAGGCTGTATTACTCAAATCTCCCATGAACAGTTGTACAGCATTTCACAACCCTATGTCCCTGTATCATTATCTCATGATCGTCTGTATCACTCATTTTCCTGCTTCACAGAACACCTCTATTCCTCCTACCCTTTCCTTCCAGATTATATGCACCCCGCTGTAAATTCCCCTGTGTGCTTATGCTCCAATGATGCAAAAAAGGCCGAGCGCCTCCTGGTCGTTACAGTTGGCGTCGGACGTTACGGTTCTCATCCATATGTTAGACAGGCTCAGGCATGCTCAGACATTTTTCAAATGGCGCACTTAGGATTCTCTCAAAAAAACAAAACGACACCTTTTCAGTATGGAGGGCGGCGACGCCAGAGGGATCAAGCGCCGCCCTCCACTCTCATCGCAATGCGAGGAAAGTGGAGAGCAGGCGTCCGCCTGAAACGGAAGAAAAGATGCCACGGAAAGGAACCTCTGCCCCAGATTTATTTTAGAACCGAAGTTACAAGGAAGAGCCGCCTCCCCCCACTATCGGAAGAATGGATGTTGTCATGAAAAAACACGAACCGGCGATCCACTCATTAGATCGCCGGTTCGTGCAGGTCGTTCAGCAGATCGTTCATGGCCTGGGCGGCGAGGCTCTTATTCCTCCTCGTCGACCACGTTCAGATCAGCTGTGCTGTAGAAATTCGTTTTTTCTTCGTTGAATTCTTCTGTCGCATCATTGAAGGCGTTGTTTTTATCTGCAATCATGCTGTACATCTCATTAACCGTATCGTGCTGTTCCTGCAGTTCTTCGATCTCAACAGATTCCGAAGCGATCATTTCATACAAAGTGATGTCTTCATCGATCGACGTTATGTATTGATCGTGCAGGTCCTGATAGGCCTCATATCGTTCTTCCATGGCCTCAAACACCCGGTCTGCTGCCTGCTGCTTTTCTTCTTCCATTTGATCCACATGTTCTGATGATTCGTGAAATTGATCATAAGATGTTTCGATAATCTGCTGCTCTTCCTCCATCAAATCTCGACGCTCTTCAGCTGACGTAACTGCCTCTTCAGAAAGCGGCTCGATTTCCTCTACTTCTGAAAGCTCGAGCATTTCCTGGTACCACTCTGACTCCTGCTGCTCCCGTTCGGACAATGGTTCCTGAATCGTGCTGATCTCCTGCTCTATTTCCACTGCTGCTTCCCAGTCTTCAAATACTAGTTCGCCGATATTCTCATCATTACAGGCAGCCAGAATAAACAATGCTGCTGAAGGTATCATCCACTTTTTCAACATAGTTCCTCCTCTAAATATCAATCACTACAAAACTACCTTAATTCCAGTAATATTACAAGATAAATCTGCCGGTGCTTACTATGATGGAAAGATTCTCACGATTATAGCGTTTCACCTTTTGAATGTTTATACTAGAATAGATGATGTCAGGAAAGGAGTACAGCTATGATTACTATGCAGGATATTATACGGGAGGGTCATCCCAATCTGAGAAAAGAAGCATCCGAAATCAGCCTGCCGCCGAGTGAGGTGGATGTGTCTATTCTGGATGACATGATGGAATTCTTAAGAAACAGTCAGGATCCGGAGCAGGCAGAAGCGCTCGGCCTGCGTTCCGGTGTAGGACTTGCCGCACCGCAGATCAACATCAGTAAACGCATGATTGCTGTGCGGACGGCAGATGAAGATGGATTCGCCCGGGAGTTTGCCCTGATTAATCCAAAAATCGCTTCGCATTCCCAGGAAACAGCGTACCTCGAATCCGGTGAAGGATGCCTCTCTGTGGATCGATCGGTAGAAGGGATTGTCCCACGGTATGCGAGAATTAAAGTAAAGGCATTCGACCGTTTCGGCGAAGAAGTCGTTCTCCGTTTCCGCGGGTACGAAGCCATTGTTGTCCAGCATGAAATCGACCACCTGGACGGAATTATGTTCTACGACCGGATTGATTCCCTTGAAGACGAACTCAAAGCCCCGCTTCCTTCCAGGGCGGTTGTTGCAAGAAGCGAAAAAGAGATGGTCATTTAAACCGCCCGAAAACGTTTATTCAGACGCCGCCCGACCTCAGGCAGGCGTCTTTTTTTGTACCACATCCCGCCTGTATTTTGGCTTTCTACCACACCAAGTGACAGCTGGTCCTTGAATTGAGGGCAGGGAAGGTTTAAAATATGGAAAAGGTGGAGAGATCGGATTTCAACGAAGCTGTTTATACGAGGAACAGTCTGCCGGAAGCACATCGTCATGTGTATCTGTTCCAGTGTCAACCCAGACGTATACAGCGGAATTGAAATACAGACGGACTTTTACAACCTGTACGCAACAATCAATTCTACTAAAAACAAAGGAGTGGATCTGCTTGATTTTTAAAGTCTATTACCAGGACACGCTCGGCGAAGTCCCTGTGCGTGAACGCACAAATGCCATGTATGTAGAAGCAGAAACCGAAGAAGAAGTGCGAAAAGGATTAAAAAACAGAGATTACAACATTGAGTATGTAACCCCCCTCTCTGACGATGCCTTGTCGTATGAAAAGAACAACAATGATGATTTTGAAGTGGAGCAGCTTGATCAATGAAAGTAAAAAATCATCAGGTTGCCGTATTTGCTCTGGGGGGCCTTGGAGAAATCGGCAAAAACATGTATGCAGTACAGTTCCAGGACGAAATTATCGTCATCGATTCCGGTATTAAATTTCCGGAAGATGAACTGCTCGGGATTGACTATGTCATCCCGGATTACACCTACCTCGTCAAAAATGCCGATAAAATCCGCGGAGTATTCATTACTCACGGACATGAAGACCACATCGGCGGGGTTCCGTATCTTCTAAAAACGATGAATGTGCCGATTTATGCCGGGAAACTGGCACTGGCGCTGATCCGGAACAAGCTGGATGAGCACGGGCTGCTTCGTTCAGCCAAACTGCACGAAATCAACGAGGATACGGTCGTTAAGTTTCAGAAAACTTCCGTCTCCTTCTTTCAGACAACCCACAGTATCCCGGATTCCTACGGTGTTGTCGTAAAAACACCATCCGGAAATATTGTACAGACTGGTGATTTCAAGTTCGATTTCACCCCTGTCGGCGAACCGGCTAACTTATCTAAAATGGCGAAAATCGGCGAAGAAGGCGTGCTTGCACTGCTTTCCGACAGCACGAACGCCGAAGTACCCGGCTTCACCATGTCCGAGCGGAAAGTCGGCGAAAGTATTGAGTCTATTTTCCGAAAAGTGGATGGTCGCATCATCTTTGCAACTTTCGCATCGAACATTTACCGTCTCCAGCAGGCTGTCGAATCTGCGGTGAAATACCGACGGAAAGTGGCTGTTTTCGGCAGAAGCATGGAATCCGCCATCACGATTGGACGGGAACTCGGCTACATCAAAGCACCGGACAGCACCTTCGTCGACGCTTCCCAGCTGAATAAGCTGCCCGCTGACCAAGTACTGATTTTATGTACGGGAAGTCAGGGAGAACCTATGGCGGCTCTCTCCAGAATCGCACACGGAACGCACCGTCAGATTCAGATTATCCCTGGAGATACCGTTGTCTTTTCTTCTTCTCCGATCCCTGGGAACACGCTCAGCGTCAGCAAAATCATCAACCAGCTTTTCCGCGCAGGTGCAGAAGTGATTCATGGATCTCTAAACGACATCCATACTTCCGGACATGGAAGCCAGGAAGAGCAGAAACTGATGCTGCGTCTCATGAAACCGAAATACTTCATGCCGATACACGGGGAATACCGCATGTTGAAAATGCACGCAGACATGGCACAGGAATGCGGTGTCCCGGAAGAAAACTGCTTCGTCATGGATATCGGCGACGTTCTTGCGATGGACAAAGAAGAAGCTGCTCCAGCCGGTAAAGTGCCTGGTGGATCGGTATATGTGGACGGCAGTGGTATCGGTGATATCGGAAACATCGTGCTCCGCGACCGCCGTATCCTTTCCGAAGAAGGTCTGGTTGTTGTCGTCGTGAGTCTGAACCTGAAAGAATACAAAGTGGCGTCCGGTCCGGATATCATCTCACGAGGTTTCGTCTATATGAGAGAATCTAGCGACCTGATCAACGAAGCACAGCGGAAGCTGCACGGCCACCTTCAGCAGATGATGGGCTCTAAAACGACGCAGTGGTCAGAAATTAAGAATTCCATTTCTGATACACTCGGACCGTTTCTCTACGAAAAAACGAAGCGGAAGCCAATGATCCTTCCGATTATCATGGAAGTGTAACGTCTCTTTACAGGAGCAGCCAGGCTGCATTTTCACCGGACACACGGTCCGGAGCGGTGCATGACGTGCTGCCGCCTGCAGAGAAGGTCCTGTCCTTCTCTGCGTCTTACACGCGCTGTTCCTTCTTGACAGCTTTCTCTGTTCTCGTGTCATCAAGAAGAACCGAAAGAGGAGGCTGGGACAAAAACCAGTATAGAAAGAAGCCCTTACCATGTCGGTGAGGGCTTTCTGTATGAGGGGGGTTGATTCTTCCAATGAACAACCGCTTGCCGCGGGCAAGGCTTCAGCTAATCGTCGCAACTACAGCGACGGGGCATCTTCAGCCCCTGCTTTTCCCACGGGCTTGTCTATTGAGGATCAACCCCTGACAGAGAGCGTACGGTCTTGATTTCTCCAGAGCGCCTTTTGTTCGGGACGGCGTGTACCGCCGTTTCCCTTGATGAGAACATATCCATCCTTATCACATAAAAGCGGTGCCCGACAGCTGACTGCGCGGGCACCGTCTTTCTGATTATTTCTTCTGGTTCATCCTCGTATTTGTCCGCGGGAGGATGCTGCGGCAGCAGCCGCGGCGTTAATCCGAGTCATCGTTGAATAGTTCCTGTTCCATGCGCGTGATATCCCGGTCTGCGCCGATGACAATCAAAATGTCGCCTGACTGCAGACTTTCATCTGCTTTCGGGGATACATCGATTTCTTCTTCCCGTTTAACAGCCATGATATTACAGCCGTACTGTGCACGAATATCCAGATCAATGAGGGAATGCCCATCGACTCTTCTTCCTGCAATCAGCTCCACGATGCTGTATTCGTCTGAAAGCTCCAGATAGTCGAGCACGTTTTTCGACACGATGTTGTGCGCAATGCGGATCCCCATATCCCGCTCCGGATGTACAACCTTGTGAGCCCCAATTTTATTCAGTACCTTCTCATGATAGTCATTCTGAGCTTTCACTGTTATATGCGGAACGCCCACTTCTCCAAGCATCAGTGTCGTTAAAATGCTGGCCTGAATGTTATCGCCGATTGCGACAATCACGTGGTCGAAATTACGGATGCCGAGACTCCGAAGCGTGTTTTCATCCGTCGTGTCAGCGACGGCCGCATGAGTGGCCACCGACGCATACTCATTCACTTTTTCTTCATGTATATCGATAGCCAGCACTTCCATACCAAGTTCATTCAGCTCTCGGCAGATACTGCCGCCAAAACGGCCGAGTCCAATAACCGCAAATTGTTTTTTCATGTATATTCAGCAGCGAGGCTGCCTGCCCCCTTTCCTAACCAAACCTATCATATCGAAAGAACTGCTATGTTTCAATTCCTGTTGTTCCAATTCCAAACGCCTTTGTGATAGAATACGTAGCGTACACTTTTGTGGAAGGGGTTTTGACAGTCATGCCAGAATGGATCGCACCAATCAACTGGTCGGTTATCGCCACGAACGCGGTCACCATTATCACACAACTCATTGGAATTTTCATCGTTTTCTTTATTGCCCGCGCGATTGGGAAGAAATTCATCTCCTCCAGTTTTCGGAAAATGGGAGAACAGAAGAACATGGCACCCAGCAGAACCAAAACATTGGAAAAGCTGGCAACCAACATTTTTTCCTACCTGCTTATTTTTATCCTGATCACCTTTATCGCAGGAATTTTCAACTATAACGTCTCGGCGCTCATCGCTGGTGCCGGCATCATCGGTCTCGCCGTTGGTTTCGGTGCACAGGGACTGGTGAGCGATGTCGTTACAGGATTCTTTATTCTTCTCGAGAAACAAATGGATGTCGATGAATACATCACGGCTGCCGGTATGGACGGCATCGTGGAAGAGGTCGGTCTCCGCACTACCCGCCTGAGAGGATTTGACGGAACGGTCCATTATATTCCGAACCGGGAGATCGGCAGTCTCAGCAACCACTCACGCTCCAACATGAGGGCTCTGGTGGACATCGGCATCTCCTATGATGAAAACATTGATGAAGCAGTGAAAGTCATCCAGGATGCATGCAGCGGTGCCGCAGAAAACTTTGGCACGAAAATTAAAGAAGGGCCGGATGTCGTCGGCGTCCAGGCATTCGGGGACAGCGATGTCGTTATCCGTGTGCTGGCCCAGACCGAGAACATGGAGCAGTGGAGCGTCGAACGGGAATTCCGCAAGGCGATTAAAGAAGCTCTTGATGCAAACGGAATTGAAATTCCTTACCCGCATCAAGTTTATATGACCAAAAATGTAGAAGCCTGATCTTTCCTCATTCCTCCCGCAGGAAAAAGGAGACAAAAACGTTCCAATGAAGTAGAGTCGCGATCAATGATTTCTCGAACAATCGAAAGGATGCCTCCGGTTTTGTCAGGACGTCGCCGACCTCACGTAACGCGGGAAGGTATCCTGCTACGATGCAGAAGACCCTCACCATGCTGTTGGTGAGGGTCTCGTTCATTTACGGCTATGGTGTTCCAGCCTCGTTTTTCCTGCTGCTGGACGCATGCGTCCCGGATCGTGACCAGAACGAACTGCAGGAACGGCCTCTCATTCCTCGCCCGGCGCAGCCGTCTATGCTTCTTCAGAAGCTGATCGACTCCGCCCGCTCAGCCATTCAATCAGAAAAGCAACACCGGGTTCCAGCGCCCCTTCATCCGGCTGCAGTTCCGGCGAGTGAAGTCCGGCTTCACTCCCTACCCCAAGCCAGAACATGAGGCCGGGAATTCCCTCCAGAAAATACCCGAAATCTTCTCCGGTCATCGCTTTATCGCATGCCTGAAATGTCACATGCTGCGATTGACGGGCCGATTCAGTAAAGGCGGACGTCAGCTGCTCATTGTTATACACCTGACAGTAGTTGGCGCCATAATCGATCTCAGCTCGACAGGAAAACGAAGATTCGATGCCCTTGGTCATCTTTTCAATTCTTGTTTTTATTTCCTGCATGGAAGCTGTGGACAACGTACGGATCGTTCCTTCCGCTCTCGCATGTCCAGCGATCACATTCTGCTTCGTTCCAGCTTCCAGTTTTCCGATGGTCACTACAGCGGCATCCAGCGGCGGAACATTTCTCGCAGTGATGGTCTGCAGCTGATTCACGAAATGGCTGACAGCGACGACCATGTCCTCCGTCTTATGCGGATAAGCAGCATGCCCGCCCTTCCCGTAGAAGTCGACAAACAGTTCACTCGTGTTTGCAAAAAGAATTCCCGGCTTCGTTGCTGCTGTGCCGACTGGCAGTTCCGGTGCGATATGAAGCGCATATATCTCATCAGGACGCCACTGGCGGAATGCTTCCGACTGCAGCATCGGCTCCGCCCCTCCAGGCCCTTCTTCCGCCGGCTGAAAGAGAAACAGCAGGTTTTGTTCCGGCTGATGGGCGGCGAAGTGGGTCAGCGCTGCAAGTCCTAGTGTCATATGCAGGTCGTGACCGCAGGCATGCATCATCCCTTCGTGGCCGGAGGAAAACGGCAGACCTGTCTCCTCTTTCATCGGCAGACCGTCCATATCGCTGCGCCAGCCGATTGTTTTTTCCCCTGTCCGTCCACGGACAAGGACGAGAATCCCAGTTTTCCATGTCTGGATTTCCACGAACGACGAGTTCAGCGCCCGGATCTCCTCAAGCAGAAAAGCCTGAGTTTTATGCTCTGTAAATCCCGACTCGGGTATTTGATGAAGCGCCCGGCGGATATCCACCAGGCGCTTCCCGTTGATTGTCGTATTCATCTTACTTCAGCTTCCGAAGTTCCTGCTTGATTTCCGTTTTCCCTTTTGTCTGGTCATCAATTTGCTTGATGACACGTGCCGGCGTTCCTGCTGCTACGGAATTGGCAGGGACGTCTTCCGTCACGATCGCTCCAGCTGCGATAACTGCACCTTCGCCTACAGTTACGCCTTCGAGCACAACAGCGTTCGCGCCAATCACAACGCCGTCTTCCACGGTCACCGGCTTAGCAGACGGCGGCTCAATGACACCAGCGAGAACAGCACCTGCTCCAATGTGGCAGTTCTTCCCGACGGTAGCACGACCGCCTAGTACTGCGTTCATGTCAATCATCGTTCCGTCTCCTACGACAGAGCCGATATTGATGGAGGCACCCATCATAATAACGGCCGAATCTCCAATTTCCACCTGCTCGCGGATCAAGGCACCCGGCTCAATGCGCGCTCGGATGTTTTTCATATCGAGAAGCGGAATCGCTGAATTGCGCCGGTCGTTTTCCACGACATGGTCGTTGATCCGGTCCGCGTGCTGCTCAAGCACCGGTTCAATGTCTGCCCATTCGCCAAACAAAACGCCCGTGCCGTTTTGAATGAATGATTTTGTATTTTCACCAAAGTCGATCCCGTCCAGGTCTCCTTTGATATGTACTTTTACCGGTGTTGATTTTTCTGCGTCGGAAATGTACTGGATTATTTCGTTTGCGTCCATCTGTTTCATGTGTAATTACCTCCTAAATTGTTCGCTCAATTGCCTATTTTATCATAGAATTGCGGGAACGAAAATGCAACGGTTACGCTCAGTCAAATACTCGGCTGATAAAGGTCGTCGTTGCCTCGGCCAGATCTACTTCCTGGAAGGAAGCATTTTCGTCCGACTCGTAACAACGGACAATCGGCCGCTGTGGAAGTCCTTTGTGCTGCCCGGTCACCACCCCAATCCTGCCGTCGGAAAGCCTGACCTGGGTACCGTTTGGATAAAAGGCGACACAGCGGAGGAACTGCCAGACGATGTGATGATCGTATTTCGAGTTCGTCCGGCTCATAATGTATTCGCAGGCTTCATGGGGAAACATCGTCTCTTCCCTGTGGCCGGACACCAGCCGGTCGTACTCATTGGTGACAGCTACAATTTTAGCGAGTGCGTGAATATCGTCCCCTTTCATGCCACGGGGACTCCCGCTGCCATCGACAGCTTCGTGGTGGGCAAGAGCGATGTGCGCCGAGAGCGTACTGATATCCGCGGATCTGCGGAGAAGATTAAATCCTTTCCAGGCATGGTGCTGCAGTTCCTCTTCATCGCCTTTGTATCCCGCGGGAAGATTCCGCTGGGCTCCAGAGTGGATGACTTTGCCGGCATCATGAAGCAGCGCACCGACTGCAAGATCTTTCACACGCTCTCTTGAAATACGCAGCTGCACACCGATCAGGGTGGAGAGGATGCATACCTGAGTCAAATGAACAAAAAGTTCATTATCTTCCGTTCGGATATCTGTCATGTTGTAGAGAACATCGGAGCTGCCGAGCACCTCTTCGATAATCATATCAACTGCCCCGCCGATTTCCTGTCCATTGATCGGCTTGTCCTGCTGGATGTATTGAACGGCATTCGCAACACTCTTCATCGTCTGCCGCTTCGTCGTATCCGACACCACTTCTTCCATGACGATGTCGTCAAAAGCGCCGTCTTCGATGAATACAGCCGTCACACCCATACTCCGCAGCTTAGTCAGCATCCCAATCGTCAGCGTGACTCCTTTGTTGAGTAAGATTCTTCCATCTTCGGCAAAGATGCTTTTACCGAGTTTCTGCCCCTGCTCGAGGTTTTTCACTGCTTTGTAGATCATCCGCGTCACCACCTCTCTCCTGCTTGGATAGATGAATCGTCTGCGTTGGAAACGCCATGTTCACCCCTTCCTCTTCCAGGATCTCCAGCACCCGGAAGTTAAACTCTTCTTTGATTTTCATGTATTCCACCCAGCCTGTCGGAATGGTGAAGAAATACAGAAAGATATCGAGGCTGCTGCTGTTGAATTCACTGAACCTGACGATGATCAGATCCTGATCGATCCGGTCATCTGAAGTGAGTTCTGCATTTAACTGCTCGACACAGCGCTGAAGCTTCTGTCTCGGCGTTCCATACTCCAGAGCAAGGTTAAAGCTGATCTGCCTCTTCTCCATCTTTGTCCAGTTTTCAATTGGCTCATTTGCCAGCGTGGAGTTCGGGACAATTACAACGGAATCCGCGAAAGTGCGGACTTTCGTCGAACGAAACGAGATATCCTCGACAAACCCTTCTACGGATGGGGTCTGAATCCAATCTCCGAGAGTAAACGGCTTTTCCGTGATAATGACGACGCCGCCGAAGAAATTGCTCAATGATTCCTGGGCTGCAAGTGCAAAGGCAAGCCCGCCGAGCCCGAGTCCGGCGACAAAGCCGCTGACATTGTAATCCCACTCGGAAGCGATGATACTCAGTGCCATGACGACAATCGCAAAGCGGACGAGCTTGGAGACGAACGGAAGAAGAATATCATCAAATTCAATACTGAATTTTCTTCCGAGCTGCGTAAAGACAGCAGAAGTTGCTGCGGATAAGTTAAAAAGCCCCCAGGCTGCATGGAAGATGACCAGCGTCCGGAAAATTCTCGTTGCCGTTTCCTGATAGAGGCCATCCATCGGAAAATAAACAAAGGCAATGAACAACCCGAGAAAAACAAAGAACGATCGGAGCGGCCGCTCAAACGCGAGCAGCACATTCGTCAGCGTATCTACAGGTGCTTTCCGGGACAACGCTAAAATAAATTTAAACACATAGTTCGTAAACAGTTTTCTGAATACCAGGAAGACAAGAAAGATCCCGATGCCGATACCGATATCCGCCCATGTCACGGTCTCTTGTATGTCGTCGATAATGTCAGGTACTTCTTCAATCATTCGTCACACCACCTATCTTCTCAATCAAGCAGAGAGTTTCTCTTTCGATGCAGCTTCCGGACTGCGCCCCCCTGCTGTTTTCATTGTTACCGTCAGCTTCTCCCCGTAAACCATCTGCTGTCTTGATTGATGTTCAGCACTAATGCTATACTTTTGCGGACAACCTTCCAGGAGGAAGAGAGGAAGAAAGGTACTGACTATGAAAAAACAATTTGCAATTATAGGACTCGGCCGGTTCGGCTCAAGCATATGTAAAGAATTGTACCACATGGGACACGAAGTTGCGGCAGTGGATGTCGATGAAAAAAAACTCGCTGCAGTAAAAGAATTTGCAACGCAGACATTCTGCGGCAATGGCACGGACGAAGCACTGCTCGAACAAATTGGCATACGGAACTTTGACCACGTTATTATCGCTATAGGGGACGATATTCAGGCTAGTATCCTCACAACGCTTCACATCAAAGACCATAACGTACCGAACGTCTGGGTAAAGGCACAGAACAACTACCATCATAAAGTACTTGATAAAATTGGCGCAGATCGTGTTTTCCATCCGGAAAAAGAAATGGGAAGCAGAATTGCTGCCTATTTGACTTCGGATACCGTCCTTGATTATATCGATCTGTCTGCTGACTACAGCATCATAGAGATGCTTGCGACGAAAAAAGTGGCCGGAGAAACCTTAATTACGCTCGACCCGCGGTCCAAGTACGACTGTACCATTATTGCGATTAAACAGCTCGGCAAAGTCGACGTGACCCCCGATCCTTCTGAACCCATTAAAGAAGGAGATATCCTTATCATGATTGGCAATAAAAAAGATCTGCGCAGGTTCAGAGAATCCGAACTGTAAGGAGGTTTTTTACGTGGTCTATGCTGTACACTGGCTCAACGTAGAAAAGAAATTCAAAACCGAAGATGGCATGCGCACGTTATTTTATCAGGCTGACTGGCGGGTGAATCAAGGTGAAATCGTGCAGCTGTCGGGCCCAGTCCGCAGCGGCAGATCGACTGCACTGCGCATGACCGCCGCCATGACGCCGCCGAACAAAGGCAGTGTGACGGTCCTTGGTGAGGATACAATGCAATTGGCGGATCGAGCATCCTGGAGAAGGAATCACATCGGCTTTGTGAATGATGAAGCCGCTTTAAATACGGAAATGTCCGTGCGTGAGAACTTGAGCTTCGGTCCATCCGCTCCAGATGCTTCCCGAATTGAACGAGTCCTGGATGACCTGCATTTTACCGGCGACGAACGAACCGACGAGATTGCCGGACTCGACCGGGAGGCTCAACTCCGTGCAGTTGCGGCGAAAATTCTGCTGGAAGAACCCCGGCTCATGCTGCTGGATGCCCCAGGCAGCGACCTGACACCAGAGCAGCGTCGGTTTTTGATTGAACACATTATTGCCGCTGCCAGGCATCATGATGCCGCACTTGTCTTCGCCTCGAACGATGCTTCCTGTGCCGGACTGATGGACAGGCTGTTGGAAATAAAAGAACAACGGATCGTGGAATCAGGAAAGGTATTTCAGGAAGAGGGGGAGTGATCCCCCCCCTGATCTCCAGCACGTTCGAGCGCCGGTACGAGGCAGCACCGCAAGGATGAAACGGCTGAACGAAATACCATGCTCCGTGCTGTTAACAACCATGGCTCACATGCTGAGAACCTTTACCAGCTTATGTACTCCCTTCCCTTCATTCTTAGAAGAAAAAGAAAGCATAGCGTCTTCCGAAAGCCGAAGAGCCTGCTCTTCCTGTAAGAGCAGGCTCTTCGTACGTCTGCGATGATAAACCGGCTGCCCCTCTGCCACCGACCAAAAAGCGTCAAGCGCCTTTTGGTCGGAACGGCGTGCGCCGCTAGCTTTTCGAGGGAAGAAAGAGGTTTTCTTTCCGCGCAGCGCATGAAGCTGCGGTCTTCCTGCATGAAAACTTATCCATTCCTATACCTCAAAAAACCCGCGCCTGATTCTCCCGGCAGCGGGTCTAAAATCGGAGCCGGCTCAAGAGCTGCAGCCTGGATTCCTCCAATCGATCCTCTATGCTTCTATGAGCAGACATCGGCGGACGAAGAGCCGCGACACGTTTCCACTTTCTTTTTCGGCATCATCGGCTTTTCCTTTCATCTTCTAAAGCGCTTCGATCACGGCAAGGACTGACAAAACGCTGAAAGTAACAACCAGTCCGGCAGTCATCACGAGCAGAATCGATAAAATCGTCTTCTTTAACACCCACGATCTCTCCTTCCTTTACTTTCTCTTACTCTCATTATGACAAGGAGCTTCCGATATTGAAAGAACAATGCGCAAGTGTAACAGAACGGACACTTCCTCTGGTATAATATGTTTTGGAAAGGGGTTGTCATTGATGAATGAAACGATTAAAACCATGCTCGAGCACCGCTCCATCCGGAGTTTCAGCAGCGAACCACTAAACGAGGAGACCATCACCACGCTCGTCGAAGCAGCCCAGGCTGCCTCTACCTCCAGCTACGTCCAGGCGTATTCCATCATCGGGGTTACCGACGATGCGATGAAACAGGAACTGGCCGCGCTTGCAGGTAACCAACCGTACGTCGCAGAAAACGGCCATTTTTTTGTCTTCTGCGCTGATTTCCACCGGCACAAAATCGCCGGTGAAATAGAGGACGTTTCTGTCGATGACGCCGTCCGTTCGACGGAAAAATTCATTGTCGGACTGACCGACGCTACGCTTGCAGCTCAAAACTGCGCGCTCGCTGCCGAATCCATGGGACTGGGCATTTGTTACATAGGCGGCATTCGTAACAACATCCAGGCCGTCAGTGATGTGTTAGGACTGCCCGACCATGTTATGCCTGTATTCGGTCTGTGTGTCGGCTATCCGGAAAATCATTCGGACAAGAAGCCGCGCCTTCCAAAAGGGGGGATCTATTTCGAAAACGGCTATCCGGAAGATGATGCGCACAGAGCATCACTGAAGGAATACAATGCTGTCGTCTCAGCTTATTATGAACAGCGCACCGGCGGCAGCCGGGCGGATACGTGGACTTCCCAGATCACCGGCATGCTCTCCTCTGTGAAACGAGAGCACATGAAGTCATACCTGGAAGAAAGAGGCTTCATCAACCTTTAATGAACGCAGGCCATATAGGCGGAACCCTGTCTTTCACCTGAGCGCTGTACACATACGAAGCCTGCCAGGCAGTGATCTGCCTGACAGGCTTCGTTGTATGCACGACTTTTTTTCCTGACTTTAGCAGTTTCAAACGGCAAAAATCTCCTCAAACCCTTGGTAGACAAGCGATTGAGGAGATCATTTTATTTTTTCGGTTGTATATATGCATGCGATTTTTGGTTTACTCGACCGTAGGTCGGAAGTGTAGGAAGGCCAAGAACGTTACATGCTTGATGAAATAAGGGATCTGGCTCATGTTTAATATACATTTCGCTGTTGTTCATCGAGAGTTGGGAAAAGGTTGCACTTCGAACTGCTTCTTGAATGCTTGCGGTGGAATCCTCCACACCCGCTTGTTTCAATCGATGTTCCAGCAGTCGTTGTAATACGAGGGCCAGGTAGCACAC
>NZ_AUCK01000025.1 GCF_000429725.1 Alkalicoccus chagannorensis DSM 18086 | reverse complement strand
TCAAAATCCTTCATTGGGAACACAATGGTTTCTGGCTTTATTACCGAAGGCTGGAAACCGGACGGTTTCAATGGCCGGACGGCAGTACGGCAACGCCCGCTGAACTGTCCACCCGCCAGCTCCGCTGGCTCCTCGACGGTCTCCGCATTGAAGATGGAAAAGTCCATCCCCCGCTTCACCCTCAACACGCTTTCTAAACATTTTTCGGCGCCGGGAAGGAATCTTTTCTTCGGCGTCGAAATACGTTGATACCATGATATTATCTGCATTTTACCTCGGTCTGCACGGCTTACATACGCTCGTGGAACGACGGAAGCAGGATTTAGATCGGCAGAAGGAGCAGGAGGAGGAAGCGCTCCGGGCATCCGAAGCGAAGCTTCAGGATGAAATCAGCGATCTTCGCAATCAGCTTTCCGCGTTCGAGCAGCAGCAACAGCACCAGCAGGAAAAAGAAACACTGGCGAACCACCGCCAATTTGGACCTTCTTCCGATATTCCACAGGAAGCTCCTTTCAATGAGCTGGAATCCGACGCGACGCCTGTTGACGTCCCTTCGTCCAAAGGGAAGAAGAAAAAGAAGCGCCGGAAGCCGGTGACGAAAGCAGAGGCGCATGCCCACCTTCCCGTGGAGACCCTCTGGTACGACATTCCGGAGGAAGAGCGGCGCTGCACCAGCTGTGGAAGCGGATCGTTAAAGCCGCTTCCTCACGAAACGGCAGAAGAACTGGAAGTGATTCCGGAACAGGTGGTACGCCAGCGGCGGTACCGCCAGGTGTACACCTGTCCTTCCTGCGAAAGAAGAGGAACATCAACGATGATCCGCGCAGCTATCCCGGAACGGCCGGTCCCGAAAGGCAACCTTTCTGCTTCGACGATTGCGTGGAGCATCACTCAAAAATTCCAGATGGCCATTCCTCTGTACCGCCAGGCGCAGAGCATGTCCGCCCGTGGGGTGAAACTGGAACGGCAGACACTCGCGAACAATTTGGCTGCCGTCGGGGATCAATGGATCCGACCGATGGTCGACCTCCTTCAGGCCCACCTGTTGGAACAGGACGTTCTCCATGCCGATGAAACGCGTATTCAAGTCCTGCGGGAGGAGGACCGGAAACCGACATCCCATTCCTATATGTGGGCCTATGCTTCGGCAGTGGAAGAGGTGCCATGCGTCGTCTTTGACTACCACGCTTCCCGAGGACACGAGGCGCCGCTCGCCTTTTTAGAAGGGTTCGAGGGAACCCTGTTCGCTGATGCCCATGGCGCTTATCGAAAGGTGGCGGAGAAGCAGCCGGTGATCTCCCTTGCCGGCTGCTGGGCGCACGCCCGCCGAAAGTTTGTGGAAGCCACACACGGACATAGCGGTTCGGGGATCAGTCATGATGGCGTTGCTTGGATTGGGAAGATCTACGATCTTCATCATGCGTACCGCACTGCTTCCGAAGGGGAAACAGCCCCGGCGGAGGAAGCTCTTCATCAGGCGCTCGACGATTTCTTCCACTGGGTGGAGGAACACGAACGGAAGGCCATGAAGAAAAGCGGCCTGGGTCGGGCACTCGGGTATGCGCGCAAGCAGGAGCCGTATCTCCGAGCAGCCATCGAAGCACCGACCGCGGTGATCGACAACAATCCCGTCGAGCGGGCGATACGTCCGTTTGCCGTCGGGAGAAAAAACTGGCTTTTTGCGAACTCCCCTCGTGGGGCGGACGTCAGTGCCCTCCTCTATTCCCTCGTTCATACGGCTCAGGCGAACAGGCTGAATATCCATGCGTATCTGCGCTACCTGTTGGAAACCCTGCCGAACCTGCCCTCCCTGGAGCCCGATGTTCTAAAGGAGTACCTGCCGTGGGCGCCGGCCATGCAGGAAGCCTTTGTGTTCAAGCCGGAATAAGCGTTACCAGCGGCCGATGGGCCGTATGCCGTTCTTCAAAAAGAGAAAGGTATACGGCTTTTTGGCGTGCCCGAGCAGAAGGCGACGACTCCGACAGGATCAGCGCCGTCTGAAAATCCCTTCTTCCCCGGGAGACGGGAAGAAGGAGTTGAAGACAAGCCCTGCGGAAAGCGTTCGCCTGGAGCGGCAGGCACGCCAGTGCCTGATTTTCGTACGTATTCTTTGACGCTTACTTCTATGCCAGCGACAAGCTGGCCGTTCTTCGTCCCTGCCGCTGGTCCGGCAGAAACCTGGTCGACTCGACAGGCAAAGCTCGTCGCCCGGGCCCTCCAACCTCGACGCCCCGCGGCTAAAGACCGTCGCCCCGGAGAAAAAGCCCGCCAAACGGATCTAACCCCGCCACACGAGCCTAGAGGTACGTCGAGGTATGCACGCGGCCCTGTCGACTCACACCGAAACCCCGCCACCACGCAGCACCTTCCTCCTCTCTGCAGAAGAAAATGCAGATCAGAACGGATTACGCCGCTACAGGCAGTTAACGGGAAAGAGGCGTGTATCCTTTGCAGCGGACACAGCCACCGCCTTCTTGTATGAAAACTTATACATTCTTAAACGTTGAGAAAAAGCATTGAAGCTTTTTTTAGAACAAGGGCGGCGCGCAGCCGGCGACTCCGAGAGGATCAGGACGATTCGAAGATCCGGCTGCCGGAGGCAGACTAGCGGAGAGAGTCCCCTCCGGAAAGCGTCCGGCGGAAGCAGAGCGTCACTCCGTATTCCAAATAAGAAGCTCTTTCTGTTTTTTTATAGAAAAAACAACAGATATTATTTGGAGGATATTGGTTAATCAACAGACGTGGCTTTTTATACGAGCAATGGACGGTCTGCTTAGAGAACTATTTTGTCACAGCCTCTTTTGCTCGTATTCGGGCATTCGACCATGACTGGCCGGCCGCGTCTCCCTGCATGCGTCGGCGCGGCAGAAAAACGTTGACCGCTTTACCCGGGAAGCGGATCGAGACGCGAGCATGGCGTTCTGTGTCCGTTCCGTTTCTCAACATTACAATTTGTTTAAGACCAAGTAACAACCCTTTTTTTTCCTTCATCATTCTATATAATAAAGCAGGATTCTATTTTACCGTAATAAAGGAGGGAGCAGGAAGGCTTCTATGCCATCCACTGCTTATGATGAAAAAATTATGTTTAACCGCTGCTGCTGCCGCTGCCGCCGTCATGACGTTCGGCGCTGCGTCCGCCGCTGCCGACACACCAGATATTTTTATAAACCAGGAACAAGTCTCTATGGACCAGCCGGTCAAATCGAGTAACAATCGGACGCTCGTACCGGTCCGCTTTATCAGCGAACAGCTCGGAGCCGAGGTGAACTGGGACGGCGGCTCACAGAAAGTCACCATCAATACCGTTGAAGGCGATGAAATTGCGATGACCATCGACGAGCCTTCCATCAGCCTGAACGGCAATGATTACGATCTTGATGTTATTCCAGAACTCGATAATGAGCGTACGTACCTTCCGCTCCGTCATGCAGCGGAACTCATGCATACGGAAGTGCACTGGGCGGATGGGGATATTACGCTCACATCCGTCAACCGATATGAAGCAGCGGAAGGGGATTCTGTGGAGTCGATTGCATCCGGACTTGGGGTAGATGCAGACGATTTTGCACGCTTGAACCAGCTGGACGGCAGCGTATCTCCAGGACAGATGCTGCGCACGGTGATACCTACAGCTGTTTCCAACAGCCTGAGTTATGAACCTGAAACAGCTTCTGCTGAAGAAAGTGAACCACAGGCCCAGCAGGAACCGGCATTGAACGAAAGTGAAGTAGACCTCCTAGCCCGCCTGATACATCAGGAGGCCCGAGGACAGCCTTATCAGGGCAAAGTTGCTGTTGGTAACGTCGTCATGAACCGCGTAGATTCGAACCGCTTCCCTGGCACCGTCAGCGGTGTGGTGAATCAGTCAGGCCAGTTTACACCGGCTATGAATGGGACAATTAATCGTGCTGCAAGCCAAAGATCCATAGAGGCTGCCCGAGAAGCTCTGCAGGGTGCTTCTCCTGCCGGCAGCGCGCTTTTCTTCCACAATCCACGTGTGACGAATACATCTTACTTTAGAAACATGAGTCAGGTAACCGTTATCGGTGACCACCGATTTGCACGATAATCCGGCTCGCTTCTCTGAAATAGAGGAAGAAAACGGCACAGAAACAAGCGCTCAAAAGCATGGAGCGTTGTTGGCCGGAACAGCGGGTGCCGTCGTTCTGTTGAGGGAAGAAAGAGGTCTTCTTTCTTCCCTCGCAGCGGACACGCCGATCTCAACCCTTGATAAGGACGAATGCATTCTTATCACAAAAAAAACGCTTCTGCCGATCTTTCAGGATCGACAGAAGCGTTTTTTGTTTTGGAGAAGAGGCTTTCTTTCTATCCAACGTTTATTCAGCAGGGACTCCGCTGGTGATTTCTTTCAGCATCGTGTAGGCCTGCTTCTGCTTTTCCGTATCATACATATAGGATACGGCCATAATTTCATCGACGGCAAAGCGTTCCTGGAATTCCTCCAGCTGCTTTGCAATCGTGTCTTTGGAGCCGACAAACGAGACGCTTGTCATCTGTTGGGCAGCAGCAGCCTCCGGAGGCGTCCAGAGCCCTTCCATGGAATCAACCGGCGGCTGCAGCGGGTTCTGCGTTCCCCTAATGACATTCAGAAAAAACTGGTGCAGGCTCGTCATTTCTTTCTCTGCTTCTGCATCCGTCTCTGCCCCAATCAAGTTTGCGCATACCATCATATGGGGTTGATCGAGAACATCCGACGGCTCAAAGCGCGAGCGGTAAATGTCGATAGCCTGTTCCATGTACGTTGGTGCAAAATGTGCAGCAAAAGCATACGGTAGACCAAGACGGGCAGCCAGTACCGCAGAGTCCGGGGAAGAACCGAGAATGTACAACGGAACATTCGTATCCATTCCTGGGTGAGCCTGCACGCGGCCCTGTACTTCCTCCGGACCAAAAAAGCGCTGCAGTTCTTCAATATCTTCCGGGAACGCATGCACTGCTTGATTTCCCGCACCGCGCCGCAGTGCAGCTGCTGTCTGCTGGTCCGTTCCCGGCGCTCGGCCGAGACCCAGTTCGACACGTCCCGGGTGCAGGGTAGCCATCGTACCGAACTGTTCTGCCACGGCGAGCGGCGTATGGTTCGGCAGCATGACACCGCCGGAGCCCACGGCTATCTCCTTTGTATGATCCAGCACATGCTGAATTAACAACGGAGTCGCTGAACTCATCAGCGTGGATGTATTATGATGCTCCGAAATCCAATACCGATTATATTGCAGGGATTCGAGGTGTTGTGCCAGATCAACCATGTCGTGAAGTGCTTCTTGTTTGGTCTTCCCTTCCCGCAGCGGAACAAGGTTCAGCGCGGAAACGGGTATATTCACTGTACTCAATTATTGTCATCCTTTCTTGAACAAAACGTATCACTTACTATTTGTCAGCATATCAGTTCCTGCACCTTCTGCCAAAAATTGTGCTCAGGAGGGTCCCTCCTGTCGGGCAAAGATCGGTATTTCACACGTATTATCCCGGCAGCAGAAAGCCCCGCTGCCCTTATCGGAGAACGCTGATCACTGCCTGAAAAGACCGCCTCCAGGAGACGGCCTTCTCTGTGGCAGAGCATGAAGCCTGCCAGGTGGCTTTTCTGTTACCAGCCCTTCATACGTGCGCTCTCCTCACAGAAGGACACCATCGCACCGGCCTCTACTTCGTCACTCAGCCTTACGCTTCTTCTCCGCATCCCCGAACCTGCCGGCAAAAGCAGTATAGAGTGCAGGTACAATAATGACGGTCAGCACAGCCGAAAAGATCAAACCGGAAATGATGGAGATCGCCAGCGGCTCAAACAGCACATCGCCGCTCAAGGCAACCGGCGTCAGTGCTCCAATCGCCGTAAAGGCCGTCAGTAGAATCGGCCGCAGACGCGCCCGGCCGGCTTCGACCACCGCATCTTCCAGCGGCATTCCCTCCCCCCGTCGCTGCTTAATAAACTCGAGCAGCACGATGGAATTACGAACGACAATACCAGCCAGGGAGACAATACCGAGCAAGGCTGTAAACCCAAGCCCTGTCTGCGTGATAAACAACCCGACGATAGCACCGGATGCAGCGATATGCACCGTAGACAGCACCAGAAACGGCGTCATCAGCGAGTAAAATTGAATGGCGATAACGATGTAGATGAAAAACAGAACGAGCAGAAAGAGGGTGGCCAGCTCTAAAATAAAGTCGGAGCGGGCTTCTGTTTCGCCCCCGAGGCTGATCGTATATTCTTCAGACAGTTCCGCTTCCTGATCATCGACAATTCCTTGAATCTGTCCTTCCAGTTCCTCATCATCTTCTCCAGGGAACACTCGGACTGTCACCGTTCTGTCCCCATCCGCACGAATCACCCGCGGAATTTCTTCCGTCGTTGATACGGTGACAAGGGAATCGAGAGAAATAATGTCAGGAGGACCGTCTCCTCCGGCTTCGGATGGCACTTCCACCGCTTCCAGATCGATGTCTTCCCCATCTTCTATCCGGTTGACAGCCAGCTGCAGATCCAGCGTCTCTTCCGCTGTTCGGAAGGTAAACAACGGAATCCCTTCCGTTCGGAGGCCGATCTGCTCACTGATACTGCTGAGGCTCAATCCATTTTCTTCAAGCGCCTCTCTATCCGGTTCATACACTCTGGCCGGGCGGCGCGGCCCCATATCATCAAGAACGGTCCCGCTTTCCGGCAGTCCGCGGATTTCATCCTGCAGTCCACTGCTGATATCCATCAGTTCCTCTACATCAGGCCCCTGGATCGTCAAGGCAATCGGAGCGCCAACTGGAGGTCCGGCTTCTATAGTAGTAACCTCAATCTCTGCTTCAGGGAACTCTTCCTGCAGTGGATCTGTCCAGCGGGAGATGGTTTCCTGTGCAGACTGCTGATCCCGGTCTACTCGAAGCAGAATATCACCGGTCTCTTCACTCGTGTTCGTCTGGTTACTCCCGAAGATCGGCGGCAGCCCGTCCCCGGCGTAAACGGCCGTTTCATATACATTTTCGTCCTCTTCGAGAATGAGATCCCTCATCTCCTCGAGCACCGATTCTGTCGATTCCAGCGTGGTCCCCGCCGGCATTCGGACTTCTACGGTAACCTCATCCCGATCTGTATCTGGAAAAAACTCCACCGGGATAAACGGTATAAGACCATACAGCGCGGTAGTCGCAACCAGACCGACCGCAGCTGTCTTCCAAGGGTGCTTCACCACCCGGCGGAGCAGAGAATCTGCATACCAGTCTGAAAGCTGGACGAACTGTTTGCCCAGGATACCATCGACCGGACGTTTGTCTGCTTTGGCTGAAGCGAGCTGCTTTTTCCTCCTCCAGATGAGGAAGATCGGCACCAGCGTCAAGGCGATGAGCGTTGATGCAATAATGGTCGTCACGAGAACCGTTGGCAGAGCCCGGATAAAATCTCCATTCGCTCCGGATATAAAGACGAGCGGAAGGAAGGTAAAGACGATTGTCAGTGTGGAGACAATGATCGAACTGCGCACTTCACGTACTCCCTGCAGGGCTCCATCAAGCGGCTCGAGTCCTTTCCGGTACTTCGCACGAATATTGTCCCCGACGACGATACCATCATCAACTAGGATCCCGAGTGCGACGATCAAACCGATAATCGAAATCTGGTTCAAATCCACACCGGCAAACGGCAGCGGAAGCAGTCCGATAAAGACGGAAGCCGGGATCGCCAATGCCACAATGACGGCGGAAGACGCATTCAGCCCCAGCAGCGTCACGACGATGACCGAAACGGCCGCTAAAAAGAACGAAAGCGCCAGATCACCGAATATCTCCTCTACAATCGTCAGCTGCGTATAAAACAGATCGAGTTCGACTGAATCCGGAAGATCCGCAGCCAGTTCATTCATCCGATCGTCGACGAAGTTATGCAGGTCCGGAATACTCTCTCCCCGCTCCGGAATTACCGTAAACGACAGCGCCGGCGTCCCCTCGAATGTGATGCGGTCCTCCGGCGTTTCCATGTCGAGACCGACCTCGGCGATATCTCCTATATAGATCGGATCATCATCTTGATTCAATCCAATGAAAATGTCTTCTATGTCTTCCGATTGTTCCAGCGTCTGCAGCTGCAGCTGCACGTTTTCCTCTTCTTCCTGCTGGATGCCGAGCGGATCGGTCTGCAGCTCTCCTTCGAGCCCCTCTATCACATCAGGCAGCTGCAGTCCTTCTTCGAAAAGAGCTTCATCATCAACATTGATAAGGAGCGACTGATCCGGGAGGCCTTTGACATTCACTTGATCGACGCCATTGATCCCTTCAATGCTGCTTTCCCATTCCCTTATTCTGTCCCGCTGATCAAAGAGATCTTCTTCGTCTTCAGCTAGAAGGTGATAGCTGGAAAGCCCTCCGACAGAAGCCTGTTCGGAAACAGACGGAGATGCTGTCTCCGGCAGTTCATCCTCTGCTTCGGTTACTGCCTGCTGGATGTCCGTAAATACTTCGTTTTGATTCACACCCTCAGCAAGTTCCATAGTGATGTTGGAAAATCCGGAAGCAGATACAGAATCGACGTCTTCCAGGCCATCGACACTTTCAAGCGCTTCTTCGATTGGAACGGTAACCTGCTGTTCCACTTCTTCCGGCGCTCCCCCTGGATAAGGGGTAGAGACAATCCCGACGTCGACCGCTATCTCGGGGACTTCCCGCTGAGGCAGCTGAAAGAGCGTCAGGACGCCAAGCGCAATGAAAATAAAGACAAACATTAAGGTGATTTTCGGGCTCTTTATTATTGTTGAATACATGGCAGTTCCTCCTGATGTCTTATTGACACATGTGTCATTTTCGTCCAAAAAAAGAATCAATCATAAAGTCCGTCTTTAAGAAGCTTGTACACCTCCTCCACCCATCGCGCTTCCTGATCCGACTGTATCGGAATCTGGACGACGGCCATTACCAGACCGGTCATCGTCTCCACCTGGATGTCCTTTCGAACACGGCCACGTTCCTGCTCCTTTGTCAGAATCGTGCTGATTCTGCTTCTCATGCTGCCGAGCAGACCGAACATTTCCTGGACATTGCTTTGTACCAGCGGCGTGGCTTCCCTGTCGATATACGGCATCACATGCATCATCTGATGAATGTTGGCATACTTGCTCCAGATATCAACGAGACCTCGCACGGGCTCTTCGTTCTCTGACACGTTATCCATGTGGTGTACTACTTGTTTCAGCAGATGAACCATAAATGCTGTGACGAGCTCCTCTTTTTTGGAAAAATAATTATAGATGGTACTTCTCGCTACACCGAGTTCCTCTGCTAACGCTTTGAAGTGAAAGCCTGCATACCCGTCACGGAGAATGATTTTTTCCGTAGCCTGGAACAATTGTGTCTCATCGATTGTTTTTGCGCGTCCCATACGTACATTCTCCTTCACAGCTGATTCAGCTTTCATTACCCCTTCACCACCCGGATGAAACCCATTATCCGTATTTTTTGAACAAAAGTGCGGAGCGCCAGCTGCCCGTAACGGCGTGCAGCCAACTAAAATGAACGATGGCGCCGGAAGATACTTTACCTCCGGCGCCATGCAGCCTTTCTGTGGAAAGGCCGTCGATTCCGTTCAGGTGCCGATCAGGTGCCGATCACGGAATCACGCGTGCGGTCACGTCACCCTGCCTGCAGCTGTTTCATCAGGATAGTGCGCTTGTCAGCGGCGGGACGATCTGTTTCTTGCGGGAAACAACGCCTTCCAGAACGGCTTCATGATCTTCCAGCTTGACATTGAATGCGGTATGGACAGCTTCTTCCTGCTCACCAGCTGTAACGAGGACAGAGTCATTAGACAGAATGTCCGTCACTGCCAGTGCGAACAGACCATAGCCGTTCGCCTTCACTTCTTCCTGCATTCTGCTTCGAACCTCTTCTTTGCGGGACAGAACATCGTCCGTATCCACAACATTGACTTGAGCCACCTTCACCGTGTGGGAACCCATCGTGAATTCTTTTGCGTCCATACTCAGCAATTCATCTACCGTTTTGCTGCTCATGTCAGCTCCGGCTTTCAACATTTCCAGACCATATTCCTCCACCTGGATCCCTGCCGTTTCAGCAAGCTCTTCTGCCGCTTGTATATCCTCTTCAGTACAAGTAGGAGATTTGAATAGAAGAGAATCCGAAACAATCGCAGAAACCATCAGACCAGCCATTTCGGGAGCAGGTTTCTGACCATGCTCTTTATACAGCTTGTGCAGAATCGTAGCGGTGCACCCTACAGGCTCGGCACGGTAGTAGAGCGGTCCTTCTGTTTCAAAGTTGGCAATCCGGTGATGATCGATCACTTCGGTAATCTGTACCTCTTTTATGTCATCGACACTCTGCTGGAATTCATTGTGGTCCACGAGAATAACTTGATCCGCTTCCGGAGCGGCTTTGTCGATTTGCCGAGGCGCTTCGACGCCGAAATGATTCAGGGCAAACGTTGTTTCAGCCCCTGGGCTGCCGAGGGACACCGCCTCCACATTTTCTCCCAGTTTCGTCTTCAGATCTGCATAGACCAGCGCGGAACAAATCGTATCTGTGTCCGGACTTTTATGCCCGAAAATCAATGTCTTTCCCATTACAAACACTCCTTCTCACTCAAAGTTCTTGCCTGCCGCTTCTATTCTATCACGGGTTTCTGCCTATAACTAGATGATTGGCCGGCGTGCCTGCTGTAAAGTTTTTCTCTCTATGTACCACCTGACCCTGCTATCTATTGTCACTTGAGAAGGAGAGAATAATGTACAAAAAAATTCCCCCGGCTTTTTCCTGTTGTGACAGTGTTTCTTGAATTTTCTCTCATTTTCTGCTATTTAGACGTTTCAATATCTGCTGTTCGGGAAAGTGATTACCAGCGGACATGGAGAACACAAAATTTAAAGGAGGATTTCTTTTATGAAATCAATAACAATGCTACTACTAAGCGTATTCCTGCTGTTCGGCCTTTCTTTCGGTTCTGCTCTGGCAGATGAGCACGACAACAACGACAATAACGACAACAACATCGACAACATGGACAATGACAATGACTACAACAACAATGACGACTGGAACAACGACGACGACATGAACAACAACAACAACAACAATAACAACAACTACAACAATGACAACAACGACCTAAACAACAATGACGACATGAACGTTGACAACAACAACGACGTGAACGTCAACAACAACAACTACAACAATAACGACGACTACAACAACAACAATGACTGGAACAATGACAACAACCACAATAACGACTATAATAACAACTACAACAATGATGAAGACCATGGTAACGAAATGGCGGCAACTGCAACAAACTATCCAACTGCAATGCTGCTAGGCCTGCTCTTTGCCGCAGCTGGTGCAGTAATGTTTATGCGTAAGAAAACTGCAACTGCGTAAACAAAGTCTGTTAACGTAACAACATGAAAACAGAGAGCAAGTAAATCTGTTACCATGTCCCGCTTTGTCAATGCTGCCTGTCAACGGGGAGAGTCCCTTCTCCCCTGACTGGCAGTTTTTGTCTTTCACCAGGAGGTGCACCGATGAGAAAAGCAGCAGCGACTTTTCTGCTGACAGCCGGGCTCGCTTTTGCCGGCTGGAACGGCTATACGTGGGCAACGGAAAGTTCATCCGGACGAGAATCCCTCAGCGAAAGTGATGTCTTTGTGCAGGAAGAAGAACTCGCCCGGGAAGAAGTATCGGACGTGGAAGATGACACGAACGAATCCGGGAACAATGCAGAGAACGGGTATAACCATGCGAACATGAACAACGAGAACAACACGAATGCAGCTGACAGCAGCCAGGAAGAAAACAGAGCGGATAACGAGAACAATGCTGATCCGCAGGGCGCTGAAAATGAGGAACCGGAGCCGCGTTCTTACGACGAGTATGAAAACGGCGATGATATCGGATGGCTCATGATTCCAGAGCTGGACATGAAATATCCAATCTACTGGGGCACCGATGATGAGACGCTGGACCAGGGCGTCGGTTATCACGAAGGTGATTTCACAACTCCTCCAGACGGCCTCCGTCATACGGTTCTTTCCGGTCATCGCGATACGGTCTTCCGTGAACTTGGTGATTTGGAAGATGGAGACAAGATGTATATTCAGTTTGAAGGCGTGCAGTATGAATATGAAATTGATAAAACGTGGATTACGGACGCAGAAGACCGCAGTGTCATTGTCGACAAGGACGAACCAACCTTGACGCTTACCACCTGCTATCCATTTACGTTTATCGGTCCTGCACCAGACCGTTATATCATTGAAGCGCCTCTGACGGATACAACCGAATTGTAATTGAACACTCCTGCAGACATTGGAAACGAAGAACATCTATGCATGTATGTAAGGCAGCCGACATGGCAGCATTAACGTTCAGCGCGTCACGGACATTCCTCCGGCGACGCGCTTTTTTTATGCGCAAGGAGAAGCTTCAGCGTAGGAGGGTTTCTAAAATAAATGTTGGGGTAGAGGTTCATGTTCGTGGCATCTTTTCTTCCGTTTCAGGCGGACGCTTGCCAAGGGGCGCTGCCCTCCACTCATCTCGCGTTGCGAGGAGGATGTTCGGACTGCGCTTATCCCTTGAGCGTCGCCGCCTATCGCTGCTTTCATCAAATAACAACATCAAGCTTGAACAGAGACACTCACGCAGCCTCACTGCACCATGATAGATGAAACTCCTATGTTCTATTTTCAAGGCAGCTTTAAATAAAAGGCGCTATTCCTATTTCTAGTTAATATAAGGATCCTTCCCTTCCACTCGGCATGCCTGCCGTGGATGAGCTCCGCCGGTTTCCGCTTCGTTCTTGCTTTGGAATAGAAAAGACAAAGATGATCTCTTTCTCCCCCTTTTCTATCAAAAAAGCGTAGGCAAGGCGATGTTTCGAGACGCCTGCGGAAAAAGAAAGCGTGACGATCATCCCGGACGAAAGGAAGGGACAGCGGAAGGATTTCTCCGCGGCAAGCGAAGAAAAAGGGGCCGCAGGCGTCCTTTTTATATCAACACCAGCCTTTAACAGCGCTTTTCTTTTAAAGAGAATCCTAAGTGCGCTATTTGAAAAACGTCTGCGCATTCCTGAGCCTGTTCAACATGTGAATGAAAACCGAACAAAAGCGCGGAGCGCCTTTTGGTCGGAACGGCGTGCATCGTCGCTGCAGGCTTTTCAAGGGAAGAACAGGTTCTACGTTCTTCCCGCGCAGCGTACGATGCCGCCGTCACCCTGTATGAAAAGTTATACATTCCTATCCTGTAAAAAAGGCGCTGGAAGCAGACAGCTCCAGCGCCTTTCGACAATGAATCTCCGGGCGAGAGCGACCCGCCGATCGTACGGCCCGATGCTGATCCGGTTCAGACTGCGAAGTACCGTCCTTCGGGATGAGCGAATACCATCGCCGTCACGCTTGCCTCCGGCTCCATCATGAAACCATCCGTCAGCTCGACACCGATTTGATCCGGCTGAATCAGACGGAACAGTTTTTCCTGGTCCTCGAGATTCGGACACGCTGGATAGCCGAAAGAGACACGAACTCCCTGATACTTCGCTGAAAATCGCTCCTGCATCGTAAAGTCAGGATGGTCTGAAAATCCCCACTTATCCCGCATCAGCTGATGCACCCGTTCCGCGAACCCTTCTGCCAGCTCCAGTGCCGCCGCCTGAATGAGGTGGCTGTCCATGTAACTGCCTGCTTCCTTTGCTTCCTCAGCCAGATCCCGCACGCCCTTCCCTGCAGTCACTGCGAGAAAACCGACATGATCCATTTCCCCGCTGTCCACGGATCTGATGAAATCAGCGAGACACATATAAGGTTCCTTCTGCTGTCGTGGAAACGTAAAGGTTTCCAGTACGCGTGCAGGATCGACCGGGTCGTACACATAGATGGAATCCCCTTCCGACTGAGCAGGAAAGAACTGATACATCCCGTCTGCACGCAGGCGCTTCTCTCGTTCAGCACGCTCAAAAAACGCATCCACCCGCTCTTTCAGCTGCACTGCTTTCTCATCTCCTCGTTCGAGTTTCCGCTGCACATTCCCCTGTAGGCCGAGATGCGAGCTCAACAACGTCTGCATATTCACATACGGCCGGAGATGCGACATTTTATAATCCTTCAGGATATGCGGCTGATAATCCTCCGGCGTAAACAGCAGCACCTGCTGAGATACGTCCGACATCGGGCGTTCTGCCACCGCTGTCGCCGCAGCGGCTTCTTTTTTCTGCAGATCCGCAGCAGCTTTCTCCTTTGCCTTCTCCTGTTTGGCAGTTGTTGTGCGGGCCAGTTCTTCCCGCGACTCTTCCTGCACAAGCTGATTCGCAATTTCCAGCCCGTTCATCGCATCTTTTGCGTAAAGGACCATGCCTTCGTACTCTCCAGCGATCTTTGTATCTGTAAAACGGCGTGTCAGCGCTGCCCCGCCGACGAGAATCGGGATATCAATTCCCCGCTCCCGCAGGTCATTGGCGGTGATCACCATCTGCTGGGTCGATTTCACGAGCAGGCCGGACAGCCCGATCACATCTGGATCTTCTCTCTCTACTGCAGCGATCAATTCATTCGGCGTCACTTTAATGCCGAGATTTACGATGGAAAATCCGTTATTTTTCAGTATGATTTCCACCAGGTTCTTGCCGATATCGTGGACGTCGCCTTTTACCGTAGCGAGGATGACTTTCCCTTTGCCGCGGTCATCTTCCTGCTCTTCCATGTGTGGTTCCAGATGCGCTACCGCTGCCTTCATGGCCTCAGCGCTCTGCAATACTTCTGCTACGATGAGTTCATTGTCATTGAAGAGTTTTCCGACACGGTCCATGCCGGCCATGAGCGGCCCGTTGATAATGGACAGCGGTTCGTCATATGCTTCCAGCGCCTGATCCAGGTCCTCGTATAAGCCTTCCTTCGTTCCTTCGACTATATAGCCTGCAAGCCGCTCTTCCAATGTCAGATGTTCGCCAGCCTGCTCTGCCTTCGGTTTTTTCTTCCGGTAGAACGCCGTAAATTCGGCCAGCGTCGCATCGTTCGTGTCGAAAAGAAGCCGGTCCGCGAGGGCTTTTTCTTCGTCTGAAACGGAGCCGTACCGCTCCAGCTTCTCTGTATTAACAATGGCGTAGTCCAGCCCGGCATTCGTGCAGTGATACGTAAAGGCGGCGTTCAGAACTTCCCGTCCGAGCGGCGGAAGCCCGAACGAGACATTGCTGACGCCGAGAATCGTCAGACAGTCGGGCATATCCTGTTTGATCATACGGATGCCGTGAATGGTCGCTTCCGCAGATCCGATGTATTGTTCGTCCCCAGTACCGATCGGAAACACCAGCGGATCAAAGATGATGTCTTTGGCTGGTATGCCGTACTTTCCTGTGAGCAGTTCAAACGAGCGCCTGGCTATATCGAGCTTCCGCTGCGCAGTGACACCCATCCCTTCCTCATCGATCGTACCGACGACAACTGCTGCTCCGTACCGTCGAACCAGTGGAGCAACCGCTTCAAAACGCTCTTCCCCATCTTCCAGGTTGATGGAATTGATAATAGCTTTCCCCTGGGAGTAGGTGAGTGCTTCTTCGATAACAGCCTCATCTGTCGAATCAATCATGAGCGGGACTTTGACTTTGTTGATGACCTGGGACAAGAAGTCGGTGATGTCCTGCATTTCATCCCGGTCCGGGTCGGCCAGGCACACATCAACGACCTGGGCGCCCCGCTTCACCTGGGCTCTCGCGATCTCGGAAGCTTCTTCAAATTTCTCTTCTGCAATCAGACGCTTGAATTTTTTGGACCCGATCACGTTCGTACGTTCGCCTACAAGAATCGGGCGCATCGTTTCATCATAGACGAGCGGCTCGATGCCCGATACTACGTGCGGATGCGCTTCCTGCGGACGGCGCGGCGGATAGTCCTGAAGCGTCTCTGCCATGACCCGGATATGTTCCGGGGTCGTACCGCAGCAGCCGCCGACGATATTGAGCCACCCCTTTGCTGCAAAGCCTTCCAGTTTTTTAGCCAGCATCGACGGGGATTCGTGGTAATGCCCTTCTTCATCCGGCAGCCCGGCGTTCGGGTAGCAGTGCACATAGGACACAGCCAGGTCCGAGAGGGAGCGGAGATGATCCTGCATGAACTCCGGTCCTGTCGCACAGTTCAAGCCGACAACCGTCGGATTCATGTGCTCGAGCGAAATATAAAAAGCTTCGATGCTCTGGCCGGCGAGGGTGGTCCCCATTGGCTCGATCGTCCCGGACACAATCAACGGCATGACTTTTCCCCGTGCTTCCTGCGCACGCTCTATCGCGGTATAAGCCGCTTTCACGTTTCGCATATCCTGACTCGTCTCCAGAAGCAGGATATCCACCCCGCCGTCGATAAGACCGAGCACCTGCTCGTAATACGTATCGGAAAGCTCCTGAAAGGTGGTTCCTCCTGTCACCGACAGTGATTTGGTCGTTGGTCCCATCGCACCGGCAACAAAACGCGGCCTTTCCGGTGTCGAGAAAGCGGCCGCCTCGTTGACGGCAAGTTCGGCTGCCTTCACGTTGATGGCATAGGCTTCGTCCTGCTTATCGTAATCAGCCAGCACAATCGACGTGGCACCGAACGTGTTCGTTTCGATAATATCAGCACCCGCTTCCAGGTAGTCATGATAAATACGGCTGATGACATCCGGAGACACGATATTTAAATACTCGTTGCACCCATCCAGCGCCTCTCCCCCGAAATCATCCGGGGAAAGGTCCGCGTTCTGCAGCATGGTTCCCATCGCTCCATCGAGCAGCAGAATGCGGGAAGCGAGTGCTTCTTCAAATGATGATGTTCTCATTCTAATCCCTTCTTCCTTTACAGTGACCGGCTGCGCACCGACTGTTCCTGTAGACGGATATGGCTCGTGAGCTCTGTCGTAATATGATGGCGCAGGAACGGTGTAATCAGGTAAATGGTAGAAAAGTGCTTCATCGCGGTATCAATCAGTTCTTTCGCCAGCCTGATGCCTTCCTGTTCACTCGCCTCTTTGTCACCGGAGAGCCCGCGCATTTGTTCCCTTACTTCCTCCGTCAGTGTGATTCCCGGTACCTCATGATGCAGAAACTCCGCGTTACGGCTGCTTACCAGCGGCATGATACCGATATACACTGGCACCGGAAGATGTCTTACTGCATCAGCAACCTCTTCGATCCGAGCACTGCTGTAGACGGGCTGACTCATGAAATAATCTGCCCCTGCCTCGATTTTCTTCTCCAGCCGCTGTACTTCCCGGTCGAGTCTGCGGGCATTCGCATTGAATGCTGCGCCGACAGTGAAGGCCGTTTTGGCCCCGAGTTCTTTTCCGGAAAAGGACTGCCCTTCGTTCAGCTGCTTGATCAATCGGATCAGATCCATCGAAGACATATCGTAAACAGACGTCGCACCGGGAAAATCCCCGACTTTCGCAGGATCGCCCGTAATGGCGAGGATATCCCGGATCCCTAGTTCGTGAAGGCCGAGCAGGTGTGACTGCAGGCCGATAATATTCCTGTCCCGGCAGGCGACGTGCAGCAGCGGGCGGGCTCCCTCATCTTTAATTTTTGAGCCGAGTGCCAGGTTATCGATACGGGAATGTGCCAGCGAATTGTCTGCCAGCGTCACGGCCGTTGCCCCGGCTGTGGTTAGGGATTTCGCTCCCGCCATAAAGGCCGGAACACCGGAGAGTGCTTTAGGCGGATCGAGTTCTACAATAACGGACGTTTCGTTTATGCTGGTCTCTGTCAGCTTTGTGATTGTTTCTTTTTTCTGCTGATGCGGAGTATGTTTTTCCTTCGTTTTTACCGTCTTTGTCCGCACCGGCTTCAAGTTATGTTCATCTACAGCTCTGCGGATAGCAGCGATATGGTCGGGGGTGGTGCCGCAGCATCCCCCAATCCAGGAAGCCCCCTCTTCCACGAGGGCCGGTGTCATATCCCCAAAATAAGAAGGGTTCGACTGATAGGAAAAACGACCGTCCCGCACGTTCGGGAGACTGGCATTCGGATAAACGCAAATATCGGCCTGCTCCAGCAGCTGGACTTCCTCCAGAGACTGCAGAATATGGTATGGGCCCATGCGGCAGTTCATTCCTGTGACGTCTGCCCCGTGTGCCTCCAGATACGCCAGGGCCTCCTGCACGTGCATCCCGGTGTGAAGAACCCCGATATCCCCGAGCGTGACTTCGGCTGCGATCAGTTTATCTGTTCTCTCCCGCAGGTAATCGAGCAGTGTCCCTAGTTCATCGAGGTCATAGAATGTTTCCAGAAGAAATCCGTCCACATCGGTATCCAACAATGCATCAGCCTGTTCCATCAGCGCTGCGGTGCGTTCTGTCAGCGGGAGTTTTTCCTGGTGCATCGTCGCAACTCCCCCGATCGTCGCCATCACGTAGGGAGCCCCGGCGGCTTTCGCCAGCTGGACGGCTGCCTGGTTGATCTCCTTCACATGATCGCTCAGCTGATAGCGGGCCAGTTTGACGGCATTTGCCGCATACGTATTCGTCTGAATCACGTCCGAGCCGGCACGAACGTACTGCTCATGCAGCGAGGTGATCTGTTCGGGGTCGGAGAGGTTCATTTCCTCAAAGCAGCCTTGTATACCACGCTGAAACAGGACAGTCCCGACGGCTCCGTCTCCGACGATAATCTGATTCTTTCTCGCTTCTTTTAGGCTCATTGATCCTTCTCCTTTACAGAAGCAACCTGCTGAAAGGCGCGGGTGAAATCCTCCATGATGTCTTCTGTTTTCTCCAGTCCGACCGACAGCCGGAGAATGCCGTCCGTAATGCCTCTCGCATCCCGTTCCTCGTCCGACATCGCAGCGTGCGACATCGTCGGCGGATACGAAAGAATCGTTTCAACAGCACCGAGACTCACCGCAAACACAGGAATCTCTACACTTTGAACAAAGCGGCGCACCGACTCCCGGTCTTTGAGGCGGAAAGACAGCACTGCGCCGGGTCCTTCCGCCTGCAATTCATTCACCTCTCTGCCTTCATGCCCTTCGAGACCCGGATAGTACACGTGCTCTACCTCCGGACGTGTAAGCAGCCATTCAGCCAGTTTTTCTGCAGACGCCATAGAAGCTTCCATTCGTGTATGAAGGGTCTTCAGGCCTCGCATGACGAGCCATGCATCCTGCGGTCCCAAAATAGAACCGAAACAGTTCTGCAGGAAATGCAGTTCCCCGGCAAGCGCATCGTCTTTTACTACAGCCAGACCGGCTACTACATCACTGTGGCCGCCGATGAATTTCGTAGCACTGTGGACGACAATATCGACACCGAGGTCGATCGGACGCTGCAGGACAGGCGTCAGGAACGTGTTGTCCAGTGCCGTCAGACAGTCATGCCGGCGGGCAAGCTGCACGATTTTATCGATAGGGGTGATTTTCATCGTCGGATTGGACGGCGTTTCCATGTAAATCATTTTTGTATTCGGCTGAATAGCCGCTTCCACTGCAGCAGGATCCGTCATATCTACGAACGTATGCGTAATCCCCTGGCGGTGCAGCACTTTGTCCGTCAGCCGGAACGTGCCTCCATAGACATCATCGGTGATGACGAGATGATCTCCGGAAGACAAGAGCATAAACACGTTGGAAATAGCAGCCATACCGGATGCAAACGCAAATCCGTGCCGGCCGTTTTCCAGATCAGCTATAATCTCTTCGAGAGCCTCCCGAGTCGGGTTCCCTCCTCTTGCATAATCATATGGACCAAACTGATCAATGTCCGGCTGGTCAAACGTGGATGCATGCTGGATCGGTACGCTCACCGCGCCGTTGTGTGGGTCCGTTTTGTATTTCGAATGGAGCAGCGAAGTCTGTTTCGAGAATTCCATGGATTATGCCTCCTCATCTGCGGCCGCATGCAGGGCCTGCTCTAAATCATTAATAATATCGTCCGCGGCTTCAATGCCGACAGAAAAACGCAGCAGCTGATTGTCTACCCCGAGTCCCATGCGGACCTCTTCCGGAACATCTGCGTGCGTCTGCGTCGCGGGATAAGTCATCAGGCTTTCAACGCCGCCGAGACTCTCCGCAAAGGAGATAACAGATAAGCGCTGGAGAAGCGGGTTGACCATACGCTCTTCTTGCACTCGGAACGACAGCATCCCGCCGCGCCCCGGGTACAGCACCTCGGTGACAAGGGAGTGCGCTTCCAGAAACCGGCTGACCGCAGCTGCGTTCTCTTCATGTTTCTGCATCCGCAGCTGCAGCGTCTTCATCCCGCGGATCACGAGCCAGGAATCGAGCGGTCCCAGTACGGCACCGATACTATTATGATAATAAAAGAGTTTCTCGCCGATGTCGGCGTCCGCCGCAACGAGCAGTCCTCCGATCACGTCATTGTGTCCGGCAATATATTTGGATGCACTGTGAATCACAATATCCGCCCCGTCCTCAATCGGCCGCTGCAGAATCGGGGTGTAGAACGTGTTATCAACAATGAGCATGATATTGAATTCCTCCGCAATCGCGGCGAACTCTTTCAGATCGGCCTCCTGCATCAGCGGGTTCGTCGGAGTCTCTACATAGAGCGCCTTCGTATTCTCATTCACCGCATTACGGAAGGCGTTGAGATCGTGCGGGTGCGCATAATGAAACGTAAGCCCCCAGCGGGTCCAGCCGTTTTCAAATAAGCGGTACGTGCCGCCGTATAAATCGCTCGTCGCGATGATTTCATCCCCGCTCTCAAATAAGGAAAGAACCACCTGGATCGCGGCCATGCCGGACGCACAGGCAAGTCCGCGTGCTCCACCTTCGGCCTCTGCGATCGTTTCTTCTAATATCTGCCTTGTCGGGTTGCCTGTTCGTGAATAATCAAAACCGGTGGATTGACCGATTCCTTCGTGCCGGTAGGCAGTCGAAAAATGAACCGGCGCATTGACGGCTCCTGTGACGTGATCCCGCCGGTTGCCGGCCTGGACGAGACTGGTTTCTAACTGATGTCGTTTCGTCATACGATCCCTCTTCTCCAGATAAAATAAAAAATCTCCTTTATCCCGGGCTGCAAGATAAAGAAGAGAGAGTGCTTTCGTAGGTTCTCTTATCTTACAGGCGGTCCGGGCCCGCAGGAATTAGCACCTTGCCTTCGGCTGGTTGCTGAGACATCAACGGGCCTGTCCCTCCGTCTCTCTTGATAAGATATCGATCATTATGCAATTGGATCAGCGGTGCTTCCACCGATGACTGATATTTCACTATTTTAACGAAATTACGGCTTTTCTGCAATGAATACTTATGCTCCCGGACGAAAATACCTCCATCACGATCTCTGCCTCTTCATTCCAAAGGTCTTTGGATGCATTTCTGTCCATGTAACATGGACTACATTCCAGGCATATCAACTCCCGTCTGCTTCACACAGTTTTCCATAAATAAAACAGAAGCGCAAAAAGGTTTCTTTTCCAAAAATGGTGGTATTAAATAGAGTAGAAAGCATGAACAATAGGTGTACATAAAGTATACAATTGTTCAACTTTCAAAAATAGAATAAAGGGGTTGTAAAGAATGCTGAAAAGAAGTCTGCTTGTGATGCTCGTTGCTATTCTTTCATTTGGTCTTTTCGCTGGTGCCGCTGCTGCTGGCAGTCATGATGGAGATGACGCTATGGTCCGTGTGCTCCATGCTTCACCGGATGCACCTGAAGTCGATGTGTACGTCAATGGAGACCCAGCTGTTGAAGGCGCTGCCTTCCAGGACATCACAGATTACCTCGCCCTTCCGGCCGGTGATCACGAAGTCGCCGTTTTCCCTGCTGGTGAAGGCGGAGAAGGTGATCCCGTTGTAGAACAGACCCTGACAGTAGAAGCAGGACAGCATTACACCGTCGCTGCGGTGGATCTGCTTGAAAACGTCCGCCTGGAAGCTTTTGCAGATGACAACACAACCGAAGACGGCATGACGAAAATCCGAGTCGGTCACTTGTCCCCTGGTGCACCGGCAGTGGATGTCGGCCTTGTCGGCGGTGACTCCCTCTTTGAAGGAGCAGAATTCTTTGCAGTAACCGATTACCTCGATCTTGATCCGGACACGTATGATCTGGAAATCCGGGCTGCCGGTACAGAAGATGCTGTTCTGGACCTTTCCGGTACAACGCTTGAAGCAGACACCGTCTACTCGGCTTATGCAGTAGGCGCTGACGCGGATGAGCTGGAAGTGGTGCTCGTAGCAGACGATGCCCACAGCATGCCGGCGGATATGCCGCAGACAGGCATGGGCGGTGCTTCGGCATCTAATGGCATGATGCTCCCAATCACGCTGGTTCTACTGGCGGGTGGACTCGTTGGCTTCTTTTTTCTCCGCAGCCGCGTCCAGGCTTAACCTTCTCCTGATCGCCGTTGTGTTCCTCGCAGCCGGCTGTGCAGCCGGCGCCGGAACGCTGCTCAACGCTGGAGAATTCACTACCGGGACCTCTGCATCCGATCTGCGGGGGGACCGGATCCTGCTGAGCTCTCCTGATGAGCCGCAGGAGAACCCCTCTGACTCCGGTCCTGTTGTTCACGAAGTACAAGGCAGTACCTCCTCCGGCACGGTACCAGCCTCCATCTCTATTCCCGGCATTGACGTGGAGGCACCGGTCGAAGGCATGGGACTTGAACCCGATGGAGCGATGGCCGTACCGGACACCGGCTGGGAAACAAGCTGGTTTTCCGGTGGAGCTGCTCCCGGGGCACAGGGAAATGCTGTTATTGCAGGGCATGTTGATGACATGAATGGCCCTGCTGTCTTCTACGATCTGCACGAATTGGAAGCAGGAGATCCTATCTATGTTACAGGAGAAGACGGCACGATTCTGACCTTTGCTGTCGAATCCGAAGCAATATATCCTTATGATGATGCGCCGATTGAAACGATATTCGGCCCATCGGATGAACGGCGCCTGAACTTGATTACATGCACAGGGGAGTTCGACCGGAATGTCGGCACACACCGGGAACGGCTCGTGCTGACAGCAGTACTGGTCGATGTAGAAGCTTCCCCTTCCTGATATTTTCCGGGCAGGTTCAGGAAAGTCGAGTGGAAGTCAACTACTTGGATGTATGAAGAGGCGGCCTGCAGCCGGACTCTGCATGAAAGCGGGTACTCCTTTGCCTGGAGTGCCCGCCCTTTTTTGGTGATAAACATGTATACGTCTTTACCGAGAGAGCCGGCGCCACCCTGCGTGAACATCCTGCGTTTAAGAAGGGTTACTGCCCCACATGAAAGTATCTGACCTGTATCCGGTGTCCTTCCGCCCGCTGGTGAGTTGACGCTGCATGGTTCAGACGATATGCTTTTTGACATAACTACTGCCGCGTTTGATGGCTGTTTGAGGTGATAAGATGTCTACACGAAAATTGACGGTCATGGCCATGCTCACCGCTGTCGGCCTCGTCGGTGCCGCCTTTATCTGGTTCCCGGCCGGCGTTGCTCGAGCGTATCCGGTGCAGCATGCCGTGAACGTCATTGCTGCCGTCACGCTCGGTCCTGGCCCGGCCGTTTTGATCGCTTTCATGATCGGCCTGCTCCGTAACCTGCTTGGTCTCGGCACACTGCTCGCTTTTCCGGGCGGGATGATCGGTGCGCTTCTTGCGGGACTTGCCTACCGCTGGAAAAAGAAAACCTGGAGTGCTGCTGCGGGAGAGGTCTTTGGAACCGCCGTCCTCGGCTCCCTCGCTGCTGTTCCGCTCGTACGAATTTTCCTTGGCGAAGGGGCTGCCGTTCTCGCTTTTGTTCCCGGCTTCCTCATCAGCTCCCTTGCCGGCGCCTTGATTGCCCTCGTTATTTTGAAAAAATGGCGCCCAGACTGGCAGAAGGAGTAGGATAAGCCGACAAGCGGGCGGCGCTGCTGCAGGTTCTTAGAGGAAAGCGCGGGGCTTCATGCTTCCCACGCAGCAGACAACGCCGCCGTACCCCCGTATAAAACCGTATATATTCAGTTCTCATTCACATGTTGGGGTGATTAGGCTCAGGAATGCTCAAACGATCTTCAAATGGCGGACCTATGATTCTCTTTGAAAAGAAAAAACAAAAACGAACCCTTTTCAGGAGGGAAGGGCGGCGACGCCAGAGGGATCAAGCGCAGTCCGAACATCCTCCTCGCAAAGAGAGGAGAGTTGAGGGCAAGCCCCTTGGCAAGCGTCCGCCTGAAACGGAAGAAAAGATGCCACGGAAATGAACCTCTACCCCAACATTTATTTTAGAACCATATATTCCTATCATCCAAAAAAAACAGGTCCCGGAGATGTCCGGGACCTGTTTTTTATGCTGCTGTAATCTTTTCACACATAGCTGCACAACGGTCGCATACTTCTGCGCAGCGCTGACAGTGGTCGTGATGATGCTGGCGGCATTCGTCTGCACACGCCCGGCAGATAACTGCACAGGTGCGGAGCAGCTCTTCTGCGAACGGCGTATCTCTTGTCAGCGCCTGTTCTACGTAGCCGCAGAAATCCGAACATTCCCGGTCCAGCCGGATGCAGTTCACCATATGCCCGGGATCTTCTTCCTGAAGGCACGCATCAAAACAGTGATTACAAGTTTCCATACATTCATGCAGGATGCTCGTCAGCTCGTCTCTTTGCTGCAGGTCCATACAATCTCCCCTTTTCATAGAATGTACTAGTTTCATTCCACTGCTCTTCCATGCATAAACTCGTTTATGCACCATCAGACCGGGAATAAGAGTTAAATAGAAAAGAAGATGGAAAGGAGCCGTACCAATGCCGTGGAACATGACCGACTATCCAAGCTCTCTGAAAAACCTCGAGACCCCCGTTCGAAAAAAAGCCGTCGACATCGCGAATACGATGGTGGAAGAAGGCTATGAGGAAGGAGAAGCCATCCCTATCGCAACAGAGCAGGCGAAAAAATGGTACAACAGCGCGGACGATCACGAGATAGAGCAGCTGCTCCAGCAGGCACAGAGTGAGATCGAATCAGCGGATTCTGATGGCAGCGCCTCTCCGGAACTACAGGACCGCGACGTTCTGGTCGAACCGCATGAGAACGGCTGGGCCGTCCGCACCCGCACGGCCGAAAAACCTTCCGACGTTTTCCCAACGAAAAAAGAAGCCCGAAGCCGGGCTTCCTCTATAGCTGAGAACAAAGGAACCAACATACGGGAATACAAACAGGACGGTTCTCGTTCCGAACCATAAAAGGGGAAAATCACGGTTTCCTCTTTGATCCTTCCAGCTTTTCGCTCAGGGACAGCTCCTCAGCTCCTGCTGTAAGACGAATCCACGCTGGAGGCACTCTGGAGAACCATCCTTCTTTCCCGCGATCCGGCTCGTTACGTCTCGTTTTCAATCTGGGATCCATGCCAGACAGTATTCCAGTCCACCTCCGGGACCAGCCCTTCTTCCGCTGCCCTTGTCAGCAGGTTTTCAACCGCATAGCGCCCTTCCGATCCAAGCGCCATAGAGAATTCATTCACATACAAATCGATATGCGAGTCGGCCACCTGCTCGGACATTTCCTGTGCGTGCTCCATCACATAGGCCCGCGATTTTTCCGGATCTGCCCACGCCTGCGCGAGTGACGTCCGAACTGCAGCTGCCAGCAGTTCGGCATCCACACTCTTTTTGGCGATAATGGCTCCTAATGGAATCGGCGCGCCTGTATCGGCCTCCCACCACTCGCCAAGGTCGACCCGTTTCGTGAGTCCGTATTGATGATAGGTGAATCTGGCTTCGTGAATGACGAGCCCGGCGTCCACCCTGCCATCCCGGACGGCCGGCATGATATCGTCGAAAGGCAGCACCTGAATCGCTGCCTGACTGGACTGCTGCTGCTTCTGCCACAAGCGGAACAGCATATAAGCGGTGGATTTTTCGCTCGGCACGGCGATGGTTTTCTGTCCCCACGCTTTCTCTTCCGGCTGTTCCTTCTCCAGCAGGAGTGGCCCGCATCCTCTGCCGAGTGCTCCTCCGCACTGCAGCAGCTGATAATGTTCTGCTGCATAAGGAAAAGCCGCGAAAGATATTTTCATGACATCGGGCCCAGTCTGCTCTGCAGCCCATCCATTCGTTTTATCAATGTCTGCATACACAATCTCTTCCGGGGCCTGTACCCCGGGAATCTGATTATGGACGAGATCGTGGAAAATAAATGTATCGTTTGGACATGGGGAAAATGCGATGCTTTTCATCATGGCTGTAGTACCTCCTCCAGGAGCCGGCAGGAGTGCGCCAACGCATCGAGCGCCTCATCCAGCTTCCATACTTGTTCTGATCTTGGTCCTGCTGTATTCGATATCGTCCGCAGTTCCAGAAAAGGAATGCCGGCTTCGGCTGCTGCGGCGGCGGCCCCGGCGCCTTCCATCGCCTCTGCGGCGGCTTCGGGCCATTGTTCCATACGGGTCCGGCAGGTTGCCTCCGTTCCCGCAGCCGTCATTACTGTCAGGATCTGTCCCTGCTGAAACGGCAGCTTCTCTTTTATCAAATCAAGGGCTCCCGGCCATTCGTTCCGTCCGAAGCCCATCTCCGTCACAGGAAGAAAACCATCCTCTTTCTCTGCCCCGAGTTCCGGCAGCACACTTGAACGAGCAAGTACGGTACTGCCGATTTGCGCTCGGCCCGGGTAGGCACCGGCTATACCGGCATTCACAATCATATCCGGTTTTTCGACGGCGAGGAGCGAGGCTGTGCGGACGGCTGCCTGCACCGGACCGAATCCACAAGTGTGGACGGGCGATCGAACTGAACGGGCCACGGCCTCTTTTTCCTTATTTACGGCGGTAATATACAAAATTCGTCCCATGTCTGTACTCCCTTTTTAGGATGCTTCATTATTTTCGACAACATTCATGTATCAGTGTAGCAGTTACAGGGTATAATGAAAATGTTTCGCGCTTTTATACCTTCCTCCTGCTCGATTTGTTATAATGAAGCAGGTACCCGCAGAAAAAAGCAGATTATGTCGAAACAAAAGACAGTAGACAGACACATGACCGGCTTTTCCGGTCCGACGAACCACCAGGAGGTAATCAGAACATGCATGAAGTTGTTTATGTCAGCCTGCTTGGGCTGCTCGTTCTCTATATAGGTATACGAGAGCGGAAAAAAATGCAGCGGAGCATCAACCGAATTGACAAAAGAATCCTCATTAACGGCATCCGCGGCAAGTCCACGGTCACCCGGCTGATTATGGGAATCGCCAGAGAAGCGGGTCACCGGACAGCCGGAAAAACAACCGGCACCTCCCCGCGGCTTTTTTATTGGGATCAGGAAGACGAGATTCCGATCACACGAAGCCTGCAGGGTCCCAACATATCTGAACAGAAAATCATCAACCACGCCGTATCCAAACGAAGGGTCGATACGTTTGCCGCTGAATGTATGGCGGTCAACCCCGAATATCAATACATCTTCGAGAAACATTTCGTCCAGCCGCACATTACGGTCATCACGAATATTATCGAGGACCACCTCGATTCCATGGGACCGACGCTGGATCAGATTGCGGAAGCCTTCAGCCGTACTATCCCGAAAAACGGATGGGTGGTCCTTCCGGAAAATGAATACGCAGACTACTTCAGGAAAGAAGCGGCCAAGAAGAATTCAGAAGCCGTCTTTTTCTCGACAGAAGGCATCGACGAGAGCTACCTCCAGCAGTTTCCTTATATGATGTTTGCCGAAAATGCTGCGATCGGCCTCGCTGTGGCAGATATTCTCGATATTGACCGGGAGACAGCCATGCGGGGCATGGTCAACGCTCCGGTCGATCCAGGAGCTATGCGCATCCACACTTTCGGTCCGGAAGAAGAGCCGAGCTGGTTCTTTAATGGCTTTGCCGCTAATGATGCAACGTCGACGCAGAATATCTGGAACCGTATTCTGGAGCTTGACTACGACGCCGAGCATAAAGCGGTGCTGATGAACTGCCGGGACGACCGGGTGGAGCGGACCATTCAGTTTGTCGAAGAAGTCCTTCCGCATCTTGAAGTCGATACGCTGATTGCAACCGGACGCGCAGCCGGTCCGGTGGCGCAGGCCTATGAAGAGGGCCGCCTCCCGGCCGGAGAATTCATTAATTTAGAGAAGAAAAGCACTTCCGAAGTACTCCGCCGCATTGAACTGCTACCTCCGAAAACCATCTTGTACGGTATCGGAAATATTCACGGCGGCGGCGAAGAGATTGCCGAAGGAGTCGAAGCAATGGCAATGAAGGAGGCTATTGGCAGCGAAACGCCAGCAGCCTTCCCGCCCCGCCGAAGCAGAACCCTCGCGGAACAGAACTGACAACCAAACCGGCGCCGTGCTGCGCCGGTTTCATCCGGAGTCACCGGAAACTGAAAAATAAGGAGCTGTCATACGTTGTTTGGAACGGACTTATATATTGCGATTGTTATTGGTGTTCTTCTTTCCCTTCTCTATTCAGAGAAGACCGGTATTGTTCCGGCTGGACTTGTTGTCCCAGGCTACCTGGCCCTCGTGTTTGATCAGATTATGTACCTGCTTGTCGTAGCTGCGATCAGTATTGTTACATACCTTGTTGTCACCCAGCTGATCAGCCGATTTACCGTTCTTTACGGCCGGAGAAAATTCGGCGCTATGCTTGCTGTCGGCATCATCTTGAAAATGGCATGGGACTTCTCCTATCCGCTTGTCGGGTTTGAAATCTTCGAGCTCCGGGGGATCGGGGTTATCGTCCCCGGTCTCATCGCCAACTCGATACAGAAACAGGGGATTCTGCCGACGTTCTCTTCCACGTTTATCATTGCCTTTGCCACTTTTGTCATTATTACTGTTTATCATTTATTTTAGAATGGGTGACCCAGCATGACGAAGCGAGAATTTACTTTTCATGAAAAAATGAAGCTGTTTCAACAGCGCCATAAAAAGCATGCCCTGCGCGATTCGTTAATAACCCTGGCCGTATTGTCCATCCCTCTATTCGGATGGAGCATGTTTGTGGCCGGCGGCGAACCGCAAGAAACGAGAGAGGATGACGTAGAATACCGCATGTCCATGGTGGGCGATATGCTGCTGGGACGTCACGTACTCGATGCAGCCAACCAGCAGGGCGAAGACATCAGCCGCGTGTTCCGCTACGTTGAGCCGTTCTTTGAAGATTCGGATTTTACGACTGGAAACTTTGAGAACCCGGTCATCGGCGAGTTTGATGTGAGTGAAATCGACGAGAGAATAGCGGAAGACGATATCGACATCGAGGAGCTTTCCAACTCCATCTACCGCGAAGAGGGCCTGCAGGAGGCTGGTTTTTCCGAGTCGGACATTGACACGTTCCGCCTCCCGGAGGACGCTATTGAAGAAGCTGAACTCTACAACAAAGATATTCATTTTTACGCTGAACCAAACTCGATCGATGCACTTATCGATGCAGGGTTTGACTCGGTGAATCTGGCCAACAACCATATGCTTGACTATGGAAGTTTGTCTGCTGAGCAGACTCTTGCCCATTTTAAAGATCATGAAGACGAGATTGATACGCACGGCATCGGTGACCTTCTGACGACAAATGAAGATAACGTTGAAGAAGACGAGCTGAATGCCGGTGAGGTGAAAACGTACGATATCGACGATGATACGACGATGGGCATTGTCGGGATTACCGATGTCTTTGTGCAGGGATTCAGCGCCTCGGACACCGTATCAGGTGTATTCACAACGGAATATGTCGGACTGGAAGTACTGCGCTCGCAGATGAATGACGTACAGGACGACGTCGACATTCTCGCTGTGCACATCCACTGGGGAGATGAGTACCAGGTAGGCTATAACGAAGAGCAGGAAGAGCTTGCGGACTTCCTGGCTAATAACGGCGCCGACCTAATCATCGGCCACCACTCCCACGTATTGGAACCCGTCACGATCGAGGAAGGGAACGACGGAAACAATACCCTTGTTATCAACAGCCTGGGCAACTTTGTCTTTGACCAGGGATGGTCACGTACGAAAGAATCGGCTATTGCCCAACTCGATTTTCTCGAAGACGGATCCAGAGAGCTTTCCTTTGTACCGATGCGGATTCAAGATACCATACCTAGAGAAACCGCGGGTCCTTTGAAACCGTACTATGATTACCGTATATTCCGGACGCTGCGCAAAGAGCTGGACCGGGATCTTTGGGATGTGGAGAACGACCGGCTTGTTATTGACCTTGATGCCGCCGGCGTTCTGGATTAATGAAGGAGTGACCTCATGAATTACAAACCTTATTTAAAGTGGACTCATATTGCTTCCTCCGTTGTGCTCGTCGGGCTTATTGCATGGAACGTCTATTTCTCGAATGCCTTGGACCCTTTTCGTGATCCGTACTCCGGCTCCGCCTATGAAGATCGGCAGGTAGACACCATTGAAGTCGGAGGTAACGAGGAGAGTATTGAGCCGGAGCAGCCTGAATCAGAAAATCAGCCTGACGAAGATGCTGACGAGAACGAACAGCACACGGAAATGGAAGAAACTCCGGGACCGATCGGTGTGTACGGTGTAAGTTCGGCTCACCCACTAGCAGCTGAAGCAGGGATGGAAATCCTGGAGCAGGGCGGCAATGCGATTGATGCCGCTGTAGCCGTTTCGCTGACGCTGAACGTCGTAGAACCATACGGATCCGGTATCGGCGGCGGCGGCCTGATGATGGTCCATGATCCTGAGGAAGGCGCCTTGACCTATGATTATCGTGAAGCAGCAGCCGAGAGCAGTGACTTGTTTAACGGAAACAGTCTGAAAGATAACCAGATAGCTGTACCCGGCCTGGTAGACGGACTTCATACAGCTCACAGCGAAATGGGAGAGCTTCCGTGGGACGAACTTTTTGATACGCCTATCAACTATGCCCGCGAAGGGTTCGACGTAGGTAATATCTTCTACCAGCAGACTGGAAACGCTGCCCGAAGACTGGAAGCGAACATGGATGCGGACGATTTTAATCGCTTCTTCCCGGAGGGTCAGACATTGGAAGTGAATGAAACGCTGGAGCAGGAAGAACTCGCCGAGACTTTCGAATTGATCCGGGAAGACCCGTCCGCCTTTTATGACCAGCTGGCAGAAACGCTTGCTGAGGATCCTGCTTTCGGCTTCACGGAAGAAGATTTCAGCGCATATGAAACACAGGTGACGGACCCCGTGGAAGCTGAGATTGGAGACCAGACTGTCTATGGCGGTCCTTCCCCTTCCTCTGGTGCCGTCGTTGTACAGGGCCTTCAGCTTGCTGAACAGTTAGAAGAAACCGGCCATCTGGAAACCATTCTTGAAGAAAACCTTCCAGAAGGCGAAGAGCTCAACTCGGATTCAACTGCGATGCAGCAGCTGGTTAATGAGCCGGAACACCTGCACAGCTATATGCATCTTGTCAATGAGATTGCCAAGGTCACCTACAGCAGTCGACTTGATACACTCGGTGATCCGGAATTTGCTGACGTAGAGCACGCAGCTCTTACCGACGACACTTTCATCAGCGAGCTGCTGGAAAACATGTCGTACGAAGGCATTTCGGCTCCGGGAGAATTGTTTGACTCTCCTGCTGAGACAGCCGATGCCCGGCACACGACCCATTTTGTCATTATTGACCAGGATGGTCGAATGGTATCGTCTACTCACTCTCTTGGGGAGTTTTATGGCTCTGGTTACCATATAGACGGATTTTTCCTGAATAACCAAATGAATAACTTTAGTGACAACGAAGAATCACCGAACTACTTTGAACCTGGCAAACGACCGCGGACGTTCGTTGCTCCGATGATTTTTGAAGAAAAAGGCCGTCCTGTACTAGGAATAGGCTCTCCAGGAGGACGCCGCATTCCTGTAATGCTGCTTCAGACCATTCTCCAATATCAGCACGGTATCAATGAAGATGGAGAAGAGATGAACCTTCAGGAGGCCATTGAGCATCCACGGTTCTATAATGAGGATGATGTTATATATGTCGAAGATGAGGATATCTCTCCAGAAGCTGTCGAACGTCTCCGCGGAGAGGATTACCAGTATTCGGTTGTCAGTCATACCTCGCCGCTCTTTTATGGGGGAATTCAAGCAACTGGCCTGACCTTAAACGATGGCGGCGATGTTACCGGCATTTACGGCGGCGGCGATCCGCGTCGTAACGGGGCATGGCAGATAGATCAGGACGACATGGAATAACGCCGCCTGTCTCTGACAGAGGTTTTAACAGGAGGCAGATTCCTCTGCCTTCCTCTCAATAAAAAGGAAAGGCCCTCACCATCATAATATGGAGAGGGCCTTTCTTATCAAGCATGCAAGTTGTTCAAATGGACCAGCATCTGCTCAGGCACGCTCAATTTTAAACAGGCTGTCTAGGTCATGATTTGAGGCTTTCTCTCGTCGCGAGCTCCTTGCATCTCCGGCCCATGGGAAATAATTGAGGAGTACAACCAGAGGGAGGGCACTGCTTACTCAGGCGTCTCGTGTTTCCTCTGCTGAGGCCATATCCAGGCGAACTTTACCATCAGCGTCCCCTGATGGTTTTCATAGAATCGGCTCGTCGAACTTCCCGGCTTCCCTTCGATGGTTTGAAGGCGTTTCCTCCTGCCAAGAACAGGGTACTGGTCAGGAAAGGGGGAATACATGATGGATATCGCAGTAGTTGGGGGCGGCCTCGCGGGCGTGTTTGCCGCTCGACGGCTTAAAGAAGCCGGTCACCGCCCTTTTATTATTGAAAAAAGCCGCAGCGTCGGTGGACGAATGGCCACACGGCGGATGGACGGTGGAAAAGCCGACCACGGGGCACAATTTTTCACTGCCCGGTCTGAGGCGTTCAAACGCATGGTGCATGACTGGGAAAAGCAGGGGCATGTCACTCCCTGGTTCGGAGAAGACCATCCCCGTTACCGTGCTTCTTTTGGGATGAATCAGCTCGTGAAACATATGGCCGAAGACATCAGCGTTATTCTGCAGGAAAAAATCATTCGTGTGGAATCCGAGGATTTCGGATTAACGCTGGCTTCTGAAGACGGGGAGTTGTACACGGCTGATGCAGCGATTCTGACAGCCCCCGTTCCTCAAACGCTGGAGATGCTGGAGCGTTCCTCTCTCGAAATAGAGACGCACACGAGTGCAGCCCTGGCAGCTTTTCATTACGATCCATGCATTGCAGGTCTCTTTCACCTGAAAGAGCCGCAGGCGTTCGGAGACCATGGCCTCATGGACCAAAGCCTGCCTGAAGGTGTTGCCAAAGCGGCCGCGAACGATCAGAAAGGGATATCGGAAGAACCAATCGTGACTGTCTATATGACCGCCGAGTGGAGCAAATCTCATTTCGAAAACGAGGATGACGATATTTTACAAGCGTTGCAAGCGGCCGTCTCTTCCATCTGGACGTCCGACATCCATGATGTGCAGCTGAAAAAATGGCGTTATTCCGATGCACTTCACGTACATCATGCCCCTTATTACCAGCTGGACAGCTATCCGCTCTACCTTGCCGGGGATGCGTTTCTCTACCCTGATGATGAGGCAGGATACACCAGGGTCGAAAGCGCGGTTCTTTCCGGTCTGGCAGCTGCGGAGGCACTCCTGTAATCACGAAAAGCACCGCATCACGTTGATGACGGCGCATGGACGAACTCCCTTCTCCCACCGGAAGCATCCTGCTCTTCCGGTGGGTTTTCGTCCAGCTGTTATATAAAATGCTCCGTCTCTTTTCGTTTGCAGCAGAGCATCCGTCCACCTGCGTGATGTTCCTTCTCCCTTCCTGTAGATACGATGCGCGTACGCCTGCGTACAGGCCGGCTCAGCCCCCACCGCAGGTTGTCGCTTCGTTACGTTGTATCTGACAACAAGTACCAAGGAAGGACGATCAGTTCGGAACGAATCGGCGGAAAATAAAATAACAACTTCGATGTTTACTTCCATGCAGGAAAGGGTAGAGGTTACTAAGGACGAAAGTATAAGAGGCTCAACCATCACTCCGCCCGTCTACGTGAACGAATCCCGTGCTGAAATGACGCAGATTCCTGCTGATCAACACGAACCCAGTGCAACTGCGGAGAATGCCTTTTGAGCTGCTCCAGCGACTGACCACGACAAGGGTCCTGATGAACACATTGGGAAGTACGCCTGAAAGGTACCGGTTGGGTCTCTTATACCGTCGTCCTCACCACCGACCAACAGCGTGCAGCCAGCGAATCCGCTGAAACAAAAAACACCGCCACGACGGCGGTGTTTTTTTGCTGTGCTTCCCGGGTTACCCTTGAACAGCTGCCAGAAACAGCAGTACATACGACGCGAGAAAGGCAGCAGCCCCAAGCCCGATCAGCCTCTTTTTCCATACATCGGTCAGCGGAGGACGTGCCGGCAGCTGCCCCTCAGCGGCAGGCGCGAGCCGATTGCGGTAATAGATGGTGACAAACGCGAGGATTCCTCCCATCTGCAGCAGAAAGAACAGGGAACTCCACCGGCTTTCTGTGATCAGCTCCATTCCCCCTATAAGCTCGAACAAAAACGCATGAATGATGCTGTAAACGACGAGGACGCCGAACAACAACATCGTCAGCTTGATTAACATACGAAACATGAAACAGGACTCCTTCGTGGATCAGCAGCACACAACAGCGGTGTGCCTCTCTCCTCTTTTTCTTCTTCCCCTCCGTATTTTAGCAGATTCCCCCTTCTTTCTGTATAATGAAACCTGTAATCCATTATCGTACAGGTCTGCCGTTTGACGGTTGCACCTGCGGGAAGGCTGTGAGTATATGCATTATTTTCAGGAATATATCGATCGAACGAATACACTGTCCGTGAAGTGGGACAGAACGAAAGACGTCTTTCAGACCGAACATCCGCTTCTCCCTATGTGGGTGGCTGATATGGATTTTCATCCTCCGGAAGCTGTGATGGAGGCCATCCAACAGCGGGCGGCCCATGGCCTGTACGGCTATACGTATATCAGTACGCGGGTGAAAGAGGCTGTCCGTGACTGGATGCAGCACCGTCATGACTGGAGCGTTGACCTGGATTGGATCCAGTTCAGCCACGGGGTCGTGCCATCGATCGGCAAAGCAATTCAGGCTCTCACGGAGCCCGGTGATAAAATCGCCCTCCAGTCCCCTGTCTACCCGCCCTTTTTCTCCATGGTGAAAGATAATAACAGGGAGGTTGTTGACTGTCCACTTGTCGAAGAGAACGGGACGTACAGCATCGATTTCAACGAGCTCGAAACGGCTTTTCAGTCCGGGGTACGCATGTTCCTTCTATGCTCTCCGCACAATCCGGTCGGCCGTGTATGGACGAGAGAAGAACTTCAGCAGCTGGGGCAATTGTGCGTCCGTTACGAGGTGATTCTGATTGCAGACGAGATTCATCATGATCTCGTTTTTGCTCCGCACGTGCACGTGCCGGCAGCAGCCTTGTCAGAAGCCATCAGCCGTCAGACCATCACCCTTACGGCGCCGAGTAAAACGTTCAATCTTGCCGGACTGCAGGCCTCCTCTATTATTACGGAAAGAGAAGACTGGAGAACCGCGATGGAGAAAATCGACAAGCAGAACGGGTTTTTCACGCTGAACACGTTCGGTATTCTGGCGATGCAGGCGGCGTACGAGCATGGCGAAAACTGGCTGAACGAACTGCTCCACTACCTGGAAGGCAACATCCGTCTTGTCGATTCTTTCCTCCAGGCTGAGCTGCCGGAAGTGAAAGCATTCCAGCCGGAAGCCACCTACCTGCTCTGGCTTGATTTCCGCGGCACAGGGTTGTCTAACAGCGAGCTCCAGAAAGCACTGCTTGAGAAAGGGGCCGTCGCGATGAACCCCGGCCACAGCTTTGGGGAAGGTGGAAAAGGGTTCGCCCGAATGAACATCGCATGTCCAAGGGATACCGTGAAAGAAGGACTGAAGAGGATCAAAAAAGCCGTGAGACACACATGAGAGCAATCAAGGAATTCTTCCGCCGCTTCCAGGAGCACGGGCTGATTCATCTCGGGGCGCAGAGTGCTTATTTTCTGCTTCTCTCAATTTTTCCTTTCTTGATTGTCGTCGTGAGCCTGCTCTCCTACCTGCCGTTTTCCTACGCCCAGGTGTACCAGCTGCTTCAGCAGATTTACATCCCTCCCGGTGTGCTGGAAGTGATTGAGAACCAGTGGGACATCCTGACAGCCCAAAATCAGCCGGGCCTGCTGTCCTTTGGTGCCCTGTTCACCTTATGGACTGCGTCTCTCGGAATGAATTCCATCCTGCGTTCGTTAAACCTGGCTTATAAAACGACCGAGAAGCGTTCTCTTTTGTTTGAGCGGTTCATTGCCCTCGGACTGACGCTCGGGATGTTCATCGTGATCCTTCTCGCCCTCTTTCTGCAGGGAATCGGATCTCAGGTACAGGAATGGCTGGCGCTGGATTTCGTGATTTTCGATATGAACCTTTTCCGATGGGTCCTTACTTCCACTGTGATCTTTTCCGTCTTCCTGCTGCTTTACTGGGTCGGTCCCAGCGTGCGGCTCCGCTTTCGGGATGTATACATCGGAGCGCTCACTGCGACGGCCGGCTGGCAGCTCCTCTCCTATGCCTTCTCTATGTACCTGAATCAGTTTGCGGATTTCTCCGCCACTTATGGCACGATCGGAACGGTCATTGCACTCATGCTCTGGTTTCACCTTGCGTCGCTTATTCTGTTAATCGGCGGGGAAATTAATGCGATGAGGAAAGAAGAAAAGCTGCTCCGCTTTTCCAGAAAACAAACGTCAGGCTGAAGTCCGGAAGAACCAGAACTTCAGCCTGTTTGTTTCACGTGAAATTAATGTGCAGCAGCGTCGATACGGAGATAATATGGGCCGCTGTACCTGCCAGAACAAAGAGGTGCCAGACGGCATGGTGGTATTTGAATGCGCGCCACATGTAGAAGACAGCCCCTACCGTGTACAGAATGCCGCCGGTAATCAGAAAAGCAAGTCCCGTGCTGGAGAGCGATGCCGTAATCGAATCCCATACGAAGACCATCTGCCAGCCGATGACAATGTATCCTGCCGTCGAGAGGAACATGTATTTTTTCACAAAGAAAAATTTCAGCACCGTACCCGCAAGTGCCGCTCCCCAGACGACGCCGAACAACGTCCAGCCAAGGGGTCCCTGTACAGCAATGAACAGGAAGGGCGTGTACGTTCCCGCGATGAAAAAGTAAATGGAAGCATGATCCATCACTTCAAAGGTGTCTTTCCAACGCCCCTTCGGCAGGGCGTGCAGGAGTGTCGATGAGGTGTAGAGCAGCAGCATAGTCACACCGAAAAGAATAAAACTGACAAGATGGATCGTCGTGCCGTACATAGCCGCATAGACCGTGAGAAGGATCAGCGTGACAATACTGATGACGATGCCGACTGCATGCGTAATGGAATTGACGACCTCTTCTTCTTTCGTGAATGTGTGTGTGCTCATATGTATCTCCTTTGTGTTCATACGTAGTTTCAATAACTACATAGTAACATGTTTCAGCTTTTTCTGCTACTATAAATAACAGGATGAAGCGATTTTTTGCAAGTGATACATGAAATGGATAATGAAGCAGCAGTACGCATGAAGACCAAGCTGACAGATTCCTACTAAAGGAGATGAATGAATGATGTCCCTCGAGAAAAAACTAGAAGAAATGACGCTGGAACGCCATGTTGATGTGGAGCAGCTCCCGGACCTCGATTTGTATATGGATCAAGTCATCCAGCTGTTTGAACTAACCTACCAGGAATTAAAACGCGCCGAGAAAGAGAAGATCATGACGAAAACCATGATCAATAACTACGCCAAAGGCGGCCTGATCTCCCCTGCGAAAAACAAGCGGTATACGAAAGAACACGTGATGCTCATCGGCCTCATCTATGAACTGAAAGGGGCGCTCGCCCTGAAAGACATCCACCACATGCTGACCCACCCTGCTGTACAGGAACATATCAGTGTGCGGGACCTCTATTCCTCTTTTGCACATGACGCTTCAGAGAAAACGGAAGTCACGCGGGCTGCGATGAAGGAACAGGCTGCCGGAGTCGAACTGGACGCGAAAGCATACGATCCGTACGTCCAGCAGGTGCTGCTGATTCTCCAGCTGATTCACCAGAGCAACGTCTACAGACGGGCGGCTGAAAAATTAATTGACGACCTTCCTGCTTCCGAATAAATTTATGGGTTTGAAAATGGCTGAATGATGGTAAATACGTCCATAGGACAGCAGAGCTGCCAAATTTTCTACAGGAGGCGTTTTACCAGATGAATCCGATTTATAAAGAGTTTTACAATGATCAGGAAGTTGTCGATGCCGTAGCAGGATTGAAAGAAAAGAGCATTTCCGAAGACGACATTTATGTCCTGACTCATGACGACGACCGCACGGACCGCGTAGCGGAAAATGCAGATGCTAACACGGTTGATACCGACGACATGAACTTCGGTACGGCAGCGAAGAACGTTTTCCGCAAGAAAGGCGATGAGCTCCGCGCCCAGTTTGAAGAACTCGGTTTTTCTAAGGATCGTGCCAACGAACTCGAAGAAAAGCTGGATGAAGGCAAAGTCATCATCGTCGTGACGAACGCACCTGATGGCATGAGCCTGTAAAAGCCACGCGATCATGAATGAAAAAGGAGCCGTCCCGTGGACAGCTCCTCTCCCAGACACCACCGCGCCGACAGCCGGCGCGGTGGTTTGTTTTGTTGTCAGCTCTGCTGCTTCGGAGGCAGCCGGCTCGGCAGGGACCACTGATAGTGTACAGAAAAGAGCCGCAGGGCCACGACCAGAAGGACGATCCCGAGCAGTTCCAGCGGATGACTGACCCAGCCCATACCGACGACAATGCCGGGAATGATCGTCCAGGCAATATAAATTTCTTTCTGCAGAAACAATGGTTTTCGCCCGGCAAGCACATCCCGGATCATGCCCCCTCCTGTCCCCGTCAGGGCGGCGGCGGCAATCGAAGCACTGAGCGGCAGCCCCATAGAATGGGCATACAGCGCTCCCTGCACCGAAAAAGCACCGAGGCCGATCGCATCAAAAAACACCCCGCGGCGCAGCAGGGTCCAGCGGACGAGGTGCGGAAACAGGAAGGCTCCAGTCATCACGAGAAACGCGATCGTAAACAGGGTTCCCTGATTCCACAATTCTGCGACCGGTACACCAATCAACAGATTTCTCACTGCCCCTCCCCCGAAGGCCGTAATGAAACCTAATATATACACGCCCATCAAGTCGTAGCGCTCTTCCAGCGCAACGTTGACGCCGCTCATTGCAAACGCAATCGTGCCGATCACGTTCAATGTCTCCCACATGAGACCATCCTCCTTTCCCGGCAAAGAACAAAAGCACGGAGCTCCTTTTGTTTGGAACGGCGTGTACCGCAGGCTTGTTAAAGGACCTGCCAGCACACCGCTGTATAGAGAAAAACCACAAACGATATCTATTGTACCCTACATTCCATCCCCTGCCCAGAGCGATGTTTGTTTAGAGGAAGTGCTTCAAGGGAAGATGGACGGAGAGAGATTTTTCAGGAGGTTTTTATGATGGCAGAAAATAAAATGGAATTCCGCGTTACCGGCTCTACAGAAAACATGACAACCCAGGTGGAAACACAGGGTGGACATCATGTGACGATTGACGAGCCGCCGAGCATGGGCGGTGCCGATAAAGGACCCGACCCTCTTGGCAACCTGCTCGCTTCTCTTGCCGGCTGTGAAACGGTTGTGGCTAATATGGTTGCGAAAGAAACCCAATTCGATCTGCAGAGCATCCACTTTGATATTCACGGAGAGCTCGATCCGCGCGGACTGATGGGACAGGCGGATGTACGCCCGTACTTCCAGACCGTGACGGTCCATGCTGATGTAAAAACGAGTGAAGACGAGTCCCGCATTCAGGAACTTCAGGAAAAAACAGATGCACGCTGTCCCGTTTTCACCACGTTGAAAGCAGCAGGCGTCGATATGAAGGTACACTGGAACAAGGCCTGACACCCTTGCCTGCACAGCATGCCCCTTCATAAACCAGAACAACGTGTCTTCCATTTTCCGGATGGAACGCGCCGCGCCAGAAGTCTTTCACTTCTGGCGCGATTTTTAACGTGTGTAAGAAAGCATACAATATCAGAGGAGGAAGACAAGCGCCCCGAAGCGATCGAGGGCTTGAACCGATGGTACCCAGACCAGCGACAGGAGGAGTAGATCATGAAAAAAATCACTGTACGGGCGCTTCTATTCGATGCCTTGAGAGATGCCGGCATCCTCGATGTCTTCGGCGTGCCGGGCGACTACAATTTCGCCCTGTTTGACGAACTCGAAACACGTCCCGACCTTCGGATGATCGTCAGCAGAAATGAATTGAATGCCGGCTACAGTGCAGACGGCTATGCCAGAATCAAAGGAGCTTCCGCTCTCCTCACGACATTCGGCGTCGGCGATTTAAGTGCTGCGAATGCTATGGCCGGCGCCGCCAGTGAATCCATTCCAATCATTCATGTTGTCGGTTCTCCCCCTTCCTCCACACAGGAAGCGAACGCATTGGCACACCACACGCTCATGAATGGCGATTTCGATGTATTCCGGCGGATCCACAGCGAATTAAGCGCAGAAGCTGTGCAAGTGACACCGGAGAATGCGGCCGAAACGATTCCCCGCGTCATTCAGCTGGCTCTGGAACAGCGGCAGCCCGTTTATCTCGACATCCCTCAGGATACAGCGAAAGCCGAGATCGACATGCCGGAGCCGACCTTCCCTGCTCCAATAGAGGCGAAACATGCAGAAAAGACCGCAGACTGGATTCATGAATCGCTCCGCCTTGCAGAAAACCCTGTGCTGCTTGTGGATATGTATACGTCCCGGTTCGGCCTGGAAGATGCCGTCACGGCTTTCAGCCGACATTATCAGCTGCCAACAGCTCAGACCCTGCAGGGAAAGAGCGCCTTTCCCGAGCAGGATAAACAGTATATCGGCATGTACGGCGGCCGCTTCGGCCCGGAGGATGTGCGGGAGCAGGTGGAAGGGGCAGATCTCCTGCTTACAGCAGGACTGCTGCTCTCCGATTTCAATACAGCTAAATTCACGGCAGACCTCCCGGATTCAAAACGCATCGACCTGCAGCCTTTCCACACTTCCCTTTTTGGCGAGTGGATCGAAGGGGCTCCGGCTGCTGCGGTACTCGACCATCTGCTCGACAAAGAGAATGTCGTACGGCCGCCGGGAGAAAGGCACGTGCAGTGGCACGTGCAGTGGCACCTGCCGGAGGAAACGGCTCCTCTGCGGGCAGCGAGCTACTATCCTCTGATTGAAGATGCACTCAGCAGCGACGACCTTCTCGTCGTCGAGACCGGCTCCTTCTCCTATGGAATGCCGTATGTGCAGCTGCCACCCGGAGCCCGGATGCTCAGCCAGGGATCCTGGCAGAGTATCGGCTACGCACTCCCTGCCGCGGTTGGAGCTGCAGCGGCGGCGCCGGAGACAAGGTGCTGGTGCTTCATCGGCGATGGTTCCTTTCAGCTGACAGTGCAGGAACTCAGTGCGCTGCAGACGGAAGGGCTGTCGCTGACTATCGTTCTCTTGAACAACAGCGGCTACAGCGTGGAACGGAACCTTCACCCTGCCAGACCCCATGCAGCCTACAATGATATTCCTTCCTGGGATTATAAAAGAATCACCGAAGCCTTCGTGCCCGATGCCGAGACAATCACGGTACGGCGGGCAGGAGAGCTGCAGGAAGTACTGGAGCGCCCGGCACCGGAGGGGGTCAGACTCATTGAAATGATGGTGGAAGACGCGGAAGACGCTCCACCTCACCTGCGAGCCTTAAACGACTACCTCCAGACGGATTCCTGAGCGAGCCTGAGGCGGGACACGCCTGCTGCCCGGTTCCCTCAGAGCAGAAAAGGACGGAACACGCCTCCGTCTGTTTTTCCGTGCAGCGCATGATGCCGTCGTCTTCCTGTATGAAAACGTGTATATTCCTATACTTCAAAATAAGCGTCACCGGCGGCCGATTGACCCTATGCCGCTCTTGAAAAAAGAGGAAGGTCTACGCTTTTTGGTGTGACCGAGCAGAAGGCGGCGACTTCGACAGGCATAGCGTCTTATTTTTGTACGTGTTGTTTGACGTTTAGATCAAAAGCGCAAAGCGCCTTTTGGTTGGAATGGCGTGCGGAGTCGCTGCAGGCTTTTTTAGGGAAGAAAACGTTCTTTGTTTCTTCCCGAACAGCGCATGGAGCCGCCGTCACACTGTATGAAAACTTATACAGTCCTATCATGCGAAAAAAGAAGCCGATCAGCGAAGAACACGTCTTCCGATCGGCTTCTTTTTTTCCTTGTACAGGCTCCTTGCTCATTCGGACGTGCCTGCCGTCTCTTTCTCCCTGCCTGCTTGTTCCGCTGGAAAGGCTGCCTTTTCATGGAACGCTCCGTTCGTTTCCGTCAGAACAGATTGAGGGATCAGGCCTTCAGCTGCTTCACGCTCTCGCGGTTGAATGCGTCCAGATCATGAGGTGTCCGGCTCGTGACGAGGCCGTGATCGACGACTACTTCTTCATCAAACACAACAGCTCCTGCATGACGCAGGTCCACCTGGATGGAAACAAACCCGGTCATTTTCCGTCCATACAGCACGTCTGCTGTAATCAGCAGCTGCGGGCCGTGACAGATAGCAAAAATCGGCTTGTCATGAAGGACAAAATGCTTGGAGAAGGCGACAAAGCGGTCATCTGCCCGCAGAATATCCGGTGAGAATCCACCAGGAATGAACAGGGCATCAAAGGAAGCTGGATCGGCATCATCAATACCCATATCCGTTTCTACTTCTGCTTCCCCATTTTTGCCGGTCACTTTTTTCCCTTTCTCTTTTTCAATCACGGTCACCGTATGTCCCTCTTTTTCGAACGCTTCCAGCGGGGACGTATACTCTGAATCCTCAAACATATTGGTCATCACACATGCAATGCGGCTCATTCATCGATTCCTCCTTCAGGATATTATCGGCGCAGCCGCTGAATCAGCTGCCATGCTACAACGACTAGTTGAATGACTACGACAATTTTTCTGAGTTTCGCCATCCTGCTCCACCTCTCTCTTTCATACTCTCCAATTCTTATACCCAGAATCTGCCTACGGCAAACGCCCTTGCAGGAAGGCCCTGCTGTTTTCTATAATGTAAGACATCCCACAGCAGGGGGGCTCCGGCTTCCGTACCAATGGAGCGCCGCCCGTCTGTGGCAGTATATCCAGTCAAAGGAGGACACCGACTATGAGCATTATCGGAACGGCCCACACGGCTTTTACGAGCGGAGACATGGCTGCGTCCATTCAATTTTATACCGAAGTTCTGCAGCTGGATCACGCTTTCAGTGTGCCGGCAGAGGATGGGAGCCCCTGGATTGAATACATCCGCACAGGCCCCCAGCAGTATATTGAACTCTTCCACGGCGGCAGCGTCCGGCACCGCCGCCGCGAAGGCGAAATCGGCCCGCATCATCTCTGTCTTCTTGCAGAGGACATCGAGAGCATCAAGCAGCAGCTGGACGCCTCCGGCTGGCCGATAAAAGCCGGGCCGAAACGAGGTATCGGGAAGAATTGGCAGCTGTGGCTCGAAGATCCGGACGGGAACCTCATTGAATGCATCCAGCCGGATGCTGACTCCCCGCACCTGCGTTAAAACAACTTGCCATGGCGGTAAAGAAGCGTAAACAGTCGTTTCAGTGCCTCGATGTAGCAAGTATTTCGGATCGAGGAGAGCCCTTCACCAAAGTAGCTGCCGAATACTTTCTCACAGCTCTGCTCCATCTGCCGTTCCATATCAGCCAGTACTTCCTCTTCTGTAAATAGCTGCGTGATCCGGTCCTGTTTCCACTCGAGGTACGAGACGAGTACACCTCCGGCATTCGCCAGAATATCCGGGATGACGACTTTGCCGTTCTCATGCAGCCAGCGGTCTGCTGCTCCATCAATCGGTGCGTTCGCTCCTTCTACGAGAACATCTGCTTTGACCTCTTCTTTGTTGTGGTCCAGGACCTGATCTTCCACCGCGGCAAAAATCAGCACATTCACATCCATCGTCACGATATGCTCCGGACGGAAGATCTCTGCCTCGACCCCGGCTTCCTGAAGCTCCTCTTCGGTCGAGGGCAGCTGGTGGTGCGTATGCTGGTAAGAGACAAGCGATGGGATATCCAGTCCTTCGCGGTGATAGAGCGTGACGCCGTGGTCGCTCACCGCTGTTACGCAGTGCAGCAGTCTCTGCGAGTGGTAGGCCATTTCCGCGGCGACACTTCCGACGTTTCCGAATCCCTGCACCGCTATACGAATCGGCTCTTTCTTATCTGCCTTCTCGACGAGCTTCCGGAGGTGGGCAGCCTGCATCCGGTGCGGTCCTTCTGGAATGCTCTCTTCCTTCGTATGCCCACGCGCCCAGTCATCCACCAGCCACTCATAGGAATGGTAAACGCCGCGGCCCGTCGCTTCTCTGCGTCCTTTTGCTCCCCCGTTGGCGACACTCTTTCCCGTGAAAGCACCGAGATAGTTCCTGCCGGGATTGATCGTTTTGTACTCTCCCGTCATCCAGTCCATCGTCTGTTCATTCGTTCCCATATCAGGCGCAGGAATATCGTGTGTCGGTCCGATGTCCGTCGTAAACCGCTGGACATACTTTTTGGAAATCATATTCAATTCGCGGACGGAGTAATCTTTCGGCTGCACGAGCACGCCGCCCTTTGCTCCACCGTAAGGCAGTTCATGCAGTGCGTTCTTCAGCGTCATCAGGACGGCCAGATTTTCCACTTCTTCTTCGCTCACTAACTCGCTGAAGCGGATACCACCTTTATAAAATCCGGCGATGTTATTGTGCTGCACCCGATAGGCAGGAATTCGTTCAATTTCCCGATTGTCCCGCGAGACGCGGATCGAGCTTTTGATAATCTTATCCGACGTGGTAAGAATTTCGGTACTGGATTGAAAGAACTGCTTTCTCGTCTGTCCCGACTCCTCCGGGAGAAAAGAATCATCCTCGTAAAGCCGCTGCATCATATCTTCAATCAACGCTTGCGTATCCTTGATCGACATCGTGATTCCGCCTTTCTAGTAGTAGAATGGTTGCTTCATGGTACTCTTTATACAAAAAGTCCCGATCTCCTGCTTCGATCGGGACTTTTCCGCCTCTATTTTTCCAGCCACCGTGACGAAAGCTGATGATCAATGTCGAACTGATCCAACGCCCGCGCCGTCGTATGATCGACAATATCCATGATGGAAGTGGGCTTTTGATAAAACGCCGGCATCGGCGGCATAATCACCGCCCCCATTCTGGAAAGCTTGAGCATATTCTCGAGATGAATGTCGTGCAGCGGCGCTTCCCGCGGCATAATGAGCAGCCGCCGCTTTTCTTTCAGCACGACATCGGCCGCCCTTGAAATTAAATTGTCCGTATAGCCATGTGCCATGGCGCTCAGCGTCTTCATGCTGCACGGGGCTATGATCATGCCATCCGTTTTGAAGGAGCCGCTTGAAACGGCGGCCGCCATATTCTGTGCAGGATGCAGATAGTCAGCCATGTTTTTTACGTCTTCGACCCGATAGTCTGTTTCAATCTGAATCGTTTTTTCTCCCCACGTACTTAATATTAAGTGGGTCTCGATATCGGGCATCTGCTGCAGCACTTCCAGCAGCCGGATGCCGTAGATCGGTCCTGTGGAACCGGAAATGCCGATAATCAATCGCTGCGTCATGTCACTTGTGCTCCTTTGCTTTCGGTTTTTCTGTTACAGGGGCCGCCACCTGATCCCCAATCCGCTGCCGTTTTGGCAGCGAGCCGAACAAATACCAGCCGAGTACACCGAAGAGAGAAAAGCCCAGCGCGTTCACCGCTCCATGCCAGAAGAACATGTCGGCCAAATTCACAAGTGGATTCCCAAAGGTAGCTCCCCAGGCATAAAGCACGCTCACGCCCATAGAGATCATCAGCGAAGCGGAGGCAAGCAGAATGCAGATCCGCACCCTCGCGGTCATATTCGGAATAAACACCAGCCACCAGATGCAGAGCCAGTAGAGCAGAATGGAATAGATCCCTACGTAGACAAGTTCCAGCGGCGGTCCCTGAATCACTCCGAGAGCAATCAATGGGGAACCGCAGGCCGTTCCGATCGCCAGCAGACGATACGCACGGCCCGTATCCTGCCGGACGGTGACGAGCAGTCTGCCGAAGGCTCCGGTAAGTATAGGTATAACAGCCGCAGAATAATGATAGTGGACGGCCGTCAGCTGCATCGTCACTTCATCATACGGCAGAAGCCGGTCGATGCCTCCTTCGGATAAGACGAGCCAGAACCCGCCGACACCGAGAAAAATGAGCCCGACATCGATAATCGTTTCCTCCGCAGGATAGAGCCCCCGCAGACGGACTCGGTTGACCCCGCACCAGGCGACGAAGATCGTAAACACGAACCAGACGAACGCCGCCGTCACCGATAGGACGACTTGGTCCAACGTGATCGCGGCAAGCCCGAAAATCCCCATGATGAACGAACGGGTAGACAGCCAGGTGAGCAGTTTTTCAGGACGAGTATTCGACCATTTCGGTACGGCAATATGCAGCAGCAGCGGAATGAGCACGAGGAAGGAAAGGCCAAGCGCGATCTGGACGATCGTCACATCCGCCGTCAAAAACCATATGATACTGATGATAATACCTAAAACTGTATTTTTCTTCGCTGTCATTCCTTCACGTCCTTCCGCCTCGTCTCTCTCTCCTTTCCCTCTTTTTATCGTGATTAAGCAGGTCTGCTGTCCGTCTCTTTACGATCTTCTGCCTGCATCAGGAACCAGCCCTAACCGCCGGCACAGGCCTCTGCCTGTCTGCAGATGTCACTTGTGTGTCACGCTCGGATGATAAACAAGCACGCGGCAGAGTAGACCCTACCGGCGCGTGCATACTTGTATCCACCTGCGAGGCTGCAGCAGGTGCTCCATAGAAACCCTCGATACCACGTTTGTTGATCAGCCATTTATCAGGGAAATAGGTATTGGGTGCAGCGGCTGCGGTATTTCTTTCTTCACCTGCCGTGGAGAAAGCTTTCAGCTTCCCCCGAAGAAGGCCGGGGCAAGCGAAGAAAAAAGAGCCGCAGGCGTACTTTTGTTATAACAACACTAGGCTTTAACAAAGCCTTTAAATAAGAGCGGCGCGAAGCCGGGGACTCCGGGAGGATCAGGACGATTCGAAGATCCGGCTGCCGGAGGCAGACCGGCCGTCCCCTCCGGAAAGCGCCCGGCGGAAGCAGAGCGTCTCTCCGTATTCCAAATAAGAAGCTCTTTCTGTTGTTTTATAGAAAAAATAACAAATAGTATTTGGATGATGTTTGTTAATCAACAGACGTGCCTCGATACGTTTATTGAAAAACCTTCGTCCATTCCTGCCGGTGCGACAGCATGTCAGAAGCAATGGCTTTTGCCCCTTCTAAGGAATGGGACGCTGCCCAGCCGCACTGCAGTTCGTTGCACGCGGGTACTTCGTCTGCTTCCATTACATCCTGCAGGGTCTTTTCGACGAGGTCGAGCACCGCTTCATAGTCGTCATCATTGAAGATGCTGAGGTAAAACCCGGTCTGACAGCCCATCGGGGATACATCCACAATCCGGTCGTGATGATTGCGGCTGAATTCAGCCAGCATGTGTTCCAGGGAATGCAGCCCCGGCATATCCATGTGGTTCTGGTTCGGCTGACAGAAGCGGAGGTCATACTTGTAGATAGTATCTTCGGTCCCTTCTACTTTTCCAGCGAGGCGGATATATGGTGCATCCACCTTCGTGTGATCCAGATTAAAGCTCTCGACGTTCATTTTTTGTGCCATACAAGCACTCCTTTCCTTCGTCCGTTTCTACAAATCATCATAACATGGGCCGTCCTTCCGCTGAAAGCACACGGCCTGACAGCGTCGCCCTTCAGGCGTTTGCCGCTAAGATCAGCCACAGCACCGTCAGAATCACGGCTTGAAAAAAAGTCAAAAGCAGATCCTTCTCCCACGGTCGCTTCGTGACGAACACCATCGCCCTCAGCAGTGCGAAAAGGATGAGCCAGAAAATCAGGACAAGCAGCACATAGTTCAGCATCCCGGTCCCTCCCTTCCGCTTTCTTCGTCTAGTTTTATTCTACACGACCGGTACCAGCTGAGGCGAGCGAATATTATCAGAAGGTGCCTGCACTGTGCATCGGCCATCTTTTTTAGTAAACTGAATGAAGATTGATGATAGAGAGAGTGGACGAAGGAGTATACGCCGCTTCCATCAGCGTCTGCCGCATCCACTGTCTCTTTCTTTTGACCAACAGCGTTGATCGGAACGGCGCCTGCCGCAGGTTTAGACGTCGTCTCCTTCGATGAAAACGTATATCACCTTATACGCCCAAAAGAACCGTATCGCAGCATCACTTTTTTGAGATTCCTGGATACACACGTATGCTTGTACCACTCAACACAACACGGAGCTTTCACAGAGCCGGGATTAAAGGCGGGATTGTCAGTGGCAGTATGGATTGTTGTAGCCTTCTTCATTATTATTCAAGTGTTCGCCAATAAAATCATTTCCAGTTCTTCTTTGAGTAAAGTCCGCTGGATGTCGCTCGCCGGAGGGATTGCCGTCTCGTATATTTTTGTTTACATTCTGCCTTCGCTTCATCATGAACAGGATGAGTTCGGAGAGACGGCGTTTGAACTCGCGATGGAGTCCGAGCTCTACTTTTTCGGCCTGATCGGCATTGTCGTTTTCTACGTCATGAACAAACTGGCAGAGCGGTACCGTCACCGTCGAGGGGCGACGATCAAAGACCGGTTCTTCTTCGTGCAGGCCCTGTTGTTCTTTATGTATAACGGCCTCATTTCCTACATTATGTTTGCAGCTGATCAGTCCCTGCCGCAGCTTATTTTCTACAGCACTGCTGTCGGTCTTCATTTTATGGCGGTAGCCCACGACATGTACCGCGAAAACGAGGAAAAATACCGGCAGTACGGCCGCTTCCTTCTTCCTTCCGGGATCTTCACCGGGTTTTTGTTTGCGATTCTGACCCCGCACAATGCGGTTGTACTGGCCATCGTTTTTGCGTTCATTTCCGGCGCCATCATGTTCAACGTCATCAAGAACGAGCTGCCCTCCGAAGATGATGCTCACCTGCCGACGTTTGTGATCGCTTCGTTCGGCTACACGGCCGCGACGCTTGTATTGAAGCTGTTTTTTGACTGGTAAAAAAATCCTGCAAGGCTGCTCCACACCGGGGCAGCCTTTTGTTTCAGCCTTTTTTCCGTTCCGCCAGCCCGTACCAGATATAATCCACGGTCTCGGCCCGCTTCACGGCTTCCTGGTTGATCCGTCCGATTTCATCCCGCACCCGCCGTTCTGCTGCCTCCATCGGGACAAGTCCATTGCCTGTCTCAGTGAGCAGAAGCAGTTCCGGCTGCGGCTCCAGCTGCTCCATCCAGGTCCAGAATGCCGCTGCAGTACCACCTTCTCGTATCCACGATTCAATGCCTGTCACGGCCCCGTTTGTCGTCCCGGCTTCCCCGGGAGCGATAAACGTGCTGTCCGGGTTCAATTCCAATGCGTAGGATTGTTTTCCTGCGTAGTAACCTCCGATAAGGACATGCACACCCACGATCCCTCCTGTCGCTTTAATGTCATACGCACGGCACTTCCCGGCCGCGGTACAGCCGGCGTATCCCAGAAAGAGCTCCCGGCCTTCAGCAGATAATACATGATGCGGATAACCCCACCGTGGGTGACGAACAGAACACGCTTCCCCGGTGAGCCTCGTTCTTCCAGCAGCGCTGCTGTCCGCTGCAGAAGATCCTGTGGATGTTCTCCTCCCGGAGGGGCGTGATGAAGCGGCTGCTCCAGCCAGCGGCGGTAGGCTGCGTGATGCTGCAGTTCTTCATAAGTCTTCATTTCCCATTCTCCAAAATCGAGCTCCCGCAGGCGTGCATCCACCTCGGCCGCCTCTTCCTTCTCCAGCAGGGCAGCTGTCTGCACACAGCGGAGCCGGTCACTCGTCAGCATCGTATCATACGATGCTTTTTTCAATACTGCAGCAGCATCGTCCAGGGCTGCCCCTTCTGCCAGGGGAACATCGGTTGACCCGACATACCGCTTTTCTTTGTTCGCTTCGGTTACAGCATGCCGGAGGAGAGTAAGCTCCATAGTATCATCAGTCCCCATAGTTCACCTCCTTCAATCGATGTCCCTGCCAGATCGCCATTGATTCCGCCGAACCTCCGGATCATCCAGTAGCGCATCAGCATCGTCCAGAAAATGAAAGAGCCCGCGAGAATCGATACCGGCAGGGAGAAAGCAAGCAGCAGAAAGGGAAGCGTCAACCAGAGAAGATCCACAGGCTGCAGCGCCTCTTTCCAGGCTGCCGCCAGTCCTTCCTGTCTGCCGGATGGTGTGGTGATCAACAGCACCCCGGCTGCTGCCCGTGCTGCAGCTGGAATAAGTACCAGCATCCAGAGGCTGCTTCCTGCAGCGAGCAGCTGCTCGATCAGCACGAGTTTCCACATCAACAGGAACACAAGGGCCATCACCCCGAATGCGCCGGTATGTGGATCCTTCATGATCTCCCACTGACGTTCTTTCGTAGTATTGGCACCGAAGGCATCGGCTGTGTCCGCCACCCCGTCCATGTGCAGTCCGCCGCTCCATCCACACCAGACAGTCAACACAAACAGGGCAGCCACCCAGCTTTCCACCCCGGAAGACGCGACTGCCACCAACGCAGTAACAGCGCCGATCAACAGCCCTATCCACGGATAAAACCGCAGCGCCCAGCGGCTGCTCTGCGGATGCCACTCCGCCTGCAGCGGAAGCGGTATTCTTGTCAGAAACTGCACAGCCAGAATCCACCCATCTCTCATGCTTCCCGCCTCCAGTATGTTGGAATACCTGCGCGCAGCTGTGCGACAGAGGCTGCTTCGTGAATAATCTGTCGATGCAGAGAGGCCAGCGTCTGCATGTAGGCATGGACCTCCTCTGATTCGGGCAGCAGCTCTTCATTGATATCGTTACTGACAATCAAGAGCTCATGCTGCCTGCCGGCTGCCGCAGCCAGCCACATCTTTACTTCATCTGCTGCCTGATCGAGTCGACGTCCAGCCAGCCAGACCGTCAGACAGTCAAGCAGAATGACGGAACGCGGAGGCAGATGCCGAAGCGGAACGACTGGATAGGAGGCAGCCTCAATCGTATAAAAAAGGCTGCCCCGCGATGTTTGATGGTGAGCGATTCTCGCTGCCATTTCCGCGTCCCCGGGTCTGCTTGTAGCCAGATAGTAAGGGGACGGAGCGAGGGATGCTGCCCATGCCTCGGCATACCTGCTTTTCCCTGATCTTGCTCCTCCACTGATAAAATGAATACTCATCGCTTCCTCCATTCCTTCAGCGCCTTCACCAGGACTTGATTCTCTTCCCGGCTTCGAACAGCCAGACGGATGGCCTTTCCTTCGATCCCAGCAAAGCTTTGTGTCGGCCTCGGAGCAATGCCCCGCTCTAACAAGAATCGGATCAGCGGGTCATGGTTTTCGAGTAAGGGGTCCTGAAGGAGGTAAAAATTCACTTTCGTTCCGGATATCGTGTAATCGCTGGAAAGTTCCTGATGCAGCCACGCCAATTCTGCTGTCAGCCAGCTTCTCGTCTTTTCTGGGAATGCTGTGTCTGCTGCTGCAGCACTCGCTGCAGCCTGCGCATACGCATTGACACTCCAAGGCTGCTGCCACTGCTGCAGGGTCGAGATGATGTCTTCTGATGCCAGCAGGCAGCCTGTGCGGATACCGGGAATCGTGAACATTTTCGTGAAAGATTTCAGCAGTAACACATAAGGTGACTGCGCCAGCTTTTCCGCCGAAGCTCCAGGCACTTCGGCAAAATCAAGAAACGCTTCATCCACGACACAATACGTACCGGTCCGTCTGGATTGTTCGAGCAGGCGGTTCAGATCAGCAGCCGGCAGCATCGTACCGGAAGGATTATGAGGCCGGCTGAAAAAAACAGCGTCTACGTCTTCCATCGCAGCGAGCACCTCCTCGAGGGGAAACTCCTGCTGCTTGTAATAGACCCGGGCCGCAGCCATTCGATAATGACTGCATGCCCTTGCGTATTCACTGAAGGCAGGTTCAACAATCAGCACCGTCGGATCCGGTTTTTCCATGACGAGCCGCGCTGCAAGAAAGATCGCCTCTGCCCCTCCGTTGGTAATAAGCACTTGCCCCTCTTTGACCTGCTCCATCCCGGCGACTGCCCCCGCAGCTTCGGTACTTCCAGGGTCCGGGTACGTAGTAACATCTGCTGCTGTCAGCAGCTCGGACAGCCAGGCAGGGGGACCGAGTGGATTCATGTTGGCGCTGAAGTCATACATCACCTTTTCCTTCGTGCCGTGAAAGCGACGGATGACGTCAGGCTGTCCTCCATGGCTCAAAGTCTGTTTTTTCATAACAGCCATCCTTTCAGAAACGCGAGCAGCGCTGTCAACATGGATACGGCGTACATGCACTGAACAGCGGCATGAATCCACGCCGGACGCAGCGGATACAGGGGAGTCCCCTGATGCGGACGCACCGACTGGCGGCCTCGATACCAGTTCACCCCGCCGAGCTGAATGCCGAACATCCCGGCCGCAGCCGATTCCACCCAGCCGCTGTTCGGGCTCGGATGCTTCCGCGCATCGCGACGCACGACCCGCCAGGCCCGCGCGGCAGACCAGCCCGGATGCAGCGCTGCCGGAAGCAGCATGAGCAGGAACGTCAGCCGGGCGGGTACCCAGTTCGCGGCATCGTCGAGCTTCGCTGCCGCCCAGCCGAATTCGTTGAACCGTTCATCCGGGTGACCAATCATCGAATCCAGCGTGTTCAGCGCCCGATAGGTCATTGCCGCCGGAGCTCCTCCCACGGCCGCAAACATCAGCGGAGCTGTGACACCATCGACGGTGTTTTCCGCCGTCGTCTCCACAGCTCCCCGGACAACTTCTGCCTCATCCAGACGGGAGGTATCACGACCGACGATATGAGAGAGTGCAGTACGCGCCTCTTCCAGACGCCCTTCCTCCAGCGGCACCGCTGTCCGCTCTGCCGCTTCCTTCATTCCCCGGCACGCAACCGTGGAAGCAGTGAGCAGGACGGCGGCTGTCCAGCCGGCAGCCGGATGAAGCAGCGCTGCCGCCCAGACGATCCCTGCTGTTATCAGCCATACCACACTCAGCACAAGCAGCACGAGCAGAAGGCCTTTTGCTTTTTTCGCTCTTCCTTTATTCCATTTCGCCTCGAGAAAACCGATGCAGGAACCAATCAGCATCACCGGATGCGGCAGCCGCTTCGGATCGCCGATCAGCAGATCGACGAGAAGCGCAGCCGGTACAAGTACCGCTGCGCCCATCATGGCTTCCCTCCGTTATAGCGACGGACGGCTTTTCGCGTTGTTTCATAGACGAGCCGGCCGATGCCTTTCCCGGCAGCCGTGCCGGATCCAGCATACGCTGTTCGTTCTCCCTGCTGCGTTGCGGCGATCACGAGACTGTCGGTCGAGGTACTGGTCGCCGGGGTCCCGGCAGCATGATCCATGATGCCTTCATCCTGCAGTGCCCGTACTTTGGCTTCCACAGCAGACATCGAGGCATTCATTAAACCGCCGTCGCTCAAGTGAAGATCACAGAAGACGAGTGTGTTGATGGTGCCGGCATGCCATGGCTCCAGTTCCGGCTGACGGTTGGTGATATCGACAGCGTTGCCTGTACCGGCGGTGACAATAACCAAAAAGTCAATACCGAACAAGGTCTCCATGCAGATTTCCGCCTGCGACAGCTGCACCGCAGTCATCATGCCGAGCGACTGTTCCTTCCTGCACCCGAGTGCTTCCAGCCAGGTTTCGACGTCTTCTTTCGGCGACATGCTGTTATAGTAATGATCCACGTGAAAATTAGCGAAATGACGGATCCACTGCACTCCTTCCCCGGCTACCCCATTCGAAACCGTGCGCAGCGGCCGGGGGAAAGTGAGGTGGATCACCTCGTCCGTGCAGGTCAGCTGATGGTCTTCCAGCAGCGACATCGACCGTTCCTTGATATCAGGCGGGTTCATTAAAAGCTGGGGACGGGCAACGGCCGGATGGGGCTGCGTCCAGGCTTCCACCCCGTAAATACTGCTCAGCCGCTCTCTCCGCTGCAGAATATCCACTGTGCCCTGTTCCACCAGCCGTCCTTCGTGCATCAGACCGACTTGATCACAGTACAGAGCTGCAATATTGACGTCATGCAGAATGGCGAAGATCGTCAAGCCTTTCTCCTGCTGCCAGCGCTTCAGCACGTCCAGAATATCAAACGTGTGCCGGATATCGAGATGATTGGTCGGTTCATCCAGCAGCAGCAGCTCCGGCTCCTGCACGAATGCTTTGGCTAGAAGTACCCGCTGTTTCTCCCCGCCGCTCAACTGATAAAACGGGCGGTCCCGGTAGGATGTCGTGGACGTGACCTCCAGCGCCTCCTCCACGGCCGCCTGATCTTCCCGGCTCATCCGCTTGAGCACGCCTTTTTGAAACGCATACCGGCCGAGCCGGACAATCTCTTCGACAGTGAAGTCAAAGGAAACGTGTGTCTCCTGTGCCAGCACCGCGACCCGCCTTGCCCGCTGCAGCTGTGTCATATGAAGCAGGGACGTTCCTGAAAGCCGGACATCCCCGGACATCGGGGCGAGCGCTCCGCTCATCAGCTTGAACAACGTCGTTTTCCCACTGCCGTTCGGTCCCAGCAGGCCGAAAAAAGTGCCTGCTTCTGTCTTCACATCAATATCATGTACAACAGGAACATCCTGATAGCCTCCGTTTACCCGGTCGATTTCAATCATGCGGCTTTCCCCTTTCCTATCCGGTTTCGAATCAACAGTACGGCAAACAGCGGTGCGCCGATCAAAGCAGTAATCACACCGATCGGCAGTTCAGACGGTGCAATAATGGTTCTGGCAATGATATCGGCTGCAACGAGAAACGCGGCGCCGGTAATCATGGAAATCGGAAGCACGTGCTGATGATCCGGTCCGGTTACCAGGCGGACCATATGAGGAATCACAAGACCGACGAAACCGATCGTACCGGAGACAGCGACGGCAGCGCCGGTCAGCATGGAAGCCCCTCCGAGTATCACGATCTTGCCGCGCTGCACGTGCACGCCGACATGCCCTGCCGCTTCTTCTCCCAACGCCATCGCATTCAGCTCCCGGTACTGCGTCAGAAGAAGCAGGCCGCCCGCGAACACAAAGGGAGCCAGCAGCCCGACATAGCTCCACCCACGCATCGCCACACTGCCATAAAGCCAGTAAATGATCTGGGTCATCTCTTCCTGACTGCCGAGAGAGATGATAAGGGAAATGATCGAACCGATAAACGCACTCAGAATAATGCCGGCCAGAATGATCGTTTCAACGGCCATGCTTCTACTGCTGAGCCGTACAAGCCCGAACACGAGCATCAATGTGAGAAATCCCGAGACAATGCTGATAAAAGGCAGCGTAAACGCACCGAGTCCGACAATCGTAAACTGAAAAAAGATGACTGCCACCGCACCGAGGGAAGCCCCCGAGGAGACCCCGATCGTATACGGGTCTGCGAGGGGGTTCCGGAGCAGCCCTTGAAAAGCCGCTCCAGCGATTGCCAGCGAGGCACCCACGCCTGCGGCCAACAGGACTCTCGGCAGGCGGATATCCCAGATAATCGCGTATTCGGACGAAGGTACTTCTTCCAGAAGCTGCACGCCTGTCAGCCGTTCCACGACGATGTGGACGATATGCGGAACGGGAATCACCACGCTGGAATAGAACAATCCGAAGGTGATCACGCCTGCCAGCAGCAGCAGACTGCCGGCATAGCACAAGACAATTTTATTGGAAAACATCCGGATACACGGCTTCGGCAATAATCTCGGCACCTTCAGCCAGACGCGGGCCGGATCGTGTTACTTTGTTGCTGTCGACATCGTGAATCTCTTCATCGGCAACAGCCGGTACGTCGTCCCAGCCATCACGGCTTGTCACCTCTTCGACCGGATCCTCAACGAAGTCCCCGTAGGTGGTGATGATCGTATCGGGCTGCAGGGAGACGATCTCCTCTTCCGTCATCTCGACCCAGCCTTCCATGTCTTCCGCGGCATTCTCTGCTCCGATCGTTTCGATGATTTCATGCATGAAGGTCCCCTGCCCGGTCGTGAAAATTTCAGGGGACGGGCCTACTTCCACCCAGACTCGTCTGCGGTCTTCTTCTGGAATGTCTTCCGCCTGCGCAGCCAGTTCCTCCATCGTTTCCTGCATGTCTTGGATGATGTCTCCTGCTTCCTCTTCGGACCCCGTTACACTGCCGAGCATATCGATCGTGTCATAAACCCCATCAAACGACTCCGCATTCTGGATCACGACCACGTCGATTCCGGCATCGCGGTACTGATCCAGAACATCACTGTGGCTGTCGTGGTGGTACTGGGATACGAGCGCCATGTCCGGCTCCAGCTGCAGAATACGCTCCACGTCCATATCCTGCGCACCAACGGTTTCAATGTCCATCGCTTCTTCTGGATAGTCGCTGAATTCATCGACGCCGACTAAACGGTCGCCCGCGCCTAACGCGAAGAGAATTTCCGTATCACTTGGCTGCAGCGTCACGATGGATTCCGGCTCCTCGTCGATGGTTACCTCGTTGCCGCCGTCATCCGTTACTGTAATCGGGAACTCGCCGGTCTCCTCTCCGTCCGCTGCTTCGTTATTTTCGTCCTGGTCGTTATGGTTGTTCTCGTCGTTCTGATTCGACTCTTCTTCCTCGTCTACGTTGTTGACATTGTTCTCTTGATCCTCGTTGTTTTCTTCGTCTGCCTGTTCTGCTTCGTTGTTCATCTCATTGGAGTTCTCGTTCTCATTGTTCTCTTCCGCCCCACAGGCTGCGAGTACGACAACACCAGCAAGACTAAACGCCATTTTCTTCATGTTCTATTCCCCCTGCATTTTTTTGTCAGCAAAAAAGCGCTCTCCCCCTCGTGGTGGAATAGCGCTAAGGTAAAATGCACAGGAAGGCAGTATTCTCCTCTGTCCGGCATTTCAACCAACCTTGATTCCCCGAAGGTGTTGAACAATAACCAGGCAGGTCTCCTGACTTATGCGTCATTGGCTCAAGCCGGCCTTCCCATGCATGGCACAGTGGCTGCTGCTGCTTGATCCTCGGCATTTACAGTGGCGGGTCCGTGCTGGATTTGCACCAGCTTCCCTTTTCACGGCTGATTCAGCCGCACCTGATTACTTATATATACGAGCGTGACGCTTTCTGCTGCTGCCATCAGTATAATATACCGTGCCGGAAAAAGGAAGAGGCGCCCGCTCCCCATCGTTGACGTAGCACCCAGGCAGAAGCCGTTCTGCTGCGGACACTTTTTTCGATGCCCGTACTAGAGCAGGGATGACACGTGCCCCTGTGATGGCAGCAGTGAAAGAGAGTCCTTCTGCCCCGCTAGTCATCCGGAAAAAGCGCCATGTTTTTCGTCAAGGAAGCGGCCATCTGCAGCAGCGGGTAGGCTGCCGCCGCGCCTGATCCTTCTCCAAGCCGCATCTCCAGCTCCAGCAGAGGGGCCAGACCGAGCTCTGCAAGCGCGGCATCATGACCTGGTTCTGCCGAGCGGTGGCCGGCCAGGAGATAGTCGGCGGTCCGTTCGTTCATCCGCACGGCACAGAGAGCAGCTGTTGTTATGATGAACCCGTCCAGCAGCACAGGTATACGCAGTGCCGCCGCCTGCTCCACCGCCCCTGCCGCTGCAGCCGTTTCCAGTCCGCCGAGGGAGGCAAGCAGCTCCTCCGGCTGTTTCCCCAGTTCCCGGGCAGCGGCTGCCGCAGCGATGCGTTTTTTCCGCTCCAGCTGTTCCCCTTCGGACCCGGTTCCAGGACCCGTCAGCGCAGCAGCCGGCTGGCCGGTCAAGGCAGACAGCAGTGCAGCTGTCGACGTGGTATTGCCAATGCCCATCTCCCCAAGCAGGAGGAGGCGGATGCCTTTTTCTTGAAGCCGGCGCACTTCTGACGCCCCTGCTTCCTGTGCCTGCCGGCATTCCCCTATGGTCATTGCTGCTTCCTCTGCGAGGTTCCTCGTTCCACGGCGGATCCGGCGGTCGCGTACGCCAGGTACCAGCTCTCCAGAGGAACCGACATCTACGGCCGTCACGGGGACGCCGGACGTACCGGCCAGAACATTCACCGCTGCAGATCCTGCCGCGAAATTTTCCAGCATCATCGTCGTGACCTGCTGTGGATAGGGAGAAACTCCTGCGGCTGCAACGCCATGATCACCGGCAAAAAGAAGAACTTCTGCCGGATCTGCCTGAATCGAGACGCTATCCTGCATGCCGGCAAGCTTTACGGCGGCGTCTTCCAGCCGCCCAAGACTTCCCGGCGGCTTCATCAGCCGGGACAGCCGCTGCTTCATTGCTTCTGCTGCTGCGTCACTCCACGGTGGTATCGTTTTTTTCATTGTTTCCTCCTCCATCTGTCATCAGTGTCTCGATGGCAGCCATATCCAAGTACTCTCTCGTCGTATCAGCCAGATGCTGGATCGACGCTTCTCTTATGGATGCATAGGAAAATCGGGGCTGGGCAGGGAGCCCTTTCTCTTGTCGAATGTCTTCAAGAAGATGATGACGGTACTCGTCCTGGTGGAACACATCATGCAGGTAGGTACCGAACACCCTGCCACGGACGGATCCGATGACGGTTCCATCCTCCCGGCAGAGCCACGGCTTCTCCTCCTCTGTGCTTGCACCTGTGCGGATTTCGTACCCTTCCCAGCGGATGCCGGGGTGGGCCGCTGCTGCTGCCGTGGTCCGAATCGTCTGTTTTTCGGGAAGCATGACGGTGTCCATCGTGGAGAAGAAGCCGATGCCCTCTCGTTCCTTCCTGCTGGATTCGAGCATCTGCGGATCGCGGACCGTATTGCCGAGCATCTGGTATCCGCCGCATATACCGATCATCCGGGTCGACGCCGGTACCTTTTTTAACGCCTCGACCAGTCCGCGTTCATGAAGAAAGGAGAGATCTTCGATGGTCGATTTGGACCCGGGCAGGATAATCAGGTCCGGCTCGCCAAGTTCTTCCGGTCTCTGAACAAAACGAATCTGGACATCCGGTTCCGCTTTGAATGGATCCAGATCATGGTAGTTCGATATCCAGGGGTAGTGCAGGATCGCCGCATCGATACCTTCCACCCTGCGTTCATAAGAGGCTAAACCGAGCGCATCTTCCTCCTCGAGATAGAGGTCCTTCACAAAAGGGAGGACACCAAGCACCGGTATGCCGGTGTAGGATTCCAGCCAGGACACTCCATCCGCGAAGAGAGCGGGATCTCCACGGAATTTGTTGATAATGAGCCCTTTCACTCTCTGTCTGTGTTCCGGCGGGAGAAGTTCCAGCGTGCCGACAATCGAAGCAAACACGCCTCCCCGGTCTATATCAGCGACCAGCAGCACCGGGGCATCCGCCATGTCGGCTGTCGACATGTTCACCAGCTCGCGCTCCATCAAGTTGACCTCTACCGGACTTCCCGCCCCTTCCAGTACGATCCGATCCACATCGGAAGCAAGCGACTCATAGGCGTCCTGAATCACCTGTTTTCCTTTCTCATAAAAATCTTCCCGGTAAGCCGCGGCTTCCATCGTCGAGAGGGCTGTGCCACGGACAACCACCTGCGAACGCTGGTTTCCGGCTGGTTTGAGCAGAATCGGATTCATGCGCACATCCGCTCGAATACGGGCTGCGTCCGCCTGCATTCCCTGAGACCGTCCGATCTCTTTCCCATCTTCTGTGACATAGGCGTTGAGCGCCATGTTTTGTGATTTGAAAGGCGCTGTCCTGAATCCATCCTCTGCAAAAATCCGGCATAACGCTGCGGTCAGTATGCTTTTGCCGCTGTCCGAGTGGGTTCCCTGGATCATCAATGGCCGCGCCCTCATGTTAAAATTCCATTCCTTTCACCGCAGGAATCCCCCTGTCATAATAGTGTTTCTCCGGTTCCATCACGGTAACGAGGTCCGCCGCAGCCTTGACAGACGGGTGGGCACTGCGGCCGGTTATAATTACGTGGACGTGCGCTGGTTTCGTTTCCAGCATCTCCACCACTTCTTCCACGGGAAGCACATCGCTGACATCAAACGAATCTATGGCAAGCGCGTTGTTCAGTTCATCCAGAACCACAACATCGAAAGCCCCACTCATGACGGTGTCCCGGGCTTTCGGCCAGGCTTGGCGAAGGGCCTCTCGATGCTCCTCCGGCGTCTTCGTCCACGTGAACCCGATGCCTGTCTGCTCCATCTCAACTCCGAGAGCCTGAAGTCCCGCTTGTTCTCCGTAGGTCCGCTCCGGCGATTTAATGAACTGCAGGATTTTCACTGACATGCCTCTCCCGGCACTGCGGAGGGCACTTCCGAGTGCTGCGGTTGTTTTTCCTTTTCCGTTCCCGGTATACACATACACCATCCCTTGCTCTTCCATACCAGCACCTCCATTCCTGTACTGGTCTTAGTATACGGAAACACGATGGTAGTGACAATGCATGCTCCTGCAAAGACAGCCGGCTGCGCCTGCGTCCCAGCCTCCATTGCAGCAATCCGCCTTCTAGCGTGAATATGGACCGGAATATAGAAAAGTCCGGCAGCTCTCTCGATGTCGAGAATCTGCCGGACGTCCATTTCCTTACCGTTTCTTTTTGGCTTCTAATGCTTTTCTCAACGCCTTCTCCTGTTTCGAGGCGACAAGGATGTAGAGCACATCCCCGGAATCAATCTCGGTTTCCCCGTATGGCGTGATCAGCGTCTCGTCCCGGACGATGGCACTGATGTTTGCTTTTTGAGGGAAATCGATATCTTTCAGCTTCATGCCTGCGACAGCAGCATCGGCGTCTACTTTAAACTGAACCATTTCCGCATTCGCTTTGCCCATGGAAATCAATTCAATCGAATGGTGCGGCGTATCTTTTTTCGGTCCCATCAGGCCTAGTTTCGTCGCGATCGGCGAAATTGTCGTTCCCTGGACGAGAGCTGATGTAAGGACAATGAAGAACACAATGTTGAAAAAGAACTCGCTGTCCTCTACGCCTGCGACAATCGGAAACGTAGCGAGAATGATCGGCACCGCGCCGCGAAGACCTGCCCAGGATAGAAACAACCGCTCCCGCCACTGCATCCGCACCCCGATGGTCGACAGCATCACAGCTGCCGGACGGGCGACCAGTATCATGACGACAGAGAGAAGCAGTCCGTTCAACATGATGTCCGGTCGGAACAATTCGCCAGGAAACACGAGCAGCCCGAGCAGGATAAACATAACAATCTGCGCCATCCACGCGAACCCTTCATTGAATTGAAAGATACTGTACCGATACGTCAGTTCCGAGTTGCCGATGACCAGTGCTGCTACGTAGACGGCGAGAAAGCCGCTCGCATCCACGACAGACGCAGTTCCGTACGTAAGCAGCGCAAAAGCAACAGAAAAAATAGGATATAACCCACCGGAGTCCAGCCGGATTGTATTAATGGCAAAGGAACCTGCTTTTCCGATGAGAAGTCCGATCAGCAGGCCCACACCCATCTGCCAGAAAAAAGACGGAATCAAGGACCAGATCGTCGTCTCCGGCAGCAGAATCAGCTCAATAAAGCCGAGCGTGAGAAAAACAGCCATCGGATCATTGGTTCCTGATTCTGCTTCCAGCACAGCTCCCATGCGGGCTTTAATATTCCTTTCTTTCAAAGCGGCAAATACGGCCGCTGCGTCCGTGGAGCCGACAATCGCTCCGAGAAGCATCGCCTGCAGCCACGTGATATCGAAAAGAAGCTGGGCCGTCACGCCGACGAGCACCGACGTAATAATCACGCCGAGGGTAGCAAGGGACAACGCCGGTCCTGCAACCGAGCGGACCGTCGAAAACTTCGTCTGCAGCCCGCCCTCAAACAAAATAATGACGAGTGCAGCAATCCCTACCATCTGCGCCATCTCCGGATTGTCAAAGTAGACGATTCCGAGCCCGTCACTTCCAATCAGCATACCTACGGCAATAAACAATACCAGGGAGGGCAGGCCTATTCGATTCGAGAATTTCGCCGCAAGGACGCCGCTGATAAGAACCAGCGCCCCAAGCAGCAGTATTGTATCCACCTGCCAAGTATCAACCACGTTTGATCTCCCCTCGCGTTCTATGTACTGACCTGCCGTCATCCGCTCTTATTTCATGAGGCTCTTATTATAACAGACCCCTCTGTTCCAGGGCACATAGAACGAACTGACATCATGGATCCCTTTGTCATTTTTGTATATAAGCGCTAAAATCCAAGCGGACATCTACCGATACAAAAAAAGATATCATGTGTCAGTGGTCTGACCACCTAGGACGGAGAATGTCAGCAGAGGAGGAAAGCAGTATGAGCGCCTATTCATCGAATCATCCTGCATCGGAAACATCCCAGCGGATGCTCCAGGACATTTATGAAACCGTTTCTCTCGATCAGGGAGAGACGTTTTTCGAGCAGCTTTTGACAAAAATGGCGGAAGTCATGAGCCAGAAATTCGCGTTTATCGGCCAGTTTTTAGAAGATGGAACGATGGAAACCATCGTATGCTATGCCGACGGTGTCTTTATCGACAACTTTACATACAACCTGGAACACACCCCCTGCAGACGGGTGACCGAAACACAAACGCTCTGCAGCTATACCGAAAACACCGCCTCCTTGTTCCCCCGGGACAAGGAGCTTGCCGACTGGAACATCGAATCCTATATCGGCAGCCCGCTGATCGACAACAGCGGCGAGACCCAGGGCATCCTGGTGGTGATGGATCCGCAGCCAATGGAGGATAAAGAGACGAAGGAGATCATGATGGGCATTTTCGCCCGCCATGCTGCAGCCCAGCTGGAACGGATTCATCAGATGCAGCGGCTCCGCCAGCGGGAGCAGACATACCGGCTGCTGCTGGAAAATCTCCCTGATGCCATGATGCTTGTCGTCCGGAACCAGATTCAGTATGCCAATCCATCCGCCGAAAGCCTGCTGCAGCTGCCGGACAGGAAGATACGCCGGCTGCTGGACTACATACAGACGGAGGATCTGGACCTGGCCCGTCTTCTCCACGAGGCAGAGACAGGAGGCGTACCTTCCAGCATGTACAGCTTCACCCTGCAGCGCCGGGACCGATCGGAGCGTCAGGTAAGTATGAAGGTGATTCCTACGACATTAGAAGGCCGGGAGGTGCTGCAGATTCTCCTTCGGGATATTACTGCTCAGCAGGAGTCGGATGCGTATATCTCCTATCTCGCCTACCACGATCCGTTAACCGAAACGCCGAATCGGCAGTTTCTCTACGAGAAGGCGGAACCGCTTTTCCATCAGCATCCAGAACCGAGCAGCGCCGTACTGTTTATCGACGTCAACCGATTCAAAAAGATCAATGCCAGCTTCGGCCAGGCTACCGGAGATGCCCTGCTTGCACGGATTGCCGGCAGGTTGAATCAAGAGACGCCCGACAACAGTATTGCCGCCCGCTGGAGCGGCGCTGAATTCATCGTCTTCCTGCCGCAGGCCGATGAAGATGCTGCCCTGCTGACAGCTGAACGCATTCTGGACGCATTCCAGCAGCCTTTCGTCGTATCGGACCTGGAACTGATCGTGACGTTAAGTATCGGTATCTCCTGCTCTCCACAGGACGGGCCGGACCTGGATACACTCATCAGTCGGGCGGATATGGCGATGGCTGCCGGAAAAGAAGAAAAAAACCACCAGGCCGTCCTGTTTCATGCTTCAATGGACCGGCGCTCCTATGAGACGCTCATGCTTGAAAACAACCTGCAGACCGCGCTGAAGAACGAAGAGTTCTGCCTCTACTACCAGCCTCAGTTCAGTGCATGCGGCGAGCACGTGATCGGGGTAGAAGCCCTGCTGCGCTGGGAACACCGGGAACTCGGGATGATCTCTCCCGGCGACTTTATCCCCATGGCTGAAATTACGGGTCTGATCATTCCCATCGGCGAGTGGGTACTCGAGCGTGCCTGCCTCGATGTGCAAAAAATACATGAGGCAGGGTATAACAAGGTGCAGGTGTCTGTGAATTTATCGGTCCGCCAGTTTTATCAGCACGGGCTCGTCGAGATGATCAAGCGCACCCTGGAAACAACCGGGCTGAACCCATGGTATTTGAAGCTGGAAATAACCGAATCGGTCGCAGCGGACATCGATACATCGAGTACAGAGCGGCTGTTTGAACTGGAGGCGCTCGGCGTAAGGATCGCCATCGATGACTTTGGTACCGGCTATTCCTCTTTGAGTTATTTAAGTTCTCTGCCAGTCCATGAATTAAAAATCGACCGTTCGTTTATCCAGCGGATGGCCGGCGTCGAAGCAGATGCTAAAATCGTCCGCAGCACCATCCAGCTCGCGCATGAGCTCGGCCTCCGCGTGACCGCCGAAGGGATTGAACAGCAGCGGGAGCACCACATGCTGCGTTCCTGGGGATGCGATGAAATGCAGGGATTTTATTTCATGCGCCCGTATGCCCTTTCAGAAACACTGCATCGGCTGAGCACCTATCACGACAACAAAGATAACCCGCCTACGTAACGGCCTCCTCCTGCGGCACCGGCATGTGGGATCCTCGTACGCTCTCCTATCCGCCCCCCTGTCCACCTCCTGTCGAGGAGGACAGGGGTGCACGAGTCCGTCATCAACGTACCCGCTACCTATTGACAGCAGCCCTTGCTGGCTGTGCAGCCGCCGACCCTCCATCCACCTTCATATTTATCATGGCCCATCAGCCCGTGCTTCTTTGCAGCTCGCGGACGTGTGACGAAGAGGCGCATAGGTTTTCCGACGCAGAAAAAAAGCTTTGCAGGGACGGAAAGGATTCGATATGATAAGAAAGAATCATTCGTTTCACGAAAAAACAAGTCGTTGGTCTTATCTGCGGCAAAGGGGGGAACCAGGAATGACGTATTGGAGGAAGGCCGGAATCCGGGCAAAGATGATGGCCGTGTTTGCCGTCGTGCTGCTTCTGTTTACAGCAGGACTTGCCTACGTATTCACCGAACTGATCAGTACCACTTCGGACATTGAAGAGCAGAATATCCGCGGAGAACAGGCGGTGCTCGTCACGGATACCGGAGCGCTGTTCCGCTCGCAGTATATCCTCGTCAGCGACTCGCTGCTGACTGGTGACTTTGATGAGGAAACGTACCTGGAACAGGATGCCCGCCTGGATGAGAATATTGAGGCCGTTGCCGGACACATCACCACGGACGAACAGCAGGACCTTCTCGAGGACATCGCCGCGCAAAAGGACACGTTTGATGAACTGGCCCGGCGTTTTACAGAGAGTACGGTGCAATCCGAATCCGAGGTGCAGGTGATGAACGACCTGCAGGAGAGTACATACAATGAAATTCTGGCACTGGAAACGATTCTATCAGAGGAAGCGGATGCCGCAGGGGCACAGGCGCTTCAGTCCATTGACCAGGTCAGGCTCGTCTTCGTCCTCACATTTCTAACCGCTGCGGCTGTCGGCATGCTGCTTTTCTGGCTGTTCAGCCGCCGGGTCAATCAGGCCCTCATGCAGACCGTCCACCAGGCGGAACGCATCAGCAGCGGTGATTTGACGTATACGAACAAAGGCATGACCGAAAACGGAGAGATCGGTCAGCTGACTGCAGCAATGAATGACATGACCGTCAGTCTGCGATCACTTGTAACGGATGTCCACCATCTGTCCGACGAACTGAACGAATCCTCTTCCCACCTTCATCAAAGTGCGGACCAGACGAGCAGTGCGTCGGAACAGATCTCAAGTGCCATCCAGGATGTCGCAGAGGGAACGGATACACAGCTCCGTACAGCGCAGCATACCCAGCATGCCTCCCATGCGCTGAGCAGTTCCATGCAGAAGGCGGTGCAGGCTGTCGAAGATGCCGGTGCTGCAGCCGAAGCTGCCAGGGACAAGGCTTCACAAGGACAGGACATCATTCAGCGGACCGTGAACCACATGCAGTCGATTGATGACCAGACCGGCAGAACCGAGGCACGCATCTCGTCCCTGCATGAAAAATCCGCTAAAATCGGCGGGATTGTCTCCCTCATCACCGACATCTCCGATCAGACGAATCTGCTCGCCTTGAACGCAGCTATTGAGGCCGCCCGTGCTGGTGAAAGCGGCAAAGGGTTCGCCGTCGTTGCAGATGAAGTCCGACGCCTGGCAGAACAGTCGGGTTCTGCTGCCGGGGACATTGAGAAAATGATCCACGACATCCAGGAGGAAATTGATCACGCGCTCGTGTCGATGAAAGAAGGGAGTACCTCCGTCAAAACCGGCGTGTCGCTCGTGGACGAAGCCGGAACTTCCTTTCACGCCATTGCAGAGCAGGTGAACCACGTCTCCAGCCGTACAGGCGAAGCCGCCGTTGTCCTGAACGAGAGCCTGGAACATGCGGAGGCAGTCCAGCATGCTGCTGATACGATCACACAGGAAGCGGAAACGAATGCGGAAAACACCCAGACGGTTGCCGCTTCGGCAGAAGAACAGACGGCCTCCATGCAGGAAGTGGCCGCGTCTTCCAATCAGCTGAGCCGCCTCTCCAGTGACATGAAAGAAAAAGTCCAGCAGTTCGAGCTGGACGACGAAGGGTTCCACGCAGATGCACCAGAGGATGGGGTCGGAATCGAACCGGAAGAGGAAGCAGAAAACGAGGAAGACAACGAAAAAGAAGCCGCTTCCTGATCCGGCGGTTCGACAGTCACTCCTCCTACAGGAAAGATCTCGAGCCGCGCACGCCGTCTCTCTTGAGGAGAACGAATACAGAAGAGGCTGGGACAAAACCAGAATCAAAAGAAGCCCTTACCATTTTTTGGTAAGGGCTTTCTGTACGAGGGGGATTGATCCTTCCAATGCCAATCGCTTGCCGCGGGCAAGGCTTCAGCTAACCGCCGCAAAAACAGCGGCGGTGGATCTTCAGCCCTTGCTTTTCCCGCAGGCGTCTCTTGTCTTTTCACGATCAACCCATGATAAAGACCGTACGGTCTTGATTTCTCGATAAAAAAAGGATACCTTCAGGTTAAGCTAGAACGACCAAGTCATAACAAAACCGGAGG
>NZ_AUCK01000024.1 GCF_000429725.1 Alkalicoccus chagannorensis DSM 18086 | reverse complement strand
CCTTCTTACTGATCGTAGAAAAGTTCACAGGAGCAAGATCGGAAGCAGCCATCTGATCGGCGCCATCCCGGTAGCCTTCCCATTTCTCGAGGGCGGCAGCTAAAAGAAAATCAATCAGATCTCGAACACGAAATTTACGGGCAACATCCTCGTAGCCGTATGTTTTTAAGCATTGTTCAAGCTCTTCTTCGGCAATCAATTGATCAAATAAAGCGGAAATTGTGGTAAACTGATTCATGGGAGACACCTTCTCTGATGATGTTGGTTTAGACGCTTTACATCTTATCAGGTCGGTGTCTTCTTTTCTATTTTTTGTGGTAGTTATTGGCTAATCAACAGACGTGTGACGAATGGCATCAATTCGCGCAGCTCGCGGCCTACCTCCTCGATCTGATGTTTGTTTTCGCGTGCGTTGATCGCGTTGAACTGCGGACGGTTTGCCTGGTTTTCAAGAATCCAGCCGTGTGCAAAGGTACCATTTTGAATATCGGTAAGAATGTCTTTCATGCGCTCTTTTGTTTCATCGTTTACGACACGAGGGCCGGAAACGAAATCTCCCCACTGCGCAGTGTCAGAGATAGAGTAGCGCATGCCTTCCAGTCCACCTTCGTAAAGCAGGTCAACGATCAGTTTGAGTTCGTGCATGCACTCAAAGTAGGCGACTTCCGGCTGGTATCCAGCTTCGACAAGGGTTTCAAAACCAGCTTTCACGAGATGGGAAACACCACCGCAGAGTACTGCCTGTTCCCCGAAAAGGTCTGTTTCTGTTTCTTCCTGGAACGAGGTCTCCAGAATACCGGCACGTCCGCCGCCGATTCCTTTCGCGTAGGCGAGCGCAATATCGGAAGCCTGCCCGGATGCGTCCTGGTAAATGCCGTAGAGGGCAGGCACACCAGCACCGTCTTCAAAGGTTCGTCGTACGAGGTGTCCCGGTCCTTTCGGAGCGATCAGGAAGACATCAACATCCGATGGTGGTACAACCTGGCTGAAGTGAATGTTAAAGCCGTGAGCAAAGACGAGAGCGTCGTTGGCCTGCAGGTTCGGCTTGATCTGCTCTTCGTAGATTTTCGGCTGATGTTCGTCCGGAAGGGCCACCATGATGACCTGGGCCTGTTTCACCGCTTCTTCTACTGTCGCTACATCGACACCATCTTCTTCTGCTTTGTCCCAGGATTTCCCTTTGCGGAGGCCGACGATCACATCGAATCCGCTCTCTTTCAAGTTCAGTGCGTGGGCATGTCCCTGGGAGCCGTAACCGATGATTGCGATTTTTTTCTCCTGCAGTACTGCCTCATCAATGTTGTGGTTGTAAAGTACGTTTGTCATGTTCATGTCATCCTTTCAGCCTCGTTGGTTTATTTTAGTAGTGAATACTGTGTCAGCTCTGCTGCCTGCGGCTGGTGACCGCGGGAGAAAGCTGTCAGACCTGTGCGGGCGATATCTTTAATACCGTAGGGCCGCAGCAGATCAATAAGTGCCTCTATTTTGTCGGGCTTGCCTGTCACTTGAACAGAAAGGCTGTCTTTACTGACATCGATGACAGAAGCCCGGAAAGGCTCGATAATGCCTTGGATTTCATTTCGTGTACCAGGATTGGCGACAATTTTTATCATCGCGAGCTCCCTGGCAACGACCGCTTTATCAGACAGATCCGTTACTTTAATGACATCAATCTGCTTGTTCAATTGTTTTGTCAGCTGCTCCATTTTGCGGTGATCTTCGACATCTACAACGAACGTCATTTTTGAGATGCCTTCCTGTTCTGTCCGTCCGACGGAGATGCTTTCGATATTGAACTGTCGTTTGTGCATGAGGCCGGTTACCCGGTTGAGGACGCCGCTTCGGTTTTGTACGACTAGTGTTACAATGCGCTTCATGGTTTCACCCCTACCATATCGTTGATGCCTCTTCCCGGCGGAACCATAGGGAAGACGTTCTCCTGTTGAATAACACGGGCATCGATCAGCACGGGCTGATCATTGTTCATCAGCTCCCCGATCTGGCTTTCAAATTCTTCCCGCGTTTCGAACTTGTACCCTTGAATACCATAGCTGTCTGCGAGCTTCACAAAGTCCGGCTGGCATCCAACGATGGATTCTGAATAGCGTTCCTCATAGAATTCTTCCTGCCACTGGCGGACCATGCCGAGAGCCTGGTTGTTAAGGATGACAATTTTCACCGGCAGGTTTCTCTCCTGTACAACGGAGAGTTCCTGCAGCGTCATCTGAAATCCACCGTCACCGACAAGGGCGATCACCCGCTCTTCTGGTTCGGCCAGCTGGCATCCAACTGCAGCAGGGAAACCAAAGCCCATCGTTCCGAGTCCGCCGGAAGTAACCCAGCGATCCGGACGGCGGAAGTGGAAAAACTGCGCTGCCCACATCTGATGCTGCCCGACATCCGTTGTGACAATTGGATCTCCTTTCGTTTTCTCATGAATTTCTTTGATGGCCCACTGGGCAACCATGCCTTCCTTCGGCGTGTTGTACCAGAGCGGATAATCTTTACTGCTCTGTTTCAGTTCGTCGAGCCAGGCTTGATGGTCCGGGCCTTCTTTTAGTTGACGTTTCAGTTCTTTTAAAGCTGCGCCTGAATCAGAGACAACTGGAATATGCGTTGGCACATTCTTCCCGATTTCAGCCGGATCAATATCAATGTGCGCGACAACGGCGTTTTTCGCGAAGTGCTCCAGGTTGCCGGTCAGTCGGTCGTCGAAGCGGGCTCCGACGTTGATGAGCAGATCACAGTCTGTAATGGCCATGTTGGACGTATACGTTCCGTGCATGCCGGCCATGCCGAGGAACATTTCGTGATCTGCAGGAAAAGCACCGAGCCCAAGCAGGGTGGACGTCACGGGAATGCGGTATTCGTTGATGATATCCAGCAGCACATCCGTTGCGCCGCCGTGCAGTACACCAGCCCCCGTCAGCACGAGAGGCTTTTTAGCCTGCTTCACCGCTTCGGCAAGTTTTTTGATCTGCAGAGGGTTCGGATTGATCGTCGGCTGATACCCGGGCAGATGAAATGGGGATTCGTCTGTATCAAAGCACGGGTTGGCTGAAATATCCTTCGGGATATCGACAACAACCGGACCTGGTCTGCCGGTGGAAGCAATGTGGAAAGCTTCCTTAATGATCTTCGGCAGTTCGTATGCGGACTGAACCTGGTAATTGTGCTTCGTAATTGGTGTTGTGATACCCATCACGTCCGCCTCCTGGAAGGCATCGGTGCCGGTGACCGTCGTGGCAACCTGACCGGTGAGAACGACGAGTGGAAGAGAGTCCATCATCGCATCGGCAATGCCGGTGATCAGGTTGGTTGCTCCAGGCCCAGACGTGGCAAGCACAACGCCTGTCTTTCTTTTTACCCGTGCATAGCCTTCTGCTGCGTGAATCGCTCCCTGCTCGTGTCTTGTCAGGATATGCTGAAAATCTGCTTCCGAGCGGTACAGCGCATCATAAATTGGGAGGACCGCACCGCCGGGGTAACCAAAAATCGTATCAACCTGCTGTTCCACGAGTGCATCGACCAGCACATCTGCTCCTGTTTTCGTGGCCGGCGCTGTTCCGGCCGGTTTCATATCCAATTTCATGCTGGATTCCTCCTTGTATTTAAAGGCAAAATAAAAAGGCCTTCTTCCCGAACAGACGAGTGTCTGCTGCGGGGAGAAAAGCCTCTGCTTTCACGGTACCACCCGGTTTTACAGTATCTTCGCAGATACTGCCTTAGGAAGCCGGCGAGCGGCTTCTTTTGATAACGGGTGCAAACACCCGGCTCAGCCTACTAAGGAAATTCTTTTCCGCTGGGCACTCAAGGACGATGTCGAAAGAAGCAGCAATTCCGGGCTTCCACCATCCCCGGATCTCTGTGACTGCCTTATCTTCTTTCTTTGTTCCTGTCATCGATTTCGTTCATCTGTGATCAACCTGCATATACACTGTCAGCAGGATAACAAGAAATGCCGTCAATTTCAACGACTTTTCTAAATTCTCTTAATAAATGATTCGTTACTGCTCCAGGCTGTCCGTCAGCGACCGTTCTTCCATCGACATCGACAACAGCAATGACTTCAACGGCTGTTCCAGTGAGAAAGACTTCATCAGCTGTGTAGACATCGTGCCTCGTGAACGGTGTTTCGCTCACGCTGTAGCCGAGTCCGTCGGCGATGTCGATAATAGCATTTCGCGTGATGCCTTCGAGCGCTCCGAGATAGACGGGAGGAGTGATGATGCGTCCGTTTTTAACAATGAAAATATTGTCTGCGGAGCCTTCCGTGACATATCCCTGATCGTTCAGCATCAGCGCTTCATCCACACCGGCCTGGTTCGCCTCCAGTTTGACAAGCACGTTGTTGAGGTAGTTCAACGATTTCACCTGAGGGCTGAGAACGTCCGGTCTATTGCGCCGGCTGGCAACGGACCCCATTTTGAGGCCACGCTCGTAGAGCTCTGCAGGAAAGAGGGCAAGTTTTTCTGCAATGACAATGACGTTCGGGCGGCTGCAGTTAGATGGGTCCAGACCAAGATTGCCCGCTCCGCGGGAAACAACGACGCGGATATAAGCAGAGTCCAGTTTGTTGCGCCGGATCGTCTCGACAATAATCTGCTGCATCTCCTCCTTTGTATATGGGATAGTCAGCATAATCGACTGCGCGGAATCGTAAAGCCGGCTGATGTGCTCATCGAGTTTGAAAATGTTGCCGCTGTATGCACGGATGCCTTCAAAAACACCGTCTCCGTACAGCAGGCCATGATCAAACACAGAAATCACAGCATCTTCCTTCTTGACGAAACCGCTGTCGAGATAAATCCATTGGCTGCTCATACCGTTCGCTCCTTTCCTTCAAATTCCTTCTGCGGAACGCCGCCGAAAGTTGATGTTGAGCCTTATATTACGCCCGTTACGCGGGAACGTCAATGGGTATGTGTGAAATATTCTCACATTTCAAAACAATCAGTCAATAAGTAACCGCTTACACTCCTGCTGCGCCCGGGAAATACTGAATAAACAGAATTTTTGTTAATATTTATAAAGCGCTTACAAAAAGAGTGTGTAAGCTGGAATACAGCTTACATTCATGGAAAAGGGTATACTGAGGGAAATAACGAACAGGATGGTGAATGATGTCAAAGCAGATGCTGATAAAAGGAGGAGCAGCGGCAGCGGTTATAGGAATTCTTCTATTTGTGAACTGGCGCTGGGTCGATATTTCTCCGGAAATGCTCCGTTCGTTTATGGATGATGCCGGCGTCTTTGCTCCAATGCTGTATATTGTCCTGTACACGCTGCGGCCACTGATCTTATTTCCCGCTAGCATTTTGTCTCTGGCGGGGGGACTGCTGTTTGGTGCTTTCTGGGGGACGGTGCTTATTGTTATCGGTGCAACGGCAGGAGCCGTTTTATCCTTTGTAGTTGCGAGGCGTCTCGGGAAAAACATCGCAGGCAGGGAATGGAAGGGGAAAGCCCGGACGATGCAGCATCAGATGGAAGAGAATGGACTGCTGTATGTCCTGCTTGTAAGGCTCATCCCTGTCTTTAATTTCGATATGATCAGTTACCTTGCAGGCATATCAAAAGTGAAGTTGAAGGATTTTCTGTTCGGAACTTTGTTCGGTATCATTCCCGGCGCGTTTGCCTACAGCTTTCTCGGGGCAAGTGTTGTAGAAGGAGATATCGGTATTATTTTTGCAGCCGCTGCGGTATTCGTGGCGGTAAGTGTGATCCCTGTCTTCTTTAAAAAGAAACTGAAAAAGAAAACTGGAACGGAAGAGGAGGAGCTTTCTCATGAAAACGTATGATTTGATTGTCGTCGGTGGCGGTTCAGGTGGACTGTCAGCCGCAGCCGGCGCCGCGAGGTTCGGTGCGGAAACCGCTCTGATCGAAAAACAGCCGGCCCTAGGCGGGGACTGTCTGCATTTCGGCTGTGTTCCTTCCAAGGCGCTGATTGCAGCAGCAAAAGACGTTCATCAAGCTCGGAGCGCTGCCCAAAAACACGGGTGGCAGCTTGAAGGGGAGGCAGACTGGCAGGCTGTCAGAAGTCAGATCCAGCATGCCGTTGATACGATCCAGGAGCATGACAGCACAGAACGGTTTTCTTCTCTGGGGGTTGACGTCATCTATGCCGAAGCCTGGTTTGAAGATGAACATGTGATCGGTCTTTCCAATGGAACGAAGCTATATGGAAAGAAAATCATCATCGCCGCAGGCTCCAGTCCTGTCGTGCCCCGGATTGAGAATATGGATCAAATCGATGTGCTGACAAACGAACAGATTTTTTATCTCGATAAGCTCCCAAAACGCATGGTGATGGCCGGCGGTGGACCGATCGGGCTGGAGATGGCACAGTCGCTGAGCCGGCTTGGTGTCGACGTGACGGTGGTGGAAGCTTCCCGGCGCTTGCTCGGAAGAGAAGATGCGGAGATTGCTGCGCGGGCGGAATCGGCGCTGAGGCGTGAACTGACCATTTATACCGGTTCTTCTGTCAGCAGGGTGGAGCAGAGCGACGCAAGCCCGCATGTTGTTATCGAAGGGGATACCAACGTCACACTACCGGCGGACGCACTTTTCCTTGCCGTCGGCCGCAAACCGAATTCGGATAAACTGCAGGCGTCACGCGCAGGGGTGAAACTCGGAGAGAAGGGTCATATCGAGGTGAACAGCCGGATGCAGAGTTCGGTTCCACACATCTATGCAGTAGGTGACATTAACGGTCAGTTCCCTTTCACTCATGGAGCTGGAGCACAGGCGCAGACAGCACTCGCGAATGCGCTGTTTGGACTTCCGCAGAACATCAACTATGATGCGATGCCGTGGAGTTATTACACGCAGCCGGAAATTTATCATCTTGGTATGACAGAAGCAGAAGTCTATGAAGAGAGAGGCGGCAGCTATCAAGTTCTCCGCGGCAGTGGAGCTGATCGGATGACGGCAGAAATGGATGAAGATTCTTTTGTCAAAGTGATTGTCGATAAGAGCGGGTACATTCTTGGCGCGCACGCCGTAGGTGCTCAAGCAAGCGACTGGATGCAGACACTCGTCTACATGAAAAAGCAGAAGGATAAGATTTCAGTCCTCTCGTCCGTAACCCATCCTTACCCTGCGAGAACCGAGATCGTCAAGCAGACCTCCGACCAGTACTGGAAAGAGAATGTGCTGGAAAAACCGGCACTCAAGGCAATTACCGAACGTTATTTGCGCTGGTTCCGTTAAGGCAGAAGAGAGTGCCGTGCCCGTTTCACCACCCGAAAACAGGCTGCATGCAGCGACTTTCTGTGTACCGCCCACGGCCTTCTTCATTAAGACCCTGTGACGGGGACAACAACATAATCGAAAGAAGCCCTCACCGAAATGGTCAGGGCTTCTTTCTATACTGGTTTAGTCTCAGCCTCGTTGTTCCTGCTGGAGAACCATTTTCCCAGCTCTTCATGTTGTTGATAGAAGAGAAGAGACAGGGATGCTTTATTCCTTCGTAGGAATGTATAAGATGGCGCAGCAGAAGGAAGGGCACAGAAAGCCGTCCCCCCTACCGGAAAGAATACGGCGGCAGATGCACGCAGCAAACGGCCGGTGTGTAGAAAGGTTCGATAGGAAGATGCAGCCGAGACGTTTCGTCTTTTCAACAGTGGAGAGGCAACAAACCGAAAAAGAGGAAACATGCAAAGGCTGTTTGAGCATCATGAAGCCCCTCACCGTGAGCGGGAGGCGCTTCTGTATTGGATGTTCGAGTACATCATCGACTGACTGCGGAAAAGGCTGCAGCTTAGGGCCGAAAAAGGTAGAAATCGTTAAACCATCAGGCTGGACGATGTGTGTTACTTAAGTCCAATGAAACTGATCATCCGGCCGGTCGTGCCTTCATCGCGCCGGTGGGAGAAGTACTGCGACTCACGGCACGAGGTACAATCGGTGGAATACAGGATGTTCTGCGGGGGAACGCCCTCCTGAATAAGCAGATGGTAATTCGCTTCGCGCAGGGAGAGCTGATACGTACCATCCTCGTTTTTCTCGAACGGTTCATGGTTGGGAAGGACCTCCTGCAGCTGTGTGATTACATGTTCATCGACGGTGTAGCAGCAGGGTCCGATCCCCGGACCGACGGCAGCGAGGATTGTACCCGGATGGATGTCTTCCAGTTCATTCCAGAGGCGGACCATTTTCCCTGTGATATTCTGCACCGTCCCTTTCCATCCGGCATGGGCTGTACCGATCATCTCTTTTTCCGGAGAGAAAAAATACATCGGAATGCAGTCTGCAAATCCAAGCGTAAGCAGGATGTTTTTCTCCTGTGTATAGAAGCCATCCGTCCGCTTAATCGTATCTTCGTAGGAAAGGGAGCCGCTGCCGGCGAGAGGCTGGGTTACTTTTACAATCTGGTCTCCGTGTGTCTGTTCGGCAGCCACCCAGGAGGAGATCGGAAATCCAATCGCGCCGGCCAGGCTCTGCCGGTTTTTTCGAACGTGATCCGGATCGTCCTGGACGTGCAGGCCGTAATTGGCAGAGTGATAAGGGGGAAGACTGACACCGCCGGTACGGAGCGTGAATCCGGCGGTAAGACCGGGACGTTTGTTTTCCCACTCATTCAGGTGAAGGGTATGCTGCTGCTGTACAAAAGCTGATTCCATAACGGCTGCTCCTTTGTTCAGTTTTGATCAGACTGCTTTTTCTGTTTATGTTCTTCTTCTGTTTCAAACATTTCGTATACTTCTTGAGGCTGCTTCTCTTCTGTCTGCCGGCTGTTTTTTTTGAAACGGTAGATCGCTGCGGCTGCCACAATCAGCATGAGTGCCATGAACAGATAGGCATACCCCATTTCTGGAGCCGTCGGATCGGGTACAGTAAACAAATCCATCGTTGTCACCCTTTCTTATGCGTATATAGAATCAGTATAACAGGTAACCGGACGGTTCCGCTATGCAGGAGGGCGCGGCTTCGGGGAAAGCAGACAGGCAGCGATTCCTGCAACGGGGAAAAGAAAGCTGATCAGCAGAATTTCTGTATACCCGTTAAACAGATCGAACGCAAAACCGAAAGGAAGCGGGCCAAACGCTGATCCAGCTACGGTCACTGTCGTAGCGATACTTTTAATGCTGCCGATATGGGCGCGTCCGAAATAATCCGGGAAAACGATGGAAATGCAGATCCGCTCCAATCCCCCTACAATGCCCCATATCACACCGAAGAGCACGGCAGCTGCAAAGGAATTCGTAAAAAGGAGGATGATTAGAAAGAGAATCTGACCGACGAAGACAAAGGCAAAGACGACATTGACTTTGACCCGTTCCAGAACAAAACCTGATACGAGCGTTACCGGGAAGCCGACTGCAGCCATGAGGCTGAGCACGAAGGCGGCCGTTCCTATTCCGAGTCCGGTATCCTCCATGATCGAGACGAGATGGAAGGTCAGGCCGGTGTTGAGCATGGACGGAATACCAACACAAAGAAGGAGCAGCCAGAATTGTCGTGTGTGTGCTGCTTCCCGCAGGGTGAAGGATACTTCGGGCGTCCCACGTTTCTGCTCGGTGCCGGTATCCGATGAAGCTTCCTCGCCGTCTGGAAGCAGGCCGATGTCTTCTGGTTTATTTCTGAGGAAAAAATAAGCCAGCGGAACGAAAATAACGAGAATGGTAATGCCGAGGATCCGCCACGTGACCTCCCAGCCGTATTCACTGATCAGCCAGGCATTCAGCGGAGGATAGAGCGTAGAGCTGGCAAATCCACCGAGCATCATCAAACTGAGAGCCCGTCCTCTTTTAACGATAAACCACTGGGGAACGAGTGTATTAGGGACGAGTGTCATGGACCCCTGTCCGAGCAGGCGGATCAGAAAAAATCCGATGAACAGCATCCAGGGGCTCACGACGTAACTATTCCATATGCAGGCGGCGGCGAGGAGGATGCTCACGAGGAGAGACATCTTCCGCTGACCGAAGCGGTCGATACTCCGTCCTACAATAAACAGCAGCAATCCTGCCGAGAGCGTCGCACCGGAGTAGATACCGGAGACGAGGGATCGCTCCCATCCGAAGTCCATTATGTAAAAATCGATGAAGACCGAGTTGGAATACGTTTGACCGGGTCCAGAGAAAAACAGACTGAGTGCTCCGAGCATCACAATATACCAGCCATAGAAAAAAGAAGACTGCTGCTTCATGGATGACACATCCTTTACTCTATGTATCATGTCAGATTCCATTTGAAGGTGCAAGAGCGGTCCCCTATGTTGCGGTCCATGCTGGTTCAAAGTAGGATAGAGGAAAAGGAGGTGAGGCAGCCATGACACTACTGGCATCCCATCCATATTATAAAGTAGAACGGGAGATCACCAGCCTGGAGCAGAAGAACGTAGAGTATGAACGGATGTTGTACCTTTATGAAGACAAGCTCGTGACGCATCGACGTGAATTCAATACGGAACATATCTTTGACATGTCCTACCGCTGGATGAGCGGAGAGGACTCGATTTTGTACGTTCATACGAGCAAGGGGGTCTTCTCCTACTCCATTAAGGACGATCCAATGGACTTTATTGAAGCGTTTAAAGAATTGGAAAAGAGGATATTGAAAAAGCAGGCTGAACAATATGAACAGAGGAGGGGCCTATGAATTATCGGACACTGGGAGACATGAAGGTCAGTGAATTAAGTTTTGGCACGTGGGCGATCGGCGGAGCGTGGGGGAAAACGAACGACACCGAAGCGCTTCAGGGGTTGGAGACAGCGATGAACGCCGGAGTTAATTTCTTTGATACGGCGGATGTTTACGGTGATGGTCACGCAGAGGAGCTGATCGGACGGGCGGTCCGCGGAGCAGACCAGGACATCTATATCGCGAGTAAATTCTGCAGAGCGGGAGATATTGATGATCCAGAGACTTACAGCGAAGGTGCCGTCCGAGGATGGCTGGAAGGCACGTTGAGACGGCTCGGCCGCGAGCAGCTGGACCTGTATCAGATTCACTGCCCTCCTGAACACATCATCCGGGACGGATCGGTATTCGGGGTGCTTGATAAACTGCAGGATGAAGGACTGATTCGTCAGTACGGCGTAAGCGTGGAAACGGTTGAGGAAGGACTGCTCGCGATGGATCAATCCAGGGTGAGCGTGCTGCAGGTGATTTTCAACCTCTTCCGTCAGAAACCGCAGGATACGTTGTTTCCTGAAGCATTGAAAAAAGAAATCGGCATTATTGCCCGCGTTCCGCTTGCCAGCGGACTCCTTACCGGGAAATTCCAGCACAATCATCAGTTTGAAGAGGATGACCATCGATTATTCAACCAGGATGGCGCAGCGTTCAATGTTGGTGAAACATTCGGCGGAATTCCGTTCGAAGCGGGTATTACGTTGAGCCGGGAGCTGGAATGGATAGCAGAAAATCGTGGTTCGATGACCAAAGCAGCGCTTCGATGGATTCTCGATGAAGAGGCGGTCTCCGCTGTCATTCCCGGATTCAAACGGGTGGATCAAGTGAAAGAGCTGCTGGAAGCACCCGATGTACCGTCGTTTACTGCAGAAGAAAAGGCGAAGCTGCGAAGCTTTTATAAGGAAGAAGTTCATCCGCTGATCCGCGGCGCTTACTAGGCTGCTGCCGCTCCGGGGAAAAGGGGCTGGAGAAGCAAGCTTTCACGAAGCCGAGAAAGCAGGCCTCTTGATCGGGAGATAGGCATCGATACACGTTCATCAAGGAAGGCCACGGATGTGACCTGTCCGCGGTAGACGATTGTTACGTGAACCAATCAACCTCCTGAAGACGGAAGGAGGCTGGGACAAAACGAAAATAAAAAGGAATCCCTTACTACTTTTGGTGGGGGCTTTCTGTATGAGGGGGGTTAATCCTTCCAATGACAATCGCTTGCCGCGGGCAATGCTTCAGTTAACCGACGCAAAAACGGCTACGGGGCATCTTCAGCACTTGCTTTTTCCGCGGGCTTGCCTTTTCAGGATCAGTACCTGATAGAGACCTAACGTTCTTGATTTCTCCATAAAAAAAGACCTTCAGGTTCAGTTAGAACGACCAAGTCATAACAAAACTGTAGGTGTCCTCAGGCTTGAAGAGTACAACTGAAATCAACTGGTGCTGCCGGTGGAATTGTCCTTTCAATGGCAAAAACATGATGGGCCATTTGCGGTGAACGACCTCATGGCATTCATACCGGAAGAAGCCTTTGATGCTTTCAGTGGACGGCCTCCCCACCATCCGAAAATGATGATGGAAGTATTTTTGTTGCGCCTATACGCAATTCGCTTTTTCATGATGAAAAACAGCGGTCATGGAACAGATTCGTTATCATTTCTGACAAACAGAACGCTTTCGATGACCCCATCTGGATCGTCGAAAGCGTTTTTTACGTACTGGAGAACGATGTTGTCCCAGCCTCCTCTTTTCAAAATATAGGAATGTATAAGTTCTCATACAAGAAGACGTCGGCTTCTTGCACTGCACGGGAAGAAAGAAAACCTCTTTCTTCCCTCGTAAAGCTTGCGTTACACGACGTTCCGACAAAAAGGCGCTTTTGGTCTGGAATAAGGAAGCAGTTGGTGCCTGCGCCAGCTGTGGCAGGACCCTGCTGGAAGAGGCGCAGAGCCCCTTCTATGATTCATACTATTGTTCCAGCTGGTTTATTTCTTCCTGCAGAAAGGTCATCAGTTCTTCGGTCTTATCTGAACTGAAATCAAAGGCGATGCCCGCTCGTTCATAGATTTCGGGGAGTGGGACGGACGAGCCGAGCGCAAGCGCGGCCGTCAAATCTTCCACAGCAGCCTCTGGTTCCTGCCGGTATCGTTTGTACACTTGAAGGGCGCCGAGCTGGGCAATGACATAGTCAATGAAATAGAGAGGGACTTCAAATATGTGCAGAATGCGCAGCCAGGAGAGCTGCTGCCATTCTTCTACTTCGGACCAGTCTACACCGCCGGCATCAAAGAACTGTTCCAGCTCCTGAAACTTCTCCGCGCGTTCCTGCTCGGTGTGTTCTGGATTTTCATACATCCAGTGCTGGAATTGATCGACGACGATCCCGAAGGGGAGGAAGTGAATGATGTCTTTCAGATGATGCAGTTTAGCCTGACGCAGTTCTTTGTTATCAGGGTAGTAGTAGTGCCAGTAGTCCATCGTCAACAGCTCCATGGACATGCTGGCAAGCTCTGCTGCTTCCATCGGCACATCTTTGTACTCTGGTATCTCAAGCGACTTCATGTAGTCGTTGTGAATGCAGTGCCCCATCTCGTGCAGCAGCGTGATCATGTCATCGTGTACTCCCGAAGCATTCATAAAAATAAACGAAAGTTTTGACACTGGAAGGAACGAACAGAAGCCGCCGGGCGCCTTTCCCTGTCTGCCGGTCAAGTCAAGCATCTCCTGCTTGTCCATCGTCTCAAGCAGATCGGCAAAAGGTGGGTGAATTTCTGCGAGAACGGAAGAAGCTCGTGACACCAGCTCTCCCCTTGTCTGAAAAGGCTTGAGGGAAGCTTCCTCGTCTGTTGTTGCCCGCACGTCCCATGGACGGTAGGTGTCGACGCCGAGTTTGTACTGATGCTGTTCCTGCAGCTTTTCCTTCCACGGACGAACATGATCACGAATGGCATAAGCAAGCGTCCGGCAGTCTTCTGGAGTATAGTCAAACCGCTCATACTGTTTGAACATGTAATATCGGTAGTCAGATACACCGGCATTCGCAGCTTTCTCTTTTCTAAGCGTCAGCAGCCGGCTCATAATAGCCTGCAATTCTTCGGCGATGCCCATAAAAGCCTCCTTCTGAAGAAGGAATGCTTGTTTTCTTATGTTTCTGTCTTTGGATTCAAAAAAAGGAGCTAGTTCGCTGAGGGACATTTCTCTGCCATCCCAGGAAACCGTCAGACCGCCGGTGTATTCGAAATAAGTATTGGCCAGCTCATCTTCTTTGATTTCTAATTGAACGTTTTCTTCATCGTAGAGCTCCTGTGCATTGATTTTTTTCTTCATTAAAAATGCATAGCTTTCCGGAAGAGAGGAAGTGAGCGGGTGCTGCAGCAGTTTCTTGTCCCAGGCTGCGGTATACGTTTTCCGGAGCGGTTCAACGTACTGCTGGTCAAACTCCACTGCTTTTTTAGCTGACTCGTCATTACTCCGGCACTGAAATTCAATGTAGTGGCCGGTGAGGATTTCTTCCACTTTCTCCTGAAACGTCGAAACGTCGGCGATCCATGCTTCCAGTTCAGCTGTCGTGCTGATGTCCTGCTCGAGCAGCTGACGGCACATGTCCTCCATGGCGTCGAGATTATGTATATCTGTTTCCTGCTGGTAAAATGTCATCGTGATCCCCCTTTTGTACCAGTGTAGCTGGAAAAGGAGGCGCTGTCTATCTGGGCCGGCAACACATCCTTAAGCACGAAGGCTAGTTTCTTGCGCAATTAAGCACGGCCGGGGGAGATGACGCTTGCTTCTCGTCGAATAGGGGACAAAAGAAGATGATGTGCTCGTCTATCCTGCGCGGAGCAGTATGAGCTTATGACCAAATTTAAAAATGGCTGCCCCAGCAGATGCTGGGACAGCCATGACTTTTTTTCTGTTACGGTGTGTCGACAACCGTTACGTCAATTGTCTGACGACCGAAGTTTACTGCTTCTTGGTTAGACTGCATGTAAAGATCGATGCGGTTTCCGTTGATTGCACCGCCTGTGTCGCCGGCAACAGCTTCGCCATAGCCTTCAACGTAGACTGTAGAACCGAGTGGAATCACGCTAGGGTCAACTGCTACGACGCTCTGGTTCGGGTTCGCATTCAAGTCGATGCCTGTTGCAGTAACGCCGGTGCAGCCCGTGCAGTTCGCTGTATAAGCGGTTGCTTCCATTGTGATAGTCTGACCGTCCGGCTGTTCGCTTGAAGTCTGTTCTTCAGCAGCAGCCTGCTCTTCAGCAGCAGCCTGCTCTTCAGCAGCAGCCTGCTCTTCAGCAGCAGCCTGTTCTTCAGCAGCAGCCTGCTCTTCAGCGGCAGCCTGCTCTTCAGCGGCAGCCTGTTCTTCAGCAGCAGCCTGTTCTTCAGCAGCAACCTGCTCTTCAGCGGCAGCCTGTTCTTCAGCTGGTGCTTCTTCAGCTGGTGCTTCTTCAGCTGGTGCTTCTTCCTGTACAGACTCAGAAGAACCGTAACGGGTAACATCGTGCAGTGCAGCGTACGTTGCAGCATCTGCTACTCCGTCAGCTTCAAGACCGTGGTTGCTCTGGAACGTTGTCAATGCTTCTTCAGTGATTGGACCGAAAAGGCCGTCAATGTCGAAGTCATAAAGTCCAAGGGATGCAAGATCCTGCTGTAGTTCTTCTACGAGAAATCCGTTATCGCCGTTCTGCAGTTCAGCAAGAGCGCCGGTTGTCTGAACGCCGGCAAGACCGTCTACAATCAGGCCGTTATCTTCTTGGAATGCCTGGACAGCCTGTGCTGTAGCTCCGGTGTACTGTGCGTCAGGCGCTTCGTCAAAGTAACCTTTTTCGCCGAGAAGCTCTTCCAGCTCTACTACGTTAGCGTGGGATTTGCCTTCGTGGAGTAGGTTTTCACCGAAATCTTTATTTTCTTCTGCCCCAGCTGCTGTGCCACCTGCGAAAAGAACTGCACCTGCGGCAGCAACAGTGAAACCTAGTTGTTTAATGGATGTTAGTGTAAATACTTTGTTCATGATGTCATGAACCTCCTTTTTTCTTGCTTTCGTTTCGTCCAACACTGATGACTTTAACAGCCTGCCAAGGAAGGGGCAAGGGCTTTGCAGGTTATTTAATATAAGGAAATCGGATTGTCACAGCGTGAAATCTCCCTGTTAAAAAGCCAACATTCTCACACATTTTGTCGGAGAGTGTCGAATCTATAGGAGGTGATCAACATTTATACCATATACAAGTAGGTATTATGTGCGAATATCATATCCCGAAAGCACCCTCCACAGGAACGTAAAACGGGAAGAGATGCGGCAGGACCACTCTTTGCGGGTATATTGCCCGCGCGCCCGTAAAAACCCGTAAAAATGCGTTCCTGCCCACATACTGCTCCGAGAAGGAGACGGTCTTGCATATCGTCTGTGCTCATAGACGTAACTGTGGTCAGCATTAGATTATCGAAGCCCCTTTTTCTATATGAAGAATAACGGCGAGATAAGAAGAATCATGCAAGCTTCTCCTGATCTGGTATGGGGGAGGAGCCCGAAAGACTGTATAAATACGAAAGATCACAGCAGCCGGACGTATCATCGAAAAGCACCTACTGCCCATGAGTCTTGGACGCGTTCAACCGAGCAGACCGGATGTGCATGCTCACCTCCAGTATTTGATGAAAGCCGTGCCAACGTGCCTTTAAGGGAGCCACCTATCCCGAAGCATGACCTGCCTAGGCAGGGCCGATGCAGGTAGTCTATGTCTTCAACTCTGAAGAAGCGTGACCGGCCGTATGCCACTCTTGAAAAAAGAAGATGGTATACGATTTTTCGGCGTGCCGATCAGAGAGCGACGGCTCCGGGCATGTCAAACCAATCCGAATAGATCAAGCCGAAGGTCCGTGGTTGTATGCTGCAGGAGAAACATGTCCCAATGACTCTCTTCAAAAGGAAGAATACGGTACAATAGAGATGCTCCTTTTACAGACGTTCATTTGCAGCTGAAGCAGAAAGCGGCCTGCTCGCAGCGCAGATTGTCTACCGTGGGTCAGGGAACAAGCAACGAGCGTACGAGCTGCATGTCATTGTTGTATCATTGATAAGAGATTCCTAAAAGCAGGTTCGATACGGAGAGAAAGAAATCAATGGAGGCTGTGCAAATGAGTATGGAACAAAAAAGAGGCATCCTGTATGCAGCAGCACTACTCATGGCAGCCGCAGGACCGGCAGCGAGGGTGGCAGGATTCCCTTCTGTGTGGTTCTATGTCTGCAGCCTTGCTGGAGTACTGCTGCTCCTCGTGATGGAAAAGAGAATCATGACCTATATTGAGCGCAATAGCCGGAATTGATATGATAGATAAAGATGAAGCAAAGGATGTGTCTATATGATTCAACGAAAATCAGCCAGAGAAATCGAATTAATGAAAGAAGCAGGGAAGCTTGTGGCTTCTCTGCACCGGAGCATAGCTGCCATGATTCAACCAGGGATCACGACGAAAGATATCGATGATTTTGTCGAACAGACCCTTGATCAACACGGGGCAAAGGCAGCTCAGAAAGGGTATCAGGGGTATGAGTATGCTACTTGTGCGTCGATTAACGATGAAATCTGCCATGGTTTTCCCCGCCGTGACAAGCTCGAAGTAGGAGATATAGTAACGATGGACTTCGTCGTGGACTTGAACGGTGGACTCGCCGATTCGGCCTGGACATATGAAGTGGGGAGCGTCAGTGAAGAAGCGGCTGCGCTCAATAAAGTAACGAAAGAAGCGCTGTATAAGGGAATTGAGCAGGCGGTGCACGGGAACAGAATTGGTGATATCGGTGCGGCCATTCAAGAGTACGTGGAGCCGCACGGATATGGTATTGTCCGTGACTTTGCCGGGCACGGCATTGGACCGACGATTCATGAGGAACCAAATATTCCACATTACGGCGCTCCAGGGAAAGGAACCCGGTTAAAAGAAGGCATGGTCATTACCATTGAGCCGATGATTAATACCGGGGGATGGCAGTCAAAAATGGATAGCAATGGGTGGACCGCCCGTACAAAAGACGGCTCCCTGTCCTCTCAGTATGAACACACCATTGTGGTTCAAAAAGGCAAGCCGATCATCACGACAGACCAGGATCAGGAAGGCCTGCCTGCATTATAAAGAGAGCGGATGGACGAACACCAATGCTCGTCACGTATTTACAAAGGAGGCGGCTCATTCATGCATACACTTGATATAACCCGGCAAATCGGGAGGAAACTGGAGGCTTCTGCGCCAGCAATTGCTGAAGAAATCGAAACCAATTTCCAGGAAGACCATCATATTCATTATCGGAAGCTGTCGCGCTCCCGTATCCAGGATCATATTCAATCGCTTGTCATGCGCTTTGCTAGAGGCATGCAGAGTGAAGAAGATACTGGAATGAAAGAGACGGAGGAATGGGGCACCGCATTCGGGGCCGAAGCAGCGGAACTGCAGCTTTCGGCAGAGAAAGCCATGCTGGTCCTGCCGGCACTCAGGCAGACCATCTATGGCTATATCCGGGAAGAATTTCTGCAGCAGCATGGCACCATGGAAGCCTACTTTGCCGTCGCAGATACATTGAATCCGATGATCGACCGGGCGATTTACGCTTTCACTCAGTCGTATGTGGAACATAACGCCAAAAAATTTCAGGAAGCGCAGGATAAAATCCTTGAACTGTCTGTACCGGTCGTACCGGTCACGCAGGACGTGGCAATCCTGCCAATAGTAGGAAGTGTGGATTCCTCGCGTTCGCACCAGCTTCTGGAACAGGCGCTGGAGCAGAGCAGGGAGCGGGAACTGTCTACCATGATCCTTGACTTGAGCGGGGTTCACATGATCGATACGTATGTTGCCCAGCATTTGTTTCAGCTGAATGACGCGTTAAAAATTATCGGTATTCAAGTGATGTTTTCCGGTCTTCGTCCAGAGCTGGCACAAACGATGGTGCATCTCGGTATTTCGTTTGATCAGATAACAGTGGTAAGCAGCCTGCCGCAGGCGTTAAAGAAAATCGGCCTGCAGGTGGATACGCAGACAAAATAGGAAGTGAGGAGGGAGTGCAGATGAAAGCAGTCCGCTGGAAGCGTGCAGGGGAACTGCTCGCCCGGGTCGAGCCGATGCTTGTTCAAGAAGAAGTGAAGCATAACCTTCCTTTAGGAATTCTTCGTCAGCTGAGCATGGAAGAGGAGCGGGGCATTTTTTCCGATGCTGTTCTAGTGAGCATAGAAGAGGATCACGTCACGCAGGGACTGCTGCTGCAGACGCCCCCCAGAAATGCGATTGTATGCGGCAGTGCAGCATCGATGGAAGCCGCTTCTGGGTGGCTCGCCTCCCATACAGGGAGCGTACCCGGCGTCGTTGGATGCGAGCCCGCCGTACATGCATTCGTACGTGCCTGGACAGCAGAGACCGGCGAGGGTGCAGAGCTGAAAAAACGGCAGATCATCTATCGTCTCGATGACGTTCGGTACGTGGATACACCACCGGGAAAATTAACATTCGCCAACGAAGATGACGCGGCCCTTGTTATGTTCTGGACAGAAAAATTTGCTATGGGTTCCCTGCGTAAAGAAGATGTTCAGGAACTGGAAGCGACGGTTCTCAGGGAAATCCGCAACAATCAGGTTTTTCTGTGGAGGGACGATACGTACACGCCAAAATCAATGGCTAAACGAGCAAGGGATTTGACCAACGGGGTTGTCATGAATTACGTCTATACGCCGAAACAGCATGAGAAGCAGGGCTATGCGACAGCGTGTGTCAAAGCGCTGGCCGAGAGGCTGATCAACGAGGGATTCCGTTTCTGCAGCGTCAATACCGATGACGATCACCTCCCTTCCAAATTCCTTTATGAAAAACTAGGATTTGAACCTGCGGGTATCTCTTATGAATTTGCCTTTACTGCTGAAGGGATGGAGCCTGATCCTGCCGAAAGGAAATCAGACGGCGGCGTCGACGGATTTTCTTCTTAAAGCGAAGTCAAACCTCCGACGCTGTTACTTCCTGGAGGCGAAGGCATAGATTCCTATGAAGCAACAAGGATGTGGATAACACAGCCATATAAGTAAAAAAACGCTTCCGTTCATCCACGTTGGATGGCCGGAAGCGTTTTGTGTTTCATTTCTGTTTATTCTCAGGTCTTCAAGCTGTGCGGTTGAGGATCAGGTTACTGATCTTCGGGCGGGCGTTTCTGCTGATCGTCAAGGCGTGCTTCCAATGCTTCGACCCGCGATTTCAGTGCATCATGTTCTTCTTTGGTCACCATATCGGCTTCCTGCTGCAGCATTTCCTGCAGGCGCCGCTTCATCCGGCTGTTCCACTCCGTCTCCGTTTCTTCGCCCTTTTTCAGCAGTGAATGATACAGTTCGTCAGCTTCATCCGGGGTGACTTTTCCTTTAGCAAGCAGGTCATCGATATAGCGGTCCACTTTTTCCTTGCTCGATACGGCTGCACCGAGTCCAAGCAGAAATCCTGTTTTGATTAGGTTGTTCATGACGATCCCTCCAGATTCAGATTAAGAATTCTCTTCGCGGAAAGATTGAATCCACCGCTTATGTTTTCTGTATATCAGTAACGAAGTCAAAGCTCCGAAAACTGCAGTTCCACCTGCCGTGTACAACAGCATCAGATGTTCTATCCAGACAGCCGCAAAAACGAACGGGAGGCTGAGGAACGTAAAAATACTGGTGAACGAGAAGCCCCATAAATAACGGTGATGGTGAAACTGCTGAAACTGCCTCCGGTTTTTAGAGCGGCGCTCATAGGAGGGTTCTTCCAGATATTCAGTCAGATTACGGGGCAGCGACAAGAGTGGTTTCAACGAATCACGCAAAACCTGGGCCTGAAGGCTTCCAGCGCCTTCGTCTGATTCTTCGAGCCATTCGGTGACAACAGGTTTACCAAGTTCAATAAAATCGATTTCCGGATCAATGATCGTGAGCACACCGAGTCCGATCGAAGCGGCCCGGCCGAGAAACGCGAATTCTGCGGGCAGCTGAATCGGCTGGTCTCTGACAATCTTCTGCAGATCCTCAAAGATTTCTTCCACAATTTCCTGGTCGAGCTGAGAGATATCAGAAGATAAGTACATATTGACATAATTGCGTAAAACCGATTCCAGCTGGGATTTGTTTGCATGCGGCAGTAAAAAGCCGAGAGCCTGCAGTTCATCGAGAACGAGCTGATAATCGTCCAGAACAAAGCCCTGGATCATCCGTCGTATGCTGGCGGAATCTTCTCCGGAAATATAGCCGACCATGCCGAAATCGAGGATGACAATCATCCCGTCTTTGGTCAGCAGGATGTTGCCCTGGTGCGGATCAGCGTGAAAACGACCCTGGTCGAACAACTGATCGGCAAAAAACTGAAAGAGGCGGGAAGCCGTTTCCTTACGGTCGATATTATGTTCCCGCATAAAGCTGAGATCCGTTACTTTTCTGCCTTCCATCCATTCCATAACAAGCACGCGCCGGGTGCAGTAATCCTCAAAGATCTGGGGGATGTAGTAGGCATCTGACTCGGAAAAACGTCGTTGGAAATTCTGTGCGTTTTTCATTTCTTTGTAGTAGTCCAGTTCGTCCCCGATGATCTGGACAACTTCTTTGTAAAGCGCAGCGGTATCAATTTCTTTTCCGAACTTCGTGAATTTGTTCGTGATCCAGAGGACGATTCGGAGCGCTTTAAAATCCGTTTTAATAATCCGGTCTACTTTGCTGCGCTGTATTTTTACCGCGACTTCCTGGCCGTTATGAAGCGTCGCTTTAAAAACTTCTCCAATAGAGGCAGAGGCTACCGGTCGTTCACTGATGTCCTCTAAGCGGTTCTCAATAGGCTGTCCCCACTCATTTTCGAGAATTCCCTTTGATACTTCCGGGTCGACCGGAGGTACCTGGTCTATCAAGTCGGCAAGTTCTTTTAAGAAAACTTCCGGCATAATGTCTGCTCTTGTGCTCAGGAACTGACCTACTTTGATCATCAGCCCTTCCAGATGGAGGGCTTTTTCTCTATATTCTCTCGCTTGTTTCTGGACGAGATTCTCCCATTTTTCCTGGGTGAAGCTGTCCCATGCCGGATTTTTTTTGTTAAATATATAGAGCTGCAGTACAAATTTTACGAACATGACCACGATAATGGTAATGCGGTACAAAGAAAAGTTTTTCACTCCACCCCTCCTGACTTCCAAAACTACCTATCTCTATATTCTACCCTAATGTATTGCTTTATATGTCGCCAATCTGTTATTCTTATATAAACATTAGTTTTAATATAAAACAATTGTTTAGGAGGGCCTATGGAAAAGAAGGAGGAGATTCTTTACATTATCAAAAGGCAGCCGATGATCAGCCAGGATGAACTTGCTGCAAGGGTCGGGTTGTCGCGCTCGGCAGCTGCGGGCTACATTTCCCGCTTGATGAAAGAGGGAGCTGTTCTCGGCAAGGCTTATGTCTTCCCACCGGAGAAGCAGATTCTTTGCATCGGCGGGGCGAATATCGATCGGAAACTTCATGTACAGGCTCTGCGTTGGCGGGATTCCAACCCAGCTTCGTCCACGCAGAGTATAGGCGGCACAGCACTCAACGCAGCGTACGTGCTGTATCGACGGGAGCGGACGGTGTCGCTTGTAACGATGACGGGAGAGGATGCGGCAGGGAGGCAGCTGATGGAGCAGATCCCTTTTGACACGAGCTATTCCCTGAAAACGGACACGGCACCAACAGGGACGTATACCGCTGTGTTTCAGGAGGGGGAAATGGAGGCAGCCTTTGCTGATATGGCGGTCTATGATCAGCTGCTTCCGGAAAAACTCAGCCGCCACCAGCCTTCCATCAAAGGGGCTTCGGCTCTATTGATGGACAGCAATCTTCCTCAGGAAACCATCCGCTGGCTGCTGTCGCAGGCAGCGGATTCCCAGATGACCGTTCTCGTTCCAGTATCTGCGGCGAAAATGGAGCGTATTCCACTTGAACTGCATGGGTTGAATCTGATCATTCTGAATGAGAAAGAAGCAGAGGTCTGGATGGAACAACATCACTGTTCGACGCTGAGTGACACCATCCGCGCATCCGGAGCCGCTGCTGTCATGAAGACAAAAGGGAGCAGGGGAGCCGAACTTTTTACCGCAGAAGGACACGTCTATGAACAGCCGGCGGTACCTGTGGAGACAGCCGATGTGACCGGAGCGGGAGATACTTCGGCAGCAGTTATGACGGAAGCACTGCTGGACGGCCGGACATGGCAGGAGGCGATGAAAGAGGCAGCCGAGGCCTCGGCTGCAGTGGTATCCGGTCAATGGGATGTGTATTCTGACTAAGCGTGATTGTCCTGAACGGTTACCATGTAAGCAAGCTGGACATACCGAGCAGAAGCATCGAACAAACGAAAAGAAAGGGAGGGATAGGCATGCAGGCATATGTTGAGTTGAAACAGGAGGTAGAGGAAGCACTGCTGGCAGGACGACCGGTAGCGGCGCTCGAGTCTACGATTATCAGCCACGGAATGCCGTACCCGAGAAATGTGGCTACGGCAAAAGAAGTGGAACAGATCCTCCGCGATGAAGGAGTCGTTCCTGCAACGATCGCAGTACTGGATGGAAAAATCAAAGTAGGGCTGACAGAAGAAGAAATTGAACGCCTTGCTGTTTCGGATCAAGTGGAAAAAGTAAGCAGAAGAGACCTGGCTCATGTAATTGCGTCCAAAAAAGAAGGGGCAACGACCGTCGCCGCAACTATGATCTGCGCGGAACTGGCAGGCATACGTGTCTTTGTAACAGGCGGTATTGGAGGGGTGCACCGGTTTGCAGAGAGTACAATGGATATCTCCGCCGATTTGGAGGAGCTTGCATCAACCGACGTTGCCGTTGTCTGCGCCGGCGCTAAATCAATACTCGACATCGAGAAAACGCTGGAGTATCTGGAAACGAAAGGCGTCCCTGTGCTCGGTTATCAAACGTCTGCTTTTCCTGCATTCTATACGCCGGACAGCGGATTTGCAGCCCCATTGAGAATAGATGAGCCGGAGGAAGCGGCTGCGATGATGAAGACGAAGTGGGATCTGAACCTGAAGGGCGGGATTGTCATCGGCAACCCGGTCCCAGAACAGGCAGCACTCGACCAATCGAAGGTGGACAGGTGGATACAGGAGGCATTGAAAGCAGCGGAGACGCAGCATATTTCTGGTAAAGAAACAACGCCGTTTCTGCTTTCCAGCCTGTACGAAAAAAGCGGAGGCGCAACGCTCGAGACGAACATTGCTCTCGTCAAACATAATGCCGCGACGGGAGCTGCTGTCGCGAAAGCCTATGCGCGTCAGCGTCATGGACTCGCATAATGAAAAAAAGCGTATAACCAACTCTTTGAATCAGGCTCTCAAGAAAAAAACACTTCCGGATGTCCATCTTGGACAACCGGAAGTGTTTTGTCTTTCAATACGATAGACCAGCATTGAAAGCCGTAGGATCGCGATCAGTAAGCAGGATGACCGTTCCATCCGGGATCTTACTTGAATTGTGCTTTCGCAACGGTTTTTCCGTAGGCGATCGTGAGTGCGAACGGAACAATGATCACAATCAGCATACCGATGAAGAAATTGAGCCAGTCACCTGCCTGAATCGAGAAGATTCCGGGTACGCCGCCGACACCTATGGCATTGGCAAGAACATGGTTGATGGAGATATACACCGCAGCGACCGCGGAACCGGCAATGGCACAGATGAATGGGAACTTAAAGCGGATATTCACCCCGAACATCGCCGGTTCTGTCACACCGAGCCATGCGGAGAGACCGGATGTTCCTGCGAGTCCGCGGATGTTCTCGTTGCGCGATACGAAGAACATCGCAAAGGCGGCAGAACCTTGAGCAATATTAGACAGCGCCAGGATCGGCCAGAGGAACGTTCCGTCTCCAGCCCCTGTCAGCTGCAGGTCTACAGCAAGGAAAGCATGGTGCATGCCTGTAACGACCATCGGTGCATAAAGAATACCGTATGCCAGGCCGCCGAGAGCAGGCGCTACATCAAAGAGCCAGACAAAAACGTCGGTGATGTTGTTACCGAGCGTGAACGTGATTGGCCCGATGGCGATAAAGGTTACCAGACCAGTGACAAGCAGGGCAACTGGAGCTACGACAAGCAGCTGAATGGCATCAGGCACTTTGCTGCGCAGCCACACTTCCATTTTAGCGAGAATAAACGATGCCGCCAGCACTGGCAGCACTTGCCCCTGGTACCCCGTGGCTTCGATGTTAAGACCGAAAAGGTTCCATACCGGCACTTCTCCTGCAGTCTGAGCATCCGCGTACTCCCAGGCACTGAGCAGGTTCGGATGGACCAGGATCAGCCCGAGGACTATCCCGAATAAATCACTGCCGCCGAAACGACGGACGGCCGACCACCCTATTAATGCAGGGAGGAACTGGAAGGCGGCGTGGGCAATGATGAAGATCATTTCAGCGAGATCGGCCCACTGCGGGTAAACGTCGACGAGCGATGCTTCATCAAAGAAAATATTATCTGCCGTAAGAATGTTATGAAGACCGAGAAGCAGACCCGCCGTTACAATCGCTGGAAGGATCGGGATGAAAATATCGGCCAGCGTTTTAATCGCCCGCTGGAATGGATTCATCTTCTGGGCCGAAGCATCTTTGACATCTGCTTTGCTCGCTTCTCCAATCGATGTCATTTCGATCAAGTCTTTGTATACTTGATCTACGGTTCCCTGTCCGATGATGATTTGGAACTGACCGTTCGTAGAGAACGACCCCTTGACGATTGGCAGTTCCTCGAGTTTTTCGACATCCACTACGTCTTCATCTTTCAGCGCAAGCCGGAGGCGCGTCACACAGTGTGTTGCTTTTTCTATGTTTTCCTCGCCGCCGATGGCTTCCAGAATATCACGAACTTCCTGTTCGTACTTTGCCATGGAAAACCCTCCTAAAACGTTTTCAAGAAAATGTGACTTGTATATACAAAAATCGACTGCACGTATATTATAATTTGTATATACAAGTTTTGCAACCGTTTTATTATGTTTTCCCAACCTCCAGGAGAAATGCTGCAGGTCATGTTCTATAGAGAGAGATACCCTGATTCTCCAAACGTAGTCCTTTTCTATAAGGCTTTATTAAAGCCTAGTGTTGTTATAACAAAAGTACGCCTGCGGCTTTTTTTCTTCGCTTGCCCCGGGGACATCCTTCCGCTTTCCCTCCCTTACGTCCGGGAGGATCTCACGCTTTCTTTATCCGCAGGCGTCTCGAAAAAGAGCCTGGGCCTGCTCCGTTTCATAAACGTTTCTTTTCTTTCAGAAGGACGCAGCGAAGACCGGCGGACGTCTGTGGAAGAAGGAGATCGGAAGTTCCCGCAGGTCGTAAGACCGAGGAAGCTGGAGATTTCCTCCACGGCAAGCCTGCCGAGTTGCAGCGGCGTTTTCTGTCATTATCAACAATAAACAATCACAGAGCTTCCTATAAAAACGACTGTAAACGTCCATACCCCTTCCTCTTACAGCAGTGTGTTTTCAACATGAAAAGGTGTCCCGGGTCGAGGCGTGGAGGCGGACGGCTCCGGTACAAAAGGAATGATGAAAAAAAGCCAGCAGCTGGAGCGGCGCCTGAAAGTTCCGGCGCCGATTCCAACGGCTGGCATCGAGCTGCCTTTTTACTTCGTAGGGACGGATAAGGTGTTACAGCAGGATGGAGGCAGTTTTACACTCCAAGGGAAGAACGAAAAACGTGTTCTTCCCTTTAAAAACCAGCAGCACACGCTTTCCGGCCAAAAGAGACTCTAAGCTTTTGTCTACGTCAAATGGCTTTGCCGCTGAATTTGACGTTCATTGCAGTGATACGTTTCAAGATAAGCACGGCAAAGAGAAGGAACGTGCAGAAGCCGATCCAATAGGAGATGATGCGAAGTGCATCCGCGCCCCATGGTGCCAGGGAGGAGACGACGAGACCACCGAACAACGAAATAATAACGGTAATCATGACGAGAAAAGGCACCGTCAAAGATTTGAAAATGAGAAACTCCCCGTTATATTCCAGTTTGTTATGCTCGTAAAGGACAATGCCGCCAAAAAGAGCCGCCGCAGTAAATAAAATAGAAAGCAGCAGGCCGGCAATCTCCCCCAGTTCTCCAATGGCGTAGTAGAAAGGGGTGAGGTAGTCGACCCAGCGTGGATGCGAACTGACCAGATAGTAAAGCAGATCATGGACCCGCATCAGTTCCTGAATCAGGATAAGCATGATCTGAGGCAGAAACGCCAAAATGAAGCTCAGGATCATCTGTGAGATCATCTCACCGGTCATCGTTCCGACAAACAGACAGAAAGTAAAGAAGAAAACATACCCGAAAAGCGGTCCCCAGAAAATCTCAATCCAGGTCACGGTAGTCAGCGCATAGCTGAATTCAGACTGGCTGATAATCCAGTAGGCGGGAAAGAAATTAATAAGAAAAAACAAAGCGATGGTCCCGGAGCCGAGCAGCCATTTTGATAAAAACAGCTGTTTTCTTGAGAAGGGCAGCGAAAAGGTGAAATCGTTTCTTCGCGTATTCCGCTCAAGGCCGATCAGGACCGCGGCCAGAAACGCGATGGTGAAGGCGGCAAAAAAGGAAAAAAGGCCTTCCGAGAAAATCTGCTGCACTTCCCACGCCTGCACTTCATATACATATTCCTCCGATTGTTCAGCCTGTTCGACTCGTTCGTTCCAGGTCTCGATCGACAGCGCCGCCTGCAGCGGCATGTGCAGGACGAAAATAACCAGCAGAATCCAGACGACGAGTTTGATCTGCTTCCAGTTCTGCTGCAGAAGTCCTTTATGCATCATACGTATCGCCCCCCAGCCTGGCAACGAAGTAGTCTTCCAGCGTCATAGCAAGTTCCTCATAAAGGAGCGGTCCGCTGTTATGAATTTGTTCGATGACAGCAGGATCACTTTCAGGGACGAGGATCGTATAGACTCGCCCTGTCTGGTCGAGAATGTGGACGGACGCTTCCAGGGCCGCAGGCATCGTTTCTTCAAAAACAACCTGGAGCTTTTTATATCGTTCTTTCAGTTTGTCGAGCTCATAATGGCTTTCCACTCGTCCATGTCGTAAAAGAATGATATCGTTTGCCATCATTTCCAGCTCGTCCAGCCGATGAGAGGAAAGGATGATAGAGACATTCGATTCAGAAGCTTCTTCGATCAGCAGCTGCATGACTTGTTTTTTTACGATCACATCGAGACCATCCGTCGGCTCGTCAAGGAGGATGTAGGAGGCGTTTGTAGAAAAGGCGGTAATCAAGCCGAATAACGCCTTCATCCCTTTGGAATAGTGTCCGATTTTTTTACGCTTTTCCAGGCCGAACCGATCCATCAGCCGGTCAAAGTAGGATGGATCGAAACGTGGATACAGACTTTGATAGAGCCGTTTGATCTCATCAGTGCTGAAATTTTTCAACGCTTCTGAAGAGTCCGGTACAAAGGCAGTGGCGGCTTTCATCTCCGGATGCTGAAAAATGGAGCGCCCGTCAATGGAGACATCCCCCCTGGAGGGAATGAGGATCCCCGCCATCGTCCGCAGCAGCGTAGTTTTGCCGGCGCCATTCCGGCCGACAACGCCGGTAATGCTTCCCGGTTCGACATGGAAATTGATGTCTTCGAGAATATAATTGCGGTGAATTTTTTTAGAAAGGTGCTTCACTTTCATGGAGCGGATTCCCCCCATTCCTCCATGCAGCTGCGGGTGAAGGAGAGCAGTTCTTCTTCACTCATTCCCGCTGCACGTGCTTCGAACAGCTGCCGTTTCAACTTTCTTTTCATCGTTTCTTTTTCCTGCTCGGCTGCTTCCGGTGGCAGCTGGTCGGTGATAATTACACTGCGGCCCTGCATCTGGACCATCCCGGAATCTTCAAGGGCCCTGTAGGCTTTTGCAGCAGTGTTAGGATTGATGACCATATGGGAGGAAAGTTCCCGTACGGAGGGCAGTGTTTCCCCCTGCTGGAGCAGACCGGCACGTCTCATCGATATCACTTGATGCACGATCTGTTCGTACACCGGGACGCCGCTTGAAGTATCAATGCGGAAGTACATAGCGCACCCCTTTCGATAGTATGTATCCTGATTTTTCTATATTTTATCACACCTGTCCTTGCTCCGTGTCAATACGGATTCCTGGGAGAATCAAGGTACTGGAAAGATTCGATCGGACCCAGCGTGCGACGTTTCCGGGTATCGGATCCACTCGAATGGATGATGCCTGACGCAGTGCTTGCAAATCGAGAAGGGAAAGATACAATAGTTGTACATGCACACGAGGAGCTTTTCCGATGATGGTGCCTGGGAGGTTCTCATCGTGCTGTTCACGATCGTTTGAAGGGATCCACACGGAGAGCGCCAAATCTTCAGTGCTTGAAGAACGAAACGGAGCTGCAGGTGAAGGATCATCATCACGAAGGATCGTGAGCATAGGCGAAAACACGCATAAAGGAGGAGCCAATGAAGCGGCAATGGTGGAAAGAAGCGGTCGTTTATCAAATTTATCCAAGAAGCTTTCGAGATTCGAACGGAGATGGTATTGGCGACATTCAAGGAATCATTGAAAAAGTAGACTATCTGGCGGAACTCGGGATCGATGTGGTCTGGCTGTCCCCAGTGTATGAATCCCCGAATGATGACAATGGGTATGATATTTCCCACTATCAGCGAATCATGAAGGAATTCGGCACGATGGAGGACTGGGATGAGCTGCTTGATGCTCTGCATGACCGGGGGATTCGACTGATGATGGACCTCGTTGTCAACCATACGTCGGATGAACACCCTTGGTTTATCGAATCGCGCAGTTCGCGGGATAATCCGTACCGCGATTATTACATCTGGCGCGATCCAGCTCCGGACGGATCCGAGCCGAACAACTGGGTTTCTTTTTTCAGCGGCTCCGCCTGGGAATGGGATGAGACAACCGGGCAGTACTATCTGCATTTGTTCACCAAAAAACAGCCGGATTTGAACTGGGAGAGGGAAGAAGTACGACAGCAGGTATATGACATGATGACGTGGTGGCTGGACCGGGGAGTAGATGGCTTCCGAATGGACGTAATCAATAATATTTCCAAGACGCCGGGGCTCCCGGACGCGTCCATCAAAGATCCGGCCTCTCGTTACCAGTTTGCTGCTGAACATTTTGCAGACGGGCCGCGGCTGTTCGAATACTTGGAGGAAATGAGGGACAAAGTGCTTCGTCACTATGACACCATTACTGTCGGGGAAACTGCTTTTCTGCCTTTATCCTCAGCGGCCGACATGGTGGACGAAGAGAGCGGCTATTTAAATATGGTCTTTCAGTTTGAACATATGGCTGTAGATGCTGAACCAGGCACGCATGCGGGAAAGTGGGAAACACGACCATGGAAGCTGCCTGAGCTCAAGCAGATTATGACAAAATGGGATAAAGAAATGCAGGGGAGGGGATGGAACAGTCTCTACTTCAACAACCATGATCAGCCCCGTCAAGTATCCCGTTTCGGAGATGATCAGCAGTATCATCAGACTTCGGCTAAACTGCTGGGAACGTTCCTTCATACGATGAAAGGCACTCCCTACATTTATCAGGGGGAAGAGCTGGGCATGACGAACGTTGAGTTTCCGGATATCTCCTATTATCGTGATGTTGAGATCCTCAATATGTACAAAGAATTTACGCAGGAACGGGGGCACAGCCATGAGGACGTGATGCAGCGGATCTGGACTACCGGCCGCGACAATGCACGCACCCCGGTGCAGTGGGATGCGTCTGCTCATGCTGGTTTTACTGCGGGAACCCCGTGGATCGAAGTGAATCCGAATTATACGTCGATCAATGCGGCAGCCCAGATGAACGATCCGGCATCGATCTTGTCGTATTACAAAAAGCTGATCCGGCTGCGCAGGCAGGAGGACGTCCTCGTATACGGGGATTATGAGCTTTATGATCCGGATCATGAAGAGTTGTATGTATTCACGAGAACGCTCGGCAAGGAGCAGGTGCTGGTTGTGTTGAATTTCTTCGCCGGTACACCGGTCTTCCATCTTCCTGATGGTTTGAACGAAGCAGCCGCTCACCTGCTTCTCAGCAATTATGATCAGACAGGGGCCTCTCTCCACGGAAGAACAATGCGGCCGTACGAAGCACTTGTTTACAAACTTGCATAAACCTCTATGCATATAAAGGCGGTGTTATGTATAATAAACAGCGGAGAGGAACCACCTCCGCTGTTTTTGTTTCGTTTTGTCTATGTTATCGTTCGTTGTTGATTTCATCCGCTTGCGCCGGACGCTTGCTCCGGGGCTAGTCCCTTGAGCGTCGCCGCCTATCGCTGCTTTCATCAAAGAACTACATCAAGCTTGAACAGCGCTTTCGTTTTACAAACGAATGGCGAAGGCAGACAGTAAATAACAAATAAGGACGCAGCTTCATCCAGAATGGATCCCCAGTGAACAAGAAGGAGGTCAACTTTGTGTCCTACATACAGCGTTTAACAGAAATATTTTTGATTTCCCTGCGGCTCGGTCTGACATCGTTCGGTGGCCCAGTAGCGCACCTCGGCTACTTCCGGCATGAGTACGTTGAACGAAGGCAGTGGGTCAGCGACAGGCAGTATGCAGATTTAGTGGCTCTCTGTCAGTTCCTTCCCGGTCCGGCTTCCAGTCAGGTCGGCATCGGCATTGGCATTACCCGCGGAGGGCTTGTCGGAGGCTTTATTTCCTTTCTCGGCTTTACGATGCCTTCCGTCCTGCTTTTGATGGCCGCCGCTGTTTTTTTCCAGCAGCAGGGCTGGATCGAAGCTGGTATCATCGACGGCCTCAAACTTGTAGCCGTAGCCGTAGTAGCCCATGCTGTTCTCGGTATGGGGAAATCACTCGCTCCGGACCGCCCGCGTGTCACGATCGCCGCTGCCGCACTGATCCTGCTGCTGCTGCTTCCGTCCGCGTGGATGCAGGTCGTTGTCATTCTCGCCGGTGGTGCAGCCGGATGGCTGCTGTATCGGCATGAAAAGCCGGAGACCGGAAGCGGGATGCCGGCAGCATTATCGAAGAAAATCGGTGCCGGCAGCCTCACGATATTCTTCCTTCTCCTAGGCGCACTTCCGCTGCTGCGGGCGTTTGCGGACAGCCTGCATGTGCAGATCTTCGACAGCTTTTATCGAGCAGGCGCACTCGTTTTCGGCGGCGGGCACGTCGTGCTTCCGATGCTCGAGCGGGAAGTAGTTCCTGCCGGACTGGTGACAGAAGATACATTTTTAGCCGGCTACGGAGCTGCCCAGGCTGTACCAGGACCGCTTTTTACGTTCGCAAGCTATCTCGGGATGGCGGCGGATGGGATTCCAGGTGCAGTAACCGCCACAGCAGCTATTTTCCTGCCGGCCTTTCTCCTTATTATCGGAGCCCTCCCGTTCTGGATGCTGCTTCGGCAGTATGCCCCGATGCGTGCTGCGCTGATGGGCGTGAACGCGGCGGTGATCGGTGTGCTGCTCGCTGCTTTCTATGATCCGATTTTTACGACAGCAGTAGAAACACCGGTGGATCTCGCGTTTGCCGTATTGATGTTCACGCTGCTCTATCACTGGAAGCAGCCGGCTTGGCGGATTGTCCTTGTCGGTGTCCTTGGGGGGCTCCTTCTCGCTCTTTTATGACACAAGAAAAGGATGCGCCATGCAGCCGGATGGCTATCCGTTCACGTAAGAAGCGTTAAAAACGCCGCCCCCCTCACCTGGCGCTGGTGAAGGGGGCGGCGTTTTCTTGCATTATAAGAATGTATAAGTTTTCATACAAGGTGACGGCGGCTCCATGCGCTGCACGGGAAGAAACAGAACCTTTTTCTTCCCTCGGAAAGCTTGCAGCGCTTCCGCACACCGTTCCGACCAAAAGGCGCTCTGCGCTTTTGTTCCATGATAGGAATGTAGAAGTTTTCATATAGGGTGACGGCGGCTTCGTGCACCGCCCGGGAAGGGCAATCACCCGTTTTTCCCTTTAAAAACCTGCAGCACGACCCGTTCCGCGATTTTGATCCAAGAGAGAGATCTGGCTGCTGAAATAAGAATAGATCTGCATTGACCAGCATACCTTGGAAGCGGGAATATGCCCTGGAGGAAGTGATCACTTTCCTGCGTTGTTTTATTTATGATGCAGTATGCGTTTTTTCGCTTTCGTGCAGCACTTCTTCTTCATAAGGAGCAGGAACTTGGTTATCGAGAAACGCAGGAGCTTTTGCTTTTGTGGCCCAGACGAAGACGAGAGCAACACAAGCAAACAGCGTCAGCTGCGGTGCAACAAGAATGAGAAAATCATTTAAGGTCATGGACGATCTTCCTTTCTGTTCGTGTTATTTTTCTTCCGTTTTGCTCCCCAGAAGAATAAGAGGAGCAGGCAGCCAATCAGTACGAGCGGCGGGGCAATGTCAGTCATCAGAATCCTCCTTTACCTGCGGCCTTCTACGTACTCTGCATCAAACAAGAAGAGACGCATCAGCAGATAGAGAGAAGGGATTAGCAGAAGCAGTCCTGCGATGAAAGCAATGACAAGTGCCAGCGCCATCGCATCGTTTGTAAAGCCATCATAAATCGTCAAATACGGATAAAGCAGGTACGGCAGATGGGCAGCTCCGTAAGCAAAGAAAGCCGCGAAGTACTGCACCATGACGAGAATGAATGCTGTACCGTACTTTTTTCGTTTCCAGATGAAATAGAGAGCACCGGCGAAAGCAGCAAAGGAGACGGCAAACATCCACCAGAGATCGAGCATGCCTTCGAAATGGGTCGGATTTCTTCTGCCTAGAAGGAAGAAGACAATGATACCCATACCGATGGCTGGTCCCGCCCAGATCAGCGCGTACTTACGGAGCAGCTCCAGTGCCGTCTGGTCTTTCGCTCTTGCAGCATAATAAGTGAGGAACGCAGCCGAGATAAACAGCACGCTGACGACTGCAAGAATGACGACTCCCCAGGAATAAAGACTGGTAAAGAGTTCCCCATAGAGAAGCTGGACATTGTCTCCCTGCACCTGAATATAACCGCCTTCAGACACGGTCAGTACCGTCGTCAAGGAGGCAGGAATCAGCAGTCCCGTAGCACCGTAGAGAAAATTATAGAAGCTGCTTTCCTTCGCCCCGTAGGTTGCGAATGCGTAATACGAGCCGCGGATGGCGAGCAGGATAATCGCCACGCTTCCCGGTATCAAGAGCGCCGTTCCGTAATAGTAGGCGGTATCCGGAAAGAATCCGACGATGCCGATAAAGAAAAATACGAGAAAGACGTTCGTGACTTCCCAGACAGGAGAAAGGTAACGCTGAATAATAGAATGGATTTTATGATCTTTTTTCGTCCGCTTCGTGTAGTAGCTGAAAAAGCCAGCACCGAAATCCACGGATGCGACGATCAGGTATCCGTACAGGAACAGCCAGAGTACGGTAATACCAATGATTTCATAGGACATGTGCCTCCTCCTCTCTAGCGGATGTCGTAGTTGTCGATGCCGCGTTTATGCATTTCTTTTTCCACAGGATTACGCTGGAACATCTTCTTCAGTACCGTAATACAGGTCACGCCGAGTACGGTGTAGAGAAGGGCGAAGAGAATCAGCATAAGACCGACGTGGTCCGACGTGGTAGCTCCTTCTGATGTTCTCATGATGCCGTTCAGGATCCATGGCTGTCTGCCGACTTCGGCAAAAATCCAGCCGGATTCCATCGCTACAATCGACAGCGGACCGCCGGCAGCAATCATCATCAGCAGAGGTTTGTTAAACGCGTTCCAGCCCTTTTTCCAGTTCATGAAGACGAACAGCATGCTGACAAAGGCCAGGTACATACCGATACCCACCATCAAGTCAAAGAAGTAATGTACGAAAAGGGGTGGAAGTTCATCTTCATCAAAATCGTTCAGACCGGTCACTTCCGTATCCGGAGAAAAGCCAGCAAGGATGCTTAACGCATAAGGAATTTCCAGCGCGTATTCGACTTCCCCTTCGTCAGTTAAGATACCTCCGAGAATTAAGGGTGCTTCGGTTTCTGTTTCGAAGTGCCACTCGGCAGCGGCGAGCTTTTCCGGCTGGTATTCGTGCAGGTACTTGCCGGAGAAATCCCCGATTGCCGCGGTCCCGAGCGCAAAAACAGCACCAGCGATCATCGTAAGATGCAGCGCCTTCCGGTGATAAACAGATTTATTGCCACGGATGATCTTCACTGCTGCAATCGCACCGAGCACGAACGCAGCGGTCAGATAACAGGTGATAATCACATGAGACACTTTCGTCGGTGTTGCCGGATTGAACATGGCTTCGATTGGGCTGACGTTTGTGACAACACCGTTCACCATTTCAAATCCCTGCGGCGCGTTCATGAACGCATTCACCGTAGTAATGAAGAAAGCACTTGCAGTGGCTCCGATCACAATCGGAATAACAAGCAGGAAGTGCTTCATCTTAGATTTGAACCGGTCGAACGTGTACAGGTAAATACCGAGAAAGATCGCTTCGAAGAAGAAGGCGAACGTTTCCATGAACATCGGAAGGCCGATGGTGTGGCCGGCCGCCTGCATAAAGTTCGGCCAAAGCAGGCTCAGCTGCAGTCCCATGGCGGTTCCTGTCACGACACCGACGGCTACCGTAATCACGAAGCCGCGGGCCCACCGCCTGGCCAGAAGCGTGTAGTGAGGGTCGTTACGCTTGATTCCCATCCACTCTGCGATAGCGATCATCATCGGAATGCCGACCCCGATCGTAGCAAAGATAGCATGAAAGCCAAGTGTCAAATACGTTAATATACGACTTAAGAGGACGGGATCATTTTCAAAAAACATGGTGTCTCCCCCCGGAATGTCAATGTCATTTCTTGCGTGCAGATTAATCATAGTAGATAATGTGAAAAAGACGTCATAGGGGATAACCCCTACTTAATGTGAATTTGTGAGCAATTGTTGAACGACAGGATACAAATTTGTGAACGGAGGAATATACATGCGTATACTGCTCGGAATTACCCATCCGTTGATCCGGTACGGACTGGAGCAGCTGCTCCGGGATCTGGAGAGTATTGAGTACATGGTGACCGTAGAAACAAAAGAAGACGCATTGAAAAAGCTGCAGCAGTTCCCGTTTGACCGGGTGGTGCTGCACGATGGGCTGAGCGGCGTTCTTCCGATCGTCAGTCTCCGGAAACAGGCCGGACGTGCGCTGTTTATCCTGCTTTATGAGAAGCAGCCGGGTGTGGACAGTATGTATTTTCATTATCGAATGGCGGCAGACACACGAATAGAGGGGTGGGAGAAAAACTGGAGGTCGATGAAAAGGACCGCTGCTTCGACGGAGATTGCAGCAGCTGGCCCGCAGGAAGGGGAGATGACGAGGCGTGAAGAGGAAGTCTTTCGATTGAAAGTGAACGGCTATTCCGTCCGGGACAGTGCTCAGCTGTTAGGCATCACCTCGAAAACGGTGGAGAATCACCGGAGGAATATCGCTAAAAAGCGACAGTTGAAAAACAATCAGGACTGGATCAAAGAGGCAGCCGCGCTGGGCTGGCTGCCTTAGTGTGAACGCGCCGTTCCCGGCTCAACGATACCGATTCTTTTTCGGTAGAAGTCTTCGTTCCAAAGATGCGTATAAGCAAACCATCCGGTGTTGCCGGTGGTCACCTGGGATCCGTCCTCAGGAAGCACCTGGATATCCCAGGCTACATTCTCGTCTGCCGGGCCGTCCGGGAGGTACGTCGGACAGATGACCGTAAAATCGAGTCCAGCATCCCGCAGTGATTCATAAGCGGCAGCATGCTCCTCTGCCGCGCGTGTGGTCGTTCTGCGTGACTCTTTGGACTGGAAACGGTACACATCCGGTTCATCCCGGGCATCGAGAATTCCTGCAGTGCCGATGGTTACAATTCGACTGACGCCCTGGTCTTTCATGCCGCTGATGATCAGCGGAACAGCGGCAGTGAGCGTATCGCTTTTATCTGTAGACAGAGCACTCACTACAGCATCAAACGTGTCTTGTTCAAACATCCGCCGGACGATACCGGCATCTTTGGCATCTCCTTCGATGATCTGGACATTCGGGTGCTCCTGCAGTTCTGAAGGCAGCCGCTTAGGCGAACGGACGAGCACCGTGCACGTATGGCCGTCCTGAACAGCCCGTGTCAGAATATCTTTCCCTACTCTACCGGTACTTCCGAAAATGGCAAATTTCATGTAATCCCTCCTGCTCCGGCAATTCCCTTCTGAGCGGGTTGTTAATCGTCGTCCACACGGTTCTTCTCTGCTATAATGAACCCGAATTATGAAAAAGGGGGAGGGATGATCGTGTTTGAAACAGTGGATGCAGTGACGCAGGTGATCCGTGATCCCTTCATGAATGCAGCGAGACAGGCGGAATCCCTGCCTATTCTGTTTGCATTTTTACTAGGTATCGTTGGTGCACTGGCCCCGTGTCAGATTTCCGGGAACGTCAGTGCCATGACGCTGTATGGAACAAAGTCGATGAAAGATAAAATATCTTGGAGCGATACGCTCTGGTACCTGATGGGGAAAGTGACGGCTTTTTCTATGCTCGGACTGATTGTTTTTCTGCTCGGTCAGGAATTTCAGCGCCAGCTGCCTATCTTTTTTGAACCGATGCGCCAGCTGCTCGGACCGGTGCTGATTTTCGTCGGACTTTACATGCTGGGAATTCTGCAGCTGACGTTCCGGTTCCGGACCATGCCGTCGATATTCCGCGGAAAAAAAACAGGTCCTTTCCTGCTCGGATTCAGTTTCTCTCTCGGGTTCTGTCCGACGATGTTTCTGCTTTTCTTCCTGCTGCTCATGCCGGCAGCTGTTCAGTCAACCGGCGGCGTCTTTCTTCCTGCTCTTTTCGCTGTGGGGACAGCCCTGCCCTTTCTGCTTATGATGGGCATCATCTGGTTTCTTGACCTTGGCGGAAGTGCGGTCCGCAAAAGCAGAAAAATAGGAGAAGCTGTTCAGAAAGCGGCAGGCGCCTTCATGATTTTATACGGTATACTGGATATCATGACCTTCTGGACGATCTGAACGCATCAACAGAACCTCTAGGAGAAAGCGTTTACACGGCAGGTCGTTTACTATATAATGAAAAAAAGCGGCGGCTTTCTGAGCGAGTGTTCAGTCAGTCGTTCTTTTTCCGGATGTTTTGTAAGCCCTTACATAATCATGAGAGGAGCGGCTGTAATGAACTTTGATCTGACGAAAGAACAGCAGATGATTCAGCAGATGGCCAAAGATTTTGCAGAGAAGGAAGTAGCACCAAAAGCGGAAGCGATTGACAAAGAGGAACGTTTCCCGGAGGAATTGTTTCAACAGATGGGGGAGCTGGGATTTCTCGGTATTCCCTTTCCAGAAGCCTACGGGGGATCGGGCGGGGATACGATGTCTTATATCCTGGCAGTGGAAGAAATCGGGAAAGCCTGCGGATCCACCGGTCTCAGCTACGCAGCAGCAGTGTCCCTCGGAGCATCACCTATTTATCATTTTGGCACCGAAGAGCAGAAGGAGCGCTTCCTCGTTCCGCTGGCTTCCGGCGCATCGCTCGGGTCTTTCGGTCTGACGGAACCGAATGCCGGATCGGATGCAGGTGGTACGAGAACGAAGGCCGTTAAAGACGGGGCGGAGTATGTGCTTAATGGAGAGAAATGCTGGATTACGAACGCCACGTATGCGTCCACCGTCATCGTGACGGCTGTTACCGGGGAACGTCCGGACGGCCGGAAAAACATCTCCGCCTTCATCGTTCCGACCGATACTCCCGGCATGTCGATCCGGGCAGAATACGAAAAGATGGGGGTACGCGGTTCCAATACGACCGAAATTCTCCTGAACGATGTTCGGGTACCGGAAGCAAATATTCTCGGCAGTCCCGAGAAGGGGTTCGGTCAGTTTCTGCACACGCTGGACGGGGGCAGGATTTCGATAGCTGCGCTGGCACTCGGCATTGGCAAGGCAGCGTATGAAGCAGCGCTCGCCTACAGCCGGGAAAGAAAACAGTTCGGCCGCCACATCGGAAGCTTCCAGGCGATTCAGTTTAAACTCGCCGACATGGCAATGGAACTGGAGCTCGCTGAAAACATGGTCCGTAAAGCGGCCTGGCTGAAAGATCACGGGAAACCGTTCAAAAGAGAAGCGGCGATGGCTAAATTGTACGCATCGGAAGCGGCAACAAGAGCCTGTAATGAATCTCTCCAGATCCACGGCGGCTACGGGTATATGCGTGAATATAAAATTGAACGCTTCCTGCGTGATGCGAAATTGATGGAGATCGGCGAAGGGACTTCGGAAATTCAACGGCTCGTGATCGCCCGTGAGATTGGATGCCCATCAGAATGAAAGGAGCGATAGAATGCATACACTGCTGATTGCCAACAGAGGAGAAATCGCATGCCGGATTATCCGAACGTGCCGAGAGCTGGGTATTACGAGTGTCGCCGTCTACTCGGATGCTGATGAACAGAGTCAGCACGTGAAACTGGCTGACCGCGCCTGCCATATTGGTGGTTCAAGAGTGCACGAAAGCTACCTGAACATAGAACATATTCTGCAGGCCGCGAAAGACAGCGGGGCCCAGGCCGTTCATCCCGGGTACGGCCTGCTTTCAGAGAACGCAGCCTTCGCCGAACGAGTAGAGGCGGAAGGGCTTCTATTCATCGGACCGCAGCCAGACGTGATTGCGCAGATGGGGGATAAGATTCAGGCGAGAAATGTGATGAAAGAAGCCGGAGTGCCGGTAGTTCCCGGCCGAGAGCTGGCGTCGATCGAGGAAGCAGACCTGAACGAGGCAGCAGCAGCTGTTTCCTTTCCGCTCATGCTGAAAGCAGCAGCCGGAGGAGGGGGCATTGGTATGCAGCGGGTCGATAATGAAACGGAACTCTTGAAAGCAGCTGCATCGGTCGCCAAAAAGGCAGAAACCTTCTTTGCCTCCTCCCTGTTATATCTGGAGAAATACGTGGAAGAACCCCGTCACATTGAGGCACAAATCTTCGGGGACGACCGTGGCAGTATGTCCTGCATCGGGCTTCGGGATTGTTCTGTTCAGCGGCGTCATCAGAAAGTGATCGAAGAAGCGCCGCCTCCTGGACTGAGTAAACAGACCGAAGAGGCCTTGCAGACCGCCGCGGTCCGTGCCGCTTCTCACCTGCAGTATAAAAACGCCGGTACGGTAGAGTTTCTCGTGGATAAAGAAGAGAACATCTATTTTCTCGAGATGAATACGCGCCTGCAGGTCGAACATCCTGTGACGGAAGAAACGACGGGAGCCGATCTGGTTGCATGGCAGCTGGCAGTGGCGGAGGGGAAACGACTGGATGAGCTTCAGTATACGCAGCCAGCACACGCCTATGCCCTGGAAGTCCGCCTGTACGCCGAGGATCCGAAGACGTTCTTCCCTTCTCCGGGAACGATCACCGAATGGGAGATTCCTGACTTTCCGTTTCTCCGGTGCGATGTCGGATTTACGAACGGAGATACGATCACCCCTTTTTATGATCCGATGGCAGGAAAATTGATTGTGCACGCCGAATCCAGAGAGCAGGGGATCAGCCGGATGATACAAGTGCTGGAGAGGACATCCATTTCCGGTATTAAAACGAATGTCCCGCTGCTGCTCGATATCCTGCAGGATTCTGCGTTTCAACAGGGGAAAGTGACCACGCATTTTTTAACCGATAAAAAAGAGGAGGAAGCGGCATGGAAGAAATAAAAGCATCAATGGCAGGGAACGTATGGAAAATCACGGTGAATACCGGAGATGAAGTGAAGCCGGGGGATGAAGTTGTGATTCTGGAGTCGATGAAAATGGAGATCCCGATAGCTGCTGAATCAGCAGGTACGGTGGAATCGATCGTCGTAGAGGAAGGAAGCTTTATTAACGAAGGCGATGTACTTGTAAAAATCCAGTCTTAGGAGGTGCCTCGATGCCAATGCCTGCGGAAGTAATGCTCCGTGAAGTAGGGCCGAGAGATGGTCTTCAGAACGAACAAGCGATTATTCCAACAGAGAAGAAAGTAGCCTGGATCGAAAAATTGATGGATGCAGGACTGCGCTACATTGAAGTGTCTTCTTTTGTTTCGCCTAAATGGATTCCTGCTCTGGCCGATGCTGACGATGTGTTCCGCTACCTGACCCGGCGGGAGGAAGTCACCCTCGCCGCGCTCGTGCCGAACCCGAAAGGACTGGAGCGTGCACTGCGGGCGGAGGTGGATGAAGTGAGTGTATTTATCTCGGCTTCAGATACCCATAACCGCCGGAACGTCAATAAATCCATAGAAGACACGCTGCCTGTTCTCCAAGAGGTGACCAGGGAGGCAAAGAAGGCAGGAAAAACAGTGCGCGGCTACGTCTCGATGGTCTTCGGCTGTCCGTATGAAGGGCAGATCAGCACCCCGCAGGTAGAGAAAGTCAGCCATGCTCTGCTGGAAAGCGGAATCGACGAGCTGTCTCTCGGCGACACGATCGGAACAGCAAATCCAAAGCAGGTCACGCACGTTCTGCGGCAGCTGAAAACAACCATTCCAACAGGGAGAATGGCGCTTCACCTCCACAATACGAGAGGCCTTGCTGCAGCGAACATCGTAGCCGGACTGGAGCAGAACATTCAGATTTTTGACAGCGCTTCCGGCGGTCTCGGCGGCTGTCCTTATGCGGACGGGGCTTCGGGCAACATTGCTACAGAAGATGTCCAGTATTTAATGGAATCCATGGGTATTGCCACCGGGGCGGACCTGAACAGATTGATAGAGGCGGCGGCTTTTATCGAGCCGCATACCGCGCGTGGACTGGCCAGTTACCAGGCAGCGCTCGTACCAAGAGGGGAGGACGGCGCATGATCAAGACGATGATCGAAGGATATACTGCCACGGCTGTCATCGACCGCCCGGAGGCAGCCAATGCACTCTCCAAACAAGTGCTGGAAGAACTCTCCTCCGTTCTTGCATCCTGGGCTGGAAGGGAAGACATTCGATGTGTCATCCTTACCGGCAGCGGTGCGAAAGTGTTTTCGGCCGGCGCCGATTTAAAGGAGCGCGCTCAAGTGCCGGAATCTGAAGTATGGACAGCAGTGTCATCCATCAGAAGCCTGATTGAGCAGGTGTATGCGATGCCGAAACCAGTCATTGCTGCCTTGAACGGCGCTGCTTTCGGAGGAGGACTGGAACTGGCTGCCGCCTGTGATTTCAGAATCGGCCGGGCAGACAGCACGTTCACAATGTCGGAAACCGGCCTGGGCATTATCCCCGGCGGGGGCGGAACGCAGCGGCTGCCGAGATTGATCGGCGAACAGAACGCCAAGGCCATGATCCTCGCCGGCCGCAGCCTGAATGGGGAGGAAGCAGTGTCGACCGGCCTGTTTCTCTGTACTTCGGACAATCCATACGCAGCCGCTCAGGAACTTGCCCAGGACATTGCTGCTCGTGCTCCACTGGCTGTTCAGTATGCCAAACAAGCGGTCAACAGCGGCTTGCAGGTTCCATTGGATGAGGGCATGAAGATAGAAGAACGCGAATACAAAAAAACCATCGGCACAGAAGACCGGCGGGAAGGGTTGAACGCATTCAAGGAAAAGCGAAAGCCCCATTATGAAGGAAAGTGAGAACGGGAGGACTGTATATGACGATGAAGCTGGACCGCTCCTGGAAGGAACGAGTGGAAGAAATTGAAAAAGGCGGCGCTGCGAAGTATCACGAGGCAAATGAAGCCAAAGGAAAAATGTTTGTGCGTGAACGGCTCGCGCTGCTGTTTGATGATGCAGCCTGGAAAGAAGACGGCAGGTTTGCCAATGCCGAAACGGAAGGGCTGCCGGCAGACGGGGTAATCACAGCTGTCGGAAAAGTAGACGGCCGAACCGTGTGCGTTCTGGCAAATGACTCCACTGTGAAAGCCGGCTCCTGGGGATCGCGCACGGTGGAAAAGATGATCCGTATTCAGGAAACGGCGATGAAGCTGAAAGCGCCGATGTTTTACTTAGTGGACAGCGCCGGCGCACGGATTACCGATCAGATTGAGATGTTCCCCAACCGGCGAGGAGCCGGCCGTCTGTTTCATAATCAAGTGAAGATGTCCGGCATGGTTCCACAGATTTGTGTGCTGTTTGGACCCTCAGCAGCAGGAGGTGCCTACATCCCTTCTTTTTGTGACGTCGTGATTATGGTGAAAGGCAATGCATCGATGTACCTCGGTTCTCCCCGGATGGCGGAGATGGTTATCGGAGAGAAAGTGTCGCTGGAAGAGATGGGCGGGGCATCGATGCACTGTTCTGTTTCCGGCTGTGGCGACGTCCTGGCCGAGGATGAAACATCGGCGATTGCTTCAGCCAGGACGTATTTCACCTACATGCCGGAACGCTACAGCAGCCGCCCTCCTGAGGCTCCATCGGTTCCCGCTGTCGAAACAGACCTGGAAGGCATGATCCCTGCAAATCAAAATGCGCCGTTTAACATGCATGACTTTATTGACGGTATTATTGATGAAGGCAGTTTCTATGAAATAAAAGCTCTCTTCGCCAAAGAACTGATTACTGGGTTTGCACGGATCGACGGCCGGGCTGTTGGTATCGTTGCCAATCAGCCGAAGCAGAAGGGGGGCGTGCTCTTCCATGATTCAGCCGATAAAGCCGCACGCTTCATCACTCTCTGTGATGCGTTTCAGATCCCGCTTCTTTTCCTTGTAGACGTTCCGGGATTCATGATCGGGACAAGGGTTGAACAGGCGGGCATCATACGGCACGGGGCGAAAATGGTAGCAGCCATGTCCGAGGCTGTTGTGCCGAAAATCTCCGTCATCGTGCGGAAAGCATACGGAGCAGGTCTATATGCGATGGCAGGGCCCGCATTTGAACCGGATGCCTGTATTGCCCTGCCTTCTGCTCAGATTGCCGTTATGGGTCCTGAAGCGGCCGTCAATGCGGTGTATGCCAATAAAATCGCCTCTCTCCCAGAAGAGGAGCGTCCGGCTTTTACGGCTGAAAAGAGAAAAGAATACCAGGAGAACATCGATATTTACCGCCTCGCCTCGGAGCTGATCGTAGATGACGTTGTTCCGCCCGATCAGCTTCGGGACGTCTTGACAGAACGGTATCATCTCTATGAGAACAAAGAGGTTGTTTTCTCAGAGCGGAAACATCCAGTCTATCCAGTGTAGAGGAGGATCTTCATGAAACCACTATTTCAATCAGCGGAAGAGGTTATTAACGGCCTGGAAGATGGTGCGGTGATTCTTGCAGGGGGATTCGGCCTCTGCGGCATTCCAGAACATGTCATTCAGGCGATAGCCGATAAAAACTTGAAAAACTTGACGATTGTATCAAACAACTGCGGTGTGGATGACTGGGGTCTCGGGCTGCTGCTCGAAAAAAAGCAGATTGATAAAATTTATGCGTCCTACGTAGGGGAGAACAAAGAATTTGAACGTCAGGTGATTAACGGGGAGCTGGAAGTAGAGCTCGTACCGCAGGGGACGCTCGCGGAAAAGCTGAGGGCAGGCGGAGCAGGAATCCCTGCTTTTTATACTCCTGCCGGCGTCGGAACGAAGATTGCAGAAGGGAAAGAAGTGCGTGAATTTCACGGCAGGCCGTATCTGCTCGAGGAGGCGATTACGGGGGATGTGAGTATCGTCCGAGCCCATACGGGAGACACCTTCGGCAACCTCGTCTACCGAAAAACTGCTCAAAACTTCAATCCCATGATTGCAGCAGCCGGCAGGCTGACGATTGCCGAAGTGGAGCATCTTGTGGAGCCGGGCACGATTGATCCGCATCACATCCACACTCCGGGGATTTACGTTGACCGCATGCTGCAGGCAGAGCAGGAGAATCGAATCGAGCGCCGGACGGTAAAAGAAGGATAAGGAGGGATTCCGATGGACAAACAGGAAAAAAGGGCAACCATTGCGAGGAGAGCAGAAAAAGAAATCCAGAGTGGAGATTATGTCAATCTCGGCATCGGGATGCCGACGATGGTGGCGAACTATCTCGATCCACAAAAAGAGGTGATGCTGCAGTCCGAAAACGGCCTGCTCGGTATTGGACCTTATCCGACGGAAGAAGAACTGGATGCCGATCTGATTAACGCCGGAAAAGAGACGGTGACTACAGCGAAGGGAGCCGCCTTTTTCAGCAGCGCAGAATCTTTTGCGATGATCCGGGGCGGCCATATTGACGTTGCGATTCTCGGAGCAATGGAAGTGGCAGCCGGCGGGGACCTCGCCAACTGGATGATCCCGGGTAAAATGATCAAAGGGATGGGCGGTGCCATGGATCTGGTCCACGGAGCAAAGCGGGTGATCATCATCATGGATCATGTGAGCAAAGATGGGACTCCGAAAATCGTACAGGAATGCAGTCTGCCTTTAACCGGGAAAGGCGTAGTAGACCGCATCATCACCGACCGGGCTGTCATCGATGTGACGCCGCAGGGGTTGAAATTAAAAGAAATTCTCGACGGGTCGAGCTTTGAAGAGATTCAGGCAGTGACAGGACCGCCGCTGCTGTCCTGAGAGGAAGGTTGAATCGGTTGCTGCGCGTGTTTGCGATAGGACGACTGGAGCGTCAGCGATCCGTAGAAGTCGGCCATGTTGCATCGATACCGGTGCTTTCGGAAGAGAAACCGGGAACCATCTACCATCGGCGTAAAACCGACGTGGAAGCCGTTGTTGGATTTCTGAAGTCACCAGCATGTCGGTGAGAGGCAAAGCGAAGGTAAAACAGGAACTCGGGTTTGCACTCCTGGCAGTGAACGTTATGTAAAAACAAAACGCTTTCGACGATCCCACTTGGGTCATCGAAAGCGTTTTTTACGTGCAGGAAAACGATGTTGTCCCAGCCTCGCTCAGAGTTCCATTCAGAGGGGGAGCTACTCGCAGAGCAGGATGCCGTTACCTTCCTTCGAGAAAAGCAGGAGAAGCACCACTTTTCCGCATTTTCTTATTCCTGCCGGGTGTGATGTGCGCACCTGGTGCCAGCGTACCGTTGGAGAGCTGCAGCCGCTGAAGAAACGTTTCCTCATCAAAAGCTTGATGAATCTCCTCGGCGCGCAGCATAATTTCTGCACATACTTGTGCATCCTCCAGTGCGTGGTGGTGCTGAAAAGATACCCCCAGCTCATGGGCGACAGTGGAGAGCTTGAAATTGTAAAACTCCGGCCACGTCTTTTTGGCGATCTGAACCGTACAATTATAGGATGCGCGAGGATACTTCAGCTGATGAACATCCAGAGCGGAGCGAAGGACACGCATATCAAAAGACGCATTATGTGCAACGAGCAGCTGGCCTTCCAGATAAGGGGACAGGTCCGGCATCAGCTCATCGAAAGTCGGTGCATCTTTGACATCGTCCCATGTCAAGCCGTGCACGCGCACGCAGGCAGGGTCAAAGTAAGACGTGTACGGACGGATCAGAGAGTAGCCGGTTTCGTATATCTCGCTGTTCCGTATGTGGACAAAGCCGATAGCGCAGGCACTTCCCGCCTCTCTGGATGCCGTTTCAAAATCAATCGCGGTAAAATTCATCGTGATCCTCCAAACGTATGTTTCCTATCATTGTAGCAGATGACCGCCCGCTGGAAAAGGACGAGTCCTCCTGTTTTTGCATGCAGCTTGTTGTGCAGTGAGAAGAGACAACATGGAACGGACGACATTTGCTGCTTCCTGGGGGTTCTGAACTAGAATCAGGCGCAGCAGATCAAAGGCATGGATCCCCGTTTTGATTGGAACGGCGTGCCGAAAAAACAAAGGCATTCACTCTTGACGGGGAGCGGCCCCTACTGACGTCTTCCTTCATAAAAATGTAGATAAAAAAGCAGAAAACCGGCGGGAAGGCCGGCTTTCTGCAAAGGGGGAATGAATCTATATTACCAAATAATAGGGTATTAGCGGATGCGCTGTTCGTCGTCTGGATCAAAGAAATGCGCTTTGTTCATATCAAACGCAAGTTCCATAGCCGAACCACTGTAGACATCTGTACGGGAATCGACACGTGCTACGAATTCCTGGTCACCTACTCGGGAGTAAAGGTAGGATTCAGCACCCATCAGCTCAGATACTTCGATCGTTGCTTCAAATTTCGTGTTTTCCGAAGCATCGAGGAAGACCGGCTCATCATGGATATCCTCTGGACGAATGCCGAGGATGAGATCCTTTTGATCATACCCTTCAAGCATTTTCATTTTGCCGGCAGGCACCTGTACTTTATGGCCGTTCATTTCGAACGTGTTGCCGGTAAGCTTTCCGTGCAGGAAGTTCATCGCAGGAGAGCCGATGAAGCCGCCGACGAAAATGTTTTCCGGATAATCATAAATATCCTTCGGAGCGCCGACCTGCTGGACCAGCCCGTCCTTCATGACAACAATCCGGGACGCCATTGTCATTGCCTCAGTCTGGTCGTGCGTAACATAGATGGTCGTCGTCTGCAGTCGATGGTGGAGCTTGATGATCTCTGCACGCATTTGAACACGGAGTTTAGCATCCAGGTTGGACAGCGGCTCATCCATGAGAAATACTTTCGGATTTCGTACGATCGCTCGTCCGAGGGCAACACGCTGGCGCTGACCACCGGACATTGCTTTCGGTTTACGGTCGAGCATTTCTGTAAGGCCGAGAATTTTGGCCGCGTTCTGGACGCGCTCATCAATTTCGTTTTTAGGGAACTTACGCAGCTTCAGGCCGAATGCCATGTTTTCGTAGACGTTCATGTGCGGATACAGCGCGTAGTTCTGGAATACCATCGCAATGTCGCGGTCTTTCGGGGCCACATCGTTCACCCGGTCTTCGCCGATGTAGAGGTCCCCTTTAGAGATATCCTCCAGGCCGGCTACCATCCGGAGAGTAGTGGACTTTCCGCAACCGGACGGCCCTACGAAGACGATAAATTCCTTGTCTTCAATGTTGAGGTTGAAATCCGTTACTGCCTGAACTTCTCCATCGTAAATTTTATAAAGGTTACTGAACGTAATATCTGCCATGTTAAAACTCCTCCCAAACTCATTCTCTGTTTTTCTGAACTGATGTCAGTGTAACGTGAAAAGGGTTTCATATCTATTGGCACAGTGCACAAAAAAACGCTTACAACTTTGTGCACTGTGCGGAATAGGGGAGAGACCGCATCTGTCACGGTCTTCGTATCGACACTTCAGCCAGCGTTGGAGGCTTGGACCGGGTACAGAAAAAATCACGCCGGTCTACCGGCGTGACCGTTTGGTTAAAGTGCGTAAGAAGTGAAAGATGTCATAGCGGAAAGACGGCAGATTCGCGCGCTTCGCGGGAAAAAGGAGAACTCTTTTTCTCTGAAAGTCTGCGTCACGCGGCTCAGTCTTCGCGGTAGAGCACAGGCACCGCAAGAAGGAGCAGGTACACAGCGGTTGCATTGGCGAATTTCTTAATATCAATCGACGTTTTCTCAATAAATTTATCGACCCGGTACTGCATTGTGTTCCGGTGCATGAACAATTTCTTTGCCGCCATGGAAACATTCATGTTGCATTCAAGGTACATTCTGATTGACTCCAGGAGCGTGGTATCATCCATGACTGATTCCAGCAGGACGCGGATATCCTTCAACGTCTGCTCTGACAAAGTGCTGAGCATAAAGTAGAGCGTGAGCTCCTGTTCGGTGTATACATGTTTTTCAGGAAAGGCTGCAGCGGCCTCCCGGAATACATGGGTTTCCCAGTCCAGCTGTTTTTTTACGTTGGCGGGCTTCGTCACAAAGGTACCGACGGCGATGGATGGCCGCTGGTAGAAGTCAGCAGCGAGGGTATCGATGATAGCCCCTGGAGAATCGTCCTGATCCACGTCTTCATTATGAGACTGCAGAAGAAAGCCTTCTCTTCGGGAACGCCAGAGGAACGTGCTTCCTCCCGGAAAGAACGACTGCACAGCTTCGGCAAAACCATCTTCATCGTCGATTGGAGAAGTAAGTTTGACAGATATAATCCGCAGGGGAAAGGTAAGGGAAGCAGCCCACAGGGACTGGGGCACCTCTTTTTCATCAATCAGGTAGTCCCGGAGGTTCTCGTCAGCAGGATGCAGCGCCGGCATATCATCCTCGTGCACGAGGCGTTTCAGAAGTGCCTGCTCTTCCGTTGTGAGCTCGGCTTCATCCAGCTGTTTCGTGACACGTCCGTATGTGAGCGTAATCATCGTGTCCCACCTCCTAGTGGTCTTCGTACACATGGTAGAGCATCAGGTCATGCACGGCGTGTTCGAGCGACTCTTTCTCCGGTTCTTCCGGCTGCCGCCATTCTATACGGCCGTCCTGATGGTAGATGCCCCGGTGTCTCGTCTGCTTGTAATAAAAAGTGAACTGCCAGCCGTACGGAGGGCGCCGCCGGCATTGAAAATGCTCGATCATGCTGCATCTTCCTTTCTTGGACCCGAGCAGCCACGCGGACTGAACGGAAAATGTAAGTAATAAAATCCAGGTCGTGAAACGCTGCCTACCATATCCTATCATGGATGGAAGCAGGTGCAAATCATCCCCGTTTGGTGCAGAAGAACGCTCTGCGCTATACTAAGGGAAGAAAACGTAACGCGCGGATGTCTGGAGGAGGTTGTTTATGAACGAATGGATCCTGCTTGTTATTATCATACTCCTTGGTGCTGTCATCGGCGGGGGCACCAACATTATAGCAATTAGAATGCTGTTCAGACCATACAAAGCCTGGTTTATCGGGAATTTCCATGTCCCCTTCACCCCGGGGCTGATTCCGAAAAGGCGGGAGGAGATTGCAGAGAATCTCGGCAGGCTCGTAGAAACCCACCTCGTAACACCAGAAGGCATGCAGGAGAAGATCAGTGAAGGCGTCCTGTTTGAGGAGGTGGAGCAGCGGCTGAAAGACGGTATCAAAGAACTGCTGGAGGAAGATCGAACCCTCGATGAGTGGATGGAAGAGCACCTCGGCAGAAAAGATCAGCTTCTGCATTTCCGCGAGACGATCGAGACGGGGCTCCAGGACAAGCTGCGCAGTTTGTTCAATGATTATAAACACCGCTCCTTTGAAGAGTGGGTTCCGGAAAATCTCATCGGAGCAGTGGAGCGGAAAATCCCGAAAGTCATCGATGAAACTGCACGTAAAGGGGCCGAATGGATTGGTTCGGAGAGCGGTCAGAGGGAGATCGACCGCATGCTGACGAATTACCTTCATTCTAAAGGGAACATGACCTCGATGTTCAGCAGAATGGCCCAGCGTCTGCATATCGCGGAAATGATTTCACGCGAGTTGAAACGGCTTCTTTTGGAGAAGGAAACGAAAGAACTCATGGAAGAGCTGCTCATGGAAGAATGGCGCGGCATGCTCCAGTCTACGCCGTCTGAGTACATCACAGAAGAAAAACTCAATGAACAGGTAGAACGGATGACGATGACGGTGGTTGGACGAACGCCGGTGATCGGGGAGTGGAGTGAACCCTTATCCGCCTGGAGCGGCCGGTATGAAGAGCTGCTGAATAAAACGGTTGTCCCATCAGTCATGGCTTCCGCTTCGATGATCCTTTCCCGCTATATGAAATCCATCATGCAGCGTATCGGGATCCGTGAGCTTGTCACGAAAGAAGTAAACACCTTTCCATTGTCCAGGCTGGAGGAGATGCTCCTTCTCATCGCGAAACGGGAGCTGAAGATGATTGCCATCCTCGGTGCGCTGATTGGCTCGTTTGTCGGGTTGATACAAGGATTTCTTCTGCTGTTTATCTTCTAATGGATGCATTCTTTTCTCAACTATGTTAAAGTCGAACGGTATTGCTCAAAACCAAGGAGGAACTATTCATGGCAAACCCATTTGATAAGGCCCAGGAACTGAAAGAAGAGCTGAAAGCAAGTGAACAGTTCACAACACTGAAAAATCTTCATGACGAAGTAAACAACGATGAAGTTGCTAAGAAAATGCTCGATAACTTCCGCGAACTGCAGATGTCCCTGCAGCAGAAGCAGATGAACGGAGAAGAAATCTCCGAAGATGAAGTACAGCAGGCTCAAAAGCAGTTTGAAGTAGTGCAGCAGCACGAACAGATCATGAAGCTGATGGAAGAAGAGCAGCGCATGAGCCAGTTCGTCGGCGAACTCAACAAAATTGTTACAGAGCCGCTGGAAGAGCTTTACGGCGTCGAAGGAAGCGAGAACGAGTAGTCAAGTAAAGATAAACCGCGTGCGGCACAAGTGCTGCACGCGGTTTTTTTAAAGAATGGCTATGTTATCGTGCTTTGTTGATTTCATCCGCTTTCGGCGCTTATCCATTGAGCGTCGCCGCCTATTGCTGCTTTCATCAAATAACAACAACAAGCTTGCACAGAGACACTCATGCAACCTCGTTGCACCATGATAGATGAACATAGACTGCTATGTTCTATTTTCAAGGCAGCTTTAAATAAAAGGCGCTGTTCCTGTTCCTTGTTGATACAAGGATCCTTCCCTTCCACTCGGCATGCCTGCCGTGGATGAGCTCCGCCGGTTTCCGCTTCGTTCTTGCTTTGCAATAGAAAGACAGAGGTGATCTCTTTCTCCCATTTTCTATCAAAAAAGCCAGGCAGGGCGATGTTTCGAGACGCCTGCGGAAAAAGAAAGCGTGACGATCATCCCGGACGAAAGGAAGGGACAGCGGAAGGATTTCTCCGCGGCAAGCGAAGAAAAAGGAGCTGCAGGCGTCCTTTTTATATCAACACCAGCCTTTAACAGAGCTTAAAGTATAAGAATGTATAAGTTTTCATACAAGGTGCCGGAGACTCCATGCGCTGCACGGGAAGAAACAGAACCTTTTTCTTCCCTCGAAAAGCTTGCAGCGATTCCGCGCACCGTTCCGACCAAAAGGAGCTTCGCTCTTTTTGGTCTATCTCTGCATCTTCAAGTGTTCCCGCAGGAAAAGGTGGCTTTTGTTTGGCAGGAGCCGTCGCGCGGGAACACATTTTCGTGATAAAATAGAAGGAAAGAGGTGACAACGATGACAGAAGAAGAACTGCAGAAAAAGACAGCCGCCGCTCTGGAAGCTCATAGAGACGGCGGGCCGGATGTATTCCTATATTCCTTGTTTGACTTTGCCTTTGATTACGACACCGAGCAGGAACGAGTCCACCTGCACGTGCCGGTGACGGAAATGATGCTCAATCCGATCGGTTTTATCCACGGCGGCCTGATCGCCTATATCGCAGACTCTGCACTCGGACATCTTTGTGCGGCCTTTACAGAGACTCCATCTGTTTCGCTTGAACTGAAAACGCAGTTTCTGCGTTCCAAGAAATCAGGCACTCTCCGCGCGGAGGCTTCTTTTTTAAAGAAGGGGAAGAACATTCAGTTTACGGAGTGCAGCATCTACGATGAAGAAGACAACTTGATGAGTGTGATCACTGGAACTTTTTACGCCCTTGATCAAGGGTGAAAATGGACGAGGCCGGCTTCAGAACGGACGAGCCGGCTCGGCATGTCCGACAGTGATTCTTCTTCCAGCCGCTGAACGGCTGCGCTTTTTGCTTCGCTGTCGCTGGAGGCTTCCAGCGTCTCGTTGAGCAGGTGCTCCCCTTTTTTACTGTAGGCAGTTAAGTAGTAAATGGACACTTGCAGATCATCTCCTTCCTCTTCTCTGTACATATGAGTGTACCACAAAATGAACGACCATTCATTTTGTGCCTGATATTTTTTTGACTTATTAAAAGAAAGCTGGTGATCTTTTGGTACATTTTCTTCACATGGCAGACCTGCATCTGGACCGCCCGCTGCCACTGCCTCCGGGCCTTGATGACGACAAGCAGGACTGGCTGAGGAAAGCGCCTCTGCGCGCACTGGAAAAAGCGGTGACGGCAGCGGTGAAAAAACAGGTTGATTTCGTGCTGATCAGCGGGGATATCTACCATAAAGCCGATCGGTCGGTTCACGCATTCTGGGCATTCCGAAACCAGATGGTACGCCTGTCGGATGCTGCCATTCCCGTCTACATGATACACGGTAACCACGACCCGGTATCAGCAGGGACAAACTATTTCAAACTCCCCGCCAATGTGCATGTATTCCCTCCAGAAGGGGAGGCTGTCTGGCACTGGACAAAGACGGGGGGCGGATGGATCTACGGCTTCAGCTATCCTGAGCCGGCCTATACAGAGACGCCGTATCACCATTACATAAAGCAGCACGGCGGAGACTTCCATATTGCCCTGCTCCATGGACAGGCGGGTTCGGATACGAGCCACGCTCCCTACGCTCCGTTTCAGCCGTCTGAACTCCGGCAGCTGCAGATGGATTACTGGGCACTCGGGCACATTCATCAACGTCAGCTGCTGATGGAAGACCCACCGATCGTGTATCCAGGGTCTTTGACCGGATTGACGAGGAAAGAAACAGGAGAAAAAGGGGTTTATGAAGTCAGGATGCCATCGTCCGGTCGGCCGGATCTGTACTTCCTGCCATGCGCGGATGTCCTTCAGCACACTGTTGTCACCAGCATCCAGCACCTCTATCACATGGACGAATGGATTCAATCCGTCAAACGGGCATTGCCGGAGACCGAAGCTCATATCCTACTCACGGTGCAGGTGAAAGGCAGCGGGAGACTGCACCAGCTGTTCCGTCAGCAGCGGGAAGAAACGGCTGCTGTGCTCGAATCGGAGCTGCATTCCTTCTCCTGCACATTGATGCGGCTGGATGTCCAGACCGCTTCATCGACGAGAGACACGAATTCTCCCGTTGTTCAGGATATTCTGGACTTGAGCGGCAGGGAAGAGACGCGAAAAGAGCTGGACCAGCGCCTGGAGGGGCTTCATATGCATGGCAGCATCCGCCGCCACGCGGCCTTTCCGGATGAACAAACGAAAGAAGAACTGCTGAAGCAGGCAGCCGACGAACTGCTTCTCACACTGGAGGAGGAGGTAGAATGAGGCTGTATCGAATTCATATTGAATCCTTTGGAAGGTGGAAGCATCAGACGTGGGAAGCCGACGAAAAATCGACGCTGTTCTTTGGCTGGAATGAAGCGGGGAAGTCCACCATTCTCTCGTTTATTGAGAGTGTTTTTTTCGGCTTCACTGTTTCCACAGAAGCCCGTTCAGCCGGCTCCCTGCAGTTTGTCGGGAAGGATGGGAGCATCTGGCTGCTGGAGCGGCGTCAGGGCCGCACGAAGTCGGGGGATCTCCGCATCACGAAGGATGGACAAACAGTAAAAGAGGAAGAATTTTTTCAGGGCATGACGCGGAAATCGTTCCAATTAACGTGCAGGGTTGATCTCGATCAGCTTCAGCGGATGGATGACCTCAGTCCGGATGACATGAACCGGATGCTGCTGGACACGTCGCTTGCAGGGATAGCCCCGGTACTGCAGCGCTCGGAAGCATTGCGGAAAGAAGGAGAAAAATTATTTAAGCCGAGAGGACAGAAAGCAGAAGCGAATCGGACGGCTGTCTCGCTCGATGAGCTTGCTGCGTCCATCAGCCGCTGGGAGGACAAACTTGACGAATACAAACTGCTGAACCAGCGGAAAGATACTATTTCAACAAGAATGGCTCAAATTGATGAGGAAGCAGCTTCTCTCCGGACGAAGCAGGAAGAGGCGGAAACAGCGGTGCGGACCGCTGCTCTGTATACGAGATGGAAAGAAGAAAAGGAGCTGCTGGAAAAAGAACCGCGGCTGCCCTCGCATGCTAGAAGAGAAATGGAGACCATCGAAGAAATCATTCAGGAACTGAGTGAAGAAAAAGCTGTCGTGAAGGAGCAGTTTCCTGACATCAGTGCTCCCTCCTTAACGAAAGAGGAGGCAGCCCAGCTGGAGAGACTGCATGAGGATGCCTCCCATTTTCATATGTGTCTTCAGCAGTATGATGAAGCAGGCAGCGAGCTGGAACTACTGCAGGACAAAGAAGAAGACCTGCAGAAGCCCCTGCCGGAAAAAATCGATTTAACTGTTTCCACTGCGGGCAGCGCTGCGAGAGAACAGCTGCAGCGCCTTTTTGACCAGAAGGACCAGCTGAAAAAGCAGGAACAGGAAATGGAAAAGAGACCGAAAACATTACCAGTATCGAATGCAGCGAGAACGGTCCTGATTCTGCCGTATGTACTGCTCGCTGCAGCCCTATTGTTCGGAGACTGGACGGGGGCCTTGTTCCTTGCCGCGCTGGCGGGAACGATTACGCTGCTGCGCCGCTCGCTCTTCACGTTCCATGATTCGGAGATGGCTGGATTAAAACGGTCCTGGGATCAATTTTATGAAGAAGTGGATGAGTGGTGCCGCAAAAGCGGGTTACCACCTGGGTGGGATTTGACCGAGTACCGGGAAGCAGTGTCCATGCTGGAGACGGCCTCAGGCATTCTCGACCAGCGGCGGTACCACGAAAGAAAGCGCCAGACGGCTTCGGCATGGATGGACGAATACCGGCAGCAGGCGGATGCCTTCCTGCCGCCTGGAACTTCTTCTGCAGATGTTCCTGCCTACGTCAAGCAGCGGTGGGAGGATTCGAAGCAGGAGGAAAAAACCTTTACACAGCTCGTGGAGCGAAGGGACTGGCTGCAGGAGCGCCAGCATGAAATTGAAACGAAGATCGCCTTCCGCGAAGCGCAGAAGCAGGATTGGCTGGAGAAAGCCGGGACCGATGAAGATCATTTCTGGGCAGTAGTGGAAGAAGCAGAAGCACTTCGGGAGCGCCAGGCAGAAGTAAGAGATATCTGGACCCGCATTTGCACGCTGATTCCTGTAGAATCACAGCGGACGAGGGTGCTGCAGCTCATTGATGAAGATCAGATGCCCTCCCCGGAGAACATTCATGAACAGCAGACCGCACTTGCAGCGGAACGCGAGAAACTGGTTAAAGAGGAAACGAGCATTTCTCTCTCCTTGAAAGAAATGGAAGAAGAAGGAACGTACGAAAAAATACGACAGCAGTACACAACAGAGAAACGACTGCTGGATGACCTGCTGGAGCGGTGGATGGTGATCGAAGCAGCGCAGGCTTTAACGACAACGCTGAGAAAGCGGTATGAAGAAGAGAAGCAGCCTGCCGTCCTGCAGAGAGCAGCGGACCGGTTTGCCCGCATGACGGAATACAAACAAATCACGGCGGGTCCGGACGACGGACAGTTTACTGTCCACCGCAGCGACGGAGTGTCGTTCCAGCCGGAAGAGCTCAGCCGGGGAACGAAAGAGCTGCTTTATCTCAGCCTGCGGCTGGCGCTTGTCGAAGAAAATCCGGTGCTTCCGCTTTTCATGGATGAAGCTCTAGTCAATATGGATGCGCCGCGCAGAGCGGCACTCTGGAAGGAACTTGCTGATCTTCCTGTGCAGATGCTGTTCTTCACCTGCCACGAGCACCTGCAGGAGGAATGGAGAGAAGCCGCTTCTGGAAGAGAATACCTTCTATGACAGCACACAGCTGACAGCAGGGATGCGGATGGAAGAGAAGCAGGCACCAGCTGTCGAAAAGTCTCGAATATCATGTAAAACAAGATGGATGTTTTCAAAAAGCCTTAAAAGTGTATTAAAATATAGAAAAAGATAGGCTATAGGAGGGGTACGATGGCAAACTTTCAGGTAAATCTAGTTGAGGATGAAGAAAACCTCGGAAAAGTCATCAAAGCATACATGGAAAAAGAGGGGTGGTCCGTTTCGCTGTTTACAGACGGAAGGGAAGCCTCCGAACATATCGATGATCAGCCGCATCTCTGGGTTCTCGACATCATGCTTCCGGGCATGGACGGGTATCAGCTGCTCAAGTCGATCAAGGCAGAGGCAGACACCCCTGTCATCTTCATCTCAGCACGGGACAAGGACCTGGACAGGGTTCTCGGACTGGAGCTTGGCAGCGATGATTACCTGGCCAAGCCGTTCCTGCCGGAAGAGCTGGTGATCCGTGCAAAAAAAATGCTGGCGCGTTTCTATCCTCCGGAAGAGCAGCAGAAGGAAGATATTACGCTGAACGGCTATACGATCGACCCCACGTCGAGAACGGTCCATGATGGGGAAGAGCACATTGAACTAACGACGAAGGAAATGGATCTGGTCATCCTGCTGACATCGCATATCGGCGATGCCCTCTCCCGTGAAACGATTATTGAATATGTGTGGGGCACAGATTACTTCGGCTCTGAGCGGGCCGTTGACGATGTCGTCCGCCGGGTGCGTAAGAAACTTCCACGCATACACCTGGAAACATTGTACGGCTATGGGTACCGGGTCCTCTCTTCATGATCCGGCTCAATCTGACGCAGCGCATCTGGTTTTCTTTTATTTCGATCCTTCTTCTGGTTGCGCTTCTGATTGGCATTATTTATCCGGTGTCGCTGCAGGGAGCATTAACAGAAGAGACGTATCGGATCATCGAGCAGGAACAGATGCGTTTTGCGGACCCTCAGGGAGAACACATCATTCCGCCCGAATCCGAGCTTGAATTCATAGAAAGAAGAGAACAGGAACGTTCCGTGTTTCATTTTTTTCTGATGAACCAAATGGCGACGCTGGAAGGGGATCCGGTACCGAATGAAGTGCTTCAGGAAATGGCCCAGAGTGCACAGGACCAGATGACCCGGCGCGGCCGCTACGAATTAACATATAACGAAGCAACGCTTTTTTACGTTGTCTATAAAGTCTATACGACGAGTGGGGAAGCGTACCACATTTCCTACATGTGGGATACGTACCGCGACCAGATGGTGGACCGGCTGTGGGGAAGACTCAGCTACATCATGCTGTTCGCCGGATTGATGAGTCTGCTGCCGGCTTTCTGGCTGAAGCATTATCTGCGTCAGCCGCTCATCTCGCTGGGGAACCATTTCGAACAGATCGCCGAGCGTAACTGGAAAGAGCCTTTTCATTGGCGTGGCGATGAAGATTTTGAGAAGCTCTCGAATCAGTTCGAAAAAATGAGGCAGAACCTGATCCGCTACGATTCCGCCCAGAAAACATTCATGCAGCACGCGTCCCATGAATTGAAAACGCCGCTGATGGTCGTGAAAAGCTATGCGCAGGCTGTTAAAGATGGTGTGACGACGAAAGAGAACATGGACGAGACGATGGATGTGATCATTGACGAAGCCGATAGAATGGAGAAACGAGTGAGGGACATGCTTTACTATACCAAGCTCGATTCGCTGAAAGAAACGCCGATGGAGATGACGACGTTCCCCTTCGGATCGATTGCTTATAAGGTGGAACAGCGTTTCCGCCTGGCGAAAGAAAACGTCCGTTTTACCATTCACGGGGCTGAAACCGAGATATACGGCGATAAAGATCAGATTTATGTACTCGTCGAAAATCTTGCCGAGAATGCATTACGCTATGCAGACGACTGGATTGAAATGGATGCTGGAGAAACAGAAGATGCTTTGTTTATTCGTGTACGCAATAATGGAGAAAATATTCCGGATGATGAAATCGATCATCTGTTCACTCCGTTCCGAAAGGGGAACAAAGGACAGTTTGGACTGGGACTTGCGATCGTCAAGCGGATTTGTGAACTGCATGAAGGCTATCCCGTTGTGGAGAACGAGGAGGACGGGGTGTCGTTTACCATGTACTTATCCAAGACGCTGGAACAGTCAGAGCCGGAAGATCCATCGAGCAGCACGGACAGCAAATAAAAAACAGCCGGAGAAAACACTGCATGACGTGCAGCAGCTTTCTCCGGCTGTTTTAACGTATTTTTAGTGGCTGCAGATCCATGTCGTACAGCCACGCTTACTGTTCCTGTGGGACAGAGTAGGCCGTATATCCGCTGTTGAAGGCTTCCAGCACCTCATTTTCAAAAACCTCGTAACACGGCGACTGCTTCCATTCTTCAATAGTCATGTCCCGGCAGTGTTCAAAGACTTCTTTCCAGTGTACGAGGAGAAATCCTTCAACATGGTCATGGGCTGCAGGAAAATGAACGAGCGGGCTTTCAACAGATTCCGTCGTCATTTTGTTCATCACTTCTTCTACAAGAAACTGCTGAAACTCACCGTACGACAAGGATTTCAAAGGTGTGGTATGCATGGATGATCCCTCCATTGTTTAGTACTGGTCTTATTCCCTTCGTCTGGAAATTCAAACATCAGCGGAAAAAACGAAGAGGCGCATCATCATAAGCGCAGGAAAGGAGGGGCCGCTATGGCTGCGTGCCGTCATCGTCCAATACATGGTCGTAGGCTTCATCATAGATGGATACATCGAATTCATCCATCATGATGGTTTCCTCCACGCTCATTTCATACATGACCTGCTCCTGAAGCGAGGCATAGAGCTGGTCACTGACTTCTTCGTACGAGTCTTCAAACGGCAGTCTGTCGATCACTTCGATAATATGATACCCGAATGTGCTCGGCACTGGATCAGAGAACGTTCCTTCCTCGAGCGAAAAGGCGGCCCGCTCGAACATCGGTGTCATTGTGCCGCGCCGGAAGTAGCCGGTTTCTCCACCTTCTGCAGCGGTAGCCGGGTCCTGGGAGTACGAAGAAGCCAATTCTGAAAAGTCAGCGCCCGCTTCCAGCTCCTCGAGAAGCTCTTCTGCCCGCTCTTCCTCGGAAACGAGGATATGGCGGACATTGGCTTCGCTTCCCTTTTCGTAAGCTTCCTGCAGGTCCGTTTCGGCGATGTCAGTCTCGATATCGAGACGCTCCTCAATAACGAGGCGCTTCAGAATATCAGCGCGCAGTTCTTTCTCATGATGCACTCCAGCCGCAGCGACTGCTGCTTCTGTGCCTGCTCCCCCTTCCAGTCCCATCGAGGTGAGCATTCTCTCTATTTCTGCTTCATAATCGGCTTCTGTGATTCCTGCCGCTTCCGCTTCCTGTTCCAGCATGTGGAGGGTAATCATCAAGCGGAGCACTTCCTCTCCATACATTGCCTCGAGGGTATCGAGAAAGTCATCCCGGAATATCTCCCCAGCCTCTGTCTCCGCAGTGAGTTCGGCTTCTTCCTCTTCCTCTTCCTCGCGGCTGTCAGCCGGTTCGTTTTCGTGCTGCTCGTTTTCTTCGTATTCTGCGTTCTCTTCTTCACCGGGATTGTTTTCATTGACGTCAGGGGGCTGCTCCTCCTGACTATTGTCTGTCTGATTAACGTTGGTGCATGCAGCGGTCAGCAGGAGCATAACCGCTGACAGCATGATCAGAGGAATCCGCACAGCGCTGCCTCCCTTCCCTGAACCCGTAGATTAAGATACAAAAAAGGTGCCCCTGCTTGAACGAGACACCGGACTTCAGCTTCTGGACTTTTACGTGTAGTAGATGCGAAAGAAAGAAGAGGTAATCAGGATCGTGATTAAAATGTTCACTGTTCGAAAAATCTTGGTCTGTTTCTCTTCAGGAATCTCTTTCGAAACGCAGAAGTTATTCGTCATTGTGTTAATCACAAACAAATAGAACAAAGCAAATAATATAAATGGAATGTACATAATGTGCCTCCTGCATGCAGTAAGAATAATCCGTTCATGTAAGATTGACAGGGTGGATTTGCGGGTATGATAACTGCATATGTTCAGTGTACCAAAATCCATGTAAAATGGAAATGAATCAAATAGAAAAGAGGTGTGGCTGTGAACGTATGGAAAATAGCTTTTTTCTCGCTGCTCGGATTGATCGTCCTGACAGTTGCAGGCGGATGGCTCTGGCTGCAGGCACAGATGCCGGACGAAGAGGCAGCAACTTTCGAGGCTCCTGAACCGGAAACGGTGGAAGGACCTTCTTTTCTTGTACAGGCTTCTACAGAAGACGCGAATGCCTGGCTTCAGCGGGAGCTGGAAGAAGAAAACGGAGAAGATTTTGATTTGTATCTGGATGAACAGGTCCACTTTCAAACCTCGGTGGCTGCATTCGGTATAGACGTGCCGATTGAAATAGACTTCGAACCGGAAATGGCGGACGGAGGAAACTTATGGCTGAGGGAAGACGGATTTCGACTTGGATTTATTGAGCTCCCTGCAGATCAAGTATTTCAGTTGATTGGGGACAACATCGATCTCCCTGATTTTATGACGCTTGACGCAGCTGAAGCTTCTCTTTATATCGATCTTCGTGAATTTGATACTGATAATTATATCATTCAGGCAGAGGATATTGACCTGCGTGGAGAAGGTATCGAGCTCAGCATTACCGCTTCCTGAACCGGTGCTGCCGTCCCACGGTAAGATGCTCGCCTGTATATCCCGTCGATACCGGGAAGAAAAACAGTATGGAAGGGGCCCTCACCGTGTTTTGGTGAGGGCCCTGCGTATCAGGAAGGTTGACTGTCCCGCGGGGCAGCCGCCTGCTGCGGACAGGACTTCCGCTGACCGTTGGACGAGCAGACGCCCCGTCTCCGTGCAGAAGAACGCAGACAGGGAAATCAAATAAAAAAGATACCTCCAAGTTCTGCGGGAACGACCGAGTCGTTACAGAACCGGAGGTATCTTTACGTTTGAAGAGCATACCATGCGGCAGATGGTTCTGCCGACGGCATCGCTCTCTTCCACTGACCGAGAAGGATGCGGCGTCTTCGACCTTCGTTCTAGCTTTTTTGTCCAAGCTCTGCGTATGCGGAGAACTCAGCTGGGATTTCAGATGCTTAGTGTCTTCGCTTCGGCTTTCGCTTTCGCTTCTGCCGTCTGCTGAATGACGTGGAATCCAGTTGGGTTTTCCTCAATCAACGCTTCTTTCGGTGCAGCGAACATCTGTCGTGCAACAAAGAAATCATACGTGCTCAGACCAAAGTTAACAGCTGAAATGATCGCAATAAAGTGCGTGTGCGCCGGGAATAGGAAGGCAAGCAGCACGGCTGCAGCAGTAATAACAACGGCTGGGCAGAGTGTTGCTGTCAGTCCAGGAATCCTTGCTGTCGGTCTTTTCACAGAATAGTAGAAGTAAGGCCACTGGGACCTGCGGACGCCGATAGACGCGCGTCTTCCGGTTAACCAGAGAGGCAGGCAGTGCAGCAGCAGGTGGACAGGCATGATGAGAACGAATCCGGCTGTGAAAGTCAAGAAGCCGTAATCGACAAGTGCCGTCTGTGCGCCGAACGTTTGAAAAAGTGTATAGAAAAGCAGGAAGTACAGGAGCATCACCAAAAGCGATAAACTCCACATACGCCCCTGGCCGATTTCTTTCGCGATAGAGACTGTTTTCAGGCAGTTCATCATGAACAACCTCCCTTGCTGGCAAGTTATATAACATCAATACTTAGACAATGTACTCCCTGAGGATAAAAAAATCAATCCTTTTTCCAAAAATCATATGAAATCTCTTCCGGGAACCGAGATTCCAGCAGGAGGTCCCTCTCGTGAGGGGGAGGACTAAAAAATCCCGTCAGAAGTTTTTCTTCTGACGGGACGGCAGGGGACGGTATCCGTAAAAGAGGTTGCCAGCTGACGAAATCAGCCGTTCGTCGGCTCACTCTGTTTCGGAGCAGGATGCAGCTCTCCTTCTTTCTCGGAGAAATCTTCTTCAAATTTCTCCATAGACGTTTCAAACAACTCGATAAACTCGGGACCGTACACATGCTTGACGATACTCATTAATTCGGAGAACTCTGGAAACTTCCCGTACAGTTCCTTGATCGGCAGAGAGCCTGTGTACACGCTGTACGTATCAGGATTATAGGAGGAAAAAGTTTCGAGCAGAAGGGATTCTCCCTTTTTCGTTAAGTAGACATACGTATTCCGTTTATCGTCTGCCTGTTTAGAAAACGTGAGGAGGCCCCGTTCTTCGAGTTTCTTTGAGAAGTTAAACGCCGTGGAAACATGCATAACGCCGAACTTGGCAATGTCGGAAATAGAAGCTCCTTCCAGATGGTAGGCGATCCACAAAATATGGTGCTCGTTGATATTCAGGTTGTATGGTTTGATCCATGCCTGCCAGTCTTTTTCGATGGATTTCCAGAGCGCTTTGCTCAGCTGGGCAAGCTTGTGACTAAACATGATCGATTCCTTCATGGAATGCGGTGATTCTTTATCCATTTGCCGTCGCCTCCGTTCTTCCCATTCAAAGCTTTATTAAGAAAATGATAAGCATATAATAACACAGTAGAGAAGCACGCCACAATATCATTTCAGTATTTTCTGAAAAATACACGGTTCCCTCTCTGTAGTCCTGCTCTCGGATTATGTCGAATATCGGGAAGGAAGGCGGGGAAATAGGTGAGCGTTTATTTATTTTCTTTGAATATTATTGTACAAGCTTATTCGGCGCAGGTATCGCGGCTGTGGGGATTCGACAATGAGAGGCCGGGAAGCAGACGTGGAGAAAAGCAGCAGGAGACGACGCCTGCTGCGCCCTGGTTTTTCTAGTCGATGAAGAAAATCAACGTTTTTCATAGAAGGAGAGAATATACGTTCTCATCGAGGGAGACGGTGACTCCGCACGCCGTTCCGATCAAAAGGTGGAAGTCTCTACATCTGCTGTTCGGAAAGAGCGAAGGTGCTGCTGCCCGACGATGGCCGGTCCCACCCGGTTGAGGCGGATTACCGGAACGCTGCGATTCGTATGTACGTCTTGCAGAATCTGATGGAATCGAAAGAACCAGAAAGAGCCGCCTCTCATCGGAATGAGGCGGCTCTTTCCATTGGACAGGCAATCCAAGAGGGATCAGCTGTGCCGATGGCGGAATTTCTCCATAAAATCGATGAGTACTTCTACATGATGGAACGGTACGGCATTGTACAGAGAGGCACGGCATCCACCGACACTCCGGTGCCCGTTCAGGCCGAGAAATCCTGCGTCAGCTGCTTCCTGCAGAAACTGCTTTTCCAGGTCTTCATCCGGGAGGCGGAACGTGACATTCATGGATGAGCGGGAGCCCGCGTCAGCATGTCCACGATAAAACCCATCGGATTGATCGATGGCGGCATAGAGCGCTTCCGCTTTCTTAGAAGCGGCCTCTGCAATCGCATCGATTCCTCCTTCAGCCAGAATCCAGTCTGTCACGAGTTTTGTCATGTAGACGGCCCCGGTCGGAGGCGTGTGATACAGAGAGTCTTTATCAGCGTGCTGTTTATAGGAAATGGAAGGTGGCAGAGCGTCACTTCCAGAAGCGAGGAGTGATTTTCTGGCAATCACAATCGTTACTCCAGCCATGCCGGCGTTTTTCTGGGCACCTGCATAGGCGAAATCGACATCGCTCCACGGAACGCGTCGGCTCAATATGTCGCTGGACATGTCCACAATGACCGGCGCTGCTGCTTTCTTTGGAAACTGCTGCAGCTGGGTGCCGAAAATGGTGTTATTGGATGTGAGGTGTACGTAGGCAGTGTCCTCCGGTGCCGAGGAAAGGTCGATCTCCGGGACGGAGCGGTACTGAGATTCTTTTGTCGATGCGAGAATGGTCGTGCTGCCGAACGCGGAAGCTTCTTTCTCTGCTTTTTCCGACCATGAACCGCTCAGCACGAAGGCAGCCCGCTGTTCTGGTCGAAGGAAGTTCTGTGCGGTCATGGAGAACTGGAGCGTAGCCCCTCCCTGTAAAAAAAGAATGTCAAAGTCGTCGGGTACGTCGAGAATCGTTCGGATCTGCTTCATCGCCTGAAAATGGATTTTTTCGTAAGGAGCGCTGCGGTGGCTCAGTTCCATCACTGCTGCTCCCGTTTGTTCAAAACTGAACATTTCGGTTTGTGCCTGTTTTAAAACCGGGTCGGGGATCGGGCCCGGTCCGGCATTGAAATTATACACGGTCGTCATCTGGTCGGCCTCCTCAAGTAGTCATGTACAAAGATAGTGTGCATCGAATTGGTGCAGTAGAGCAAGGAAAATCACGGAGGGCCGACGCTTTCATGAAGCATGCGGCGGTCCCCCTGCCGCTGTTGACTATACGCATGAATCTGTTCATTTCTAAAAACGGATTCGAGCGTCACCTCGTCCAGGCGCTGGGTCATCCGGCGGACGTTGTTTCCGTTCTAAATGTAAGAAGCCGCTTCGGCTGCCAGCTGCTGCAGCTCTTCCTGGGAATAGTCTCCGCCATGTTCCACCCAAGTTGGTTGAAACCCGTCGCTCTGATCATAGCGCGGGATGAGGTGCAGGTGATAATGGAACACCGACTGCCCTGCAGCCTCTTTGTTGTTGTTCAGCACATTGAGGCCGGCAGGAACAAACGCACGATCGAGTGCCTTGGCTACAACAGGAGCTGCTTGAAACAGGCGGGACGCTGTTTCTGGTTCTAGATGAAAAATGTCCTGTTCATGTTTTTTTGGAATGAGCAGGGTGTGCCCCTTTGTTACCTGACTGAGATCGAGAAACGCATAAACGTGCTCATCTTCATACACTTTCGCGGAAGGGATATCCCCCTTAATAATGCTGCAGAATATACAGGATTGTTCAGACATACGATCACCCCGGAGTCGAAAAATTTTGAAACGTTAACGATTATCATATCATAAACCACCGGCGGCTGCGACAGCCTGCTATCTCTTTTCAATAAGGATGTTTTTCCGTTATAGTAAAAGCAGTGACGAGAGGAGGAAGACCATGGCACTGCTTGAACTAAACGGCGTGGACGGAGGCTATCAGCGTACCAGACCGGTACTTCATGATGTCTCCTTTACTGTCGAAAGAGGAGAAATTACAGGGTTGATCGGCTTGAACGGCGCCGGTAAAAGTACAACCATTAAACATATTCTCGGGCTGATGCAGCCTGTCCAGGGAGATGTGTCGGTCGGCGGCAGAACGATTCTGGAGGACCCTGATGCGTATCGGAGGCAGATCGCCTATATACCGGAGACGCCGATTCTTTATGAAGAACTGACGCTGTGGGAGCATCTGGAAGTGACCGCCATGGCGTATCAAGTACCGGAAGACACGTTCCATGAACGGGCTGAAGCACTGCTGAAGGAATTCAGAATGACGAAAATGAAACACTGGTTTCCTGATCACTTTTCCAAAGGCATGCGGCAGAAGGTGATGATCATGAGTGCTTTCCTGCTTGAACCGGATCTCTACATCGCGGATGAACCTTTTGTCGGTCTCGATCCAGTGGGGATTCAGAGCTTTTTGAAACGAATGCAGGAAATGCGGGATCAGGGGTGCGGGGTGCTGATGTCCACCCACATTCTCGCTACTGCGGAAAAGTACTGCGACCGCTTCGTCTTTCTGGATCATGGACGGGTACGGATGCAGGGAACCCTCCGCGAGCTGCAGGAGCAGGCTGGGATGCCGGGGGCCGATCTTGATGATATTTATGTTGCAGTAACGGAGGAACATGACGATGCGTGATGCTGCATCTCTCTGGTCCAGCCGGGTGCGGGAATACTGGACCCTTGCTGTAAAATACCTCCGCCTGATTGCCAACAGCGGCTTTGTTTTTACGCTGTATCTCCTTTTTTTATTCGGGAGTATTTATTACGGCGAATTTTTGGAGTGGCTTCCGGAGGCATTTCCTGCTGTCCTGTTCTTTACGCTGCTTTTTACGCTCTTGTTGACGAGGGGAAGAGTACGTACATTTTTGAAGGAAGCAGATCTCGTCTTTCTCCTGCCGATGGAAAGCAGGATGAAATCGTACTTTCGGGCTTCCTTCCGCTACAGCTGGATGATGGAGACATTCTGGTTGTTTTTAGCAATGTTTGTTCTTCTGCCTCTGTTCCTGGACAGGATCGCCGGGGACTTTGGTACGTTTATGCTTGTGCTCGGGTCTCTTTCTCTTCTCAAGCTGTGGAATCTCGCAGCAGGGTTTCAGGAGATGCGGCTGCCTGATGATCGGCAGGTGACGCTGCACAAAGCAGGCAGACTGCTGCTCAACGGGGCTGCTGCCTGGGCCGTTTTCAGTCAGTCCCTCGTTCTGTCTGCAGCAGCAGCGGCTGTCTTTGCAGCAGCCTGGTTCGCCTGGTTCCGTCCCATCCGGTACCCGCTCGCATGGGGACGCCTGATTGCCGTTGAAATGAACACAGTCAGGATGTTTTTCCGAATTGCGAACAATTTCACCGACGTGCCGCATTTGAAGCAGCACGTGAAGCGTCGGAACTGGCTTCAGTTTGTGCTCCGTCGTCCTCCGTTCCGGCCGGGATCGGTGTACCGTTACTTGTTCGGCAGAGCTTTTCTTCGTGCAGGGGACTATCTCGGTATTTATGCGAGGCTGACCTTCATCGGGATTCTTTTTGTGACAGCAGTGGAACCGTGGTGGGGAAGTGCGGTGGCTGCCGCATTGTTCGCCTTTATGACGCTGCTGCAGCTGGAAACGCTGCACAGGCACTTCGATACGATGGATATGGTGTCGCTGTATCCGGTGCCTCCGGAAGGGAAGGACGCCGGCATGCAGTACTGGATGCTCCGGGCCGGTATCGTGCAGACGCTGTTCTTTCTGGCAGCCGCCCTGCCTTCCTGGGAGAACATGACAGCCGCTGCGGCAGGAGCAGGAATCATCTATCTGTATGGAATACAGAAGCGGCTCCCCGAAGTAATGAAAAGGAACAAGAAAAGCTAGTGGCGGGGAAGGCACCACATTTCTTTTAGATGATAGAAATGGATAAGTTTTCATGTAGGACGACGGCGAAGCCCGGTGCGCGGGAAGCATGAAGAACCTATGCTTCCCTCAAAGAACCTGCGGTACACGCCGTTCCGACCAAAAGGCGCTCTGCGCTTTTGTTCCAGTATAAGAATGTATAAGTTTTCATACAGTGTAACGGCGGCTCCATGCGCTGCTCGGGAAGAAACAAAGAACGTTTTCTTCCCTCAAAAAGCTTGCAGCGCTTCCACACGCCGTTCCGACCAAAAGGCGCTCTGCGCTTTTGTTCTATAACAGCACAGCAGACGCTCCTGATGATCCAGGCTGAACCTGGGGTCAGGAGCGTTTTCCTTGTTACCCTCGTTTCCAGGTTCATGTCCTGCAGAGAACCGCCACTGCAGCACAGCAGACCTGCCGTGGAGGATGTCTACTGCTTGCTCCGTCGTCCGCCGGCTGTGTTTTCCTATGTCTCCTGGGAAAAAAGACAATGTATCTGTTTCAGAAACCGGCATTCGAACCAGCAAAAACGGAAGCCGAGACAATTTTTCGAGGCACAGGCAGGTGAAGAAATGCAGTACGATGACCCCGGTCGTCATGGAAGGACGGCAGCAGGCTGTCGCCGCGGAAGACGATGGTCTCCTCCATTCATCTCCCCGCGACGGAAGGAGGCTGGGACAAAACCATAATCAAAAGAAGCCCTTACCATTTTTTGGTAAGGGCTTTCTGTACGAGGGGGATTGATCCTTCCAATGCCAATCGCTTGCCGCGGGCAAGGCTTCAGCTAACCGCCGCAAAAACAGCGGCGGTGGATCTTCAGCCCTTGCTTTTCCCGCAGGCGTCTCTTGTCTTTTCACGATCAACCCATGATAAAGACCGTACGGTCTTGATTTCTCGATAAAAAAAGGATACCTTCAGGTTAAGCTAGAACGACCAAGTCATAACAAAACCGGAGGTATCCTTATGTTTAAAGATTATAACATGAATCAGATCATTTTGCCGATGGATTT
>NZ_AUCK01000023.1 GCF_000429725.1 Alkalicoccus chagannorensis DSM 18086 | reverse complement strand
TATACTTTCGGGCATAGCGACCCAGCAAGAAAGCATTTCCGACCTCCACCTCACGGATAGGTTGAACGAAGGAATGTAGGAGCGAAGACTCCGAGAGACGTGGGAGGGTACACCACCGTGAGCAGCGTGGAGATCCACATGTGCGACCATAGGTCAGAGAAATAATTGGTATTTTTAACCATGAGTCATCGGATGGACCCTTATTTACCACATAATCCTAAAAATGAAAAAAACAGTTTGTGAGAAAGCTTTATTTTAAACGGCCGGTAGAGTAATTCGAAGATATATGAAGATACTGCGCTTTTGAAAAAGTAGAAAGAGGGAGTATGTAACAAAAGCAGCGGCAGGCGGTTGTCCTGTGACCAATCAACCTTCAAAATACAGAAGCCCCCACCCTTTTTGGTTGGGGGCTTTTTTATTTCTGTTTTTTCCGAGCATCGTCCTAGTTGTCGTCCAAGCCTGCCTGGAGTCCCGGTACTACTGCAGCATTGAAAAACGGTGGCCTAGCACACGGCCGGCAAGCCCCGTTTTGATCGTCACAAAAGCATAAATGACAGCGCCGGATCCGACAGACAACGCGAGAACAATCATGGCGTTCATCCTGCTGTCGAGCGGGAACGTCTGCTGCAGCGCGTAGGAGATGTAGAGAACGACGAGAGCCATCAGGCTACTGAAAACGACAGTCTGCATAAGGCGTCTTTTGATTAGGCTGTAGTCAAACGCAGCGAATCTTCCGACCGCCCATACATTGATAGACACCGCAATCAGATAACCGCCGATCGTAGCAAAAACGCCTCCCTGCGGGCCGAACCATTGAATAAACCATCCGTTGAGCAGTGCTTTGAATGCCAGCCCTGCGAGGAGCGCGAGCACGGCGTACTGCTGTTTGTTAATCCCCTGCAGCAGCGAAGCCGTCACCGCAAAGACAGCAAAGAACACGGCTGCCGGAGCGTAGGTGCGCAGGATTTCAGCGCCGATCGCCGTCTCGCCTACTCCAAACAATGCACCGTACACCGGTGCCGCCGTCACGAGAAGACCTGCCGCCGCCGGAATCGTCAGGAACAGGATAATCTGGTAGGCCTGGGTGATCGTCCGCTGTAGTTTTTCATTATCTTTATTCGTAAAGGCTTCGGTGACCGTTGGTAGAATGGTCAGTGACATCGCTGTTGCAATGGAGACAGGAATCATGATCAGCTTGTGCGTTGACTGCGTGAAGGCACCGTAGTATAGCTCTTCGATTCCCCCACTGAATCCGGCATCTCTCATTGCTTCGTTGAAGGTCCAGAGATCCACCGTCTGATACAGCGGAATCGACAAGCCGACGAGAGACAGCGGCACTGCATACTTGAGCAGTTCTTTGTACATGGCCGTGTAGCTCAGCTGATGATCCGTTGTACTCTGCTGCATTTGGGCACGTATGCCCGCAGCACGCTTTTTCCAGTAGTACAGCAGAATACCAAGGCCGCCGAGAGCCCCGGCGAAAGCGCCGAACACAGCAAAGCCGACAGCCGTACCAAGACTTCCGCCGAACGTATTGATAATAAGGTACGTCAGCACAAGAATGAAAATGATTCGTACGATCTGCTCTACTACCTGCGAGACTGCGGTCGGTCCCATCGACTGATGTCCCTGAAAGAATCCGCGTATGATGGCCATGACCGGGACGAGCAGCAGTGCCGCACTGACCATTCGTACGGCAAACACCACGTCTTCAAGCTGGTTGCCGCCTGCTGAACCAGGATCAATGACTTGTCTGGCGATAGGTTCAGCCGCTGCAAACAACAGCAGGAAAGCGGCAAATCCAGTCACACTCATCACGATCAAGCCGGAGCGGAGCAGGCGCTGGCCAGTATGGTAATCCCCGAGCGCGTTGTATTTGGACACGAATTTCGACACAGCGAGCGGGATCCCCATCGTTGCCAGACTCAGCAGGACGGTATACGGAATATACCCATAGCTGTAGAGAGCCAGCCCTTGTTCCCCGACAATGGCTGTAAAAGGAAATATATAGATCAGACCGAGGAATTTTGTAAGGAAAATCCCTGCAGACAAGATCATCGTACCTCGTAAAAGTTGATTATCAGACATAGCGGCCGATCCTTTCTGGAGAACCCATACCCGCGTTATCCATGGAGAATTTTCACGTGCACGTTCCGGCTGCGGGGCCCATCAAACTCACAAAAATAAATGCCCTGCCACGTACCGAGAACGAGCCGCCCTCCGCTGATGATGACCACTTGAGAAGCGCCTGTTGTACTTGTCTTCAAGTGTGCTGCCGTATTCCCTTCCATGTGACGGTCCTTGGGATCTTCCCACGGATACACGTCGGCGAGGCGCTGCAGCATATCCGTTTTGACATCCGGGTCTGCATTCTCGTTAATGGTAATGCCCGCCGTCGTATGGGCACTCATGATATACACGATGCCTTCCTGGACGCCCGACTCCTCTACCGCCTGTTGGACCTTCCTCGTGATATCCATCATTTCATCTCTGGATGACGTTCTCACCTGAATCGTGTTCATGATTTCCCTCCTCCTTTAGCATGATTGTTTGCTGCTTCTACGGCCTGTCGAAAGCGGGCAGCAGTATCGTATGTCTCCAGCACTTCCAGTCCTTCCGCTGTGGATCCGCCCGGCGAAGCCACCTGCTCCATGAGATCCTTCGGGTCATGACCGGCTTCCAGCATGGCCGCACTCCCCTTCAGCATCTGCGTGACGAGTCTTAACGCCTGTTCTTCAGAAATGCCGTACGATACCGCTGCATCTTTTAACGCCTCTGCTACATAATAGATAAATGCAGGAGCACTTCCGGTAACAGCCGTCATGTCATGGACCAGCTGCTGCGAAAGTTCTTCTGAGGGCCCTACCGCCTCCAGAAGCGCCTCGATGTAGATACGATGCTCTGCTGTTACGTGAGCACCGCAGCTGTACGTGGACATGGACATGCCGACCTGTGCCGCTGTGTTCGGCATGATCCAGCATGCCGGTGTCCCTTTTGGGAGCAGGAATTCCAGATAATCGGTATCGATTCCCGCAGCTACCGTGATGACAAGCTGTCCCCGCAGTACCGGCTTCATCGTTTGCAGCAGCTGTTCATGCGCCTGCGGCGGTGCAGCAAGTACAATCATGTCACTCTGCTGCACCGCCTTCAGCCAGTCTGTGACCGGTTGTATCCCATATGTATGCTGAAGGTACTGCAGCTTTTCCTTGTTGGATTGATTCGTCACGCTGATTTGATTGAAGACATCCCTATTTTCACGCACCAGCCCGGCAATGACCGCCTCTGCCATCCTGCCGGCACCGACAAATAAAACATTCCATGCTTTCGTCATATAATCCCTCCCGATTATTCACTTTATCACGTCACGGAAAGACTCTCTACTCTCCGGCCGCAGGTAAATAGAAGAAAGTATCTATGCTGTTCTCAAAAAAAGGGCCGCAGACCGCACCAGACTGCCGGTTTTTCTTTCCTTCGGCATGAAAAAAACCACTCCACCTCCGACCAGAAGCGCAGAGCACCTTTTGATCGAAACGGCCTGTGCCTCAGGCTTTTGAAGAGAAGACAGCGGTCAGCGCACGACACCGTCTCTCTCGATAAAGAACGTATCCATTCTTATCACATAAAAAAGAGCCCGGGCCCGCCAGAGGCGGAGCCGGGCACGCGGCAGCAGCAGGATCAGCTGATCCGCTGCAGGCGTCGTTCCAGTTCTTTCATCTTGAATTCCTGCTTGTGCGCCCGCTCGTATTGTCTCAGCTTGCGCTTCAGCCGGCTCGTCGTCCAGGAAAAGGACACGATACCTTTTTGATTCAGATAGGAAGAAAAGAAATCCAGGTGGCCGATCTCATATCTGCTTCCTCTATCCACCGTGTCGAGGTAGGCTTCGAATGCTTCGGTAATGGATGCATTCTCAGAAACGAACTCGCCGTAGGTGTCAGCCAGATAGCGGAAATTGTTCTCCTGAAGCTTTGTCAAAAACGACTGCATGAACAGCTCTTCCTGGCCTTCCAGGTTGAATCCTTTGCGCTCAAGCAGAGATAGAAAAATCTTCAGCTCATTATGATAGAAGGAATACGCCTTCCTCATTTCTTTTGTCATCGAGACGTTCATATTGAACGTGCCTTCTGAACGGGAATAAATCATGTTCAGTACTGCACGATTGACTTCAGATTTAAGAAGGAATGCCGGATGTACCGTCTTCAAGTACTTGCCGACCTCCTGATTCAAAATCGACTGCTGCGACTGCTGACGTTCCATTTCCTCCAGTGACTGCTGACGTTCAAACTGAGCAAACTGCTCGATCCGCTGCTGCGTCTGTTCTGCGAGAACAGCACGTTTGGATTCGAGTTTCGTTTTCATTGATGCAAACATACGAAAAATCCTCCTCTCAGGTGTTTCTATCTTGGTCCCTTTTTTCACTCCAAGAAGGAGTGTAGCACATCCGACGACAGAATAAAATAGCGTTTTTATAAAAAATCAAAGGAATTCTGCCGGTAATTGCTTCTCACGTCATCTCAAGCCGTCATTTTCTGCCTCAACCCCAATTATAGGGGAAAATGGACGTTGATGCACAGTTTCTGCTCATGGGAAAACGACGTTGCCATATAAATGGATTCGTGCTAAAGTAGCCAGTACATTACTGCACTAATGCACTAGGAAAGAAGGGAGGAAGGCGATGCTCTCTGAGCAGAGTAGTACCCCGCTTTACCGGCAGATTGCTCACTGGTTGGAAGGAGAAATTCTTGCTGGAAGGCTCCAGGAAGGAGATAAAGCTCCATCTCAGTATCAACTTGCTGAACAGTTCCACATCAATCCGGCTACAGCAGGGAAAGGGATCACTGCTTTACTCCAGGAGGACATTCTATACAAACAGCGCGGACTCGGAACGTTCATCGCTCCGGGAGCTTATCACGCTGTTCTTGAGCGCCGGAGATCGGACACGCTGCAGCGGTATGTCCGGGAGCTGGTGGAGGAAGCGGCCTACCTGGAGGTACCGATAGACGAAGTGGAGGCGATGATTCGACACGAAGCAGAAAAAAAGGAGAGAGATTCATGACGTTACTGACATTTCGGGATGTATCGAAATCCCGCGGCAATCCGATGCTGGAGCGCATCACCCTCGATATTCCTGAACAGACGCTCGTCGGGGTAACCGGGAAAAACGGTTCCGGCAAATCCACCCTGCTCGAGCTGGCTGCAGGACTTCTCCGTCCCAGCCATGGCGAAATACATATCGGGCGGTACGATCTTGACACCATCACAGCACAGGAAGCGATCTGTTTTATGGATGAACATGTTCCCTTTCCGCCCAATTTTACCTTGAAGGAAATCGCGGAGCAGGCGTCCTCCTTTTATCCTGCCTGGGCAGGGACCGTGATGGCGGAAGCAGTAGATTATTTTCAGCTTCCCATGAACCAGAAGCTGGGGGTTCTTTCTAAAGGAGAGAAGGCTTTATTCCGAGCACTCTATGCACTCAGCACAAGAGCGCCGCTGACGCTCATGGATGAGCCGGAAAGCGGCTTGGATGAAACCGTCCGGCGGGAGTTCTATGACCTGGTGCTGAAAGAGTATATCCGCCACCCGCGTACCATCATGATCGCGACCCATCACTTGAGTGAGATGGAACAGATTCTGGAACACTTAGTGATCCTTCATGAAGGCAAGTTGCTGCTGCACGAAGAGGTGGATGTGTTACGTGACATGTACGTCACGGTCCAGGGGAATCCGGATCTGCCGGAAGACGTGAAAAAGCAGGCTGTGCGCCTCGAGACTCTTCCCGGTGGTCAGATAGAAGCAGTGATCCGGGAAGCCGACTGGTCCGTAGAGGTCCATCCAGCCTGGCAGAAACGACTTCGGCCGGCTGAAGTATATTATGTGCTGACAAAGCAGCGGGGAGGGATGCCGTATTCAACAGATCAATAAACAACACCTGCTTCTTCATCATCTGCGGTGGAAGACCCGGACAGCTTCAGGCTTTCTGCTTTTTCTTCCGCTTCTACTCTTAGCTGCCATCGCAGACGCGTCGGGCGAGCCGATGGATTACATGAATGGAGCCGCCGTCCATCAGTATCCAAACCTCTACTTTTTCTTAGGTATCTGGATGGTGGTCGGCAGTGCCCAGCTGGCTTCGCTTGTCACCAAGCAAGAGGAAGCTGCGCTGATTCAGACAAATAACCTTTTTTACGTTGTTCATGCCAGCTTTTTGGCCGGTATGTCCGCCGTGGCTGCGACATTTGCTGCGCTCATTTATTTTCCCGTATCTGTTGGAGCGGCTCTCATCACGACAACGGATACGGTCAGGCTTCCTCTCAGCGCGTCTGTACTGGCAGGAAACTGGGCCGAATGGATGGCCTTTCTGCTCGTCTGTTCCGCCGCAGGGACGTTTTTGAGCTCGATGTACCAGCTGGCTCTGAAAGACGGGAAATGTTTCTGGGCTTCCCTTCTCTTTTTTCCCGTTGTCTTCACGATTCTATTTTTGACCAATATAAGCTGGAGCACGCTTTTAATGGGGCTTCCGATTGACCTTTTCTATTTCCCTGCTGCGGTAGTTCTTTTTGCTGGCGCTATGATCTTGTCAGCGGCAGCGTCTCCTAAGGAGGTGCGCTGAGATGGATTTTTCGATCCTTTTGTTCATCGTTCTTATTTTCATCGGCATGACGCTCAACCGTCGATCGTCTAAATTTGGTGTCATCGCTCTCGCCGGCTATGGGATGGTCGTGGTCTTAAGCATTCCGGCAGCGCTTATGCTGACGGACCCAGTCGATGTCCATGTAAGCGAAATGGAACGGGAATCACAGTTTGAAGAGGGAGATACATCCGACCTTGCTCTGCTCTATGAAGGAGAAAGGACTGCGGGCACGATCCAGCTGCGTGAAGACGATGAGAACCAAAGCCTTTTCACAGAAGTGCATGTCATCGAAGAAAACATCGAGGAGATCCGGCTGTATCATGTTCCAACTATCGTGACGCGCCCCGAAGTCAAACTGGAATCAGACAGTCAGGTAGTCGATGTACAGAAGGCCGCAGAAGCAGATCAAATGACCTTCGGCCCGCTGGTATATCCGTCGATTATCGACCATTCTTCCCCTGGTCTGCCCTCCCCGCGAGGCGGTGGATCCAGAGAACCGGTCCGGGCTATTCTGATCGTGCCACCAGGTACGGAGGTGGAGGCAGACGACAACGTCATGTTGTATAATGGAGATGCAATAGAAGAAAGCGGGTGAGAAAACGATGGAAACCAAAGATGTGATTGTGATCGGCGGCGGTCCTTCCGGTCTGATGGCAGCCGCGGCTGCAGCTGAACACGGAGCGGACGTTCTGCTGCTGGATAAAGGCGGTAAGCTCGGACGCAAGCTGGCTATCTCCGGCGGCGGCCGCTGCAACGTTACCAACCGGGCCGAAGCAGAAGAACTGATCCGTCATATACCGGGGAACGGCCGCTTTATGTACAGTCCGTTTTCCATATTCAACAACGAAAACATTATCGCCTTTTTTGAACAGCTCGGCATCGAGCTGAAAGAAGAAGACAATGGACGCATGTTTCCGGTGAACGATAAAGCGGCCGACGTCGTCCGAGCCCTTCTTCAGAAGCTGCAGCAGCTGCAGGTGGAAACGCGCAAAAATACGGAAGTCAACGATCTTCACTTTCACGAAGAAGGTATGCATCATGTAGAACTGGCCGATGGCACGATGCTGGCTGCCTCCTCTATTATTATTGCTGCCGGGGGCAAATCGGTGCCACACACAGGGTCTACCGGAGATGGGTACCCGTGGGCCGAGAAAGCGGGACATACGATCACGGAGCTGTATCCAACCGAGGTCCCTATTACGGTGAACGATGCGTTCATTCAGTCAAAAGAACTGCAGGGCCTCTCGTTGCGGCAGGTGACGCTGACCGTCAAAGATCCGAAAAAGAAAAACAAGAAAATCAAATCCCACACCGGGGATATGATCTTCACCCACTTCGGTGTGTCCGGTCCCATTGGCCTGCGCTGTTCCCAGTACGTTGTCAAAGCAAAGAAAAAGTACGATTATGCGGAAATCCCGATGGAGATCGATCTTTTTCCAGAGGAGTCAGCCGGTCAGCTGGCAGAATCGTTAAAAGCGAAAATGAAAGATGCGCCGAAAAAAGCGTTGAAAAACGCATTCTCCGGTATGCTCCCGGAACGGCTGCTGCCAGTCACGCTGCAGCTCTGCGGACTGAGTGAGTCGGCAGTCTGTACCGAAACACCACACGACAGTATCGACACACTTGCCCGTGTGTGGAAGGAATTCCCTCTCACTGCTACCGGGACACTCTCTATTGAAAAAGCGTTCGTTACCGGCGGCGGCGTAAGTGTGAAGGAAGTTTATCCAAAACGGATGGAATCCAGAAAGATGCCCGGGTTGTTTTTCTGTGGCGAAGTGATGGACCTCCATGGTTACACCGGCGGGTACAACATCACAGTCGCCTTCTCCACCGGCTATACGGCAGGCAGTTCCGCTGCGGAGAGCCGCGCGTCTCTTCCTTCCTGAAAAACTGCTGGAACGCAGCCGGTGATTCCTGTCCGGGCAGCTGGAACACGCCGCCCGCGAAAGCATCCGAGCTCTTTCTGTCCCTCCCCTTTCGTTGGAGTCCTCTCTCCGGCGTAAGGGTTTTTTTAGTCATAAGCCCGCCTCTCCCGCTGTACGGAACAAAAGCGCAAAGCGCCTTTTGGTCGGAACGGCGTGCGGAAGCGCTGCAAGCTTTTTGAGGGAAGAAAACACGTTCTTTGTTTCTTCCCGAGCAGCGCATGGAGCCGCCGTCACACTGTATGAGAACTTATACATTCCTATCATTGAACAAAAGCGCAGAGCGCCTTTTGTTCGGAACGGCGTGTGGCGCACGCTTTTCGAGGGAAGAAAGGGGTTTGCTTTCTTCCCGCTCCGCCGTCTTCTTATATGTGGACTTATACGTTCCTATACTTGGACAAATGCAGCAGCCCCTCCTTCCGGTCCAGTATCCCTGTCCTTCTGCTGCAGTGTCTTTGTGGATCCTCCTTTTCCCCCAGCGGCTATTATCACACTTGGCGTCCTGCCTCATGGCATTTCACTCAGGCTGATGATTCGCCTGCGGAAATTTTTTTACTCTGCTCTCTGTACTGTGACAGCTGGAATGCCGGTAATCTGTATTTATTTTCCCTTAAAATTGGAGATCTGCGCAAAAAATTTTCATTGTTTTCATTCTGAAAATTTGAAATAATTATGATACACTTACCATTATGTTACACCATTGACTTTGGAAGGAAGTGACACCATGGAACTGCTGATTGGCTTCTGGCTGATGACAGCTGTCGTCATCTTTGCTGCAATCAAGTACAAGAAAGCCATCCTGCTGACCGTCCCCTTCTTTTTCATGATCGGCTATCTGGTGATTCAGATTATTCTCGTCCCTATGCCGTTCTGGGAGACCGTCCGCTTTGTTTTCAGTCTTAGATAAGGAGGAATACATACATGACATGTCCGGAATGCCAAAGTGACAGTACCTTGACGGTTTCTTTAGGCAGATACGTTTTCGTTACGTCCACCCTGCCGCTCCTGCTTACGATCATCCTTGCCGTGTGGATCAGTCCCGTGCTGCTCTGGTTCATTCCCCCGCTCTTTGCCACCAATTACCTGATCGGCAGGAAACGGGCTCCGATGGTTGTCTGCCGGAACTGCCGGCGCACCTCGCACCGGGTTTCTGCCGCATGATTTTTTGAAAGCGTTACCACATTCGATCAAGGAGGTGAACAGTGACGGTTCAACATATTGGAGGAGGAATGTGCATATGAGAAAAATAGACAAAGCTACCGCGGATAAATATTTCCGTATTCGTACTACCATGATTATCGTATTTCTTCTAATCGGTTTTTCCGTTTCCTACGGCGTCGCCTTTTTCGCTGAATCCATCAATGCGTCCGGCGCCATGATACTCGGCATGCCGGCCCACTATTATATGGGAGCACAGGGAGCTGTCGTCACCTTCGTCGTTCTCCTGTTTCTCAACGCCATCATCAGCGATTACGTAGATAAAAAATTCGGGATCGACGAAAAACAGAACGTGCAGATCAGCGGCGGCGCTTCCGACCATTAAAAGCAGAAGCAGCAGATCAGCCTTTAGGAGGGTTTTATTTTGGACCAGCAGTCACTCGTCTCGTTAATTCTTATCTTACTCACCTTTGCACTCTATATTGGTATTTCCATTTACAACCGAGCAAAAGTAACCTCTGATTTCTACGTAGCCAGCCGCGGCATTCCGCCATTCTGGAACGGGATGGCCATCGGCGGCGACTGGATGAGTGCCGCTTCCTTTATCGGGATGGCCGGTACCGTCATGATGCTCGGCTACGACGGTCTCGCTTATATTATGGGCTGGACAGGCGGGTATCTGCTCTTAACCTTCCTGCTCGCCCCGCAGCTCCGGAAATACGGACGTTTCACCGTACCGGAGTTTATCGGGGACCGGTTTGACAGCAACCCGGCGCGGCTCATCGCCGCGATCGCGACCATTATTATCAGCTTCACGTATATCATCGGCCAGCTTTCCGGTTCCGGCGTTGTTATCGGTCGTCTATTGAACCTGCCGGCCTCTTCCGGGGTGATGATCGGGGTGGTCGTAATCGCCATCTACGCTTCTCTCGGCGGGATGAAGGGGGTTACCTGGACACAGGTTGCCCAGTACATGATATTGATTACAGCGTATATTATTCCGATTGTATTCATGTCGCTGCAGATTACCGGTAATCCGCTTCCGTGGCTTACATACGGTAATTTTGTCACGGAGCTCGGTGCCATTGACCAGGAGCTCGGACTCTCAGAATATTTCGCTCCATTTGATGAGAGTCAGCGCTCGCAGTTTCTCGCGCTTCTCTTCACCTTGATGGTCGGTACCGCGGCCCTGCCGCACGTCATCGTCCGATTCTACACCGTCACCACCATGAAAGCTGCACGCTGGAGTGGTGCCTGGGCACTGCTCTTCATCGCACTGCTGTATCTATCCGCACCTGCGTACGCAGCATTCTCCCGGTTCGTTATTATGACCCAGGTTGTCGGACAGCCGATTGATGAGCTGCCGGGCTGGACCGAGGCCTGGATTAATACCGGCCTGCTTGAAATTGCCGACACAAGCGAAGACGGCACGCTTCATTGGGAAGATTTATTTATCCACGAAGATATTGTAGTCATGGCAACGCCCGAAATAGCCAACCTCGGAATGTTTGTCGTCGGCCTGGTTGCGGCTGGGGCGATGGCTGCGGCGCTGTCGACAGCCGGCGGGCTCTTGATTACAATTTCTTCTTCGTTTGCACATGACATCTACTACCGCCTGCTGAGACCAAATGCGTCTGATAAGAAACGACTGCTGGCAGGAAGAATCGCCATTGTAGCTTCAACGATTGCTGCCGGCGTGATTGCACTCGATCCTCCGGGGGTTATTACGCAAATCATTGCATGGGCCTTTGCCCTGGCAGGAGGTACCTTCTTCCCTGTCCTCTTCCTCGGTGTCTGGTGGAAGCGCATGACGGCACAGGGAGCTATTGCCGGGATGCTCGGCGGACTGGGCGTCACGCTCGGTTATATTTTCCTATCGATGGCAGGAGTCACCCTCTTCGGTATTCAGGATACCGGCGCCGGTGTGTTCGGTGTTGCCGCCAACCTGATTCTCGTCGTGGTCGTTTCCTTGCTTACACCGGCACCGCCGCAGAAACTGCAGGATGAAGCGGTCGACCTTCGTTATCCGGAACAAATGACGTACAAAGATGGAGAGGTCTGGATCAATGACGGCTCCGACAAATAAACACGAACAGACGGCTGCGCGGCATCCTTTCTTCCGGAGTGCTTCTCCGGAAGAAGCCGCCTCCCTTTTTCAGACCTGCACCTGGCATGCATACAATAAAGGGGAGAAGATTCTGTACGCCCAGTCCTCCCGGGAAGGTCTGCTGCTTCTCGTCGAAGGTGTCGCAGAAGTATGTGTCAACACCGGTCCTTCCCGACAGGAGGAAGTGCTTGAAGTACTTGAAGCCGGGGATATGCTCGGCTTCTCCAGCCTCGCTGATTTTCTCGGTGAGCCCAATGATCACGAGTCCTCGCATACGGTGGAGGTGCTAGCATCAGAGCATTCTGTCTGCCTCATGATTCCTTATGACGTTCTCGAACGACGCTGGCACGACGAGGACGTACGCGATTATATGATGCGGCAGGTATCGGTCCGTCTCCGGGAAATATACGCCTCTCTCGCCGAACAGGTGAAGCTTTCCCGGCAGTGGGGGGAAAGCGACGCGTTCATCCGACGGGTGCAGGACCTGATGAGTCCGGTCCCCGTCACCATGCCGGAAGAAACCTCCGTCCAGCTGCTTGCTGCCCGGATGATGGAAGAAGGGATCAGTTCCATTCTGATCACCGATCGTCAGGGCGATACTGCTGGCATCATTACCGAAAAAGACATCGTGTCAAGGTATGTTGCCGCCGGCGCATCGGAATCCACCGAAGCCGGAGATATTATGACGCCGGACCCTGTGACGGTCCCGAGGACAGCCTACTATTACGAGGCCCTATCGACGTTTCTTGTGCACGGCGTGAAGCACCTTCCCGTCACAGATGGCCGGAAACCGGTTGGAATGGTGACGCTGTCGGATCTGCTCCGGAAGAAAAACCGGGGAACGTTCGACATCCTGCAGGAGATTGAACAAGCCGACGAAGACTCTCTGCCCGAAGTCCGTCATGCTATCTATGGAGCCCTCGGCAAACTGCTTGAAGACCGCATTCCTATCGTTTATACACTCGAAGTAGTTACAAGCCTGTACGACCGCCTGGCCAGACAGTGTATCCATCTGGCGCTTCAGAATACCGGAAACCCGCCGGCTGCTTTTGCTTTTTTCATGATGGGCAGCAGCGGGCGCGGGGAGCAGTTCCTCCTCTCCGATCAGGATCATTTCCTTGTCTATCAGGCTTCTCCTGACAATGATCCGGATGATACGGATGCCTACTTCGGTGCTCTCGGCGAAGAGATCACCCGGCTCATGGAGCATGCCGGCTATAAGCGGTGTGATGGGGATATGATGGCCTCCTTCCCGCAGTGGCGGGGATCGATCCGCCGCTGGAGTGAGCGGCTCCGATCCTGGTCCCTGCGGGCGACGGGCGACAACATTCTGTTAGCCCAGAACTTCCTTTCCCATCGGTTTCTCTATGGGGATGAAGCCCTGCGCGACCGCTTCAACCAGACGGTAAAAGAACAGCTGCGCCAGTCCAGCATCCTGCTGTACCGCGCGGCGCAGGAAGAAAAACAACAGCCGGTCCCTTCTCTCGATCATCCCATCCGGGCTCTGTTCCGTATGAAAAAGGACCACATCAACATAAAAAAGCAGGCGCTGTTCCCGTTCTATCACAGCCTGCAGCTGCTGAGCGCCCACCATCAATTTGTCGAAGGGACGCCCCGGCAGCAGATCGCCTTTCTTCAAGACCAGCGCGTGCTCAGTGCCGAAACGGCTGATGAGCTGCAGTTCGCTTATGAAGTGATGCTCTCCATTCGTGTACATCAGTCCTGGGCCCGCTACCAGCGGGGAGAAGAATCCTCGAGCGACATCCTTTTTTCTCACATGAAGACGAGAGAGAAAGAAGAGCTGATGCTCGCGTTAAAATCCGTCCGTTCCCTTCAGAACAATATGCTCGCCGAATTCGGTATTCAATAACTACTCCTGCGGGAGAAGGAGCCGGTCTTTATGATGTTCTGGAAGAAGAAGAAAATGCATTATCAACTCGCACGCCAGATGCCGCTCAATCAGCCGATCCGTGAAACGTCATTTACGGTTTTCGATACCGAAACCACCGGGTTTGCTGTGGGAGGAAAAGACCGGCTGATTGAAATCGGCGCTGTTCAGGTTGAAGGACTGCAGGTCACGGACCACACCTTTCAGACTTACGTCAATCCACAGCGGGACATCCCAGCACGAATCACAGAGCTGACCGGTATTGCGGACAGCCACGTTCAGGGAGCTCCGGATGCGTTTGATGCGATCTCTGATTTTTACGCCTTCATGGAGAAAAGCGACGGCTGTGGCTGGGTCGGTCATTATCTGGCCTTCGATCTTCTCGTCCTGAAAAAGGAGCTCGCCCGGGAAAAATGGTCTTTTGAAGAACCGCTCGGGGTCGATACGCTGGATTTGATCGGCTACCTTGCGCCTTCCTGGGACATGCGGGACCTGCATCATTATGCGATGAGTTTCGGGACGCCCATCCACGAACGACACAGCGCCCTCGGAGATGCGCTCACCACCGCCCACTTGCTGGTAGAACTGCTTCGCTATGTTGAGGACCGGGGCCGGACGACGCTCGGCGAACTCATGGACATCACATCGAAAGAAAACGGAATCCATCAACGCTGACCGGCCTGCCATGAGGAAGGGAAGCCCTGCAGACCGAAGTGATATGCAGAGAATATCAAAGGGGAAACGCATGTTGACGCCGGAGAGGTCCATCGTTATCATGCAGCACATCTTGCAACAGCTCCTGTTCGCAGCCGAAGGAAGCTTCGCCGCTTATGAACTGGAACAGGCAGAAAAAGATCATAAACAAGGCCCGTCTCCCTGATGTCGGAGACGGGCCTTGTTCTTTTCTTTGGCGTTGCAGTTTGACGATCTTTTCACCGAAGCAGCCGTGAACCGGCAGCTTGGTCCTACGTCGCTACAATATTCACGAGTTTCCCCGGGACAGCAATGACTTTACGGATCGTCTTTCCTTCTGTCTCGGCCTTGATTTTTTCATCTGCAAAAGCTGCATGCTCCAGGTCGTCTTTCGTCGCTTCTTTTGCGACCTGCAGCTTGGAGCGGACTTTTCCGTTCACCTGCAGCACAATTTCAATCTCATCTTCGACAAGCCACGATTCATCATACACCGGCCATGTCGCGTAGGTGATTGTCTCTTCATGGCCGAGCAGGCTCCACAGCTCTTCACTCAAGTGTGGTGCCACCGGCGAGAGCATTTTCAAAAATCCTTCCAGGTGGCTGATGGAGACCTTCTCCTGCTTATAGGCTTCGTTGATGAAAACCATCAGCTGCGAGATGCCGGTGTTAAAGCGCATATCTTCAAAATTCTCCGTGACTTTCTGCACGGTCTGGTGATAGACACGGGTCATCTCATCACTGCTCTGGTGATCGGACGCCCGGCTTGTAAGCGAGCCGTCCTCTACGAAAAGGCGGTACACCCGGTCGAGAAAGCGGCGTGCTCCGTCCAGCCCGTTTGAGCTCCACGCAATCGCAGCGTCGAGAGGGCCCATGAACATTTCATAAAGACGAAGCGTGTCTGCTCCGTGGGACGTCATGATGTCGTCCGGATTCACGACGTTCCCTTTCGATTTGCTCATCTTCTCATTGTTCTCTCCCAGGATCATGCCCTGGTTGTACAGGCGCTGGAACGGCTCCTTCGTCGGAACGACTCCGATATCATACAGCACCTTGTGCCAGAACCGCGCGTACAGCAGATGCAGGACGGCATGCTCTGCGCCTCCGATATACATATCCACCGGGAGCCAGCGCTTCAGCTTCTGTGGATCGGCCAGCTGCTCCTCGTTATGTGGATCAATAAAGCGGAGGTAATACCAGCAGCTTCCTGCCCACTGCGGCATCGTATTCGTTTCGCGGCGTCCTTTCATCCCGGTCTCCGGGTCCGTGACATACAGCCACTCTTCATTGTTGGCAAGCGGGGATTCCCCTGTTCCGGACGGCTTGAATGCATCCATTTCCGGAAGCGTGAGCGGAAGTTCCTCTTCCGGAACCGGCGTCATCGAACCGTCCTCCCAATGGATCATCGGGATCGGTTCTCCCCAGTAACGCTGACGGCTGAAAAGCCAGTCCCGGAGGCGGTAGGTGACCTGCCGCTTCCCTTTTTTGTGTTCTTCGAGCCAGTCACACATGCGGGAAATCGCTTCTTCATTGTGAAGCCCATTCAGAAAATCAGAGTTGACGTGTTCTCCGTCACCGCTGTAGGCTTCCTCGGATAGATCACCGCCGGATACGACTTCGACAATCGGCAGGCCAAATGCCGAGGCAAAGTCATAGTCCCGCTCGTCATGACCCGGTACTGCCATGATCGCCCCGGTTCCGTAGCTGATCAGCACGTAGTCGGCGATCCAGACCGGCACGTCTTCTCCCGAAACCGGATGAACCGCATAGCCCCCGGTGAAGACACCGGTTTTTTCTTTGGCAAGCTCTGTCCGTTCCAGGTCACTTTTCGTACCGACCTGTTTCTGGTACTGGGCGACGGCGTCCCGCTGCTCGTCGGTAGTGATGTCCTCCACCATTGGATGTTCCGGTGCGAGAACCAGGTACGTCGCGCCGAACAGCGTGTCCGGCCGTGTGGTGAAGACGGTGACCTCTTTGCCAGTCCCCTTCAGCTGAAAATCTACATCTGCGCCTTCCGAACGGCCGATCCAGTTGCGCTGCATGTCTTTGATGGACTCCGGCCAGTCCAGCTCCTCCAGGTCTTCCAAGAGACGATCCGCATAGGCCGTGATCTTCAGCATCCACTGTTTCATTGGACGCCGTTCCACCGGATGGCCTCCCCGTTCGCTGACGCCATCGACTACTTCTTCATTCGCGAGCACCGTCCCGAGTGCCGGGCACCAGTTCACCGGTACCTCATCCACATAGGCGAGCCCTTCGTTGTAGAGCTGAATGAAGATCCACTGCGTCCATTTATAATAGTCTTCATCTGTTGTGTTGATTTCACGGTTCCAGTCGTAGGAAAAACCGAGCTCTTTAATCTGACGGCGGAATGTCTGTACGTTCTGTTCCGTAAATTCAGCCGGGTGGCGTCCAGTATCCAGTGCAAACTGTTCTGCCGGCAGTCCGAACGCATCCCATCCCATCGGGTGAAGGACGTTATACCCCTGCATCCGCTTCATTCTGGATAGAATATCCGTTGCTGTATAGCCTTCCGGATGACCTACGTGCAGCCCGGACCCCGACGGATACGGAAACATGTCCAGCGCGTAGAACTTCGGTCTGGAAGGATCCTCTTTCGTCTCAAACGTCTGATGCTGCTCCCAATGTTTCTGCCATTTCGCTTCAATTGCCTGATGATCAAATGCCACGTTGACAGCCTCCTCTGATTTCAATAATCCCTCTTCTATGTGTGATGCTCTGCCGATAAACAGAAAAAACCCCGCACCCCAGCAGTTCAGTCTGGGACGAGAGGTTTGATATCCTTCCCGCGGTACCACCCACGATTAGTGCTGCATCGAGCACCCGCTTCAAGCCGGTAACGTCGGCAGACGGCGCCAGTCGGCACACAGTTCCAAGGTAAGTTCACCGGGATATAACGTCAACTTCCACCAGCCGTTGACTCTCTGCAGGATCTATCGTCGGTTACTGCTCCTTGTCGTGACTGTTTTTTCATAAACGTGTATCGGTATCATTGTAGTCATCCACCGACGGAATGTCAAGCATCCTCCCGGGGAACCGGATCCCTTTGACACCGCGGTCAAACACGGCTGTAGCAGCGTATACAATGAAAAGCAGAAGGGACAGGAAGAGAAACGGCATTGTGCCACCAAAGCTGATGACAATCATGCAGACAACGTAGGCAGTCAAGGCTGGTAAGCGTCAAAGAATACGTATGGAATCAGGGGCTGTGACGCCAGAGGGAGGACAGCACCCCTTGGCAAGCGTCCAGAGGAAACGAATGAAAAAACGGCACAGAAAGGAACCTTTTCCTCAACATGTATCATAGAACCTCTTGTTTCGAGTCCAGAAATATCGTATCGGAGCGCTGTTTGAAGAGCAGGCATTTCTCATACTCGTCCGCCGTGGTAGGATGTAACAAGCAGTACTTTCAGAGAGGATGAACGATACGATGATAGACCTTCGCAGCGATACAATTACGAGACCCGATCAGCGGATGCGGGAACTAATGATGCAGGCCGAAGTCGGGGACGACGTGTTTGGAGAAGATCCGACAGTCAATGAGCTTGAACAAGAAGCGGCCGCCCTGCTTGGCAAAGAAGCCGCGCTGTTCACTACGAGCGGTACCCAGGGCAACCAGGCGGCTCTGCTCGTTCATACCAGACCGGGCCAGGAAGTCATTATGGATGACGAAGCACACGTCTTTGTTTACGAAGGCGCTGCAATTTCCGCCTTTGCCGGTGTCCAGTCCAGAACGCTCCCTCATACTCACGGAGAGATGAACATCGAGCAGCTGAAGAAAGCAGTCCGGCCGGAGGATATCCACTATCCGGAAACGGGACTGATCTGGCTTGAACATACACACAACCGGGCTGGAGGCACCGTCCTTTCTGAAGAATATATGACGCAGGTGCGGTCGACGGCTGATGAACACGGGATCCCCGTGCACATGGATGGAGCCCGGCTTTTTAATGCCTCCCTTGCCGCAGGGATGTCGCCTGCAGCAACAGCCGCCTATGCGGACAGTGTCCAGTTTTGTTTGTCCAAAGGCCTCGGTGCCCCCGTCGGATCCATCTTGACCGGCACGAAAACCTTTATCGATCAGGCGAGGAAAAAACGGAAAATGCTCGGCGGCGGCATGCGTCAAGCCGGCGTCATTGCAGCTCCCGGCCTGTATGCGCTTCGGGAGCGGAGAGCCCGGCTGCAGGAAGACCATGACCACGCAGCTGCCATCGCCGCGGTGCTCCGGGAATCTACGGACTTGACGATTCGTCACGAGGTGCAGACGAATATCATCGTAGCAGACACGGACCAGTCTTCCCGCAGTGCTGAAGAGTGGGTCACCGCTGCTGCTGCGGAAGGCGCAGCCGTGATCGCCTATAAACCGGAGTCCATCCGGATTACGACGAACGCGGATGTATCCGCTGCTGAGGTTGATACAGCCTGCCGCATCTTTGAAAAACTCGGTGCTTCCTCATGATCGAAACAAGACCATCCTGGATGCCCCAGCGCTACTACAGCTGGAACGAAGAGCTGAAAGCCCATTTCGGGGAGAAGGTAGTGAAAATCGCCCTCGATGCCGGCTTCGATTGTCCCAATCGGGACGGAACGGTCGCCTACGGCGGATGCACCTTCTGCAGTGTCCGCGGCTCCGGTGATTTCGCCGGCGACCGTAAAGTGAACCTGGCAGGTCAGTTTGAAGAGCGAAAACAGGTCATGACGCAAAAGTGGCCTGCACGGGCTTTTATGGCCTACTTCCAGGCTTACACGAACACGCACGCCCCCGTTGACGAACTACGCGAAAAGTTTGAATCCGTGCTGGAGCTGGAAGGAGTCGTCGGGCTCTCTATCGCTACAAGACCGGACTGCCTCCCGCCGGATGTGGTCGATTACCTGGCGGAGCTGCATGAACGAACGTATCTCTGGGTCGAACTCGGCCTGCAGACAGCGCATGACGAAACCGGTGTGCTGATCAACCGGGCCCACGACTACCAATGCTTTGAAGAGGGAGTGGCCAAACTGAGAGACCGCGGCATCCGCGTCTGTACCCACATTATCAATGGACTCCCTCAGGAAACCCCGGCCATGATGGTGGAAACAGCGGAGCTCGCAGCTCAGCTGGATATACAGGGGATGAAAATCCATCTCCTCCACCTCCTCCGGAAAACGTCGATGGTCCGGCAGTATAAGGAAGGCCTCGTTGATTTTTTGTCGCAGGAGGAGTACGTGCAGATCGTCTGCGATCAGCTCGAGCGGATTCCAGCCTCAATCAGCATTCACCGGTTAACCGGTGACGGCCCTCAGGAGCTGCTGATCGGTCCTCAATGGAGCACAGACAAATGGGGCGTGCTGAACGGAATCAAAAAGGAATTGAAAAGACGGGATTCCTGGCAGGGGAAATTCGCTGCTGTGAAGCAGGAAGAAAGGAAGTAAACGATGCTGCCTGATGTACTTACGTATACGAGACAACTGCTACAGGAGGTCATTCCTCCCGGCGGCCATGCGGTGGATGCCACCATGGGAAATGGTCATGATACGGTCTTTCTCGCTTCCTGCACCGGCCCGGAAGGACGGGTGACCGCGTTCGACGTCCAGGAACAGGCGCTCCGGGCAACAGCAGAGCGACTGGAAGCCCACGGCCTGAAAGCGGAACTCGTGCAGCGGGGGCACGAACATGCAGGAGAAGTGCTTGGAGATCTGCCGCTTCACGCGGCGGTGTTCAACCTCGGCTACCTCCCGCGGAGCGACAAAACCGTGACGACGAGGGCGGATTCGACGATCGCCGCTGTCCAGCAGCTGTTTGACCGGCTCGTGCCGGGTGGACGGATTGTTCTGGTCATTTACCACGGACACGAAGAAGGACAAAAAGAAAAAGAACAGCTGCTTCCTTTCTTGGAAGGGATCCCACAGGATCAGGCAGCTGTTCTCCAGTATGCATTTATGAATCAGCGCAATGCTGCTCCCTTTGTGACGGTCGTGGAAAAACGCTGAACCGCCAGCTGGGTCGTCACGTAGCCGAGCAGATGGGTCAGCACAGCTTCACGCTCCGGTTCGTTCAGCACTTCGTGATAAAGGCCCGGCCATTCTTTATATGCCTTCTCCAGAACCGGTACGGCGTCAAACCAGCGCCGTACCTCTTTTTTATCTACAATCCGGTCTTCTCCGCCCTGCGTGACATAGATAGGAATCTCCGGCATGACGGACGCTTCCTCATGCGCGCGTGCCATAGCAGTAACGAGTTCTTTATACCAGCGCGCGCTGACCTTCTTGATGAGCAGATCATCCGTCTGATCCCGCGTTCTCATCCAGTCATCTCGAGTCCCGCTGCCGGATTCAAGCCCGTTCGGGAACATCGTCCTCGGTGCCACTTTAGCCAGCAGACCGGCCGCCGCCCGTTTGACCAGCGGCTGCTGCTGCACGAGACCGAAGCACGGAGAAGAGAGCAGCAGCATGTCCGGCCGTTCCCGCTCCGGCATGGAACGAACGACTTCTGTGCTGATCAATCCACCCATGCTGTGTCCGAACAAGATCACGGGCAGATCATACGCCCCCGCCTGAAGCACCCACGTCCGCACCTGCTGTATGTACTGCTGAAAGGTTTCGACGTGGCCTCTCGGTCCCGGCGTTGTTCCCTGCCCCGGCAGGTCTCCCATCACGACGTGAAACTGCTGCTGCCGCATCATGTCGATGGTCCGTTCGTAGCGTCCATGATACTCTCCAGCGCCATGTACAAGGACAATGACCGCTTTCGCTTCTCCTTCTGCTTCCCAGTGCCACATGAAAAAGTCCCTCCTTCGTATCTGAAGCTATCATCTCCTAAACCTTTTCCTGTAGTCAAGCAGTCGTGCTTTTCCTTCTGGAGGAAAATTATGATAAAGTAGATACCATACGTTGATCAAGGAGGCATACCTATGCTGCAGTATCCATACAAAGGAAAAGCACCAGCCATTGATGAGAGCGCATACATAGCTGAGAACGCAGTCATCACCGGCGATGTCACCATTCATGAACAGGTAAGCATCTGGTACCACACGGTGATCCGTGGTGATGTGGCACCGACCGTCATTGAAAAAAACGTCAACATTCAGGACCAGAGCCTGCTCCATCAGAGTCCCGGCCTGCCCCTCCATCTGGCAGAAGGGGTCACCGTTGGACACCAGTGCATGCTGCACAGCTGCACGATTCACCGCAGCGCGTTAATCGGGATGGGCTCAACGGTTCTGGATGGAGCTGAAATCGGCGAAGGCGCTTTTATCGGAGCTGGCAGCCTCGTTACACCTGGAACCGAGATCCCTTCCGGCACGCTCGCGCTCGGCAGGCCGGCCCGCGTCGTCCGGGACTTAACCGACGAGGACAAGGCGGAGATGGATCGTATCCGCGATTCCTACGTCGAAAAAGGCCAGATTTATAAACAAATGCAGGCTGGCTATCAGCCTCCATCAAGCTGACGGCAGCAACCGTACCCGGGGTGCTGTCAGACGAAGTAATCGAATCGGGTGACCGTGTTGATGCCATCGACACAGCCGCTTCCAGCGTTCCGCTGGCAGATTGAAAGCAGGAAAACCTAAAGCGCAGAGCGCCTGTTGATCGGAACGCCGTATACCACAGATTCTTTAAGGGAAGCAGAAGTTCTTCATGCGTCCCGAGCAGCCGGCTGCGCCGCCACCCTGTATGAAAACTTATACTTGAACAAAAAAACACTCCCAGTGATCGTATGGATCACCAGGAGTGTTTTCTTTTCTGCAGGCACGAACATGAATGGACGTGCGTATGTTTCCTTCAGGCTCACGCCCGCTCGGCTGCAGCTGCCTGTTCTTTCAATGCTTCCGCTTTGTCTGTTTTCTCCCATGGGAGTTCAATATCCGTACGGCCGAAATGACCATAGGCGGCTGTTTGCTTATAGATAGGACGACGCAGATCCAGCATTTTAATGATGCCGGCAGGGCGCAGATCAAAGTTGTCCCGAACCACCTGGACGAGTACTTCCTCCGATACGCTACCAGTATCAAATGTGTCGATTGCGATCGACACCGGCTGCGCCACGCCGATTGCATACGCGAGCTGTACTTCACAGCGGTCGGCAAGGCCTGCAGCAACGATGTTCTTCGCTACATACCTCGAGGCGTAGGCAGCTGAACGGTCCACTTTCGTCGCATCTTTCCCTGAGAACGCGCCTCCTCCGTGCCGGGCATATCCCCCGTACGTGTCGACGATGATCTTCCTTCCGGTCAGACCTGCATCACCCTGCGGTCCGCCGATAACGAAACGCCCGGTCGGGTTGATGAAGTATTTCGTCTGATCATCGAGCAGAGAAGCATCCACCATCGGTTTAATGACGTGTTCATGCATATCTTCTTTGATCTGATCCAGTTCGATTTCAGCATGGTGCTGCGTGGATATAACAATGGTGTCCACACGGAGCGGCTGCTGCTGCTCATCATATTCCACTGTCACCTGCACTTTTCCGTCCGGTCGCAGATATTCCACGGTACCGTCTTTTCTGACTTCCATCAGCCGTCGTGCCAGCTTATGGGAGAGAGAGATCGGCAGCGGCATCAGTTCCGGTGTCTGATTGTCAGCATAGCCGAACATAAGGCCCTGGTCCCCGGCGCCGATCGACTCGAGCTCTTCCTCTGTCATTTGACCTTCGCGGGATTCAAGCGCTTCGTCGACGCCCTGTGCAATATCCGCAGACTGCTCATCAATCGAGGTCAGTACCGCACAAGTTTCATAGTCAAAGCCGTATTTCGCCCGGACGTAGCCAATATCCTTCAACGTTTCCCGAACCACTCTCGGAATGTCCACGTACGTAGATGTAGTAATTTCTCCTGCAACAAGTACGAGGCCTGTATTTACTGATGTTTCACATGCTACTCGTGCATTCGGATCGCTTTTCATAATCTCATCTAGAATAGAGTCCGAAATCTGGTCACAGATTTTGTCCGGGTGACCTTCCGTCACAGATTCGGATGTAAACAGTCTGGTTTTTCCTGCCATGATGAAGTCCTCCTCAATCAAATTACGGCACTCCAAGTCCCATCGGTGTTCCTATTGATGGTGGTGAGGTCGTTTCTATGCCGGATCGTCTCCGGTTCATAAAAAAAGCCTCTCTCCAGTCGGTATGAGGAGAAGGCTGATAACGTATCCTTTCACCTCTTATCGTTCAGGACGCATGGTCCTGCAGGTTAGCACCGTTCATCGCAATGGTACTGATGATGGTTGCCGGGCTTCGTCGGGCCTGTCCCTCCGCCAGCTCGGGATAAGAGTATCCGCTTTGAAGAATGATAACCAAAAAGACGTCTCCTGTCAACAAAAACACCCCCTCTTAAAGCCGGCATATCATGACTGCCCATCAACGTTTCTTTTTCCTCGTTTCTTCATGTTGAAGAGAGCGGATTGTGTTATACACAGCATGCTTGAACCGGGCGTCTCCGGGACCGAATGTCATTCGGAGTCTATAAAGAAACCCGCAGCAGAAAAATCAAGAAAGCGGTCACAAACCCTCAATTGTATGTTATAAATAAAGTATATGACATACTAATCAGGAAAGCAGGGATAGCATGAGTATCGATCACGGAAGACTGGCACTGGATACACTGCTCCGGAGTCCGCATGTTTATCATCAGCTCAGCACTGCACGGCTGGTGGAGGAGAGTATCATCCGGGGAGAAGCTGCCCTTTCCGAAGAAGGAGCGCTGACAGCGCAGACGGGCGAATATACAGGACGTTCTCCCAAGGAGCGTTTCCTCGTGGAAGAGCCCGGGTTTACGGACCATATCGACTGGGGCGAGGTCAACCGTCCGATATCGAGCAGCACCTTCCATCACCTGAAACAGCGCGTACTCGATTATCTCAGCAGCTGCAGCGCTGTGTACACCCGCGAGGCGGCCGCGGGAGCCGATCCGAATCACCGCATGCCGCTCACTGTCGTGAATGAATTTGCCTGGCATCAGCTTTTTGCACGACAGCTCTTTCTCCGGCCGGAAGAAGAGGAAGGAGAAGCGTCGATGGAAGGATTCACCATCCTGTCCGCGCCGGGGGTGGAGGCAGACCCGGACAAGGATGGCACTGGAGGACGCGCCTTCATTCTAATTTCCTTTTCAGAGCGCACGATCCTGATTGGAGGTACTTCTTACGCCGGGGAAATGAAAAAAGCGGTGTTCTCGGTGATGAATGAACTGCTGCCGCCGGAAGGCGTACTCCCGATGCACTGTTCCGCGAACGTGGATGATCATGGTCGCAGCGCATTGTTCTTCGGCCTGTCGGGAACTGGTAAAACGACCTTGTCCGCTTCTCCCGGCCGGGCCCTGATCGGAGATGATGAACACGGCTGGTCCAATAACGGCATTTTTAACGTGGAGGGCGGCTGCTATGCCAAATGCATTGACCTGGATCCCGTGCAGGAACCGGATATCTATCAGGCAGTCAAATTCGGCGCTGTTCTCGAAAATGTTCAGCTCGACAGCCAGGGCCGTCCGGATTACAAAGATAAAAGCAGAACGGAAAATACTCGTGCCGCTTATCCTCTGACGTTCATTCCTTCTGCAGTCCAGCCGTCGACGGCAGGTCATCCTGAAGTGATTCTCTTTCTAACAGCGGATGCTACCGGAGTACTTCCTCCGATCAGCCGTTTGAACCGGAGTCAGGCGATGTATCACTTTCTTTCCGGCTATACGAGTAAACTCGCCGGGACCGAGCGCGGCGTCACGCAGCCCGAACCAGTCTTCTCCCCTTGCTTCGGCTCTCCTTTTTTACCACGGGCCCCGCAGGAATACGCTTCGATGCTCGGTGAAAAAATGGAACAGCATGACACGGCAGTCTACCTGGTCAATACCGGCTGGACCGGCGGCCCTTATGGGACAGGATCCAGAATGAAGCTCTCCTTTACCCGGGCGATGGTGGAAGCAGCCCTTGCCGGCTCTCTGAGTCACACCGCCGTGATTACAGACGACATTTTCGGATTCGACATCCCTGCCAGCTGTCCAGACGTTCCAGCTGAAATACTGCAGCCCCGCTTAATGTGGGACAACACAGCGGATTACGAGAAGGCAGCAAAGAAGCTGGCCTCCGACTTTCACCACAACTTCACTCGTTTTCGTGACGTGAGCACCGACATTCTGCATGGCGGTCCTTTGTATCGATAGGCGGAAAACCGTCGCAGCGGGCCTCTGCAAAGGAGAGCCTGTAACGAAACACCGTTACACCAACGACATCACGCCGGAAGCGGGCCCACTTCCGGCGTGATGTCGACGTTTGTAACCTTTTTTATTCCGGAGGGGTTTCCCCTTCCATCATATCAGGGTTCTCGCTCTGAATTCGTTCAAAAACTTCCTGCTGCTCTTCATAAAAGAGAGCGTTCAGTTCCGTGGTGGCTTCCGGACTTTCTCCACCGGCAGCTTCGTCCTGAATCTCATGCCAGATGAAAGGAATACCATACTGATAATGCAGCTGCTGGTCGCCGAGACTGCTCTCTGCCTCGTTCAGTGTATCCACGAGCACCATCACTTCGGCACTGCCTTCAAGGGAAACATTCTCCTGTTCTTCGACATAGGCTTCAAAGCTGGCCTGATCAAAAGAAAAACCGTACGCATCTTCTGCGTGATCCCTCCAGGCGGAGAGTTCCACCGCCAGCCATTCTGCATTCGTCTCCATGTCTTCCGAGATCGTGCCTCCTTCTTCCTGTCCGCTCTGATATAAAGACTGTACGAGCGCCTGGCCTTCAAATGCCTCATACGTAAATGGTTCCTCCACATCCGGTGTGAACGTGTCCAGCGCTTCCTCCGCTGCTTCGCGCAGCTGTTCTTCTCTCTCCTCAGAAATGGAGGCTTCCTCTTCCTGTGGTTCTGAACTGTCTATATTCACTGCGTTTCCCGAAGACGCTCCTGCGTCGTCGGTCTCTCCAGCCGGTTCGCTGGAAGCTGTCTCTTCGTTCGCCAGCTGCGGTTCATCCTCAGAGTTCATAGCTTCCCTGTCGTCTTCTGTCAGCATCAGCACGGCAGACAGAATGACGAGAACGACCGCTCCGGCTATCAGCACAATCAACTTCTGTTTTGGCATGTCTTCACCTCGATTATCAACATCTGTCTGATATTATATCACGGTATCGCTTCCGACCGGAAACTTTTCCTGAAAGACGCGTCATGGGAACGCGATGCATGCCGGATCAGCTCGTTCGAGTGTACAAAAGTGTGACGAATACGATACGATAGATGCAGAGTAAGCAGGAAGGCAGGGATAGTATGGTGCAGACAGCTGGGATTCTGCTGGCCGGCGGACGATCGACCAGGATGGGCAGCATGAAAGCACTGCTGCAGATTGGAGACAAAACAGCAGCTGGGCATGTCCTGCAGACGCTGCAGGACACAACGGAAAAACAAATATGTATCGCCAATGAACCTGACGCACTATCCTTTCTACCAGTGCGGGTGACCGTGGATCTCCGTCCGCATGAAGGGCCGCTTGCAGGCATCGAGACGGGAATGGAGACCGTGGACGCTTCCTATTACGTCACCGCAGCGTGTGACATGCCGCTGATCGACCCGAGGATCCTGCAGTGGATGATTCATCAAGCTGCCGAAAAGCAGGCTGATATCCTGCTTCCTCATATTGATGGACGAGACCAGCCGCTCTGCGCTGTTTACAGCCGAAGCACCCTTCCCGCAGTCAAAGCGAGTCTCGATGCCGGCATCCGCGCGGTGAAACCTCTATTCGACCAGATGCACACCGTTCGTATCAGCGAATCAGAGCTGGAACAGGCAGGATGCACCAACGACAGCATCAAGCGTTCTTTTTTTAACATGAACCGGCCGGAGGAATATGAAGAGATGCAGACGTATTGGAGGGAACGAGGATGAAGGACCGGGTGTTCAAAGACTTTTATCACAACAAGGTTACCTTTTCTACGCACCGGCTTCCTTTTTCAAAAGAACCGAAGCATGTCTGGGTGATTACCCGTTTTCATCATCAGTGGCTGTTGACGAAACACGGCACCCGGGGCATTGAATTTCCAGGCGGCAAAGTGGAAGACGGAGAAAACGCGGAAGAGGCAGCGATCAGGGAAGTGTATGAAGAAACCGGCGGCGTGGTGGAGCAGCTCCATTATGTCGGCCAGTACCGAGTGGAAGGACGACGGGAAACCGTCGTAAAAAACGTCTACTATGCTGAAATCAGCCATATGGATGAGAAAGCACACTATCTCGAAACGAAGGGGCCTAAGCTCGTGTCGAGCCTTCCGGGACGGGTGAAGAAACACAGAGGCTACAGCTTCATTATGAAAGATGACGTCCTCCCGCTCAGCCTAAAAGAGATTGAGCGGCGGTTCCTGAACGCAAAGAAGCAGTCTTCGTCGAGATAAACCTGAATGGCCAGCATCTGCGCAGAGATTTGTGGAGCCTATCCGACAGCTGAGACAGAGGATCTCCGCACACCTTATTTACAGGCAGCCGACATGGCCGGCACAGGGCCGTCACCCTTAGAAAACTTATACATGCTTATACTTGAACAGAAGAGGCCCTCCCCATTTTGGGATGAGGGCCTTCTGTATGATGGAAGTTGATGGGTTCTTGAGACAACCGCCTGCCGCTCCAGGAGACCGAGGCGAAGTCACTGGAAGCAGATACAGCTACGACCTCGCTTGATGAGAACGATTGTCCTCTTCATTGAAAACGAAACGGGAGAGGAGCCGCGCTTCTGCAGGCTCCTCTCCCGTTTGTTATCTGCTGTCGTCCCTCTCCCGCTGATAGTCGGCGAATCGAAGCGTGTACCTCATAAAATCATCGGAAAGCTCATCCTCTACGACCAGCGAGATTTCTTCTTCTTCAAATGGCAGATCCTCCACCGAAAAATACATCGTCTGCATAGACCCGCCGCCGGAAATATCGGTTTCTACCGGCTGAATCCGTCCAGTTTCCGACTCCAGTTCAGCTTCGTGTACAAACGCCCGATTTTCGTGAAAGCGGAGATGAATCGGGAGAAACCGATCCATCAGCATTCCTTGCAATTCCTCCACCGACGGTGTCCGCTGATAGTGATCCTGAATTCTTCTGCTCTCTTTTACGACGGTCAGCGACGGCGGTTCCACGTAGGCAAAAGCAACGGTGCTGCTGAGCCCGTCAAATTCGACCGGCAGCATATAGGATTCGTATCCGTCGACGGTTTCTCTGCCCCGCTCGATCAAATACGTCACTTCCTCATGATCCAGAAAATAATAATAGGAGTCATCTTCAAAAGACGTGCTTACTCCGGTCCGGTTTTCTTCTTCCTCCTGATCAAATACGCCGCCCGTCGTTTCCTGCAGCCAGAGCAGCATGCCTCCAGTGATTAGCACGGCGGTAAACAAGGTACTGATCAGCATCAGCTTCCACATCACGATCCCTCTTTCCCTGCTTCCATTATACTATATTTCCACAGGGAAGCGGGAAGGCTTTTCTCATTATTGATCGATAATGGAATGAACACCCGCCGGGATTTTCGCCTGAACCGACGTCTGCCCTTGATGAATCACTCCTGTCGGATGGATGGTGCGCAGTGCTTCTTCCAGTGCTTGATCTGTCCCTTCCGTCGCGTAAAGATAATCGACCGGCATGTCTTTTATTTTCTGCAGGGAACTGCTGTCGCCGGCGAAAACAACCCGATAGCCAAGTCTCGACCATTTTTTCGTCAAGGAATCCGCAGCGCTGAGGGTAGCGAGAATTTTTCGGCGCGGTCCTTCCTGCGTATACGCTACGGCCGATCCTGCAGCTTCTTCATAAGGACTTCTGCCTGCATCGTCATCCGCTTTCCCCGTTGCTTCTGCGAGCGCCATGTTTAGATCCTCGTACAGATCCTCGGTGTCTTCCAGGCCGACAGAAAGTCGTACCAGATCATCCGTCACACCGGAGCGTTCCTGGTCTTCCGGACTCAACTGCAGATGAGTGGTCGAGGCCGGATGTATAATCAGGCTCTTCGCATCTCCAACGTTTGCAACGTGGCTCCAGAGCTGCACGTGGCGGATCAGTTCGCGCCCGGCTTCCACTCCGCCGTCTATCCCGAAATTCACGATGGCACCGTGTCCGAAATCGAGGTATTTTTCTGCCAGGTCATGCGATGGATGCTCCTCCAGTCCAGGGTATTTCACCCATTTGACGGCAGGATGAGCTGTCAGCTTCCGCGCCAGCGTCAATGCATTCTCGGTGTGCCGCTTCATACGGAGGCTGAGCGTCTCCAGCCCCTGCATGAGATAAAAGGCGTTCTGCGGCGTCATCGTCGCACCAATATCACGAAGCAGCTGCACGCGCATTTTGAGAATAAAGGCCATTTCCCCGAGATCGCTGTAGACAAGTCCGTTATAACTGGCATCCGGCTCATGGAACTGCGGAAATTTTTCCTTGCTCCACTCAAAACGGCCGCCGTCAATCACTACGCCCCCAATGGTCGTTCCGTGGCCGCCGATCCATTTGGTTGCCGAGTTGACGACGATATCCGCTCCGAGCTGCAGCGGTCTGCATACTGCCGGTGTGCCGAACGTATTATCAACGATCAGCGGGATGCCGGCTTCATGAGCAATGTCACTGACCGTATGGAAATCGAGGACATGCAGCCCCGGGTTGCCGATGGTTTCCCCAAAAACCGCTTTTGTGTTTTCCTGAATAGCGCCTTTAATCTCTTCCGGGCTCGTGATATCGACGAACGAGACGTGAATGCCGTACTTCGGCAGCGTCGTTGAGAAAAGGTTGTAGGTGCCGCCGTATAAGTGCGAAGCTGCAACGATATGGTCTCCGCTCTCGGCAATATTGAGGATCGACATCGTAATGGCTGCCATTCCCGAACTCGTTCCAAGTGCACCAACCCCGTCTTCGAGCGCAGCCATCCGCTTCTCAAACGCATCGACGGTAGGATTCATGATACGGCTGTAAATATTACCGGGCTCCTGCAGAGAAAAAAGACGCTCGGCATGTTCAGCATCATCAAAGACATAGGACGTCGTCTGGTAAATCGGAAGCGCCCGTGATCCTGTTGCAGGATCCGGTTCTTGACCTGCGTGAAGCTGTTTTGTCCAGATTCCATGTTCATCTATTCGTTTTGACACAACTAACACTCCTTTTTCTGCTTTTCTTTTTGCTCTTCCTGAACTAAGTTCCACACTGATTTCCGCTTTTCCTGCCTGCAGAAGAAGGTTTACAGAAAATTCTGTTTCCGCTACACTATAGCAGTACTCAGTGGACTCAGGATGGAGGAAGTAATCATGAACAGACAAGCGGTATTTTTCGATTTGGATGACACGATATTATGGGATGAAAAAAGCATCAAAACCGCATTTGCACGCACCTGCGCCTATGCTGAAGATGCCTTCGGCGCCGATGCAGAGACATTAGAGACGGAGGTACGAAAAGCCGCCGCTGCACGTTACGCAGGCTATCCGTCCTATACGTTCACGCAGCAGATCGGCATCAACCCGTTTGAAGGGCTCTGGGGGACGTTCGATGATGAAGAACCTGGCTTCAGCAGTCTGCACAGCATCATCCGCGACTATCAGTATCAAAGCTGGGCAGACGGCCTTCAAGCACTCGGCCTGACGAATCCCGCAGCAGCCGAAGACCTCGCCGACCGCTTTATTCAGGAACGAAAGCAGGCCCCTTTTCTTTTTGAAGACGCGATCCGAACCGTCGAGCAGCTCCGCGGCCGTGCTGTGCTGGTCCTATTAACGAATGGATCCCCTCAGCTCCAGCGGACGAAGCTTACGATGACGCCGGAAATCGAGCCGCTGTTTGATCACGTCATTATATCCGGGGCCTTCGGCAGAGGGAAACCCGATGCGGCGATTTTTGAGCATGCTCTGGAAGTGAGCGGGACAGATCCCTCCTCTACGTGGATGATCGGCGATAATCCCAAGACTGATATTCTGGGAGCGAATCGAACCGGTATCACGAGTGTCTGGCTCAATCGATTCAACAAACAACCGGTCCCGGATATTCAGGCGGATCATGAAATTCATTCGCTGGAAGAGCTGCTCGACCTCATTCCGTCATAAGTTGCCGCCATGCGCGGCAAATTGTACGGTTGAACGAGCACGAACGCCGCCCTGCCGACCATATGGGGCGGCTTTTTCATGCACTGCGCCCCGTTTCACCTGTCTTTTTTCAATTCCCGGACAATATGCGGAAGTTCCGGCTTGATCAATTTTTCAACAGCCAGCTTCACTGCCCCGCTGGAACCCGGCATGCAGAACAGAGCCTTTCCGCTGGCTGTTCCTGCTGATGCCCTGCTCAGGATCGCTGCAGAACCAATATCCTCTGTATAGCTGAGCATCCGGAACAACTCTCCGAAGCCCGGTATTTCTTTTTCGTACAGCGGGGCGACCGTTTCAATCGTGATGTCCCGCCGGGCAACCCCTGTCCCGCCGTTAAGAAGAATCACATCGACATCGGGATGCTCCAGCCCCTTTTTCACTTCAGCTGTAATCGCTCCACGTTCATCAGGAACAATGTTGTACAACACCGTTTGGAAGCCGGCCGCTGCCAGACTTTCCTGGATGAAGCGTCCGCTTTTATCCGAGTCTTCCTCTCTCGTGTCGCTCACCGTCACCACATGGCAGGAGACTGTATCGGGGGCTTCTTTTTTGTGCGCCTCTACACTCACAAACATTCCTCCATTCCGCTTTTATTTCCCGGGAAATAATTATTCAGGCGGGGTCAGGCGCAGCAGACGGTCGTCATTTTCCTGCGGATCTCCCCTGCCATCCGTATTATTCGTCAGGACATAGAGAGACCCTTCATGATAGACAACATCCCGAAGGCGGCCTTCTCCTTCAAACGTCACATGCATGACGTCATTTTCTTCATCAAAGACGTACAGGCTTTGGCCGCGGAGGCCCGTCGTCACAAATTCATCCTCATAAAACGCTGCTCCGGACGGCGCCCACGTCTCATCACCGGAATGAATCGCCGGCGTTTCCATACCTTCTTCTGTTTCATCCCCTTCGATCACCGGCCAGCCGTAATTACTGCCGGCTTCAATCCGGTTCACTTCATCAAGTGCCTGTGCGCCATGCTCTGAGCTGTACAGCTCTTCCTCTTTATTCCAGGCAAGCCCCTGCGGATTGCGGTGGCCGTAGCTGTAAATAGAAGAATCTTCAAAAGGCTGGTCTTCAGGGACCTCTCCGTCCTGGGTCATCCTCAGAATACTGCCTGCAGGACGTTCAGGGTCCTGGGACCATTCCGGTACATCCGCATCTCCCGTCGTTGCATAGAGATGATCGTCCGGACCGATGGCAAGTCTTCCTCCATTATGAATAGCCGCACCTTCTATACCTTCTTTGAGAATCTCGGTTTCCCTCCACGTGTCTTCCTCTCTTTCTGCGCGGACAATCCGATTTTCCAGACCGTCATTCTCGTACGTATAATACATCCAGGCTTCCTCTTCTTCCCCCAGCACGAATCCGAGCAGACCGCCTTCCCCCTCCTGAACGATCTCATCGGATGTCTCGACAGGAATGTCATCGCGTCCATCCCCGACTTCCATGATAAATCCATCCCTGCTCGGGATATAGTACGTGCCGGCAGCAGGAGCAATGGACCATGGGGCCGGCAGGTTTTCCGCCACCGTGTCCACCTGCCAGTCCTCCGTTTCCAGATCAAGCAGAGAGACTTCAGATCCGTTCGAAGCTTCGTTATCACTCCCAGCGTCCGCTTCCTCGTCCTGAGGTACGTTGTCCTCCTCCTGCTCTTCCGCCGCTCCATTGTCTTCGGTCTCGTTCTGGTTCGTCTCTTCACCTGCTTCCTGATCGGTTGTGTTTTCTACTCCGTTACTGTTCTCATGTTCCGGGGAACCCTCATTATCATTCTCTTCTGCCTGACAGGCAGCCAGAGCAAGTATTGCTGCAGTTAAAGCTGTTTTTTTCATCGTTAAGTACCTCCCTCTTCCTGTATTACCCTCTCAGCGGAAAGGAAAAACGAGGGGAGGATTTGCGGAACAGAAGGCCCGTGCAGCAGCAGACTGCCTCCTGCGCTCGGCCAGGCGTGTACGGAACAAAAGCGCAAAGCGCCTTTTGGTCGGCACGGCGTGCGGCGTCGCAGCACGTTCTTTGAGGGAAGCATCGGCTCTTATGCTTCTCGGGCAGCTGGCTACGCCGTCCCCCTGTTCGAAAACTTATACATTCTTATACTTCGTAGAAAAACCTGAATGGAAATAAGGCCCTCCGGCACATGTTCGTGCACGACGAAAGAGGCTGATGCAAAACCAGAATAAAACGAAGCCCTTAGCCTTTTTGGTGAGGGCTTTCCGTATGAGGGGAGTTGGTCAATCGCTTGCCGCGGACAAGGCTGCAGCGAGGGCAGCGCCCCTTTACAAGCGTCCACCTGAAACGGAATGAACCTCTCCCCCAACATATATTTTAGAGCCAATATTCCCTGCCATAAGACAGATTCTTCATTGTTTCTTACAAACAAAACGCTTTCGACGACCCCGCACGGGTCATCGAAAGCGTTTATTTCGTGCTGGAGAACGATGTTGTCCCAGCCTCGTGGAGAAGCAGAAGTCCGGGTTCCGGTACTCCTCTTTTTTATTGTTTGCTGCCTTTCGATCCGCCTTTCTGCATCGAGAACAGGTTGGAATCGATAGAGAACATGAGCTGACTGCGTTCCCGCTCCCGCTTGAGCGCAAGCTGGATCAATTTATCCAGAAGATCCGGATAGGAGACACCAGCCGGCTCCCAGAGATAGAACGAGAGCGAGCCGGGGATCGTGTTGATTTCGTTAATATAGACCTGGTTCGAGTTGTTATCCAGGATAAAGTCGATTCTGGAGACGCCGGACGCTCCGAGGGTCTGGAAGGCAGCGACAGCCAGCTGCTGGATCTCGTCGGTTTTGTTGTCCGGAATTTCAGCCGGAATGATCCGGTTTGTCGCTTCCATCCCTTTACTGGCGCCGCCGTCTTTCCCGCCGCTGTATTTATCTTCGTAGGAGAGGAATTCGTCCGTACCGAGAACCTGCTCGCAAACAGAAGCCTGCGCTTCGCTGTAGTCACCAGCGACTGAACAGTTGATTTCGGTCATGTTCTCGATCATCGGCTCCACGACCAGCTTGATGGCAAAGCGCTGGGCAAGATCAATCGCTTCTTCCAGTTCTGAGCGGTCAGCGGCTTTGCTGATTCCGACGCTCGACCCCAGATTAGCAGGTTTTACGATAACCGGATACGAAAACGCTGCTTCGATTTGATTCAGCCAGCCTTCATTGTCACTGTTCCATTCATGCTTATAAAACGAAATGAAATCCAGCACCGGCAGTCCGGCATCGCGGTAGATCCGCTTCATTTGTACTTTGTCCATTCCTGCACCAGAAGCTGTTACATCGCAGCCGGCATAAGGAAGGTGCAGCAGCTCCAGATACCCCTGGAGCACTCCATCTTCGCCGAACGTGCCGTGAACGATCGGAAGTGCTGCATCCACTTCGGCCACTTCGGCTTTTCCAAAGCGGGGCCGTGGTTCTTTGTTTAAAACGACGCGCTTATCCATCGTCCGCTGAAGGGAGACAGGCTGCGCTTCTTTCAGCAGCCCCGGCAGATCTTTGTAATTATCGATATCGAGAAGGTTTTCTCCTGTGTACCAGTTCCGCTCTTTAGAAATGTAGATCGGAACAATCTCATATTTATCCTTGTTCAACTGATCGACGGCCTGCAGTGCGGAAATCACCGACACTTCGTGCTCGACAGAAATACCGCCGAAAATAACTGCTAATCTTGTTTTCATCTACGTACACCATCCTCTATTCTAAAAACGTATCCGGCAGATCGTTTTCTAGTAGTACTACGGTATTCGGCTGCGCTTTCTGATGCATATGCTGCAGCGCGTCGTTCAAATTCTGGGCAATATAGAGCTTCTCTTCCGGATAGCCCGCCTCATGAAGTCCATCCTGAATCGGCTTCGTCTGTTTCGGTCCGACTAGAATGATGTAATCGCAGTGCTCTGCAGAGTAGCGGCCCCATTCTTTGTTTAATTCGTATTCTTTATCGCCGAGTTCGATCATGCCCGGAGTCACGAGCATGCGGTATCCGTCCATCTGGCCGAGAACTTCCACTGCCATCTTCGAACCGACTGGATTCGAGTTGAAGCTGTCATCAATGATCGTGATGTTGCCGCTTGTCGGCTTCAGTTCGAGACGGTGTTCCACCGGAGCTATGTTTTTCACCGGTGCCGCCATCTCCTGCAGCGTCATCTCCATCTCCATACCGATCGCGACAGCGGCAAGTACGTTGTAGACGTTGTGCCGGCCGAGCAGCCGCGTACGGAATTGCGCTTCCTGTCCGTCTGCTGTGCGGACGGTGAAGGTCATCCCTTTCGCACTGTAGGAAATGTTTTCTGCACGGATGTCGACATCGTCTCTGTCCACTCCGTAGTAGACACGGCGGGCAGGATTCGATGCTTCGTAGGACATAATGTTCTCATCGTCTTTATTCAGCACGGCAACCCCGTTTTCAGGCAGCGTCTCGACAATTTCATGTTTTGTTTTTTTGATGGTGTCCAGCGTTTTGAACGTTTCCAGATGCTGCTCCCCAATCGCCGTCAGAATGCCGTACTGCTGGTTGACAACGTCACAGACAGCCTGGATGTCACCCTCCTGCTTCGCGCCCATTTCTGCGATGAAAATATCATGGTATGGTTTCAGCTGTTCATTGATAGTCCTTGTAACACCCAGCTTCGTATTGTAGCTTTCCGGCGTCATCAAAACATTGTATTTGGCGGAGAGCACCGTATGAACGAAATGCTTCACGCTCGTTTTCCCAAAGCTTCCAGTGATGCCGACCACTTTCAAATCGGGCGATGCATCAATCAGACGCTTGGCGTCCTGGACAAAGCCGTCGTTGATCCGCTGCTCCACCGGTTTGTTCAGCAGGTTGGTCAATGCAGTAATATAAAATGGCAGAACTGCCGTGATCACCAGCACGATCAAGCCCGCTCCGACGTGAATGAACCCGCCTGCTGTAACAGCGAGCATCGCAGACAAGGCATACAGCACGTACGTGACACCGAAGAGGCGCTGCACTCTAGGCGTGTAGACGAGTTTTTTCTTCTCTTCCGGTCTCGTCGCATAGAAGTAAGCAAAGACGAGCACGAAGACAGCGGCTGCAGAAGAAAGGAGCAGCGTCTCCGAATCTGTGAATACAAGCAGCAGCAGCGGCAGAACGTACAGGCCTTCCACCGGAGAAATCACCTTGGATGGATGATCTTTCATCCATTTCCCGTATCGTTCGTTTCGGTAGGAATTCAGCTGAAGCATGTGGATACTGCGTTTCACTTTCAACGTGATCGGCAGGATCCAGGCAATCAGCATGACGGCAAAAAAGATAATCGTTTGAATCATGAAGTCGAGCTCCTTTTATTTTTCTCAAGAAATGAATGAATCACCGCATTGAACTGGCGCGGCTGGTCCAGGTAAGCGTAATGTCCGGCCTGCTTTAATACGACGAGGCCGGCATCGGGGATGAGCTCTTCCATCTTTTTTCCATCGGAAACCGGTGTGGCCGTATCGTCTTCGCCAAAGACGAGCAGTACGGGTACCTCAATTTTCGGCATCAGATGCTGAAGGTCTTCGTTTACGACTTTTACCATTGTCTGCTGCATGACGCCGCTGGCACTCTTGTAATCCGAGGAGCCGAGCATCGATTTTACTTTGCCGAGCAGCTCTTCGCGTCTGCTCGAGAGCCCGGGCAGACGAAACAGCTGTTTTGCTGCTTTGAATGTATACACTTTGGCATAGTAGGAAGGCTTCCGCTTCGGCTTGATGCCGGCACTGTCGACAAGGATAACTTTCTCGACTTCCCCGAGAAGGGCGCTGTAGTAAATCGACATTCTGCCGCCGAATGAATGCCCGACCAGAATTGGCGATTCGATCCCCTCTTTGTCGATAAACTCTTTGAGCACGTTACAGTAATCAGCGATCCCCCACTGTTCCGGTGGTTCCTCGCTGTTTCCGAAACCTGGCAGGTCCAGCGAGTAGACCCGGAAGTCCTGTTCCAGCGTTTTATGTACCGGGGCAAATGCTCTGATATCGGCACCCCATCCGTGCAGCAGAATGACCGCCTGCCCTTCGCCGGATACGTGGTAGTGCAGTCTTCCGTAAGTAAGTTGCGTTTCCATTAATACATACTCCTTCATGTAACTTGTTCTATTTCATCTTATTCCCACTTTTTCTCCGCAATACCCTTCCTTATTTTATCACAGAAAAGAAAAAGGAAGAAGAATGCTGACAGCATTCATCTTCCTCTTTCTATCTTTTTAATATAATAATGATGAAGGCCTGCATTCAACAGAAACATACCTGCGATGACGGCGAGCAGGGCATTCCAGCCAATCATGTAATAAAAACTGTAGTCCATCCGGATATTCTCAATCTGGCGGTTTGCCGGATCGGCCCATGGAGCAATAATAAAATGGTACAACAGTCCCGCCGCAGCTGCCGTGCCGATGGTATGCAGCATAATGTAAAGCGTCGACTTCCATTTCGCCATTTCTATCCGCTCGAGAAGAATATAAAACAAGTAGCCGACAGCCGTAAAGGTAAGAAAAATCAGCCCGACCATCGTCATGGTTAAGGTTACTTCATTCCATGTTAAAAACGTCTCTGCCATCACGGTCCCTCCCTGCGGTTCCCATTATATAGAAAAATCGTTCCCAGGTCGATTTATTTTCCGTTTCACCCGGGCTGTCGTGGTTGAACGAATCGCATTTCTCCTATACAATGGCAGAGTTATCATGATTCTCAAATATTAACAATAGGCGGTGATCCCATGCAGGCCCGGACTGCTTATCTTCTCGTCATGGCCGGAGCAGCCTTATGGGGCTCCACCGGCCTGTTTGTAAATGAATTGAATACAGCCGGATTCAGTCCGTGGGAAGTCGTCGGGATCCGACTGACGTTCTCAGCCGTGCTTCTCTGGGCGCTCCTGTTCGTTTTTGACCGGAGCCTGCTCCGGATTCGAGTGAAAGATATCGGCTTTTTCATCGGTACCGGCATCATCAGCATCGCTTTTTTTAATTATTTCTTTTTCACCGTGATCGAGACAGCCTCCATTTCCCTTGCTGTCGTCCTCCTTTATACAGGTCCTGTGTTCGTCGCGCTGATCTCCAGGTTCACGTTCCAGGAAGCGTTCACCCGTAAAAAAGGCGCTGCACTGATCCTCATGCTGCTCGGCTGTGGATTCACCGTCGGCCTGCTGCCGGCAGGAGCTTCTGTCATGCAGGGTACGACCATTATCTTCGGCATTCTCTCGGGCTTCTTTTATGCGCTCTACAGCATCTTCGGAAAATATGTAAGCGGGCTGTATCACGCCTTCACGATCACCGCCTATTCCATGCTGTTCGGCAGTCTGTTTCTCATTCCGACAAGCAGATTGTGGGAGAAAGCCCCTCTTTTCGCAGATCCTGCAGTTCTCCTTTACGGCTTAGGCCTTGCTGCCGTCGCTACTGTCTCTGCCTACGTGCTCTATACGATCGGGCTGAAGTGGATCGAATCCGGCAAAGCCGCCATCCTCTCGACGGTAGAGCCGGTCGTTGCCATTATCATCGGCGTCCTTGTGTATCAGGAGTCGATGACGTGGTGGCAGGGAGCCGGTATGCTGCTTGTTCTCGGTTCTGTGCTGCTTACCGTCAAACTACGACGGGAACCGCCACCGCCGGCGGTGAATCACCGGGCCGGCTGATGAGTGTACAACCGGTCTCGATCTCTGGAGAGAGATCTGCGTTTTACCAGCATAAATGCACCGCGACGAGTCCATGGCGTTATTGCTGACTGCATACGAAACGCTTCCGACGATCCATTCAGGATCATCGGAAGCGTTTTTTACTTCGTTCGAACGGTGTTTTTCCCGGCTGCGTTCTGCCTCGTCACAACCGGAAGTGCTTCGGCCCGGTTGTTAGAGCGACCATGGCTGTGTCAGCTTAAAGCAGACGACGCGCGGCTCTGTCATCTCCTGTACCGCGGACGCGACGCCCTCTCTGCCGAGACCGGACTGCTTCGTCCCGCCGAACGGCATTTCGTCAATCCGGTAGTCGCTGCTGTCATTAACCATGACCCCGCCGACGTGGAGGTGGTGCACGGCGTAGAACGCCTGATCAATGTTCGAAGTGAATACGCCTGCGTGCAGTCCGTAGTCGACGTCGTTGGCACGAGTCACGGCCTCCTGCATGGTTTCTACCGACTCAAGCAGGACGACTGGACCGAAAATTTCTTCCTGATAAATTCTGCAGGAAGACGGTACATCCGCAAGTACGGTCGGATCATAAAACGCGCCGTCCCGCTTGCCTCCGTGAAGAATGCGCGCTCCTGCATCCACAGCTTCCTGCACCCATTCCTCGATCCGGATAGCTTCTTTTTCTTCAATCAGCGGTCCCATGTCCGTCCATTCCGACTGTTTATCTCCAACCTGCAGCTCCTTCGTTCTCTCGACGAACAGCTCGAGGAACTGCTCATAAGAACCCTGCTGGACGAAGACGCGCTGCACGCCAAGGCAATTTTGTCCGGCAGCGGCAAAAGCTCCGGATACGCTGGATTTCACTGCATCGTGCAGATCTGCATCGTCCATCACAATCACCGGCGAGTTCGAGCCGAGCTCCATCGCCAGCTTCTTCCGCCCTGCTTTATCGGCAATTCTGTCGCCGGCATTGGAACCACCCGTAAAGGAAATCATTTTCACTTCAGGGTGCGTCACGAGCGCATCGCCGAGTTCCCGGCCGGAACCGGTGACAACGGAGAGAAATCCTGCCGGAACGCCGGCCTGGTCAAATGCCTCTGCCATCATCAGTGCACTCAGCGGTGTCACGGAAGCCGGCTTGACCACAACCGCGTTCCCTCCCGCAAGTGCAGGTCCTACTTTATGAGCCACCAGGTTCAGCGGATCGTTGAAAGGGGTGATCGCTGCAATGACACCGATAGGAAAACGGAAATAATAGCCTGTGCGGTTTTCACTGCCTTCTTTCTGATCAAAGTTGATGGTCTCTCCTTTGACTCGACGGGCTTCTTCCGCGCTGATCCGGAGCGTCTGTATCGTGCGCGTCACTTCTCCACGGGCTTCCGTAATCGTTTTTGATCCTTCCCTTGCGATGGTATAAGCAAATCGTTCATGGTGGGATTCGATATACTCCGCAGCACCACGAATCACGCTGATGCGTTCATGCGTGGGCCAGGAGGAAATGGAATGAAACGCCTCAGAAGCCCGGTCCACTACGGATGCAACATAAGCTGCCGATGCTTTCGGCACCTTCGCAATCACCTCATTATTCTGTGGATCAAACACATCGAACGTCTCCGGCTGGCTGACCCACTCTCCATCAGCATACATTTTTGCGGACAATACTTGCGTCTGCATAGGATGACACCGCCTTTCTACCTGCGCACAGGTTTAGTTGTTCACTCTGGAACGCTGCTTTTCATAGTGAATGAGGTCAATGAGAAGGGAAAATCCTGTTTCTTTCAACCCTGCTCCAGGTCCTGTTAATAGAATCGGTCCTGCGAGATCGCAGTCGTAGAGGACGGCGTTGGTTGCGCCGGGAACCCCTGCGAGCGGATTGGTGACATCGAGCTTCTCGGGCGCGACAACGGCTTCGACGCCTTGATTGGTTCTCGTGATTTTCGCAGTCAGACGAAGTCGCTTCCCTTCTTCAATGGCTTCCGTCAGCATCTCTTTGGTAATACCGCTGATGCCTGTACAGGATACATCGGCTGACTGGAGCGGCGCGCCCATGATCACGTTTGCGAGAATGACGGCTTTGTACCGTGCATCATAGCCTTCCACGTCGCTGGTCGGATCAGCCTCGGCATACCCTGCAGCCTGTGCCTGTTCCAGCGCTTCTTCATAGCTCAATCCTTTTTCCATTTCGGTCAGCATATAATTCGTTGTCCCGTTCAGGATGCCCGTGATCTGCTGAATATCATTGCCCCGCAGCGTTTCCTGCGGCAGCCGGAGGGCGGGGGTTCCGCTCATGACCGTGCCTTCGAATCCCCAGAAGGCCCCATTTGCAGCTGCAAGCTCCGATAATTCCTGGTAGGCAATGGCAACCGGACCTTTGTTGGTCGTGATGACACTCTTGCCTTTCTCAAAGGCAGCCCGACAGTGGTCAATTGCCGGCTGGCCGGTTTTCACATCGGTGAACGTCACTTCGACGATCATGTCGGCATTCGTTTCCGTGATCGTCTGCAGACTGCTTAGTCCGGTTTGTGTCGAGGCCGTACCTTCGTACTCATCCAGCGGCCGTTTTTCTGCGGCGAGATCAAGCAGCTGCGCCGCGTCGAGACCGTTTGGATCATAGACAGACCCTTTCATCAGATCGGCGACGGCGACTACTTCGGTTTCCAGTCCTTCTTCTTGCTGCAGCTTCTCTTTTTTCTCCTGGAGAATCTGAAGGAGTCCTTGACCGACTCCTCCAAATCCGACAAATGCTATCTTGACTGCCATGGGGCAGCACCTCCCGTAGAGTAAATCTGACTTGTTACGCGTTCTGGAACAGCTCTTTTGGCAGTGCTTTGAATGCCTGATCCAGATCCTCAATCAGATCTTCTACATCTTCGATACCTGTAGAATAACGAATCAGCCCTTCCGGAATGCCCATCGCTGCCCGCTCTTCTGGTGTACACTCCACGTGGCTCGTCGTTCTCGTCGGACCAACGATCGTTTCCACAGCACCGAGGTTCGCTGCACGGTTGGCATACTGCAGTTTCGGCAGCAGGTGGCGCAGGGTATCCACTCCACCTTTGACATTAAAGCTGAGCATGCCGCCGAACCCTTTCATCTGCTTTGCAGCAATATCATGATTCGGATGCGTCGGGAGCCCTGGGTAGTAGACTGCGTCTACCACATCGACAGTCTCGAGAAACTCTGCCACTTTCTGTGCGTTCTCATTCTGTCTCTCCACTCGCAGCTTCAATGTCTTCATGCCGCGGAGAAGCAGGTAGGCTGCCATCGGATCCAGCGTCGCGCCGTTGATTTCACGGAAGTGGTACACTTTTTCGACTAGTTCCTTCGGGCCGACGAGCACACCGCCGAGGGCATCGGCATGGCCGCCGAGGAACTTCGTTGCGCTGTGAATAACGAGGTCCACGCCGAGTTCGAGCGGATTCTGGTTAATAGGCGTTGCAAACGTGTTGTCGACAATCACAATCGCGCCGGCTTCTTTTCCGGCTTTCGCCATACGCTCGATGTCCGTGATTTTCACTGTCGGGTTCGTCGGTGTTTCCAGATACAGCACGTCGCACCCTTTGGCTACTTCGGCCTCAATGGCTTCATGGTCTCCTGTATCACACAGCGATACATCGACATTCTGCTTCGGCAGAAACTCCGTGAAAATTTTGTTCGTTCCGCCGTAGCTGTCCTTGATCGACACGATGCGGTCTCCAGGAAAGAGGAAGGTGCTCAGCGTATTGCTGATCGCTGCCATCCCGGTCGAGAAGCTTGTAGCATGCTCTGCTCCTTCCAGAATACGAACCTTCTGTTCAAAAGCCTCTACCGTTGGATTCGTGTTCCGTCCGTAGATGTGGCCCTCTTTGTTGCCGATCGCCACTTCGTACCACTCGTCCATATCTTCATAGCCGAACGATACGCTGTGTACGACGGGTACTTGCGTTGCGCCGAACGCGAGGTAGTCGCTCTCGCCTGCCCAGATGGATTTTGTGCCTTGTCGAATGTCTTTGTTTGTCATGTTCATGACCTCCTTCAAAATAGTAAAGCTGGTTTCAGGATATTTCGCCGCCGTGCTGATTGAGCAGGAATGGATGCTGCACGATCAGTTCACGCGGATATTTAGAAAAGGTGGTACAGCCGGTATCCGTGATACGCAGCGTCTCGCTGATCTCGAGTCCGTAGTTGTCGTACCAGAGGGCCGGGATCAGATGAAACGTCATGTTTTTCTCCAGTACGGTATCATCTCCGCGTCGGAGGCTGGCCGTATGCTCGCCCCAATCCGGCGGGTACCCGAGCCCGACGGAATATCCGAGCCGGGATTCTTTCTCAATGCCGTAGCGGCTGATCGTCATGCGCCACGCTTCCTCCAGGTCGCCACAGGTGACACCGGGCTTCGCGCGGTCGAGGACCGCTGCGATGCCTTCCTGCACAATCGGGGTCAGCTGCTGCAGGCGGTCATCGGGGGTTCCGATAGTGACAGTCCGGGCCAGAGGGACGTGATACCGCTCGTAGCATCCGGACAGCTCGATGATCGTCGAGTCGCCTTCTTCAAACGGGCGGTCGGACCAGGTGAGGTGAGGGATTCCCGTATTACTGCCGGAGGGCAGCATCGGCACGATGGACGAATACGTGCCGCCGTGGTCTTCTGTCCCGCGTACCATGTGGTAGTAAATGTGGGCCGCGGCGTCATTTTCCCGGTTGCCGATGCGGACGTTTTCCACTCCTTGATGCATCATGTTGTCGGTGATGGCTGCTGCGCGTTTCATATATTCAATTTCCTGATCGGATTTGACGATCCGCACCCGGTTGACAAGCAGATCCCCGTTGGAGAAGACCGCATTCGGCAGTGCCTGCTGCAGCTTCATGAACGCCTGGGCAGTGAAATAGTAGCTGTCCATTTCAACACCGATACGTCGGTTGCCGTGGCCGATCTGCGTGAGGATTTCCCCGATGAACGTCATCGGGTGATAAATCGACGAATGGACATAGTAATCAGGGTAGGCAATCACATTGTCATCATATATCCAGGTTTTCAGTCTCGCTCCGTTTGCATCAAGATAGCGGCCGATCCAGAGCGGCTGCGGCTCATCCACGATAATGACGACCATCTGGTGGACGTAGAAAGACCATGCGTCATAGCCGGTCAGATAATTCATGTTGGCCGGGTCCGTTATCAGTAGTACGTCAATCCCGTTCTCCACCATTTTTTCCTTCGTCTTCGTCAGCCTGTCCTGATATTCCTGGATATCAAAAGGCAGCATGGTTCCACCCTCTTTCTCTTTTTTATTTCATGAAACCCGGTCTGTCCGATCCCGGCTGGATGGCCTCGTTCGTTTTGTCAGGTTCTATTGTAATCATAACCGTTTAATCAGAATATTATGATATACAGGATGTATGAAGATTCTGATGATTCCCTTATACATTTTGTTTACATCCGATATCCCCGTGCAGCGCACGAAGCCGCAGTCACCCTGTATGAAAACTTATACATTCCTATCATTCAAAAAAAAGCCACGCCGGAGGCATGACTTGTTCATGGTGCCTATGTGTTTTTCCGCCCTGAAACGCCCCGTCTCCTCAAGGGGGAGAGGCAGCACGGGGCTGTTTTATCAGGACCGCTCCCGCATATCACGGAGCTGCCAGAGGCGGATTGACAGCTCGAGCAGAAATACATCATCGGCATCCACCAACGACAGTTTCGTTAAGGATTCAATGTTGCGCAGCCGATACAGCAGCGACTGCCGGTGCAGATGCAGTGCTCTTGCCGTCTGGCTCACATTCCCGTTGTATTTATTGTACGTCATGAAGGTTTCCATCAGGTCCGTCTGCCGCTTCCGGTCATAGGCAGCAAGCGGCTCTACCGTGTCGCGGACAATTTTTTCGATATCTTCGTCTTCCGAAACCGCGAGAAGCACCCGGTTGATACGCGTATCTTTATAGAAGGTACGTCCTCCGCTGCCGTGCTGACGCACCCCGATATCGAGCGCCGTTTTCGCTTCACGATAGCTGTCGAAAAACCCGTTCGGCTCTTCTCTTTTCGACGCGATCCCCCAGGAAATATCTACTTCCGTCAGCATTTCATGCAGACGGCGGTCCACCGTATCAAGGAACTGTCCGGCTGTCTCCGTGTAGAGGTGATGATCCGTTTCCAGATAAATAATGACTTCATCTTCATCGAACGTCGTCATCGCCTTTTTACCGAGAAAACGGGCGGCATTCGTGATTTCTTTCTGGATGTAATAGTTGATGTTCTGCAGCGAAGACGTCGGCGGATTATCCGACTGAAACGAAGGGAACTCCCTGTCTTCTCCGTACAGCTTTATGCTTCCGACGATACAAAGGTATGGAAGATCCATATCATACCCGAGCAGCTCCCCCTTCTGACGCAGCAGCTGCCGTTCTTCCCGCTGCTTGGCCAGCTGCAGGATGAAATTATCTTTGAGGCGGATTTCTGTCATTTCAATCGCATTTTCTTTTACGAAATAAAGCGCGCATGCCGTCACAGCATGCTCAAGCACGTTCATCATCAGCCAGGTCAGCGTCTGATTCCTGCCGAGACGGAACCAGAGGTACCCCTGCTTCCGGTGGTTGGTATTTACCAGAATCCGGCACCAGCGCTCGTTTTCGACATCGATGACATAAATGAACGGATACAGCCGGTGATCACTGAATTCACCAAGATGCTGATCGATTTCCAGCCGGTGTGGACGGATCCACTCATTGTTCTCCACAGCCTGCAGCACAGCATCCGACACGTTGTAACTCGCCCGGACCGCGCCATCATATTCCGTGACCATGACTGGAAGAGAGATGTATCGGTGCACCGCTTCTGGAATTTCCTCAATGTCTCCTTCCTGAAGCACGTGGTTGATGAATTCCTGCCGGACCTCTTCCGTCATCAGCCGCTCATCCTGCTTTTCACGGTTGATTTCTTCCAGGACGGTGGAGATCACATCCCCGAACCGGATATCCCAGGGCAGATCGAGAATGATAAATCCTCTTTCTTCTGCCAGCATCAAAATTCGGTCGGGAATATCAAAAATGTGCCTCCCGGTCGCAATACCGAGCATGGCAGCACCTGAATCAATCACGTCCCGGACGAATTGTTCAAGCAGATCTACATCTCCTCCGGTTCCAATGCCGGTAGTCAGCACGAATTCCTTCTCCCGCACGAAATTTTCCACCGGCAGCTCCATGACGGACACCCATTCAATTTCTTTTTTTTCAAGACTGCTCTGCCCTGCCCTTACCCTGGCTGAGGCAAAAAGTGGTGCCTGAACAAGCTGGCTGGCATATACCCCCACACGCGTCACCTCACTGTACTGTATAAATCCTTTTCTTCTCTGTGTATCCTCTTCACGTTCCGGAGCGGACTCAAACACAGGAAATATTTTCTGAATATTGACAAGCTTTATTTTCTCACGTCATTCCCGTCGTGACAAGGGTTCCGGCTTTTGGAAATCCTGTGGGGAAAAATCTCGGTTGTCACTTTTTTTAACCACTGCATCTTTTCTTTTTGCACAGGTATGTTATAGTAATGTTCTGACTATTCAACACTTCAACGTTTTAAAGGAGGAAGGTTCTTTTGAGTACACAACCTACAGCACGGGAACAATGGAATTCCCGTCTCGGTTTTATGCTGGCTGCACTGGGTTCCGCGGTGGGACTCGGCAACATCTGGCGCTTTTCGTATGTCGCCGGGGAGAGTGGAGGAGCTGCATTTTTACTTATTTATCTACTATGTATTGCTGCAATCGGAATTCCGATTCTGATGGCAGAGTTTACGATTGGCCGGCGGGCCCAGCAGGATGTCGTCGGCTCGTTCCAATCGATTGCACCAGGTAAACCGTGGGTGATCGGCGGTTTTCTCGGCGTTGCCTCTGCTTTTATTATCTTATCTTTTTACGGCGTCGTTGCGGGCTGGTCGCTGTATTACTTCACGCAGTATTTGACCGGCGGTCCACAGCCGCCTGCCGGCGGAGATTATGGAGACTTTTTCGGTCAATTCCATACCGCCACCTGGTTCCCATTGTTATGGCAGTTCCTGTTTATGTTTATGGTCGTAGCTATTGTTTTTGTCGGCGTGAAAAAAGGGATTGAAAAATCCAATAAAATACTGATGCCGCTGCTTGCTATCCTTGTCCTGATCCTTGCCGGCTACGGGATGACGCTTGGCGGCGCCGGAGAGGCCCTCAGCTTCTTGTTTGCTCCGGACTGGAGCGCACTGGCCGATCCCGGCATTTATCTGGCCGCGTTAAGTCAGGCCTTTTTCTCCCTCAGTCTCGGTATGGGAGCCTTGATTACTTACGGCAGTTATCTGTCGAAAAAAGAAAAACTTCCGGGTGCTGCCGTCGGCGTGGCATCGATGGACTCGCTGTTTGCGATCGTTGCCGGTCTGATGATTTTCCCGGCGGTCTTCACTTTCGGCATTGCCCCTGATTCCGGGCCGGGGCTTGTGTTTGTCACCCTGCCGCAGGTGTTCAGCGATCTGAATATGGGCTTGATTTACGGCCTGCTGTTCTTCTTCCTGCTGACAGCTGCAGCTGTTTCTTCCGGGGTATCTCTGCTCGAAGTGGCCGTTGCCTACTTCATGCGTCAGATGAACTGGACCCGGCAGAAAGCTTCTGTCATCATCGGTACCATCATCTTCTTCATCGGTATTCCTTCCTCCCTCGGCTTCGGTGCCTGGAGTGGAGTAACCCTGATCGGAGGCCGGGATATACAGGATTCGATGGACTTTCTCGCTTCGTACATCTTCCTGCCGATCGGCGGCTTGATTATCGCGCTATTCATCGGCTGGGGATGGAAAAAATCCGATGCGCTGGAAGCTTCCAATTTTGGCGACAGTCTGATTGGAAACATCTGGATCTGGATTCTTCGAATTTTCGCACCGGCTGCGATCATTCTTGTCTTCCTCGGTTCGACCGGGCTGCTTGATTTGTTATTTTAATCAGTGATCCATTTGATTAAGCACTAGCCATAGCGCATGAAAAGCCCGTCGTGGGGATACTCACGACGGGCTTTTCTCCGTTTTTTATTGTGTATTCCGGATCACGCCGCTTCCTGAGTACGTCTCTTCGGTATCCGCTTCTGGATGAAGTCGCGTCCGAGCACGTTCGTGCGCAGGTACGGGATGACCCAGCGGTCGCCACCGAAGCGTCCGGCGTTGGCACCGGCTGCGACGATGAAGATGGTCAAGAGCACCATCCACGGGTTGCTAGAGATCGTGCCGGCGAACAGGAAGGCGAAGTTCATGACGAGGCCGAAAAACGCAGCGGCGGTGGTGAAGACACCGAGGATGAGGCCGAGCCCGACGAGCACCTCGCCCCAGGCGACCATGAAGCTGAACGGTTCCGCCATCGGGACGGCGATGTTTTCAATAAACGCGTGGTACGTCGGATACTGAGCAGCGACTTCTTCATTGCCGACAACGCCCTGCAGGTAGCCATCCGCACTAAATCCACCAGCGACCTTTTCCCAGCCGGCCGTCAGCCAAAGCCAGCCGACGTAGAGACGTAAAAACGTGAGAATACCAGCAGCCCAACGGTTGTTTCGCAGAAAATCCATAAACATGATCAGTTCCTCCTTTAAGGAATGTAAGTAAGTTTAGGAAAAGCTGCTCTGTTGTTCGTGCCGGCAATCTTTCTTGTGAATTACTGAGCAACCTTTCTATAGTTTTACTATAACATAGTTTGTGAATCTGTGAACATGTATGCCTGTGTCTTTTTTGTGAAATATTGAGCATGATAGCGTGCAAGAAAAGAGCTCGCGTTCCGGCGATTCATGTTCGACCAGCTGAACCACTACCATTCGTTTCGGAAGAAAAAGCATTTCGTTCTCTCCTGGAGGAGCATCGATGCACTCCTAAAACGCTCTGTTTCACAGATGAAACATGCTTCTTTCCTGTTTCTTTGTTACAAGTAGTGGAAGTTGTCTTTACGATTACAGGGGAAAGAGAGACAATATGCCTGTAATTAGTTTTCAACAGGGGCTGCTTCGGCTATGATAGGTACAATCGAAGCAGAGGAGTGAGGTCCGGATGACATACTTATCTTTTGATATTGGCGGCACTGACGTGAAATGGGGTCTTTTAGCAGAGGATGGAACGATTCAGGAAAAGCATCGTTTTTCTTCCAATCAGGCAGATGGAGCACACATCTACGACGAAATCCGGCGCATCATGATGCAGTACCGCGGACAGGCTGCCGGAACCGCGCTCAGTGCTCCCGGTTTTATTGATCCTGTCTCTGGCTACATGCATAATGCCGGAGCAGTCAGCGATTTTCACGGTAGGAACATCCGCAGCAGCCTGGAAGCAGAAACCGGGCTTCCAGTCTCGATCGAGAACGATGTTAATTGTGCCGCATTAGCGGAACACTGGCTCGGTCGTGCCCAGCATGTCCAGCACTTTGTCTGTATGACCATCGGTACAGGAATAGGCGGAGCTGTCTTCATTCACGGCGGCCTGGTCCGGGGCCACTCATACCGCAGCGGAGAATTCGGTTACATGCTGCTCTCCGGCCTCCAGCCCGGAAAACCAGATGACTACAGCTGGAACCGGACCGCCGGCCTCTTCGCTCTCCGCCGTCAATACGCAGAGATCTTTCACATGCCGGTTCGCGATGTCAGCGGAGAGACTGTATTTGCGGAGGCGGACCGCGGCTGTGTCCATGCGTCCAGACTCGTGCAGCGCTTCTACGCGACTATCGCTGCAGGCATCTATAACATCAGTGCGGTGCTGAACCCTCCACTGGTCCTCATCGGCGGTGGGATGACAGAACGCCCTGCTTTCCTCGAAGAGCTACGACAGGAATACGCCTTCCTTGATCAGACGTTTCTGCCGGATATCGAGCTCTGCCATTTCCGAAATGATGCAGGCATCGTCGGAGCTCTCGCCCATCATCTCCGGGAAGCTTCCCGGCCGAGCAGTTCGAGTAGATAAACGACCGGCAGCTGGGTAGTCACGTTGGAATGGCCAGCGAACTGCTGATCCATGAAGTAGGTCAACGGCAGATCGGCAATCCCAGCCAGTGTACAGCTTCGATGGTTGGTGATACTGATAATGTAAGCTCCGTTTTCCTGGAGCTGCCTCGTCTGTTCAAGCGTCATGGACGTCTCTCCGGAAACAGAGAGAACAACCGCAGTCGTCTTTCGGCCGTAGGCGCCGTGAATGGGATAAAAAGGATCGTTGATGCTCGCGGCAAAGCAGCCCATGCTCGCGAAATAGCGCGCCCCGTATTCCGCCATGATCCCTGACCCTCCGGTTCCAGCGCAGAGCACGAAATCAGCTTCACGGATACTCGCAGCAGCCTGTTCGATTCTCGCTGCGTCATCGCCGCGGAGGGTCCGCTCCAGAAATTCCTCCATCACATCATGCATGGAGGTGGTGGCTGCCGGTTCGGTTTTCAATGTTTGTTTCAGTGCGGCTTTCCATTCCGAAAAGCCGCTGTACCCATTTTTGATACAGAACCTATGGACCGACGCCGGCGAGACGTGTGCCGCCTCGGCCAGTTCCCGGACCCGCATGTAGGCAGCCTGTTCTTTATGATGGATGACGAACGTATATATTGCCGTATCGACTTCAGAGAATTGTTTCATGTGGTCTGGATCAAACATCGCTTCATCCCCCCTGTTTACCTGTATTTTAACAAACAATGAACAAATACAAGGAGGTATCAGCATGTCAGGATTGAAAATCGCAACCATTGGTGGAGGTTCCAGCTACACGCCGGAGCTGGTCGAAGGCTTTATCCGGAGGTATGAGGAACTCCCAATCACAGAGCTGTGGCTCGTCGATGTGGAAGAAGGAAGGGAAAAGCTCCGCATTACGGGCGCGCTGGCTGAACGTATGGTGGAGGAAGCCGGCCTGCCGATCAAGGTGCATACGACGCTGGACCGGAGAGAAGCACTTGCCGGGGCGGATTTTGTGACGACGCAGTTCCGTGTCGGCTCTCTGGATGCCAGAGCGCTGGATGAACGGATTCCGCTGAAGCACGGGGTGATCGGTCAGGAAACGAATGGTCCTGGCGGGCTGATGAAGGGGCTGCGGACGATTCCGGTACTGCTGTCCATCATTGAGGATATGGAGGAGCTCTGCCCTGATGCCTGGCTCATCAACTTTACGAATCCGGCCGGCATGGTGACCGAAGCCGTCTATCGTCATACGAACTGGCGGCGCTTTGTCGGGCTGTGTAATGTTCCTGTCGGGATGCAGATGGGGACCGCTGCGATGCTGGATGTTGCACCGGATCGGGTTCATATCGATTTTGCCGGGCTGAACCATATGGTGTTCGGTCTTCATATTTACCTGGATGGCAGAGAGGTGACTACAGAAGTAGTTGATAAACTCGCTTCCGGAGAGTCGGGCATGACGATGCGGAACATTGTCGACCTCGGCTGGGATCCGGACTTTCTCCGGGCACTTGGCGTTCTCCCCTGCCCGTACCACCGCTACTACTATAAAACGAAGCAGATGCTCGAACGGGAGCAGCAGGAAGCTGAAGAAGAGGGAACGCGGGCTGAGGTCGTGCAGCAGCTCGAGCATGAGCTGTTCGAACTGTATCAAGACACAGAGCTGCGTGAGAAGCCGGAACAGCTGTCCCAGCGTGGTGGTGCCTACTACAGCGATGCAGCGTGCAGTCTGATCAACTCCATTTATAACGATAAGCGGGACATTCAGCCGGTCAATACGAAAAACAACGGAGCGATCAGCGGCATCGATCCTGGATCTGCTGTTGAAGTAAGTTCGGTTATTACGAAAGACGGTCCAAGGCCGATTACTGTCGGCGAACTGCCGGTAGCTGTCCAGGGGCTCGTGCAGCAGATTAAGTCTTTTGAACGGGTGGCTGCCGAGGCCGCGGTTAGTGGAAGCTACGAAAAAGCGCTTCTTGCTATGACGATCAACCCGCTCGTCCAGTCGGATGAACTGGCTAAGACAATACTGGACGAAATGCTGGACGCTCATCGCGCTTATCTTCCTCGTTTTACCCACCCTGCTCCCGCAGCAGAATAAAGGACGGGATCGACAGCATCAGCGAACCAATCGACAAAAGCCTGTCAGACAGTGTTGTGTCTGACAGGCTTTTGTCTTAAGCTCTATTAAAGCTTGTTGTTGTTATTTGATGAAAGCAGCGATAGGCGGCGACGCTCAAGGGATAACCCCCTGAGCAAGCATCCGCCGAAAGCGGATGAAATCCACAACAAACGATAACATAGCCTTGTCTTCAAGCGGCTGCGCGGGCTGTCGATGTAAGGTGCACCGCTCTTTCAGGCAGAAACTCCCGCAGCCCTCGTTTTTCGATTATGTTCTCTTCCGAACGGTAAAGCGACAGTCTACCTGTTCTTGAAAGAGCAGCTCCACCTGATCGCCGTCCTCGACGGGCCCGACGCCGGCTGGAGTTCCGGTGTACAAAAGGTCTCCTGCAGATGTGCCAAACCAGTCCTCCACCTCGTCCAGCAGCCGTGCTAATGGAAACACCATCTGTTCCGGGCTTCCTGCCTGCTGCAGGCGGCCATTCCGACGGAGACCGAAGGACGTCTGCTGCCAGGCTGTTTCGGAAAAGGGATGCATCGGTCCAAGGAGGGCGCCTCCTTTGAACCCTTTCGCCTTGAGCCACGGATGTCCTGCTTCTTTCAGACGCTGTTGCACCTCCCGCAGCGTCCAATCGATGCCGACAGCCACTCCGTCGATGGCATCAGCCAAGGAGTCCGAGGCTGCCCAGGACTGCTTGAGACGGACCACCAGTTCTGTTTCAACATGCACCGCTCCTCTGTTTCCAGGGAGGTCTATCGTTTTCTCTCTCTCTGCATTCATGAGGGACGCCGGCGGTTTGGCAAACAGCATCGGTTCCTCCGGCACTTTATTCCCCAGCTCTTCCGCGTGTAACTGATAGTTTCTTCCTACACAATAAATGTTTCCAGATCGTGTCATCTTCAGCGTAGACGTCGTCGACTTTCCGCGTCCACTCCCTCCTCTCTACCTACTCAGAATTTATCCCCAGCGTACCACAACGAGGAAGAAGCGTCAGCGTTCAAGCATGCGCACGCGTCGATGTAAACTTTGTGTAAGCGTCAAAGAATACGTACGTAAATCAGGCGCTGTGCCTGCCGCGCCGGGCTTTCCGCAGGGCTTGTCTTCAAGTCCTTCTTCCCCTCTCCCGGGGAAGAAGGGATTTTCAGACGGCGCTTCTGCGGTTACTCGTCGCAAGAAAACCGCTCGCTGATCCTGAGCCGCGCCTTCTGCTCGGGCACGCGAGAAAGCCGTATACCTTCCTCTTTTTCAAGAGCGGCATACACCCATCGGCCGCTGGTAACGCTTATTCCGGCTTGAACACAAAGGCTTCCTTCATGGCCGGCGCCCACGGCAGGTACGCCTTTAGAACATCGGGACTCAGGGACGGCAGGTTCGGCAGGGTTTCCAACAGATAGCGCAGGTACGCATGGATGTTCCTCCTGTTCGCCTGAGCCGAATGAAGCCGCCGTCCCCCTGTATGAAAACTTATACTTTTTTATACAACGAAAAAGAGGTGTTACCAAGTACCCTGATAACACCTCTATACGAAAGGCATCGTGTTTTATACGGAGAGCAGCCGTCAGCTTTCTTCCGCTTCTTCCTTATCGAGATACGCGTTGTCCACTTGTTTAATTTCCTGCATCACGTCGCTCCGCTGGTCTTCCTCCACCGAAAATCCAACGACATAGTCCGGGGAAGGTTGATTGTCAGCTGTCATCTGCTCCTTTAAGGAATGGAGCGATGCGAACATGGATGGGTGCCCCTGATGACCGGCTCCAACATTTCCAATCGAAGCGGCAGGAACAATCACGAAATCCGAAGAGAGGTCCTGATCCGGGATACGCTCCACAGTCACGTTGGATACACTGTACTTTTTCAAGCTTGTTGCAAGATTTTCAGCGTCGTTCTCCGTTGGTACATATACTTGAATATGGCGGCTCATGTTTGATCATCCTCCTTTGAATCATAAACTGTTTACCGTTTTCCCGCTGGGCCGATGGGATAAACCTGCTGACAGCAGAGCCCAAAAAGACGTGCACTGGATTGGTCTCCCAGTGCACGTCTGTCTTGCAGCAGGTGGCTTTCACGAGCATCTGCTGCGTATCTATCTTACGGATTCATCGATTCGAGGGTCTCTTTCACCTGATCAATGTTATCTCCGGCAAGATAATCAATTTCTTTCACGTATTGGTTCGTTTCAGGCTGCACCGCCATGAATCCACGGTAAATCATATTCTCATCATCGATGAAGTCATGATCCATGCCCACCTGCCCCATCGGATCAGAAAGCAGTTCAATGTCGAGATCAAAGTGATCGATTGCCTGCTGATGCTGTTCCGGTGGTGCCGGGCTGATGCCATACACATTATAACCAAGTTCTTCAAGTTCTTCTCTCTGCTCATCCAGCTGAACCAGCTGGTCCATGCAGACTGTTCAGTCCACCCCTGTAAAATAGAAGTATACATCCGCCCGGTCGTCGGTGAACACCGTCTCTTCACCGCCGGAGGCGCTCTCCAGCGTTTGTTCATAGTCAGAAACATTAATATCCGATGCATCCAGCGCTTCGTTTGAGCAGCCGGCTGCAATAATCATCAACAGTCCAGTTGCCAAAAGCCATTTCCATTGCTTCACAGGGTCATCCCTCCTTTACAGTGCGCCCATGCGCAGCGTCTGTTCTACCCCACTGTACCAGATAACATAGAGAAAAGACATATGCGGCCGCGTTGTTCACAAACTTTTAACTTCTCTCCTCCAGCTGCACATCTTTCTTCCACGGCGCGAGCGGACCGCCATCGTCAAAAAACCGCTTCACTTTTTCTTCCGTCTCTCGATCTGGAATAAGTGGAGGAGCGTGATGCGCTTTTCTTCGTGCATCAATAATCATCTGATCACATCCCCAGTGCTTATCCCTGGTTCCCGCATTCGTCCCGTGCATGTCCTGGGATGGGTTGCTTCTCGTAAATGTGGTCCAGACAAAATTGTCGATGGAAGCGGCGGTAAATGCCGCATCATCAGTAAGAATCAGCAGCGGCATTCCGTCCAGGCCGGAATGGTCCGACAGAGAGGCAGCAAAAGCCGATGCATCCGCCCCGTCCTGCAGCTCCAGCGCGGCGATGCCGGGCATGACGGTCTCTGCCTTCAGGACTTGATCATGCTCCTGCACAGCAGCAGGGATTTCCTTTTGAAGTTCCCGTTTCCTGCTCCCATAGGCCGCCAGGACGACTTTACTGCCCTCATTGAGCGTGCCGCTCGTATAGTCCAGCGTATCGATGGTCGTATTCGTGTGAAAATGAAGATCCCGCCGCAGATCCATCCGCTCGAGCATATACTGGAAAAATGCTTCTTCATCATCAGCAGATGGGCAGTCGCCGCCGGTAATCCAGACGTATTTTGCCAGACTCAGCTGTCCGGTACCGAGAATGCGGTGCGCAATGGTGAGCAGTTCTGCGGGCTTCTGCGTTTCTGCATAGGGGGTGTAGCGTTCGCTCCCGACAGCCAGCAGCAGAGGATGCACTCCTGCGGCGTCAACCGCATGTACCTCTTTTACGCCGGGTATTTCCTGCTTCACGGCGCCGCCGGTCAGCTCATGTATCATCGCGCCGAACGTCGTATCCTCCTGGGGAGGACGGCCGACGACAGTAAACGGCCAGACGGCATTCTCCCGGGCGTATACTTTGTCGATCCGGAGGACTGGAAAGTCGTGGGTCAGGCTGTAATAGCCGAGGTGGTCCCCAAAAGGGCCTTCCGGTTTCACTTCATCGTGATAGATCTCCCCCGTGATCACAAAATCTGCGTCCAGGCTGACGGCACTGCCATGCTCATCGTACGTATACCGGAACCGACGCCCTGCCAGCAGCCCGGCAAAAGTCAATTCACTGAGGCCTTCCGGCAGCGGCATGACTGCCGCGAGCGTATGAGCAGGCGGTCCGCCGACAAAGATACTGACTTTCAACGGTTTTCCGGCTGCTTTCGCTTTCGACTGATGGACGCCTATGCCGCGGTGGATCTGATAATGCATGCCGGCTTCCTTATTCAGATCAAATTCGTTCCCTGAGAGCTGCACCCGGTACATCCCGACATTGGCATTCATCACACCCGGTTTATCAGGATCTTCGGTATAGACCTGTGGAAGCGTGATAAAGGCCCCCCCGTCATCCGGCCAGTGCTGGATCAGCGGCAGATCCTCGACCTGTATTTCTTTCATATCCGACGCCTCCATCGACCTCCGTCTGAAGGGCAGTGCATTCAATGCGGCCAGCCCGCTGCCGACATGCCGCCACGGCTTTTTCATCGCTGCAGCCGGATCATTCCGGACTTCCATCACGTTCTTCACCGGTTCAAGGGTGCGGCGGAAAATAAATTCGCTTCGCTCGATCGTTCCGAATAAATTCGAAACAGCCGGATAGCTGCTTCCTTTGACGTTTTCAAAATAAAGGGCCGGACCCCCGGCTTCATACATTTTCAAATGAAGGGAGGCCATCTCCAGATGAGGATCCACTTCCTCCTGGATGCGCACGAGGTGTCCATGATGCTCAAGGTCATGTATAACTTCCTGGGTACTGCGGTAGATCATCGTCTAAGTCTTCCCTTCTGTATAGGATCACTGACGGTCAAGGGAGGCGTGAATGGAAAGAAGCACCCGTCCATCGACTGCTTCGAGGTGAAAACCGCCTGCAGCCATCAGTTTATCTGTCTCTCGATTTAAGTGACAGTTACCGCATACGTTCCGCCAGCAGGGCGTCAGCAGATCAGCCGCAGCTCCTCCCGCCGGGGGACGTACATGTTCCAGCAGCAGAATTTTTGCGCCCGGTGCTGCCGTGCGTTTGATCTCTTCGAGTGCCTGAAGCGGATCTTCTACTGAACAGAGTACCAGCTGCACAACAATCGTATCAAATGAATGATCTCCGAAAGGAAGCCGTTCTGCTTTCCCCTTCTGCACCATCCCCGGAAGACGGGATCGAAGCAGCCTGGGGAGGGAACGCTCCCGCATCCGGTCGTCCGGTTCTATGGCATCGAAGGAGGTCACGTGCGCTGGATAATGAGGGAAGCTGAGCCCGCTTCCGGACCCGATTTCCAGCACCCGTCCTGCCGCATGCCTGAGGAGTGCTTTGCGCTTCTTCTTTAAAACTGCCTGTTCCAAAGGCATCATCAACGGGTCGTATATTTTCGATAACAGCATAAGGTTCCTCCAGTAGTCTATGATTGCTTTCCGAGTTCCCATCCTTCTGATATAATATGCCGACAGAGAGATGAAGGAGGCAGAAGATGATAGAAGCAGTTATTTTTGCACTGACGATTTTTATCGGCTGGACGATGTTTGACTGGGTGAAACATAAAAAAATCATCAAAGAAAATGTCGTCAGCGGCTTTGTCACAGCCGTGGTTGCCGGTGCAGCCTGGTATATTCTATTTATACTTTTTTCATAAACCTCTTGTCAAAAATTCTCTCCTCTGCTATGATAATCATCGTGCACGGGGCCATAGTTCAGCGGGAGAATGCTTCGCTGGCAGCGAAGAGGTCGGGGGTTCGAATCCCCCTGGCTCCACCATACATAACGTACCAGCCGGCTGCGCCGGCTTTTTTTATGGCTTCAATGCCTGCACCTTCCAGCGATAGAAGCGCACACCGCCGCCATGCCGGGCGGCTTTTTCTACTTCACCTGCATTTCCCGGCTTTCGCATAGCGGCATGCCGTCAGGACCCGCTGTGCGTCAGAAGATTTACGCCGCCTGCCGTACTGGAGCTGCGTCTTCTCTCGTTAGTAATCAGAATCACGAGCAGAACTTTTTTTATACAGGACGTTTTTTTCCTGAAAGGAGAAGCTGGGTGCCTGCCTTTAGATAAAAAGGGAGCTGCCGGGCTTTTTCTGCTTCGGGGAGCTCCTGTGAACGATCGTTTTTTCGGATGACATTCCGGCAGCGCTCTTCGTCTGCCGGATTTTTATGTTTCATTATGTTTAAAATCTTATTTATTAGGTTACTGTATAGAGGCAGGAAGAAGACACAGATTCCCCGGAATCTGCATTTTCAAACGCAAATATCTATTTTTTGTACATTTTTTACATTTACAGCCCGCTGTATGTTCGTTATCCTTCTTTTATGCAGTCAGGCTACATCTGATTGCAAACTGTTACAGAGAACATACCGCCCGATCTTCCCGCGTTGGACGATGCGTTCGCGTCTTTCCGCAGAGCAGCACAAACACTGATTTCTTTACCGAACGACTACCCGAGTGGTAATACGGACAAAGCAGACTGCTGCTTGATCCTTATTATAAATAGTGTTCACATAAAATTCAGGAGGTGCTCGTATGCCAAAGGAACCGAAACAACGTCCGAAAGGATTGACGTCGTTCAGTGACACACTGAAAACACCCGTATTTATTATTTCTCTGATTCTTGCTTCTGCATTTGTCATTGTCGGGATCTCGCTTGGTGATACCTTTAACCAGGCTATGGATGCCACCTTTGACTGGACAACTACTTACTTAGGCTGGACCTTCATTTTAGGCGCCAGTATCTTCTTGATCGTCACTATCTTCCTCATACTTAGTCCAATAGGGGAAATTAAGCTTGGTGAGGACAATGAGAAACCGGAATATCCGCTGCCTGCCTGGTTCGCAATGCTCTTCAGCGCCGGGATGGGGATCGGCCTCTTATTCTGGGGCGTTTCTGAACCGCTGAACCACTATGACTGGCCGCCTTTCGGAGAAGGAGGAACGGAAGAAACCGTTCACCTTGCTCTGCAGTATTCGTTTTTCCATTGGGGCTTTCATCCATGGGCGATCTATTCCATCGTTGCTTGTGCCCTCGCTTACTTTTCCTATCGTAAAGGCCTGCCGATGCTTCTCAGCTCTACGCTGGAGCCGCTGCTCGGCCGGGATCGTCTGGACGGAGGTATCGGTAACACAGTCAACATTATCGGTGTCCTCGCAACCTTGTTTGGTATCTCCACGTCTCTCGGGCTTGGTGTTATGCAGATCGGCGGCGGCCTCGAGCAGCTGTTCGGCTGGGAAAACAGCGAAGGACTCTGGATTATGATTGTGGTCGTCGTCACAGCACTTGCAATCATTTCAACAACCACGGGGATTGATAAAGGGATCAAATGGCTGTCCCAGATCAACCTCGGTGTTGCAGGTATGTTGATGCTCTTTGTACTCATCCTCGGCCCAACACTCTTTATCTTCAATGCGTTCACTCATTCCACTGGGGCTTACCTGCAGAACCTGCTGTCGATGTCCTTCGGTATTGACGCAGCCGGGGAAGGGACAGAAGGCTGGTATGATGCCTGGACCATTTTCTATTGGGCATGGTGGATTGCCTGGGCACCGTTTGTCGGTTCCTTTATTGCCCGTGTCTCCCGCGGCCGGACCATCCGCAGCTTTGCGATCGGGGTCATGCTCGTTCCAACTGTCGGAAGTATGATGTGGTTTAGTGTATTCGGTGGTGCAGCCTTGTTTGAACAGCACTTCGGCGGCATCGATATTTTGGATGAGGTACTGGCGGATGAAGCACAGGGATTCTTTGCCCTGCTGAATGAATTCCCGCTGTCGACCCTGCTCATTGCAGTAGCAATGCTGTCTGTCACCGTTTTCTTTGTCACTTCTTCCGACTCCGGTACGTACGTCATCGGCATGCTCACCTCTAAAGGGAATCCGCTGCCGCCGACACGCCTGCGTATCACATGGGGGATCATGGAAGGCCTGTTTGCGATCGTGCTGCTTCTTGCCGGTGGTCTTACCGCCCTGCAGACCGCCTCGCTGGTCGGAGGATTTCCATTCATGATCATTATGCTCCTCATGGTCTACTGTCTGCTCAAAGCACTGTTTACTGAATTGAGAGACGGCTCCCTGCCTGTCGAACGCCAGCGTATTTACGCAGCTCTGGAGGATCTCCGAGCGGAACGGAAGCTGGAAGACGATGTTCTCGTAGAAGAACCTGATAATATCATGGACGAAGACGAAGCACGCGAACTCAAGAAAGAAGAGGAAGAAGGAAAATAACGAATGCATGCCTCCTCTTTCCTGTTTTCTGATCGGCCGGGTCAACTTCCGGCAGCCGTAGAAAACAGAAGTGGAAGAAAACAATCGCTGCGGGCATGGAACCCGCGGATGGAAAATCAGCATGCAGCTGCATCACCATGAACGTCAGGCAGGAGGCACATCGGTGATGCAGCTGTTCCTGAATAAGGCACACTCCAGGTGTTTAAGAGAGTTCTCCCGGAACAGGAGAACTCTCTTTTCTCTTTCAGCAGACAAATGCCAGCGAGGAAACACTGCCTTTCGCTCCAAACGAAAGCGGCGAGGGATGCCTCAAAGATGTCGTACACTGTCCCGCTCCATGCAGGACTCTCTCTATGAAAGCTCATTGTTTCTTGTTCTAAAGGTTTTTAGAAAGAAGAACAGACCCTCGTCCTCCCCTCGCGAACGACAAGGCCATCGTCATCCTGCTGTGACGTCTTTCCCACAAAGTCAAACAAGCGCGGTATGTCACATGATGACATACCGCGCTTGTTGTACCGATCCGGCAGGCTTTCAGACCGGACTTCTGCTGATTACGATTAGTCCTGCTGACGCAGACGCTGTTCGAGCTCCTTTTTTTCTTCTTCAAAACCTGGCTTCCCGAGCAGGGCAAACATGTTTTTCTTGTATGCTTCCACTCCCGGCTGATCAAATGGATTCACTCCGAGCAGGTATCCACTGATCCCGACCGCTTTTTCAAAGAAATAGATCAGCCAGCCGTAATGGTATTCATTCAGTTCCGGAATCTCAATGACAAGGTTGGGAACTCCCCCGTCAATATGGGCCAGCATCGTTCCCTGATAAGCTTTGTCATTCACAAATCCCATAGACTCGCCCGTCAAATAGTTGAGTCCGTCGAGGTCATCCTTGTCTTTACCGATCGTGACGGTTTCTTTTTCGCTGCCGACATGGAGTACGGTTTCAAACAACTGACGACGCCCGTCCTGCACATATTGACCGAGCGAGTGCAGATCGGTGGAGAAGTCTGCAGCAGCCGGAAACAGCCCTTTTCCGTCTTTTCCTTCGCTCTCTCCGTACAGCTGCTTCCACCATTCTCCTGTATAGTGAAGTGCTGGTTCATAGTTGACCATCAGTTCAATCGTTTTCCCTTTTTGATAGAGAGCATGACGGACTGCTGCATACTGATATGCTTCGTTATTCTCGATGTCCGCGTCAGCGTATGCATTCCGGGCATCTGCTGCTCCTTTCATCATCTGATCAATATCGAGACCGGCTGCAGCAATCGGAAGAAGGCCTACCGCTGTGAAAATGGAAAATCGGCCGCCCACGTCATCCGGAATGACAAAGGATTCATAGCCTTCTTCGTCAGCAAGCTGCTTCAATGCGCCTTTCTGCTTGTCGGTTGTCGCATAAATACGCCGGCGCGCTTCCTCTGTGCCATATTTATTCTCCAGAAATTCCCTGAAATAACGGAAGGCAATGGCTGGTTCGGTTGTAGTTCCGGACTTGGAAATCACATTGACGGAGACATCCTTGTCTTTCACCAGCTCCATCAAATGCTTGGCGTACGTGGAACTGATGTTATTGCCTGCATAGAAAATCTGCGGGGCACCGCGCTGGTCGCCGCCAAGTTCGTTGTAGAACGTGTGCGTCAATGCTTCAATGGCAGCCCGGGCACCCAGATACGAGCCGCCGATACCGATGACGATTAGTACGTCCGAATCAGACTTGATTTTTTCTGCTGCCTGTTTAATACGGGCGAACTCTTCCTGGTCATAGTTCACGGGCAGGTCAATCCATCCAAGGAAGTCGCTTCCAGCTCCCGTCCCGTTGTGGAGGTCCTCATGCGCTCCTGTTACCGCGCGCTGCAGCTGGTCGATTTCTGTCTGCTGCAGCTCGCCTGCCGCCTGTGAATAATCAAAACGGATCGTATTCATAAGTCACGTCTCCTTTAGATTCATTTTCATTTCTCTTTCACTTTATAAAAAGGAGCCCCGGGTTGCAAGCCCCCGGGGCAATGAATTCGGATTCACGGACGATTCTTTTTTCGGTCCGGCCGCGGTGAGACCCGCAGCCGCATCCTCCCTCGTCTCCGTTACTTGGAGGCTTCGAGGATATCGAGTACATCCTTTTTGTTCAGCTTGTTGAAATTACCGAAAGGCCCGTTGATCATCGCTTTGTCTGCCATTTCATCAAAGCGGCTCTCGTCGATGTCATAGTCTGCCAGCCGCGACGGCGCGCCGAGCGACTGCCAGAACTGTTCCAGCTTTTGAATGCCTTCTTCAGCCAGCTGGTCTTCCGATTTTCCAGCGGGTGCAATGCCCCAGACGCGCTCGGCGAGCTGGACGAGTTTTCTCCTGCCGAGCTTTCGATGATGACGCATCCACTGCGGAAAGAGAATCGCGAGACCTCCTGCGTGCGGAATGTCATAAACAGCCGAAACGGCATGCTCAATGTTATGCGAAGCCCAGTCTCCCCGGACACCCATCTGCAGCGTGCCGTTCAAGGCAATCGTACCGGCATAGAGCACGACCGCTCTCCGCTCTTTATCCTCCAGGTTCTGCACGAGCCCCGGCGCTGTCTCGATGACTGTTTTCAGAACAGCTTCACACATATGCTCCTGCAGAGGTGTGGTCTCCTGCGGATGGAAATACTGCTCCAGTACGTGCGTCATCATATCGACGATGCCGTAAACGGTATGATTTTCAGGAACCGAGAGCGTATTCAACGGATCCAGAATGGAAAAGGCCGGGAAGACGTGCGGACTGCCCCATCCGTATTTTTCGTGCGTTTCCCAGTTTGTAATAACAGAACCTGCGTTCATTTCCGAACCGGTTGCTGCAAGCGTCAAGATGGTTCCAAATGGAAGGGCATCTGCTGCCTGTGCTTTTTTCGTGACCAGATCCCACACATCGCCATCATATTTACTGCCTGCTGCAATCGCTTTGACAGCATCAATGACGCTGCCACCGCCGACCGCAAGCAGGACATCCACGTCATGCTCCCGTGCCGTCTCAATGCCCTTTCTAACCGTACTAAGCCGGGGATTGGGCTCCACGCCGCCGAGTTCATGCACCTCTAAGCCGTGCTCCTGCAGCAGGCTCGTCACTTCATCGTACAATCCGTTCTTTTTGATGCTTCCTCCACCATATACGAGCAGTACACGCGTGCCGAACTGTTTCAATTCCTCCGCAAGGTGTTCCTGCACCTGGCCTTCGCCAAAAATCAATTTCGTTGGATTCCGATATACAAATGAGTCCATGTCTGACCCTCCTCTGATGATCTATCGTCTACTATTATTCTATAGAGTCCCTTGAGACGCAAAGAAAACGACGCTCATCTTTTCTAAGCGCTATTCACGCTCCATGCGGAAAGGACGAAACCGCGCGCAGCAGCACGGCAGGCGATTATGGATCCTCCCTCTCCGTAGGTGTCGCTTGCATCGACAGAGGTCGGCAGGCCAGAATCTTTCCCCAACATTTATTTTAGAACCGAAAAAAAGAACCGCTTCCCCCGAAGGAGAAACAGTTCTTTTTAATAGGAAGTGTATTCAGTAATTACAACTGGGATCTTACTTCTTGATACGCTTGTTGAGGTCTGCCTGAATTTCGTTTGACTGCTTGAGCCAATCTTTAAGCTTGTCTTCCAGCGTGTTGAAGCCTTGTGGCTGACTCTGCTGCTGGTTGTTTTGACGACGAGGACCGCCGCCTCCACCGCCGCCGCCCTGGCGTTCTGGACGCTCCGGCTTCGGCTGTGTTTCTTTAATAGAAAGAGAGATTTTACCGGACTCTTCGTCTACGGATAGAATCTTCACTTTCACTTGATCTCCGACAGACAGCTCTTCGTTGATGTCTTTCACATAACCGTGAGCGATGTGAGAGATGTGGACGAGTCCCTGCTTCTTCTCATCAAGTGCAACAAACGCACCAAACGGCTTGATTCCAGTTACCTTACCTTCAACAATACTTCCTGCTTCGTATTGACCTGACATGCAAACAACTCCTAAATATTTTTTAACTGTGTAATTATAACACGTTTTTTCAAAAAAACAAAGTCCTCTAAGATTCTTTCTTTACGCGCGCGGTAAACCGCCCGATTCTCGCTGCGGCTTCCTCCAGCTGACTCATCGAAGCAGCGTAGGAGCAGCGGACATGCCCTTCCCCGCCGGCTCCAAACACGTGTCCCGGGACAACCGCGACGCGCTCTTCCAGCAGAAGCCGCTCGGCGAACTGCTCGGAGCTGAGGCCGGTCGATTCAATGGACGGAAAGGCATAGAACGCACCGCCGGGTTTATGACAGGACAATCCGGCTTCGCGGAGAGACCGGACAAAGTAATTCCGACGGTGCCGGTAACTGACGACCATCTCTTCCATTTCTTCCTGCCCGCTCTGCATCGCTTCCAACGCCGCGTACTGGGCCATCGTCGAAGCGCACATCATCGCATACTGGTGGATTTTGAGCATAGCGGCGGCATACGGCTCCGGGGCGCAGACGTATCCGACGCGCCATCCTGTCATGGCGAAGGATTTGGAAAAGCCGCTGATGAGGATCGTTCTCTCCCACATGCCTTCCAATGCTGCTGTGCTCACGTGTTCTTCATCATAGGCAAGCTCTGCGTAAATTTCGTCAGACAGCACAACGAGATCGTGTTCTTTGACCACATCCGCTACCGCCTGCAGTGCTCCGCCGTTCATTACCGCACCGGTCGGGTTGTTCGGAAAAGAGAGCATCAGCGCCCGCGTCCGCGGCGTGATTCTGCTCCTGATATTCTCTGCCGTCACTGCAAAATCATCTTTCATGAACGTCGGCACAGGCACAGGAACACCGCCTGCCAGCGTCACGAGCGGCGCATAGGACACAAAGCAAGGCTCAACTATCAGCACTTCATCTCCTGGGTTTACAACGGTTCTGACAGCAATATCCAGCCCTTCACTGGCTCCGACCGTTATGACAACCTCTGACTCCGGGTCGTACTCGGTCTGAAAACGATCGTCCAAATAACGGCTTACTTCCCTGCGCAGCTCGATCAGTCCAGCATTCGCCGTATAGGCAGTCAATCCTCGTTCAAGGGAATGGATACTCGCTTCACGGACACTCCAAGGCGTCGTAAAATCAGGTTCCCCGACACCAAGAGAGATAATGTTATCCATCGATGATGCCAAATCAAAAAAACGACGGATGCCGGACGGGGCGATGCTGTCTACAGCATTGGAGAGCTGTACGTGATGACTGGAGGACACGTTTGTCATGGCGATACCACCATTCGATGATCTTCATCATCGTCTTCATCAAAGATAATGCCATCGTGTTTGTACTGCTTCAGGCGGAAGTGGGTTGTTGTTGAAATAACCGACTCCAGCGTAGATAACTTTTCTGAAACAAAATTCGCGATCTCTGACATCGTTTTGCCTTCGATCACGACAGATAAATCGTACGTGCCGGACATCAGGTAGCAGGCTTTCACTTCATGGAAGCGATAAATCCGCTCTGCCACTTCATCAAACCCCACGCCGCGCTGCGGTGTGACTTTCACGTCGATCATCGCGGTCACCATTTCAGCGCCGGAGGCTTTCGTCCAATCTATAATAGCAGAATACCCGTGAATCACTTTCCGCTCTTCCAGTTCTCTAAGCATGCCCTTGACGTCGTTCATTGGCAGATCCAGCATTTTAGCCAGTTTCTCTGCAGGCATTCTTCCTTCTCTTTCAATCAGCAATAATAGTTCTCGTTCTTTTTCCGTCATGATGATTTCCCTCCCTGCTTCTCTCATTTTACAGCAGGCTCAAGTGTGCATCCATAGCTGAAACGAAATAGTTTTAATTTTCAGGCTCCTGCTTCGTCGATGATGCCTTATTTCTTCCAAATATAAAGTAGATGATTGGGCCGACGAAATTGATAAAGACAATCACCAACACCCAGATCACCCGCTGTTTCTTCGTCATATCCTGCCTGACACAGGAAATTAATGCAGCCAATGTAAGCGCAAAATCTACTAGTACAAACGGTATCGCATATTCCAGCGGAAACTGTTCCATGCCTTCCGGTGTATTCATGTTTCACCCACCTCCCGAGGGATATCGTATCACACTCCGTCCTGCTGCCGCTGAACAAAAACGCGCAGCGTCTTTTGGTCGGAACGGCGTGCATCGTCGCTGCAGGCTTTTCAAGGGAAGAACAGGTTCTACGTTCTTCCCGCTCAGCGTACGATGCCGCCGTCCCCTTGTATGAAAAGTTATACATTCCTATCCTGGAACAAAAAACGCAGAGCGCCTTTTGGTCGGAACGGCGTGTTCCGCAGGTTCTTAGAGGGAAGCATGCGGGCTTCCTGCTTGCCTCGCAGCCGACATAGCGCCGTCAAACGTACACATTCTTATCATCTGAGAAAAAAGAGCGAGGCAGACGAGGGTACGTGCTGCCATCATCCAAGGGACGATGCTCCGCTGAGGGGCGGGCCGCTTCATCACCCGGCAGGAGAAGCGCCTGGAACGTGCAGGAGGGCTTTTGATCTGCTGGAAGGAGGCCAGGTGTTACATACAGAAAAAGCCCGTCAGAAGGCTGTTCCAACGGGCTGTGTGCATATTCTTTTTTGACGACCGCCGGAAGTCATCCGCTCCCGGTGCGTCATGATACACCTCTCCGACATCGTCCATCAGAAAACTCCGTTCTTCACCGATGCAGACGGTCCGCATCGACTCACGATCAACTGGACGACTCCTCCGAGTCCGCTTTACCAGAAGCGGAAGCCTCTTCTTCCTTGTCGTTACCGGATGGCTGTGACTGGCTCTCCAGTTTTTCGAGCCGTTCCCTCAGCTCGCGGTTTTCTTCTTCCAGGCGGTTGTCTTTCGCCGCATTAGACGAAAAGTAAGGATCTGTTTCCCACCAGTCCATGCCGACTTCCTTCGCTTTATCTACAGAAGCGATGAACAGCCGGATGCGGATCGTGATCAGTTCGACTTCAGCCAGATTGATCGAGATATCTCCGGCGATGATCACCCCTTTATCCAGCACCGTTTCGAGAACATCCACCAGGCTGTTCGATCCGAGCGGGGTTTTCATTACATTACGTTCTTCCATGTGAACACTCCTTTAAAATATCGCGGCTGCTACAGCAGGTTCCCGAGAGGACCGAGGTCGATGTTCAAATCTTCATCGGACAAGTTGAAATAGGATTTCATTTCTTCCATTTTCTCTTCCAGGTTCATCAACGCTTCGCCGAGGCGTTCCACTTCTTCTTCCGAAAGAGAGCCGCTGTCCACGCGCGCCATGGCCTGTCGTTCCACCAGATCACGAAGCAGCTCGATCACTGTAAGCACGAGCTGGGCGAGTCCTTCTTCTGCCTTTTCCGGATCCAGTGCAATATGTCCACTGTTGGTTCTTGTTGTCAGTTCTCCGTTACTCAACTTCCTCCACTCCTTTCTCTGCCGGCTTCTGCAGTGTATCCACTGCGGAAATGAGCAGACGCAGATCAATATAGACAAGGTCAATATCGGCGATGGAGAGCATGATATCCCCTTTTACAACAACACCCTTCTGGAGGACGGCATCCAGAACGTCCACCAGCGCAACTTCTTTGTCTCTGTCTAAAGCCATAGCTCCTCCTTAGTCCGGTTTTTCCATCTGAGGCAGCACAGCAAAGTGATAGGCAGGCCATGGCCCGGTAGCTTCCACGATGATTCCCTGATGTTCATAGTCGTCCTGAAAAGAACGGACGAGCGCTTCTACCTCTTTCAACTGTTCCTCCCCGGCAAGCAGGTACACACCGTTCCAGAACATTTCTTCTTTTCTGCCGCTTGCCTGACGGCTCCAATTTTTCTTCGACGACGCTTTCTTTGTCAGCTGCTGCAGCTGCTCATGCAGTTCGTGCGCCTTTTTTTTCAGCTCCTCCTCCGACGCATTCTCCAGCCACTCTTTCAGCTTCCGCTTCTCAAAAAACTGCTTTCCTTTCGGCATCGCTTCTATCTCTTTGATCCGATCCTGCAGAAGGTCGGAGTCATTCTTCATATAAGTATTGTATTGATCTTTATCGACGAAAAGTTTGATGCTCCACTCTTCTGTCCCTTCCAGCTCTTCAAACAGCTCATGCATCGCATCCTGATAAAAGCGGGCAGTCTCTTCGACATTCTGATAGTTTTCATACACGGTGCCGAACGTGAGGGGGATGACCTGGCCCTGCTTGTAAAGATGCTGAACGATATCATGATGATGAAACGCCTTTTCTTTCAGCCATTGCACGTCTTCTACTTGTTTCTGCAGCGCAGCTTCTCCGTACACGTCGGGTGAGACTTCCGTGTAAACCACGGTGATCCGCTCCTCAGCTGCATATTTTACATCGTCCCCATCGATGCCGGCAGCTTCCGGATAATCAATGCCGACATCCGTCGGCATGAATCCATATACATAGTAATAACTCATTCCTGCTCCCCTTCCATCTCCATCCGCTTTGCATTCTCATAACGCTCCAGGAGCACAGCTTCTTCTTCTTCGTATGCTTCCTCTGATATTTCGCCAAGCTCCAGAAGCATCTGCAGCTGAACCAGTTTTTTTTGGATCGTTTCCAGGTCGTACAGCTCCTGATCTACTTCATCTTTCACCTTCCGCCCGACGAACAGCACGGTGTCGAGAGGCCAGGTGAACAGCTTTTTAATCATGATCCTGACGCCTTCACTTGAATATCAATAAAGTTATATGCCGGCCATGGTCCGGTGTAGGTGAAGGAGATATGATCTCCCCACTCCTCATACAGCTCATTGACTTTCTTATCAAACGTTTCTTCTTTCTCGTAGTCAAGCAGAAAGGCAGCGTTCAACAGCATACGGGGATCTACGACTTCATTCGACTTGGCCGCGTCCGCAACAGCAGCGAGAGGGCGGAATACTTCCTGATCAAATTTCTTCTGAAAACGCTCCACCCATGCTTTCGAAGCTTCGCCGGCCTCAATCTGCTGATACATGTGGCCGTTGCCTTTCCCAGCATGTTTCTGCAGCTGCTTATCACCAGCCGCCTGCTCCTGCAGCCATTCTTTTGATGCGGTGAGCTTCAGCCCGACCTCCATTTTGTTTTTTATCTTTGGAAATACGCGCTGAAACTCCGGCCTCAACTGCGAAAGAAACTTTTTGACATCTTTCTCAGACTCAACGACATTGCCGAAGCTGACCGGGATGACAGAGTGATACTTCATGATTTCCTGCACGCCCTTCTGGTGACCTTTGGCATTCTCCCTGCTCGGCACGTAGACTTGGACGGGAGCTTTTGCGCAGATCACCGACATGTCTTTTACAGGAACCGACGTCACCTTGCACGTTTTGCCGGCCAGCTTAATGTCGGGGTATGTTCGTTCTTCCGCTTCTGGTATGACTCCCAATAAATAGAATCCCATACCGACAGACCTCCCTTATGCTTCTTCCTTTTCTTTCTCCTCGATCGTGGATGTCCGCTTACGGAGACCAATGCGTTCGAAAGAGGTGACTTCCATTTTGTTGTTCAATCTTACCTGATACATGCCGATCAACTGGTCCCTTCCGTATCGTTTCATGTATTCTTTTTCCTCGATGACTTCCACACCCGCTTCCACATAGTTCCCTTTGTTGTTGACAGAGGTTATTCGGTGTACGGGGTTCAGATGTTCTTCAAAAAATTCTTTCACTACCTTCATTACTTCATCCGCTTTCATGGTAATTCCTCCAGTCTGTGTGGTGTTTTCGATGGAACAGCCGGCGTCAGGAGATCCGGCTTTGGAAAAAGTGCCACCAGAAGTGCATATCTTCTGATGGCACTCAGCCGTTCAACGACAGTTGAAGCGTGAAGTGTTCTTTATCAGGCGAAGTTCAGCTGCTCTCGTCCGCCTTGAGCTACGTCAGGATCGATTTCACCCTGTACTTCGTCTCGGAGAAGGCCGACAGCCTCTGCATATCGGAGCCATGTATCCACACTTGCAATAACAACACGGGCTTCAATCGTGATCAGCTCAATACCTACGAGAGAGATGCGGGCATAGAGGTCAATAACAATACCTTTGTCCAGGATACGGTCGATGATGTCTGCAAGACTGGACGAATCAGTTGATTTTTGAATAGCCATTATAGATCCACTCCTTAAGGTTTTTTAATGTGTGCGGCCCCTTTGACGCGGCTCGCACCTTTTACTCCGGAATACCCTTTAATGTCACTCACCATCTTAATCCCATCGTCTGAGGATTCGCTCTGGCTTGTGAGAGCATTGTCCATCACTTCTTCCTTCGCATTTTCAGCTTGGTTTTTCAGCTCTTCTTTGGCATCTTCTGCTTTGGAGAGCGCTTTTTCTTTCGTCTCCTGCAGCTTGTCACCAGCTTCGTCAACACTTTCCTTGATTTCTTCTTTTGCTTCTGAAGCGTGCTCAAACTTGTCGTAGACATGCTTGGCGATATTCGCCGCTGTCCCGACACTATCGGCAGTGTCACTTTCTTTCTGAATGTCTTTGCCGGCTTTCTTCACAGACTTTTTTGCCTGCTTTTTCAGCACTTTTGCTTTCTCCTGGAGATCTTCTTTATCCTCTGACACGGCACACCTCCTCTACGTTCTCTCCAGGGCGCCGAGGAAAAAGCCATCTACTTCTTTCAGCTGTCCCCGCCAGAGAACGGTATCGGTATTCGGAACGGCATTTCCGGAAGGGTCATAGATACGTGCACCTTTCAGATGGATATAGCTGATGTCGGAATCTGATGCAGCATCCAGCCTTTCCAGTGCACGGTCCAGCTGACTCCGGATATGTTCATCCTGTTCGTGACCGCCTTCAAATTCTTTCTTCAATTCTTCAAAATAATCCGATACACCTGCCAGCGTGCCACTGATCAGCAGTCCACCGGTATTTAACGTCACAGCAATTTCATAGTCGCTGCTCTCATTCACTGCGTCGATCATTAACTGAAGTATAACATCTTTCTCCTTCACGATACCCGGCATTATCGGTTCCCCTTTTCCTTAAGAACTTTTTTTCCGGCTGGAAGAAGATTTTGCTACCTTCGTGCTGCGCTGCTCTCCGCCTTCACTGTCTTCCTGGCTCAGGACCTGCTCAAGCTTTTCTTCAAGCTCATCGATCCGGCTCCGCAGCTGTTCGTTCTCTTTTTCTGCATTTTTTGCAGCACGCTTGGATTGACCCCGGTTCTTTCGGGTGGAGCTTTCGGTTTCCTCTTCTGCACTTTCTTCCTGCTCCTCCTCTTCTTCCTCATCACCGTTGTCTCGCTGGAACAGAGCACCAGTCAGCTTCTTCGTATTCTCGGTCGTCTTGTCTTTCCACTCAGAGGCCAGAGCACTACCTTTTTCCTTTAATTCGTCAAAATCCACCTCCTCCAGCTTTTCTTTTAATTTCTCCCTGTTTTTGGGACAGAGATAATAACCGGCTGTTCCGCCTATCAATGCTCCGGTTACTGTACATTTTATTGTTCCCGGCTTTTTCTTTTCTTCACTCATGATTCATCCTCCTTTTCCTCGTTCTCTGCATCTTCATCGTCTTCATCATCTTCCTCGAGAAGTTTACTGAGCATCGTTTCAATACGCTGCAGCCGCTCATCCAGATCTTCCTGATCTTTTTTGAGCGCTTCTACTTCCTCCTCCGTTCCGTCTTCTTCATCAGAAGCACCTTCTTTGGATGCGGATGTAGTATCTGGTGAAGGGAGCACATTTTTAATGAATCTGCCCCCTGGTACCTTATCTTCTACCTGGGACTGCACTTCGGATAAGAAATAGTTTTGTGCCGATGAAAAGAGATGGGTGCCGATTGCTTTTCCTGCTGGAGAGGTTGCCGTAAAAACAGCCGCTTTCCGTGCTTTTGGACTGGAGTAGAGCAGTCCGAGCGCCGCTCCTGCCACAGAACCAGCTGCAATACAGGAAACCGTGTCGTTAGGTAATGGGGATTTTTTCTTGTCAGCCAAGATGGTACCTCCTTCCATGATTACTGTTTACCTATTACCTATAAGACTTTCGTTAAAACGCCAATTTGCATAAATCCCTTTTTTTCCTTTATAAATGAATCCCTATATCAGTTCATTCGTAAATGAATTCACCCGCAGAAGCCCTGCTTCAATTGAAGCTCAATGATAATCAACATATGGTCATTTGTGATTCTGTTCAAAGGACACACCAGCTCAGAAGGAATAAGCTCAGCAGATTGAACAAGCACACTTCTTCGAACGGAGAACATCCAAGCATGTCCATACAAACCACAGTGCGGAGCGCCTTTTTCCTGACTTTTGCAGTTTTATCGAAATAAATAAGCGGTAACCCTTGAGACAGTAAGGGTTACCGCTTATTTATTATTTTTATTATTGTATTATGAATGTATATATGTTATGGTTGTTATAAGGAGGCGAGCATCTTATGAACATGCAGGTTTATCAATCAAGAGGCAAAGAATACGTCCGGATTATTGAATCCTTTCGTGATCCTCAGACGAAGAAACCGAAGGTGCGCGTCCTCGAAAATTTCGGTAATAAAGAGGAACTGCTTGCCTCTAACCCTCATGCACTTGAAGAGATTGAAGCAAAAGTCCAGCGCATGAGAGCAGAAAAGCAGGATTACTATCGTAC
>NZ_KE386947.1:21336-81124 GCF_000429725.1 Alkalicoccus chagannorensis DSM 18086 | reverse complement strand
AACGATGTTTTCAGTTGAGTCACCCATTCCAACAAAGCACGGAATCCAGAATACCTGTTATCGAACCGAAAGGCTTCGGCAAGATCAATACCGCGGTCATCCTGAGCCCGGGCGTAGTTGGTTTTTTTCGCAATATCAACACCGATAATCAATGTCTCTGAATGGATTTGCTTGATGTTTTCGTTTCGGTTATAATTCATTCGTGAGTCCTCCTTGGAAGTAGTTAGGGGTCCTTTTCGCTGATCAGCTTTGGACACCTTGTATCCTACCAGGAGGGCTCTTTTTTTGACAAACCCCAAATTACTTCAATACAGGAATGCTTTCTTATACTTTAAGAAGGACCAATCACGCCGGAGAAGCCTCTCCGGCGTGATTTTGCTTTTCTTAAGGGAGGACGTGCTTGAGAAGTGGGCTGTATCCGTCTTCCTATCGCAGCCGATTCTCTTTTGGCTGCGGCGACTTCAGGAAAGGAGCTGCGTGTCACCAATTTTGATACAGAGCGGACGCTGCAGTCGGACGCTCGGACGCAGCGCAGCCGGGGGCAGACGCTTGGGCGGCCAAAGCAGACGCTGCAGCCGCACCAGCGGCCCTATCGGCTCTGGGCGGTCACTCCGGAAGACGCAGCGGACGTTCCGCCGCCGGGCTCGGACACTCGGAGCCCGCCAGCGGCGCTTCGGGCGCAAGCCGCCGACATCCCCTTCCACAACCCGAAAACCTCCAGTTAGCTAAGCTCCTTCCGGTCTCCGGCTGCCCGGGCAGCCGCTGGAAAAAAGTCCATCGAAGGCACGGAGGTTATCGATCATGTCCGTCGTTTGGAACCGGAGCGGACGCTGCAGCCGGCCGCTCGGACGCAGCGCGGCCGTGGGCGGACGCAAGGACGGCCAAAGCAGACGCTGCAGCCGCACCAGCGGCCCTATCGGCTCTGGGCGGTCACTTCGGAAGACGCAGCGGACGTTCCGCCGCCGGGCTCGGACGCTCGGAGCCCGCCAGCGGCGCTTCGGGCGCAAGCCGCCGATATCCCCTCCCACAACCCGAAAACCTTCCGTTACCCAAGCTCCTTCCGGTCTCCGGCTGCCCGGGCAGCCGCTGGAAAAAAGTCCATCGAAGGTACGGAGGTTATCGATCATACCCGTCGTTTGGAATCGGAGCGGACACAGCAGAGCACCAAGTCATCGTCTATCCCTACTCTCCACTCAAAATAAATAGAATTTTCAAAATTGTGCGCCCCTTTCCATTGACTGCTTCTGTCGTTGGTGCTAAGCTCAACCTATTGTTGTGCTTCTTTGTTTCTTCTTTCCATCCGTTCGTTCGCTGAGGAGGTGATTCTCCCCCCGATTCCTCATTGTTCAGCAGCTCCGTTCCGTTTGCCTCTTGCCTTTTGCCGGCTGATTTTTTTGATTGATGACCAAAAATCAAAAGAAAGCAGGGATGAGCAGTGCCAAAAACCAAATTCCACGTCGACATTACGAAAAAAATGGACAAACAGGATGTCCCGGGACACAACCGGTGGCACCCCGATATTCCGGCGGCTTTCTCTGTCGAACCAGGAGAATCGTTCCGGATGGAATGTCTCGATTGGACAGACGGACAGATCTCAGACAATGACGACCCTTCGGACATCAAGCACGTAGATTTGAACCGCGTTCACGTACTCAGCGGACCGGTTCACGTCAACGGCGTCGAGCCGGGCGACCTCCTCGTCGTCGATATTCTCGATATCGGTGTCTTTCCAGAGGCAGAATGGGGATTCAACGGGATTTTTGCGCGCGAAAACGGCGGCGGCTTCCTGACGGATCATTATCCGGAAGCCAACAAATCCATCTGGGACATTCGTGGCATTTATGCCGAATCGCGCCACATCCCCGGCGTCTCGTTCGCCGGTTTGATTCATCCCGGGCTGATCGGCACCGCGCCGTCTAAAGAGATGCTCGACGAATGGAACCGGCGGGAGAAGGAGCTCGTGGATACAGACCCGAACCGGGTGCCGCCGCTTGCCAACCTTCCCGACCCATCCAGTGCCGTACTAGGCCAGTTGAAAGGGGAAGAGTTCGACCGTGTCGCCAAAGAAGGTGCCCGCACCGTTCCTCCCCGGGAAAACGGAGGCAACTGCGATATCAAGAACTTGACGAGAGGCTCGCGCGTCTATTTTCCTGTGTTCGTGAAAGGCGGCAAGCTGTCCGTCGGCGACCTGCACTTCTCTCAGGGGGACGGCGAAATTTCGTTCTGCGGCGGTATCGAAATTCCCGGCTGGATTGACCTCCAGGTGGATGTGATCAAAGGCGGGATGGAAAAATACCAGATCAAATCGAACCCGATTTTCAAAACGAGTCCGGTCGAGCCTCATTATACGGATTACATCGTGTTCGAAGGTATTTCCGTGGAAGAAGGAAGTGGAAAGCAGACGTACCTGGATGCGAATATCGCCTACCGGCGGGCCTGTCTCAACGCGATCGATTACATGAAAACACTCGGCTACACCGGGGAGCAGGCGTACATGCTGTTAAGTACGGCGCCGGTGGAAGGCCGCCTCAGCGGGGTCGTGGACATCCCGAATGCCTGCGCCACCGTGGCAATCCCGAAAGATATATTCGTGAATCAGGATGTCTTTCCGAAGAAGTAGGTGAGGAGTTTGCCAAACTATACGTTTCTCTGCGGCGGCTGCGGAGAGTTTACGCAGTGGCACCAGTCCAGCAGAGGGCCGAAATCACACGCCCTCTGCCCGGTCTGTCTTCATATCGCCCGCCGGCAGTTTAAGCCGGTTTATACGTTCCGCATGGACAGCAGTGTGAAAAAGCGGATGGAGCAGGGCATGGAGCCCCGGATCGTCTCCCGGAACCAGCTGCCCTCCACGCCGATCCGCAAATCCGTGCCGCATGGACGGCCGTGGCAGGTATAACCTTCAGCCACGGTTCTCCGCCGGCACGCATCCTATTACGTCCTACAGCTCCGGAGGACCACGTGCCTCCCGGAGCTTTCTCATTTCTCATCAGCCGGAGTAATGCCCGCCGACTTTCCGACTGCGGGTTTCCTGGATGCTCGCTTTCGTGAAGCCGGCCCCCGTGCGGATCGTCCCCCGCCCGTACCGTTCATTCACCGCATCCATCGTCCGCCACAGCTGCTTTTTCTTTTCGCGCTTCTCATCAAAGGAGAACCGTTCATATTCCGGCGCCAGTCCGCTGACGGACACGCGGATTTTCCGGACGACAGCACGGGTGGCATAATACGTATCGAAGAGTGCCAGCGCCTGCAGGTAAAGATCATCGACATCGTTGGTCCAGAATTGATGAAAGGATTTCTGCCGCGAGAACCCGCGCCCCGCCGTCTCCCGGCTGTAGCGCATGGACAGGTGGACGGTCCGGCCGATCAGTTTCCGTCTCCGCAGCTGTTCGGCCACTTCTTCGACCAGGTCGCGGATGACCTGACGGATTTCCGGCCGGCGCGCATAGTCCCGGAGCAGCGTCACCCCACGGCCGACCGATTTGATGCCGGCGTTGCTGCTGCCGCGGTCAAAGGAAAAAGCCACATCCGGAGGCGCTTCCGGGTCGTAGAAGACCGGACTGTCATCGATGCCGTGCGCCTGCAGCCACACCTGCCGCCCGAGTACGCCGAATTCCTTCTCCAGCACCTCCACAGGTTCAGCCGCCAGGTCGCCGATCGTATAACAGAGACGGCGCTCCATTCTTGAAGCAATCCCTTCTCCAATCCCCCACATCTCCCGCAGCGGCAGATGGTGAAAATGGGCAGCGAACTGACCGCCGGTCGTCTCGGCGATTCCGTGCTTCTTCGCATAGATGTCGAGCGCCATTTTAGCCATGAACTTGTTTTCTCCGATGCCGATCGTCACCGTCAGTCCCATTTCCCGGAGAAGTCGGCGCTGAATCGATTCAGCTGTTTTCCAGGCGCCGCCCCAGAGGTGCTCGGTTCCGTCGAGCGTGAGCCAGCTTTCATCCACCGAATAGACGTGCAGCGCCTCTTCCGGCACGTAGGAGCGGTAGATGTCCGTCACCCGGTTTGACTGCTCCAGGTAACGACGCATCCGTGCCTGTACGACATGGATGCTGCTGTCGTTGATGTTCTCGATTTCAAACAGGCGGGAGCCGGTCCGGATGTTGTGCTCCTTTTTCATCGCCGGCGTCGCAGCAAGGACGACACTGCCGGACCGGTTTACATCCCCGACGACCGCCAGCTTCGTTGTCAGCGGGTCCAGCCCCATGTCGACGGCTTCCACGCTCGCGTAAAAACTCTTCATGTCCGCACAAAGCACCTGGTGGGAAGCGCGCTGTTCCATCCTCATCACCTCATATCAGAATATACGTTCGCATTTATTGTACCACACTCTACGTATACCCAGAAGAGAAATCGAACAAACGTTCTTAAAAAACAAAAAGCGCAGAGCGCCTTTTGTTCGAAAGGAAGCGTCAAAGAATACGTGTGGAAACTTCGTCGACTCGGCAGACAAAGCCTGTCGCCCGGACCCCCAAACCTCGACGCCCCGCGGCGAAAGGCTGTCGCCCCAAAGAAAAAGCCCGCCACACGGCTACAACCTCGCCACACGAGGCAAGAGGTACGTCGAGGTATGCACGCAGCCCTGTCGACTCACGCTGAAACCCCGCCGCCAAACCGCATCATCTTCCTCCACCCTGTTGCATAGGTAAGCGTAAAAAACGTACGGAAATCAGGCGCTGTGCCTGCCGCGCCGGGCTTTCAGCAGGGCTTGTCTTCAAGTCCTTCTTCCCCTCTCCCGGGGAAGAAGGGATTTTCAGACGGCGCGGATCCTGTCGGAGTCGTCGCCTTCTGCTCGGGCACGCCAAAAAGCCGTATACCTTTCTCTTTTTCAAGAACGGCATACGGCCAATCGGCCACTGGTGACGCTTATTCCAGCTTGAAGACAAAGGCTTCCTGCACGGGCGGTGCCCATGGCAGGTACTCCTTCAGGACATCGGCTTCCATCGTACCCGTACTGCACGGGGACAAAATAGCCTCCTCCGTTCCGGTAAAGAAGATGGCAAGACCCCATCGCTGGCACACGCGCTTTCCAGTCGGATCAACAGTCATCTACAGCGTGCGCCGGCTGTTCAGAACAGAACGCGTGCCGCTGCACGCTATTAGAGACGTTCTACCCACGCCGCGCGCGACGCCGTCGTCGTACTGTATAAAAACATATACATTCCTATCACCGAACAAAAGCGCAGAGCGCCTTTTGGTCGGAACGGCGTGCGGCGTCGCTGCATGCTTTTCAAGGGAAGAAAGGGGTTTGCTTTCTTCCCGCGCAGCGCACGAAGCCGCCGTCACCTTGTATGAAAACTTATACATTCTTATACTTCAAAAAAGGGCAGCTTTTCAGCTGCCCCGGTACGTGCTGTAGCCGCCCGGTGCAACGAGCAGCGGCACATGGTAATGTTCATCCGGATCGGCGATGCCGAAACTGATGGGAATGACGTGGTAGAACGGGGGGTCTGGCTGAATGACGCCCCGCGACTCAAAGTACGGGTAGACGTGAAAGAGAAGCTCGTACGTCCCTTTCCGCATCGTTTCGCCGGAGAGCAGCGGGGCGTCGGCACGCCCATCATCGTTCAGGCTCCCCTCCGCACGCAGGCAGAATTCTTCCGTGGCAGGGTCATACTGCCAGAGTTCATAGCGCATGCCGGCCGCCGGGCGGCCGATGCTCGTGTCCAGGACATGGGTCGTCAGTTTACCCTTCATGCGGGAGGTCCTCCCGGTGGACAGCAAATCCCTGGAAACCATAAGGAGGACGCGGCTCCGTAAATACTTGACCTTTCCCGCCGCCGGCCGTCGTTTCCCGGATGGTCTCCCACGTCCGGTTGTTCGACTCAAACGATACTTCTTCCAACTGCGGGAACCGCTCCAGCGTCCGGACACCGATATCATAAATCAGTTTTTGAATCGACGGGGAATGCTCGCTGTCGAAAATCGTCTGGGCGATGTGCTGCACCTGTTCGGCCGGCACATATTCGGTCACCGCTGTCTCCGGATCGGCATACGTCCAGTGGATGTTCAAATAGATGAACAGCGGCCGGTCGGTCGTCTCCGGAAGCGTCGTGAACTCATCCCGGACGAAGCCGGCGAACGAGCTTCCTTCCACCTTGATCAGATGCAGATCGGTCACACCGCCCCGCATCGTTTCGAGCACGGGTCCTTCTTCTCCGCGGACCACCCGGACATCGGCGGCCGGTCGATTCAATGTCTGTTCTCCGAATACGACCGCACTGCGGCCGCCGGCGGTTTCCGCTTCCAGGAATGGCAGCTGCGTCCCGGTGAAGTTCACCGCTTCGATATGGTCGTATTTCTCCAGGAATCGGCACGCCGTGTAATAGAAATATCCTTCCATCGTCGACCCTTCATACTCCCCGGCATAGTGAAGCAGAAAGTTTTTCATCGAATCGGTTGCTACGACCATGCTGTTGTCACCATCGGTAAAGGATGGAAGAAACGCCTCTCCTTCCAGCGATACTTGGGCATCCATTGCGAAAATCGTATTCGAGCGCCCCGTGAAACGCGACTCGGGAATCGGTTCAGCCTGCAGCGGAGCCGCATACGTCCGATAAACGAACACATCCCCTTTCCCGTAATACATCGTCCGTGCTGTTTTCTTTTTGACTGTATCCATCTTCTCGATCATCCCTTCTTTTCTTCCATACTTAATCTATTTACGCCATGCCCGCCTGCCTGCTGGCAGCCGAGTCGGCTACGAGTGCTTCCAAGCGGAAGCTGGCAATCGCCGCCACTTCCCGGAGTGCCGTATCCCGCTCCACCTGCAGCGTATGATGACGGCGCCGCTCGATGTCTGTCAGAATATCCTGCTTCGTTTTTCCTTTCACCGCCAGAATGAACGGGAAGGCGAAGCGCTCTTTATAGGCTTCATTCATTCTCGTCAGCGCGTCATATTCATCCGTCGTCAGCTGATCGAGACCAGCTCCCTGCTGTTCGCTGCGGGAAGCACTGGTGACTTCCATTTTCGTCCCGAGATCGGGGTGCGCCCGCAGAAGAGACAAGTGCTCGGCCTCTGATGCGCGGTACATGTCCTTCTGCAGCGCCTCCAGGAGTGCTGCCTTATCCTCGAACGGGCCGCGGTGCCACGTCCGTTCCGCAATCCACGGCGAGTGTTCAAAAATCGGACCGATGCTTTCTATAAACGATTCCTGTGACATGTCGTTGATTTCTCTGATGGTATACATGCGGACTCCCCCTCTTTGTCTCGTTATCCCGAGTGACTGGACAGCTGATCGTATTCCGGTACCGATGCTCCGGCAAGTTCAGGAATACGCCCGATCAGCCGGCGGATCGAGCTGTCTGCTTCGCGCAGGACGGTATCTTTATCGATCGTCTTCAGCTGCTGGTCTTCCATGACGATCCGCCCGTGGATCATCGTCATGACGACGTCAGCACGCGTTGCAGAATAGACGAGGCGTGAAATGGTATCGACATCGTAGGACGGATACGTATGGAAATCGTACAAGTCGTGCAGCACGAGGTCCGCTTTTTTCCCGACTTCAATCGAGCCGATCTCGTTCTCCAGCCCCATCGCTTCAGCCCCGCCGATCGTCGCCATGCGGAACACGGTGCGGGCATCCATCGCGGTCGGACCATGGTCCGGCTTGTGCATGAGGGCCGCGAGCCGCATCTCATTCATCATGTCGAGGTTGTTGTTGCACGGCGCGCCGTCGGCTCCGAGCCCGACGCAGACGTGCGCATTCAGCAGAGCCGGAATGTCGGCGCGTCCGGAAGCGAGCTTCATGTTGGAGCCCGGACAGTGCGTGACTTTGACGCCGCGCTCTTGAATGATCCGGCGCTCCTGTTCATCGAGCCAGACGCAGTGGGCGAGAATCAGCTTGTCCGTCGCCAGGCCGATGTGATCCAGGTAGACGACGTTACGCATGCCGGTTTCCGCTTCGACGATATCGATCTCCCCGAGGTTTTCCGAGGCGTGGGTGTGGACACGGGTGCCGTGCATCCGCGACAGACGCGCCGTTTCCCGGAGAAGCTCCTCGGTGCAGGAGATCACGAAACGCGGCGAGTACGCGTACTGGATGCGGCCGTTGTCTCTGCCGTGCCAGGCTGCCATGAGGTCGGCACTCTGCTGCAGCGATCCGGTCGTGGTCTCCTGCAGCGCCCGGGGAACTTCGTCTCCTTTATCCATCATGACCTTACCGGACAGCGCCCGCATGCCGGAGGCTTCAATCGCCCGGAATGCTGCTCCGGTGTGATTGACGGTCTCCATGTCGACAATCGACGTCGTGCCGCTGCGGATCATTTCGCCGAGGCCGAGCATCGCCGAGTAGTAGACCGACTCCTCGTCATGCGCCGCTTCAAGCGGCCAGATGCGTTTTTTCAGCCAGTCCATCAGCTCCAGATCATCGCCCTTCCCGCGGAAGATCGTCTGGCATAAATGTACGTGCGTCTGCACAAATCCCGGTGTCAGCACTTTACCTTTCGCGTCGATGACGTGATCCGCCTCGGGATAGGATAAGCTGCTGCCAATGTCTTTGATGGTGTCTCCTTCGATATAGACATCCCCGGTGAACGTCTCTTCCGTCTGATTCATCGTGATGATTTCTGCTTGTCTGATCAAGGTCGTTTTCATGATTTTCCTCCTGTAGCGGGCTCGTTCGTCCCTTGTTTTGACTTCTGCATGACGTAAACGTGTCTTAAACGTTTTTCGTAGTCAGGAATTTCCGGTTCCTGCCAGAGACCTTCCGACCGTATTTCGGAAGTTGTACGAAAAATCAAAACGAGAGACAAGCTCTCCTGCCTGGTGCCATTGTTCGGGTGTATCAATATCAAAGGTCGTCCACGCTTCCCGGACGGCGATCGTTTCCACCGGAAGGGCCTGCATCAAGGCCTTTCCTGCCCTGTCTCCACGACGGATCGGCGGCAGTCCCTGCGGCCGTCCCCAGAAAACCGGGTGTGCGGGAATGCTGCGGCAGACCGGCTGTACGGCAAAGCCGCGTTTGTAGCGGTGCATCGCTTCTTCGCCCTGTTCCCGGACGCGGGCCGCTACCGGGACGGGAATGAACGGTTGATCTGCGAGGAAAACCATCATGCCGTCGGTCTCCGTTTCCAGTGCTTCGATGCCGCGGGCGAGTGACGTGCCCTGCCCGGCCTGATACTCCGGGTTGTAGAGTACTTCCACCCGGGGATGCGCCGTCAGCCGGCGGATCAGTCGATGTTCTCGTCCGGCCGCGATATAGACGTGGTCGCAGACGTCCAGTGCCGTAGAGACTGCCCACTGAATCAACGGACGCCCGTCCAGCTTCAGCAGCATTTTCGGTCTGCCCATTCTAGTGGACATGCCTGCTGCGAGAATCAACCCGTCCACTCTGGTCATGCCATCACCTCCAGCATCGCTTTTGTTTTCACCCGTCTGCGGTATTGAATCAGCTCTGCCGCGATGCTCACGGCAATCTCCTCCGCTCCTTCGGCGTCAATCGGCATACCGACAGGGGAGGAAATGGTTTCCGGTACCCGGCTCTGCAGCAGCCGCTCTGTTCGGGAGCGCGGCCCGAGAATGCCGAGGTACCCGTCGAATCCCTGCTTCTGCAGCGCCTGCACAATGTCCCGGTCCTGTTCAAAGGCGTGGGTCATGACGACCACCGCGTCTGCTTCGACCTGCTGTTCCGCCAGATAACCAGCCGGATGTCTGACGAGATGATGCGCCGCTTCGGGAAAGACAGAGGGATCGTTTCTTGCCGGGCGCGGATCGACGATCGTGACGTCAAACGCCAGGTCGGCTGCCATGTGGACAAGCGGCGCTGCATCCCGGCCTGCACCGAAGATCAGCAGCTGCTCCCGCGGTACGATCGTTTCATACACCCGACCGTCCTCCATGAGGACGGCGGTCTCTTTCACCGCGGTTGCTTTCATCGTACGCTCGATCTCCGTCGTTCCCTTTCTCGTATCTTTCACGAGCAGGAGGGTGTGCCTCGTTTCCAGCAGCTCCAGCAGCTCTTTCGTTCTGGCCGGGTGAAGGACTTCGAGCAGAATGGTGACGGCTCCGTTGCAGCCGGCGCCACGGCCCCAGCCGAGGTCGTCTTCAGCCCGCAGGTCGTACGTGAGAAGCTTCATGCCACCTTCCTGCAGCAGTCGTTCTGCTTCGAACTTCAGACCTTCTTCGACGCAGCCGCCGGTGACAAGCCCGTATTCTCCGCCGTCCGCATCGAAGAGCATGCTCGCTCCTTCTTTCTGGTAGGCGGACCCTTCCACGCGGACGACCGTCGCCAGTACATAGGCTGCCGGGTCTGATACCGCTGTGCGCAGAAGCGTATGCAGTCCACTCATGACAGTCCCTCCTCGGTGATTTTGTCGAGCACCCGATGGATGCCTCCGTAGCCGGTGCAGCGGCAGATGTTGCCGGAAAGTCCTTCCATGAGCGCTTCTTTCGTTTCTGCCCGGCCGCTGCGGAGAAGGCCGCGCAGGCTGATCATCATGCCCGGTGTACAGTACCCGCACTGCAGGGCGCCTTCTTCGACGAACGCCTGGGTGAGGGCATCTTCTTCAGGAAACGATTCGACGGTTTCAATCCGCCGCCCTTCACACTGGTACATCATAAGAAGGCAGGAATTGTGCGGCACGTCGTCAACGAGAACCATGCAGGCCCCGCAGCGGCCGACTTCACAGGACACCTTCGTCCCGGTCAGCCGCAGGTCGTGCCGCAGAATATCGACTAGCCGCCGGGATGGCGAGGCTTCGATCTGATACGTCGTGCCGTTGATCTCAAGCGGGGTTGTTTTCATAGAGGTTGTCATCCTATCGTCTCTCCTTCAGCTGCTGTCATCCATGCTGTTTCATCTACCAGCACCTCCCGGTCGATCGGAAGGCGTTCCACCCGCACGCCGGAAGCTTGATACACAGCCTCAGCAATGGCCGGAGCCAGGGCGACCGAACCAATTTCGCCGACGCCGCGCGGGCCGTAATCATCTCCGGGCGGCAGCGTCTCTACCGCCTGAACGGGCTGATAGCCGGGGACGTCCTGGATCGTCGGCATCAAATACGTGTCCAGGTTCGGTGTCCGGCAGACGCTCCCTTCCATCACCGTATCTTCCATGAGCGTAAATCCAAGCGCCATCACGGATCCGCCTTCAATTTGTCCGAGGTAGCCGATCGGATAGACAACCCCTCCTGCAGCAACGACGTGTTCAGCTTCCAGCACCTGAACAGCACCAGTCCGCTGATCAATCTCCACCTCGGTAATGACCGCCGTCGATCCGTACAAGTAGTGGCCGCCGATGATCGGGTCCGGCGTAACAGGGAAATGAAACGAGACGGCTTCGGTAATGTCCGCCAGCGCTGCTGCTTCCTGGTAGGAGAGGAGCAGCTCCTGCTGCGTGCCGCCCTCCATCCGGAAGATACCGCCGGGACCGGTTTCCATGCGGGAAGCCGGCACACCGGAAGCCTGCTGGACCGCGGTGAACAGCTGCTTTTTCCACCCGGGGACCATCCGCTGCAGCGCCTGCCACATCATGTTCGTGGAGCGGCTGGCAGTCGAGGATCCGCTCGGCGGAACGAGCGACGTATCGCCGATGGTGAGGCGGATGTCGTCTTTCGTGCAGTGAAAATGATCCAGCATCATTTCCTGCAGGGAGGCAAGCAGTCCCTGGCCGAATTCCTCGTGTCCGAAGGCGGCTTCGATCCGCCCGTCTTTCGTCAGCCGGAGCTCTCCGCCGGCCGGATCGGGAATGCCGTAGCCGAGACCGGATCCGTGCATCGCCAGCGAAACCCCGATGCCGCGGACGAGCCACGGCTCTTCTGCTGACCTGGAGCGTTTCGGCTTCTGCCAGAGCAGGGATCGCTGGACGGCTTCCCATACGTCCCGCGGGCCATTGTTCGGCGCCACTTCCTGTTCGAGCGGACCCGGGTCGTACATGCGCCGGAGGTTGCGTTTCCGCAGCTCCCACGGAGGAATGCCCGATTTATCGGCCAGACGGTCCAGCTGCCCTTCCAGTGCAAAGATGACCTGGTTGCCGCCGAAGCCGCGGAACTCGCCGGCAACACCGTTGTTCGTGTAGACGGCCCTCCCATTCACACGGACGGCTCCCATCCGGTAGGCTCCTACCGCATGTTCCGTCGCAAACTGCAGGACCGGACCTCCGAGGGTAGCGTAGGCCCCGGTGTCGGAAAGGATGTCCACCTCGTGTGCGGCAATGCGCCCATGCTGATCCAGCCCGGTTTTCATGCGGATCTGCATCGGATGGCGCTTCAGGCCGGCGCGGACCGACTCCTGCCGGCTCTGATGAATCTTGACCGGTCTGCCCGTGTGGAGCGCGAGCAGCGCCCCGTAGGGCTGAACGTTCAGTTCATCTTTTCCGCCGAACGAGCCGCCGATCGGACTGGACACAATGCGGATCTGTGCTTCATGCCAGCCGAGAATGCGGGCCAGCTGCATCTGATCCTTGTAGCCATGCTGGGTCGGAGCGTGCACCGTGAGCGATCCGTCTTCCTCCGGCAGAAACAGGCCGCCTTCGGTTTCCATATAGCCGTGCATCTGACGCGGAGTTTCGTACGTTTCTTCGACGATCCAGCGGCAGTGTTCCCACGCTTTATCGAGGTCCTCATGATGGAACGCGGTCGTATGCAGCACATTGCCTTCGGGATGTAGGTGCACCGCGCCAGGTTTGAGTGCTTCCGCCGGGGAATCGAGCGGAGCAAGCGGCTCTGCGTCGATCCGGATCAAGTTCAGCGCTGCCTGTGCCGTTTCCGGCGAATCCGCGGCAACCGCAGCGACCGCATCGCCTTCGTAGCGGATATGGTCCGTACAGAAGACGGGCTGGTTCGGATCTGCAATCCCGAACCCGTTCCACCCCGGAACATCCGCTGCGGTGAGAACGGCGTGTACGCCCGGCAGTGCTCTGGCTTCGTCAATGTCCACCTGCTTCAGCACCGCGTGCGGCATGCCTGCGCGTTTCACCGCCCCATACAGCTGTCCTTCCTGATTCAAATCCGTCAGATACTGCAGCCGTCCGGACGCTTTTTTCATGCCGTCCGGGCGGCGGTTTCCTCTTTTTTGCTCATGTAGATACAGCGTGATCACGCCCTTTCCTGTACCATTCACCGACAATCAGGTTTGCCGCTACCCGCTTTTTATACTCCGCCGATGCAAAAACGTCACTCGGTGGATCATACTCCCGCTTGATCTCATCGTGCATCAGGGCCGGGAAGAGTTTCCGCGTGGACGAACGGCAGAACAGCGACTCCGTCTTCGGCATCCGCTTTGGTACGGCGGATCCACCGCCGCAGGCGATGGCAGCTGCCAGCACGTTGCCCTGCGGATCAATCCGGAGCCGTCCGGCTACCGTAACCTGGGAAGGAATGAACGTTTCTCTGCGCCCGCTCTTCAGCGCAAACACGACATCATCCACTTCTTCCGGCGCATCATAGATACGGACCGCCGTCAGCAGCCGCTCCTCTTCCGTCTCCCGCATGAGCCACGCCTCGAGCGATTCCTCTTCAAGTCCGTCGCTTCCATACCAGAGGAGGACGGCGTCGTAAACGAGCAGCGCCGGCACCGCATCCCCAGTCCGGGTGCAGATATTGCCCCCGATCGTCGCCTGATGCCGGATGGACGGCGCCGCAATCTGCTTGCATGCCTCCACCAGCACTGGCAGTTTTGCCAGCACAGCCGGATGCTCCAGCACGTCCGTCAGCGTCGTAAACGCGCCGATTTCTATATAGTTCTCCTGTACAGCGGCGCCGGACTGCAGCTCCGGCACACGATCGACAGCGATCAAATGTTCCGGCTCCTCCAGCGTCCCGGCCTCCCACTGCGTCCGCAGCCATGTTCCGCCGGCTGTAAAACAGTAACGTCCATCCAGCTGCCCCGTCAGCGACACGACTTCCTGCAGAGTCCAAGGTCTCCAAACCTGCTGCTTTGTCATCGTCATTCTGTACAGGCCTCCTTACTCTTCATATTTCCTCCGTCTCTCGAAGAAGGTACGCTTTATCGTACAAAGAAATTGTCTGAATAAAAAGACTTTCGTCAGTAAACTTCACGCACTTTTTTCGGCGTGTAGAAAATGTGACACAGCCCTTATCCCCCGAGGAGACTGGGGTGGAGGCACTTTTTCAGCGTGCGGCGTATGTTCCTCCTGCACAATGCCGGACGTGCCGCACAGCATTGTGCATAAAGACGCTGGTTCAGGGGAAAGGTAGGATAGGTCTCAGAGATGGAGGGGATGGACATGACGAAAAGAAATGGATGGATACAGGATGTCGTGGTGCGCGGGTCGGAGGAAGGGCCGCTTGCCGGGATGTCGTTCGGGTTGAAGGATGTGTTTGATGTGCAGGGCTGGACGAACACAGCAGGCAATCCGGATTGGTTCCGGACGCATCAACCGGCCGTGTCGACGGCGCCGGTCGTGGAGGCGCTGCTGGATGGCGGTGCGCTGCTTGCGGGGCTGACGGTGACGGATGAGCTGATGTACAGCCTCCAGGGCGAAAATGCGCATTACGGGACGCCGGTGAATCCGGCTGCTCCGGATCGGATTCCGGGGGGCTCGTCGAGTGGCTCTGCGTCGGTGACAGCGGCTGGCCTGGTGGATATCGGGATCGGGACGGATACCGGGGGCTCGATCCGGATTCCGTCTGTCTACTGCGGGTTGTTCGGCCTGCGTCCGACGCATGGAGCCGTGCCGGTGGAAGGGCTGATTCCGCTTGCGCCCTCCTTTGACACGGTCGGTGTAATGACACGAGGCATGCCGGAATTAATGAAGACGGCCGGCGTGCTGTTCGACGGTCCGGCCGATGCGCCGCTGACGCAGGTGCTTCTGCCGGAGGAAGCGTGGGAGCTTGCGGCACCGGCCACGGCGGAGACCCTGCGTCCGCTCGTGCCGGAAGACGCCGTCGGGCGAACGCTGACAGAAAACGGCCTCGCTGCCTGGGCGGAGACGTTCCGCATCATACAGGCGTATGAAATCTGGCAGGAGCACGGGCCGTGGATCACGGAGACGAAGCCGTCCTTCGGGCCCGGCGTCAAGGAACGGTTCAAGATGGCGTCGACCATCACGACGGATGCCTATGAGCAGGCGGTCCAGGAGCGGAAGGAGATTACCCGCTGGCTCGATAAACTGCTCGGGACAGATGGCATGCTCCTGATGCCGACTGCGGCCGGACCGGCACCAGCGCTCTCGCTGCCTCCGGATGAGGTCGACACGATCCGGAAGGCGAACCTGCAGCTCTGCTGCATCGCCGGACTCGCCGGGCTGCCACAGGTGACGATCCCGGTGGAAGGACCTGACGGCTGGATCGGCTTGTCCGCCGTCGGTCCGCGTCACCGCGACAAAGACCTCCTGCAGCGTGCCGCGTCTTTCATGGAGGCGGACAAACCAAAGCCGGCACGGGACTAGACATGACACTCGGTTCATTGGTACAAGGGGAGCGAACGCTGCAGCCTCGAAGAAATGTTGTGCTTATACCGGAAGAGGAGCCTTCTTGAACGGAGGCTCCTCTTTTTTCGGTCGAGAAGACACGAGAGCACGGGCGGCGGACACGTCCCCCCTCTATTCCTTTTTCCAGCGGCTGCCCCGGCAGCCGGGAAACCGGATGGGCCTGGTTCATCAGCAGGGTGACTGGGGTGATGCAATCGAAGCTGCTATTTGGATCGAACGTCCGCTCGAACGCGCTGAACGTCCGCTGGCGGCGGCTGAACGTCCGTTCCGCTTCTCTGAATGACCGCTGAACACCTGAAGGGCCGCTTTTTCCGTCTGAATGACTGCTGTGCAGCGCTGAGCGTCCGCTCTCAGCCGCCGAACGTCCGCTCCAGCGTCCCGAGTGTCCGCTCCCGCACCAAGCGGCGGACACGCTCCTCCCCTAATTCCTTTTTCCCCCGGCAGCCGGGGATTCAGCACCCCAGTAAGTAGAGCACGTTCAAACACATAACAAAATCGGCTTCCAGCAGAAGCCGATGGAAGCCGCATGAGGACACTTAACCATTGATACAACGCATCCACTGCATAAACGTCACTTAACGTTTTCTACCTCCCGAAAAATGATTTCGCACCTAATCATATAATACAAATACCTCCATCTTTGTTCCTTGGCTTTCCTTATACTTCCCTTCCCATTGTTTGGATGCATAAGGAAAATGTATGTTACAGTTAGTATAGTTACTTCCTCTGTTTCATCATAATCTTTATGATATTTTCGGTGTTTCTTCCTCCGCTAAGCAAGATACATAGAAATGTACCAAACTAGAACTCGTATCGCCTGTCTCCGTGCGGATGGTTGCTGGACGGATTTTTCAGCTGATCTTACCCAGCTGGCGATTCAGCCTGGAAAGCATCTTTTAAAACCCCGACTGTCTATGCTTCGCTTTCTTTGATTACTTAGCTTTTACTGTCACGAGGTAGGACCACTTCAAACGCAGCTAATAAAATGAAGCTGAAATTTCGATCATGAAGCTTGCTGAACAGATGATGACAATTTAAGGAGGCCCACATGAAGGTTCAAGATATTCTTCCTAAAATGAGCAAAATGTATTTAAACCGAATTCTCGATAGTTTTATGAAAGATGTGAAGTTGAATGATGAAGAGGAAATGCGCGACGTCATTTCACGAAATATTGAGGAATTTCAAAACAAAGAACGTGTGAAGCGCAACCTGGATTTCTCTGAAGAAAAAAGAGATGTTTTTTTGATCAACGAAATGATCCTTATGGCTTTAATGGATACCGAAGGCTATCTCTTAACCGAAGCGGAAGTCATTCAACAAGTAGAACAACTAGAGAAACAAATAGTTGAAGAAAGCATGGATGAGGAGTATGTCAAAAACGTGATCGATCCTGATCATTATCGAATCTATTCCAATGTGTTAAAAGCTGCATGGAAAAAAGATGAAAGTTTAAATGCTCATGAAATCAACATGCTGACAGTGTTGAGAGAAGAACTCGGACTAACTAAACGAGATCACTATCTGATAGAGAGCCAAATCGGCAGATTCCCTCAGAAAGGGAATAAACCTCATAGTCTCAAGCAAATAGAAAATTCATTGAAACACCTGCAACTTAGAGGTTTGATCCTAAGATTCAAAGAGGATGATATTTACTACATCATCCCTAAAGATATCGCCAGAACAATCAGGTATGAGCTGGGCGGCGAATTAAGGCAATCTACGTATGAAATGCTCCTGCAGGATCTATCCAAAAATCAATTGAAAGAGATTTTAACTCAGATGGACTTACCGGGGTCCGGGACGAAACCAGCTTTAATCGATCGGATTCTCCGCCATCACATACTACCTTCCTCAGCGTTAAACTCTTTACCTAACGGTGATCTGAAAGAAATACTGAAAAGTTTAGAGGGAATCAACATCAGCGGTACAAAGTCCGAGCGTATTAGCAACATCATTGATTATTATGAGGATTTATCTACACAGGAAGTTTCTGATCCAACTGATGAACGAGCACTTTATTTCGACTATATCGAAGACCTTGCCTCTAGAAATTACAATCCATTGCGCGTAAATAAGGTAATTGATAAAGATAATGAAATCGAGAAATATTTTGAACAAGCCACTCATTATGCTGTCGAGAAAAAACTTGGCTTAAAACCTGTTGCTATGAAGGGTTCTAAACACAGCGATGGTAAGTTGTCATTTGGAAGCAACGAATCGGTTTTGTGGGATAATAAAAGCATGGAAGAGTCATATACTTTTCCAAATGACCATTTTGATCAATTTCTGGGCTACATTAGAGCAAACGACAACCGAGTAACGCTCTTCTTGATCATCACTTCAGACATTTCACCAGAAGCGGTATCTCAAGCTCAAAGACTGAAGGCGCTCTCCGAGACCGATTCTGACGTCGCTTTAATCCGGGCAGAGGATTTTAAATATGTCTGTGACAACTGGAAAGAATATTCTTCCAAGAAGATACCCGAGTTCAGCCTTCAAGTATTTAACTACACTGGAGAGTTAAATCGACAAACATTGACAGACCGGATGAAATGGGCAGTTGAATAAAAACAATTTTGACTGCATCAAACTACACAACACCGAAAAAACCCCCGCTGCATGGCAGCGGGGGTTGTTATTATTGTGCTTTTTTGTTGTCGTCTTCCGGCGGCTGTTCTTCGCCCATCAGGTTGTTCCCCAGGGTGCCGTACTGGCCACCGCTTGTCGGGTCAATCAGCTGATTTCCGTTGAAGTATGGCCGTGGAGTTTTCCAAAGTGCGATGAGGGCTTTCCCCATCGGCATTTCATGGTACAGGTGCGGCCAGAATTCTTTGACCTTCTGCTTCACGAGCGGATAGTACTTCGAATTGACCGTCGGGAACAGATGGTGCTCGGTATGGTGAGAGAAATTGAAATGAATCACATCGACCCACTTCGGTACAGTGACCGTAAGGCTGTTGGCAAGAGGGTCATTGACTTCCGTCTGCGGATTAAGCCGGTGATTGGTGGAAATGTAAGCCATGACAATTCCGTTGGCGATCAGCAGTGGAATGAAGTAGATGAAAATCCAGTTCGTGAAACCGACCAGCAGCAGCAGGCCAATCCATGTCACCCATGGGAGGATCAACTGCATCCATAGTGCTGGTGCAGACTTCGAGTTGAATTCCTTAATATATGCTGCAAACATGCGCGTCGAGTGAAGAGTGAACATCACCGTCTGGGAAGCGAATTCGAAAAACGCCCGCACGGAGATTGGTAAACGATACATAGCACGAAGGAGTCGACTGTTTTTCACTTTCGACTCGGTCAACCACGTATCCGGGTCCTTTTCTTCATGCTGGGTATGCACGTGGTGAGTCATGTTGTGCCATTTTCTCCAAATACGGGGACCTGTGCAAAGCGGCCAGAAAAACAGACCTCCTAAGAAATTACGAAGCGCAGGTGCCTTCACAATCGTTCCGTGCAGAATTTCGTGTCCGAGAAAACCCATTCCGGCAAAGCTCATACCGATCACGATTGAAAGCAGAAGTGCAGCTGGAGCTGGTATCGGGAGTAAAATGACAGACAGCATCGCAGCGACCGTGACTAATAGGTAGGCAGCACCGCCAAGCAGTTTTTTCGGATCAGGTCGAAAAGCTTTTTTCGGAAGATATTCTTTTAGCTGTTTGGAATACCATCCAAACGAATGAAGTTCGCGCATGATGTTAATCCTCCTTTTTCTTTTAACACTTTACTGAACAAAAGCTCTACTAAGGTTATCATAACACCATATCTGACAATTTACAATAGCTTATAACACCTGGTACTAAAAAGAACGACATATTGTGACAACGCTGTTAACTAGTCTTTACGAAAGACTCACAAGATGACCTGTTTAAGATGAAAGTCCTTACATAAAAGAGGTAATATCACTCTTTTGTATCATATTTCCAAATGCGAGTTTGAGCCATCCGTCAACAGGTAATACACCTTCTTAAGCAGTTCTATTACGAAATAGAAAGGAGGAAGATTCTTGCGGACTACCGAGAAGATGGAGCAGGCGATGTATTTCAATCACGGCTTCTGCTACGAAGAGTATGAACAGTGCATCCATCGCAAGCTGCGTGTCGAGCGCGCACGGGCCGAGTCATACAAGCAGGCGAACGAACTGAGCCGCCAGCTGAATAATAACATTCAATAAACCAGTCGTACCAGGCAGATGATCAGAAAGCAGAGACCACTGCCGCAGATAAAGATTGTCCAGTCAGAGTGACTCCCAGGTAAAAGGGGGTGCTCTTTTTGTATGATACCATGCATACGCCTCCCGCACCCGGGGATGCACCGTGACATCTTTGTGTCAATTCCCTTCTATTCACATCGCCTTCATTATCTTTCTGTTCATGCTTCTTGGTGAAAGAAACTCCACTGCAGTCCGGCTGGCTTTCAGATGAACGCACGCGTTCTTGCCGTGCAGTGCATGAAGCCGCCGTCTTCTTGTATGAGCACTCATACATTCCTATAATCAAAAAAGAACGGCCCTCTACAGGAGAGGGCCGCTCTTTTTCATCAGCCGGGGGGGATCCCCGGTTTTGTTTCTTCTTAAAGATCATGGTGTCATTACAATGCCTGGCTGATGGATTTCGGAAGCAGGTACTGCAGCAGGTGATCCGGGCCACCGGCTTTGGAGTCGGTACCGGAAAGCTTGAATCCGCCGAACGGATGGTAACCGACGATTGCACCGGTACAGTTACGGTTGAAGTACAGGTTTCCGACATGGAAGTGCCGCTTCGCATACTCCATGTTCTCGACATTCGTCGAAATGACGGCGCCTGTCAGGCCGTATTCGGTGTTGTTGGCAATGTCGATCGCCTCTTTGTAACTCTTCGCCTTTGCAAGCGCGAGAACCGGACCGAAAATCTCTTCTTTCATGATGCGCGCCTGCGGATCCAGATCGCCGAAAATCGTCGGCTTGATGAAATAGCCTGTGGAATCATCGGACTCGTCGCCGGTGAGCAGCTTACCTTCTTCTTTCCCGATGTTGATATAGCTCGTGACCTTGTCATACGCCTTCTGATTGATCACGGGCCCGAGGTAGTTCTCGAACTTCTCGGAATCGCCGAGGGTCAGCTTCTCAGTCTCTTCGACGACACGTTCTGCCACCTGATCATACAGATCCTCGTGGATGACCGCGCGGGAGCCGGCCGAACACTTCTGACCGGAGAAGTTGAAAGCGGCTGTGACGATGGCTTCCACCGCTGTTTCGACGTCGGCTTCTTTGTCGACGACGACCGTATCTTTACCGCCCATTTCTGCGAGCACGCGCTTGAGATGCTGCTGGCCTTCCTGTACTTTCGCCGCCCGCTCCATGATGCGGAGACCTGTCGCTTTCGATCCGGTAAACGTGATCAGCGCGGTGTCTTTATGATCGACGAGGTAGTCCCCAATCTCATGCGGTTCACCCGGAACAAAGTTGAGCACGCCGTCCGGTACGCCAGCTTCGCGCATGATATCCACGAATTTTGCGGCAATCAGCGGCGTCGGCTCTGCCGGCTTCATAAGCACCGTGTTGCCGGTAACAAGCGGGGCAACCGTCGTACCGATCATGATGGCCGCAGAGAAGTTCCACGGCGGAATCGTGACAGCGACACCAGCGGACGTGTACACGTACTGGTTGCTTTCTCCGTCCCGGCTGACGATTTTCTTGCCGTCCTTCAGCTCAATCATCTGACGACCGTAGTATTCCATGAAGTCGATACCTTCTGCCACTTCAATATCCGCTTCACGCCAAGGCTTCCCGGCTTCTTTTACTACCGTGGCAGACATTTCATGCTTCCGGCGGCGCATGATGGCCGCTGCACGGAACAAGAGTTCAGCCCGTGCCGTCGGGTTCGTCTGACTCCACGTTTTAAACGCTTCTTTCGCTGCAGCGAATGCCTGATCCAGTTCTTTCGGAGAAGCTTTGGATGTACTTCCGATCACTTCCGTCTTGTTACACGGATTGTAGCTGACGAGCTTTTCCTCTGTCGTCACTTCTTTCCCACCGATAATCAGCGGATACTCCTTGCCGATGTCCTCCTTGACTTTCGCGAGTGCCTCAAGAAACTCCTTCTGATTCTCTTCTTTCGTGAAATCCGTAAATGGTTCATGACGGTATTCTGTATACATGCCTATCCTCTCCTTTCATATAGTAAACGTGCCGTTATCAGCCTATACCTTCTTCGACATGACCTTCAAACATTCCTGCTACAGAGCCTGAAGGACTTCCTCAATCTGCTCAATCGCCCAGTCGAGATCTTCTTCCTCGATGACGAGCGGCGGAGCAAAGCGAATCACGTTCTGCTGCGTTTCCTTACAGAGCAGTCCGGCTTCTTTCAGCTTTTCACAGCTGCTTCGTGCAGGTTCTGTCAGTTCCACGCCGATGAAGAGGCCGCGTCCGCGGATTTCTTTGATTTTCGGATTGTCGATCTGCGCCAGGCGGCCGCGGAAATAGTCACCGAGCCGTTCTGAGCGTGCGGCAAGCCCTTCTTTCTCCAGTACATCCAGCGATGCGACCGCGACAGCTGCCCCGAGCGGATTACCGCCGAACGTGGAGCCGTGCGAACCCGGATCAAACACGCCGAGTACGTCCTCATCTGCTGCAACACAGGAAATCGGGAACACGCCCCCGCCGAGGGCCTTGCCGAGGATATACATGTCTGGATGCACGTCCTCCCAGTCACAGGCAAACGTCCGTCCCGTCCGGCAGAGGCCCGTCTGGATCTCATCGGCAATGAACAGCACATTGTTCTCCCGGCAGATTTTCTGCGCTTCCCGGAGAAAACCTTCCGGCGGCATGACGACGCCGCCTTCGCCCTGGATCGGCTCGACGAGAAAGGCCGCTGTGTTGGCATTGATCATGCGGCGCAGAGCTTCTGTATCGCCGTACGGAATCGTCCGCATCCCCGGAAGCATCGGTCCGAAATCCGTGCCGTCTTCTTCCTGGGCTGCAAGCGACACCGCTGTCATCGTCCGGCCGTGGAAATTACCATGGCAGCCGATGATCTCGGCTTCAAAGCGCGGTACGCCTTTGACACGGTAAGCCCATCGCCTCGCCGCTTTGACGGCCGTCTCCACCGCTTCCGCTCCTGTATTCATCGGCAGCACGAGCTCCTTGTTGGTCAGCGCACTGACTTTATCATAGAACAAGCCGAGTTTATCGTTGTGAAACGCGCGGGACGTCAAAGTTACTTCGTCCGCCTGGTCCTTCAGCGCCTGGATGATATCCGGGTGCCGGTGGCCCTGATTCAGCGCCGAATAGGCACTCAGCATATCAATATAACGGCGCCCTTCCGGATCTTCCACCCAGGCTCCTTCTGCTTTGGAAATGACAATCGGCAGTGGGTGATAATTCCGTGCGCCGTGTTTTTCCGTCTGCTCAATCACACCCTGCGTACTGGTGGCTGTATTCATGGTCATCCCCTCCTGCCTCCCTTCTTATGCAAATTCCATGCCAAAGAAGCACCCTGTGATTTCGGGAATCCGCTTTCAATCGATGACGAAAAAGTAGGCATAAGACAAAAAGAAAGCGCATGCTGATTTGGCATCGGATCTTACCGCCGAATTTTTTTGATCCCCAGCCGTTTCATTCGATACTGCAGGCTCTGCCTCGTCAAACCGGCCGCCGTGGCTGTTTTCTGCACGTGATAATCATGCTGCCGCAGCAGCCGCTGCAAGTAGCGCTTCTCCTGTTCCGCCAGAAACGGCTTCAACTCTTCGTCCACCGGGGTCTCCTCCTGCATGTCGGGTTCTGGTTCCGCCCGCTTTTTCCCGCCGTTTACATGCGGCGGCAGGTGCTCCGGCTGAATCATTTCCCCCGGCTGCAGCAGGTTGAGCGCTCCTTCCACAACATGCTCGGCTTCCCGGACGTTGCCGGGCCAGTGGTAGCCGTGCATCAACGCCAGCGCTTCCTCCGAAAAGCCGGGCGTCTCCAGCTGGAACAGCGCCTGATACTTCCTTAGAAAGTGCGCAAGCAGCGGCTCCAGGTCTTCCGGCCGGTCCCGGAGCGGCGGAATGAACAGCGTCACGACGCTCAGCCGGTAGTACAAATCCTTGCGCAGCCGGCCGGCCTGAATGGCGTCAATCGGATCCTCATTCATCGTCGCCACCAGCCGCACATCGACTGACCGCTCTTCGCTGTCACCGACCCGGCGGATCGACTTGTCCTGAATCACCCGCAGCAGCTTCGACTGGAGCGCTGGACTGAGCGAGTTCAGCTCATCTAAAAGCAGCGTGCCGCCGTCCGCTTCTTCAAACAGTCCCGGCCGGTTTTCCGCCCCCGTGAACGCGCCTTTTTTGGTACCGAACAAAATGCCCTCGATGAGACTTTCCGGCAGCGCGGCACAGTTTTGGCTCACAAACGGACCGCTGGCACGCGGACTGCCGCTGTGCATGCTCTGCGCGAACAACTCTTTCCCGGTCCCCGTTTCCCCGATGATCAGCACCGACGACGTCGTCCGCACCGCCCGCTTCGCATGCTCAATCACTTCGCGCAGCGCCCGGCTCGTGCCGATAATATCATCAAAGCCAAAGCGCCGCCGCGAACTGCGCATATTTTCTTCCACCAATTTTTCCAGCCGCGTCACGTCTTTCGAAATCTCCAGCGCACCAACCAGCACCCCATTCTCATACACCGGAAACGTGTCATTCACCGCCGTAATCTCCATCCCTTTGTTATTCCGATACGTCTGCCGCGCCCCGCGCGACATGACCTCTGTCTCCAGCACCCGGTAGAGCGTACTCTCCCCCTTCTCAAACGTAAACACATCCTGAATCGCCCGGCCGAGCACCTCTTCCGGATCCATGTTTTCCATCTCCGAAATCTTGCGGTTATACAACACGCTGATCCCGCGCTCATCCACCGCGTGCACACCGACATCCACTTCCTCCGTCAACCTCCGGTACATCGCGTCCAGCGTTCGATTCATGCAACCCCTCCTGCGGACAAATTTTTTGTCATCATAGCACACATGCCCCGCCTCTGTCTCCTTCGTGGGCGAAAACGAGCAGACGAAGGAGGAGCAGGAGCAGGCGGTATCCTGAGCAACACGTTTGTGCGGCCAAAGAATGCGTACAGAGGGATGGCGCTGCGCGGTCATTCAGCTCAGCTTTACAGAACCGGAACGAGAGAACAGCTGATGACCCAAGCCCTTTTCGCTCTACGACTGCCGGGGCAGTCGCGGAAACACTGGAATCATGGGCTGCGCGGTTGAACGCGTACGTGGTTATGGTGCCGCTCGGTCATTCGCGCCGCCGGCTCGGACGTTCCGCGGCTCCGGGCGGTCATTCAGACGCCGCCGGCAGTCATTCAATGGTAAAACGCGGTCATTCGGGCGCTGCGCAGTCACTCCGCTCGCTCCAGCGGACGTTCCACACCGCGGCTCGGTCACTCAGCAGGAGCCAGCGGTCATTCAGCACTTGAGGAGATGGCATCTTCTCCTCACCTATCACCTCGATGTTTTCCAATACTCACAAAAACAACCCAACCTTTATCTAAAAGTACTTCCATTACCTTTCCGGGCAGGCATACGAATAAAAGCGCAAAGCGCCTTTTGGTCGGAACGGCGTGCTGCATCGCTGCTAGCTTTTCGAGGGAAGAAAGAGGTTTTCTTTCTGCCCGTGCAGCGCAGGAAGCCGCCGTCTTCTTGTATGAAAACTTATACATTCCTATACTTCAAAAAAACGCCTCCATGTCCTTCTTCAGGACATGGAGGCGCGTGACTCAGCTTCAGCTGCTGTGTTCTTTGACCGGGAACCAGCCCGGTGTGTTGACGATCGCATTCCAGAGCGGCTCCGGTACGACCAGCTTTTCGCGGTCATCGACAGACAAGGATGTACGGATTTCTCCTTCGCGGTCGGATTCGACTTTTTCGATCCAGTCCGGCTCAACAATCAATCCGCGGCCGATTGCCATCAGCGGCACGCCGCCCTTCATCGCATCCTCGACCTGTTCCGGTGTGTACATCGATCCAACGCCGACGACAGGCACCGTCTCGCCGACGACATCCTGCACGAGCTGCACGCGGGAGCGCTTATCCTGCTCGTCGCGCATCGAGCCGGCATGGAAGTCCTGCACGGACACGTGGAGATAGTCGAGTCCTTCGTCCGCCAGACGGCGAATCAGCACTTCTGTATCCTCCATCGTAATACCCGGCTCTTCTTTTTCCTCCGGAGAAAAACGATAGCCGACGATGAAGCCTTCCGGCGCTTCTGCTGCTGCCTTCTGCACTTCATGCACGACGGCCAGCGGGAAACGGAGACGCTTCTCCAGCGTGCCGCCCCATTCGTCTTCGCGGCGGTTGGAGTGCGGGGAGAAGAACTGCTGGATCAGGTACGTGTTCGCTCCGTGGATTTCCACGCCGTCATAGCCGGCACGGATCGCCCGTCGCGTCGCATCGCCGAAAGCTTTGATGATGTCTTTAATCTCTGCGCCGGTCAGTTCGCGTGGAACCGCTGCGCCTTCACGGACAGCAGGTACGGCACTGGCACTGACGGACTCTTTTTCCGGGAGCAGCTCCGGGGGCGCCATGCGGCCGCCGTGGAAAATCTGCAGGATCGCTTTCGCCCCTTCTCCATGGATCGTATCCGCTAGCTGGCCCAGGCTGTCTACGAGATCATCACGGTCCACCCCGATTTCGCCCGGAAAGCCCTGGCCGCCCGGCGTCACATTCGCGCAGGCGGTGATCACGGCGCCGACGCCTGTGGAACGGACGCGGTAATACTCCCGCTCGGCTTCCGTGGTACGTCCATCTTCTCCGGATGAGAAGTTGGTCATTGGTGCCAGCATGATGCGGTTCCGCAGCTCCGCACCGCCCGGCAGTGTGTATGGTTTCATAAAGTCTCTCATGATTTCATCCTCCTCTTTCTTAGTCCGCTTACTATTTTATAGCGAAGGCCTTCCGGAAGAAACTAATCTGCTCACGCTTCCTGCTGGCAGAGCAGGAAAACCCGTCCCCTATACAGAATATAGAGCACAGGCATCTCCTGCTTGAGGAATCAGCTTGTTGAAGATATGCAAAAAGAGGTCGACTTCTTCTTTTCTTTGTCTTTTCTCCTCCACTTACCGGCGGAAGCTTACCGTGGGCTTGTCTTCAGCCAGTTCCCCTGTCTTCCGGGCAGAGGAACGGATCTTCCGACGGCGCGAACATCCCACTGCCGTCACCGCCGGACGCACCGGAGAAAAGAAGCGTTTCTTCCTTTGCAGGAAAGGTATCATATTAGACAACAAGGCGCTCAGCGTTTTTCGATAACGTTACGGAGGTGCTCATCTTCTGAAAAAACGGAAGCAGCCAACGGAATACGTAGACAGAAAAAAATAAAGCCATGACGATTTTTTTCTGAAGGCAGAGGGAAAGGAAAGAAGGCAGGGTGACATCAACATTTTCTTATATAAATCATAAAGGAGTAGATTGTATGCTGGAACGATTACTGAAAGATTATGACAAGACCCTCTCCCACGACGGGGTCGACGGAGAACGACTCGCTGCGCGCCTCGCCGCACTGGCGGAGATTGGCGCTGTCGAAGGAGGCGGCGTCTCCCGAATCGCTTTTTCCGACGAAGAGCAGGAAGCGAAAGAACTCGTGATGCAGTGGATGGAAATTGCGGGACTGGCCGTGCATCAGGACGGGATTGGGAATGTGATCGGGACGCTCGCCGGAACGACGTCCGACCGAGTCGTCATGTCGGGGTCACACCTGGACAGCGTGCCGCACGGCGGCCATTTCGACGGCCCGCTCGGCGTGCTGGCAGCGCTGGAGGTCGCGGAAGCATGGAAGGATACGGGGTTCACGCCGGAGAAAACATACGAAGTCGTCGTGTTCACAGATGAAGAAGGCGCGCGTTTCCACAGCGGCATGACCGGCAGCCAGGCAATGACCGGGGACTGGAACCGGCCGGAGAAAGAGCGGCTGACCGATATTTATGGCGAAACGTTCGCCGAGGTACTTCGGCAGCGCGGGCTCAGCTTTGACAGCATGGCTTCCGCCGCCCGTGATCTGTCCCAGCTCGATGCGTTCATCGAAGTTCATATTGAACAAGGGAAACGACTCGAGAAAGAAGATCTGCCGGTCGGCATCGTCGAAGGCATTGCCGGACCTTCCTGGCTGGAAGTCACGTTCACCGGTGAAGCCGGGCATGCCGGCAACACACCAATGCCCGACCGCCGCGATGCCCTCGCAGCTGCCGGACAATTTGTGAGCACCGTGCCGCAGCTCCCGGAACAGATCAACAAGACGTCTGTGGCCACTGTCGGACGGCTGCACGTGAAGCCGAACGGTGTGAATGTCATTCCCGGTGAAGTGACGCTCACTGTCGATATTCGGGACATCCAGGCCGATGCCCGCAGCAGGCTTCAAGGAGCCGTCGAACTACTCGCGGAAAAAACCGGTGCTGCAGCAGGAGTCGACGTCTCCACGAAGCCCCTTATGGCGATCGATCCGATTCAAGTAGAAGACTTCATGAAAAATGAAGCGGCGGCTACCATGCGTTCCGTTACCGGCCGCACGTATTTTCTGCCGAGCGGAGCCGGTCACGACGCCATGATCCTCGGCCGCCACCTGCCGATGGGCATGCTCTTCACCCGTTCCAAAGACGGCGTCAGCCACAATCCGGCCGAGTGGTCGAGCCTGCATGACTGTGTGCAGACGGTACATGTGCTGAAAGCCTGGCTTGAAGCGCGCACGTCCGTATCAGGATGAACGAGTGACGACCCGCTGATACACGAGCAGCAGAAACACCAGCATACCGCCGGCCAAGAGCATGGTGAGGATGTTCGGAATAAGCACGTACAACGCCAATACTGCGCCGACAGCAGAAAGCAGCAGCCCGGCGCGCCGCTTTTCCTCTCCTTCTGTCAGTTTCAGCAGGCGGAAACCGACCGCAGCAACACCAGCAACGAGTGCCAGCAGGGTAATGAGAAACAGGACGTCCATGATCGATGTCTCCTTTCGTACTGTTCTTTACCCGCTGCTGTCCCGGCTGAACCCGATGTTTCCCCTTCCCTCCTGCGCGGGTAAAGGGGAAACGGTACGATAACCTAAAGGAGGCTTCACTGATGAAATTAGTCCAGCTGCACGAATTTGGCGGACCAGAAGTGCTCAACGTCGAAAATACAGAGAAACCAACCCCGGCGGAAGACGAGGTGCTGATCCGCGTCACCGCGGTCGGTGTCAACTACGCAGACACGATGCGACGCCAGAATCAGTACGTTCTCGACACCCCGCTCCCGTTCGTTCCGGGTTCGGAAATCGCCGGTGAAGTAGTCGAAGACGGCCAGTCGCTCAAAGCCGGCACACGGGTGACGGCCCTCATTGGGGAAGGCGCGTATGCAGAGTACGTCACCGCGAAAGAACAAACCGTCATCCCGATTCCAGAACAGCTGAGTGACCGCGAAGCCGCCGCCCTGCCGCTTCAGGGGCTGAGCGCCTACCACATCCTGAAGTCGATGGGCCGCCTGCAGAAAGGCGAAACCGTCCTCATCCATGCAGCCGCCGGCGGTGTCGGCACGCTGGCCGTCCAGCTCGCCCGCTACTTTGAAGCCGGGACGATCATTGCCACCGCCAGCACCGAAGAAAAGCGGTCGCTCGCCCTTTCTCTCGGTGCCGATCACGCCGTGGACTACACGAAAGACGGCTGGGAAAACGAGGTGCTCAAGCTGACCGAGAACGGCGTCGACGTCGCACTGGAGATGGTCGGCGGCGACATCTTCGATCAGACGCTCAACTGCCTTGCTCCGTTCGGCCGGCTCGTCACATACGGCGCAGCCAGCGGCGAACTGCCGGAATTCAGTCCGTTCCGCCTGCTGGAGAAAAACCAGTCCGTCATCGGTTTCTTCCTGCCGCAGATGATGGCGAAGCCGGAACTTTTCCAATACAGCCTGCAGGAGATCATGACGCTCGCTTCCGACGGCCGGCTGAAGCTCGAAATCGGCCACGTCTACCCGCTCGCCAAAGCAGCCGAAGCCCATGCCGACATGGAAGCACGAAAAACGTCCGGCAAAATCATTCTCGAACCATAAGCACAAGGCCGTCTCAGCACAGCGCTGGGGCGGTCCCTTTTGGCTTCAGCCATTCATCAGGACAGAGAAGGAGGATCCACCTATGACCGATCCATCCGTTCATACCGCGTTCGGCGTCTATGCTGTCTGCGTGGAAAACGACAAGCTGCTCGTCATCCATAAAAGCCGCGGCCCTTACGTACACCGGTACGACCTACCCGGCGGAAATCCGGAAGCCGGCGAATCGCTCGCCACAGCGCTGCGGCGGGAGTTCCTTGAAGAAACCGGCATGACCGTCCGGCTCCGACGAAACATCGGCACGGCGGATGTGAAGCTGCCGTGGCACTTCGGTCAAACAGCCTCCCTTCATCACATCGCCGCCTTTTATGAAGGGGAAAGAGCATCCGTTCCCGCACAAGCACCGGCCGTTTTCGAAGAACAGGACGCACTCGGAACGGCCTGGGTATCCGCCGAACATGTATCTACAGCCAATGCATCGCCGCTCGTCCTGCTCGCATGTGCCTGGCTCAAGAAACGGGAACTCCCGCTGGAGACGTTCACGTACGAGACGTGGGAGGTACTGCCGCGTCCGGATGCTTACCTTTAATGCCGACGGCTGTTTTCTTCTGCCATCCGACAGGAAATCACAGGCGCTCCCGGCCTCCGGTATGGTACGATAAAGCTATCATCGTCAGCCAAGGAGGAGACACGTATGGTTTTCAATCAGCTTCAGGATCTGACCGAAGCGAACCAGCAGTTTCAAGGGTTCGGCCTCGTCCGCAGTGCCAATCTGGCACAGACGAAAAAAGGAGATCCTTTTTATAATGTGACACTCGCCCACGGAAAAACGGAGCTTCCCGTGAAAGTGTGGAGCGATTTGATCCATGGACGCGAGGAAGAAGTGAAGCAGATGCTTCAGGACGGCCGCGTGCTGTATGTAGAAGGAGATACGTCGACGTACCAGGACAAACTGCAGATGACCGCACGTTCGTTCCGACCTGCCAAGGAAGAGGAATACGACATCGCCGACTTCCTGGAAACCCCGCCGGAGCCGATCGAAGCGCTGCAGCAGGAACTGGAAGGGTACCTTGAGCAGATCGTGGACCCCATCGTCAAAGACATCGTCCAGACCATCTATACCCGGTACAAAAAGCCTTTCGCCGCGTATCCGGCAGCGACCCACAACCATCATTCCTTTGTGGGCGGCCTGTTGTATCACACGGTCTGCATGCTGCGTCTCGGAATGGATATCGCTTCCCGCTACCCAGCGGTAAACAAGGACTTCATCATCGGCGGGATTACGCTGCACGATGCGTCGAAAGTGATCGAGTATACGAATCACATCGCCCCGCAGTACAGCAATCCCGGTGAGTTCATCGGCCATATTTCCATGTCCTCCATGTTCGTCGACCGTGAACAGCAGCGGATTCTATCGGAACGCGGCGAGTCGAAGCTCAACCCCCACGAACAGGAAGCCGTCTATCAGCTGCAGCACTGCATCCTTTCCCACCACGGCCGGATGGAATGGGGGTCGCCGGTGGAACCGAAGACGCTGGAAGCCCACATCATTCACCAAATCGACATGATTGACTCCCGGGTGAACATGATTGAACGCGGTCTCGCCGATGCTCCGGAAGGCGAATTCACGAAAGTCTTTCCGCTCGGGAAGCTGTACAAACCAATGAGCCGCTGACCGGCGGAAAGGAGCATACATGGCTACATTTCTTGAACGGCTGCAGCGCTGGGACGCTGCCTTGTTCCGTGCGGTCCATCAGGGGCTCCGCTCCCGCGTCATGGACATCTTCATGCCGCGGCTGACCCACCTCGGCGGACCGACCTTTTCCGCTCTGCTCATGCTGGCCATTGCCTGGTATTCAGCCCGGACCGTCTACGATCTGTTTCTGCCGACGCTTGTCGCTCTGCTCGTTACCCAGCTGCTGGTGACCGCATTAAAAAACATCTATGCCCGGATGCGTCCATACGACCGCTTTGCTTTCGTGCAGCTGCTCGCCAAACCATTGAAGGACTATTCTTTTCCATCCGGTCATACGGCAGCGGCTTTCACGATTGCCGTCAGTCTCTCGATCCAGCTGCCCATGTACACAGCCGTCCTGCTCCCTATTGCCTTGATTGTTGCCTTAACCCGGGTGTATATCGGCGTCCACTACCCGTTCGACTGTGCCGCCGGAGCAAGCATCGGCGCCGGTTCCGCTGCGGGCATTGCCTGGGTGCTCTAATCACGGTGCTGCCGGCCGCAGGCGGCAGGCGCAGCGTCCGGTTTCCGTACGTATTCTTAGACGCTTACGGCACACTTGCTGTTTGATAACGGGCCAAAAGCGCAAGCACTTTTTGATCGGAGCGACGTGCGGCGTCGCTGCAGGCTTTTGGAGGGATGCATGGGTTCTCATGCTTCACGAGCAGCGGTCAGAGCCGCCGTCGCACTGTATGAAAACTTATACATTCCTATCATACTAAAAAAAGGGGTGCCCTGGATTTCTTCCAGGACACCCTATTGTCATGGCATGCTGCTTCTGCCTGTCTGCGGCAGTACATGCTGATACATTTGGTTTGTACCGTTTTCTGCTGTGCGTCAGCTGACGCCGTTACCATGAAGCGCGGCACCGTTCTCTGTCTGGAACGCTTCCGAGTATTCCACTTTGCTGGACACACCTTCGAGCACGCCAGGCTGCAGTTCGAGTGCGAGATAATGGCCGGCTTCTGTGTCAAATGGCGGGCGGATGCCTTCTGCCAGGACGGCCCGGAAACCAAACCGCTCATAAAAAGACGGCTCCCCAAGCACAGTGACTGCTTCGTACCCTTCTTCCTTCGCCCGTTTCAGCGCTTCTTGTACCAGTGCTGTGCCGAAACCCTGCTTCTGAAAGGCGGGTGCTGTCGAAACAGGCGCAAGTGCCAATGCCCGGTTGACCCCTTCAATGCCGATTCTCGTCATCAATAAGTGGGCTGCGACTTTTCCGTCCACTTCTGCGACAAGGGACAACGATGGAAGATAGGCGTCGGACCGTCTCAGCCGGGCAACAAGTAAATGTTCTTCCCCGCTGCTGGTCGTTGTTTCCGAAAATGCCTGCTGCACGACCTGCTCAACCTGAAGATAATCCGCTGTCTTCTCTTCTCTAATGTGCATGTTCATCTTCCTTCTTGTTTTAGTCAGACCTGATGCAGTTATGCAGTCGGCTGCTCCCGTCAGAGACACGACGTCCCGTCCTTTTTTAAAAAAGAACGGGACACCTCGCTGATCGGTTGTCTACATTATACCTCAGCCCGGCAGAAAAAGCGAATTACTGCGACTGCGGGACTCTCCGTGCCGCGGCTGCAAGCCCTGCCTTGTTCAGGAAATTCCAAGGCTGGTTGAAGTGCGGCTGAAAGAAAAAGTCCGTATAGGCAAGCTCTTCCACCGTCATGTTGTTCTGTACTGCTGTACTCAGCGTATTGACTGCCTGCGTCACGTCCGCCCGGGAAATCAACTGTCCGCCAAGCAGCCGGCGGCTCACCGGATCAAACGTGATACGCAGCGTCACGACTTCGGATGTCGGCATAAAGGAAGGCCGGTGCCGCTCTTCAATCGTCACACTCTCCACCTGCATCTCCTTCATCGCAGCCGTCGTGTCGGTCAGCCCCGTGGACGCCATGTTCAGGTCGAACAAGTGCAGTCCGGATGTCCCCTGTGTCCCGGTCTGCGGAATCACAGGCCCCTGCATATTCTGAGCAACCAGCGTTCCCATGCGGACAGCGTTCGTTGCCAGCGGGATATACGCATGTTCCCCGGTCGGGTTATAGCGGACCGCGCAGCAGTCCCCAGCTGCGAAAATGTCCGGGTCGCTCGTCTGCATGTAATCGTTCACCTTCACCGCCCCGTTGTCGAGCATATCGATTTTCCCTTTCATCAAGTCCGTGTTCGGCTGGAATCCGACGCACATGATGACGAGGTCCGTCTCGATCTCTCCCCCCGTCGTCACCACCCGGTCCGGTTCAATCCGGCGCACCGTCTCCGCCAGCCGCAGATCCACACCGCGCTCCCGGAAGTCCTCTTCCACCATATCCGTGAAAAGTGGATCCAGATACTTGTTCAGAATTCGGTCCACTCCATCAATGAGCGTGACCTGCTTGCCGGACTGATGAAACGCTTCGACGAGTTCCACGCCGATGTAGCCGGCACCGACCACCGTAATATGGGAGGCTTCCGCAGAGCGCTCAATGATGGTATTCGCCTGTGCATAGTTTTTCGCCAGCAGCACGTGATCCGCGTCCACGCCTTCCACAGGTGGAATGATCGGCCTCGATCCTGTCGCAATCACCAGCTTGTCGTACCGGTCGTACACGTCTTCACCAGTAACGAGGTTCACTGCCTCGATCGTTTTTGCTGCCGTATCGACATTCGTCACGTCATGCTGCAGCTTGAGGGTGATGCCCATCGAACGCAGCTCTTCCGGCGACGAATAAAAAAGGCTCTCTGCTTCCTCGACCACGCCACCGACATAGAGCGCCAGGCCGCAGGATAAGAAGGACACGTTGTCGTTCCGCTCATATACGGTAATGTCGGCCTCCGGGTACAGCCGGGCCATGTTAGTCACTGCTGCCGTTCCTGCGTGGGTACTGCCAATCACTGCGATTCTCATGTTGATAATTCCCCTTTCTATTTTGTGAAAAATTGAGCAAGACTACGTTCAAGCGAAGCGCAGCGAATGGCTGCGCGTGTCTTTGTGAATGATTTCACTTACTATCTTATCAAGAAAAACATCCTGCTGCACGCGTTTTGCTCAATGAATCACAAATGTTTGTGCAGGTGATGTTGAATAGAGTATATACTGCCGATACGACTCGTTGCAATAACTTTGCTCACAATTTCACAAAATAGACACTTCTCGATGCTCCCTGTGTCTTTTCTACACAATCATGGAAAAGACCTGTTCACCCTCTCCAACTTGTCATACAATAAGCATAGAACTTTTTTATCATATTGACTTGATTACATATATTAAAGGAGAGAAAATCATGAAAAGTAGCCGTTTCCAGTTTCGAAGTCTTAGACAAAAAGTGTTAGCCGGTTTCATTGTCATTATGATTCTCGTTGTCGCACTTGCTGCCTTCTCCGCGGTGCAGCTCAATTCCGTAGCGGAAGAAGCCGCTGATTTGGAAGAAGAACGAGTGCCGCTGCTGGTGGCCGACAGCAACCTCGCCTACAATATGGCAGAACGACTCAGCGTCGCCCGCGCTTATATGCTGTACGGAGACCAGAACTACCAGGTCATGTTCGATTCCTTTACGGAACAGGCCGAGCAGATTCAGGCAGAAGTGCTGGCACTGAGCAGCAACCCGAATGTCGAATCTGTCATCAACCGCAATAGTGAGTGGGCCGACACGGTCCAGAACGACGTCTTCCCTCTGTATGACGAAGGAGAAGAAGAAGCAGCTGCCGAGCTTCTTCAAGAGATCCGGGATGAGGCGGAACAGATCATGGCCTTCTACGAAAACCTCGCTGTAGAACAGGAAGAGGAAATCGCAGCAGATACTGCCGCGATTTCGAACAGCACAGAGAACCTCTTCTTCTGGGTGATTGTCATTTCCGCAGCCGTGATTATCATTGGAATCGCAGCGGCCATGATCACTTCCAGCTCCATTGCCGATCCGGTAAAGCGCGTAACCGAGCGGATGGAAACCCTTGCCGGTGGGGATTTGAGCGGAGAACCGCTCGAGAACAACGCCAAAGATGAAATCGGGACGATGACCGCCGCTGTGAATGCCATGACAGAAAACAACCGTCAGCTGTTAATGAAGATTGCCGATGTGTCCGATCAAGTCTCGGCACAAAGCGAGGAGCTGAATCAGTCTGCCGACGAAGTCCGCTCCGGTACCGAACAAATCTCCTCCACGATGGAAGAGCTCGCCCGCGGATCCGAATCGCAGGCCGGCTATGCGGGAGATCTGACGGAATCGATGACGACGTTCACTTCACAGATGACTGATTCCAACGAGAAAGGCAAGGAAACCGTGCACGCCTCCGCCGAGGTACTGAGCATGACGAAAGAAGGCGGCCGGCTCATGAACACGTCAGTGACACAGATGCAGGAGATCGATCAAGTCATGAACGACGCAGTCGACAAAGTGAAAGGGCTCGATACGAGCACCCAGGAAATCTCTAAACTCGTCAATGTGATCCAGGATATCGCGGAGCAGACAAACCTGCTTGCCCTCAACGCCGCGATAGAAGCTGCGCGCGCCGGCGAACACGGCAAAGGCTTTGCGGTCGTCGCTGATGAAGTCCGGAAGCTCGCCGAGCAGGTATCCAACTCTGTCACGGAAATCACGTCCATCACCGGACGGATCCAGGAGGAATCCAACCAGGTGACGACGAGTCTCGAAGGTGGATACAGCGAAGTCGAAAAAGGCACAGCGCAGATCAAACAAACCGGAGAAACGTTCCGTCAGATTGAACATGCCGTAGACACTATGGGGGAGAACCTGCGTGAAGTGACCACGAAGCTCGATGAAATGACGACACGCAGCGGCGAGATGAGCAGCGCCATCGAAGAGATCGCTTCGGTCGCTGAGGAATCAGCGGCCGGTGTCGAACAGACGTCTGCTTCGGCCCAGCAGGCGACCAGCTCGATGCAGGAGGTCTCCTCCAGCTCGGACGAACTTGCCCGTATGGCGCAGCAGCTGCAGGATTCCATCCGCCAGTTCCGCCTGTAGCCGCCACGTTTCCACCAGGAAGCATAGAACCAGCTGAAGCCTGTCAGAGCATTCCGTCTGACAGGCTTTTTTTCTTGCATGATAGGGATGCAGCTGCTCTCATCGATAGAGCCAGCAGCCGCTGCCTAACTGCTCTTCTGCGACGTACGCCGTACCAAAAGCAGGCACACTGTATTTCTTCTCAAAGAAGCGTGGGCGTTCCCTGTTGAAGCAAGGGCCGTTTCCCACCATGGAGAATCAGTCTTCAGCTAAAAACAACCGATACTCCTCTGCCTCTCCTTCGCTGAACAGAACAAAGCGGACAAGCTTCACATGCTCCAGCTTGTCTACCGTTTCCATGACGGTCGTGATGGCCGTTCTCATCGCCGATTGAAACGGGTAGCCGAACGCGCCAGTGGAAATAGCCGGAAAAGCGATACTGGTGCACTGCTTTTCCTCGGCTCGGGCGAGGGCCTCCCGGTAACAGGAAGCAAGCAGGACATCTGCGGGTGAATCCCGATGATAGACCGGACCGAGACAGTGGATGACATAGTCGTTGGGCAGGTTAAACCCATCCGTCAGAACAGCCTCCCCCGGCTTGATCGGTGCCAGTTTCTCCCCTGCTTCTGCCAGCGCCGGACCCGCCGCACGGTGGATTGCACCGGCAACCCCGCCGCCTGTCTGCAGCTCTGCATTGGCTGCGTTGACGACCGCATCAATGTCTTTCTGATCGGCAATATCCCCATACACGACTTCCATTTTCTTTCCGTTTCTCTTCCACATAAGATTCCCTCCTTCCACCTCTGTTTTTATAAATCCCGCTTTTCTCTTTTTCTAAACCCGTGACACCGAAAACCAACAGCCTTCTAAGCTGTTGGTCGATATGACAACTATTGCAGGGGTTCGACGGGAGGCCGGCGCTTCGTTCTTGCCGAACAGAGCACGAAGCCGACGTCTTCCTGTATCACCACGTCTACATTCCTACACTTTAAAAAAGCCGCTTCCCCTAAATACATCAGCAGGCGCGGCTTTACGTCATCTAAACAATTTTTTACCTATTTCCTCATTCTTTTCCATTACTACAGTGGTATACTTAGAAAAACCACTACGATTTGGACGAGAGGGAGGAACGAGATGAGCCATTCATCGGAAGCACAGTTTGAAGCAGACTGCCGCCGCATTGGTCACACAGCCGCAACCATGTCAGAAGCACAGGCACTTCTCACCGAGCACCACTGCATCATTTCCCGCCCCGGAACAGGAACGTACGAGTACTTCGTCGTACCGTATCAATGGGCTGTGCAGGCAACGTTAAGAGGCTACCGGCTCCATGACCTGAAACGTGGCAGCGCACCTCCAGAAGGCGAAAAGCCGACGACCTCCTAAAGAAACGGGAGCGCCATCACGTGAACGTGGAACAGCCAGCCGAGCATCACAGCCAGCAGCAGCCACTCAATCCATCCTCCCGTCCGGTAAAGGGGAATTTTCCAACGCGTCTTTGACAGCGGCAGCAGGACCGGGATCCCGCGCACGGAGCAGAGGTCGCAGAGCAGGTGCACGATGTAGCCGAACAGCAGCCCTGCTGTCAGCTCCAGCGGAAACAGCATGTATACACCCCAGAGCAGCAGCACCGCCGCGGCAGAGTGCGTCGCCCCCCGGTGTCCGAAGACAAGCGATAACATATGGGAGACGACCGGCAGCCGCCGGCCGATCCAGGAACGGTGTTCGTCCACGTCCGGCGCCAGCGAACCTGCCAGTGCACCGACCGCAAACAGTGCCGTTACTTCAGGGAAGCTCGCTGCTTCCGTTTCTGCAGCCCAGGTGAGCGCGGCCGCTCCGGCTGTCAAATGGGTCAAATAAGTCATGATGATATCTCCTGCTTCCTGATGATAGTGGAACAGCCCCATTATACACGAACATATGATCTGATGCATTGCTTTTTTCGTCACGGACAGCCGCCGTAAACGTCTGCACGCTTATCCACCGACATACACCGCCAGCGGGAACAAAAGCGCAAAGCGTCTTTTGGTCGGAACGGCGTGCGGAAGCGCTGCAAGCTTTTTGAGGGAAGAAAACGTTCTTTGTTTCTTCCCGAGCAGCGCATGGAGCCGCCGTCACACTGTATGAAAACTTATACATTCCTATCATGGAACAAAAGCGCAAAGCGCCTTTTGGTCGGAACGGCGTGCGGAAGCGCTGCAAGCTTTTTGAGGGAAGAAAACGTTCTTTGTTTCTTCCCGAGCAGCGCATGGAGCCGCCGTCACACTGTATGAAAACTTATACATTCCTATCATTTGAAAAAGAAAAATGCTTCCAGACCCCTCTCCGGTCTGGAAGCATTTTTTGATTGGATTAGTTGGAAACAATGACGGTGTTCGTGCTGCCGTCCCAGTCTACGTAGGCGCCGAGCGCTTCGCCGACGAAGCGGAGCGGAACCATGGTGCGGCTGTTGATGAGTTCGCCTTCCTGATCAAGAGAAACTGCTTCTCCCTGTACGTAGGCTGTCGTGTCACCGATTGTCAGCTGTACCTGTGTACCGTTCAGAGAACCGGTTACGGTGTTGGAAGCTGCGTCCCACTGCACCGTCGCGCCGAGTTCTTCAAAGATGGCGCGCATCGGCACGAGTGTACGGCCGTCTTTTTTCACTGCGTCCTGATCCAGGTTCATCTCTGATCCGTTCACTTGCACGTCCACTGTGTCGTAGGAAGGCTCCTGAGAAGAAGCAGACGCTACTTCTGCGTGTGTGTCCTGTACGACGCGCTTAGCGCCGACATATCGTGGAGACCAGTACGAGCTGCTGAGGCTGACGATGGATACACCCTGTGAAGAAGAAGAGTGGATCATCTGATTGTTGCCTATGTAAATGCCGTTGTGCGTAATGCGGGAAGCAGAACGGGATTCGCTGAAGAAAACGAGATCTCCCGGCTGCAGGTTCGAACGGGATACGGAAGTACCGACGCTGAACTGCTGCTGTGCTGTGCGTGGCAGATCAATGCCTGCCTGTGAAAAGGCGTACCCTGTAAATCCAGAGCAGTCAAATCCGGATGTTGTTGTGCCGCCCCACTGATACGGTGTCCCAAGCTGGCTTTCCCCTGCGGAAATAATCTGGTCTGCGGTGCCCGAAGCAGAAGCTTCCTTTTCAAAGAACGGTGTTACGGTCAGCAGCAGTGCTGCTGCGAGAATTCCTATCCACTTTAACAATGACAACCTCTCCCCTATGTAATCTGATTTTTTCTCTATATGATCATGAAATTTTGTTTTCTCTTTTACCCACGATTGCAACTATAGCACGTTTACACGCTTTTTAGATTACAGTTCGTTAACATTCCGATGATAATGTAGTAACACCCTGTTACATACATAAAAATTCGGGTATAGTACAGATTGCTTTTCATCGACGTTACTCTTATGTCGATATAAGCATAAAGACTTATGAATGATGTGTACGAACGCTTTTTTCACAAAAAAAGCCCTCTGTCTGTCGACAGAGAGCGCGGTTTTGACGCTTTGTTACAAAGAAGCCTCCGATTGTAACAAACCTGTATCCACGTTTTCAGCGGGCTGTATCATCCTGCAGGAATTCCCTTATTTTCTCATTTACAATCGCCGGCTGCTCATGCAGCACCCAGTGGGTCGCTTCCCCAATGAAGATCAGCTCTCCCTCCTGGCACCATCGCAGACTCCGCTTTGCACCGTCCCGGTGGAGAAATGGATCACCGAGCCCCCACAGTATCCGCACCGGCGGCTCGATCCGTTTCGGACGGACGCTGCCGAACCAAAGGGCACGATACCAGTGCAGCATCGAAGTCATGGCGCCGGGCTGCTTCCACGCTTCTTTGTACAGCTCCAGCTCGTCTTCGGTAAAAGCTCCCGGCATCGCCGAAGACGCAATCCCCTGCTTCATCTGTTCGTAATCCTCGGCTGCAAAGATTTTTTCCGGCAGCCCGGGGAGCTGAAAGAAAAGCATGTACGAACTCTGCAGCAGCTGCAGCGGCTGCCTCGCCATGATCTCCGGCATCGCGCCCGGATAAGGAATGTTGACGGCCAGCAGCTTCTCCACCCGCTCCGGATGGTCGGCCGCCAGCTGCCAGGCCACTGCCCCGCCCCAATCATGCCCCATTACAACCGCTTTCTCTACGTGAAAGGCATCGAGTAGCGCCGTCATATCCCGACAGAGAATATCGAGCGCATAGCTGCGACGCCCAGCCGGTTTGGAGCTGAGATTATACCCTCGCTGGTCCGGCACAATCGCCCGGTAGCCTGCTTCCACAACCGCATCGATCTGCTTATCCCAGCCGTACCAGAACTCCGGGAAACCATGCAGCAGCAGTGCTGCCGGTGCATCATGCGGGCCCGCCGTTACGACGTGAAGTGTCACTTCCGGGGCCGTCTGGACGTAGTGCGTCTTCCGTTCATATCTCAAAGCAATCCCTCCCGTATGTTTCAGCCGGCTGACGCTGGCTGTTACCGGCTCTTTTCCCCTTCAGGCGTGTCTTAATCCTGCTTTTCCGGGACGTGCACCCGCGAAAGCACGTCGTGCAGTTCGTGCACGGCATGACGCAGCCGCGTCTGGTCTTCCAGGCTCATGCCTTCCATCCGGCCTTTCACTTCTTCTTCCAGCTGCTGCTTTTTCGAGTCGAAAAAGCGCCTGCCGGCCTCCGTCAAGTATAGGTGGTACACCCGGCGGTCATCCTCATCCTGCTCCCGGGCGATGTACTCTTTCTCCATCAACTTCCGCAGAAGCGGCGTCACGTTCGATTTCTGTACGGCCAGCCGTTCTGCCACTTCGGTCGTGCGGATGCGTTGATGATCGGAAATATCGATGATGTGCAGGATCGTAAAATGGGTATGATTCAGCTCTGTATCATGAAGCACGTGCACTGGGCCGAACAGCTTCTTCGACATCAGCGGCAGTACGGACAGCGTTTCTTCGACTAGTTTGTCCAGGTGCTGCGTCATGCAACCCTCCCCTTTCGTTGCTTTCTGCTTCTTTTTCTTCTAAAGTTATTATATCAGAACCAATAACCCAGCAGGGAGGAAACCCGGTTGAACCCTATTATTTCGGTCCGCGGTCTGCGGAAAAACTATAAAAAAACAGAAGCTGTCAAAGGCATCGATTTTGATGTGGAAGAAGGAGAAATTTTTGGATTTCTCGGTCCAAACGGCGCCGGGAAAAGCACGACGATCAACATGATCTGCACGATGATCAATCCGACGAGCGGATCGATCACCATCAACGGCTACGACGTCGCATCGCAGAAAGCGCGCGTCCGGGAGAGCATCGGCATCATCTTTCAGGAAAATACGCTCGATGAAAAGCTCACCGCCTATGAGAACCTGATGCTCCACTGCCGGTTTTACCGGGTGCCGAAATCAGAACGCCAGCGACGGATTGAAGAAGTGCTCGAGATCGTCGACCTGCAGGCGGAAATCAAGCAGCGCGTCGACACGTTCTCCGGCGGCATGAAGCGGCGGCTGGAGATCGCCAGAGGGCTGCTCCACTACCCGAAAGTCCTCTTCCTCGACGAGCCGACGGTCGGGCTGGATCCGCAGACGCGGGCACACCTGTGGGAATACATTCTCCGCTTGAAAGAAGAGCAGGGCATTACGATGTTTTTGACGACGCATTACCTGGACGAAGCGGAGATCAGCAGCCGGGTGGCAATCATGGATGCCGGCAGCATCATTGCCCTCGACACTCCCGATGCGCTCAAGCGGCAGCTCGGCGGGGACATGATTGAACTGGCCACGGAAGACAACGCGCTCGCCCAGCAGGAAATCACGAAGCAGAGCACCCCGGAGAGCATGACGGAACATGAAGGGACGCTGTTCATCCGCACCGACGACAGCAACCGATTCATCTCGCAGCTGCTCCCCACCCTGACCCCGGCGGTGACGTCGCTGAATATCCGCCGGCCGACGCTGAATGACGTTTTCTTGTCTTTCACCGGACGAAGCATCAGCGCCACGAAAGGAGACGGTTGATATGGAAGGCATTTATGGCATCTGGCTCCGGGATATCACGAAGTTTTTCCGTGATAAAGCGCGCCTGTTCGGCTCCTTTACGATGCCGATTTTATTCCTGCTGATTTTCGGCGGAGGCCTGAGCGGCACGATGGAGAGCATGATGGGACAGATGACCGGCGCAGATGGAGACTTCAATTACGTGGAGTTCGTGTTTCCCGGCATCGTGGCAATGACGCTGCTCATGACGTCGATTTTCTCGTCGCTTTCCATCATCGAAGATAAAGACTTCGGTTACATGAAAGAAATTCTCGTCTCGCCGGTATCCCGGGTGTCGATCGCCATCGGCAAAATGCTCGGGGCTGCGACCGTCGCCTGCATTCAGGGGATCATCCTGTTCATGCTCATTCCGTTTCTCGGTCTGACTTATGATTTCGTCTCCCTGCTGCTCGTGCTGCCGTTCATGTTTCTCTTCGCCTGTGCCCTTTCCGGTCTCGGTCTGCTGATCGCGAGCGTCATCCGCTCCACGCAGGGATTTCAGATGATCGTGCAGATCCTCGTCATGCCGATGATCTTTTTATCCGGTGCGCTCTTTCCGATCAACAACATGCCGGCCTGGATGCATACGATCGTCATGCTGAATCCCGTGACTTACGGGGTCGACGTGATGAAGAAAATCATGATTGATGTCGACTCCCTCTCACCGGAAGTCGTCGAGGCGATGGGATTGAACCTGGAAATTTTCGGCCGGCTGATCACGATCCCCGAGCAGATCCTGTTCATTGCCGTGTTCGCCGTCGTCCTCGTACTGCTCGCGACGGTCAGCTTCCGGCGGACGAACGCGTAACGGGGGAGAATCTCCACGCTGCAGACGAAAACGAGCCCGCTGCGCACTGAGGCGCCGCCCTTCTGGTTCTATCATCACCTCTTCGATGGGAAACGGTCGGTGCCGGCCCGGAGGACATCACAACGAAAGGGAGCCCCGCTTCTGCGTGGGCTCCCTTTCGTTGTATTACGTCCTTCTGCTGCTACGGACGCATGTCCTGCCAGCTCGCCACGTGGTGGATCGAGAAGCCGGCGAAGGCCGGGCTGTTCTCATAGTGGCTGCGTACGTGGTTCAGTTCTCTCATCATGTACGCTTCGCCCTGCTGGTAAAAGCTCACGTGATCCCCTTCGTAGGAGTACATCGTCTCGACTCCGACCGTCACCGGCGTATCATACTGCTCGCCGTACGCCATCTCTTCTTTCACAATATGCTGAATGGCTGCTGCCGTATCGCGGTACGCCATCAGCGTCACGCCATCGGCCTCCCGGATCGCCCAGCCGGCCAGGCTGCCGGTACCGAAATCATTGTCGTACGTGATTTCATCAAACCAGAACGGCAGATCCAGCTCCAGCTCCAGATCAAGCGCATGAACCACCGGGAGCGCTTTCGCCACCATCTCCTGGAACAGCGTCACCGCTTCCTGCCTGTTTTCATTCCAGAGTGGATGAATGTATGGCTCCACATCGAGATGCACGCCGGCAAATCCTTCGCCCTCTCCCGCGGTCCACTCATACTCCGTGACCCAGCCGAGCATCCGGCTCAGCTGACCGATCCCTTCCGGCGTCATCCAGTCCGGAGCCCCGTCCAGGGCATGGACGTCCATTCCACGCTCTCCGGCTGCACGGATGAAACTGCGGTAGTCCGCCATCGGCACATCCTGGTCCACCTGCACATAAACGTCTGTCACCTGCTTCTCTTCCAGAAACGCGACAGTCGCTGCTTCATCCTCTACAAACATCCACGGATTCCAGAGCCACGTCGCATGCCGTTCACTCTCTTCTGCTGCTGCACTCCCTGCCCCGAACATACTTCCCAGTATCATCACAATCAACGCCCATACTCCTGCTTTTTTCATCACAAAGCACCCCTTCCCGGATTTGCGCCAGGGCGCTCATGGAAAGAGGCCTCCGGCAGCCTGACAACCGTACGCAGATGCGCTTAGGCTCATGGCTTTGCGTCCTTCCCTTTCGGTGAAGTTTGCCTTTATCAGAATGATGAATTTCTTACTTTTATTATACCTTTTCCACAAAGAAATACCTATGTTTTTTGTCCTGTTTGTCTGCCTGTTTTTCAGGAATATTCCGCCAGAAGCTCCATCCACACCGCCGAACGTCCACAGCTCGTACGGAGAGAGAGCTGTCCGTTCTTTTTTTGATAATGAGCCGAGCAGGGCCGTTTCCGCGGCGCAGCCTTACCCTTCCCACTGCTCCAGTGCGAGTTCCTGATCGAGCACCAGGCGCCTCATGTGACGCTCCACGTTGCGCCGCAAAACCGGGAGCTGAATCCGGCACGTATACGTGTAGCCGCGGCACTGGCAGCCGTACGCAGCTTCGACGGCGCTGTTCTCGGTCTCCAGCTTCCAGATTTTCATTCCGTGCTGCTGCATATCATGGCGCAGTTCCTGCAGTACTTCGCCATTTTTCCGTTCGAGCGAGCCGATCCAGTCGTCGTAAATACGCGGGAATTTCAATCCGGCTTTCTCGATGCGCTTCCGGTCACGCTCCAGCACTTTTTTGGTCCAGATGGCTGCACTGTATGTATACAGCAAAAAACATTCGTGCTCTGTCATACCCGCCTGCATTGCCATCGCCTCCAGATTAGAACGTTTGTTCGTATATCATAACAGGCGCACTGGCCGATGTGCAAGCTTTTCCTTTTTGGCATTTTCAGGAATGAGCTTCCAGGCAGGCGAACGCGGCGGGAGAAGAGGCATCCGGCGTCGGAGCGCGGAAGTCGTGCAGGTGGAGCAGCGTGCGGATCCACTCTGCCACGGAAAACACGGTCCTGATGCTCCTTGTGCGGCGGATTAAGCCACCGTCGCTCTCCTCCACGACGAAAAGGCCGCCTCCGATGACGGAGACGGCGCTTCCCTTGATCAATCCGCCTCCGTCTGTCGAGGCGGTCTGTGCTGCTTTGCCGGCGATTACAGCAGCCAGAGCTCGTCCGGATTGCCGTACTGCTCGAAAATCGAGTTCCGGGCTTCATCCGCAAGACGGCGGATGCGGGTGCGGTCCACGTTGATCAGCTCACCGCCTTGTTTCACCGCTTTCCCGGCGACATAGACCGTGTCGACGTTGCCGGTATGGGCGCACTGCACCACAGCACCAATCGGATCATTCACCGGGAACATGTTGAAGTCTGTCGTCCGGATCATTTGGATATCAGCCTGTTTTCCGGGTGTCAGAGAGCCGGTTTTATGGTCCAGCCGAAGCGCTTTTGCTCCTTCGATCGTCGCCATTTCGAGGATCTGCCGTGCCGAAATGTGCAGCGGCGGTCCCGGCATCTCGCCCTGTGCCAGCTGCTTTTCGTTCACGCGCGAACGTTCTGCCTGCAGGGTAAACTTCATCTGCGCGAACATATCGCCGCCGGTCGAGGTCACGACATCCACCCCGAGAGCCGGCTTGACGCCATTTTCCATCGCCAGGCCGGTTGCCGGATAGCCGTGCCCCATCATCATTTCAATTTCCGGTGTCACCGAGATCGAACCGCCCTTTTCCGCGAGCATCCGCATTTCTTCGGCGCTCACCGCATTGGCGTGAGCGAAATTTAAGTCCGGGCCGAGGAGACCGGCTTTGTTCAGCTTCTCAATCGAACGAGCGGCGCCGCCCCACGTACCGAAACCGAGGTGCATGCTGCAGACGGCATCCAGGTCCCGTGCAAGCCGGATCTCTGCTTCAGAGGTTTCCCAAGAACTGAATTCCGGCCCGCGGATCGCAAGCCCCATGGTCAGCAGCTGATCCTTCGAGGAGAAATGCTTTTCCGCCGTCGCTCGGACGTCTGCTTCATTCTCTACAACACTCTCCCCGTTCCAGTAGTCTCCATCTCCCGGACAACCGTGCGCAAAGACCGCCCGCATACCGGAATCCTGCAGCCCTTTGATCATTTGTTCCGTATGATCGCGGGAAATGATCATCGACCAGTCGAGCATCGTCGTCACACCGGATTCCATTGCTTCCAGAGCGCCGAGCAGGTTGCCGATATAATCATCCTCCGGCCGGCGCCGGGAACCGATGTTGCCGTAATAAATGCTGCCGAGGTACTTCTGCAGGGACCAGTCCGCACCGACGTTCCGGATCACCGATTCCCACGCGTGGCGGTGGCTGTCGACAAAGCCGGGCAGGACGATCATGTCTGTCGCGTCTACTACTTCCGCACCGTCCGCTTCGATGTTCGGTTTGACATCGAGAATCTTATCCCCCTCGATCAGCACGTCCGCTTTTTTGAAATCTCCGATCTTCTCGTCCATCGTCAGGACGATTCCCCCTTGGAGTAGTGTTTTTGCCATAGTCAGCATCTCCTCTCTGTCATTTAAGATTCTATGTGAATCGTTCTCCAGGAAACATCCATCGTGTACACGATCTGCAGGTGTCTCTGCAGGCCGTGAACGACTCCGTCCCGCCAGGACATCAGGTCTTCCATCGTCACAGCCGGTCCTGTCGCGGCTGTGATACGAATGCGTTCAAAATCGATACGGATCTTTTCGATGTCAATACCAGGTACAGCAGACAGCAGGACGTAGTCTTTTACTGCGTTTTTAGAAATAACAATCCGATCCGCCGAGGCGTACACCGGCTGCACCATGATAATTTCTTCCGGACGCCCCCGCAGGCGGATCAGCAGACGCTGGAACCACCTTCCGACAAACGCCGTCAGCGCATGCTCCGGTTTCACCGGAATAACATGATAATGCCTGGAGCGCATGACCGCGGCTTTGTGCAGCTCATCCGGGCTCTGAACCTCTTCTACAGGAATCCACGTGACCGCCCCTTCCAATTCCAGCCGGGAGACAATCATGCGGATCATCCTCTTCGACGTTCCGAGCAGGAGCAGGGAAGTGAACCCGGCTTCTTCAAGTGCTTCCATCACTTCCTGACGGTGCCCTTCCGAAAAGAAGGTGGCCCGTTTCGTTGCTGCAATGACAGCGCTCTCATTTTTCGCCGAGCGGCCCGCCCTGCGGCAGCCTTCATGAATCAGCAGGCCGTCATCGATCAGGGCGTCCACGCCGTACTGTTCCATCACTTCTGTCGCCCGGTGGCTTTTGCCAGTCCCGCTTCTGCCATAGAGGCCGTAAAGCTTCATGACGTCCGTCTTCCGGATGGAAAGGCGGGCTCTCTCTTTTCCGCAAAGGCCCGGCATCCTTCGGCGAAGTCTTCAGGATCTGCATAGTGCATCGGATCCTCTACCGGCTGCTGCACGCTGCGTACCGACTGCAGAAACTCTGTGACCGCTCCGCGCGAGAGACGGGTGATCGACTCGGCTGCCTTCAAAGCCTCGGTATCGACTTCCCCTTCTTTCGCAATGGTATGCAGGAGGCCGAGCCGCTGCGCTGTCTCATGTCCGTAAATCCGGCTGAGGAGCACGAGCTCGTTCGCCCGGTCCGGCCCGAGGCGGTGGACGATCCGCTGGACGAAGGCCGGTCCGAGACGGATACCGAGCCGCGCCACAGGAATGCCCATTTTGGTCCGCGGCGTGCCGATACGAATATCAAAAGTCAGCGCGAGAATGAAGCCGGCCCCGTAGACCGGGCCGTCCATGGCGCCGACCACCGGAATGTCCAGCGCTTCGAACGAAGCCACCGCCCGTTCCATATGGCGGAAGGCGTCGTCCGCTTCTTCGGTGCTCATGCTGCAAAACTCTTTGATGTCAGAACCCGACGTGAAGTTCCCCGGGACACCCCGGATCAGGACCACCCGGTTCTTTGGATTTTTCGGTATTTCCCGGGAAATATGATACAGCTCCTGCCACATGGCCGACGTCAGTGCATTTCGTGCTGCAGGCCGGCTGATGGTGATGATGGCGATGCCGGCCCCTTCCTGAAGCGTGATTTTGCCATCCGGGGCTCTGCGGATTAAGATGCGCATGCCTTTCTCCTCCTCTGCCGGCGCGTTACGGCTTCGCAGTAAACCGGACGCGGTTTGTCTGCTTTCCGAGGTCGATCGTGCCGTCCGCGCTCGTGATTTCGCTTGTGATCACGTCGCCTTCTTTTAAATAATGAGCATTCTCCTGCTGGCTGTTGTTCAACGTTTCCACTTTCTTGTCCATCTTTTCAAACGGATTGAGCAGTTCATTCATTTCTTCCGGCGACAGCTTCAGCGCGACGCCCCCTGGCGTTCCGGTGAGAAGCACATCTCCAGGATAAAAGCTCATCATACGCGAAAGTTCCACCAGCGTTTCTTCCGGCTTATACAGCAGCTGCGTTGTATTCGCCTGCTGCCGCACCTCGCCGTTGACAGACAGCGTCAGCTCCAGATCGTGCACCTTGTCTGCTTCTTCCCGGTCGATCAGATAAAGAATCGGTCCGGCCGGGCAGAACGTCCGCAGGCTTTTGCCTTTAAACCACTGGTTCTCCGTAAACTGCATGTCTCTGGAAGAAACATCGTTGGTGATGATGAAGCCGGCGATATAGTCTGCAATAGAATCCAGGTCGTCGAGCGGCTCGTCCAGCGTCCGCTCAAAGACGAGACCCAGCTCAATTTCATAATCGAGCAGCTGAATCGAATCCGGACTGACAATATCACTGTCCGGGCCGGTCAGCGAGCTTGGTGCCTTCGTGAAAATCAGGTTGAACGGCGGCCGTCCGGCATCCAGTCCCCCTTCTTTCCGGTGGGAGGAATAGTTCGCTCCCTGACAGATGAGCTGCGCGGGGGACGTGACAGGACTCAGCAGCTCTACCGTGGAAGGATCAACGGTTTCCCCGCTCCGCTTCACCGCTTCTGCTGCCTTGTCTCGTGCTTCCGGGAGAAAAGCGGCTAGCGTGTCGGCGCTGGAATCAACCGGATGAATCTGCCCTTCCTGCAGAACTCCCCACGCTGCGTGCTCCCCTTGTTTGAATCGAACGATAGATATTCCCATGTTTGACAGCCTCCTTAGTTGGATGATTGAACTTCTTCTGCGAACGTATTGAAATTCGCTGCTACTGTATCAAGAAAATCGACGGTTCCAGTGTCGGTGATGGATCCGTCATCGGCCAGCTTCTGATGCACGCTGCCGATGAGCACTTCGTTGCCGGGCAGCACCTTCGCAGCCAGTCCGGGAGAGGCGAGAATCTGGCGCAGGTGCATCTGACAGCGCACCGTCCCCAGGAATCCAAGGCTTGCGCCGACGATCAGCACCGGCTTCCCATTCATGACTTTATCGACACGCGAGAGCCAGTCGAGCGCGTTTTTCAGCATGCCGGGCACGGAATGGTTGTACTCCGGCGTCACGATCAGCACGGCTTCTGCCTCCCGGATGTTCTGCTTGAACGCTTTCACGACTTCCGGCGGATCTTCTTCCGCGTCCTGATCAAAATGGGGAAGCCCCTGCATATCGAGGATGTCCGCCTCCCACTTGTCCTTGTAGCGCTCCATCATGAACTGAGCAATCTTGTGATTGAATGACTGTTCGCGGATGCTTCCGACTAAGACGGCCATTTTCATTGTTTATTCCTCCCTGATGTCATTGTCATACGATTCAATACGGCAGCAAGTGCGTCGGGCTGTTCGAGCATCACGTCATGGCCGCCTTCCAGGCTCGTCTGCGTGACGTGCGGGACGTCCTGCAGCGTTCCCACAGCTTCGGGAGGCAGCAGCCGGTCTTCCCGGCCGTAGATGGCATGCACCGGGATCTGGAGGGACGCAAGCGCCGCACTCCCTTCCTGGTACATGTCACAGGCGGCGAAATCGGCATGCACCTGCTCCGGCCGCATCTGCTGGATGGCCTGCTTTTCTTCTTCCAGCATGGCTGTATCCGGCTGATCCCGGCTGTACGAAGCATAAAAGAGCCCGTCCGGATACTCGCCCTGCTCCAGCCTGCTGAGCACAGATGGATGCACCGGCAGCGACGTATGTGACGCAATCAAGGTGACCGAGCGGACACGGGAACTTCTGGCAGCTGTCTCGAGTGCAATCAAGCCGCCCATGGAATGTCCGGCAAGATCCACCTGATCCGGCAGCTGCGGCGCCAGCCAGGCGGCATACGCTTCAATCGTCGTCTGCGGAAGAGGTTCGTGCCCCGCTCTCCCCGGCAGATCCACTGCATGTGCTTCCTGCTCCAGCAGCGGCAGCAGCCGGCGGAATTTCGCCGACGAGCCTCCAGCCCCATGGATGAGTACCATCGATGTTGTCATACCAGCCCTCCTCAACGTCTGAAAATTCTATCTTTATTTAAATAATATTATATTATTAAAGCGCTTACAAGTCAAACGAAAGAACTTTTTTCGATAAAACGACGAGAAGGCCGTCGTTACGGCGCGGTCCGAGGGGGCACGGGAAGACGGACACGGACCGGACCTTCAACCGCCTATGCCCCTCGTTCCCGCGCCTGCCCCGGCAGCCGTAAACCGGAAAGGGCTTGGAGGGGTGTGGCCCGGGCTGCACCGGCTGCTCCCGCCTCCGGCCCGGTAGAAACCTGGTCGACTCGACCGGCAGCGCTCGTCGACCGGCCCCCGAAACTTCGACGCCCCGCCATGAAACTCTGTCGCCCCAGAGAAAAAGCCCGCCATACGGCTCCGCCCCCGCCAGACGAGGCCAGAGGTATGTCGAGGTATGCGGCCAACCTTGTCGATTCGCGGCGAAACCCCGCCGCGGCGCTGCACCTTCTTCCACCTTCCCGCTCTCCAGCAGCAGCCCCGGTACGAGACGAGGAGGCCTGGGAGACAACCACATTCCGTTCTGTCCGAGCAGCGTACGATGCCGCCGTCTCCTTGTATGAAGACTTTCTTAAACTATGAACAAAAGCGCAAAGCGCCTTTTGGTCGGAACGGCATGCGGAAGCGCTGCAAGCTTTTTGAGGGAAGAAAACGTTCTTTGTTTCTTCCTGAGCAGCGCATGGAGCCGCCGTCACACTTTATGAAAACTTATACATTCCTATCATGTAAAAAAGCAGGACGGCCTTGATGAAGGCTGTCCTGCCTGGGACGAGCTAGGAGCCGTGCCGCTGCGCGCCGTACTCTTCGATCAGCGCGACAACAGAATGCAGCAGTTCCCGCATCCGGTCATAGGCGGCGTCCGGGTCCCGGTTGCGGATGGCATCCAGGACGTCCCGGTGCATGTAGAGTGCCGAGGCTTTTCTAGACTCAGGGTTCTGTTTTAGAACTTCGATCGTTTTATGCCGGCTCTGCAGCAGTCCGATATGCAGAGTCTGTACAAGACTTTTCATGAGTTGATTGTGGGATCCTTCCAGAATGCTTGCATGAAACTCCGCATCCGCCTCCGCCCATGAGCCGTTGTCTTCTGCGGCCTTTTCCAGGTTCAGGTACGCATGTTCCATCTGTGCAATGTCCTCTTCGGTCGCATTCAGCGCCGCCAGCCGGACAGCTGCCGGTTCCATGGCAAGACGTACTTCCGAGAGCTGGAGCAGAAAGAGGCGGGGATCGTCGGCAGACGAGGCCCAGGCAATGATATCCGGGTCCCACCAGAGCCACTCCGTCGGCGGCTGCACGATCGTACCGGTTCTCGTTGCTGAGACGACGAGCCGTCGGGCACTCAGTCCTTTCAGTGCTTCCCGCACAACGGTACGGCTGACCCCGCGCATTTCGCTCAGTGTCTCTACTTTCGGCAGCACGTGTCCCGGCTCGAGTTCGCCGTGGACAATCCGTTCTCCTAAATCATGCAGCAGCTGATCACTCAAATTTTTCGGCATATCGTTCCCTCCCGTTCCAGCTCTTTTTTCCAGCATACCATGACTACCTTAGAAAGAAGAATGTTTTTTCCATATTCTGAGCCGTTCTACCGGGATCAGAGATAGACAGGAAGCGTAAAGTCTTTACACAAGCGCCTTTTCAAAGTCAACGCCCCAGAGCGAGAGGCATTCCTCGGTACTCCATACCTTCGGCTTCTGCGGAAAATCGTTGTGCCACGGCCGCGGATCGAACATGTCGAGTTCCGGGATATAGATATCGCCATCGGTGAACAGCTCAATCAGGTTCCCCTCCGGATCATAGTGGTAGCAGGCGATGTTATGACCCGCCCCGTGTCTCGATGGTCCCCAAAGGAGATGGATCCCGTTGAGACGTAGGAAGTCGAGCGTCTGAATCAAATGCTGGTAGTTGCGCATCTCCATCGCGAGGTGATGCATCCCCTTCGTTTCCGATGTAAAGAAGTTCAGCACGTGGTGGTCCCGGTTGCACGTCATGAACCCGAAGTAATCTTCAATCCAATCTGTATTGTAGAAGCCGAGTTTCTTATAGAATTCTACTTGCTGCTTCGCATCCCCGACACGGATGGACAGATGCCCGACCTTATTCGGCACAATTCCTTCCGGTTTGAACCCGCGGCGGTTGGCCGGCAGCATATCCATCGTCCGGTACAGCTCCACGTGATAGCCTTCCGGATCCTGAAAGGCGATGACTTCCGGAACGGTTTTGGACGTCTGCTGCTTCACTTCCGCCTGGATGTCCAAGGAATGAAGATGCTCGACAACGGCTTCCGTGCTGTGCTCCGACTCGTACTGAAAGCCGAATCGGCGGATGCCGGTTTCTTGTGACGGGGTCAAAATGATGTTGTGATGGTCTGTCGATGTAGAGAAGTAAGCGCTTCCATTTTCGTCCGTTTCTGTCAGCGTCATGCCTGCGATCTGCTCATAGTATGTTGTCATTGCGTCCATATCCGACACGTGAAAATCCACATAACCAAGCTTAAATACGTTCAACATGAAGAACGCCTCCTTAAAGAATTTTCTGACTTTAACTAATAATATAATATTATTTTTTACCCGTCAAGCGGATCGTCTTTTCTCCCTTCCGGCTCCGAGGCATACTTGCGCAGCAGGACCGGCCTGCTGAACGAAGCACGGCGCTCTTTATTTTTTTGGAAGGAGAAGCACATCACCACTCGTTCATTCCTGGATGTTCCCCTCCGAGCGGTAGGCGTCTGCAGCCAACTGCACGAAAAAGATGTAGATGGGATAGATCACCCCGCCCCCCATCGCCAGCAGACCCGTGACAGGGTTCGGCATGTCGCCCCGATACGTGATCGGAAAGAGCGAGGCAACTACGTACACAAACAGAACCAGATAAGGGATCCACAGAATCGTGATCCAGGCATTCGCCTTACGCCCGTGAAGCCACCGCTTCGATAATAGATAGAGCCCGGTCGTCCCTCCTGCCACCACCACAGCCGTGGCGGCGATCATCCACATAGTCACCGTTTCTATCTCCCACGGTGTCCACCTGCTGATTCTGTACACATTCAACATCAGTTCAAGCGGGATCCATGCCATAACGGCGCATAAAAGACTGACTACGTTCATCTTGAAGACATCGTTCATGTTCTCTCCCCCTGACAGGATAACGGGCGTCATAGCTTATTCTCCACGAACCACGTGCACGAGCGAAGCGGGCCGGGATCATCCTTTGTCGTTATTATACTAGGACATCTGGAAAAAACATACACACCGATGCTTTTTTATCAAGAGGCCTAACGCCAAGCGCCTGCTGCAGCCTGGAAGAGAACGTAAACGTATCTATTAAATGAGGCTATGTGATCGTTCGTTGTGGATACAAGGATCCTTCCCTGCGGCTCGCCATGCCTGCCGTGGAAGCGCTCCTCCGCTTCCTCGCAGCGCTGCGGGATCTTCTCCGCTCGATCTTCCGCAGGCCTCCGCCGTTTTCCGCTTCGTTCTTGCTTTGCAATAGAAAAGACAGAGATGGTTTCTTTCTCCCATTTTCTATCAAAAAGCGCAGACAAGGCGATGTTTCGAGACGCCTGCGGAAAAAGAAAGCGTGACGATCATCCCGGACGAAAAGAAGGGATAGCGGAAGGATTTCTCCGCGGCAAGCGAAGAAATAGGAGCCGCAGGCGTCCTTTTTATATCAACACCAGCCTTTAACAGAGCCAAATAAAAAGAAGCCGCCTCTCCAAATGATGGGAGGCAGCTCTTTTTTCCAGCGCCGTTCATGTGCCGTCCAGCGGCCGTTGCTGCATGGAAGGATCGCCTGATGGCTCCTTCTACTCCGATTCTCCGAGTGCCGATGCAAGCGTGGACGCATTATGCTCCATCATCTCGATGTACGTTTCCACGCCTTCTCCCTCGACACTGACAGCATCGGTATACAGCACGTCTTCATAGATAGGAATATCGGCATTCTCCGATACGGTTTCCATGTGATTCGGGCTGACCGTGGATTCGGTGAAAACGTAAGGAACCTCCCGCTCGGTTAATTCACTCACCAGCGCCGAAATCTGCTGTGGCGTTCCTTCTTCATGCGAGTTCAGCTCCCAGATCCCGCGTGTTTCAAAATCGTACCGGTCACCAAAATACACAAGTGCGTTTTCACTGATCGTGACGAGGCGATGTTCTTCCGGCACAGAAGACAGCATCTCTTCCACGTCCGCATCCAGAGAGGCAAGTTCTTCGCGGTACGCATCGGCATTTGCTTCGTAGTCCGCTGCTCCCTCAGGATCAAGGTCGGAGAGTTCCTGCTGGATGTTGTCGACGTACGTCTGGGCATGCTGCGGATTCAGCCACGCGTGTGGATCTGCCGCGTCCGAATCGGGCATGTTGATGGGGTCTATCCCTTCCGTCAGCTCTACAGTCGGCGTATCGCCGGCATTATCCATCATCGATTCCAGCCACGACTCGAGATTCATGCCGTTGACAAAGAAGACTTCACTGTCCGCCACATCGGTGAAATTGCCCGGTGTCGGTTCGTGTTCCTCGGGCTCTTCCCCGCGCGGAACTACATAGTCTACCTGAACACGGTCGCCGCCGACTTGTTCGATCATATCAGCGAACACCGAGATACTCGTTGTCACTTGAAGCTCTCCGCTGTTTTCCGAGTTCTCATCCGCTTCGTCGTTATTGTTGGTCGTGTCGTTCTCTTCCCCAGCGTCCGCATTCCCGCTGGTGTTCTCAGCTCCTTCGTCGTTCTCAATGCATGCCGTCAGCAGCAGTCCTGCTGCGGCTATCAGTCCCAGTGACTTCTTCATCGATGTGCTTCCTCCTCCAAATATCAAATTTTATGCTTCGCCGGTACGGACGCGCCGGACCATCCGGACGAGGTAGCCGTGTTTCGGCGAGAATAAGAATGCTGCAGCGAACAGCAGCGAGGCAATGACGACAATCATGGCGCCCGTCGCCACATCATAAATGTACGAAAAGTACACCCCGGAAACAGCAGAGAATACGCCGAATCCGGCAGACAGCACGAGCATGACAGGCAGACGGTCCGTCAATAGATAGGCCGTCGCGCCCGGCGTGATCAGCATCGCCACAACAAGGATGATGCCGACCGTGTTCAACGAAGCCACAGTCACCATTGCGAGGGTGACCATAAGAATGTAGTGAATCCATTTGACCGGCAGGCCGATCGCTTTGGCCATCGTCGGATCGAACGTGCTGAGCAGCAGCTGCTTGTAAAACAGCACGACGAGCGTCAGCGTGAAGACCGTGATCCCGAGCGTCACCCACAGGTCCGACCGGGAGACGGCCAGCACATTTCCGAAGAGAATATGCCAGATATCAACGGTCGTTCCCTGTAACGACGTCACCATGACGATACCGAGGGCGAAGGACGACGTCAGAAGGATTCCGATGGCCGAGTCATCTTTGATCTTGCTGTTCTGACTGATAAAACCAATTCCGAGGGCAGCTGCAGCCCCTGTCACGACAGCACCGAAGAAAAAACTGCCGGCGCCGAGCATGTAGGAGATCACAACCCCTGGAAGCACAGCGTGGGAGATCGCTTCCCCCATCAATGCCATGCCGCGCAGGATGATAAAACAGCCAACGACCCCGCAGAGAATGCCGACGAGCGTGCCTGCAATGAGGGCGTTCTGCAGAAACGGATACGTGGCAGCTGCTTCAAAAAAGTACCCTAGTTGTCCCATCAGCCCATCACCACAATCTCGCCATCTTTTCCGGACACTGATGCGATGCTGCCTTCGTATGCCCGTCCGAGAAGCTCCGGCTTGAACACATCCTCCTTCGTTCCGTATCCGATCAGATGCTGGTTGAGAAGCAGGATGCTGTCAAAGTATTCTTCGACTTTGCTCAAGTCGTGGTGTACAACAAAAATCGTTCTGCCAGCCTGCTTCAACGTGCGGAGCAGCTCGATGATGATGCGCTCTGACGAGACGTCGATCCCGGCGAACGGCTCATCGAGAAACAGGATTTCTCCCTGCTGCTGGAGGGCGCGGGCAAGAAAGACGCGCTGCTGCTGTCCCCCGGATAGTTCTCCGATTTGACGCGAAGCATACTCCTCCATACCGACTTCCTTCAGGCTCTCCAATGCCTGCGCTTTCTCTTTTTTACCCGGACGCTTCCACCAGGCCAGGTGAGGATGGCTTCCCATCAATACGACATCCTTGACCCGGACCGGAAAATCAAAATCGATCATGCTCCGCTGCGGAACATAGGCAATCCGCTTCCGGATTTGATTCACGTCAGAACCCAGCATCCGCACCGTCCCGCGGTTGGCCTTGGTCATGCCGAGCATGGCTTTCATCAACGTCGATTTCCCCGCTCCGTTCGGACCGATGATGCCGATCATCTCACCGGCAGCCGCCTGAAACGTGACGTCTGTCAGCGCTGGCTGTCCATTATAAGTGACCGTCAATCCGGCTACTTCGACTGCGTTCGTCATAGTCAGGTCTCCCTTCCAATATTTCCTTCATATAAATGTTTTGCCCATAGGCAAATTTTTTAGCAAAAAAATACACTTTCGGCACAAGGAAAAAGTTGCCCTTGTCCAAAACTTACTCATATTTTAACGCTGCAGCATCGATTTGTCCAGCACCTCCGCTCGATTTCGTCTCGTTATTTTCGTCCAAAAGCGCAGAGCGCCTTTTGGTCGAAACGGCGTGCGGAAGCGCTGCAAGCTTTTTGAGGGAAGAAAACGTTCTTTGTTTTTTCCCGAGCAGCGCATGGAGCCGCCGTCACACTGTATGAAAACTTCTACATTCCTATCATGCCAAAAAAGCAGAGCGCCGCTGCTGCCTTGTTGAAGGAAGAAAAAGAGGCGGCTTCTTTCTTCCCGCGCAGCGCACGAAGCCGCCGCCTTCCTCGATGACTCCTGATCCTCTGATACGAACGCAGCATAGATGGAATCGAAGGCATCCCCGTCCGATTTCTATTTTTTGCAGGAGAAAGACAGGTGTGTTATGGTATTTTGGTCGAACAGTCATTATATTGACCGATAAGTCAAACACATGGAGGGAAAGAGACATGTCCAAAAAAGAACACCTGACCCGGGCTGCCCTGGATGTATTCGAAACCATCGGGATCCGTGCCGCCCCAGTCGCAAAAATCACCGAGGCAGCCGGCATGTCCAAGGGCGCTTTTTATCAGCATTTCGATTCCAAAGAATCGCTGGTCACAGCGGTACTGGCCCGTTATTATGAGGAATTGTTTGCCGTGCCGGAGGAACCAGCAGACGGTCAGGAGCTGCTGCGCACCCGGGTTGCTCGGGAAATCGAGCATGCAGCTGCACACCGGCACTTTATCTTCGAACTGATGACAACGTATCCTCCCGGCGGGGACCACGGCATTACCGAGGCGTTCCGCGGGCATCATCACGATGTATTCATCTGGCGGAAAACCGCTTTGTCTGCCGCTTTCGGCGCCCGCGTTGATCATCAGCTGCATGACTTGACGATGCTGATCGACGGGATGCTCCACAGTTACCTGCAGCAGATGCTCTGGGAGGACCGCAGCTTTTCGCCGTATGATGTCAGCCGCTTTATCGTTGAAGCCGCTGGCGCGGTATCCCACCTGGAACGCCCGTCCCTCCCGGATGCACCGGTGACGACAGACCAGCTGCTGGAAGCGTGCAGGCACGCGGCGCAGACGAGCCAATTGGAAGATGTGCAGGCCCTGCTGCACGAAGCCGTCCGCCAGCTGCAGCAGGAAACCTGGCAGCCGGTCGTCATCGATACGCTGCTGGCACGGGCAGCAGCTTGGGAAGCGAACAGCAGCATCCGGACACTCGAGCTGCAGTGGACACGCTGGAAAGGAGTGCAGTCTCATGCATGATCAACTCACGAAAAAAGAAATGTACGCCATGATCGGCGCGCTGCTCATCGGGGCGTTCATGGGGATTACGAATGAAACACTGCTGGCCACCGCCCTGCCGACGATCCAGGAAGCATTCGGCGTAACGCAGGGAGAGGTACAGTGGCTGACGACCGTCTTTCTCATGGTCAACGGGATCATGATTCCGATTTCGGCCTTTTTGATTGAACGATTCTCGACCCGAAAATTATTTTTGACTGCGATCAGCTTGTTCGGCGCGGGCACCCTGCTTGCCGCCGTCTCCTTTTCGTTCCCGATGCTTCTCGCTGGGCGGGTCGTGCAGGCTTCAGGGTCCGGCATCATGCTGCCACTCCTGATGACCGTCCTGCTCATCCTGATCCCGCCGGAGCGGCGCGGCCGGGCGATGGGACTGCTCGGTATTGTCATCGCCTTCGGACCGGCGATCGGACCGACCCTCTCCGGGGTGCTGGTCGAGTATTTCAGCTGGCGGTCGCTGTTTATCACCGTACTGCCGCTCGTGGCGCTGGCGATGACGCTTGCTCTCATCTTCATGAGAAACGTCACCGAGCTGTCGAAACCGAAGCTCGATATCCCTTCAATCATCCTGTCATCGGCCGGGTTCGGTTCCTTTTTGTATGGATTCGGCGTCGCGTCGAAAGAAGGATTCACGAGTCCGCTCGTCATCGGCCTCGTGCTTCTCGGCGCGGTGATCATCACGTTTTTCGTCCGCAGGCAGTTTAAGCTGCCCCGGCCGATTCTCGAATTCCGGATTTTCAAGTACCCGATTTTCACCCTGTCGATCGGCATCACGCTCGTCTCCATGATTTCTTTGATCGGGGCGGAGACGATGCTGCCGCTGTTCGTCCAGAACGTGCTCGGCTTCAGCCCGCTGCAGTCCGGTCTCATGCTGCTTCCAGGGGCGGTTGTTATCGGGATCATGTCCCCGATTGCCGGCGCGCTGTTTGATAAATACGGTGCCAAACGCCTGGCGATCCCCGGTTTTACCATCGTCGTCATCACGACGTTTCTGTTCACCCAGCTGACGCTGGATATGTCGTTTGCGTTCCTGACGACCTTGTATGCGGTGCGCATGTTCGGCCTGTCGCTCACGCTCATGCCGGTCATGACGGCAGCCTTGAATCAAATTCCGCAGCAATGGTATGCGCACGGGTCGGCGATGGCAAACACGCTGCAGCAGATTTCGGCCTCCATCGGCACCGCGCTGCTGATTACGTTTGTCGGCATCGGCACGCAGCTCTATGAACCAGGAGCATCCACTGCCGACCCGGCGCAGATGGCCGAGCTGACCGGCTTCCAATGGGGCTTCGCCGGCAGCCTTGTCATGGCAGCCGCCGCGCTGATCCTGAGCTTCTTCCTGAAGCCGGGCCGCTCGATACCGCAGACACAGGAAGAAACCGAAGCCGACCGGATGGCCCAGTAGACGGGTGCGCGGTGCAGGCTGGGGGATGATTGGCCTTTGACCGCTGATTCGGTCCGGATCGGACGTTCGCAGCGCCGGCTCGGACGCAGCGCGGCCGGGAGCGGTCACTCAGCGGAGAAAAGCAGTCGCTTGAGGAGGAAAAGCGGTCACAGCAGCGCTGGGCGGTCACTCGGCCGGACGCAGCGGACATTCAGGAGCCGCACTCGGTCACTCAGCGCCATGCAGCGGCTCTTCGGCGAAGACCGGCGACGTCTCCGGAAACCTTAAGACTTTCATCTACCCAAGCCCTTT
>NZ_KE386947.1:0-20841 GCF_000429725.1 Alkalicoccus chagannorensis DSM 18086 | reverse complement strand
GGTCTACGGCTGCCGGGGCAGCCGCGGAAAAGAAGGTATCCTGGGCCGCGGCGGCGGTGCACCTGAGGCGGAGCGGTCACCCGCCAACCTTCCACCCAACACAGCTCCATACGACGAGAAAACACGCCAGAAGACGCTTCTGGCGTGTTTGTTTCGGTTTAGGTGCTGTTCGTTACCGTTGTTCTGAGAGGCCGCCGGTCAGCTCCAGGATTCGCGCTTCCCGCTGTTCCTGCTCCCCCCGCTCGGCGAGGTCATACTTCTTCAATAGATGAAACAAATCGTTCAGCTCTTCCTGCGTCGGCTCCCCGTCAAGGAAATGTCCACTGGAGGTGTACACCCCTTTGGGAAGATGCGGCTTCTGCTCTTCCAGTTTTTTCTTCGTATCTTCTACCGTATGGTCGATCGGACAGCTCATGGCTGCTCCCTCCTTTTCTTCGGTAATCCGTTCTGGATGCGAGTAGACGTTCAAGGAATCGCCGCGGATGAATCCGACGGCGGTGATATTCAGATCGTCGGCCAGATCGATAGCGAGGGCCGTCGGCGCCGACTTTGACAAAACGATGCCGACGCCGATTTTGGCGGCTTTTGTCAGGACTTCCGACGAAATGCGTCCGCTGAAGACGAGCACTTTGTCCCGAACGGTGATCTGTTCATTCAAGCAGTAGCCGTACAGTTTGTCGAGGGCATTATGGCGGCCGATATCTGTTCGTACCGCAATCATGCCGGACGCATCAAACAGGGCGGCGTTATGGACACCACCGGTTCCCTGGAATACGTGGCTGGCGTCCTGCATCTCTCTCATAAAACCCATGCACTGACCGGCTGTAAGCGTCAGCCTGCTCGTCGATGTCTTCGCTGTGCGGACATCCTGCTGAAAGTAAAACTGACGGCTTTTGCCGCAGCAGGAACCGATGACCCGCTTCGTGTATTCCTGCTGCGGCAGGACACGTCCCTCGGCCAACTCGATATGGGCGAACCCGCCGTCTGCATCGATCTCCAATGAGGCGACGTCTCGTCGGAAGCGGATGACGCCTTCCGATGCAAGGAAACCGAGTACCATCTCCTCCAGGTCCACCGGCGTACAGACCATCGTCGCAAATTCTTCACCGTTGATGTGGAGCGTGAGTGGTTCTTCCAGCACGATCCGATCTTCGGTTTCTTTCCTCTGCCCCGCCTCATAGCGGACAATCGGCCGCGTCGTACTCATCTGCTGCTTCTCCATGCGCCTGCTCCCTCCTTCCAGTTGTCGTTGTGCCGTCAGTATACGCGGGGCGCTTCTGCTTTTGCAAGCGTTATTTCATCCCGGCACCATCCGCCGCTTCCTGTCTCAAACGATGCCACGGACAGCTGCAAGCATGCCAACGGAGAAAAAGCGAAGATTATTTCCCGGGAAATAACAAGGAATGAGAGAAATCCGCATAAAGCTATTGTAAATGCTTACATTTCGTTGTAGGATGAATTGTGAACAAACAATGAACGGAAAGCATGAAGATGCGGAACAGCGCTCCTGTTACCGGTTTCATGCGGACTGCTCAGTACGTGAGACCCTCTGTTGGTGTTTCAGCAGCGATCCTGTCAGAAGCTAACCGTTGTGTCTTTTTCCCGGGTGGAGTCTATCCAGCCTGCAGGAAAAAGGGACAGCGGTTTTTTTATTGCCTGGTAAAGCCAGCAGGGAGAGACCTACAGACAACAAGGAGGAAATCATCATGCAGGGAAAACTCAAGAACCGCTGGCTGATTGCGCTCGCCGCTGTCGGCATCCACATTTCCATCGGCTCGGTCTACGCTTACAGTGTCTTTCAGAATCCGCTCGAAAATCAGTTCGGCTGGAGCCTCGGCGCTGTATCCATGGCATTTAGTATCGCTATTTTATTTCTCGGTTTATCAGCTGCCTTCATGGGGCATTTTGTTGAAAAACACGGCCCGCGTCGTTCTGGCCTCGTCTCGGCGAGCTTTTTCGGTGTCGGGATGATCGGTTCCGGACTGGCTGTCGACATGGAGTCGCTCTGGATGTTCTACCTTACATACGGTGTCCTCGCCGGCATTGGACTCGGCATCGGCTACATCACGCCGGTATCGACGCTAGTGAAATGGTTCCCGGACCGCCGGGGGCTGGCTACCGGCCTTGCCATTATGGGCTTTGGTTTTGCGGCGATGATCGCGAGCCCGGTGATGGCCTCGCTGATTGACTCCGTCGGCATTGCCGGCACGTTTTACACGCTCGGTGCCATCTACTTTGTTGTCATGACAGCATCTGCCCTCTACCTGGAGCGCCCGCCGGCAGACTATATGCCTGAGTACCAGGACGGCGGCTCGAAGAAGAGTGAGGATGACCTGTCTCAGCTGACAGCGAATGAATCCATCAAAACGCGCCGCTTCTACTTTCTCTGGGTGATGCTGTTTATCAACGTCACGTGCGGCATTGCGATTCTCGCTGTTGCATCGCCGATGGCGCAGGAAATCACCGGTATGAGTGCAGTGGCCGCAGCAACAATGGTCGGGATCATGGGCTTTTTCAACGGAGTCGGCCGACTCGCGTGGGCATCCATTTCTGACTATATCGGACGACCGAACGTCTACACGGCCTTTTTCGGCATTCAGATCGTCGCCTTTTTCGCTCTGCCGTCCTTGACACATATCATCGCCTTCCAGATTGCACTCTTCTTGATCATGACGTGCTACGGCGGCGGATTCGCTTCGATTCCGGCGTACATCGGAGACCTGTTTGGCACGAAGCAGCTCGGAGCGATCCACGGCTACATCCTGACTGCGTGGGCAGCAGCCGGCCTCGTCGGTCCGCTCATGGCTTCTTACATCCGCACAGCGACAGAGAGCTATGCGATGACGCTCTATATCTTCGGCGGCATGTTCATCGCCGCTCTGGCCGTGTCCATCTGGATCCGCCAGGACATTCAGCGGCTGCGTGATGAACGGAAGGAAGCACGACTCGCAAGTTGACATTCGGTCCTGAGAAGGATACGCTTTCATGGAAGAGTTGATGCAAAGGAATGGAAGCCATGAATAAATACGAAGCCGAATTCAGCAACGTCGTCCGCGCTTTCCGCAAGAAACATATGGGCAAAGGCCCTGGAAGGATTAACACCACCTTCTGCAAAAACTGGGCGATCTGCGAGCTCGAAGGCAACCTCTCCCCCGTGGAGAAATTCATCGCAGAAGAAGAGAACGGCAGGCAGATGCTGCGCGCCGCGCGGACCGAGATGGTCAAGAACATCTACCGCCGCAACCGTCCGTATGAAATGGAAGAACTGCTCGGATGCAATTTCGTCGACTTGTTCGTCGATATCGATATCGAACAGGACAAGGGCATGTCGATTTTCATCTTTGACGAAAACCTTGAAGACAAGTTCTCTCAATAAGTGTGGTTAGGCACTGCGCAGCGCTCCTGCTACAGACCCAGCCACCGCCGATTTCCCGTTGACGGGAGACGTGCGGTGGCTTTTCGTTTACAACAGGAGCTTCACTATCAACAAGGAGGGATTCCCCATGGGGAATACGAAACATACCGGACCAATGAAAAAACTGAAAATGCCGCAGCCGCAGCACTGGGTCAGCCCGATTCCATTCGGCCTCGGCAAGGTGAAGCCGAAGCACATCCGCGATTCGTTCAAAACGATGTGGGACAACAAGGACAACTTGAACTATGCGAAAAACATCATCACCAAAGGTGTCTGTGACGGCTGTGCGCTCGGCGTCTCCGGTCTCTACGACCAGACGCTCACCGGACCACACGTCTGTACGACGCGTTTCAACGTCCTGCGCCTGAACACGATGCCGGCAATTAAACCCGACATTCTGCACTCGGACATCGATGAGCTGCGGCAGTATTCCAGCACGGAACTGCGTCAGCTCGGCCGAATTCCGTACCCGCTCATCCGTCGTCCCGGCGAGCGCAAGTTCTCCCGAATCACATGGGATGAGGCGATGGACCAGATTGCGGACAAGATGAAGCAGCTCGATCCGAAGCAGTATGCGTTCTACCTGACGTCCCGCGGCATCACGAACGAGTCGTACTACGTCGGCGGCAAAGTTGCCCGTTTTCTCGGCACGAACAACATCGACAACGCGTCGCGTATCTGTCATTCACCGAGTAAAACGGCCCTGAAGCGCTCGATCGGGGTCGGCGCCTCGACGGCAAACTACAAGGACTGGATCGGCACGGACGTGCTTCTTTTCTGGGGAAGCGTAGCGTCGAACTCTTCGCCCGTGTCCACGAAGTACATGCTTGAAGCGAAAAAGCGCGGCACGAAAATCATCGTCGTCAATCCGTACCGCGAGCCGTCCATGGATGAGTACTGGGTACCGTCTGTGCCGGAGTCCGCGCTGTTCGGCACGAAGGTGGCAGATGACTTTTACCAAGTCAACATCGGCGGTGACATCGCCTTTATGCACGGCATCATGAAGCACTGGTTCGAGATGGAGGAGCGGGAGCACGGCGCCGCGATCAATCACGAATTCGTCCAGGACCACGTGAATGACTACGAGGCGTTGAAAGAGAAAGTCACCGCTCAGAACTGGGAGGACATCGTCCACTCTTCCGGCGTTGAACAGGCGCGCATCGTAGAACTGTCGGAGCTGCTCGCCAACAGCAAAAACGCGGTGTTTGCGTGGGCGCTCGGCCTGACGATGCACTCCTTTGCAACAGACAACATTTCCCAGGTGGCCAACCTGGCACTGCTGCGCGGTTTCCTCGGCCGCGAACACGCCGGCCTTATGCCGTTCCGCGGACATTCCTCCGTTCAGGGAAGCGGCGAGATGGGCGCCGATCCGTTCGTCCTGCCCGGCGGCGACTACAAGGGAGAGAACATTCCTCGAATCGAGAAGCTGTGGGGCTTTGACCTGCCGACGTGGCAGGGCGACATCGTCGGCGTGACGCTCGAGAACATTCAGCTTCCGGAAGACAACGAACGCAAAATCAAGATGTACTACATGTCCGGCGGGAACTTCCTCGAGACGATGCCGGATCCGGATTACGTCGAGAAGTCGCTGTCGAGCCTCGATATCCGCGTGCACCAGGACATCATCCTGAACACGTCCACCCTTGTGGATGCCCAGGAAGCGGTCATCGTCCTGCCGGCGCAGACGCGCTACGAGCAGGAGGGCGGCGGAACATCGACGTCCACCGAACGGATGGTGTACTTTTCTCCGGAGATCCCGGGCAACCGGAACAAAATCGAAGAAGCCCGCGCCGAGTGGAAAATCTACGTCGATCTCGCGCACCGCGTGAAACCGGACACGGCGCACCTCGTCGATTTCCAGTCCGGCCAGGAGATCCGCGATGAAATCGCCAAGGCGAACCCTTCCTACGAGGGTGTGCAGCATTTGAAAGAACAGGGCGATGTCTTCCAGTGGGGCGGCGCGTGGCTCTGCGAAGACGGCACCTGCCCGACCCCGGACGGCCGCGGGAACTTGATCCCGGTCGACATTCCGGATCTGCACAAGAAACCGGGCGACTTCTATATCACGACCCGCCGCGGCAAGCAGTTCAATTCGATGGTGTACGGCGAAACCGACCCGTTCAATCAGGCGGAGCGAAACGACGTGCTGATCAATGCGGAAGACGCTGCGGATCTGCATATCCATGACGGAGAGGCGATCGTCGTGTATAACACGTTCGGCGTCTTCCAGGGGCATGCCCGCATCACCGACATTGCGCGGACCAACCTCGGGCTGCACTTTCCGGAGGGGAACTTCCTGCTGCCGAAAGGCCGGTACGAGAAGTTCGCCGGCATCCCGGACTACAGCATCGCTGTCCGCGTAGAAAAGGCGGAGCGTTTTCACGCCCGTAAAGATACCGAATACTTGGAGAAGCCGGTCGCCGACCTGGAAATGGTCCCGCCGAGCTGATCCGTCCTGCCACCTGCCGGGAATGCCCCGGCAGGTTTTTTTGTGTATTCGGCAGCGTTTCGGAGAGGAAGCGGGCTGCTCCGCCTGCCCTAACCGGAAAGGGCTTGGGTGACTGGCGGTCTATCAGCTGCCGGAGGAGACGTCGCCGGCCTGGACCGAAGCTCCGCTGCGTGGCGCTGAGTGACCGTTCCGGCTCACTGAACGTCCACTGCCTCTTTCCGAGTGACCGCCCAGCGCCGGTGTGACCGCTTTTCCTCCTCCAGTGACTGCCCGCTCCCGCCTAGCGACCGCCCACCGCCGCGCTGCGTCCGAGTCGGCGCCGCGAGTGACCGCTCCGCACCAAAAGAAGGCCACGACGAAAAACCTCCAGCCCACCATCCACCTCTTTTCCGCGGCTGCCCCGGCAGCCGTAAACCGGAAAGGGCTTGGGTGACTGACGGTTTGGAGGGGACGTCGCCGGCCTGGACCGAAGCGCCGCTGCGTGGCGCTGAGTGACCGAGCTAGGCTCACTGAACGTCCGCTGCTTCCTTCCGAGTGACCGCCCAGCGCCGGTGTGACCGCTTTTCCTCCTCCAGTGACTGCCCGCTCCCGCCTAGCGACCGCCCACCGTCGCGCTGCGTCCGAGCCGGCGCCGCGAGTGACCGCTCCGCACCAAAAGAAGGCCACGATGAAAAACCTCCAGCCCACCATCCACCTTGCTTCCGCGGCTGCCGAGGCAGCCGTAAACCGGAAAGGACTTGGGTGACTGGAGAACTTGCTGAAAAAAGCACTACACCCTCCTCCCGCCTCATCATCCGCCTTGCGACACGCCCATCAACCTGCTCTTCCTTCCTTTCGCCCTGTCCCCCGCCGAACTTCCCACCGTTTCTGCCGCCGATCACCGATGCATATGCGCACTTCTTCCCCTTTTCTGAAGCTGCCGTTAGAAAGGGGTTTATCTTCATATAGCAAAAGGAATCAGTGTCCTTGCCGCAGGGTATTTACTTTTACTGACATCCATGATGTTTTACCAATAATAATAGAAGAAACGGAACGAAAGGAGGAGTCAGATGCGTTACGGTGGTATTATCTTAGTTATGCTCGCTGCGGTCGGGTGGGGCCTCAGCGGCGGAATCGGCGATGTGCTGATGGAGAGGGACTGGGATCCGATGGTGATCTCCTTCTACCGGGGTGCCGTCGGACTGTTTTTCTTCATTCTCTGGTTTCTATTCAGCTCACGACCGGAACAAAAACCGAACTCGCGCTTCTACCTTTGGTCGGCGCTCGCTGGACTCGGCGTCGCCGGGAACTTCAGCCTGTATTACTTCAGTATTGAAGCATCGAGTGTGGCCATAGCGGCAACCTTGATGTATACCGCACCAATTTTCGTGCTGCTCCTCTCCTTCGTGCTCGGCCTCGAGCGCAATACGTGGTTCAAATGGGGGTGCATCGCGGGCGTGATGTTCGGGATCATCCTGCTCACCGGCGCATATAATCCAGAGGACGCCTCCGTCGGCTTGATCGGAATCGCTGCCGGCCTCGGTGCCGGCCTCTGCTATACGCTGTTTATTTTCGGCTTTAAAAACGCAGCACCGATGGGCAAACCGCAGACCGCGCTCACCGTCGCTTTCGCCGCGTTCTGCCTAATACTGTTTGCCCTCGGGGACCGCCAGCAGATGCTCGACGTCATCACGTCCGAAGACGTACTGCTCTTCGTCCTGCTTGGCATCGTCGGTGCCGGGATCTCCTTCATTCTCTATATATACGGTATCCGGTTCACGGCTCCGTCCACCGCGGCGATGGTCGCCATGGTCGAACCCGTAACGGCTTCGCTGTTCGGTCTCGTCATACTCGGAGACTTTCTTTCGGTCATTCAGCTCGGCGGCATGGCGATCGTCCTCCTTACCGTCACCATTCTCAGTATGAAGCAGGCCGGATAACAAAAAAAACACCTGCCCTCCCCCGTCGGGAAAGCAGGTGCTTCTCTTCATTCAGGAAAACAAGTTCCGCTCCAGCGCCGGGTCACTCGACCGCAGTTCGGTGTGAAACGGCACCGTGCACAAAAATCCAATCGTCAGGACGACGTACGACAGCAGCAGCGGAAAGAGCGGCAGGTTCCCGATGAAGATGAGCATGAGCAGAAACAACAGAAATCCAGCCAGCAGCCACGGATACTTCTCCTTCGTGTACTGCATCTTCCCGCACGACGGGCAGGTGGCGTCTGTATCTATCTTCATCGTTCGTTTCATCGTCTGCTTCCACGTCCACCGGGTGCTGCATTCTTTACATACAGGCAGTTTTTCCTTCATGCATTCTACCTCCTACGACTGGGGGTCCTTTCCGCGATGCTCCATCTGTTCATCGAGCAGGTCCGGATCACTGCTCTGCACACTCGCGAGCCACGGCGCCCCGAGCACGGCACCGGTGACGACAGCCACGACAAGCGGCGCAAACAGCCACCACGGCACCTCGATCAGGACACTTCCGATAATCAGGGCACTTCCAATCAAAATCGTCCACGCCGCCGACAAGGCATGCGTCCGCTTCGTCCGGAACTGCGTCTCCCCGCAGTGGGGGCACTCCCACGCCGAACCAGGCGTCATCCCCGCTTCCATCGTCTGTCTCCACGTCCACTTCACCTGACAGCTGCCGCAGCTAGGCACCGCCGACCCCTCCTCTTCTTTTTATTCATTATAACACGAACAAAAGCGCAGAGCGCCTTTTGGTCGGAACGATGTGCGGAAGCGCTGCAAGCTTTTTGAGGGAAGAAAACGTTCTTTGTTTCTTCCCGAGCAGCGCATGGAGCCGCCGTCACACTGTATGAAAACTTATACATTCTTATACTGGAACAAAAGCGCGCAGCGCCTTTTGATCGGAACGGTGTGCGCTCGCTTTCCTCGAGAAGCGGCCGGCTGTTGCAAAAAAAAGCCAGCCTCCCGGATCATCGGGAAGACTGGCATTCTTTCAATTAAGCTTTGCCGCGGTAGTTCAGATTCTTCTGGTTGAGCGAATCGTCTTTTCCGAACAGGAAATGCTTCTCCATGTCCGGCGAATACTTGGAGTTGACCGCTTCCTCCCCGGCAGCTTCGGCTACTTCCCGCAGCATCGCCGGCGAAGCCCCACAGCAGAGGCCGATGTAATTAATGCCGAGCTCCTTCGCCTCTTTCGCCCAAGCCGCAATTTCGTAGCGGTTATGGTAAAGCGGATCGAGCGACGTCGGGAACGTCGTCTCTGTCGGGAGATGGCAGCTGCAGCCGCCGTCCGGCAGGTTGAAGAACGTCGGATGCTCCTCGGTCGTACGGTACGGTACCGGCAGTCCGGCCACATAGCCGTCCACTTCGCCGCGGATTTTCTCGAGGTACGGCTGCATCGTGTCCGGCCCGCGGAAACAGTTCATGCCGACAACGAGCGCTCCCTTTTCCGAGAGCAGGCGGCACGATTCTTCCACCGTATAGCCGTCGCGGAGGATGTTCTCACCCATGAGCCCCATGGTAATGACGGCCGGCAGCCCGTGCTTTTGAATCTCCTCCAGCGCGACGACGGCTTCCTCGTGGTAATAAAACGTCTCGCCGTTCACGTAGTCCACGCCTTCTTCTTTACACCAGCCGATCATTTCTGCGAACATCCCCCGAACCTTTTCCACCGACTCCCGGTCTTCCGGATCGAAGATGTTCGTGTTGGAAATGTTCCCGGCGACGAGCGCCTCTTCCGTCGGATGCTCCTTCGCCACCTCTTTCGCCAGACGGATCGCCTGCCGATTCAGCGGCTCGAGCACTTCTTCCTTGCCGATGATGCGCATTTTTTCGCGGTGGGCGTTGTATGTGAACGCCAGCACTACATCCGATCCGGCATTCATAAAGTCACGGTACGTCTGCTTGAGCGCGTCCGGGTTCTCGAGCGCCACTTCCGGCACGAACGTTCCTGCCTGCAGATACCCTCTCCGCTCCAGTTCGAACAAATACCCTTCTCCGGCCACGACCGTGCCGTCTTTTAACCGCTGTTCTAAGCTTCGTTTCGCCATCCTATCCGCCTCTTTCTTCTCTATAGTTTCGCTGCGCGTACGATGCGTCGTCAAAAAACAGCAGATGCTGCACCATCAGGAAAAAGCCTTCCGCTACTGCTGAAGATTTCTCCTCTTCCCGTCTTCTGCTCCTGCAATCCTTGCTGGCAGCATCAGCATGCCAATGACACGGGACAGAACGGTCCATCCCGTGAAAGTTGCCAATGTTCTGATTAGACTGCAGAATACAACGCGTGAGAAAGAAAGTCAAGCAGGAAAACTCCCATATTTTCACAAAAACACTCCTTTCCCTTCCAGCTGTTTTTCTTCGGGACCAGAGCAGGCCTCTCGCCGCAGGATCGAATGGAAACCGCTTGATTGTGAAGGTGAGGAGCCGTGAAAAGACGAGACCGCCTCTTACAGCAGATCACCCGGCGAATCATCGCTATTTCACATTCTTACACAGGATAACAGCCTTTCTTACACAATTATGTGCATATTCATAACAACATGAAGTGAAAATGTTATAATAATCGTAGCTGCAAACGGATATTGCAATCCAATCTCCTAACCAGAAAGGATGACTTCGTATGAATCATTCCAATCGTGAGTTTGCAGACAGTAAAGACGTGCTCCATCATTTAAAACGCTTGAAAAAGATTGAATTCATCAACGCGTGTGTGCTTGGACTCTTATTATACGCAACAGCGATCGGAATTTTCCTTTCCGGGAATGTATATGCGGAATACGCCCAGGCCAATGGGATTCAACTCCTCCCGGCATCGTCCTCTACAACAGCAGGGATCGCCATGGCAGCTACAGGCATTCTCGCAGCCCTATCCTGCGTGTCGGCTTACCTGTTCTACTCCCTTCTGAAGAGAAGGCGGGCGATTGAAAACCATATCCGACCACGGATCACTGCGTATTTCGAGGAGTACCAGCCGGAACGCGTCGACATCAGCGAGGCCACGGCTGCAGCGGACCTAAAAGCCCGGGAGAAAACAATCAACCGGGAGTTTGTCAGCTACAACATCTGGTCCGTGAAAAACAAGACCGGCGAAGCGGACTCCGCTTACACCGCGACGATCCGCACGCGATGGGAAGGGTTCCACTTCACACACATCGAATCCTACACCAACGTGTACGCCGACAGTGCAGCAGATTTAAACAAGCGGATTCAAGCCCGCATCGATCAGCTCGACTCGCTGATCAAACGAAGCATTGCGTCGAGCAGTTCGGACGTGTACTTACTAAGAACACCCGCCAATCAGTTTCTTCAGTCAACGTTCTCTTCGTACATGCCCAAACTCAGGAGGCATCCGCATCAAAACCAAAGAAATGGATAATGAATAAATCAAACGAGCCGCCCTCCACGTGGAGAGGCGGCTTATTTTTGTGTGATGATTCCTTTGAATTCCATAAGAAAAGCGCAGCGGAACATTCAGTGTCTATTCGTAATCCACCAGCAAAAATCTTGAAGAAATGATGTTATACTGTAACATGCGGAAAGAGAACAGTAGAAAATATCTAATATCATCAACATACTCTGCAGGAACTCTTTTATGAGTACCAGAATTCAGAAAATTGATATTTCGCCTTGACTTCTGTTTGAAAGCGCTTTAATATGAGAAACAACTTCTTGAATACGTATTCAAGACTTGTTGAAGAGGAGGAGAGATGTTCTTTGGTTTCGTCTAGAGATGTCGCAAAGCATGCCGGAGTGTCACAATCAACAGTATCTCGAGTATTGAATGATCCATCGAAAGTGAATGACCAGATCGTTAAGAAAGTCCAAGAAGCAATAAAAGCCTTGAATTACCGTCCTAATTCAGTTGCAAGATCCTTGGTGAGCAATCGTACGAGAACGATCGCGTTGATTTCTGGTCCTCTACACAATCCTTTTTTTGTAGAAACAACGACCTCAATCGTCAACTATGCTGAATCCAAGGGGTATCGAACAATGGTCTTTTTTGAAAACACAGGCGAGAACAAACCTATTTATGAGGAAGTCTTGTCTGAACGCGTGGATGGCATTCTGCTATCTTCGATTTTTCGAGATGATCCTATCTTCGATGATCTACAGAACCTTGATATTCCGGTGATTATGTACAATCGACGCCATAACAAAGGAGGGAATTTTGTCGAAATTGACAATATGCAGTCCGGCAGGCTGGCTGCTTCACATCTCTTAGGATTAGGGCATCAACATATCTGCGTGGTTGGTGGACCGGATCACACATCCACTTTCTACGGAAGAAAACAAGGATTTTTAGAGGAGTACAAAACTCTAACCGGAACAGAAGTCCCCCCTTCTTTCATTAAAGATACTAACACCACAGAAGGAGCAGTTCACGAGTCAATAGTAGAGGTTATGAGTTGCACCCCTCCACCTTCGGCGATATTTGCGGCTACAGATGCTATTGCCATCTATGTGATGGACAAGCTCCAACAAATGGGATTTCACGTCCCAGAAGATGTCTCTGTATGCGGGATGGACAACGTGACTCTGGCCAAACATCAGTCTTTTCAGTTGACGTCAATCGGACACAAGGGACCCAAAAACCTGGGCTTGATCAGTGCAGAGTACCTCATTGAAATGATGGAGAATCCGTCGGAACAACAAGTACAAATCACGTTGGAACCAGTGCTTTATGATCGAAAGACAACAAAATCGTAAGCATTGTGTTTCTTTTTTGTTCCCTTTGAATACGTATTCACAGAAAGGATGAGATCTGTATGCAAACGTCATCGATAACGAGAGGCTGGTTTTATCAAGGAGAAGAACGGCAAGCAGAAGAGGTTTACGCTGTTTTTCACCCGCATACAGGAGAGAAGTTAGTCAATGTCCCCGACTCCACTCCGCGGATGATGAAACAAGCGATTGAAACGGCACATGACACGTTTTCAGCAACAAAAGAGATGACGAAAAAAGCGCGCGCTGACCTGTTGTTTGCAGCTGCTGCGATGATCCAAGAGGACAAACCGTACATTGCAGGCATTATCAGTGCAGAAGCCTGCAAACCACTCAAAGCTGCAGAATCGGAAGTCGATCGCACGGTGCAGACGCTTCAATTTGCAGGTGAAGAAGCGAAACGACTCGACGGTGAGTATCTGTCTTTAGATGCCGCTGCTGGGGGCGAAGGAAGAGACGCCTTCACCATCTATGAACCAATCGGCGTCATCGGAGCAATCACTCCCTTTAACTTCCCATTGAATCTGACCGTTCATAAAGTAGCACCGGCGTTAGCTGCTGGCAACACGATTATCATCAAGCCAAGTGAGCAGACACCATTGTCCAGCCTTTATCTTGCCGAGGTACTTACAAAAGCAGGCTTTCCAGCAGGGGCGATTGCAGTTGTTCCAGGAGACGGAGTGACTTTAGGGAAAGTCCTGATTGAACACGAATTCGTTAAGAAGATCTCCTTTACCGGCAGCCCCCGAGTCGGAAAGCTGATTAAAAGTCAGGTTGGATTGAAACGTATCACGCTGGAGCTTGGAAGCAATTCGCCGATGTATGTGGATCGATCGATCACGGACCTCGATGCGGTCGCCGCCAAAGCAGTCCAAGGCGCTTTTTCTTATAACGGTCAAGTGTGCTTAAGCACGCAGCGCATCTATGTGCACCATGAAATTGCTAAAGCATTCAAAGAATTCTTCATCAAGCACACGGAACGATTGGTGTTCGGAGCGCCAGAAGACCGGGATACAGACGTTTCCAGTCTGATCAATCAAGAATCTCAGACACGCGTCCTAGCTTGGATTAACGAGGCGCAGTCGGAAGGTGCGACCCTTTTAACCGGCGGCAAAGCAAAAGCAAACGGGATAACCCCGGCTGTACTCGAGGATGTTTCATCCGAATCATCCATCTCGTGCAATGAGGTTTTCGGTCCTGTGGTTCTCATCAACGAAGTGACAAACTGGGAGAGTGCACTTGAGGATATGAATAACAGCGACTATGGATTGAATGCCGGAACGTTTACGAACAATTTATCTCAGGCCATGAAAATGGCTCACGGCATCGAAGCAGGCCAAGTACTGATCAATGACGTCCCAACGCTTCGTTTTGATCACATGCCTTACGGTGGTGTGAAGCAATCCGGCTATGGACGGGAAGGGGTGAAATACGCGATACGGGAAATGACAGAAATGAAGATGATCAGCATCAACTATAACCTATAAGGAGCTGCCTTATGACGATTTCCATTATCAACTTTGACCCTGTCCACACGCCTAATCAAGTGTATTATCCACATCTCCTGTCGACGTGGACAACCAATTTCAGAACTGTTTTTGCATCCCGCACGGAAAAACGCGCACTGATGACCAACCTGGTGAAAGGCGGAACCAGCTTCGCTGATCCTCCTCAAATCAAAGAAATGAAAGCGCTATCAGATCAAGTGATACCTGCTTTTGTATCTATCGAAGAAGCCGAAGCGGACGCGCATGAAATGCTGAGACGATTTTATCTTCATAAAGCCCGATCTTGGAAAATACCAGAAATGACGCACTTGGACTCCACCTTGTTGTATGTTCCCTTTGAGTATTTTGAGCGTCCTTCTGCTTTATTGAAACGAGATACGTTCTATTTGTATGAACCGTTGTCTGGAAGCGAGGAACCGTTGAAAAAGCACCCGGAAATTTACGATTTCATTCGATCAAAGGAGGCAATATTATGACCTTTCTATACATTATGGCTGTGTTAATTCTAAGCACCTGGATCGGGATGGCATTCGTTTTATTTAAAACAAACCTAGTTGACGAAGAAGAGTAAAAGGAGGGGTAGTCGTGGATACAACGATTGTTATTTATTCGTGGATTTTCATGGGATTGTTTATTTTGCTGATGTTCACTATGGGATGGATTGGCATGAGGCGCACCAATACATCCGATGACTTTGCCACTGCAAGATCCAGTTATGGACCTTTTGTCATCGCTCTGGTTATCGCTGCCGGCATCTCCAGTGGCTCTACCTTCATGGGAATGCCCGGCCTAGCTTATTCCATTGGTACGCCTTCGCTTTGGTATCCGTTATTGTATCCCATTGCGACGGTTATCGGCATGCTCTTTGTGGCGAAGGTCATCAAACGGTACGGAGATAAATTTGGAACGAGAACGATTCCCGAATTTATCGGGGAACGTTTCCAAAGTGATTTTCTGAGACTTGCCTTAACCATTATTTCCATCCTTCTTATTTTCTATGTCGTGTCCCAATTTGTAGCGGCAGCAACGATGTTCCAGACGATGATGGGGATTGAATACGGATTAGGATTAATCATCACCGCTATTGTGCTGGCCGTGTATGTCTTCATGGGAGGATCCCATTCCGACATCATTACCGATGCCATTCAAGGGTTTTTGATGGTGATTATCGCGATCGTTGTCTTTATTTCTTTCCTATCGAGCTTTGGTACAGGGGGCAACTTCCAACAAATGCTCTCGACCATCGGACAGGAACGGCCAGAAGGTGGATTTGATCAGCTGTTCCTTGCTGGGGACAATACGTATGGATCAATATGGCTAGTCGGGTTGTTATTCATTGCCCACCTGCCATTTGCAGTACTTCCCCACCTCGGGAATAAATTCATGGCCGTCAAATCCGGAAAAGATTTAAAGAAACTGATCATGTATTGTACGATTATCGCAACGATCCTCCCACTGATGGCTCTTGGCGGCATGCTTGGTATTGCTGTGATCGGCGGGGATGCTGGGATTCACCCAGACCAGATCATTCCTGTACTATTCAGTGAGTTGTTCCCACCAATCATCGCAGCCTTCTTCGCTGTTGCTGTACTATCGGCTATCATGTCAACGTCGGATGGGCTGATTGTATCGTTGACGCAGCTCCTTGCCAATGATTTATATAGAAAGTCGATCGTTCCGAAAATCAACATCACAAGAGAAAAAGCAGAGCGAAATGAACTGCTCATCAGTCGATACAGCACCTTTATCGTCATTGCTGCGGCTATTGTTATTGCGTGGTCCCCACCTGAATTCCTTTCCATCTTCATGTGGATCGGAATCGGAGGCATCATGTCTGCAACAGCAGGGCCTCTGATTGTCGGTGCCTTGTGGAAGCGGGCGACAAAAGTTGCCGCTATTTCTTCTCTCTTGGCTGGTACAATTTCCTACTGGATCATTTACCTTCCGTTCGGTTTCGACTTCTCCAATCCTTTTGGAGCGGCCGGACTCGGTGTTATTATCGGCATGGCTACGATGTATTTCGTCACCATTGCTACATCCTCAAAGCAAGATATCGGCACGCTGTATGAAAAGACAGCTCCAACCGAATCCAGCTGATCATCACCGCTTCATCTACATGATACGGATTGAGGTTCCGTCCCTACGCTTCTTTACAGGAGCGTCAGGGGCGCCTCTGTTTAACGCTTGGATGTTCTCAAAAGAGGGAACGATACTCTTGCACATGATTCGAGCAGCCAATAAGTCTACTGATTCGAACGACGGCGGCTCGGATTATGCTGAACGTCCACGCTAACTCACACTATTTGGAGGTCGATCAACATGTCTTTTCCTTTTGTCTCCCCCCTTCGCATCGAAGCAGGGGAAAATGCTGTCCAAAAACTGCCAGACATCATTAGTGGATTCGGAGCTGCACGAGTGATGGTGTTTGCAGACCCCGGCGTTGTCAAAGCCGGCATTACAGACGCTATAACAGCATTACTCGATCAAGCTGGCGTCAAGTACGACATATACCAAGACCTTGAACCTGAACCCCCCGTCGCTATCGGGGATAAGGCCGTTGACCATTTAAACGAATTCCAAGCAGATCTCGTTATTGGGATTGGAGGTGGGAGTGCCCTTGATATCGCGAGTGCAGCCGCTGTCATGTCCGGAAATGAAGGTTCTATTAAAGAATATCTAAACCTAAGCGGAAACAAAGCTTTTACGAGTAAAGGCCTGCCAAAGATTTTAATCCCGACCACTGCTGGAACAGGCGCCGAGATCACCGACATTGCCGTGTTCTCTCTCGAAAATACGAAAGACGTGCTGACTCACGAATACCTGCTTGCTGATGCAGCCATTGTCGATCCAGCCTTAACGTACTCCGTACCACCCTCTGTCACAGCGGCTACGGGGGTAGATGCTCTCACCCATGCGGTTGAAGCGCTTGTGTCGGTGAAAGCAACTCCATTAACCGATGCCTTGGCCATGGAAGCAATCAGACGTATTTCCGGCAGTATTCGAACGGCAGTAGCTGAAGGATCCAACAAAGAAGCTCGAGCGGATATGGCCTGGGGAAGTATGATTGCTGGACTAAGTTTCTATAACGCGGGTGTTTCTGGCGTCCACGCCCTCGCATATCCTCTCGGAGGTATGTTCAAAGTATCGCACGGAGAAGCGAATGCGGTCTTGCTGCCGTATATATTTGACTTCATCTGGCCTCACGCTCTTCCTAAGATGCAAATGATGGCTGAAGCTTTAGGCGTATACAAGTCGGGTATGTCGGACGAAATAGCAGCGAAATCAGCTGTACTTGAGCTGAAATCGATCGTCGAAGACGTCCACATCCCAAACAACTTAACCCACTTCGGTGTCACACGAGACGATCTTCCAAAATTGACAGAAGCCGCTGCCGGACAAACACGCTTATTATCCAGAAGCCCGAAACAATACTCTCATGATGACATCCTTAACCGCTACACAGCCGCCCTTGAAGGCAAGCTGACCGTGCAAAAGTAGACTCTTCATGGTGAACTGAAACGGTACAGCAGATAGACAAAGAACCCGCCAATTAGATTGACGGGTTCTTTGTCTGTACCGCAATATTCAACAATGCTCCGATAAAAGAATGACTTATAAACTTGTCATGAAACGAGACTTTATTTTGTAGATCTCCAATCTTACAAGGCGTATCTCCTTAGCGAAGGTGAAATGCTTTTGTTCCGATAAGGTTCAAGAATAAAGGTTCTTTCCAACCTGCCTACATCCTGAATGAATCCAACTCTTCCCGTTCCGACCGCTTGATCATTATCATGAGCGAGTACGTGTTTACACATGTCCTCAAGGTTATCAAATTGGTCGAACTCCTCTAGAAGCCAACCTTGTTCATTTACAAGTACTTCTCGAATCGCAACAGCTTCATCCAATTCTTCTTGTTCAGTTATTTTCGTTACCTACATATTGTTCCACCCTTTAGATGCAGATTTCCACCAACCACATGTTGCAATTGCAACAAAAACAATGTACATTAACTATATATTTATTAGTGTATTTGCAACAATATATTTATTGAGGAGACGATTATGAAAGATATCTTACGAGAAATTGGCATGATAGCTCGCGCATTGGACTCCATCAGTAATATCGAATTCAAAGAAATGGACCTGACAAAAGGACAGTATTTGTACTTGGTGCGAATATGCGAAAACCCAGGCATTATTCAGCAACAAGTGAGCGACATGATTAAGGTCGATCGCTCTACCGCCACCCGTGCCATTCAAAAACTAGAAATGAACGGCTTTATTGAAAAGAAAGAAGATCACCATAACAAAAAAAATAAAAAGTTGTTTCCAACGGAAAAAGGGAAAACGGTCTACCCTTTCATCAAAAGAGAAAATGAACATTCTGATCGAGTGGCCTTAACAGGCTTTTCTGATCAAGAAATGGTGACTGCCTATGAGCTTTTGGAGCGAATCCGGATAAATGTCGAGAAGGACTGGGATTATGTTAAAAAGGGCAATAAGCGAGATTATTAACGAGCTGAAGGAGCGATTGATCTAAATGATAGTAATGAAGAAATGTACCTTAGAAGATGTTCGGGACCTGCAAACCATCAGTACGGAAACGTTTCGGGAAACTTTCCAGAAACAGAACTCACCAGAGCACTTGAACGCCTACTTGAAAAGAGCCTACAATCTGGACCAACTCACTCAAGAGATAGCAACCCCCTCTTCACAATTCTATTTTGTTTATTTGGATCAGGAACTAGCCGGCTATCTGAAGGTCAATACCGATGAGGCCCAGTCGGAAACAATGGACAGGGACTCGCTGGAAGTCGAGCGGATTTATGTGAAAAGAGAATTCCAGACACACGGCCTAGGAAAACACCTGATGAACAAAGCAATGGAAATTGCGCTGGAACAGCAGAAAAAGAAAATCTGGCTCGGTGTCTGGGAAGATAATGAAAACGCCATTGCGTTCTACCAGAAAAAAGGATTCATCCAAACCGGTTCTCACTCCTTTTTTATGGGCGATGAGGAACAAGTGGACTTGATCATGACGAAAACACTCTAAGGTCATGTTCAGCAAGTAATCCTGCAGCTGCGCTTTTTCGATCGACAAGCCGTGCCGACGAGCGGTCTCGATCCAGCTCATACCCAAAACGAATGGAGTCATGCTGTTGATAGAAAAACACTCTCAGGAAAGGAAAGAGGCACATGAACGCTAATTTCCATAACGAACCCGGCCTTCGGCTCCTGTTCAACCATCAGGACATTTTCCTGGAAATCGACGCGGAGGCGGCTTCCTACAGCCTGAACGAACGGATCGAGCAGCTCTGCCTTCAGTTAGGGAAGGAGGGATACCATCGTATGGTACTGGAATGTCCCGCCTCCACCGCCAACGCGCTGCCGAGTGTTCGAACGTACATGACATTGCAGAACAAACGAGTCGGCTTCCGCCGAGCGCTCGGCAACCTTTCCCCGTTTCCATTCCAGCAGTATACGTGTACCAAGCTGTCGCTTGGCCATCAAGCTGTCCTGCATCTCGCAGACATGATGCAGACGGACACAACGACGGCAGCCCGATTTCTGAACGGCATGCAGCAGGAACTGCCGGATCAGGCCGATGACATGATGACGATGCTCTATTTCGAGAACACCGCCATCGGCCTCGTGCTCCCCCACGTGGAGCCTGATACCGACCAGGAAGGCCGCCTCTTCTGGATGGGGCTGCACCCGGACTTCCGTAGCCAGGGGCACGGCCAGGCGCTGCACTACACCGGCCTGTACCGGCTGCAGGAAGAGGCGCGGGCACGCAGCTATTACGGCATTACCGACCACACGAACCACGCCATGCAGCGCATCATGAAAAGTAACGGCTGTACCCAGGAGGAGGAGCCGCTTCTGACGTTTGCGTACCGAGCCAAGTAGTAAGAGCGTTTCGATGTAAGGGTGTCCGACAAAAAGTGCTGCTTACAGAAGACGCTTCAGGCGTTCGTCATTTTTATGAAAAACACGGCTTTCGTTCCTGTGACAAAGGAATACTGGTGGCTTTGCTAACCTGAATAGATGACCCAAAGCATAAAAAAAGAGCCCTGCTGCAAGGAAAAATTCATGCAGCAGGGCTTTTCTTCATGATGGAAGCTGCCAATGCCTAGTTACAGACCGGCGGGCTTGGACGATGGCTTCAGCTGTACGTGAAAGTCACGACGCGGGAGTCGGCGACAGGTTCGTATCCGATGCGGGTATAGATGGCATTTGATGTCGGATTGGATAGATCCGTGTACAGCGTGCAGAAAGCATAGTGTTTCAGGAGCTCTGTTGTGAGCGAGGCCGTCACGTTCTCCGCGTAGCCCTTCCCTCTGTATTCCGGTGGCGTATACACATGCTGCACGGCGCAGGACCCTGCAGCTGGCCGACCTGCTGCCGCCATCGACACGGGGTGAGGCCCGTCCTCCCACAGCAGGATGCTTCTACTGAACACGAACTGCTCCGCCTGTTCTGCTGCTTCTTCTCTCGGGACAGCCTCGAGCGCCTCTTCGGCAAAAGCTGCTATCCAGGACGTGAGCAGCGGCAGATCTTCTTCTTCCGCCCAGCGCGGAGTACCGCTTGTGTGCCGAGGCGGAATAACTCGATCCGCCCGAAAGATCCGCTGCTCCATGCCAATGTCCGCCTGACAGCCATGCCGTTCCTGCCAAATGCGCCGGAACGATTCCACTGCCGGGACACTGCCGATGATGCTCGGTACATCATGAACAGCAAGCTCCTCGACAGCACTTCGCCACACGGGATCCATGTCGGTTGTAAACGCCGTAAGAAT
>NZ_KE386946.1:57624-82719 GCF_000429725.1 Alkalicoccus chagannorensis DSM 18086 | reverse complement strand
GTCACCCATTCCAACAAAGCACGGAATCCAGAACACCTGTTATCGAACCGAAAGGCTTCGGCAAGATCAATACCGCGGTCATCCTGAGCCCGGGCGTAGTTGGTTTTTTTCGCAATATCAACACCGATAATCAATGTCTCTGAATGGATTTGCTTGATGTTTTCGTTTCGGTTATAATTCATTCGTGAGTCCTCCTTGGAAGTAGTTAGGGGTCCTTTTCGCTGATCAGCTTTGGACACCTTGTATCCTACCAGGAGGGCTCTTTTTTTGACAAACCCCAAATTACTTCAATACAGGAATGCTTTCCTATCCTGGAACAAAAGCGCGCAGCGCCTTTTGGTCGGAACGGCGTGCATCGCCGCTGCAGGCTTTTTAAGGGAAGAACAGGTTCTTCGTTCTTCCCGCGCAGCATACGATGCAGCCGTCTCTTTGTATGAGAACGTATACACCCCTATAAATTGAAAAGAAAAAACAAAAACGAACCCTTTTCAGGAGTGAAGGTCGGCGACGCCAGAGGGATCAAGCGCAGTCCGAACATCCTCCTCGCAACGCGAGGAGAGTGGAGGGCAAGCCCCATGGCAAGCGTCCGCCTGAAACGGAAGAAAAGATGCCATGGAAATGAACCTCTACCCCAACATTTATTTTAGAACCAGAAAAAAGAGCCGCAGGCGTACTTTTGTTATAACAACACTAGGCTTTAACAAAGCCATTATTTAAAAAGCCCGGGAGACGGTGGATCCGCCTCCCAGGCCAGCATGTTCTTTATCGTGCATGAGCGCCGTGTCTATCCTTGACTATTATACCGAAATGGAGGCAGCGTGCCAACCATCACGCGCCAGCCTCCACCCAGGTCCTTGCTTCCTGGGTTTTATCCGGTGCAAACGTCTGGAAATCAATATCGGTGACGTTGTCATACAGGCCGGCTGCGGCATCGATGACCTTGGAGTCGGACACGAGCGCATAGCGGCCGATATCATCGATATGATCTTTCGCAAAGGAGAGCCGGTCCGGGATGGCAGAGAGCTCCACGGTTGGAATCCCCTCGACGACGACGAGCAGATGCACTTCACCGTGCTCCTCAATCCGCTCCTGCAGATCCGTGAGAAGCTCTTCGTTTTCCCCTTCAGAAAGTTTTCCCTGAACAAAATACTCTACAATATTCGGTGCGTTTCCTGTCTGGCATACGAGCATCGTTTCTACCTCCTTCAGGAAGCGGCAGACGCTTCCTCGATCCATATACGTGCTTTGTCTCGTTCGTCTTCGCCGAAATTCTGAAAATCAATGTTGGTTACCGCATCATAGATTTTCGCCACGCTGCGGACCACGCTGGATTCGGAAATCATGGCAAATCGTCCAATCTGCAGCTTGTGCTCTTTGACAAAGGTGAAGTGATCACTGAACGTGCCCGATTCCAGTTTCGGTGTTTCTGGAATATCGACGAGCAGATGCACGGTTCCGTGCTGCTTGATTCGCTCATCCAGATCTGCCGCCATCTGCTTGTGCTCCTCTTCGGTCAGCTTCTCTTCAATCTTGTATACGGCAATGTTGTCGCTGCTTCCACTTTGGATCGACAGCATACAAACCACCTCCAGTAATTGCTTTCCCCATCCTATTCACGCTTCGTGCAAGTATTAAACGAAAAAATAAGCTATCCTGCATTTTTCCACATTCCTTGTCTTCCTTTCTGTGTAAGGGCTTTCCGTATATAATGAGGGAGATGCGCCGGACAGCTGCGCACACAAAGAGGAGGAATGACAATGGCAGTTTATATGGTCACCGGTGGAACGAGAGGCATTGGCAGGGAAATAACAAAGAAGCTGCTTGATCGGGGCGATACAGTATTTGCCCTATCCAGAACAGCCGCTTCGCTGGATGCTCTGAAACAAGAGCTGCAGCACAGCCGTCTTTATGGGAGTGCCTGTGATGTCAACAATCCGGAAGAAGCTGCAGCTGCTGCAGAAGCATGCCGGGAAACGTGCGGGGCTGTCGATGGATTGATCAACAATGCGGGTGTCGGCACGTTCAAACCAGTGGAAGAACTGACGCTGGAAGAATGGGATGCGCAGCTGAACACGAACCTGCGGGGCGTCTTTATTCTTTCCCAGCAGGTATACCGGTTGATGAAGGAAACCGGCGGCGGGGAAATTGTCAATGTGGCCTCCAATCTCGGCTATGTCACGAGACCCGGCGCATCCGCCTATTGTGCAAGCAAATGGGGACTCCGCGGATTGTCGGCAACCATGAATGAAGAGGGGCGGGAGTACGGCATCCGCGTCTCTACCGTGTCACCAGGTCTGGTGCAGACAGACTTCGCCGGCGTCTCTGCTTCCGAAAAAACGACCGGGCTCACACCAGAGGCGGTAGCAGATGCCGTCGTCGCCGCCCTGACAGCATCAAAAGATGTCGGAAGCATCGAACACCGCATGGAACCTTAACGAGCAGCAACGTTTCGTGCTGGCGGTCTTTCCAGACAGCCTGCGGCTGAAACGGGCTTACGTCCGCAGCTGAGTAAGCGTCAAAGAATACGTACCTATTGATCCACGTGCGCTTCTTCTATACTGAAAGCAAGCAAGTAGATAAGGAGGCATGAGGTATGAGTAACCTTACTTATGGTCAGGAAGTCCGCGCTTCCTGGTGGAGAGCCGAAGGCGCTGCTTACCAGGAAAGAGGGATGAGCCTGGCAGATTGGGTAGAAACGAAAGGCTACAGCCGACGAACATTTCATCGAAACGTCCGCACCTTCTGCCCAGAAATGCTGGATATATTCAACTGAATGGAAGAACACGAGCCGAAGGTCATGAAGAAAAACTGTCGGTGCAGGACGCTTGCTTTCTCTATTCTATCGTTCGTACGGCTTATGCAAACAGGCGGAACATCCATGCGTACCTGCACTAACTGTTGGAAACCCTGCCGAACCTGCCCTCCCTGGAGCCCGATGTTCTAAAGGAGCACCTGCCGTGGGCGCCGGCCATGCAGGAAGCCTTTGTGTTCAAGCCGGAATAAGCGTTACCAGCGGCCGATGGGCCGTATGCCGTTCTTCAAAAAGAGAAAAGTATACGGCTTTTTTGCGTGCCCGAGCAGAAGGCGCGGCTCAGGATCAGCGAGCGGTTTTCTTGCGACGAGTAATCGCAGGAGCAGCGTCTGAAAATCCCTTCTTCCCCGGGAGAGGGGAAGAAGTAGTTGAAGACAAGCCCTGCGGAAAGCCCGGCGCGGCAGGAACAGCGCCTGATTTCCGTACGTATTCTTTGACGCATACATTGGGGACGCGTCGGCTTCTTCCTTGAGTCACTTGATTACTTTTTTTAATCAGCTTCCAGGCAGACGAAACGGCAGCATGCCTCTACATGAGTGCATGCTGCCGTTTGTTCCGCTGTTATTCTCCGAGTACACGCTTCAACGCTTTTTCATGCGCCCGGACGGTTTTATCGACATCTTCGTCGGTGTGGGCCGTAGACAGCGAGTACCGGTTCATCGGTTTGGAGTAAATCCCGAACTCCAGCAGCGCTTCGTCAATTCGGCGGCGCAGGTCGGTGTCCGCCTTCTTCATGTCCCGCATGTTGCGGACCGGCTCTTCTGTGAGGACAATGTTGAAAATGCTCCCCCAGCCCATCGCCTGCATCGGCACGCCCCAGCTGTGGTACAGGTCCTCCAGATCCTGCCGGAGCTTCGTCGTCCGGGTAAAGATGCTCTCCATCCGCCCTTCCTCTTCCAGCAGTTCAATCGTCGCCAGACCGGCGGCAAGCGTAGTCGGATGACCATTATACGTTCCGCTGTGGAAAAACGGATCCGGCTTTTTTTCCTGTCCACTACCGGCGGTAAGAATGTCCCGGCCGGCTTTCGGTGAACAGAGTTCCATGATGTGCTTTTTCCCACCGAGCACGCCGACAGGGAATCCGCCGCCGAGCACTTTCCCCAGGGTGGTCAGATCCGGTTGAATGCCGTAAATCTCCTGAGCACCGCCTAGTGCGACTCGAAAGCCAGTTTTTACCTCATCAAAGATCAGCAGGATGCCGAGTTCTTTGGTCAGCTCCCGAAGTCTTTCGATAAAGTCTTTCTCTGCCGGAATAAATCCGGCCTGGATCGGTTCCATGATAACAGCCGACAGCTCGTCTGCATGAGCCCGCAGCCGCTTTTCCGCTGCTTCGATGTTATTGAATGGAAGCACGACCGTGTTGTCCAGATCCTTTTCCGGAATCCCGCTCGAGTCCGGCACCGCCACTGGTTCTTCCGCGCTGCCCGCTTTGCTTTCATCCGGATTGACGCTCATCAGCACCTGGTCATAGCCGCCATGGTAGTGCCCTTCGAATTTGGCCAGCTTCGGCTTTCCTGTATACGCCGCCGCCAGCCGTACGGCAAGCAGGGTGGACTCCATTCCGGAATTACAGTACCGCACCTGTTCAATGCCTGGATACAAATCGATCAGCTTTTTCGCCATATCGATCTCCAGCTGATGCGGTGTTCCGAAAATCGTCGTCCCTTTGGAATACATCTGTTCCGTCACAGCGGTGTAGACACTCGGATGCCCGTGTCCGGTCATCAACGCTCCGTAGCACAGCAGAAAATCAATGTACTCATTGCCGTCCACGTCATATAATTTACTGCCGTGGCCCTGTTCCATCATGATGGGATGCGGTCCGAAATATTTAATATTCGCGGTCACTCCACCCGGCATCACTTCTGCTGCTTCCTCATACATCTGCTTCGAGCGTTCCCGTCTGTGCGTCGTTGATGATTCCTCTGCTTTGATCATGTCTTTCATCCTCCGTTTGTTTTTGAAGTATTTATTTCATTATATACCTAAAAATGAAGAATTTACACCATTTTACGCCATTTTTGAAATATTAAGACCATAGTCTTATGCCTGTTCTGTTTTACTTTCTTCCGCCTCTTTCTTTTCGCTCAGGAATCCGTATAATATAAAATAACAAAGCTCGGTGACGGGCATCATTCGATATTTAGATGAAAGGACGTTTTACATATGAGTCTCTTGTCCATTCCTGCTTCTTATCCGCATATTTCGTCCACCGGGAACCCATCCATCAACGTCGGCGACCGCAGCAGCTTTGTAAAAGAGCTGCAGAAGGGGCTTGCAGAGAAAGGGTATAACAGCAGTTCCAACATTGACGGGATCTTCGGCAGCAAAACACTGGAAGCAGTGCAGTCTTACCAGATGTCCAATGATATTTCCAACCCGCGCGGCAATTTTTACGGTACTGCCGGGCCGGTCACGCTCGGCTCCCTCGGACTCCATCCGGGTAAAGAACAGGCAGCCGCTCCTGCGACCGAAGTGAAAGGCGCCACTGATTCCCGGACGTCTTCGAATACGGAAGGCATCATTGCTGAAGCGAAACAACAGCGTGGTACACCTTATGTCTGGGGTGGCACGACACCTTCCGGCTTTGACTGCAGCGGCTTGATTCAGTATGCCTTCGAGAAAAACGGCGAAGACCTGCCGCGGACGGTGGCGGAAATGTGGGATCACGGGGAGACGGTTTCCTCTCCAGAACGGGGCGACCTCGTTTTTTTTGAAACGAGAACCGGTCCTTCGCACGCCGGCATCTACCTTGGAAATAATGAATTCGTCCATTCCGGCGCTTCCACCGGCGTCACCGTTACCAGCATGGACAATCCGTACTGGAGCGAACGATACCTCGGGGCGAAAGAAATGTAGATCAGAAGCAAACAAAAACGTTTGACTGTTTCTCATGAACCACCTCTCTCCAAAGATGAACATACTCTTCAAACGCCGGAAGCAGCACAGCTTCCGGCGTTATCCTTTTCGAGGCACCGGGCCCCTGATGAAGGCTTTAGAGCCGATCGAAGACGCCTGCTTCTGTCTTGTCTTTTCTGTTTTGCTCTCCTTTCGTAGGGGAAAGGGTATACAACGAAGATAGAGGAGGGACGACGCAAATGACCATGACTTATATCACACCGATCCTCCTGCTTGGATGGACTGCCTTTTTCTATGCCGTACTCTATATCTTTCATTTGTACGTCCCGAAAGGAAAAATCACCGCGCAGATCCTGTTTCTCTATCTATGGCTGCTGATCCCGGATCTCGGCTTCGACTATATATTCGGTGCCCGCTATGAGCAGCTCCCCTATTTCTGGTTCACCGCCTCGCTGATTCTCCTGTTCCAGCTGTACCGGGAGCCGCCGCCGAAATATGAATAAAAAGCCTGCCTTCTGAAACCTTCCTTCTGCTCCCGCGTAAAGAGAGGCATCTTTTCACTAGAGGAGGCAGATCATGAGAAAACCGTGGCGTTCGTTTTTATTGTTTATCGGGCTTGGTGCCGCAGGTGCAGCAGCCTTGATTCCCTATAGCCTCGAGGCGGTCGAAGCCACGATGGCAGCATCGGGCATACCGGAAACAGAGCTCCCTCCTGCGTGGATGCTAGGCCTGCTCTCCATGATCAATCCCTTGCTGCTGACGACGATTGCCGTCGTCTTCGGTCATCTGCTGGCCCACCGGACTGGCCTGACTTCCGTAATTGTCTCCCGAGACCGAGGCGAATCGGATGCTGGTGCTTCTTCTGTTGCCTGGACGCGCGCAGGGATCGCAGGGCTGCTTCTCGCTGTTCTGTTTCTTGTTACAGATCTGCTGCTCGGAGACAGGGTGCCCGCCACCCTTTCCTTCGGCGCGCAGGAGCCGTCATGGTATACATTCGGCATCGCCCTTTTGTACGGAGGCATCGTGGAAGAAATCATGATGCGGTGGGGGTTAATGTCCCTGCTCGTGTTCGTCGGGTGGAAATGGTTTCAACGGAAAAAATCCACTCCCGGACCAGTCGTCTTCTGGTCGGCGATTCTCCTCTCCTCCTTTCTGTTCGCCCTCGGTCATTACGGCGCGACGGCACTGGAAGCCGAGGTGACCGCCGTGCTCTGGTTCCGCATGCTCGTATTAAATGGCGCCGGCGGCATCGTGTTCGGATGGCTCTTCTGGAAGTACAACCTGGAAACGGCGATGGCTGCACACATGGGAACCCACCTTGCCCTGCACCTGCTCTACTTCCTGTTTCTTGCCTAGACGACCAGAAGCGCCGTGCAGAGCCACTGTCTTCCTGCTATGCCATCTTTCTACAAAGCATAAAAACAGCGCCGGAAGGAGAATGTCCTTCCGGCGCTGTTTGTCCGTGAACGCCCGGCGGTGCCGCTTCTCCCGCAGTGGAGAAAACCGTCGTCTCTAACCATATGTTCATCCCCTGCCTGAGCCGGGGCTGCTCTCTCTTTTGATTAGCTGACTACAGCAGCGACGAGCCGCCGTCGATGTACATTTCTGTACCGGTAATGTGCCTGGAAGCATCGGACGCGAGGAACGAAACCAGGTCTGCTACTTCCTCGGGATCTCCCCCATCTCCTTTCAACGGCTGATCACCTTCTGGATGTTCCACCGGAATTTCTACCTTCTCCAGCTTTTCTTCCTTCGGATACGTACTGCTGCCAATATCGGTTTTGATGAAACCCGGGCAGATGATGTTGACGCGGATGCGGTAATTGCTCAGCTCCAGCGCCGCCATCTTGCCGAACGCCACCTGGCCGGCCTTCGTACTGCTGTAAGCCGACATGCCGAAGTTGGAAAACACACGCGTCCCGTTCACCGAGCTGGTCAGAATGATGCTTCCGCCATGTTCTTTCATATGCGGTATCGCATATTTCACGGTGTGAAACGTTCCGCCGAGGTTGATGCTCGTCGTTTTCGCAAATTCTTCGGCTTCGAGATCTTCAATCGGCGCGACCGTCCCATTAATGCCGGCATTGGCAAATACAATGTCGATCGTCCCGAAGTGGGAGACGGCTTCTTGGAACACGCGCTCCACCTGCTCGGCATCCGACGTATCGCATACATAAGCAGCCGCTTCTCCTTCGTGCTCGTGTATCGCCGCTGCCGTCTTTTCTGCTTCTTCCCCTTCAATATCAAGCAGCGACACCTTGGTGCCCTGGGACGCCAGTTGCTCTGCCACGGCTGCTCCCATGCCGGATCCTCCTCCCGTGATCACCGCATGCTTGCCCATAAGCGATTCATATGTATTCATCCCGTTGCCTCCTCTTACTGGTTTTTCCTATTATTCCCGCTTCCGTTCGAGCTGAAACAAAGAGCCCAATGCAGCCACCCAGCCATTCTGGTCTACGGCTGCCGGAGCAGCCGCCGAAACGAAGTAATCATGGGCTTTCTGTTAGATCGTGTCTGTCATCGCGGCGCGGCTCGGTCGTTCAGACCGTCGGCTCGGTCGCTAGGCGCCGCCGGGCGGTCGCTAGGCAGCCGTCCGCAGTCATTCAAAAGGAAAAAGCGGCGCTTCAGGCGCCGGGCGGTCACTCGGGAGGGCACATCGGTCATTCAGCGGAAGCCGTCGGTCACTCAGCGAAGCCGGGCCGCCACTCCGATCCCCGGCTACAGCCTCTTTTATCCGAACCAATCAACCTTCAGTCACCCAGCCATTCTGGTCTACGGCTGCCGGAGCAGCCGCCGAAACGAAGTAATCATGGGCTTTCTGTTAGATCGTGTCTGTCATCGCGGCGCGGCTCGGTCGTTCAGACCGCCGGCTCGGTCGCTAGGCGCCGCCGGGCGGTCGCTAGGCAGCCGTCCACAGTCATTCAAAAGGGAAAAGCGGCGCTTCAGGCGCTGGGCGGTCACTCCGGAGGGAACATCGGTCATTCAGCTGAAGCCGTCGGTCACTCAGCGAAGCCGGGCCGCCACTCGCCTCTCATCTCAGCGGGCTGCCCTGCTGCAGTCATGACCTCCTCCAGTAAAATCTTGTATTTTAAAAAACGAAAGCCCTCCCGCTAGGGGAGAGCTTTCGTTTCTTTCTGTGAACGCTGCTGTATTAATGACAGTTTCCGAGTGGCAGGGCGTGTCTTTCTCTCCGGACATCATTGGGATAACTTCTCCACCAAAAACGCCGAGGTGGCAGCTTCTACCTGCTTCTTTTCGCTGCTTCTTGTCAGAATATGACCAGCGTGTTCGAAGCGCTGCAGCTCTTTGTCCTTCGAACGGATCCGCCGGGTGATTTCTTCGCCGCTCTGTTGATACAGCTGCTCATCTTCTCCTCCAGTCATGATGAGCGCCGGGGCTGTAATATCTTCCAGCGCCTCGGCTGTTCCGTCGATCGTGCTGCGGAGTGCCGGCAGATGCGGCATCGCCTGCATGCGCAGCCCTTCCAGCAGCTGTTCCTGCTCTTGCGGCGTCCGCTTTTCCAGCTGGTACCAGGCGCGGGCAAAATCGAGCACCCTTTCCTTCAGTTCTTCCAGCTGCTTTTCCTGTACCGGTGCACTCATCACGACCACCGCCGCCGGAGAGCGTTCCTCGGCGAGACGCAGGGTGAATACGCCGCCGAGCGAGACGCCGACCACCGAGATGGTCTCGCACCCGAGCCTTTCGAGCTCCTGCCATCCTTCCAGTACATCCTGCCACCAGTCCTCCGGGCCAACATCGAGGAGGGCTTGCGGGCCTTCCCCGTGTCCCCGGTACATCGGGCCATGGCAGGTGAATCCTTCCTGGTGCAGCTTTCTTGCCAGGGGTTTCACATCTGCTGTCGTTCCCGTAAAGCCGTGCAGGAGAAGAACCCCATCCGCTCCGCCCTGCATCGTAAATGGTTTTGGTACTGCCAGTTTCATCACGTTTCTCCTTTTCTACGCATGTTCTTCCCATTCATCCATGCTTCTCAATTCTTCGTAATGCGCCATGAGTGCCTGACAGCATCCTGTCATGACGACAGTGAAAAGAACCACGGTCAGGAACGTGAACAGCATTCCGCCGCCAGCCCACATCAGAACACCCCCGCTGAGGGTGACAACGACCGCTGCAGCGAAAATCAGTACCAGCAGCATTAGTGTCCCAGCTTCCATCCGCCGGCGCAGGCTCCACGATCGCCGCAGCGCGGCAAAGAGAGATTCCTCTTCGGAAGCCAGCGTATATTCCCAGAAGATAAAGAGATAGCGGAAAGCGAACACGAGGCCGATAATCAGGAATTGGAGCATGGACACCCACGTTTCCGTGAACGCGGTGGATGCATAGAGAAGCGCCGCTGCTCCAAGCAGCTGCAGGACGAGAAAGAACCCGCTTACCGCGAGCATGCGGCCGAAAAGAGACCGCCCCCCTTCAAAAAAGCGGGGAAGCGTGGCCAGTTCGCCCTGCGCCCGCTGCAGCAGCAGTGCGATGAATCCGCCTTTCATCCATACGTATAAAACGAAGAGGAGAAGCCAGCCTGCAGCCGTCACGAGCATGGGAGCCAGTCCTCCCTGAATCCAGGCGTAGGAAAAGAACAAAAACACCCAGCCCGCTGCCGTTACCGAGGTCAGCGGGGCATCCATCGTAAAGGCCGTCACCGGCGGAAGCACGGTCGGCGTCTGCTCTGCAGGAGGAACGGATGAAGCCGGCTCTACTGCCTGAATATGCGGCAGTGTATGCATCCCCATCCCTCCGATGCCCTGAAACACGAGAAAGCTGCCGCTGAAAAGAAGCAGTAGATTAAAAGCCAGTGGAATCACCGCGGGAAAACCTTGTTCACGCAGCAGCGCAAACCCTTTGAAAAACAATCACGTCACGTCCTTTATGCAAAATCAAGCCGACCTCCGCTGTATCGGCGGCGCCAGCAGATACAGCACGGAAGCCTGCTGGGCGCAGGCTTCCGTGCAGACCACCGAGTACGATCTCTCCCGTCAGCATAACAGGAATGAGACAGTGCCACAGCCCCCACTCCCCTTCTTTTTTCCTTTTTTTCATTTATTATACTGGAAGCACGGGTCAAAAGCCGCATCCGGCAGCCCTGGGCATCCGATTTATTCCGGATGGACCGGATCCTGCCGGCGGAGCTCGGCATAGTGGCTCATAAAGGCAAGGCCGACGCCGGTCATGATGACCGCATTGAGGATCGTCATCACATACAGGACCGGGACGTTGATGAGCAGGTTGAGTGTGATGCTGAGCACGACGTTTATCAGGATGAACACGACGAGCAGGCCGATGGTCGTCGCATCGTTGCGGCGGCGGATGAGACGGGAGCGGCCGAGCGCTTCGATGACGGGCATATCCTCTGCGGCGATGGTGTACTCCCAGAAAATAAAGACGTAGCGGAACACAATGGCTGCGATGACACCGAGCGTGATGAGCACGATCCCGGCTGCCGGGAGTATGGACGACACGATGAGCACGAGAAGCGCTCCGAGCACAAGAAGGAGTATGACCAGCACGTTGACGAGCAGGAAGCGGCCGAACAAGCGGCGGCCGTCCTGCAGGAAGGTGGAGACGTCGATACGCTCTCCTTCGACACGCCGGTACAGCAGCCGGAGATAGCCCCCTTCGACGAAAATAAACACAAAGAAAAAGGCAATCGATAAGATAATGGCGGCTCCTGCTTCTACCCCCATGGTTGCAGAAGCGGGGTTGACGAAGATCATCATCTGATCGTCATGGAGAATCGCTTCGATTGAGGGAAGCAGGAATTGCGGCTGCAGCTCCAGAGCGAACTGCTGTTGGAACTGATAGCCGATGAAGACGGCTCCGGCCGTGATGAGCAGCAGATCGAATACCATCGGATAAAGGGCCAGGGACGGCTGGGCACGTAGCAGGGCGAATCCTCTATTGATCATATAGACCGAGCCCCTTTCGTGCGCGCTGCGCGTAGACGAGGCTGAGGGCAAAATGATGCCGCTCGTGCAGTATCACGGTATGAAGCCCCTGCAGCACGTTCGGCCAGCCTGCGACCGGATCGGGGTGGCGGACAGCCGCGGCTTCGGCATCCGTCCAGCCCCGCAGCTGCCAGTCGATGCGGTGCGTCTCGCTGTCGAGCACCCGCTCCAGTTCGCGGGCGGTCGGCATTTTCAGCAGCCCTTTCGGTTTGAACATCGGCGGTGACGGCATCGCTTTGCCTTTTTTCCGCATCGTATGGGCGTAGATATCCTGATTTTCCGTTTCGTACGGGCGGTTGGTCTTCAGCCCGGTCAGGCGAGCGGCCGGCAGGTAGAGGTTCTGCCAGCGGCGCATGAACCGGAGCAGCAGGTACAGGTGCTCGTAGGTCTCCCCGACAGACCACTTACCCGGGTAGGGCCGTTCCCAGACAGGGATCTCCGCCGCTTCCAGCTCCCGGCGGAACACCTGCCGCTGTACCCGCAGCTCGTGCAGGTATGTTTCTATGTAGACGCGTGTCATCGTATCAGCTCCTCATCTGTTCATTTTTCCATCCCTGCGTTAAGATAGAACGAGTGTCAGACCAAAAGCGTGCAGCGCTTTTGCCCGCTGCCTTCCTTCCGGGAAGATGGATGCCAGAGTCACTCTAGTAGAAAGGAGGCAGTGCCCCTATGGCTGCTTCTTCCATTCCTCATAAAATGCTGACCGCCACGGCGCTGTCGGCGACCTTTCTTTTTACCTTCAGCCAGTTCCTGCTGATTACCGCCTATCCAACTATTATGACAGAATTCGGTGTCAATGCCACCCAGGTCCAGTGGCTGACCACCGCGTTTCTACTGGCGACGATCATCTTCATCCCGATGAGCGGCTACTTCATGAATACATTCTCCGCGAAATCACTCGTGCTGTTCTCGATGTGCACGCTGCTCGTCGGCACTGCGGTCGGCGCAGCCGCCCCGAACTTCGGCGTGCTCGTCGTTTCCCGCGCCATCCAGGCTATCGGCGCGGGTATCATGCTGCCGCTCGTGCAGACGATCCTGTTATCTGTCTTTCCTTATGAAAAACGCGGCTTCGCCATGGGGCTGCTCGGTGCCGTCATCAACGTTGCCCCGGCCTCTGCCCCGTCGCTCTCCGGCCTCGTCATCGATGCTGTCGGCTGGCGCGCCCTGCACGGCATCATGTTCGTGCCGGCCGTCGTGGTCTTCGTACTAGCTGTCCTGTTCATGAAAAATGTCATTGAGCAGCAGGAAGCCAGGCTGGATCTTCTCTCCACCTTCCTTACGGTTGTCGGGTTTGCAGGTTTCATTCTCGGGCTCAGCAATGTGAGTACGTTCGGCTTCGTCCATGGATGGACCCTTATCCCTCTGCTGAGTGGAGGAGCGGGCATTGTGCTGCTCGTGCGCAGGCAGCTGCAGCTCGAGATCCCGGTGCTCAAAGTGCAGCTGATGCGGGTCCCGTTGTTCCGGCTGGCGATGGTGCTCGTCTTTATCAACATGATGCTTCTGCTGTCGGCAGAAAGCATTCTGCCGATGTTTGCCCAAGACGTGCTTGGAACGTCTGCCTTTTTATCTGGATTCCTGCTCGTACCCGGAACAATCCTGCTGTCGATCATGACGATTGTCGCCGGACGGCTGTATGACAAATACGGCGGCCGCCCGCCGGCCCTGGCCGGTTTCGGCCTGCTTTTCCTTTCCATGGTGCTCTTCAGCACGATCGGGGTCGACAGCAGCCCGTACTGGATCATGCTGTATTTCTCGGTGTTCATGCTCGGCTGCGGCCTGACGCTGATGACGCTCGTGACAGTCAGCATGAACGCGCTGCCGCAGAAAGACATCACGCACGGCTCCGCCATCACGAATACGTTCCGGCAGTTCGGGATGGCCTTCGGGGTCATTACGTTGACGACGGTCATCAGCCTCTCCACCGCTCGGGAAGGCGTTCCTTATGTCGAAGCAGCCTACGAAGGCACCATCCTCGTCTTCTGGATCATGGGGGCCTGTGCCCTCGGCGCGCTTCTGTTATCACTCCGGATGAACGAAAACCCGAAACCCGATTCCGGGGAAGAACGTACACCAGAGTAACCGCGTTCCATCAAAGGGAGGAGATAAGATGTATTACAGCAGAGAAGAACTGGAACGGATCCGGAAAGAAGGCGAGCAGCAGGCAGAGGACCTCGCCCTCGACCGCAGAAGTGGCACAGGGCGCTTTCAGGTCAACGGAATCGAGGCGGCCTGCACGCACTGCGGCCATACGTCCTTTGAGCTGGCTCAGGGAATGATGAACACCCGCGGGCTGACCTTTTTCGGCCTCGACTGGCTCAACGATCAGACGAATATCCTTGTCTGCCTCCGCTGCACCCACATGCACTGGTTCGGCGGAAAAGCAGAGCGGATCGAGGAGCAGGAGTAATGGACTTTCGGTATAAGAGTGGCCCACGATTTCTTTTATCAGCAGCGTTATTTTTACTAGCGGGGCTGGTGCAGCTGCTGACGTTCTCCACCGACCTCCAGCCTTTCATGCAGGGATTGTCTTTGTTTACGGCTCTCGGTTTGTTCGTTCTAGCCGGTGAAAGGGGCACCCGGTATTGGCGCAGCTATGTCACGATAGCCGATGGGAACATCAGCATCGACCGAGCGCCGCTTCCCCCGAAAACATATGCGATGGAAGATATTGATTGCGCGATGATGGAGCACAACCGGATCGACCTGCAGCTGCACGACGGGCGGAGGAGAAAACTTGTCCACCGATCCTGGCTTGACCCCGCAACGTTTCAAGCTCTGGAAGAGGAGCTCGACCGTCACCTTCCTGTCGAAGCAGAAGAAGATAAGATGGAAGCCTGACGATACAGCAGAAGGTTTCGTTCAGCCCGGGAGCATGCAGCTTCCGGGCTTTTTTGTGATGAATCGTGCTCCATGAGGGTTCGGTCATAGATGCTTATGTAGATCAGATCGGGGACCGACAACGGAGGGCGAAAAGGAAGAATTGACCGACCGCTCTTTCCTTGCGACCGCCGGTGCCCGCTGAACGTCCGCGGCGCTCTCCCGAGTGACCGCCCAGCGCCCGAAGCGCCGCTTTTCTCTTCTGAGTGACTGCCCGCCGCAGCCTAGCGACCGCCCGCCCATGCTCAACGACCGAGCCGGCGCTGCGCACGTCCGAGCCGTGCCCTTGTCCCGGTCACGAGCGGACACGAAGCCCATGTTCCCTTTTTCGGCAGCTGCCCCGGCAGCCGCAAACCTGAAGGGCTTGGGTAACTTGGAGTAAGAAAGGGCGGACCTTCGTGGCCGACCGCTCTTTCCTTGCGACCGCCGGCTCACGCTGAACGTCCGCGGCGCTCTCCCGAGTGACCGCCCAGCGCCCGAAGCGCCGCTTTTCTCTTCTGAGTGACTGCCCGCCGCAGCCTAGCGACCGCCCGCACATGCTGAACGACCGAGCCGGCGCTGCGCACGTCCGAGCGGCGCCGCCACCACGGACACGGTCCAATAAGAAGCCCATGTGCCCCCTCTTTTCGGCAGCTGCCCCGGCAGCCGTAAACCAAAACGACTCGCTTAACACTCTCTTCATTGAAGACATGTAGACTCGACTTCTCCAAGCCCGATCGCCGCTGCAGCTGACTTGCTCCTCTGTCCGGAAACGAACATGTGTAAGAAAATCCTTTTCTTCCCTGTTTCTTTTCGCATGTGAGCGCTTCAATTATGATATATTAGGGAGAGGAAGCTCGTTTACTAAACAATAGATCACGAGAAAGGAGGAGCGATGATGGCAACCATCCGCGATATCGCGCGCGAGGCGGGATATTCGATCGCCACCGTGTCCCGGGTATTGAATCATGACCATACGTTATCGGTATCCGATGGCGCTCGAGAAAAAATATTTAAGACAGCGGAAGAACTCAACTACAAAACCGTGCGGCAGCGTTCGGCCGAAAAGAAACGAAGCAGGAAAAACCTCCGCTTCGGCATGGTGTACTTTCATTCAGAAAAACAGGAAATGAACGACCCGTATTTCCTCGCCATCCGCCTCGGAATCGAAAAAACATGCAGCGAGCGCGGCATTGAGCTCATCAAAATCTACCGGACGGAAAAAGGGCTCGACCTCAAGCGCGCCAATGACTGCGATGCCATTCTCGTGATTGGATCCATTCACCCGGAGGAAATTGACCAGCTGACACTCTGTACGGAAAACATCACGTTCGTCGACCATTCTCCGCTGGAATCCATGTTCGACTCCGTCGTGATTGATTTCCGGACAGCGATGTCGAGTGTTCTCGATCATTTGAATGAGCTCGGCCATACACGCATCGGCTTCATCGGAGGGAAGCAGAACACGCACCTCGGAGAAGAGCTGATGGATGAGCGGGAGCGCGTGTTCCGGGAGCACCTGCTGCTTCAAGGCAGCTTACGCCCGGAGGACATTTTCACCGGTGAGTTCAAGACCGAAGAAGGCTACCGCCTGATGAAAGCAGCCCTGCAGCAGGACGACCTGCCGACGGCTTTTTTCGTTGCGAGTGATTCGATGGCGATCGGAGCGATGCGGGCGCTGCATGAGCAGAAGTACCGGGTCCCGGAAGACTTGTCGCTGGTCGGCTTTAACGATATCGCCGCCAGCCGCTACCTGCAGCCGGCACTGACGACCATCAAAGTCTACACAGAATTCATGGGGGAAACGGCGGTTGAAATCGCGGAAGAGCGCCTCGGCTCCGATCGGGACGTCCCGCGTAAAATCGTGATCCCTACGGTGCTTATCAAACGAGAAAGCACCGCCCCGGCGAAGGAAATCTCAGCCGAACAGATGAACCAAGCGTCCACCAGGGCGTAAAGCCTCAAGCGGCTGCGCTTTCCATGAAAGCACATCCTTCCCCCATCCATAAAAACCCGCACCGGAAGCGTCCCGGTGCGGGTCTTTTTATGGTTATTGTTTTCGGCCACGACTTCAAAGCAGTTCTTCGTCGACCGCTTCCAGGTGATACACGCAGGAGATGAAGTCCCCGAGTTTTTCTCCTTCGGGAGGAACAGAACCAGAGTGTTCCTGGTCTATGAGAAGACCGGCGTGCATGAGTTCATCGCCGCCTCGCACCGGTCCTCCGTCCACCCGGTACAGCTGATCGGGATCCAGTCCGGCGAGTTTCACCCGCGGAAAGCCGGGATTCGGCTCGGCCAGCACGCGGTACCAGCCGACAAGCGCTTCTTTCTTGTTCTCGGAGACGACCATCCAGGACGTTCGGTTACCGTCTCCTTCAAATGGAGAAAGCAGCCGGTGGAACGTACCTTTTTGAATCAGTTCCCGTTTCGCTTTATACAGCGCGATCTGCTGCTTCATCTGCTCCTGTTCTTCCACAGACAGCTTGCGGATGTCCATTTCGTACCCGAACATCCCGAAGATGGACACGTCTCCCCGCATCTCCAGACTCGTCGTGCGGTGAACCTGGTGGTTCGGCACATCGGAGACGTGGGCTCCCATCGTACTCAACGGATAAGCGATCGACGTGCCGTACTGGATTTTCAGTCGTTCGATGGCGTCCGTATCATCACTCGTCCAGGCCTGCGGAGCATAATACAGCATGCCCGGATCAAACCGGCAGCCGCCGCTGGCACAGGATTCGAAAAGCACGTGCGGGAAGGCCGTTATCAACCGCTCGTACAGCTGGTAGACCCCGAGCATGTAGCGGTGCGCCGTTTCCGTCTGGCGCCCTGCCGGCAGTGCTGCTGAGCCGATTTCCGTCATGTTCCGGTTCATGTCCCATTTGACGTAGCTGACATCCGCTTCGCTGAGGCGGGCGTGGAGCTGGTCGTACAGATAGTCGACGACCTCCTGCCGGGACAAGTCGAGCGTCAGTTGGTTCCGTCCATGTGAGGAAGGACGGTCCGGCACGTGGATGATCCAGTCCGGGTGCTTCTTGTACAGCTCGCTGTCTTCATTGACCATCTCCGGCTCGATCCAGAGACCGAAGGCCATGCCGAGATCAGTGATTTTTTTCGACAAGCCCGGCAGTCCTTCGGGCAGTTTGCGTGTATCGGCATACCAGTCCCCGAGCGAGGACGTATCATCGTCGCGTCGGCCGAACCAGCCGTCATCCAGAACGAACAGTTCCACACCGAGATCTTTCGCCGCTGAGGCGAGCGAGACGAGCGTTTTTTCGTCAAAGTCAAAGTAGGTCGCTTCCCAGTTGTTGATGAGCACCGGACGCGTCTGATCCCGCCACGGGCCGCGGACGAGCCGCTCCCGGTAAAGGGAATGGAGCTCTCCGCTCAAGCCGCTCATCCCTTCGTCGGAATAGGCAAGAATCACTTCCGGCGTTTGAAAATCGTCGCCCGGCTCGAGGCGCCAGCGGAAGTCGAACGGATTGATTCCCATCGTGACCCTGGTTGAATCGTAATGGTCCACTTCTGCCTGCGCGAGAAAATTCCCACTGTAGACAAAATGAAATCCGAACACTTCGCCGCTTTCTTCCGTCGTTTCCGGACGCTTCAGCGCAAGGAACGGGTTATGCTGAGCACTGCTCGTCCCCCGGGCACTGGATATTTTCTGCACCCCTTCATGCAGTGGACGCTCCGCTACGTGCCGTTCGCGGGACCAGGATCCATTCAGCGTCACCATGTGCATGCGGCTGTCTGGAAAATCCACGCTCGCACTGAGCAGCCGGTTCGCCTGCAGCACCTGATCCCCCTGGTTGTGGATCCGGGCAGAACGAGCGATGATGCCCCGTTCTGCATAGACGGAGTACATCAAATCGAGGGCTGCCCCCGTCACGGCATCTTTCAGGTGAAAGATCAGCGTATCTGCTTCCGATGGATCTTCTGTATAAACTGCCGGCAGACCATCAAGCGACGGTTTGCCCTTGGATAAGCTGTAGCTTTCATACTGAAAATCCGAAATGCGGCTTCCGTTTTCCTGCTCAAGCTGAAACGCCGGCTCCCGGTAGTCGGACGTTCCATAGCCGGGATACTCCTGCTTGATAATATCGAGCGAAAACGCCAGGTCTCCTGCGTACACACTCGACTCCGCCGCCCGGGGCTGGATCCGGAACAGGTGAGCAAAACTGGACCTGTGCCGGATTTTCCTGCCGTAGTACAGGTGACCGATCTGGCCATTCTTCAGCACGTGGACGATGTAGCTTGACGTACTGCTCTGCAGGTGGAATTCCTGTGTTTCCTCATTTATATATACTCCCATGAAAATCGACTCCTCCCGTCAACTGTCTGTCAGACGCTTATCCTTTCACTGCACCAGAAGCAAGGCCGGCAATGAAGTAGCGCTGCAGCACCAGGAACATCAGAGCCATCGGCAGCATCGCAATCATCGCGGCAGCTGCAACAAGCCCGAGGTTGTGCTGGTTTTCTGTAAAGTAGCTGTCCATCGTGACCGTCAGCGTCTGCACCGCGCTGTCCTGCAGGAAGAAGATCGCGAACTGATAATCGTTCCAGATGAAGACACAGGCGACGATCAGCACAGAAGCTGTTACCGGCTTCAGCAGCGGGAAGACAATCTTGAAAAAGATGCCGAGCGTAGATGCTCCGTCAATACGGGCCGCTTCTTCCAGCTCCTTCGGAATCGTGGAGCGGATAAAGCCGGAATAAAGAAAAATGGCGAGTGGCATAAAGGCGGCTGCGTTCATCAGCACCGCAATTGTCCGCGTATTGAGCATGCCGATATCAACGACGAACTGATACAGCGGCACCAGCGCTGTGAGCGGTGGTACGACCATAATCGCAATGAAGAACACGAGCACGCCTTTATTCAGCTTCGTATTTTTACGTGCCAGCGGATAAGCTGCCATCGATCCGAAGAAGATCAGCAGCAGCGCCGCGCCTCCGGTAATGAGCACCGAGTTGATCATCGCGGGACCAAGGTTGGCCTGCTCCCAGGCAATAGCGAAGTTTTCCAGCGTGAAATAATCCGGAAGGGTCCAGCGGGAGCTGAAATCTCCCTGGACCTTCAACGCTGTCGTAATCAGTATATAGAACGGAACCGCGTGCAGCAGCGTGATGAACAGCGCCAGCAGCGAGAGCATGATTATTTTGAATTGTCTCATCAGGCTTCAATCTCCTTCCGCTTGAAGTACCAGAGCGCGAGCAGGCTCAAGATCAGGATGATAATCGCAATCAGCACACCCTGGGTTGCCGCATACCCTGCATCCTGCCGGCTGAAGTACAGCGAGTACATGAATGTGGAACTGGACTGGGAGGCGTTCCCCGGTCCGCCGCCGGTCAAGGCGACAATCACATCAAAGAGCTTCAGCCCGCCGATGACGTTCAGGACGACGTTGATAGTAATGGATGGGGCGAGCAGCGGAAGGGTGATATTACGGAACTGCTGCCACGGGGAAGCCCCATCGATATTCGCGGCTTCGTAGTAGTCCTTCGAGATGCTCTGAAGTCCTGCCAGGTAAATGATCATCGCGATACCGACGAACTGGTACACGTTGACGAGCATGATGATGACCGGATTCCACGTCGTATTCCCGAGCGCGTTGACCGGATCAAATCCGAAGAACATCAGCCCGTCGTTTAACGCACCGTTCTGAAAAGCAAAGAATAAGTAAAAAATGTACCCCATGATAAGCGGACTGACGATAACCGGAAGATACACGATCGTCCTTGTCACCGTGCGCATTTTGATGCTCTTATTCAGGAGCAGCGCATACCCGAGACCGATCGCATTCTGCAGAATGGTACTGCCGATACCGTAGAACAACGTATTCCGCACAACGGTCCAGGTCGTCGGATCGGTGAACATTCGTACATATTGATCGAGTCCGACAAAGTTGCTCGTCTGCGAGAAGCCATCCCAGTCCGTAAAGGAAATACGGACCCCGTTAAAGAAAGGATACGCAATAAAAATTGTCACCAGCAGCACCGCCGGCAGGTACATCCACCACATGGAATTCTCTTTTGCCACTGGCTTTGCTGAAGCTTTTGTCTGCGCCATCATCGATACACTCCTTCATCTCAGCCGTGTTCACTCTTTTTTCCGCCTGTCTCTGCACCCGGAAAAAAGGGTGGGGGCAGCTCACTGCCCCCGGCTTGTCTTATTCGTCCTCTTCTTCGATTTCCTGCTCCAATTCTTCGATTTCTTCCTCTGTCAGCTCGTCTTCTGCATCGTCTTCTTCACGCAGACGCTCGAACTCGCTTTCCATCGTGTTGATTTTCGCATCCACGTCCCCATCAGAGAGCAGCTCCGCGCTGGATGTTGCCATCACATCCCACATACCGCTCGGCAGGTACTCACGGTCGAAGTACGGAACGACTTGGACATCGGAGAATTCCTCGTAGTAATCCGCATAGAAGGTATCTGCTTCGACTCCTTCCAGACCCGGGTTGACGTTACTTGCTTCTGCAATGCGCGCAACACTGTCCTCCTGTGCCATGAACTCCAGGAAGCGTTCTGCTTCTTCTGTATGCTCGGTGCCTTCCGAGATGGAGATCGTGTTACGTTCTCCACCAATCCAGGATGGATCATCCCCATCGTGAATCGCCGGTGTCGGCAGCAGGCCTACTTCCATATCCGGATCAATGTCATTCGCATCCGGGCCAATGGAACCTACCAGGAACATGAAGGCAGCCTGATCACCGGCCATGATCTCCGGTGCCTGCGCATACTGGGCTGTCAGAACATCCTGGTTCAACAAATCATTCTCCTGCAGGTACAGAATCTCTTCTGCCATCCACTCGTAGTTATCCCAGTCAAACGTTCCGTCGAGGAATTCTTCTGTATAGTCGTGGTCCGGATGTGTTTCAAACAGTGGCGTCAGCAGCTGGTCTTCCATCTGGGCAATCGTCCAGTCATCGCCGCCGGGAATCCACAGTGGAGCTACCTGTCCGCCGGCTTCATCCCGGATCGTCTCCAGGGCAGCGACGAAGTCATCCCAAGTGGTCGGCGGTTCGATGCCGTATTCATCCAGCATGTCGGCATTGTAGATCACGCCGTCCTGCGCCTGGTTCATTGGGAACGTGTATACTTTTCCATCGTCATCCGTCACAACATCCTCGAGCGCCGGATCGAGATCGTCCACCCAATCCATGTGGCTGAGATCCTGCACATAGTCACCGTAGCGGATCTGGGACCAGCCGTGGGTATCAAACATGTCGGGCACATCATCCGCTGCCATCATGACGCGCAGCTGATCTTCGTAGCTGCCGCCCGGAAAGCTTGCGTCAATCTCAATGTCCGGATTCTCTTCCTCAAATTCAGCAATGAGTTCCTCGTACGTGTTCCTCTCGCCTTCTCCTGTCATTGTTGAATAAAGCGTCAGTGTTGTATCCCCATCGCCGCCATTGCCATTGCCGTTACCGTTCGCATTGTCATTGTTTCCCGCCTGCTCATTGTTTTCGTTTCCGCCGCAGGCTGCCAGCAGGGCTGCCGCTGCAATCCAGGATAGATGTACCTTCTTCATGATAATTCCCCCTTGAGAATAATGAAAGAAAATGTTTACTAAATTTTTTATTGCTTAATTGCACTATAACAAATGAAGTAATCGCTTTCAACACTTTTTCGTTTCTTTTACTGAACTTTTTTACTTTTTGTTTTATTGCCTTCTATGGAAGAATATCGCGTCTCGAAACGATGAAACGAGGTTAACCGGTTCCCTTTACTCGCCTCCCCGGAAATAAAGCTTGGCTTCTTTTCACGTTTTATGGTAAATTGTTTACTAAATACTTTCATTTTTTTACGCGACTACGAGAAAGGAGGAAGCTCATGGCAGGCTTAAAAGATATCGCCGCCCAGGCAGCTGTATCGATTTCCACGGTTTCCCGGGTATTGAACGACGATGCCACGCTGTCGATTTCCTCAGAAACGAAAAGCAAAATTCTGCAGACAGCCGAAGACCTTCATTATGTGAAAAAGAATAACCGGACGCGCAGCACGATGAACATCGGCATCCTGATGTTCTGCTCCAAAGACTATGAATATGAAGACGAATATTTTATGAACATCCGCCAGGGGATTGAACAGTCGGTGTTTGAGAAGAACCTGCACGTCTCTTTTCTTCTGCGGGAACCTGAACAGGAAGATGTCGAGGATCAATTGAAAGACATCGACGGAGCCATCATCGTCGGCAGTCTGCCGGCTCCCTTCGTCCGGTTTCTGGAAAGCCGGGTGCCTAAGCTCGTTTTTGTCGATGACTCGCCGGATACGACGAAGCACGACAGCATCACGGTCGATCTGTTTCTTGGAACAGGGATGCTTCTTCAGGAATTGTTTTCCGAGGGGCACGAACATATCGGTTTTATCAGCGGTCCGGAATATCCGCATCAGGAACCCTGGGCAGAGGGCATGATGGGGATTCATAACATCGAAAAATTGAGAGCGTTGTCATTCGAACTCTCTATGAAACAAAAAGGATACTACCGCCCGGAAGACACGCACATCGGCGGCTGGTCGACAGAGGAGGGCTACCGGATGATGAAAGAAGCCCTGGCGTCCCCATCCCGTCCAACCGCCTTTGTCCTCGGAAGCGATCCTCTCGCTGTCGGCGCGGTGCGGGCGGTCCATGAAGCGGGACTTTCCATCCCGGAGGACCTGTCGATCGTCAGCGTCAACAACATTGAAATGGCCGCTTATTTAAACCCGCCGCTCACAACCATCCAGCTTCCTTCCCATCAAATGGGCCGGTCGGCCGTCGATATGCTGCTGGAGAAACAGGCAGGCCGCAGCACACCAGCCAAACTGACGCTGCCCTGCAGCTTCATAAAACGGGCTTCATCCGGGCCCGCTCCGACCGGACAGCACCGGCAGATCCCGGTACAGCAGCAATAACAACATTAATGAACTGGAGGAATCATCATGGCCAAAATTACGTTTATCGGCGCAGGAAGTACGATTTTCGCAAAAAACATTCTAGGGGACTGCCTCTTCGTCCCTTCCCTGCACGGCAGTGAATTCGCCCTCTATGACATCGACCCGAAACGCCTGGAAGAATCCGAAACGATGCTGAAGCACCTTGCATCCAAATACAATGACACGATTACTATACGCGCCTACCACGAGCGGCGGCCGGCTCTCGCAGAAGCCGACTATGTCGTCAATGCGATCCAAGTCGGCGGCTACGAGCCTTCCACGGTCATCGACTTTGACATCCCGAAAAAATACGGCCTGCGTCAGACGATCGGAGATACTATCGGGATCGGCGGTCTCTTCCGCACGCTGCGCACCCTCCCGGTGATGCTCGAGATCGCGGCAGACATGGAAGAGGTATGCCCCGACGCCTGGCTGCTGAACTATACGAATCCGATGGCCCCGCTCACGATGGGCATGCTTCGTCACACGAAGATCAAAACCGTCGGCCTCTGCCACAGCGTGCAGGTCTGCACGAAGGAGCTGCTCGAACAGCTGGATATGAGCGACGAGCTGGAGGACGTTGAAGAATACATTGCCGGCATCAACCACATGGCCTGGCTGCTTACCATCAAGAAAGATGGGCAGGACCTGTATCCCGAAATCAAGCGTCGGGCCCGAGAGCGCCAGCAGAAGCCTCATGACGACATGGTTCGTCTGGAACTGATGGAGCGCTTCGGCTATTATGTCACCGAATCCTCGGAGCACAATGCGGAATACCATCCCTATTTCATCAAATCGCAGTATCCGGAACTCATCGATGCCTACCAGATTCCGCTGGATGAGTATCCGCGCCGCTGCGTGAACCAAATAGAAGAATGGGATAAAATCCGGGACGACATCGTTCACAACCAGTCGCTCACGCATGAACGAAGCCTCGAGTACGGCTCGCGCATCATCGAAGCGATGGAAACGAACGAGCCTTTCGTGTTCGGCGGCAATGTGCTGAACACCGGCGGCATCATCAGCAACCTGCCGGAAAAAGCGTGCGTGGAGGTTCCCTGCATCGCCGACCGCAGCGGCATCCACCCTACCCGGGTCGGCGAACTGCCCGAGCAGCTCGCCGCGCTGAACCGAACGAACATCAACCCGCAGATTCTCGCAGTCGAAGCCGTCATGACCGGCCGGCGGGAGCACGTTTATCAGGCTGCGATGCTCGACCCGCACACGTCTGCGGAGCTGTCGCTCGACGATATCACGGCATTGTGCGACGAACTGATCGACGCCCACGGCGACTACCTGCCTGCTTTCACGTAAATCGATCCGCCCAGACTAAAAGAGCGCCTTTTGGTCGGCACGGCGGGCGACGCAGGTTTACTGAGGGAAGAAAGGGTTTCTCTGCCTTCCCGCACAGCGCGCGACGCCGTCTTCTTCCTGCGGCATCTACGTTACGACCGAGCGAGAAGACAGAATGCCAATGAGAAGGGCCTGCCCGCCGGCAGGCTCTTCTTTCGTTTGGAGAAATGGTATTCGGATCAGGCAGCCCCATCCCGTCTGCGGCTGCCGAAGCGCCGTGACGGGCGACTGCCTCTCTTGGCCGAAGCGCCGCTGCGTCGCTCTGAGTGACCGCCCAGCGCTGGTATGACCGCTTTTCCTCCTCTAGCGACTGCCCGCTGTCGCCTTGCGACCGCCCACCGCCT
>NZ_KE386946.1:39151-56984 GCF_000429725.1 Alkalicoccus chagannorensis DSM 18086 | reverse complement strand
CATGATTCCTTCGTTCCCGCGGCTGCCCCGGCAGCCGTAAACCAGAAGGGCTCAGGTGCATCGCCTTGGAACGGAGCTGGCGGGATCAACCTGCCCTCGCTCCACCTTCCTCTCAGCCAATGACCTTCCTCCAATAATCACTGCAGCAAGCCTGATCCAATCAACCTGTCTCTCCTGTCACAATATTTTCGCACTGTTTTCTGATGTAAGCGGTTAGCGTGATTGCGGCGCTGAAGCGCATCGAGTACGATAGATAAACAGTGTCTTTATTTTACTTATACAGAGAGGAACCTGCAGTATGTCCAACCTTGATTTTTTGAATCAGTTCTGGCTGATTGTTTTCTTCCTTATTCCGATCGTGCTCATTTCCAGAACGGTCGTTGCCGGTACGAGGTATTCTCCGATTTTGATCGTGGTCTTATTCGGCCTCGGCCTCGGTTTCGTGCTCGACTACACCGGCACCGCCGATCCCGGACTCGACGCGTTCCCGCTCGTCGGCCTGATGGCGCAGACGACGATGATCGCGCTGACCGCTTCTTTTTTCGTTGGCGGCCAGGAGCTACGCAAAATCCTCGGCCGGAAGTCGATGGATACCGAGGACATGGTCACCCCGGCCGATGACGAGATCATTCTCGGCACAACGCGGACGCAGCTGTTTTTCATCGTGCGCTCCCTGTTCATTCTGCTCGGCATGTACGGGCTGATGCACACCCTGCTCGGCACGGCCTCTGGGGAACTGGCCTCCTATTATCCAGTCATTGCCTATATCGGCCTGATCGGCGCCGTGATTTTGATCGACAACAAAGCACAGATCACCAACAAGCCGCTGTACCTGCGAAAAGGACTGATCGAACTGGTCGTCATGCTCGTCGTATTGATCGCAGCCTACACGTTTGCCCAGCTGATCAACCCGGTCATTGCGCTGCCGCAGATTTTCTTCGCCATGATGACAGCCGCCGCGATTGGCGCCGTCTTTTACCGCTGGACGTTCGGACCGACGCTTCGTTCGCTCCTGTTTGCCGGCATTCCGATCGTGCTCGCTGCCAATTTCCTCGTCGGGGGCTCCCGCATCAGCGAAGCCTTTGACATTCCCGGCGTGAACGCCGTGCTGCTCTACGGCTTCTTCGGCCAGCTCGTCTGGATGTTCGGCGGGATCGCCCTGCTCATGTTCTTTGCACGAACCGTCCATACCCGCAACCTGGCACCAGGCATGGCAGGCGCCCTGTCGCACTCCGGACTGACCGGGGCCTGCACCGCGGGGGACTTCGGAAGCAAAGCCGCTTCCCGTGCACCGATCATGATCAACATCCCGTTCTTCGGGCACATTTTCGTCTTCTCGATTCTCGCTGTCAGCGCGGAACAGGAGAGCCTCTGGCTGCTGCCGGCCCTGCTGCTCGTCGCGGTCGGCATCGGCCTGACGATTCTGTCCCTGTCTAAACTCCGGCAGGCCGGGGGCGAAGACCGGCGGGAAATCACTGCCCTTATGCAGTTTTCCTTCGGCTGGCAGATCTGCGCGGTCTTCGGCGGACTCGCCTTTCTCCACCTCGGGCCGCTCGCCATGGACAGCGCCGCGATGGCTCAGGCATCCGCCATCTCGCACTTCGGCCTGTTCGCCGCCATTCAAGAAGGCATGTTCGGCGAAAGTGCAGCCCTGCTGATTCCATTCGTCTTCTCGATGCCGTTCCTCGTGCACCCGCTCGTCTTCTTCATGTTCGGGCGAGCGATGGAAAACGATGGCGCCATGCCGAGTAAGCCGGTCTATATCCTGACCTTTATCGGCATCGCCGGAATTACGGCATCCCTATTCATGTAATGCCCGTCGTCTTCCCTCCTTCCTTCAGGAGGACGGGAAGACGACGTTTCTTTCCCACGACTTGCTCAATGTTGAACATAGAGAAAAGCATCGATTGGGAGAAGAGGATTTATCCTGAGCCATACCGGCTTCATTTTTTACTACGAAGGAGGAACAACACATGTTCTGGATTCAATTTGCTATTGTACTGCTGGCGATCCTCGTCGGCGCCCGCATCGGCGGCATCGGCCTCGGCGTCATGGGCGGGGTCGGCCTCGCACTGCTCACGTTCGGATTCGGCCTCGAGCCTACTTCTCCGCCGATTGACGTCATGCTCATGATCGTTGCCGTGATTACTGCTGCCGGTGCGATGCAGGCGTCCGGCGGCATGAATTATCTGATCGGCATAGCGGAAAAAATGCTCAGGAAGAATCCGCAGCGGATTACGTTCATGGCGCCCGCCGTTACCTACTTCTTCACCTTTTTCGCCGGTACGGGCCACGTTGCCTATACGCTGCTGCCGGTCATTTCGGAAGTAGCCCAGGAATCCAAAGTCCGTCCGGAGCGGCCGATGTCGATTGCCGTCATCGCTTCTCAACAAGCCATTACTGCCAGCCCGATTTCGGCGGCAACCGTGGCACTGCTTGCCCTGCTTGCACCGTTCGATATCACCTTGTTCCAGATTCTCGCGGTGACGATTCCAGCCACGTTCCTGGCTGTGATGATCTCTGCACTTGCAATCAGTCGACGAGGACCGGAGCTCGAGAAGGATCCTGAGTACCTCCGTCGGGTGGAGAACGGCCTTCGTCCTGCTGCCTCCGCGCAGGACGACATCAAAGTGACGGCCACATCCAAGTTTTCCGTCTGGCTCTTCCTCTCCGCGGCTCTCGTTATCGTCCTGCTCGGAAGCATTCCGGAGCTGCGCCCAGCCTTTGAAGCGGACGGCGAAATGGAAGCACTGTCGATGCCGCATACCATCCAGATCATTATGCTGACCGTCGCCGCCATCATTATTCTGCTCAGCCGTGTCAATGTGAACGAACTCGTGGAAGGAAGCGTCTTCCGCGCTGGTATCGTCGCGGTCGTGGCGATCTTTGGTATTGCCTGGATGGGCGATACGTTCTTCCAGGCAAACATGGACACGATTGAACCGGCCGTCGAAGGCATGGTGGAGACGGCTCCGTGGATTTTCGCCCTCGCGCTGTTCGTGATGTCGATCTTCCTGAACAGTCAGGCTGCAACCGTCAGTGCCCTCATGCCGCTTGCCATCGGCATCGGCATCAATCCGCTCTTCCTGATTGCGATGTTCCCGGCGGTGAACGGGTATTTCTTCTTCCCGAACTACGGCCCGATTCTCGCTGCCGTGAACTTTGACCGAACCGGCACCACCCGCATCGGAAGCTACGTCTTCAACCACAGCTTCATGGTGCCGGGGCTCATCGCGATCACCGGAGCAGTGGCGCTCGGCTTTGCGTTCGTCCTCTTTCTATAGTAGAGACGGCGCTTCTGCCAAGATCGGCGACGTTTCCATCAGAAGTTAATAGACCGCCAGTCACCCAAAGCCCTTCTGGTCTACGGCTAGCCGGGGCAGCCGCGGAAACGAAGGTATCATGTTCCGCTCTAGTCGTGGATCTGGAGCGGAGCAGTCACTCGTGGCCTCGGCTCGGACGTTCGGAGGCGGTGGACGGTCGCTGGGCGACAGCGGGCAGTCGCTTGAGGAGGAAAAGCGGTCACAGCGGCGCTGGGCGGTCACTCAAAGCGACGCAGCGGACGTTCAGCGGAGCCCAGCGGACGCAAGGGCACAGGAAATGGCGGTTCAGCCCGCCCTGCCAACGTCTCCACGAGAATCCTCAAAAATTCTATTTACCAAAGCCCTTCTGGTCTACGGCTGCCGGGGCAGCCGCGGAAACATGGGTATTATGTTCCGCTCTAGTTGTGGATCTGGCGCGGAGCAGTCACTCGCGGCCTCGGCTCGGACGTTCGGAGGCGGTGGACGGTCGTAAGGCGGCAGCGGGCAGTCGCTGGAAGCGGAAAAGCGGTCGTACCGGCGCTAAGCGGTCACTCAGAGCGACGCAGCGGACGTTCAGGGGCCGAGCTCGGTCACTCGGGGCCACGCAACGGCGCTTCGGCCAAGGTGGATGTCTGCATCAGAAACCCTAAGACCGCCAATCACCCAATCCCTTCGGCTTTGCGGCTCCCTCGAGCAGCCCGCAGGAGGACCCCCCTCACACGTTCAACAATTCACAAACATCAAAAAAAAAACGCTCCGCTGTCTCCATGTACTAGACAGCTGCAATGGCCACAGCAGAGTGAAACGCCACCCACCGCCTGATCACCGAACGAACAGAGGCGCAGCATCCGCGAGAGATGCTGCGCCTCTGTTTATTGGAATGGTGGGGCGTTTCTGGATAGAAAGGCGAACGTTTCAGCACAACCTGACGCTTCTTTTCTCCGCACGGCAAGCAGGAATGTCTTCTATATAAGCGAATGCCTGCTCCGCTTATTCAGAAAGCTCTCGTCGTCTCGTCGACCGCTCGTTCAAACAGGAGCTCGGGGCTCCTGCTTTTTGGACAAACGTCCGCCTGCCCGGATGGAGCCGTGCTCGCTGCTGCTCACGGCCGCGCCTCTTTCCATGCATAGAAAATGACGTCAGGTTCCCCTTTCGGGACAGGCACCTCCTCCACCTCCACTTGCGGAAACACACGCTGCAGCCTCGAGACAAAGGCCGGAGACGCCCCCGCACTCCAGAAGCTGACTACGCCTCCCGGATTCAGACGCCGGCGCAGCTGCTGCAGGGAACCACGTTCATAGAGGTCCGCGTTCTCTGCTGTCACTGTCCAATCGGGTCCATTGTCGATATCGAGGCAGATCGCATCAAAAGTTTCCTGCGAGTCATGAAGCCACGGTACGATGTCTGCGTGTATCATCCGTGTCTTCGGGTGATGCACGGCATAGCCGTTCCCACCGGCCAGGTGCGTCTCGTTCCAGCGGATAACGGCCTCTTCAATTTCGACGACGACGGCTTCCTGCACCCTGGGATGGCGCAGCGCTTCCGCCAGGGAAAAGCCGGTGCCGAGGCCGCCGATCAGAATAGTCCTTCCCCTGCTCTCCTGCAGCGACCGGGTTACCATCCGCCGCTCAGATGTACCGTTATACGTGGCCATTAAAAAGGTGCCACTGCTGATCACTTCATAGTCGCTTCCCCGCCGCTGCAGCTGCAGCTCTCCGCGGGATGTATGCACTTTTTCAACAATGTCCAGTGGCTCTATGTCCCGTAACATAAACTTCCCTCCCATTGCCTTTTTATTATATCAGAATTATCAGACTTCTATCCGGAAAAGAAAACCCGCACATGCACCGGCGCGGGTCTGTTTCGTTTTTTCTATATTAATGAGTGGACAGCGGGCTGCCATCGACATCTTCCCAGCGGACGTGTCCGTAGCCGCCAAATGTAAAGTAGCGTACCTGCACAGTATCTTCCAGGACCACTGCCGGGTCACGCTGCTCCATGAGTTCCATGCTGCTGAAGTCCTCGCGGGTCAGAGGAAAACCATACTCCACCGCGAGTTCTCCGGCTGCCAGCATGTCCCGGTGGGTGCTGGAATAGAGCAGCATCCGGTCTCGATTCCGGTACATCGCCACCGTTTCTCCACTCTTCGCGTCCACTACTTCTTTGTTTCCCCGCTCGTTTTCCACCCACTCGTACATCCCACTTGCGACCAGGTCATCGGGAAAAGCCTGTTCAACCTCTACGGTTCTGCCGCTGTGGTTCCAGCGCACCTGTGCTCCCATGCTCTCTGCTATGGCACGCAGTGGCAGCATGGTCCGGTTATGAATCAGCCGCAGCGGTGCCTGGAGGCTGATCGGTTCCCCGTTTACCATCATCTCCGTCTGCTGCAGAGGGGCTTCGATCGTAGTATCTACATAGCGGACGTGGACCGTTCCCGGCGAAGGATTTGCCTGCCATGAGACATCCGCTCCCATCTCCTCGAGTACGCCGCGGAGCGGAACGAACGTGACGCCGTTTTCCAGAATCGGGTCCGGGCCGTCCACGTTTAAAGCCTCTCCATTCAGGTCTATCGAAAGGTTCGATGCACCCGCAGCCGCCGGTGCCGCGAGCAGGGCTGCCAGGAGACCGATCGAGCCAAGTACCTTTTTCATATGTATTCTCCTCGCTGTTTGTTTATTTTTCTGCTGTCTATCATCTTACGTCTGTACAACAGATCGACAAGGTCCTTCTTTTCTTCCTACTTATTTCATTATACACGAGGCACTTCTCGCGTTGGAATTTTCTCTCTTTTTTCTCTTTATTTTTTTCTATATCCGCGAAACTGCAGAACCATGCCGGTGAGAGCGTATGCAGCGAAAAATTTCGCTTAAATCCTTTTGACAGGGTTATGAAGTCATGTTATTGTTAAAAGCGTTAAATAAATTCTTAACAAATTTAATTCACTTCAACGATTGGAGTTGATCATATTGGATATCAACATAACACTAAAACAATACATTAATGGAAATTGGGTAGACGCGAAGTCCGGCGAGACCCGAGACATCATCAACCCGTACAATCAAGAAGTCGTTGCGAACGTCCCAGAAGGTAATGCAGAGGACACCAAGGCAGCGATTCAGGCAGCACGCGATACATTTGATCAGGGAGACTGGCCGTCCACGCCGGCAACAGAGCGCGGAGCAATCGTCCGCCGCATTGCAGAACTGATCGAGCGGGACCGGGAAGAACTGGCCCGTCTGGAATCCCTCGATACAGGGAAAACCGTCGAAGAAAGCCGCGGAGACATGGACGATATTGCCGGCGTCTTCCGTTACTATGCGGAGGTTGCAGACAAAGACGGCGGCGAGCTGATCGCTTCGCCGATTCCGAACTCGACAAGCAAAGTCGTCTACGAGCCGATCGGTGTGTGCGGCCAGATAACCCCGTGGAACTACCCGCTGCTGCAGGCGTCCTGGAAGCTCGCGCCGGCGATTGCGACAGGCAACACGCTGATCATGAAGCCGAGTGAAATTACGCCGCTGACAACCATCAAAGTGTTTGAACTGATGGAAGAAGCCGGCGTTCCTGCCGGAGCAGCCAACCTCGTTCTTGGAGCAGGCGCGACAGTCGGTGCGGAGCTTTCTTCCAGCATGGATGTCGACTTGATTTCTTTCACCGGGGGTCTGGCAACCGGTAAGAAAATCATGCAGGCAGCCAGCAGCAACATGAAAAAGCTGGCACTGGAGCTCGGCGGAAAGAACCCGAACGTCATTTTTGCGGATGCCGACTTTGAACTGGCTGTCGATCAGGCAATGAACGGCGTGTTCTTTCATGCCGGCCAGATCTGCTCCGCCGGAACGCGGCTGATCGTCGAAGAGAGCATTCACGACAAGCTCGTCGACGCGCTCGTGGAGCGGGTAAAGAAATTCAACATTGGCAATGGCTTCGATGACAGTACGCAGATGGGCCCGCTCATCTCGGCAGAGCATCTCGCCAAAGTTGAAAAATACGTGGAAACCGGCGTAAAAGAAGGCGCTACGCTCGCGGTCGGCGGCAGCCGCCCGGACGATCCGGAGCTGCAGGACGGATTTTTCTACCTGCCGACGATCTTCACGAACTGCACTACCGACATGCATATTGTGCAGGAGGAAGCGTTCGGACCTATCATTACGGTAGAAACGTTCAAGACAGAAGAGGAAGCTGTCACGCTGGCCAATGATTCCATCTACGGCCTCGCCGGCGGCGTCTTCACGACCGACGCTGTCAAAGCAGAACGCTGCGCAGCCGGCATGCGCATGGGAACCGTATGGATCAACGAATTCAACTTGTACTTCCCGCATGCCCCGTGGGGCGGCTATAAGCAGTCCGGTATCGGCCGTGAACTCGGTCGTCTTGGACTGGAAGAATATACAGAAGCGAAGCACGTATTCCAGAACTTAAAACCGGAACCACTGAACTGGTTCTAAGAATAATCATCATTTACATTGATACGAAGAAAGAAGGAGGCATTTACGATGAGTGAATTTTTCGATTATGTAGTTGTCGGCGGCGGAAGTGCAGGATCTGTTCTCGGTAACCGCCTGAGTGAAGATGGCAAGAAGAGTGTCTTGATTCTCGAAGCAGGACGCAGCGACTATAACTGGGACCTGCTTATCCAGATGCCGGCAGCGCTGCCGTTTCCGGCAGGCAAAAGCCTGTACGACTGGAAGTATGAATCCGAACCGGAACCATATATGAACGGCCGCCGCATCAAGCATGCCCGCGGAAAAGTACTCGGCGGGTCCAGCTCCATCAACGGCATGATTTATCAGCGCGGCAATCCGAAAGACTACGAGCGCTGGGGTGCTGATGAAGGCATGAGCAGCTGGAGTTTTGCTCACGTCCTTCCTTACTTCAAGCGACTCGAGAACGCGCTCTCTTCTCCGAAAGATGATGAGATGCGCGGCCACGACGGCCCGATCAAGCTCGAGCGCGGACCGGCGCAGAAGCCGCTGTTCCAGGCTTTCTTCAACGCAGCTGTAGAAGCAGGATACAACAAGACGGACGACGTGAACGGCTTCCGCCAGGAAGGGTTCGGTCCTTTCGATAAGCACGTCTATAAAGGCCAGCGTATGTCCGCATCCCGTGCCTATCTCCATCCGGTCATGGACCGCGAAAACCTGACCGTCCGCACCCGTGCGTTCGTACAGAGCATCAATTTCGAAGACCGTCGCGCGAAAGGCCTTACCTACAAGCGCAACGGCAAAGAGCATCAAGTAGAAGCAGGAGAAGTCGTGCTCGCAGGCGGGGCGATCAACACCCCGCAGATGCTGCAGCTGAACGGCATTGGGGATGCAGAACATCTCCGTTCTCTCGGCATCGAGCCAATCGTTGACCTGCCCGGCGTCGGGGAAAACCTGCAGGACCACCTTGAAGTGTACGTGCAGCACACGTGCCCGGAGCCGGTATCCGAGCAGCCGAACCTGAACAAGGCGAAAATGCCGTTCATCGGCCTGCAGTGGATGCTCCAGCGTAAAGGACCAGCTGCGACGAATCATTTTGAAGGCGGCGGATTTGTCCGCTCCAATGACGTCGTGGACTATCCGAACCTGATGTTCCACTTCCTGCCGGTTGCTGTCCGTTACGACGGCGAAAAGGCGAAAACAAAGCACGGATTCCAAGTGCACATCGGCCCGATGTACTCCGATTCACGCGGATCTCTGAAAATCCGTTCCAAGGATCCAAAAGAGCATCCAAGCATGGTCTACAACTATCTGTCGACCGAACAGGATCGCCAGGAGTGGATCGAAGCCATCCGCATCACGCGCCACATCATGTCCCAGCCGGCCATGAAAAAGTACAACGGCGGCGAAATCTCTCCAGGGCCTTCCGTCCAGTCAGAAGAAGAGATTCTCGACTGGGTACGAGAAGACGCGGAAACCGCGCTTCACCCATCCTGCACGGCGAAAATGGGGCCGAAATCCGACCCAATGGCCGTGGTGGACCCGGAAACGATGAAAGTACACGGAATCGAAAACCTGCGCGTAGCAGACGCTTCTGCGATGCCGTATGTCACAAACGGCAACATCCACGCGCCGGTACTGATGCTGGCAGAGAAAGCAGCCGATCTGATTCAAGGCAAAAAACCGCTTGAACCAATCGACGCAGACTACTACCAGCACGGCGTACACCCTGCCGAGGCGGGCACCGTCGAATAAAAAACGAGTCACACAGGAAACACGCCGGGAGATATTCTTCCGGCGTGTTTTTTTATATAGACGGGGTCGGAACCAAAGCAGCACGGGCGTCGATGAGTTGGTTTCCGCCGGCTGCAGATTGCAGCCGGTGCCGGGAAGGAGCTCGGTGGTTGACGGGCTGAAGGGTGGCTGGCCCATCGTCCGCGGCAGATGTTGGGATTGCAGGCAAAAGCGGAGAAGGCCAACGTCTCTGGCTTCCACGTCACATGAAATGTGTCCGTATACTTTGTGGTAAAATAAACAAAAGCACGAAGCGCCTTTTGGTCGGAACGGCGTGCGGAAGCGCCGCAAGCTTTTTAGGGAAGAGAACGTTCTTTGTTTCTTCCCGTGCAGCGCATGAAGCCGCCGTCACTCTGTATGAGAACGTATGCTTTCTTATACTGGAACAAAAACGCTTTCGCACGGTTTTGATCTCCCGTGCGAAAGCGCTGCTGTTTCCCCTTACAAAAAGATTCTTCCTTGGAGGTGGGTTCTGTGCGTCCACTACTGCTTGCTGGCGTGATCATCGGCTTTCTACTTGTTTTCTTTTTCCGCTCGCTCTGGACGGGAGAAACCGACTGGGGATGGCTGCTGTCGATGTCTCTCGGCGCTGTCGTTGCCTTTGTGACGTTGTTTCTCCTTTTCCGAACGGGAGGAGATCGATAAAACTCCCTATGTCATCACCTGGACCGCGGCCTGAATGACGTGGCACCGGCCGTGATGTCCGGCGCCTTCGTAACGCTCCGCTTCTCCGTAGTAAAAATGCAGGCAGTGGTGCGCATCTGCCCAGAACAGAATGTCTTCGGGAGCATAGAGCAGCTCCTGTACGGGCGGTCCGCCGGTGCGGTAGTCCAGCTGTTTTTCCGAATAGACTTCCAGCAGAATCACCCCGCCGGCTCGGACACTGCGGACCATCTGCTGCAGCAGCTCGTGCTGCGTTGCTTTCGGAACGTGTCCGAACACGAGCACCGCGCTGTCGAATACGTCCGTCCCCGGTGATTCCGCAGTCAGATCCATCTGCTTCGTATTGACCCTTATGCCACGCGCCTCTGCAAGCCGGGCTGTTTTTTCCAAGCCGGTCCCGGACTGGTCGATCGCCGTCACTTCATGCCCCTGCTCTGCAAGGTAGACCGCATTCCTTCCCTCTCCTTCGGCAAAGCAGCCGACGTGCCCGCGGAGCAGAGATGCTTTCTCCTGTATGAACCGGTTGGCTTCTTCTCCATAGACGAAGGTCTCCTGCTGGAAGCGTTCGTCCCAGAACTGTTCACTCACGTTACATACCCCCTATAGTATGGATCTTATCATACAACATGATCCTCCCCCTAACAGCCTGCCTCCTGTTTTCTTTATGAAGACAGCGGGTATGGCACTACTGGAAAGGATGGTATCCTATGTATATTTCTACAGGTGGATCGATCGCGCTGCTGACGCTGGCCGCGGCATTATTTTTTATTTATTATGCCGGCATCAGCCATGCTGAACATAAACCAAAAGTAGATCAAGGCTGGACGTGGAATTATCACCGCCTCACCCACAGGCGGAAAATGATCCGCGCAAGGAACTCGTTCCTTATTCCGCTGTCGATGATACTCGTCTTTATCTTTCTCGACATTTTCAGCTGGTTCCAGGCTGCTGCTCTGCTTACACTCGCTTTGATCATGTCCGCTTTCCAGTACGGCTATCACCGGAAAAAATGGCGGGAAGGGGCGGATGAGCTTTCCTGAGGCTGATGATGCCAGGCACCGCTCCGCCACCTTCGCATCAAGCTGCGGTGTTAAGCGATGCTGATCGCACACCGGCTGCATAAAGACCTATGCCGCCTGTGAGAGCGAGCATGACGCTCATGGATAGAGGAACCACCCACGCCGGACCAATTGACACGACGAAGAGCACAAGAACCATGCCTGGTGCTGCCATATAGTACAGGCGCTGCGCGTACATCCATCCGAACGGAAGAAAGTGCGCTGCGGTGATAACAGCGAGAAACAGCACCATCTGCCCGGGAGCGGCGGAGTACGCCCAGAAAACGAGCGGGAGATAAGGAAGCAAAGCCGCATTCAGCACCGTACCAAGACTGGAGAGCGGATTGCCTTCCAGCTGCCACGAAGCGCCTAAAAGCGCTGAGAACAGCACTGCCCCCGGGAAAACGAGTCCGGTCAGAGAGAGCGAACCAATCTGCTGTACCTGCATCGACACCGGCAGCAGGTGCAGCAGCGTAATCAGCAGCCATACACAGGCTCCGGCAGCGAGGAACGCCGCCCCGTTTTTCCCTCTGATAGAGGCATCCCTTTTCCATTCTTCGATCTCTTTCATCCATTTTCTCCTTCCATCATCTGATACGATTGATCGCGGACGACCACGGTCCCCGGGGTAATCCGGATCATCATCCAGGAAGCGTCGCCTTGGATACGAGTGAAGCGGTCATCCCAAGGTTCTTCGCCCATGTATTTGTCAAAGAGCTGGTGCACGAGGTCTTCCCGATGCGGCAGCAGTTCCCCTTTCCCCCGGATCCCCACGTGCAGGAACGTGCCATCCTCCGGGTTAAAATCAACCACGCCGAGCGCACACGACGGCTCCCGGCGGATTCGATGTGTAAACGTATTCTCGACGCTGTGTCCGATGACCCAGACGGCCTCTCCGTCCCACAGAAACCAGACCGGGGAGTCTTTCGGCAGTCCGTCCTCCACCGTCGCCAGGTGAGCAGTCACCTTTCTGGAGAGTATGTCCTCCATGAGTATCTTCGTTTCTTTTTCTGTACGGCTTCCTTCTGACACGATTTTCATTCATCCATCTCCTTTTGACACAGCACTTCAATCGTACTGTGTTCATGTGGTTCTCCGTGTGTCAGATCCAGAAATCGGCTGCTGCTCCAGTAAATCGTGGAGAGCGGGGCCAGCAGGCTTGCCAGCTCCTCTTCTGAAAAATAATGGTGGTACATGCCGGTCGCTTCGTTGCGGAACGTATGGGCATCCAAGTGCGTACACGCGGCCTCCGCCTTCGCCCGGCTCGGATCGTCCCGATCAAAGACGTTTATGTACAGCAGACCCCCGGGCTGCAGCGCCTTCTTCGCTTTTTCGATAATGCAACTGATATCTTCCGGGTGAAAGAAAGGCAGAATACTCGAAAAAATGAGCAGCGCGTACTGCCCCTCCTCCAGCGGATAGCCCCGCAGGTCGGCTGTTGAAGCATTGACATGCCAGCCATTGGCCATCGCCAGCTGCCCGCACCGCTCCACGGCCGTCGCCGACAAATCGACCCCTTCCACCGCGTAGCCGCGTTCGGCAAAAAACAAGGCGTTCCGGCCCTCGCCGATGCCGGCATCAAACACACGTCCATCGGGGACGAGAGACTGATAATCCGACAGCACGTGGTTCGGACGCCTCCCCCACCAGTCTGTTTTCTCCTGATATGCCTGTTCCCAGATTTCCCGTGACATGCCGTCACCTCCTGATGCGGTTATTGTACCATGCCTTTTTTCTGACAGGAACATGCCCATTGTAAAGATTGTTAAGAGCACGCCCATCCGGTTGACGCATGCACCCGCTTGTTTTAAAGTATAAATGAGATGTTATATAATTAACTCATTATTTACAAGCGGAAAAATTCAGTTCAGGAGGATGAGAGCATGGCAGACAAACCAGTGATTTATTTCCTTTGTACAGGAAATTCCTGCCGCAGCCAGATGGCGGAAGGCTGGGCGAAAAAGTACCTCGATGGGAAATGGGAGGTCTACAGTGCCGGAATTGAAGCACACGGACTAAATCCAAAAGCGGTCGATGCAATGCAGGAAGCTGGTGTGGATATCAGCGGGCAGACGTCCGATATCATCGATAACGACTTGATGCAGCAAGCAGATTTTGTGGTCACACTCTGCGGAGATGCCGCCGATAAATGCCCGATGACCCCACCGGAGAAACGACGGGAGCACTGGGGATTCGACGATCCGGCAAAAGCAGAAGGTACGGAAGAAGAAAAGTGGGCCTTCTTTCAACAGGTCCGCGATGAGATCGGCGACCGCATCCAGCGCTTTGCCGAAACCGGAGAGTAAAACCAATAGCTCGACATTGCTGCTGGGTTGAAAAACAAGCTCCCCCTTTTTCCAAGGCATCAGGGTGCGATCCAACGAACCCCTTTCCTCCTGTATACGGATAGAGAGACCTCCTGCTCTGATACAGCGGAGGTTCTCTTTGTTTCTTTTCAGGTTCTAAAATATATGTTGGGGTTAGGACACAACGTCTGAGTCGATTTTCTTCGTTTTCGGCGGACGCTTGCCAAGGGGCTTGTCCTCCTTCTGGCGTCGCCGCCTATCACTGACGGAAATGCTCGCCTTTGTATCTGTTTATCGTGTTTTAACCTACCCACTTCCACCTGAGGGCTTATCTTTAGATACCAGGGCTTGTACCCCAACAATGGACGTAGAACCTCTTTTCAAAGCAGCCTTCAGCTCAGGAAGGTGCTTTTTCTTGTATGACCTCTTTTTACATAAACACTTGATTATATAAACAATAAATTATATACTAAGGTCATTGCTTCCTTACTACTTCTATTACGTACACACATCCTACAGGGGGTCATCATGGGTTCCATTATCTTAGCATCTGCCATCTTTTTATTCACGTTATTTTTAGTTATTCGTCAGCCAAGAGGTCTAGGTATTGGTTGGTCGGCCACCATCGGAGCATCGATCGCACTTGCAGCCGGGGTCGTGACGTTTGCGGATGTCGGCGAGGTAACCGGGATCGTGTGGAATGCGACCCTCACGTTCATCGGCATCATTATCATCTCGTTGATTCTCGACCAGATCGGCTTTTTTGAGTGGGCTGCCTTACATATGGCGCGCGTCGCCAAAGGAAACGGCGTAAAAATGTTCGTCTTCGTCTCCCTGCTCGGGTCGGTGGTCGCAGCGCTTTTTGCCAACGACGGGGCTGCATTGATTCTTACACCGATCGTGCTGGCGATGGTCCGGGCGCTGAATTTCAAAGAGGCGATGATTCTGCCATTTATTATGGCCAGCGGCTTCATTGCCGATTCAACGTCGCTCCCGCTTATTGTCAGTAACCTCGTCAACATTGTCTCTGCTGACTATTTCGGGATCGGATTCATCGAATACGCTGCGGTGATGATTGTGCCGAACTTCTTTTCTCTCGCAGCAAGCATTCTCGTCCTCTACTGGTATTTTCGGAAGGACATCCCGAAATCCTACAACATGGACATGCTCAAGAAGCCGTCCGAGGCCATTCTCGACCATAAAATGTTTCGGCTCTCCTGGGGCGTGCTCATTCTCCTCGTGACTGGTTACTTCGTCAGTGAGTTCATCTACATCACCAACCCGGTGACGAACGAATCCATGACGTTTCCCGTCTCTTTTGTCGCTCTGACCATCGCCGGCTTCTTTCTCGTCATGGCGAGCCGTAGCCCAGCGGTAAATACAGGCGAAGTGATGAGAGGGGCGCCATGGGGCATCGTCGTCTTTTCCATCGGTATGTATGTTGTCGTCTTCGGTCTGCGTAATGTTGGTCTTACGGACGCGCTGGCTGGCGTTTTCGAGTACTCCGCAGACAATGGCTTGTTTATCGGAACGATGTCGATGGGCTTTATTGCTGCCCTTTTATCTTCCGTGATGAACAACATGCCGACCGTCATGATCAATGCGCTTGCAATCAATGACGCGGCCCTGACCGGAACGATGGAGCAGGCGTTCATCTACGCCAACATCATCGGCTCCGACCTCGGTCCGAAAATCACGCCGATCGGCTCGCTCGCCACGCTGCTCTGGCTTCATGTGCTCTCGCTCAAGGGAGTCAAAATCAGCTGGGGCTACTACTTCAAAGTCGGCATCATCATCACCCTGCCGACCTTGTTCATCACACTCACCGGTCTTTACCTGTGGCTGCTGATCATCGGGTGATACAAGAACAAAGGAATCATACGTAGAATGCCACCACTGGTGTATGCGATCAAATGCGCGCAGCGCCTTTCGGTCGGAAGCATACGAAGCCGTCGTCACTCGTCTATAGAATGTAAAAAACAACGCTGCTTCCTTCTAAGACGGGGAACAGCGTTGTTTTGCCATCAGAAAACAACTAAGGCATGCGTTCCTGCATCACCAGCGCCGCATACAAATATAAGAGGTCCCGCTTACGGCGAGGGTCTTTTCCTGTTACCTCCTCGATCTGACGCAGGCGGTACTGCAGCGTATTCCGATGAATATGAAGCTGTTCTGCGGCCTCCCTGCTGCCTCCTGCCTGGACATAGACTTGAAGGGTCTCCATCAACTCTGCAGACAGTGCAAGCTTCATGGACCACCCGGCTTCCTGCTGCATCATCGTCAGCAGTACCTCCAGGTCGTTCTCCTCGAAAAACACCAGCTGCGGCTCTGTGCTTGTCAAACGGCTCGTCTGTTCCGCACGCTGAGCAGAAACCGGCAGCTCCTCCGCCTTCGCCGTGCATGTACCGACACCGGCCTGGATGCCGGTGAACCGGTGCAGTATCTCCTTCCTCCAGTCTGCTTCCCGGCATACCGCCAGGACAAAGAGCTTCCCTTCTTTCGAGCAGAGAAGCTCCTCTTTTGTGAGCATCGGCCGAATCGACCGGGCTGCTTCTTCGGTTTCATTCACCGGGAGACTGAGCACCACTCTTCGTTCATCAAGAGACACGTTCATCCTCTCCGCCATAGCAGCCGTTTCCTTCTGCCTGTCTCCTTCAAGAAGCCGAAGACCGAGTTCTTCCCGCATCCGCTGATCTACCTGCATTTCTTCGAGCAGCTTCGCCTGCTCCATCATCATTTCCGACGTCATCACGACCAGCTCCCCATACGGACGTACGTCCTCCGGCGGCCCGGTGATGCCGATCACGGCAGCTGGTTTCCCACGCAGATAAGCCGGGAGGTTGATCCCCTCCCGGCTGCCCTCCCACTGAGCGGCTTCGGTCCTCGTCAGCTCCAGTGCCCGCTGCTTCTCCCACACGGCCGCAGCTGCGGGATGGATTGTGCCGATTCGGGCGGGATCACCGGAAGCAATGATGCTCCCATCCGCCCGCATCACGTTAATATTGTAAGGCAGGATCTGCATCGTCCGTGCAGCAATCTGCCGTGCTGTTTCCTGTGAAAGCATACAGAGGTACCCCTTCCTTCTAATGTTGTACCAAAAATGATACCACATGATACAGCACCCAGCCGATCACCAAGACAGAAAATGCCCGCACCAGCAGGATCACCCGCGGAGACGGCTCCTTGCCCGCCCCGCGCAAAGCAGTAAAAATAGTACCCGCCCGAAAGAGAAGAGCCACAGCCACCACTAAAGGAACAGCCGCAATAGTCAGAAGCAGGATCGTGTCTACGACCGGGTTGGTGTTAAGTAGATTTGCCTTCATGGCGTCAGCTCCTTCGTCAAAAGTTATCGTTTGGTCCAGAATACGGCCCTCATACAGAAGTACAAGCCAATAGCGATAAAAAACGACAGTATACGGGCGACCAAGTCATCATCAACGAGGAGCCGCATCGGAAGAATCATCACGAAAGCGATCACTGCGTAGAGCAGTAAGAATAACAATAACTTCATGGCTTCCCACCTTCACGCAATAATAGACTCGTTTTCTTCCCTAGTAAAACCCGCCTTTCCAATCAAGGGGAGGTGGGTTTCATCTCTTCTCTATTTTTCCATCTTGACGTACGTACCCGCGATGAAATCATGAATGGCTCGCTTGTCTTTTCGCAGTCCGATCATGAAAGCCGAAACAATCAAGGCAATGCCGGCGGTTAAAGAATAAACGAGGCCGGAGACCACGTAGCGGAGGAGGGTGGTTCCGATTGTCACCCTGCTTCCATCCTGTTTGACAATGCGGACCCCGAGCGCCTTCTTCCCGAGCGTATAGCCATACCACAGCACCGGTACAAGCAGGAAATAGACAAGCGTCAGCCCTCCTTCAAATGCCTGCAGCAGCCGTTCTTCTGCGGCGAATTCTCCAAATACAGCAAACGCAAAAAGGACGATAAGTACGGTCAGAAAAATGCCGTCCACAAGAGCCGCGGCGACTCGTCTCCAGAAACCGGCAGCTTGTTCCATAGATGTCACCTCCAAAAAATCGTTGTCTTGTTTTCTACCCTGCGGCTCTCTTTCACAAACTAGAAGGTGATCCATGCTTGAGGGCAAGGGAAGCCGGGATGATCGGTCTGCTCTGCGTCACATCCATGACAACATCGACCCTATAGCCTCTTTCCGGCGGCTGCCCGGCAGCCGTAGATCAGAAGGGCTTGGGTGATTGGAGGTCTAGAGGTTTCTGGAGGAGACATCGCCGGTCTCGGCCGAAGCGCCGCTTAGTGGTGCCGAGTGACCGAGC
>NZ_KE386946.1:0-38561 GCF_000429725.1 Alkalicoccus chagannorensis DSM 18086 | reverse complement strand
CCGCTTTCCCGCTTCCAGCGACCGCCCGCTGTCGCCTTGCGACCGCCCACCTCCTCCGAACGTCCGAGCCGGCGCCGCGAGTGACCGCTCCGCGCTAGATCTACGGACACACCAGACCCGTATCTCTTTGCCGCCCTATCTAAAAGGGAATGTTTGTTTGCATTTATTGTAATTACAGGTATAATAAACTCATATTTCTATGTAGGGGGAATGCCGATGAAACAGCCATCACTACAGCAGCCAATAATCATCGATCAACTTCAGGCACTTTTAAGAAGACTGCCGAATCCTCACCCAAAAAGAGAGGAAATAACGGAGCATCTGCGTCGTTTCAAAATTGGTCACGCCGGCGAGCAGACGCTCGACTTGCAGATGCCAATGATTCCAGAAAACTGTAAAGTTTTTCGGAACATGACGCTCCGTTCTCCAGCTAATGGAGAAACATTTCAAATAGACCTCCTCATCCTCCATCCCTGTTTCGCTTTCATAGGCGAAGTAAAAAACATGGCTGGTACATTAACATTTGACTTAAAACATGGACAGCTGCTCCGGATGCTGGATGGCAGCCTCCAATCCTTCGCTTGTCCCGTGAATCAAAGCAGCCGCCAGGCATTTCACTTTCGCCTTTGGCTGAAAAAATACGCTGACGTGAATCCACCTGTGCTGAACCATGTCCTCATTTCTAATTATCAGGCGATCATTGAAGCTCCTGCTGATCATGATGGTATCTACCACGCAGCAAACCTTCCGAGAGAGCTGATGCATGTAAGCAAGATTTATACTCGACGGGTTATTACGAAAGAAAAGATGAAAAGCATCTGCGAAACTCTGAAGAACAGCAATGCCGAGCATCGCTCCAACGTATTAAAAAAGTATCACCTAGCTGAAACGGAAATACTCGGAAAATTAACCTGCCAACATTGCGGGAATCAAACTATAATGCGCATCAAACGCTCCTGGAAATGTACCTCCTGTGATTGGCGTGACGTGAACACCCACATACATACTCTCAGAGACATTAGTCTACTGATCCAAACACCACTTCACAGAAAAACGTTTGATTTCATCTTTGGAAATATCCCCGCCAGAAGTACCCTTCGGCTCATTGCACCATTTTCCACGCGAAGCGGAAACAAACGCCTCCTCTTAATAGATAAAATAGAAGAAGCCTATGAAAAAACACTTTAAACAAGGTAAAGATTCCGTCCAACATGAGGGCGGAATCTTTTTTGCATTTCACTTGCTGATGCCTTCTCCAAAGATAATCAAAACTACCTCAGCTTCCTTCATAGAAGAAGAAAGATGAGCGACCTCTTTTCCGCGGCTGCCCAGACAGCCGTAAACCAGAAGGGCTTGGGTAACTGGCTGTTTTAAGGTTTCCGGTGGAGACGTCGCCGATCTCGGCCGAAGCGCCGCTTTGTAGCGCTGAGTGACCGAGCTCGGCTCCTGAACGTCTGCTGAGTCCTCTTAAGTGACCGCCCAGCGCCAATGTGACCGCTTGTCCGCTTCCAGCGACTGCCCGCTCCCGCCTTGCGTCCGCCCGCGGCTGCCCCGGCAGCCGTAAACCAGATGGGCTTGGGTGACTGACGGTCTTAAGGTTTCTGGAGGAGACTGGACCGAAGCGCCGCTGCATGGCGCTGAGTGACCGAGCGAGGCTCCTGAACGTCCGCTGCGTCCTTCCGAGTGACCGCCCAGCGCCGGTGTGACCGCTTTTCCGCTTCCAGCGACTGCGCGTCCCCGCCTTGCGACCGCCCACCGCCTCCGAACGTCCGAGCCGGCGCCGCGAATGACCGCTCCGCGCCAGATTCACAACCAGAGCGGACCATGATACCCTCTTTTCCGCGGCTGCTCCGCCAGCCGTATACCAGAAGGGCTTGGGTGACTGGCGGTCTTTTGGTTTACGGTGGAGAGGTCGCCGGTCTCGGACGAAGCGCCGCTGCGTTATCCTGAGTGACCGAGCTCGGCTCCTGAACGTCCGCTGCGCCCTTCCGAGTGTCCGCCCAGCTCCGCTGTGACCGCTTTTCCGCTTCTAGCGACTGCGCGTCCCCACCTTGCGACCGCCCACCGCCTCCGAACGTCCGAGCCGGCACCGCGAGTGACCGATCCGCTCCCCATCCACGGCACCAACGATCCATATCACTTTTTCCCGCAGCATTTCCTCCAGCAGAAAACCGGATGGGCATCTCCCTAACAAAAAAAGCCCCAGCCTCCCATCCGGAGATCCGGAGGGAGACTGGGGCAGTCAACATCATCATTTATGACGGGAAGCTTGTCAAATCAATGCCAAAGACAACTGGCAGCAACAGCACCACGAAGGCGGTCAGTACCACGATGGCAATCAAGTTCATCCATATACCGGCTTTGATCATGTCGCCCATTCTCAAATAACCGGAACCGAAGACGACCGCGTTCGGCGGCGTCGCTACCGGCAGCATGAACGCACAGGAAGCGGCTACCGCGGCCGGAACCATCATGGCAAATGGGTGCACATCTACTGCGGCCGCCAGAGAAGCCATGATCGGCATGAGCATCGTCGCAGAGGCCGTGTTGGAGGTGATTTCTGTCAGGAACATGACCATGACAGCAATACCAAGCACCATCACAATCAGCTGCACGCCGCCGAGAACCGTCAGCTGCGTTCCGATCCACTCATCGAGCCCGGTATCCCCGAAGGCGCTCGCAATCGCGAGACCACCGCCGAACAGGAGCAGAATGCCCCACGGCACGTTCTTCGCCGTCGCCCAGTTCATGAGCTTCACACCCTGATACTTCACAGACGGAATTAAAAACAGCGTCACCGCCCCGGTAATGGCAATGAGGGTATCATCAATACCTTCATGAATGAATTCCTGAAGCACGTACTCCCGCGAAATCCAAGCAAGCGCTGTCATAGTAAAAATCGTCATGACCAGCTTTTCATCGCCGGACATCTTCCCTAATTCCTCACGTTCTTTTCGGATCAGCTCTCCACTCCCCGGAATTTCCTTCAGCTTCATCGGGAAGGCAATGTTGACGAGGTAGAGCCATGCAAGCACGAGCAGCACGGCTGCCAGCGGCACACCGAACATCATCCAGTTCGCAAAGGAGAGGTCGATGCCGAAGATCTCATCAAGCTGCCCGGCCAGGATCGTATTCGGCGGTGTCCCGATGATCGTACCGAGCCCCCCGATCGACGCAGCAAATGCAACCGCAATCATTAATCCTTTTGAAAAAGTCTTCTCCTGATTCTCCGCATCTTCAATGTCCCCTTCTTTCATCAGCTGGGTGAATTGAAAGATGATCGCAGTACCAATCGGCACCATCATCATCGCGGTCGCCGTGTTCGAGATCCACATCGACAGAAAGGCTGTCGCCAGCATAAATCCGAGCACCAGTCGTTTCGTGCTCGTTCCAACAAAATTAATGATCGTTAAAGCAATCCGCCGGTGCAGGTTCCACCGCTCCAGCGCCAATGCAATAATAAACCCTCCGAGGAAGAGAAAAACGATACCATCCCCGTAGTTGGGGGTGACTTCCCCGGTTTCCAGCTCCGTGACCAGCGGAAATAAAATCACCGGAATCAGTGCCGTTACCGGAATCGGAATCGCTTCGGTGATCCACCACGTCGCAATCCACGCAGTGACCGCAAGCACCCCGCGCGCCTCATCGGCGAGACCTTCCGCATCAAAAAGAAAATAAATTGCTAAAAACAACAGCGGTCCGAGCAGCAGCCCCACCTTCTGTTTCAGCGAAAAATCCTGTCCGTCCGGCGACGGCTGCCGGTATGTATTCGTCATCTTCCCGGAAGCTGTCTCCATCTGCTTCCGCTCATCGCTCGGCGGTCCATCCGCCATGAACGTGACGAACTTCAGCAGCTCCTTCGTACGATCGTGGCTGCGCCAGGCAGCCGCCCACGTCTCCCGCATCCATGTCACCATAAAACCCCTCCTTCTTTTCGTCTCGGTCTTTTTCTGGTTTAATATGATTAAACTCTTTTTTCCCTTCCCTCTTTTACAATCATTCACTCTTTTTCCATCGAAGATTTTCTTCTAACAACCAAAGTACTATAATAGAAACATGATTACACACAGAAAGCGGGGTCTCTGCTATGGAACAGCACCAGAAGCTGCTCAGCCTGATCGGCGCGGCCAGAGCACTCACCTCTTCGCTCGATCTCGAAACCGTCCTGCTCCAACTGACAGGAGAAGTCAGCCGCGTCATCGACGGCGTCCATGGCATTCTCCTGTTTCTTTATGACGAAGAACATCAGCTTCTGCGCATCCGCATGACCGGCGGCTACTTTCAACTCGACGCCATGCGGCAGACCGTCCTCGTGCCGGGAGAAGGGATCAGCGGGAGCGTCTTTGCTTCCGGCACAGGCCGCATTCTCCACACCGCCGCCGAAGCCGAGGCCACCATGGCCAACATTCGGAAAGAAACCGCCGCCGAATACTCCGAAGCGCTCGGCGGGTATCACATTCCGACGAGCGTCCTCTCCGTCCCGATGATGGCACGCGGAAAAGCGATCGGCGTCCTGACCGTCGATGCCTTCGACGACAGCATCACCTTCACCGAAGAAGACCTCGACGTGCTGGAAACCTTCGCCGCCCAGGCATCCATCGCCATCGAGAACGCCATGCTGTTCGCCCGCCAGCAGCGCACCCAGATGATTCACGAAGCCCTCTCCAACGTCGCCCTCGCACGCGGAGGCACTCGGGATATCACCCGCACCCTGGCCGGCCTGATCGAGGAAAAAGTGGTGCTCGTCAACGATGTTTTTGACCTGCTCGAAGCCTCTTCCGCTGGTGCCCGTGAAGAGGCGCTTTCGTTACTAGAAGCCCAAAAAGACCGGCTCATCCAGGAGGTCCAGCACAGCGGTCCTTCGATACTCCACTGGCAGATGCCGGCAGGAGGTCGGCGGGCCGTCTTCTTTCCCGTCCGCTCCGAAGGGACGACGCTCGGCTGGCTGGCGGTTATTATGAAAGAAAACAGCCGGATCGATCCCCTCGACCGGTTCGCCATCGAGCAGACGAGCGTCGTCTTCGCCGGGGAAATGCTCCGTCGGAAAAAAGACATCATCGAAACAGCAACCGCCCGGGGACAGCTGCTCAAACCGCTTTTGGACCATGAATGGGAGGAGCTTTCCTACATGCAGATCTCCTCCCTGCCCTACCATCATGCGGGCGAGGCCGATTACGTGCTCGCACACATGACGCTTCCGCAGGGGCAGTGGGAAGAAGCAGAACATCCACTTCTCCGTTACTTGACGAGGGAGCTGCTGCAGGACGAGGAGCACACGTACCTGCTGCACCGGGGACAGGAGATGACCATCATGTTCACGCTGACCACACCCGAGGAACGACAGAGCATGGCCATTGTCCGCCGGCGGATCGAGGAATATGCCGCCCAAGTCGAACGCTACACCGGCTTCCGACCGGCTGCCGGTCTCGGCCGGTCGGTTCCTCAGCTGAAATACGTGCGCGCCTCCTATCGGGATGCATTGAAATGCGCGGAAGCAGCCCGGACGAGCGGTACGCTGCTGTCGCCTGCCGACCTGGGACCGGAGCGGCTGTTTATGAGCATGGAACACAGCGAACTGGAAGGGTACGTCATCGAGAAGCTGGAGCCGATCCTTCAATGCGAGCCGGAGCGCCGCTCGGTTCTCCTCGCTTCCCTGGAAGCGTACGTGAACGAAAACCAGTCGCTGCGCGCCGCCTCGGACACCCTTTTCATTCACGTCAACACGCTCAAGTACCGGCTGAATTCGATCCGGCAGCTGCTTCAATTAGAGGAATTCAACGGAAAGATTCTATTTGAACTGCAGCTGGCCCTCTATATTCAGCGTTATTTGGAGCGGACGAATCGCTAGCAGCTCCCTCTTTGTTGGTTTCCGACAAAGAGGGGGCTGATTTTTTGTCGGAAAGGCATCTGTCGTTATTGTCAGAATAGTCTATACTTGAAACTCATACCGACTATGTCAGCAGGAGGAACGCCATGAAACAACAATTAATCGAACCTTATGATGCATCGCTCTCGCATTCCGGCGTCAGCGGCGAACGACTCGCCACCCGGCTGGCTGCTCTCGCGGAAATCGGAGCGACAGCAGACGGCGGCAGCTACCGCATCGCCTTCAGTCCGGAAGAGAAAGCCGCCAAAGACCTCGCTGCCGGATGGATGGAAGAAGCCGGCATGACGGTCCGCCGGGACGGCGCAGGCAACGTCATCGGCCGGATCGACGGCGCCGCGCTTCCGGAACGCCGTATCATGAGCGGTTCCCACCTGGACAGCGTCCCGAACGGCGGCCATTTTGACGGCCCGCTCGGTGTGCTCGCGGCGATTGAAGTCGCCCAGGCCTGGCAGGACGAAGGCACCGCACCGCCGCTCTCCTTTGAAGCCGTCATCTTCAGCGACGAAGAAGGCGCCCGCTTCCGCAGCGGCCTGACCGGAAGCCTCGCGATGACCGGGGAGATAAGCACCGACGAAAAAGCACGGTTGACCGACGAAACAGGCCGAAGCTATGAAGACGTCCTTGCCGAACAGCATCTCAGCCTGGACTCGATCCGCAGCGCCGAAGCCGATTTCAGCGATGTCGAAGCATTTCTTGAAGTCCACATCGAACAAGGCAAGCGCCTGGAACGAGCGGGCCTCTCCACCGGGGTCGTCGAAGGAATCGCCGGGCCGGCCTGGCTTCAGGTGACATTCACCGGACGCGCCGGGCACGCCGGCAATACGCCGATGAACGATCGGGAAGATGCCTTGATCGCGGCCTCCCGCTTCGTCACCGAAGTCGAAAACATTCCGGCTGCCGTCAGCAGCACGGCCGTGGCGACGGTCGGCAGACTCCAAGTGAAGCCGAACGGCGTCAACGTCATTCCGGGAGAAGTCACCTTGACCGTCGACATCCGGGACATCGACGAAAAAGCACGCGACGAAGTGATCCGACGCACGAAGGCCATGGCCCAGTACATCGCCGACGACCGCCGCGTCAGCAGCGCCGTCGAAACGCTCATGTCCACCCCGCCGCAGCCGGTAGCAGAAGAGCTGCAGCAGCTAGCGGCCGAGGCCGTCGAGCAGACGCTCGGGACGAAAGCCGTCACCATGCCGAGCGGCGCCGGGCACGACGCGATGATCATCGGCAGAAAAGCACCATTTGCGATGCTGTTCACGAAAAGCCTCGACGGCGTCAGCCACCACCCGGCAGAATGGTCTTCGCTGAACGACTGTGTCGAAACGATTCACGTACTTAAATCATTAACCGAAGCTGTGATGAAACAGGCGCAGCAGAAAAATAAGGGGGCATTATCATGAAGAAAGCCATTCAACTATCCATCGGAACCGCCGCCGCAGCGCTCATGCTTGCTGCATGCGGAGTCGAAAGCGGCGATGACGCCAACAACAACAATAACAATGCCGGCGGAAACAACAACGCCGACGAAGCAGCCGACAACAACGACGGCGAAAACGACAATGGAAACAACGACGAAGCCGACAATAACAATGACGATAACAACGAGAACGACGCAGCCAACGACGGCGAGGGCGAAACCGTCGGCGAGGAAGACGCAGAACATGAAATCCAGATCGGCTGGAACTCCGGACTTGAAGATGACTCGAAAGGCGTCGCCGCTCAGGCCTTTGCGGACTACGTCGCCGAAGAAAGCGGAGGCGACGTCGCCTTTGAATTCTTCCCGAACGAAACGTATGCCACGTCGCCGGAAATGATCGAAGCCGTCCAGGTCGGCGCGCTCGACATGGCGCTTCCGGGAGCGAACGAGCTTGCGAGCGTCGTGCCGGAATATGCCGCGCTCTCGCTGCCGTTTTTAACCGAAGGAGCGGATGAAGCACACGCCGTCCTCGACAGTGAAGTGGGCGACCACCTTCTCGATTTGAGTGAAGGTACCGGATTTTACGCACTCTCCGACGTCGAGCTCGGCTTCGCACAAATCACCAACGATGTCCGTCCGATCGAAGCGCCGGAGGACGTCGAAGGACTGACGATCCGCTCTCCTGACGATGTCAGCCTGATCGAAACGTTCAATACCCTCGGGGCGAGCGTCTCGACGATGGCCTACACCGAGCTGTACAGCGGCCTCTCCCAGGGCGTCATTGACGGACAGTTCAACCCGATGCCGTCGATCTACGACCAGGACATGCATGAGGTGCAGGACTATCTCTCTATTACGAACCACTCCTACTACTACTCGTACTTCATCGTCAATGATGAGCTGTTTGACGGCATGGATGAGGAACTGCAGGACATCATCCGCGAAGGTGCGATCGAAGCCCGCGATGCTGCAAGGGAGTTCATCGCAGCGGAAGAAGAAGAAGCCCTGGAGCGGGCGGAAGACGAATTTGAAGAAGTATCCTACCCGGACCTGGAGCCGTTCCAGGAAGCAGTCGAGCCGGTTTATGAAGAAGTGGAAGACGTGATGGGAGCTGACATCATCCAGCAGATGCAGGACTTCCTCGACGACTACCGCGCGGAGTAATACAGGAACGGGGAGCTGCCTTTCCGGGCTGCTCCCCGGCCTTATTGTAAAGGAGGACTACGATGACGGAAGCCCATACGAACAGCCGGTCGAACCGGATCATGACCGGCGCTGCCAATGGGATCGATTTGATCTCGGCGCTGATGCTGGCGCTGCTGACGGCAGTCGTCTTCCTCGAAGTTTTCAGCCGCTACGTGTTTTCTCTGCCTCTGGTCTACTCGAATGAACTGACGCTGCTTTTATTCCCGTGGATGATTTTCATCGCCGGCGTATCGGTGACGTTCCATGATAATCATCTCGCCATTACGTTTGTACGCCGACGAATGCCGCCGAAAATCCAGCACGGCATGTTTTTGTTTTCGAAGCTGGTCATGCTCTTTTTTGCTGTGATGATGACGTACGCTTCCTGGATGTATACCGAGAACCAGGCGACCCAGGTCATGCCGGTGCTTCGGATTTCCCGCGGGTGGCTCAGCACCTCGATGATGATTGCGTTCGCTCTCATTTCTCTTGTGCTGATTTATCATATTGTGCAGGTCGTCCGCGGACGCATGTCGGTGCCGAGAGAGGAGGAGGAACTCGATGCTGTGGATGATGATCGCTAGCTTCTTTATCCTGATCCTCCTCGGTGTTCCGATCGCCTTCTCGATGGGGGCATCCGCCTTACTATACTTTTTAATCGAAGGACTGCCGATGGAAATGATGTCCCAGCGGTTCTTCTCGAATACGCAGTCATTTGCTTTTCTGGCGATCCCTTTCTTCATTTTCGCCGGAAGCCTGATGATCCAGGCCGGCATCGCCCAGCGGATCATCAAAGTAGCCGATTCCATGGTCCGACAGCTGCCGGGCGGTCTCGGCTGTGTCTCTGTTGTCACCAGCATGGGGATGGCCGGCGTGTCCGGGTCTTCGGTAGCTGACGCTGCCTCAACCGGGAGTGTCCTCATTCCAGAGATGAAGCGGAAGAACTACGATGCCCCATTTGCTGCGGCGATCAACGCCTCCAGCTCCGTGGTCGGCATTATCATTCCGCCGTCGAGTACGATGATCATCATCGCCTGGCTCGCGGACTTATCCGTCGGTGCGATGTTTCTTGCCGGGGTCATCCCGGGGCTGATCGTCGGATTCGCCTACTTAGGTACGACCGTCCTGATCGCGCTCCGCCGCGGCTATCCGAGCGAACCCCGCCCGACGCTGCGCGAATTCGGACGCAACATCCGCAGCGCGTCGCTGGCGCTGCTCCTGCCGATTCTGCTCGTCAGTGCCATCGTTTTCGGGGTGGCTACCGCTACCGAAGCCGCATCCTTATCGGTCGTCTATGCCCTGCTCGTCGGGCTGCTCATTTATCGGACGCTGAAATGGGACAAGATTCTCTTTGCGATGAAGGAGACGGTACAGGGAACGGCGATCGTCATGATCACCATCTGTGCGTCGATGATCTTCACGTGGGTGCTCATTTCCGAAGGGGTCCCGAACATGATCTCCGACGCGCTCGGCGGCCTCGGCCTCCCGGGCTGGGGACTGCTTCTCGTCATGGTCGCCATCATGCTCGTCGCCGGCATGGTACTCGAACTCGTCCCGAACTTGTTCCTGTTCATCCCGATCTTCATGCCGATTGCGACCGACACCATCGGCATGGATCCGATGCACTTTGCCATGATCATGCTCGTCACGTTCGCGCTCGGCATGTTCACACCACCAGTCGGCGCGACGCTGTTCATCTCGTGCTTCATCGCCAAAATCAACATCGAAGACACCATCAAAGACGTGCTGCCCTACTTCCTCACCGGCATCCTCGTCATCCTGCTGATGGCCTTCGTTCCAGCTACCAGCATGTGGCTTCCGGGATTGTTTGATTAAGACAAAAAGCGCAAAGCCGATTTGGTCGAAAGGCGCGCGGCGTCGCTGTAGCTTCTTTGAGGGAAGCATCGGTTCTTCTCATGCTTCCCGTGCAGCCGGTGCCGTCCCCCTGTATAAAACGTCTTCAGGCCTATCATGAAAAAAGCTCCGACCTCGTATGAGGATCGGAGCTTTTTTATGCTGCCTACTGCTGAGCCGTGTCACCGGCATAATCCGAGATACCGCCCTGGACCACCGTCAGATGATCCGGGTCATAGCCCTGCTCGATCAGGCTGTCCGCCACTTCCTGACTGCGGTTGTCCGTCTGGCAGATGATCACGATTTGGTCGTCTACCGAAGCATATGATTCCGGGTCGCCCATCATGTCATCCATCGGGACATTGTCGAAACCGTCAATGTGCATATCTGCAAACTCGTGCTCTTCTCTCACATCCACGTAATGAACCCCATCGTCAAAACCTTCTTCCTCGATATGGTCCTGAAGTTCCTCCGTCGACATTTCCTCATTCTCTCCCCCGCCGCATGCCGCAAGCAGCAAAGCGGATGCCGAGAGAGCTGCTGCTACTTTTTTCATGTCATCAGCCTCCTAGTTGTTGATGATATACGGTAGGAGGTATTAATGCAAGGCAGGCGCTCGCTGTGTATGCGGCAGTTCCAGTTATGCAATTGGAAAAATAAAACTTCCGTTGCACAGAAAATGAGCAGCTATCCATAAAAGAACAGTCTGTAGACAATTCCACCGAGGAGGAGGAGACCCACCACACTGAAAGTAAAGAGAGGCTCTTTTGATCCCGGTTCATGCATGCGCTGCAGCGTCCCCTGGTAAAGAAATACCACAGCAAAAGAAACAAAGACCCACGGCCGTACCACCTCGAACGTCGACGAGACAGCAAGCAGAACCAGCGTCAACACATAAAGCAGCACTTCCACAGACCGGTGTGTCGGATGGAAATATGTGTCTTTTTCTCCCTTTGGCATGAGCATGCCTTTTTTCATCATCATTCGCTGCAGAATAAAGCAGACAAGAAAAACAATCAGAATAATGACAACCATCGCTGACATAAGAAACTCCTATCCACACAAGAATACAGGGTGCTATTTCAATCCACACTCCCACGCGGGGAGCGACATTATTTTCGTGGTGCTTTTACCATAAAATGCCATATGCTTATTGGTCGTTACTACACAGAATATGGTCGGATTTTTCTTCTATACACTCCAGTATCAACGGCCTTCATACAACTGAATCCAATCCTCCACCTCTCTTTTGGATGCCAGTTCTCCTACGAGCGTATACGGGATTTTTTTCGGATTGGTGAAACGAATGCAGCTTTTCCCCATATTTAGCTTTGTGCTCATGTGAACAGGATACTGCTCCTTAAACCATGTACGAAGTTCTTCATCGACATAGATTCCCATGTGATACAAGGCTATATGATTCTTCTGTGCTGCCAGGCTCATCCACGGCAGCGGGGTTCCAGGTACTGCATGATAGCCGCGAGGATACGTATCAAGAGGCACGACAAACGCAGGCATATTGTCCTGCATCTGAAAAGCAAACCCTGGTGGAAGCTCTTGCTCGATGGTTTCTATCAGCCGCTGGAACGGCTCCTTCCAGCGGGCATCGATACGGTCCATGTATGCATCTACTTCTGACAAGTCATCCCCTCTTTCTTTCATGATTGTTCAAAATGCTCTCCCGTTAATCCATCACCAGTCCGCCATCCACGACGAGGTTCTGGCCGGTGACGGCGCGTGACCACGGCGAGGAGAAGAACAGGACGGCATCGGCTAGTTCGTCGGGCGTCGTGACCCGCTGCAGCGGGGTCGTCGCTTCAATGATGCCAAAGACCTCGTCGGACGTGACGCGGCTCGCATCCGTTTCGCGCAGCAGGCCGCCGCTGACCATGTTGACGGTGATCCCCTCGGCACCGAGCTCTTTTGCCATGTTGCGGGTGAAGCCGAGTAGCGCTGCCTTCGCTGTGGTGTATTCATGGTAGGCGACCACCGGGTTCTGCACGAGGTTTGTGCCGACATTGATGATGCGTCCGAATCCGGCTGCTTTCATCCCCGGCAGGCACGCCTGCACGAGGTGGAAGGGTCCTTTCAGGCTGCCGTCCAGCTGCGTCTGGTAATCCTCCCAGCTCAGTCGGTCTGCGGCCTTCTGGGCGGCGGGGTCGAACTTGAATCCGACGAGGGCATTGTTCACGATGGTCGTCACCGGACGATCGAAATGCGCCTCTGCTTCTGTCACGGCCTGCCCGACCTCGGTTTCATCGCGGATGTCTGCATAAACAGCAAACGCCCGGTCGCCGAGCTCCTCCGCCAGCGCCTCTGCTATGTCCCGGCTCTGATAGTAGTTAATGACAACCCTGGCCCCTTCCCGTGCAAAACTCCTTGCCAGCGAGGCTCCCAGCCCACGGCTCGCCCCACTGATAAATACGAGCTGTTCCTTCATCTCCATTGGATCTCCTCCTGTTTTTCTGCTGGTGGAACGCGTGCTGGACTTTTTGTCGGAACGGCCTGCTGCGTCTCCGCAGGCTCTCTTATGGAGGCGCAGGCTTTTCGTTCTGCGTGGACAGCAGAAACAACCGCAGGCCTCCACGAAGAGACGTTTTCCTTCCTATCCATTGAAAAGCCCTCCCGCCGCAGGCGGCGGAAATCAACTCCTCGACGCCCGTGCTGCTTTGGCTGGAGAAAAGCGCGTCGGTCCGCTCCCTTTTTGCGTTGCTTCGCCTCTGGAAGCGGGACGGCTTCCCGCCGCATGCGGGTCTCCCGCCGGAATTTTTGAGCCACTTTGCTTTTTTTGAGCCACTTCTCAGCACGTTTGCGCCGCTTGAACCCGCAATGCCGACGCCTGCTCAACATGTTGGGCCAGCCGGCAGGCAGCCCTTCCCATGACCGGATCGATCGGACCGATCAGTCACCCGAAAGGACGGATGCTGCCGGCACCGGCCCCTTCAGGGAACGCTTAAAAGGCCGGCCCCGGGAAAGCGGGCCGGCCTGGACATCCAGACGTCGGCTGCTTCCCCACGCTGGTATGATCCAGATCGGGTCCAAAGGGTCAAAAAGTCCACGCTTTTTTCTCAGCCGGTCGTACCGGCTCCCCCAGCAGATGATGGTGTGCCTTTCCATTATACCGCTTTCTTCATGCCGTTTCCAATTCTCTCATTGCCCTTCCTATTTCCAGGCTATACACTGTAAGGAGATGGAATCTGCCTTGATAAAAACTAGCACTCCAGGGAGGGAATTGTATTGAAAACCTACATAACCGCCGGCACGCTGCTCCTGCTGGGCGCCTGCCAGTCCGAGCCGGATGAGCCGACTGCCGAAGCAGCACCCGAGCTGCCAAAAGGAGAAGAACTGCCCCTCTCGTCCGTTGAAGACACAGCCGCGGCCGAGCGGCTTTCCCAGCCGGACGAACCAATCGACATCACTTTCGCCGGCGACATCATCTACGAATGGTCTCTTGAAGAGACCGCCGCCGTACAAGGACCGTATTATCCGTTCGAAGACATCAGCAGCACGATCCAGGAAGCCGACTACGCCATCGCCAACCTGGAAACAGCCGTCACGGAGGGCGGCACGCCGTACCCGAAAACGTACAACTTCCGCATGCCGCCGTCGTACCTGCAGGCTCTCGAAGAAGCCGGCTTTGACTTCGTCTCGATTGCCAACAACCATACGATGGACTACGGCGAAGACGGCCTCCTGGATACCGTGGCCGCGCTCGACGCGTCCGCCCTCGACTTTGCCGGCGCCGGGGAAAATAAAGAAGCCGCCTATGCCCCGCACACCGTCGACATCGACGGCACCTCCATCGCGGTCCTCGCCTTTTCCGAGGTACTCCCCGCCGTGGACTGGTACGCGAGAGACGATAAGCCCGGAATCGCCAGCGGCTACCAGCATGACCGCACCGCCGAGATCATCGAAGACACGAGCACCGTCCACGACTACACGCTCGTCTACATGCACTGGGGCAACGAAGGCGAGCACGTCCCCGAGCAAGCAGCACGGGACTACGCCCGTCTCATGGCCGACGCCGGCGCCGATGCGATCGTCGGAGCACACCCGCACGTCCTGCAGGGATTTGAGTACATCGACGGCACCCCCGTCGCCTACTCCCTCGGCAACTTCCTGTTTCCCGACTACGTCGACGGTCCGACCGCCGAAACCGGTCTGCTCCAGCTGCAGCTCGACGACGGCGAGGTGGCCATGCGTTTCGAACCATGGTGGATCGAAGACGACCGCATCATCGACCGCGGCAGCGACTACCAGCAGCAAGTCATGCAATTTCTTGAAGCCAACTCCTACAACACCACATTCGACGGCTTCGACATCCTGCCCGAGGAGGAATAACCATGCTCTACCACAGCTACTGCCGCCTGTACCAGACCGCCTACCGCACCGCCGCCCCCTTCATGCACTGGCGCACCCCGGAACGACTCCACGGCACCGGCAGCGTCGAACAGCTCCCTGCCCTTCTGAAGGCAAAAGGTGTGCGGCAGCTGCTCGTCGTTACGGATGCCCGCATCATGCAGCTCGGCCTCGCCGATCCGTTCCTCTCCCTCCTTCGGGAGCAGGACATCGGCGTTTCTCTATACGATCAGATCGAACCGAATCCGACGACTGCGCAGATCGAAGCAGCCAGACAGCTGTATGAAAAGACGGCGTGTGATGCCATCGCCGCTTTCGGCGGCGGCTCCGTCATCGATTGTGCCAAAGCCGCCGCCGCCCGCATCGCCAGACCAGGGCGCACCCTGCGGGAGATGCGCGGCCAGCTGAAGGTACGGCGGGATCTGCCTTTGCTTGCTGCGGTCCCGACGACGGCCGGCACGGGGAGTGAGGCGACGGTGGCGGCCGTCGTATCGGAACCGGAGACGAAGGAGAAATACGCCGTGAATGACACGGTGCTGATTCCGCACATCGCCGTCCACGATCCGCTGCTCACGGTGGGGATGCCGCCGGCGGTGACGGCAGAAACGGGGATGGATGCGCTGACGCATGCGGTGGAGGCGTACATTGGCCGGAGCGGGACGAAGGAGACGAAGCGGCTCAGTGAGTCGGCGGTCCCGCTGATCCTATCTCATCTGCCGGCCGCTTATGCGGATGGGGAGGACCTGGAGGCGCGCGGAGCGATGCTGGAGGCTGCTTATCAGGCAGGGCGGGCGTTCACCCGCGCGTATGTCGGCAACATTCACGCGGTCGCGCACACGCTGAGCGCGTGGTACGGGGTGCCGCACGGCCGGGCGAATGCGGTCGTGATGCCACACGTGCTGCGCTATTACGGCACGGCAGTGCACCGCCCGCTTGCGGCGCTCGCCGATGCAGCCGGGCTCGACGCAGGAGACGAGGCCGCGCGGGCGGAAGCGTTCATCCGACGCATCGAGAAGATGAACGAACAGATGGGACTCCCGGCTCACCTGCCGGCGATCCGCACCGCGGACCTCCCTTTTCTCGTGGAGCAGGCGCTCGCGGAGGCGAATCCGCTCTACCCCGTGCCCGTGATCTTCGGCCGCGGCGACATGACGCTCGTCTACCGGCTCGTGCAGGGCACCGCGTAAGCTCACTTCATTCGTATCACATAAAAAACACACCTCCAGGCCCCTTTGTTCCTGCAAAGGGGGCCTGGAGGTTTTTCGTCGTGGCTGCCGCGGAAAAGAAGCTGGATCATGCTCCGCTCTGGTTGTGCATCGGCTGCGGATCGGTCACTCACGGCACCGGCTCGGACGTTGGGAGGCGGCGGGCGGTCGCAAGGCGATAGCGGGCAGTCGCTAGAAGTGGAAAAGCGGTCACACCGGCGCTGGGCGGTCACTCGGAAAGACGCAGCGGACGTTCAGGAGCCTCGCTCGGTCACTCAGCGCCTCGCAACGGCGCTTCGGTCCAGGCCCTCCAGCAACCATTAGACCGTCAGTTACCCAAGCCCTTCCGGTTTACGGCTGCCGGGGCAGCCGCGGAAACGAAGGTATCATGGTCCGCAGCGGTTGTGCATCGGCTGCGGATCGGTCACTCGCGGTGCCGGCTCGGACGCAGCGCGGTCGCGGGCGGTCGCTAGGCGATAGCGGGCAGTCGCTGGAAGTGGAAAATCGGTCACACCGGCGCTGGGCGGTCACTCGGAAAGACGCAGCGGACGTTCAGGAGCCTCGCTCGGTCACTCCGCGCCTCGCAACGGCGCTTCGGTCCAGGCCCTCCAGCAACCCATAGACCGTCAGTTACCTAAGCCCCTCTGGTTTACGGCTGCCGGGGCAGCCGCGGAAACGAAGGTATCATGCTCCGCTCCGGTTGGGCATCGGGTGCGGACCGGTCACTCGCGGCGCCGGCTCGGACGCAGCGCGGCCGTGGGCGGTCGCAAGGCGCCAGCGGGCAGTCGCTGGAAGTGGAAAAGCGGTCACACCGGCGCTGGGCGGTCACTCGGAAAGACGCAGCGGACGTTCAGGAGCCTCGCTCGGTCACTCCGCGCCACGCAACGGCGCTTCGGTCCAGACCCTCCAGCAACCATTAGACCGTCAGTTACCCAAGCCCCTCTGGTCTACGGCTGCCTGGGCAGCCGCGGAAACAAGGTGGCTTTCGGGCGTGGGCATCGTTTGGATGAGAAGCGGACTGCACACGCCGTACCTGCGTCTTTTTTGCAACGGGCTCCTCCGCTCATAGAATTCATAATCTACGCAGACTCTTAACGGACATTTACCGAGCCTTCATACGCACAACACAACGGCTTAATGTTTCATCCGTAGAATGAACCATGTACTTCAACAAAAGGGGGTCCATGCTATGTCAGATGGTCAGGTTACGCTGAAGCATGTCACGAAAAGTTTTGACGGCAGTCAGTTTGCCGTACAGGATGCCAGCGTCACGATCGAACAAGGAGAATTTTTTGTCCTCGTCGGCCCGTCCGGCTGTGGCAAAAGTACGATGCTTCGCATGATCGCGGGATTAGAAGAACTCACCGCGGGAGAAATTCATATGCACGGCCGGCTCTCCAACGACCTTTCACCAAGCAAAAGAGAGCTGTCGATGGTCTTTCAGAATTATGCCCTCTATCCTCACCTGACTGTCGAGGAGAACATCCTCTTCGGCTTGAAGGTGCGTAAAGTATCCAAACAGGAACAGCGGCGCCGCTGCGATGAAGCTGTTGATATGCTCGGCATGCGCGAGTATTTGAAGCGCAAGCCGAGGGAATTATCCGGTGGTCAGCGGCAGCGCGTTGCTCTCGCGCGTGCGGTTGTCAGTCAAATGCCCATCTGTCTGATGGACGAACCGTTGTCGAACCTCGATGCCAAACTCCGCGCCCAGATGCGCACGGAAATCCGGCAGCTGCAGCAGGAACTCGGCATCACCATGATTTACGTCACCCACGACCAAGTGGAAGCCATGACCATGGCAGACCGCATGATGGTGCTCCGCCAAGGCGAAGTGCAGCAGGTGGGAAGGCCGCTTGATTTGTACAACCATCCTGCCAATGATTTCGTCGCCAGCTTTATAGGGGCACCCCCGATGAACTTGACGACAGCCACCGTTGACAATTCTGGTACGCTGCATGTTCCAGGAGCCCCTCGTCCACTCGTCATGGACCAGCCTCTCCCTGCCGAACAGGAGGTGCAGCTCGGAATCCGGCCCGAACACCTCCACCTGGAGCCACAGGAGGACTCGGACTGGGAGCTGCCGGTGCACCTGCAGACCGTGGAGGTGCTCGGAAATGAGACGCTCCTCACCATGGATGCCGGCGGGGCAGACTGGAAAGCTAAAATCCCCGGACAATGGTCACTCGAAGCGAAACGGCAGGCAGTCCTTTACTTGAACAGTTCGCATCTGCATCTCTTTGCACTGGACAACGGGAAAAACATCGGAGCATCTTTATCGGCCCCTGTCCAAGAGGAGGTCACCCTTTGAAACAGGCAGAAGAACTTCCGCGAAGAGTCGAAACCGTCGATGAAGCCGTGAAGCGTTATCGGATTCCTTCGAGCCGCTCGTTCTGGCAGAAGACGGTCAACTACCGGACAGCCCTTCTCTATCTGCTTCCTTCGCTTCTACTTTTCGGCGTATTTATGTTTTATCCGATGTTTTATTCCCTGTACTTGAGTTTTTTCTTCACGGATGCCCAGGGCGATCCAACCACCTTCGTCGGGTTCGAAAACTACGCCTATCTTTGGGAATCGGCTTCTTTCCGCCGCAGCGTGCTCGTCACCATCATCTTCGTCCTGCTCACAGTGCCGGCCAGTGTCATCCTGGCATTGTTCCTGGCGCTGCTGGCCAATGAAAAACTGCGGGGCATTGGATGGTACCGGACGATCTTTGCTTCCACGCTCGGGATGAGCGTCGCTGCTTCTGCAGTCATCTGGCTGTTCATGTTTCACCCGACCACCGGCGTATTGAATGCAGCACTTCAAGCCCTGCAGCTGCCGGCGGTATCCTGGCTGCAGGACAGCACGATGGCGCTGATTTCGATCAGCATCACCACCATCTGGATGAATACCGGCTTCTCGTTTCTCATTCTGCTCGGCGGCCTGCAGAACATTGATGAACATTTGTATGAGAGTGCCCGGATCGACGGCGCAGGCTACTTTTACCAGCTTCGTCGGATTACCGTGCCGATGTTGTCCCCGACGCTCTTTTTCATCATCACCATCACGTTCATCAATGCCTTCCAATCCTTCGGTCAGGTCGACATCCTGACCGGAGGCGGACCAGCGGAAGCGACGAACCTGATCATCTATTCGATTTACAGGGAAGCCTTTATCTATTATCAATTTGGACCTGCCAGCGCCATGGCTATCGTCTTGTTTGCCGCGGTGCTCCTGTTGACACTGCTCCAGTTTAAGTTCGGGGAAAGGAAGGTGCATTACCAATGATGCGGAAAAGTCTTCTTTACACGCTGTTGACCATCTCAGCACTGGTGATGTTCTTCCCGATTCTCTATGCGTTTTCAGTCAGCTTCATGACAAGTGAAGACATTGCGAACCGGCAGATCGTTCCCACGAACCCTACGCTGGCGAATTATTACGACGTGCTGCAGTCGGTCCCGATCCTGCATTACTTAATGAACAGCTTCATCGTCGCTTCTACCGCAACGCTCGGGATGCTGATTGTCAGTTCCCTCGCGGCATTCATCTTTGCATTCATCCCGTTCCGTGGGCGCCAGGCAGTCTTTCTCTTGTTTATTTCCACCCTGCTGATCCCTTGGGAGGCGACAATGATTCCTAACTTCTTGACCATTCAATCTCTCGGCTGGATGAACAATTATCTTGCCTTGACGGTTCCCTTTTTCGCGCTTGCTTTCGGGACCTTTCTGCTGCGGCAGCATTTTAAAACCGTCCCGATGGAATTATATGAGGCCTCCCGTGTAGAAGGGTTGTCCCACTTTCAGTTCTTCTACAAGGTGGTTGTGCCGTATGCCAAAACGAGTTTTGTCACGCTCGGGATTTTCGGCTTCCTGACTACCTGGAACATGTATCTCTGGCCCCTGCTCGTGACAACGAACGACACGGTCCGTACTGTACAGATCGGCCTGCGCCGTCTGCAGGCGGACGAAGTTGCAACCAACTGGGGACTTGTGATGGCCGGGGTAATTCTTGTGATCGTTCCTACGCTGATCCTTCTGGCTGCTGGTCAAAAACAGCTGCAGAAAGGATTGACGAAGGGTGCTGTCAAATAAATCATTCTAAAAAGAAAAGGGGAGTTTTACATGAAACGTGCCATGATGCTCTGGAGTGCACCGATGCTGCTGCTTGCCGCCTGTGGTGGAAACGATACGGAAGTTGAGAACAACGAGGAAGCAGGTGCAGCCGCCAACAACGTCAATGAAGCAGAGGAAAGCAATGAAGACGGCAGCGCGGGCAATGACGAGGAAGATAACAACCATGACGGGAATGCTGAAGCTGCCGGGGATGCAGTGGAAATTGAATTCTGGCATGGCATGGGCGGCGGCCTCGGCGATACACTTGAAGCACTCGTCGATGATTTTAACGAATCCCAGGAAGACTATCACATCCAGCCGGAGTACCAGGGATCTTATGAGGAACTGCTGACCCAGTTCAGAACGGTCAGCGGCACCGAAACGGCACCAGCACTCGTTCAGATGTTCGAAGTAGGAACCAAGTACATGATCGAGAGTGATTACATTACTCCCGTGCAGGACTGGATCGATGACGAAGGCTACGATGTAGACCAGCTCGAAGAAAACATTCTCAGTTATTACACGGTGGATGACCAGCTTTATTCTATGCCGTTCAACTCCTCCACTCCAGCTCTCTACTATAATGTCGACAAATTTGAGGAAGCCGGCCTTGACCCAGACAATCCACCGCGTACCTTCTCAGAAATTACGGAGGCGGCAGAAGCGTTGACAGATGAGGACACGTACGGTTTTTCGATGCTCGGTCACGGCTGGTTCTTTGAACAGCTGATTGCCACGCAGGGACAGAACTACGTAGATAACGACAACGGTCGAAGCGCCGATGCAACAGAAGTGACGTTCGGCGGAGAAGAAGGCCTGCGTGTCTATGAATGGCTGAATGACATGAACGAAGCAGAAACGTTCAACTACTTTGGACGCGACTGGGATGATCTCCGTGCCGCATTCCAAAATGGAGATGTCGCGATGTACATGGATTCTTCAGCCGGTACAAAAGACGCCGTAGAAAACGCGGATTTCGAGGTCGACCTGTCGTTTGTGCCTCATGAAGACAGTATCGATCCGAACGGGGTCGTCATCGGCGGTGCCTCTGTCTGGATGGGCAGCGGCATCAGCGAAGAAGAACAGCGCGGTGCCTGGGAATTCATGAAGTGGTTCAACGAGCCGGAAGTTCAAGCCGAATGGCACGTCAATACCGGCTATTTCTCCACCCATCCGGACGCATATGAGGAAGATATCGTTACCGAAGAGCACGAAGAATTTCCACAGCTGACGGTTCCGATTGACCAGCTGCAGGAAACCGTTACTTCTCCTGCTACGCAAGGAGCCTTGATCACGGTCTTCCCTGAATCCCGTGAACAGGTCGTAACTTCACTGGAAGCTCTGTATCAAGGAACTCCTCCAGAGGAAGCTCTTCAGCAGGCCGTAGATGGATCCAACCGAGCCATCGAAGTCTCGGACCGGGCCGGCGAATAATCTTTTCGTCAAGGAAGACAAAGGCTGGAAAGGGCTGATCAGCCTTCTCCAAATCAAACAGAACCAAAGCGATTTTTCTTCGGAACGGCGCGCGGCATCGCTGCTGGTTCCCGCGCAGCCGACATAGCCGCCGTTCCCCTGTATAAAAACGTATCCATTCCTATCACACAATAAGCAGCGTGGCGCCAGAAGTACATCCTTCTGGCGCCACGCTTTGCTGCATGCGCAGGAAGAAACGACCGCATTCCTGCCACGCTTTTCTCCAGACGAGCCGCTTGTTCGATACTAGACCGTCAGTTACCTAAGCCCCTCTGGTTTAAGGCTGCCGGGGCAGCCGCGGGAAAGAGGTCATCATGGTCCGCAGCGGCGGTGCATCGGGTGCGGATCAGTCACTCGCGGCGCCGGCTCGGACGTTGGGAGGCGGTGGGCGGTCGCAAGGAGGGAACAGGCAGTCTCTCCAGCAGGAAAATCGGTCACAGCGGTGCTGGGCGGTCACTCGGAAGGACGCAGCGGACGTTCAGGATCCGCGCTCGGTCACTCCGCACCTCGCAACGGCGCTTCGGTCCAGTCTCCTCCAGAAACCATTAGACCGTCAGTTACCTAAGCCCTTCCGGTTTACGGCTGCCGGGGCTGCCGCGGGAACGAGGTTATCATGGTCCGCTGCGGTTGTGCATCGGGTGCGGATCAGTCACTCGCGGCGCCGGCTCGGACGGTGTGCGGCGGTGGGCGGTCGTTTGGAGGGAGCGGGCAGTCGCTGGAAGCGGAAAAGCGGTCACACCGGCGCTGGGCGGTCACTCGGAAGCACGCAGCGGACGTTCAGGAGCCGCGCTCGGTCACTCCGCGCCACCCAGCGGCGCTTCGGTCCAGACCCTACAGCAACAAATAGACCGTCAGTTACCCAAGCCCCTCTGGTCTACGGCTGCCGGAGCAGCCGCGGAAACGAAGCTGGATCGTGGACCGCTGCGGCGGTGCATCGGGTGCGGATCGGTCACTCGCGGCGCCGGCTCGGACGCAGCGCGGCCGTGGGCGGTCGCTAGGTGAGAGCGGGCAGTCTCTCCAGCAGGAAAATCGGTCACAGCGGTGCTGGGCGGTCACTCGGAAGGACGCAGCGGACGTTCAGGACCCGCGCTCGGTCACTCCGCACCTCGCAACGGCGCTTCGGTCCAGACCCTCGAGCAACAAATAGACCGTCAGTTACCTAAGCCCTTCCCTTCCCGGCTCCAACACGTCGCAGTACTCTCCTCCCATTCAACAAATCCAATATATGGGGTAAATCTGAAACGAAAATAAATGGGCATATGGAACTTCATGCACCTATTTCAGTTTTCTCTTTTTTGGGACCTTCGTTTTTGATTTACTTATACATTTCCTATACAATAAATATATTATCAGGATCACGCACGCAAATATAGGACTTTTGACTAACAAAACGTAAAGGAGAAACATTATGCGCAGCAATTTCATGCATTACCTGCTGTTGTTTTATCTGCTGTTCGGCATGCTCATCGGGATCGCCTTCCGGTTTACCGTACCGTCGCTCGTGCAGATCCTTCCGGAAGACATGCTCCTGTTCAGCATCCTCTCGATCATCGCCGGAATGCTGCTCGGTTGGATCAACTACATCATCGCCAGGAGCGCCTTGAAGTATATCTTCGAGAGGTACGCCGCTATTTTGAGAGATGTCGCGGCCGGCAACTACCGCATTCGATCTGCCTATCAGGGATCGGATGTCCTGCAGAAGCTGACTTCCGCCTTGAATCACACGATTGAACAGCTCGCCCAGAAAGAAAAAGAGCTGCTGCAAGACCCGCTTACCGGGCTGCCAAATCAAAAAGCACTGGAGCGCGATTTCGCCGTCCTTTCTCCAGATCAAGCGACCTATCGGCTTTTCTTCATGGATTTGAATAACTTTAAACAAGTGAACGATCAGCATGGCCACCTTGCAGGTGATGAACTGCTGCGGCAGATCGGGGAGCGGCTGCGAGCGTGGGGCACCGAACAGGGAGTCCACGTGTACCGGTATGCCGGCGATGAATTCGTTCTCCTCGTGCCCTGGATGATGAGCGAGGCGGAGATGGATGCCGAATTAAGCCGGGCATTCGATCCTCCCCCTTTCATCAATGAACAGACGCATCCCATTGACTGGAGTGTCGGAGGAACGGAAATCGACCAGCACTCTATGAGCTTCTCTGCGGCCATTTCACAGGCGGATGATCTCATGTACCACGCCAAAAGGAAGAAAAAAGGCCAGGGGTATCCGCAGCACACGTAGGTTCATACGGGGCAGGCTCTTTATGAAGACTACTGCACCTGCTCCGTCTCAGCTGCATGCCAGCTCGACCCGCTGTCTGGGATAATTTCCAGATACAGATGAGGATAATGAGCCCCCGCCTCCTTCAGCACATTTCTTTTCATACCAATGGCCTCTTCGACAGCAAAGTATCCGTCCACGTGTCGTATATAAATCATCAGCATATACCGGCTCCCGTTTTTACTGATGAAAACATCTTCAACGTTCCAAGAAGCAGGTTTGTGCCTGGCGATCACTTCTTCAAAATACGCCTGCCTTCCCTTATTCTGCAGTGCGCCGCCAGCCAGCTCAATCACGGATTCGCGAATCATCGACACCGGTTCCCGGACGAGCAGCAGAGCAAGAATCAGGACGAAAATAGCATCCGCAAGGTAAGGAACGAATCCGGCATTTCCTCCGCCTCCCTGCATGAGGAAAAAGACGCCTGCCGCAATACCAAGTGAGAGACTTCCGTCCACGAGGGTTGATTTCTGCTCGGTCCGCATGAGGATACTCTGTCCCCCGGTCCGCCTGTACTGCCGCCGGTAAAACAACGTCATGCTGTAGCAGATGACGGTGCATGCTGCTGCGTAGTAGAAAATCGGCTCCGGAACCAGCATGGGAATGCCCTCGGTAGATCCCGACGCATAGAGAAAAATACGGATGACCGCCGTGGATGCCGCCATCAAGAGCACACCGAGAATCAGCAGTCCTTTCATGAAAGCGTACAGGGACTCATAGAAGAACTGCCCAAGCGGGAATGTTTTCGTGCGACGGGCTTTCACGATCGATACCTGAAGCGCCGTGATGACACCAAGGAACATAATGAAGCTGTAATTGCCGTCCAGAAGGATTGCTTCGGAATGGGAATAATAATACGTAACCCAGGCCATTCCCGCCATGAGGAGATTGGCACCGGCACCGAGCAGAAGGGACGCGGATTCGATGGAGTCAGGACGGCGGATCTCGTTCACTGTTTTATAGGTGAAACGGCGCCACAAATACTCCACTGGTCCTTGTTTCCACCGAGAAAGAATCCAGCGGCTGAGCAGTATTTGACCAAACAGAATACCCACGGCCAACAGCAGCGAACCCGCCGTACCGATCCGGCCGTATAAATCCCCTGCGTAGATGATTGTCAATGCCGTGATGCTCTGCAGCAAATACATCGTCAAAGCCGTCCGTCCCATGCATCGTAGTGACGTCATCCACCATCCTCTGCCTCCAACCCGTGAAAATAGATAGACGATGCCTGCAGTATAAAGAAACGTCAGCAGTGCTCCCGCTGTGCGCGTCAGCGTATCCAGCAGAAACACCTGATGTGCCCCTGCGTCCAGAAAGCCTGTTTCCATGGCGGCCACTACCCCTGCCATGCCGGCAAATAACAGGAGTACGACAGCATAAACGGAGCGAGGAATGGCTTTCCACCTCGATGGCTCCTCAAACCAGCCCTGCTTTCCTCCATACATACCCAGCAGAAACATACCTAGCACAAACGGGAGAAGAAACACTGATTCCGACAGGACCCACGGAACTTCTTCTGTCATACGGAAAACGAGCCAGGACCAAGACCCCGCCTCCGCATAAGCGTCGGTAACAGCTGCACCCATCGTTTTCCCTTCCTGACGCATCGCTTCCAGCTGACCTGCAGGAATCAACAGGCGTGAGAACAACAGCATCAGAAACAAGACGAGAAGCCCCAATGCCCAGCGCAGCATCGTCTGTGCTTGACGCTGATAAAAGAAGAGAAGCAAAAATCCCGTCACGGCATAGATCGTCAGAATATCCCCCATCCAAACGAGGAACAGGTGAGCAAGCCCGATGATCAGCAGCCCTGTCATCCGCCGGAAGAACAGCTTCCGCGCTGGATGACCCTTTTGTTCGGCCCGGGACATGAATACATGGAACCCGACACCGAACAAGAAGGTGAACAAGGTGATAAACGCGCCTTCAAAAAAGATCGTCACTATCAGCCCCGCCGCTGCATCGATTCCGTTTACCTCGACCCTCGAGCCAGTCTGTTCATACACCCACGTGCCGGAGGTCATCAATTGCACGTTCACCATCAATATACCGATCAATGCAAACCCCCGCAGCACATCCAGAACATCCATCCGCTTGTTCATCTTTACCACCCCTCTCCGCCGCAGCGGTTGTGATGATCTCATTGTAGCGGCGGAAAGTCCGACCGGGAATATGCCTCGATTCACATTCTCTCCGCCGATGAATCCTGTACAATGAAAGAAGAAGTTCTCCCTTTCCTGTTGGCAGAGGAAACACGAAAGGATCTTTGGATGAGATAGGAGGATCAACAAACGTACATGGATCCTTACTCTTGAATGAATCCGATCGGAGGTGATGTCATGAAGCGGGAGGATATCAACAGAAACACGCTCCTGCTCCGGGCAGGAGTGCAGGGAGTGGTGCTGCTTCTGCTGATCAGTCAAGCCGGCAGTAACGTGATATTTTGGATGACCATCATGGTCACCACTCTCTTTCTCTGTTCCAACTACTTCCTCTTGTTCCGTCCGCTTCCGGGAAGAAAAGGTGCGCTTGTTCTTCTGCTCATCGAATGGGCTGCGGCCGTATCGCTGCTGCCTTTCGTTCCTTATACCCCGTACTTCGTGCTGTTCATTGTTCTCATCGTTACCTCTGTGACGCTGCTAGAACCGCTGCCCGATCAGCTTAGTGCAGCCGGGCTGTCTGCTGCGGCACCTATTTTTCACCGTCTGTATCACGATGCGCTGAACTGGTCTGCAGTATCTGCTTATCTACTGATGATCCTGTTTTTTCTCAGTTTTGCGATTTTCTATCGGCGTTTTGAAGCACAGCAGGAAGAGCTGGAACAAGTAAATGCCGCCTTGGAGGCGTATGCAGAGCGGGAGAAAACGTGGGCACTCGAGCAGGAGCGGAACCGAATTGCCAGAGATCTGCACGACACGGTGGCCCACCAGTCGACCGGACTGATCATCCAGCTGCAGAAATTGAAATACGCCTATCAGCGTGGCGAACAGGGAGCCGTCGAAGCAAGCCTCCACGAATCTGAGCAAGCGGCAAGGACCATGCTCGAAGATATGCGGCAGTCGGTCAGAATGATTGCTCCGGTGGAAGCGTCCGGCTCCCCTTTTGAACAGCTCTTCGATGACTTTGCCCAGCTAGCCGATATGACGATCAACCACGACGGACTGGCCCAGTTTTATGAACTCCCCTTCCCCGAGCAGGCGGATCTGTACCGGCTGCTGCAGGAAGCCCTGACCAACGCCCGGCGGCACGGCCGCGCCGACCATGTTTCGATTCTGGCCGAAAAACAGAACGGCATGCTGGCGATCCGGATCACTGACAACGGCTCCGGGGCGGGTGGACAGTGGGAGAAAGGGTTCGGCCTTCGCCAGATGGAAGAGCGTGTCCACGCTTCCGGCGGCCGGCTGCACGTCGATCTGGCAGAACGTTCAGAGCTCTTTATTGAATGGCCGCTTCCATCGAAAGGAGGAGAACGATGAAGCTTGCTGTCGTTGACGATCAACGGCTCGTTTATGAAGGATTTCAGTCTCTTTTGAACATGCAGGAAGACATGAGCTGCCCATGGACGTTCGCTACCGGCGAGCAGTGTCTAGAGGCACTTGATACCATCGACGTGGATATTCTGCTCATGGATATCCGCATGCCTGGCATTGGCGGCATCGAAACCGTCCGGCGCGCAAAAAAGAAGTATCCATCGCTTCGTATTCTTATGTTAACGACGTTCCATGACCGCAGCTACATTATTGAAGCAATGAAAGCAGGAGCAGACGGCTACATGCTGAAAGATGCCCCCATCGAAAAGCTCGCGGAGGCGGTCCGTACCGTCCATCGTACAGGCGGCTATCTCGCCGAATCAGTCACTTCCACGGTCCTGGATTATATCCACTCCACCAGCAGCCCATCAGCATATGAACATCAATGGCAGGAGCGGTACGCCTTATCCGACCGGGAACTGCAGGTCATCACCCTGATGAAAAAAGGCCTGTCCAACCAGGATATCGGCTCCCGTCTGTCGATCAGCCCCGGCACCGTGAAGAATCACGTCAGCCATATCATGGACAAAATGGACCTGCGGGAGCGGAACCATATCACCATTTACGCACTTACCGGGGAACGGCCGGACGAACGTGCGGATTGATGTTTACTCGAACGCCAGCCTCGCCGCGTCCTACGATCCATCGATCTCCTCGGCATGCTGGGAAAGCCGGCGACACCGTTCGCTATTCCAGCATCCGTCTCGCCGAACGATGTAAAGCACCCTTGACAGTCAAGGGTGCTTTACTTTATGCTGAACTGGAATAGAAAGGAAGAGGCCGATGAAGAACCGGATGAAAGAACTTCGACAGCAGCACGGCATTTCACAGGAACGCTTAGCCGCGATGCTCGGCGTCTCCCGCCAGACGGTCATTTCGATCGAGAAGGAGCGCTACAATCCGTCCCTTCCGCTCGCCATGCAGATCGCCCGCTGCTTTACGACTACCGTCGAAAACGTCTTTATCCTGGAGGATGACGACCTCCAGCCATCCCACAACGAAAGGACCTGATTATATGAACGCCACCACCAGTCCCCGCTTTTTCGTCATAGCCGGCATCCTGTTTTTGCTATACGGCGCTCTGCTTACCGCAGGCTCTATCTACACCGGAACCTTTTTCGCCGGCCATGACATCGGCATCCTCTCTCTCTCCGTCCTTTGTTTCGCTCTTGCCTGGCTTCATCCTCAGTTCAAAGACAATGATGAACGAGCCCGCATGATCCGGGAAAAAGGCATGCTCTTCAGCTACTTTTTCCTCGTCTTTTATCTTGTCTTCCTCATGGGCATCACGCAGTTTAACGTGGTGTATCTGGATGCTTACCAGGCCTTGAGTCTCGTTGCGGCACTGATGACGACTACCGTGCCGATGACGTTTGTTTTTCTCGCCAGACGATACTGAACCGCCTTACTCTTCTTCGCTTTCTTGAAACTGCAGCTGCTTTTTTCGCTGAAGCAGCCGCTGAAAATCTTCCTCCAATTCCTCATCGGGTGCCAGACTGAGCCGGCTCAGCACCGAAGTGATCTCGTTCTCCACTTTCATCAGCTCCGCTTCCCGCTCTCCGGCAGCCGGCGCGATCGAATCCTGCTGGTCGATCCGGAGCCTGCCCTCTTCGATCGTGAACGTGCGCGTCGCTGCCGCTTGGCGGAACCGCCGGTCGTGGGTGACGAACAGCACCGTCCCTGGATACGACTGCAGGAGCGATTCAAGTGCCTCCATCGCCGCAATGTCCAAAAAGTTTGTTGGTTCATCGAGAACGAGGACGTTGGCCCGGCTGACGAGCAGCGTCGCCAGGGCCGTCTTGACCCGCTCTCCACCGCTTAAGACGTCCAGCGGTTTGTCGACGTCGATTCCGCTGAAGCCGAAGCGGGCCAGCACCGTCCGGACGAGGCTTTCCGGATGGACGGCGTCATCGAGAACCTGCTCGAGCAGCGTGCGGGAGAGCTCCAGCTGTTCCAGCTGCTGGCGGAAGTAGCCGAATATGACTGCGGGGGATACGTCGATGCCCTCGCCTTCTTCGACAATCTGCTGCAGCAGCGTCGTTTTCCCCGTCCCGTTCCGGCCGGTGACGGCCACCTTTTCACCGGCACGGATCGTGAAGTCGGCAGGCTCCCATAACGTCCGGCCTTCGATGCGGCCGGCTGCACGGACGGCCCGGATGAGCACCCGGTTTTTCAGGCGGCGGCTCTGGTCGGTTTCCATCTGGATCGGTGGCAGCTCCCGGCGTTTCGGCACCGGTTCCAGCTGGTCGATACGCGATTGCAGTGCGTTGGCTCCTTGATGGAGCTTTTTTTGTTTCTTCGCAAAATACGGCCTGGCACCGGTGATTTTCGCTTCGGATCTCGACACGCTGGCTGGTGTGCTGTCTGCCCGTCTCGCCCTCTCTTCTTTTTTCTCCATCGCTGCTTCCAGCTGCCGCCGCTTCGCTTCATACTTCTCGTGTTCCTTTTCCTGATGGCGCTCCTGCCGGTCCTTTTCGACTTCGTACTCGCGGTAACTTCCCGGGTACACGTGCAGCTTTCCACCTTCCAGTTCCCAGATCTCCGTGCAGACCTGCTCGAGAAACGCCCGGTCGTGCGAGACGGTCAGCACCGCTTCCGCCCGGCGGGACAGCCGGTCCGCGAGCTCGGTGCGCTGTTCTTCGTCGAGGTGGGTCGTCGGTTCATCCAGCAGGAAAACCCCAGCCCCCTGATTCAGCAAATCATACACCATCGCCAGCGACACTTCCCCGCCGCTTCTTGCAGGGTCTTTCGGCTTCAGTTGTGGAAACAGAAAGACCGAAGCATGGCGGACAATGCTGCCGGCGTCGGGGATCCGCTCCCCCGTCATGGCTTGAAGCAGGGTCGTTTTCCCTGATCCGTTCCGGCCGATCAGCCCGATTTTTGCTCCCTGATTCACCACGACATGGTTCGTTTCAAACAGGTTACGTTCCTTTGTATCACACGTGATATACTGCAGTTCCACTAATGGCATCACTATCCGCTCCCTTGTTGGAACAGAACGCAAAAAAGCCTTCTGTTCGTGATTGGACATACGTCCAGAACAGAAGGTATACGTTGCCGCAGAGGGATATGCAGGCATCATGTACATCCTATTCTGAACGCAGACAGCTCATAGCAAAGAGACTTCCCGTCGGAAGTGGTTTTTCGCCTGATGCTGTTCGATGTTCGTTGGAATAGGATTAGTACTTCATGTGCCTACCGTTCACCCTCTTTCCTTGTAATACTTGCATCATACCTCACATGGGAAACATCATCAACCTTGTTTTCCGCTCCCATCGGGGGAGGCGAGCATCGCCGCTGCCGTTTCATGCATTTCTTTCAGCCCGGATACTTCCGCATACTCTGCTGTCGTGATCCCGGAAGTGGTCATCATTTCGATAATATGGCGCTTCATTCCCGGCCACGTCCGACCGTCTGCCTGTTCGTAGGCGGTGATCAAATCATCGAGCGCCTCCTCCCCGAACAGCAGGTAATGCGTCAGGAAATCCGGCGACACGTCACCGACGGCCGCTTCGGTCCAGTCAATCAGACCGGTGACCCGGCTCGTATCGTCAATCAGGATGTGGCCTGGATGCAGGTCGCCGTGCAGCAGCCCGGCATAGTCCGGCCAGAGATCCATGTCCGCCAGCCACGTATCCCACCGTTCCTGAAGTGCCGGGTGCACATCATACCGGGCCTTCACCCACGTCATCCTCGACTCCATGGCCAGCCGGATATCTTCCGCCCGCGTCACCGGCAGGCCGGCTGTTTCCACCGGTGCTTCCGGCGTCCGGTGCAGTTCTGCAAGCACCTCCGCCAGTGACTCGGTATACGTCTGCGGCACCGGGTTCCGCTCGAGCTTCCAGACATAGTCCATCAACTCCTTGTCGATCACCGCCGCAGGCTCGCCGGAGAGCAGCGGATACGCGATGAGCGTTTCTGAGAAAATGCGCCACTCCGGTACTTCAAATGCGGCATCCTGCAGGTAGTCGAGCAGCTGCTTCTCTCTCGCAGCCGACCGCATCGAGCTTTCCCGGCGCGGCATCCGCAGCAGCCACCGACGTCCTTTATGATCTTCTGCCGAGGCAGCGGTAAAATCGACCCCAGACTCATCTATGCGGATTGTACTCGGCTGGAGAATCAAGTCGTGCGATTCTGCCAGGGCAAATACCTCACTCTCGTTCATGCTATCTCTCCTTTTTATCGTGACAGATGTTGAAGCAGGCCGTGCTGCCCCGCTACATTCCGCGTTCGTGGTCCAGTTCATCAAGAAACGTCCACAGCCCCGCCGCAGTTTCTGCCGCGGCCGGCCCGCACCAGATTAAGTGCCCCCAGCCGTCGATGACCTGCATCCGGGCATCGGGCCGCGCCCGGACTGCTGCTTCTGCGTGTGTAAACGGCACGCTCCCGTCCAGCCGGCTGTGCTGGATCAGCACCGGGCAGGTGAGGGTCGACAGCTTTTTCGTATGGTCCTTCTGGGTATGGTGTAGATCCAGCAGAAATCCCCGGCGCGACCGCTGCCGGGTGAGCAGCTGCAGCACGTCATTTTTCTCCCAGGGGGTGACCCGGTGCTGCAGTTCACTCCACGGCAGGAGGCTGAACGACGATGCCATCTGCTGAAACAGCCTCTCCGGGACCGTCCTGCTGCCGAACCGGATCATCCCCCACGTCACACGTTCCACGCGGGAGCGGAACATGACCTGCGCACCTTTATACAACGGATCCTCCCGCGTCAGCCATGGCATGACGACCGCGGCCTGAAGGGTCAGCGAACGAACCCGCTCCGGTTTGCGTGCGGCGAAGTGGATGCCGGATGGACCCCCGGCGGACATGGCAACTACATCTACGACTCCGATGCCGAGATGGTCCAGCAGCTTCTCGTACCAGTCCGCCGTCTCGTCCATCCAGCGGCCGATATCCACGTTGGTGTTCCCGTATCCCGGCCTCGAAGGCAGAATCACCTGCCTTCCGGTGAGCGCCTCGGTTCCGAGTCGTTCCCGGCAGTCCGAATGACCTCCGTGCAGCACGAGTACCGGAGGCCCGCTCCCTTCCACCGTATATTCCATACAGGTTTCCCCTTCGCAGAACAGCACCTGCTCTCGCTTCATTCCGAGCCCCTCCTTTATGTAAGCTGGAAAGCGCAGAACGCTTTCCGGCCGGCACGGCGCCTGCAGTCGCTGCCGGCTCTTTCCGCGCAGCGTAAGGCGACGTCGTGCCAATCACCGACTGCAAAAGCCGGCCTGATACCTTTCAGACCGGCTTCCTGCTTACACCGGACGAACGGTGATTTCATTCACATTGACGTAATCCGGCTGTGTCACCGCATACACGACCGCCCGGGCGATATCGTTCGTTTCCAGCTTGCGGCGGTCGCCGTGCCACGCCGACTCGCCGTCTTCTATGGAATCGACCATCCCCGGAGAAATATTCGTGACGCGCACGCCAGTTTTGGCGAGTTCTTTCTCCAGTCCGGTGGAAAGCGCGCGGACCGCGAATTTCGTCGCGCTGTACACGGTGCTCATTTTCGTCACTTCCCACCCGGAAACCGAGGCGATGTTGATGATATGACCGCTGCCCCGCTCTATCATACCGGGCACAACGGAATGGACGCCGTACAGCACGCCTTTGATGTTTACATCAATCATCTGATCCCAGGCATCCACCTCTCCGGACAGCACGGGTGCCGCCAGCATCTGCCCGGCGTTATTGACATAAATATCGACCTGGCCGAACGTCTCCGCCGCCTTATCCGCCAGCATCGTCATTTCCACCTGGTTCGTCACATCGGTCCGGACCGTCAGCACGCCGCCGCTGCCGGTTTCCTGCAGCTCCTGCTCCAGCTCTTCCAGCTTCTCTATGCGGCGTGCCGCAAGGACGACATTCACATCCTGAGCCGCCAGCCGTCGTGCAATGCCAGCGCCGATCCCGCTGCTCGCTCCTGTCACCACTGCTGTACTGCCTGCGATATCTTTAAGTTCTTCCATGTTGTTTTTCCTCCTCTATCCTCTGCTGTCTAGAAAGCGATTCCCTCGAAGCATGGAATGGAAACCTCTGTCTTGCAGACCGTTCAGCGCCAGAAGGAGGTGTGGCCGGCTTTGTCTTCGATGTTAAAGTCGATCAGCTGCCGGAGCAGATCGTAATGGATCTCTTTTTTCCATGGGAAGCGGATCAGCTGCTTCGTATAGTTCAGTCCCGCCGCTTCGATGGCCTCTGCATGGGCGTCGATCGCCTGGGGCTCGGGAGCGGCTGCCAGATGTTTCGCAGACGCGCTGAAGCCGATAATGAACGTACCATGATTCGTAAACATCGGCTGCTTCCATTTGATCACCGGGGTCAAATCGGGATACGTCTCCTTTACCCATTGCAGTACCTCGCTCATGCGGCTGCGCTGTTCCGGCTGCAGCGTCTCCAAGTAATCCTCGTGCGTGTCCATCTATATTCCTCCTTGTTCCTATCCTTCTGTAGTCGACTATACCATAGTTGCCGCCGGAATCGTGGGGTTCTTCCTAAAGCGCCGGTCGCATCAGAGCGGCTGTGTACCGGAAAAGGGGGCTTGGGTCACTGACGGTATGAAGGTGGTTGGTGACGGAAATGCAGGGGGGCGCTTAGTGACCGCTCGCCTTCGCTGAACGTCCGCCCCTGCCGGCTGAGTGACTGCTCCGGCTTCCTGAGTGACCGCCCAGCGCCCGTGCGTCCGCTTTTTGCTTTTGAATGACTGCTCCGTGCCTCTGAGTGACCGCTCTCAGCCCTTGAACGTCTGCTCCTCCGCCGCGAACGTCCGCTCCTGCTTCAAACGACGGACACGCCCTACACCTCATCCACCTCATTTCCGCGGCTGTGCCGTCAGACGTAACCCTAAAGGGATTAGCTTAATCACTCTTTCCACAGAAAACCCACGCCAGACCTGCTTCTGACGTGGGGGAATACTGGATGTGCTTCTTTCTTTATTCTTTTCCGTTATAAATGACAGGGATCCAGATTTCACTGTGAAAGGCAGGATCTGTTGTATCCTCCTGTTCGCTCCAGAGCATTTCCGGTCCGCCTGTCTGTTCATATCCGCTGGACGGGAACCATTCGGAATAAATCCGCCCCCACGTTTCCTGAAGCGCTTCCGGAAATGATCCTTTCGCTGTGAATACAGCCCACGTTCCAGCGGGGACTTCCCTTTCGGAAAAAGGCTCCGGTGCCTTTCGGGAAGAGACAACGCCGATGTAGTGGCTTACGTCCCCCTCTTCTTCCATTCTTCCTTCTGAGAAGTCCGCCGTTGCTTGAATGATGCCGGACGGTTCCATGTCCGACAACGCCTGCAATTGAGCCATTTCCTCCTGCGTCATCTTTTTCCACATAGCAGAAATATGCTCATTTTCTCCTTCAAAAACGATCGGCACCCGTTCCATCTTTCCAATCAGTCGAAACGCCGGCTTTTCTTCGATTCTCCAGTTCATAGCATCGCCTCCAGTAATCTGTAGTTGAATGTGAATGCGGGGATAGGAACGAATCGAGACGGACTCCCGCTGTACCGCGGAGGGCGTCACGCCATGAACACTGCGGAACGCCCGGGTGAACGCATCACTGGAATCATACCCATATTTTGCAGCAGCATCAATCACCCGCATCCCGGTCTGTATCAATTCAGCTGCGGCCAGCGTCATCCGCCGTCGACGGATGTATTCCGAAAGCGGAATGCCCGCCAGCATAGAAAACATACGGCGGAAGTGAAATTCCGAACACCCCGCAGCCGCCGCTGCTTTTTTAACATCAATGTCTCCGGTCAGCCGGGCTTCCATATACGCGACCGCCTCATTCCAATCTTTCATCGTATCCCTCCCCTTCTTTATCATCCTACTACATCCAGCTCCCCTCCTGCCCTGCCGTTCGTGCCCGATGGTGCAGGGTATGTGGAAACACGAATACTGAATGAAGGAAAATATGGTATCATATAACAAATGGGCTTTCTGTCCCACTGATTGAAAACCTTTATTTTAGAAAGGAGTTTTGCTGTGGGTACGCTTGCCGCTGTCCTTATTATCTTCGCTGCCGTTCTTATCGACTTTTACTGGCTCGACCGCGACAAGAAGCGGTGGGGGTGGATGAGTCATTGGTCGAACTATCAAAAGGCAGGTTTCTTTTCCGCTTTCCTTTTACTATCCGCAATAGCCTATACCGTCCTCAGCCTTTCATTTTTGTAATCAGCTGAAAGGTTGATCCTCTACTGTCTGAGCAGGTCAGGTCCAGCCATACGCAGGGTTCCTGCCTGCTCCTTGTTTGTGAAGAAAAAGGCATCCGATTTTTTCTTTAACATGAACGAGACCTCTGTCTTGGTCGATGACAACCGCCAAACTCCCTCTCCTTCTTCCAGCCGTGCAGCACGGCTTTTTGTGCGTCAAAGCTCCGTCATGGCTTTTCCCCTTCCTGTTCGACCTGCAAGTCCCTCCATTAATGAAGCAATTACATCCATACACTTGAGTATATAGTCCCTTACAACCGGTCAGAATTTTCGTTAAACTACACTATGCATGACTTAAGTTTCACCAACCTTGGGAGGGGCATACATATGATACAACGTTCGATGAAAGCGAAATTTGTTGCAGCTGCTGCGGCTATTTTGATTGCCGTGATGCTGATTACCTCTGTGACCATCTATTTTCAACTGGCAGGTGACATCGAACAGTCCGTCGATGAGAATGCGACAGCATTTACAGAAGACACAGAACGATATATACAGGAATTCATGGAAAAGTACGATATCACCGTGGATACGCTCGCGCAGAACCCACAGGTGGAAAACTTCGCGGCAGGCGATGATGCAGAGGACGCTTGGCAGGACATCACTTCCATTCACGAAGCCTACATGGAGGGCGATGACGGCATACAGTTGATGTATATCGGCGAAGAGGATGGTTCGTTTACATCCACGCCGGAAATCGACGTGCCGGATGACTTCGATGTCCGCGAACGTCCATGGTACATCGAAGCAGAAGAAAATGAAGGAGCGACAGCATGGACGTCGCCCTACATCGATATTGATACAGGAGAGCTTGTCATTACGGCAGCCCGCACCATTGAGACTGGAGGGGTAAAAAGTGTCGACATTTCGCTGAACGCCATGGTCGACGCCCTGGAATCAGTCGATATCGGTTATGAAGGAGAACTCGCGCTAGTAGATGACGAGGGACTGATCATCGCGCACACCGATGAAGCACAGATTGGAGAGGAGGCTGCAGAAGGCTCCTTGACAGCTCAGGCAGCTGCGGATCAAGAAGCCGGCAGCATCAGCAGCGGCGGTGAAACGGCCTACCACCGCACGATTGATGGGTTCGACTGGTCGATCGTCGCCCACTACGATGACGACGTGCTCTACCAGGAGCTTTCCACCATCCAGCAGACTTTTCTCGTCGTAACTTTCGCTGCACTTGCTGTCGGCATGGTCGGTGCTTACTTTGCAGGAAGCCGCTTCACCCGACCGGTGAGGGAAATGCGTAACCACGTCCGGAATCTTGCAGAAGGTAACTTTACGGAGGAAGTGCCAGTCCGCAGCAGGGACGAGGTTGGGGAACTGGGGACCGCCCTCAATATGATGACGGCTCAGCTGCGGGAGCTGATCGGCTCCCTGCAGCGCTCTGCCGACAATACAAGATCCATGTCGGAAGGGCTGAGCGCGACATCGGAAGAGACCGCCGCGACGAGTGAAGATATCTTCAATGCGGTACAAGACGTGGCGAAAGGCAGTACGCAGCAGGCAGGTGCCATTGAGGACATCAATGATAAAATGCAGCAGCTTTCAGCAAGCATCGATCAAGCTGAAAAGCAGACCGCCGATATGACGGACGTGTCCGGCCATATGCGCGAAGCGAATTAAACCGGCAGTGAACGTCTTCAGACACTTGAAGCCAATGCTGCTGCGACAGCCAACATGTTCAGCGAAGTGGACACGGCCGTCCAGGAATTAGCCGCAAAAACAGCAGACGTCACTCTCGTGGTAGATACGATTTCCGGATTTGCCGACCAGACGAATCTCCTGGCACTGAATGCAAGTATTGAAGCGGCACGTGCAGGAGAGCAGGGGAAGGGGTTTGCGGTCGTAGCTGATGAAGTCCGGAAACTGGCCGAACAGTCGATGCAGGCAACAGACCAGATCCGCAGCACGCTCGACGATGTGAAAGGAGAGACCGGCCGGGTGGAACAGGCGATACAGCAGGCCGGGGAGGTGCAGGATACACAGCAGGCTTCCGTTCAGGATACACATGAATCCATGCAGTCGATCATCAGCTCTGTCGATCACCTGAGCAGCTCCATCGCATCGTTGAGCGGTGATCTGCAGCAGGTACAGCAGTACAAAACAGACATCGCTGTCTCTATGTCAGATATTGCGGAAGTGTCAGAACAGGCAGCCGCTACAGCGGAAGAGGTGTCCGCCTCCGCGGATGAACAGGTCAAAGCGGTCCACTCGGTGGGAGAATCTGCCGAGCAGCTGCACGACCTGAGCACCGAACTGCAGCAGAAAACAAACCGTTTTCACGTATAGCGGGATGCCCCTTCTTCTTCTGGGGCGTGCCGGGCTCCCCCGGGCCCTTCCGTACGCCGAGCAAGACCACACGGCCAGCTGTAACCGGCCCCGACACAACTGTCGGGGCCGGTTCTTTTTTCCTCAATCAGGTTCGATTTCAGCGTGCATGAACTGCTTCCCTGCTGCGACGGCGACATTGGAACCTGCGTCCGGCAGCAGCCCTCAGTAGAAGTCACAGCCTCGGTATCTTTTGTTTTCTTGATTGGATGGGAACATCCTCCCGCTCTACTCCCATCCCCGATGCGGTCGTACCACGCGTCGATCGTATAGAAATCCAGGCCGGCGCGCATCATGTGAATATCACGCTCCAGCCCGTCGAGATGATGGGCATCCGGATGGCAGGCCGTCATTGGATGCGTCTGCGTTTCCCCCTCATAGTCATAGTGCATCATCGTGTACCGGCGCACGTTGGACATAATATATGGATCGGTGTTCAGATGATTCACGTCTTCACCGAGGCAGGCAATCAAGCTTTGGGCGAACGTCGTTTTGCCGGCGGCACCGTGACCGGTGATGCCGATCACAGGCCGGTCCGGCTGCTTTTGTATCCATGATGCCAGTCGAGCCAGCAGTTCTTCCATGCATCCTCTGCCTCCTTTGCTGCTGTCAGTGAACGGGATTCTTTCCCGCAGTCTTCTGCCACTCTTCGCGCAGCACGCCCATGCGGATCGAATCGTAGTAGTCCCCATCGTAGTACCGCACTTGTCGAATGCGGCCTTCGAGCTTCATGTTCATTTTT
>NZ_AUCK01000017.1 GCF_000429725.1 Alkalicoccus chagannorensis DSM 18086 | reverse complement strand
AGGGTCAACGAGGGCGTGTTCAGGTCCAGATGGACCGCAGACCATCCGGTAACATCCGATCCGTTGAACGCATCCAGGACTTCCGGGCAGAAGGTGCTGACGTTTCGATGAAACGTCCGCTGGCTGTAATCTTTCGTTTCTACCCAATCTGCCAGACTCATCCCGCTTTCCTGGTAAGCAGCGCCTTCGGCTCTCCACCAGGAAGCGCGGTCCTCCTGCCCATAAGTAACGTTACTCATACTTTGTGCCTCCTTATCTACTGGCTTGCTTTCAGTATAGATAAAGCGCACGTGTCTCGACAGGTACGTATTCTTTGACGCTTACGCATAGAAAACAGATAACCTTTTGTCCCACTTCATCGCAGCGAGGAAGACGGCGGCTTCGTTCCCTGCTCTTACGACAAGAAGCGCAGGCTTCTATTGCAAGTCTGCGCATGTCGTTTCGGCCGGAGGCCACCTCTTCCATGCGAACCCCGTGCACAGGGAGGGAGTTCAGCTGAAAACAACCTTCTAGAGCGTCTTTTTAGTGTGTAGTTTCTTTCGGCTTAAACATATCTATTATTATCCATTATCTCCTCTAAAAGTCTTTTTTACTTAGGAAAAACGGGCTTTCGTTGTAAGAAAGGAGAATCCTGCATCCTTTCTTCCTTGTCATCGAAACATGTCGCAGTGGCAAGGTGTTCTTTCGAGACGCCTGTGGAAAAAGAAAGATGGAAGATCTCCCCGGCGTTCTTCGGGGGAAGCTGAAAGCTTTCTTCACGTCAGGCGAAGATAGAAAAACCGCAGCCGCTGCACCCAATACATATTTTCCTAATAAATGGGTGATTAACAGACGTGATAAAAAGCATCAAAAATTTCTTCCAGTATCGATTCAATGAGGTTATTCACCGCAAATAGACCAACATGTTTTTATTATCCTGAAAAGCAAGAGCTGAAGATGCCCCGTCGCTGTTTTTGCAACGGTTAGCTGAAGCCTTGCCCGCGGCAGGCGATTGTCATTGGAAGGATCAACCTCTTCATGCAGAAAGCCCTCACCAACGAAATTGGTAAGGGCTTCTTTCTATTTGGCTATGTTATCGTTCGTTGTTGATTTCCTCCGCTTTCGGCGGACGCTTATCCCTTGAGCGTCGACGCCGCGTTGTCCATAACGCTACATAAGGGAAGGGTCGTCCTCGTAAATCCCGATGACTTCCTCCGATTTCGCCGGAGGAACATTGAACGCGGAAAAAACGGTATACATACATCACGACTCCTTCGGTTCAAATTGAAAACGAAAGTGGCAGACGCCTTCGTTAAGCACATACTGATCATGTTCGACTTCCGTATCTTCGTTGTATCCTCTCGCAATAGCAGGGTCAATCATCTGGCAGTAAAGAATGCCTTATTCGCCTGTTTCATCATCGGCCCACTGCTGACCAAAAGGACAGACCGTGAAAAGCTGCTCGATTTCCCTGTCCTGCTGATGGTACGTCGTTTCCACCTCGAATAACGCGCTGCGCTCCATGTCGTAGTTATCAAGATAATGTTCCATCGTATTCGGAAGGCCTTTTTCCGCTGCCCGGGCTGCAATACCGGCGCCTCTCGATTCACCGAAGGTCCGGACACCTTCCCGGACTGCATCGCGGCCGGCATCTCCGTGGACATCGACGACAGCTTTGGCGGCAGCTGCAAAGAGGCGGGCCATCTGCGCGTACATCGTCACATCTTTTTCCGGATCGGGCTCTGCTGTCGTCCTGGATGGAATATAGGCGTGCATCGTATGAGGTTCGCCTTCTGCGTCCGCCTTTGCTGCGATGGCTTTCATCACCGGTGTCCCAAAGCGGGAAACCCCTTCCTGGAGGAGTCTGCCTCCATCAGCAGGGAAGGCCTGCAGTACTTCGTGCTCCACGTGGGTGAACAGCTTGGCCGTGATCGCTTCAATGGAATAGGCTCGAATGGTGCTCATCGTTTCAGTCCTTTCTTCACTATCTTTTCTAGAGCATATCACATTATAATCAGGAAGAAACAGCGACAGGATGGGCATTCGTCACAAAGTATCCGCAAATCTTTCGCCTCTCCTGTTTCCAATTGTGCAAGAAAGGTTTAGAATAGAACAGATAGAATCAAAAAGTTGAGGGATCAAAGATGAATATAGAAGCAGCATATGAACGGCTACAAGCCGTCTGTGGAGCCGGGCTTGTCAAACGAGACGAGCCGATGAGCAGACATACATTAACGAAAATGGGCGGGACCGCTGACATTTTCGTCACTCCGGAAACATTCGAGCAGACCGCAGAAATTATCCGGATCCAGCAGGAATACGAACTACCCTTTATGCTGCTAGGCAACGGATCCAACCTGATTGTCCGGGACGGCGGGGTGCGGGGACTGGTTCTGCACTTCGACCGGCTCCGCTCGGTCAAGGTCGACGGAACCCGGCTGCATGCGCAGGGCGGCGCAGATATTAAAGAAGCCTCCCGGGAAGCACTCGCCTACTCATTGACCGGACTTGAATTCGCCTGTGGCATTCCCGGTACGATCGGCGGCGCCATGGTGATGAATGCAGGTGCTTACGGTGGAGAAGTCAAAGACGTCATCGACTACGTAACCGTCGTTACCCCGGAAGCAGACATCATTACTCTCCACAGCGGGGAGCTGGAGCTTGATTATCGAAAGAGCATCATCGGACGCAAAGGTTACATTGTCCTCGAAGCCGTGTTTGAACTCGCCCCGGGTGATCCGGAAGCGATTAAAGAAAAAATGGATGACCTGACGTATCAACGGGAGTCGCGGCAGCCGCTGGAATACCCTTCTGTCGGCAGTGTATTCAAACGCCCGCCCGGCTATTTTGCAGGGAAGCTGATTCAGGATTCCGGCCTGCAGGGAAAAGGCTTCGGTGATGCAGAGGTCTCCACGAAGCACGCAGGTTTTATCGTCAACAAAGGCAGTGCAACAGCGACAGATTACCTTCGCACGATTGAAATGGTCCGTGCTGAGGTAAAAAAAGAATTCGGGGTAGAGCTGGAGCTTGAAGCGAAAATTGTAGGAGAAGAAGCCAGATAATCCTCCTTGCACGTTGAAGAGCCGGCCATGGCGTACCCGCTGTGGCCGGCTCTGAGGAGTGCGTTGCTTTTCTTCATGTGATAGGAGGCGCTCGGTGCCGGCTACATCAAATAGCCGAGAATGAAAGCGCCGAGGGAACCGATCAGGCTCAACGCGGTGTACCAGAGGAACGGCATGACCTTCTTTTCCTGCAGCAGCGTTACTGCTTCTACAGAAAACGTGGAGAAGGTGGTGAAGGCACCAAAAAAGCCGACTCCTACTGCACTGAAAACAGGATCGTCATAAGCATCAAAGGGAATAGTGCCGGCCCAGCTGCTCAAAAAGAGACCGAGGCCAAAAGAGCCGAGCAGATTAACGATCAGCATCGGGAGCGGGATTGAGGACTGCTGCCACCATCTGCTGAAGAACAATCCGAGCCCCCAGCGCAGAGAGGCCCCAGCGGCACCTGCGAGTGCGGTCAAAAGTACGATCATGACGTCACCTCCCGGGAGCTGAGTTTCCATCCGGTGAGCATACCGGCAGCTGCGGCACAAAGTCCGCCGAACAACGAAACCGTTACATACAGGAGCGGTGCTGCGGCACTTTCTGCGGAGAGAAGAATGGTGTCAGACGCCAGTGTAGACATCGTCGTAAAGCCGCCGCAGAAGCCGGCACCGGCGCCTGCTTTCACCCAGGAAGGGACGGATCTGGTCAGGAGCCATCCCGTTAATAAACCAAGGAGAAAACTTCCGGCTGTATTCTCCATCACCGTGCCGACAGGCATCCCGGTAGGGAGCAGCAGGAGATTAATCCCATAGCGCAGTAGAGTGCCGAGGGCGCCGCCTGCAGCAACAGCAAGGCATTGTTTCACATACATAAGGGGCAGACATCTCCTTTCAACAACCTGACATAAGCGAATATCGTGTTCAAGTTTAACACAGGACACTGGTACCATGGGAAGGAGCCATATTGATGGAAGAAGTCGTTTCACTACTGCAGTATATCTTTTTAGGATTGATCCAGGGGCTGACGGAGCCGCTTCCGGTATCGTCGAGCGGCCACCTGCGCATCTTCTCACATTTTTTCGGCATCACCGCACCAGACCTTCACTTGGAAGTGTTTTTAAACGCAGCTTCCCTCGTGGCGGTTTTTCTCGTTTATCGGAAGGACTTGACGGACATGATGCATGGGACGCTGCAGTATGTCATGAAGAAAGATAAAAATTACTACACCCAGTACCGCTTTGCCTGGCTGGTGATTATCGGTACGATTCCGGCCGTGATTATCGGGGGCTTGTTTGCTGATGTAATCGGTGGAGAGCTGACGGCGATTCACTTTGTGGCAGGTGCCTTGTTGATCACCGGTCTGGCCCTCTGGCTGATCCGTAACCTGCGTGGTTCCAAAACAGATGGAGAGATCACGGTAGCAGATTCCCTCGTTGTCGGTTTCGCCCAGACGCTGGCGCTCGCCCCGGGTATCAGTCGTTCTGGTGCCACGGTCGTCGCAGCGCTCGCCCGGAAAGTCGAGCCGGAAACAGCGTTGAAATTCTCGTTTTTCCTCTCGATTCCCGTCAGTATCGGAAGCCTCGTATTTATGATCCCGGAAGTAACGCAGGCGCTGACGACGCCAGGACTGACGATCCCGTACATTGTTTCCTTTTTCGTGTCGGTCGTCGTTTCCATTTTCGCGATCAAATTGTTCATCAACCTCGCGGCAAGCGGGAACATGGGGTATTTTGCCATGTACTGTTTCAGTGTCTCTATTTTCCTTTTTATTTTCGGGTAAGACATTGACGGCTGCGGCACGTTAGTGTTACCTTAAACGAGCAATATAACCGTATCCTCGTTAGGTGAGGCTCCTGTGCAGGAGATATGCTGCTGCCCAAAAACGTCCAAAGACGCCAATGGGTCAACAGGAACTATCGACATAAGGTGGTTCTTAACGCAGCTGGGTCGTACCCTATGCCGCACAGTGCTAAAGCTCTACGAATGGAGGCAGGACGCAGGTGTGCGTCATGAATGTGCGTGCATTCCAGCACCCTCTATTTGTGGAGGGTGTTTTTTACTATGGAGAAAGCAGGAAAGGTGGTGGGGCGCATGGATCCCGATTCACAGATAAGCACGAAGGGTACTAGTCATGTAAGGCACAGGGGGAGCGTTCCCATTCCTGGAACCTCCTCCTGAATAAAGGAGGCTGCGCCGTGGTAAAACTAAATGAATACACGAGAGAAGAGTATAAAAAATATATTATTCAGGAAATCGATAAAGAAAATACATTGAAAGTGCATGAGACGGTCATCGATCTGCATCCGACCGACCAGGCGGAGATTTATCGGGAGCTGTCAGAGGCACAGCAGGCCTTTCTGCATAAAGTACTCAGCCCGAAAGAAATGGCGGAGATTTTTGAGCAGCTGGATACAGAAGAGCAGGAAGCATTTATCAATGCCGTAGATGAATTGTACGCAGCGAACATGTTCGATGACCTTAATGCCGATGACGCCGCGGATTTCCTCGCCGAAATGGATGATGACAAGGCGACAGAAATCTTAAGTATCATGCAGCAGGAAGAAGCGGAAGAAGTCCGGGAACTGATGCAGTACGAAGAAGAAACCGCCGGTGCGATCATGACGAAGGAATTTATCGCACTGCGGGCGGATGATACGATCAGCAGTGTCATGGAGCGTCTGCGTGAGGAAGGTCCAGATGCGGAAACGATTTATTACCTGTATGTTGTTGATAACAAAGATAAACTGGCCGGCGTTGTCTCGCTGCGTGATCTGATTACAACCGATCCGGCTAACATGGTGGCCGAAGCGATGAGCACCCGGGTTGTTTCCGTCGATGCCGAAGAAGACCAGGAAGACGTTGCCCGTCTGATCAAGAAATATGACTTTCTGGCAGTGCCTGTCGTAACAAAGCAGAATACGCTCGTCGGGATTATTACGGTCGATGATATTCTAGACGTTGTCGAAGAAGAGGCGGAAGAAGACTTCGGTGAAATTTCGGCTGTCCGAGGGTCACTGGATGCCAAAATTTCTTCGTTCGGCGCAGCAAAGAAGCGGGCGCCGTGGATTGTGCTGCTGATGTTTCTAGGATTGATTACCGCGAACGTCATCGATCAATTTGAAGAGACGCTGGAAGCCGTGGTCGTACTGGCCGCATTCATTCCGCTCATCATGGACTCCGCTGGTAACACGGGGACACAGGCGCTGGCGGTTGTCGTCCGCCGCCTTGCAACTGGAGATGTGGAAAAAGGACAGCTCGGCGGCATGATCAGGCGGGAATTCGGAACGGGGATCTTTCTAGGTTTCTTTTGTGCCGTGACGATCATGATCCTGATTCCGCTCCTGTACGGGAGCTGGGTTCTTGCAGCAGTAGTCGGTGCGTCGCTCTTCTTCACGCTGAGTGTGGCGACGATTGTCGGCGCGGTCATCCCGCTGATCATCAACAAGCTGAAAATTGACCCGGCCGTAGCATCCGGTCCGTTTATTACGACGTTGAATGATGTCATTGGTCTCATGATCTACTTTACGATTGCGACCTCGATGCTGGCTTATCTGCCGACACAGTAAGACATGCAGGGACGTGCCGCAGCCATCTCTTTCCGCGTGGAAAGGGAGGCTGAACAGGCCGGGAGGAAGACTTCTATATTTTTATCAACGAAAAAACGCTTCCGATGGTCCATTCTGGATCATCGGAAGCGTTTTTTACTTTGTCTTGACCGCCGCGGGGCGGTCAGCGGAATTCTCCTGGAAAAGCAGAAGAGCGACCTTGCCGCGTAACGTGTCGGCCGACTCCTTGTTGTTGAGTGTGCAGCTTCCATACGCCTTGTCTGTTCTGGAGACCGTTCTATTTCTGACGGCCGGAGAGAGCATCGTCACAACAGGCCGAACTGTTTACATATTCCATCACGTGGTCGTAGTCATAATAAGGTTCTTTTCTGCCTTTTACGATACGAAAATCTTCCATGCATATACCGGTTAAGAGCACAAGATCCCCTGGCTGGGAGAGGGACAGGGCCTTTTTGACCGCGAGGCCCCGGTCCGGGACGGCGTGCACAGACTCTGTCGAGTGGAATCCTTCCAGTACATCGGCGACCACATCCTCAGGTTCTTCCTCCCCCGGGTGGTCCGCGGTGACGACAATCTCATCCGCCCGGCCCTCGACCGATGTGGCAATGGGTGCACGGAGGATTTTTTCGCGGATACCAATGCCGCTTACCATCATGATAATGCGGCGGGAAGGTAGCGGGCTCACGGTCTCGATCAAGTTCTCTAATGTTTTTGGCGTGTGTGCGAAATCAAACAGCACAATTCGGTCCTCGAGCTCGGGAATCAGCTGCAGCCTGCCTGGAGGCCCTTCGAGGTCGGAGAAGGAAGAGAGTATATCTTCGACCGCTAATCCTTTCGTCATGCAGACACCGACGGCAGCAAGAAAATTGTAAATATTGTGCATTCCGAAGATCGGAAGCGCTACGGCAAACGTTCTGTCTTTCACTTTCAGATTCAGTCGGCTGCCCCGCTCGTCGACTTGGATATGGTGTGCGGAAATGTCCACGTCCGCGTGGAGGCCGTATGTCCAGAGCTCTCCTTCAAAAGAGGAGAGGATCTCTTCTGCCATACCGTCATCGTCCCGGTTGACGACGGCTTTCTCGGCATGGTCAAACAAGCGGAGCTTGGACTGACGGTAATGCTCCATCGTCTTATGGTAGTCCAGGTGCTCCGGTGAAAAATTGGAATGCACCGCTGTATCGAAGTGCAGGCCGTACAATCTCTCCTGATCCAGTCCAATAGAGGTAGCCTCCATCACGACTGTACTCAGGCCAGTGTCTTTCATGCGGCGCAGGTAGGCATATAAGTCGGAAGACTCCGGTGTCGTCGGGGTGCTTTTCGGGAGAGGCAGCATACTGCTGTCATCCCATACGCCGGCCGTGCCGATCGAACCGGTCCTGATGCCGGCTGCGTTTAGTAGAAAGCGCGTGTAGGCTGTGATGGTTGTCTTTCCCTGCGTGCCGGTAACACCGACAAGGGACAGAGAATGATGCGGATTGTCTTCGAGCACTGCTGCATAGTGCGCCAATGCCTGTTTCGCGTTGTAGACCAGGATGAATTGTATGTAGGGATAGCGGGTCGCATAGCTGTCCAGGAGCTCTTTGTTATCACCGATGATCTGAACAGCCCCCTGCGAAGCGGCTGCATCGATAAATAAGTGTCCGTCTGTCTGTACCCCTTTGATGCAGACAAAACAGCCGTCTTGTCCGATGTGACGCGAGTCGTAGTGGACATGGGTGACCCTTTCGGGGATTGAGCCGGTGAATGCGATTGTTTGTTCTTTGAGAATTAAATATGGGTTCATGATGCAACTCCATTCATGCTGGTATTCCTATTACTTTACCCTGTTAAATAAAAAAAGAAACTGGTTCGAAAGTGAACACCTTTTCGTCGGGTGATTGAGGTGGTACACGTGATCATCGAGGGAGAGATCGCCGCCGCACGCCGTTCCGACCAAAAGGCGCTTTTGTTCCTTGGTATCGATGAGAGTTCCATGCGTGCCGATCATCGTGGAGTATCTAGCATGATACAGGTTCAGGAGCATTAATTCCAGTAATAAATGCTTCTCTGAACAGCCTGGAAGCACCATCGATAGCATGTTCCATGTCCTTCCACTGCTGGGCTGCCGGTTCGCCGGTCTCGCTCTTGAGAGATGACGGCTCAGGTGAACGACGACGGACATGCGATAACGCCTGATGCACCTGCACGGAATCCCATTCGAATTTTCTTAACCTATAAAAAAGAGCCGGCGGTCCATTGGACAATCGCCGGCTTTTCTTGATAGGTACTGTGTAAAAAGTTCATTCCGTTTTGCGGCTTCTATCTGCTCTCCATAAAGTCGACTGTGCCGCGATAAAGCGCCTCTGCTGCATCAGATGGGAATGCTTCATCCCGCATCATTTCCGCATCCTCGCTGTTCGTTTTGAAGCCAAATTCCACGAGAGTACCGGGCATTTCCGTGTCACGGATGACTTGAAAAGCTCGTTCCTGTACGCCGCGGTCCACCGTACCGAACTCCTCAAGCATTTCCTCCTGAAGGGTATCGGCAAAGGCTTCGCTGTCTCCAGCCCAATACGTGGAATCATAGAACGTTTCGGTTCCTCTCGCCGTCTCTGCTTCTGCTGCGTTGGAGTGAACGCTGATGAAGGCATCTGCATCCGCATTATTCGCCTGGTTCACCCTTTCGCTCAGAGAAGGGTACCAGTCGGAACGGCGGGTCATGATGACGTTGGCGCCTGCTTCCTGGAGATTCAACTCGAGCAGCAAACTCACATCGAGGACGAGATCTTTTTCAACCAGTCCATTGGCCTCGGCGCCCCCGTCTTCACCTCCGTGGCCCGGATCTACGACAATCGTCTCACCCAGTAGTGGACTGTCATGGTCATGGTAGTCGACCATCAGGTAAGCATGGGAGACATATCCCTCTACATCTTCGGTAGAGACACGGGCCCAGTTGCCTATGCGTTCATGTACCGCTACTTCTTCGCCTTCTGTCAGCTGACCGACCTGTTCTCCATCAGCAGAGTCTTCCGCCCGGACGTTGAGCGTGCTGTTATTCACAACTTCGCCGGCCCCAATAGCCTCTTCGGTGTCCACACTGCCAGTATCAGGATCATAGTCCGGATCCTCCAAGTCAGGCTCCTCGATATCATCTGTAGGCTCCTCTACCGGCCGGTAAAAAGGAAACATGGCTCTCGTAACCATGAGAGAAAATTCAAGGCGGGTAATATCGTTGTCCGGACGAAAGGTTCCGTCCGTGTAGCCATCGGTAATGCCAGAGTCTGCCAGGCTGGTGATGTCTTCATAAAAAGGATGGTCCGCCGGTACATCGGAAAAGGATAAATCATCCCAGTCGTCCAGCTGATAACTTCGATGAAGGATGGCCGCCATTTCCCCCCGGCTCAACGTTTCATCGGGCTGAAAAGTACCATCATCGTATCCATTAATAATGTCTGCTGCCGCTGCTGCGGCTATGTACCCTTCAGCGAAATGATCCTCCGGCACGTCGGTAAACGGGGCGTCTCCAGCTGATTCATCCATGCCTAACGAACGTCCAATCATCGTGGCAGCTTCTGCTCTCGTCACATCATGATCAGGAAGGAAAGAGCCATCCTCGTACCCAGAAACGATGTCTCTTTCTGCGAGTACTTCCACTTCTTCTTCCCCGGTATCCGTGAACATGGCATGTGTCTCTGCTGTGCTGCCGAATAGAACGGCTGCTCCTGCGCCTGCTGCCAGTACTGCGCGCTTCATCTGCATCAACCTCTCCTGTGAGTCGAAATTCACATAAATGTACAGCGAGCGTAACACAGCCGGTGAACTCGAAACACAGCCGAGCGTGTAAAAAAATCTATAAATCAGGCTGTGTTTGCATATAATCACTTTATTATGTATGATGAGTATATAATCACTTTATTATGTAGGAGGCAACAGATATGAAAATTGAAATTTTTGACCCTGCGCTCTGCTGTTCGACAGGTGTTTGCGGAACCGATGTGGATCCGGCACTGACGAAAATGGCGAAACTGCATACAGACCTGCAGAAGTCAGGTGTCGATGTCAACAGGTATAACCTGGCCCAGGAACCAGGTGCCTTTGTCGAAAACAAAACCGTCCAGCAGTTTCTGGAGGAAAAAGGAGCTGACGCTCTGCCCGTGGTCCTCGTAGATGGTGAACAGCGCCTGGAAGGAAGGTATCCGACGAAGCAGGATGCTGCAGCATGGACTGGCAGAAGCGAGGAAGACCTCACACCGAAAGAACCGAAAAATCAAATTTCACTCAACTAGAATCGGGAGGGTGCATACATGAATCACAGACAGCTGGAACCATCGGATTTTCACCATACGTATATGTTCTTTACCGGCAAAGGCGGTGTCGGTAAAACGTCCACGGCATCGGCCGCCGCCGTGGCGCTGGCAGATGAGGGAAAGCAGGTGCTGCTTGTCAGTACCGATCCCGCATCCAACCTCCAGGATGTGTTCGGTTTGGAGGTCGGCAGCGACCCTGCGGAAGTTCCTGATGTACCGGGACTCTTCACTGTAAATCTAGATCCAGAAGAGGCTGCCGGACGTTACCGGGAGCGGGTGGTCGGCCCATATCGGCAGCTGCTGCCTGCATCGGCCGTTGCTTCTATGGAAGAACAGATGGCCGGCGCATGCACTGTCGAAGTAGCGGCATTTGATGAATTCACTCAACTGCTGACAGATGACTCACTCACGTCCCAGTACGACCATATTCTATTTGATACGGCTCCGACAGGACATACGCTGCGCCTCCTGCAGCTGCCGCAGGCATGGAGTACGTTCCTCGAGGAAAATGAGCATGGAGCGTCCTGCCTGGGTCCGGTATCCGGCCTGGCTTCCAAAAAGGAGCAGTATGATCATGCGCTCGGAGCTCTGCAGGATGGAGCGAAAACCATGCTCTTTCTTGTCACCCGCCCGGAACAGGCAGCTGCCAGAGAAGCGTTCCGCGCAGGGAGGGAGCTCGACACGCTTGGAATCAGAAACCAGCAGGTGATCGTGAACGGCCTGTTTCAGGCATCCTCAGAAGACCCGCTGGCCCAGGCCTGGCAGAAGGAGCAGGAAGAAGCGCTTGAACTGCTTGCGGACACCGCATTCAGCTATATCAAGCTGGCTCCATGGAATGTGACTGGTCTGGAAGCGCTGCGGGCGTTCTTTCAGGATCAGGAGCAGCCGCCGGCGCCGGAAATAGAAAAAAGTACGGCGGCAGGCGGATTGCAGGACATGGTGGATGTGCTGCAGACAAGGGAGAGAGGATTGTTCATGACGATGGGCAAAGGCGGCGTCGGCAAGACGGCGGTCGCAGCAGAAACGGCCGCTGCGCTGGCAGCATCCGGCAAGCAGGTGCATCTGACGACAACGGATCCCGCTGCCGATCTTTCCCAGTTTGAAGCGCTCCAGTCCGAGAATCTCCGTATCAGTGTGGTCGATCCGCAGGAAGCCTTTGAAACGTATAAAGAAAAAGTGCTGCGGGAAGCGGAGGGCTCCCTCGAAGAGAGCGAGCTGGCATTTATGCGGGAGGAACTTGATTCCCCGTGCACGGAAGAGATTGCCGTTTTTCAGGCGTTCGCAGCACTTGCGGAAGAAGCAGAAGACGAGCTGACGATACTCGATACGGCACCGACAGGCCATACGCTTCTCCTGCTTGATGCGGCGGATTCCTACCATAGAGAACTACTCCGCCGGCACAGTCCTCAGGCGGATGCAGTGGAAAAGCTGCTTCCGAGACTTCGGGATCCAGCGTATACGATGACCGCAGTCGTTACGCTGCCGGAAGCAACACCGGTCGAAGAGGCGGCAAGGCTGCAGCAGGACCTGCACCGCGCCGGCATGTATCCAGCATGGTGGGTGGTGAACCAGAGTTTTTCGAAGGCAGCAGTGACAGATCCGATGCTCGTCCTCCGTGCGGCCGCCGAACAGCCGTGGATCGAGCGGGTGACAGCTCTGGCGGCGAACGTGGTAGTCGAACCGTGGAAAACAGCGGACAGGAGAACGTTGTCTCAAGCCGGATCAGGTGCGGGCCTCTAACAAAGGAGACCGCGTGGCCGCCGTCCCTCAGCCCGGTCTTGTGGACCGAAAGAACAGGTGCTCGTCGGCCGGGCTTCCTGTCTCGAAGCCTATCCTTTATTGAAAAAGGCACCTCGGTCAAAAGGTGCGGATTCGTTGGCGCTCGCTTTCCACATAGAGGACCAACACCTCAAGTGATGGTTGCAAGACCGGAGTAAAACGATGGAAACGAAACGCTTCCGACGATCCATTTTGGATCATCGGAAGCGTTTTTTTATCAAAGTATAAGATTGCATAAGTTTCTAGTACAGGGTGACGGCGGCTTCCTGCGCTGCACGGGAAGAAACAACACGTTTTCTTCCCTCAAAAAGCTTGCAGCGCTTCTGCACGCCATTCCGACCAAAAGGCGCTTCGCGCTTTTGCTTTCGTCGGCTTTTGCCCGAGGCTCTTCTCCATCCGGAAGCGGCATGAGCGCAGCGATGGATACATGGGAGTCTTGTAGAAACGACGGTGTCAGTCGTCAGTCTTCTAATATTAAGCGCGGCTGACGTTTTTTCGTGTGCGTTTTCCGGTACTGGTATTGTTCCCGGGAAAGGTGCCAGTGCACCATCTGCAGGTGTTCCATTTCCCGGAACATCTGTACTTTCTCCAGGACACGAAGAGACTCTTTATTGTCGTGGCGGCATTCCGCCGTAATTCTGGAAATATGCTGATCTTCAAAACAGTAGCGGATCATTTCCTGAAGCGCTTCTGTCGCATACCCTGTATTTTGATATTCTGGACGGATTCCATAGCCGATCTCCACTGTATTCCAGGAATCAGGGGATCCTTTGAATCCGATGTCTCCGATAATGCTGCCGGTCTCCCGGAGGAAAATAATCCAGGGTCCCCAGCCTTTCAGGGAATCATCGAGATGAAGGTAATGGAGGTGTGTTTCTATATGAGGAGGAAAATATCCGGACTGCTGCAGCTGCGTGTAAATCTTATCTGTCAATGCGTGAAGCTCGAGTCGTGGTGTTTGACAGGTGATGTCCATGGAGCAGGACTCCTTTCCGTAAGCCATATCTCCAGTAGAGATAATGAAAATGCCGGATCCTCTTCAGGTGCAGGTACATAGTGAACATGGAGATTATCCTCACTACGTTAAAATGCTTACAGCAGAAATCTATGGCCTCCCTCTTCCCATTCCCTTCTCAGCCAGCTTTAAACAAGGAATTAGTCAAGAAGAAAATCTTGACAGCAGCTCCTGGGTTCCCACTTTGCCGGAACAACGTGCCTTCCGCCGTCACATATGCTATGATTTGGCTCGTGAAGAAGGAGGAGCCGTGATGAATAACGATAGAGAGATGCCCCCGACGCTGATGAAGAATCGTCCTTTCCTGCTCGTCTGGTTCTCCGGACTGGCCATCATGCTCGGTTTTGCCATGTTTTTTCTTTCTGTCTCCTGGTTTGTCGTCGATGAACTGGAGCAGGAAGCCCTCCTGGGTATCGTCATGATGGCTGTGTCGATTCCACGGGTAGCGATGATGATTTATGGCGGGGTCCTTGCTGATAAAATACGAAAATCCCTGATTATGTTTGTGACAAACTTCGGTCAGGTGCTCGTCATGGTGGCGATGATCGTCCTGTTCACGACGGATCAGCTGACGGCCGTGACATTGATACTGATTGCTTTTGTTTTCGGTTTTCTGGACGCCTTCTTTTTTCCTGCAGTGTCCTCGATGATCCCGATTGTCGTGCGCGATGCTGAACTGCAGCGGGCGAATTCGCTGTTCCAGGGATCGACGGAAATGATGTTCATTATCGGACCGCTGGTGGCGGGTGTGCTGCTCACGATCGGCGATTTCACCTTGACGTTCTCTGCTTCTGCAGCCTTGATTGCCCTATCCACCATTCTGGTTTTCCCGCCGTTTATTCAAGATCCGAAGCCGGACCGGAAAGCCCCGGGAACGGCATTGGCAGATCTGAAAGAAGGGTTGAAGTACGTGCGTGATTCCGACCTGCACCGGACAGGCACTTTGACGATTGTCATTATCAACCTGTTCATGATCGGACCGCTGATCATCAGCTTTCCCATTCTCGTGCAGACACTCGGAGGAACGCCTTTCGAGTTGAGTTTGTTTGAAGGAGGTCTTGCAGCTGGAACGTTTCTGGCTAGTATTGTGCTGATCATCTGGAACATCAAACTACGCCGCGGTCGCATGGTGTTCTTCTCGCTGATTACAAGTTTCGTGCTGTTTCTGCTGTTCAGCTTTGCAGAAGTACTGCCGCTGCTTGTGGTGCTTACTGCTCTTACCGGCTTCATGGCTATGTTCGTATACCTGCCGACGGTGACGATGGTGCAGGAGAAGACAGACAAAGATAAGCTCGGCCGGGTGATGAGTATTATTACGCTTGCGGCGAGTGGATTTGAACCGATTGCCTTCGGACTGATTTCTTTTCTCGTCGCGTTTGCTCTGCCGATTCAAACGATCTTAACCGGGACTGCTGCGGCAGGGCTGCTGCTCGGGCTGCTGCTCATCTGGCGCAGTCCCGGATTCCGCCGGATCGATTGACGGTTAGGACTTCTTCTGCAGCCTTGGGGGGATGGGAGAGAACGATCATTTCGTCGTCCAAAGCTGAAGAAGAAAATGGCTGCAAACACGACGCAAACAAATAAACCGAACGATCATGAAGCTCTCACGAGAGCTTCAAAAGATCGTTCGGTTTTTTTCAAAGTATAAGAATGGATAAGTGTTCATACAAGGTGACGGCGCAGCCGGCTGCTCGGGAAGCAGGAAGAACTCATGCTTCCCTCAAAGAACCTGCCGTACACGCCGTGCCGGCCATAAAGCGCTTTGCGCTTTTGGTCTTCAGCTGGGTTGACAACGCTTTCAAATTATCGTACGATCTACATGTATTAAAGGTGAACCGGTTCACTAATAGCTGGAACGGGAAACATGCAGTTTCTTGAAACCGGCAAAGGAGTCCTTGACATGAAGCGCCCGACGATTCGAGATGTAGCTGAAAAAGCAGGCGTATCCAAGGCTGCTGTTTCCTATGTGCTCAATGATGTAAAAAAAGTATCGGAGGAAACGCGCCGGCGTGTGCTGGAAGCGATGGAAGAGCTGTCCTATGAACCCGACTTTACGGCAATCAGCCTGACAAAACGGCGGTCGCAGCTGATCGGTATCATCATGCCGCTTATTGATGAATCCATATCCGCTGTCATGCAGGAAAATTCGTACTACAGCGAGATGATCAGCGCCGTCGAAAAGGAAGCGAGGGACAACGGGTTTGATATTGTCCTGGCAGGGTTATCGGAACCTTCCGCTTATAAAGCCTGGGTTCAGAAACGCAGGCTGGACGGGCTTCTTTTTCTAGGTTTGTTCCCGGAGCCGATTTATAAGGCAATGGAAGATATGGACGTGCCTGCGGTGTTGATTGATACGTACGAATCCCACACACGCGACTACCCGTCTATCAACATGGACGACCGGCGTGGAGGAGCCCTGGCGGCGGCCCATCTGCTTGAACTCGGGCACGAATGGCTGGCTTTTGCTGCCGCCGGGGGCAGCAACCCCGTTGAGGCAGAGCGGTGGCATGGGTTTTCCGAGGTGCTTCAGGAGCAAGGGACAGTGCTTCCCTCGCCAATGCATGCAGGGAGCACGCATACGCTGGAGGGCGGCTACCGGCTGGCAGATCCGCTGCTGCAGTCCGGCTGCACAGCCGTCGTGTGTACGTCCGATATTATGGCTTTTGGGCTGATCCGCGCCCTGCATGACCGGCGGATCCGTATACCGGATGATATCGCGGTCACCGGATTTGATGATCTGGCCGTATCCCGCTATATGTATCCGTCGCTGACGACGGTCCGCCAGAACATTGCTGATAAAGGCAGGCGGGCCTGCACGATGCTGCTGCAGCGGATCCGTGGAGAACCTTCAGCATCTGAAGTCATGCCGGTCCATCTGGTGACAAGGGAATCAACAACCGGCATCCCGGTTGAACAATAAGAGGAGGCACGTATAATGAAAATAACGATCTGGAATGAGAACCGTCATGAGAAGAAAAATCCCGAAGTGACAAAAGTGTATCCGGAAGGAATCCATGGTGCATTGCAAGAAGTGCTTCAGCAGGAAGGAACCGAAGTCCGGACGGCGACGCTGGATGAACCAGAGCATGGTCTGTCCGAAGAAGTACTCGACCAGACGGATGTTCTTTTCTGGTGGGGCCACATTGCCCATGAGGAAGTAGAAGAGCACATCGTCGACCGCGTGCATGAACGCGTTCTCGAGGGGATGGGGCTCGTCGTTCTGCATTCCGGCCACTTCTCCAAGATTTTCAAAAAGCTGATGGGAACCTCATGTGATTTGAAATGGCGGGAGGCCGATGAAACGGAGCGCCTCTGGGTCATCGATCCTTCTCACCCTCTCGTACACGGTATTGGAGAATACATCGAACTGGAGCGGGAAGAGATGTACGGTGAGCACTTTGATGTCCCTGCACCGGACGAAGTCGTTATGCTCAGCTGGTTCGAAGGGGGCGAAGTCTTCCGCAGTCTGAACACGTACCACCGCGGAAACGGAAAAATCGTCTACTTCCGTCCGGGGCATGAAACCTACGCGACGTATCACAACAACGAAATCCAGCAGGTGTTGAAAAATGCCGCAGCATGGGCGGCAGACGGTGGACGTAAGCGTCCCGTTTACGGGCATCATCCGGATCCGATTGAAAAGATCGCACCACGCAACAGCTGAACGTACTGCGCAGCAGGAGATACCACTATATGCTAGGAGGCTTATATTGATGATGAATATTGGGGTAGTAGGTTGCGGAAGTATTGCGAGGCACCGTCATCTTCAGGAATACGCAGCGCATCCAGAAGTGACAATCACAGCCGTCTGCGACATCGTCCAGGAACGTGCAGAAGATCTTGGAAGCGTCTATCAGGCGATGACGTATACGGATTTCCGGGAGATGTTTGAGAAAGAAGAACTCGATGCAGTCAGCGTCTGTACGCCGAACTATCTGCACGCGCCGATTTCTATTGCAGCGCTCGAAGCAGGACTGCACGTTCTCTGCGAAAAGCCGATGGCCACGTCCTCGGAAGAAGCAGAAGCGATGATCGAGGCAGCAAAAAACAACCGCCGCTGGCTGATGATTGCACACAATCAGCGCTTTGTTCCTTCGCACGTGAAGGCGCGTGAGCTGATTGACAGCGGCAGCGTCGGAAAGATTTACAGCTTTCGTACCGCGTTCGGCCACGGGGGACCGGAAGGCTGGAGCGCAGATGGAGAGGACAGCTGGTTTTTCAAGAAAGATGAAGCATTTATTGGAGCAATGGGGGACCTCGGTGTTCACAAAACGGATCTCCTCCGCTACCTGCTTGGAGAGGAGTTCACCCATGTCGGCGCGTTTATTGAAACAAGTGCCAAAGACCACAGTACCGTCGACGATACAGCTGTCTGTATTCTGAAAAGTGCCAGCGGAATCATCGGGACGCTCGCAGCGAGCTGGTCCTATGTATCCGGTGAAGATAATGCGACGGTCATTTATGCGGAACATGCGATTATGCACCTCGAAGACGATCCGGTAAACAACCTCGTGGTCCAGTACAAAGACGGCTCGGTCGTCAAGTATGAGCTGGGCGGGATTCAGACGAATGAGGGGAATGGACAGACGAGCACGGGTGTGATCGATGCGTTTGTAAAGGCATTGATCGACGACGAGGAACCGCCTGTATCAGGAGAAGAAGGAAAGCGGTCGCTGGAAGTGATTCTCGCAGCGCTGCAGGCAGATGAAGAGAAAACGATGGTGGAACTCACGTAGGAGGCTGTTGATATGGAAAAGCTGCGCATCGGGATCATCGGCGCCGGCGGCATTGCTCAGGGGAGGCATATCCCTGTCCTGCTGCAGCTGCAGCAGGAAGCAGAAGTCACGGCGGTATGCGACGTAAATGAAGAAACCGCGCGTCAGGCCGGGGTGTCCTTTTCCCGTCCGTACGTCACGACTCATGTACATGAAGTTTTCTCCCGGGTGGATGCGGTGATTATCTCCACTCCGAATAAATTCCACTCCCAAATTACGATTGCCGCACTGGAGGCCGGCGTGCACGTCCTTTGCGAAAAGCCGATGGCGATGTCGGCAGGAGAAGCCCAGGCAATGACAGCGGCCGCCGACAAAACAGGAAAAACGCTCATGATCGGCTACCATTACCGCTCGATGCGGGAAGCACAGGCAGCCAAAACCTTGATTGATGCCGGGGAAATCGGAACACCAATGGTTGCTCGTGTCCAGGCACTGCGCCGCAGGAAAGTTCCCGGCTGGGGTGTTTTTACGAACAAGGAACTTCAGGGCGGCGGGAGCCTGATTGATTTCGGCTGTCACTTTCTGGACCTGGCGCTCTGGCTGCTCGGAAGTCCGGAGCCGGTCGAGGTCGTTGGGCAGACGTACGATCGATTGAGTCGTATGCCCGGTCAGATTAACCAATGGGGAGACGTGGATCAGGAATCATTCGAAGTGGATGATCACGTTACTGCCTACGTCCGCTTTGACAACGGGGCGACGCTGCTGTTTGAAACTTCCTGGGCGGCCAACGTGAAAGAAGACAAGGAATACTGCAGTATTTCCGGCAGTACAGGAGGCGTCGATCTCTTTCCGCTGGAAGTCAATCAGGCGAAACACGGGATGCTTCTGGACAGTACGGCCAACTGGGTACCCGGAAGCGATGATCCGGGCCTCTTCCAGATGCAGCGCTTTTTTGCCGCTGTCCGTGGAGAAGCACCGGTGTACGTACCGCCGATCGATTCATTAAAGACACAGCAGCTCATTGATGCCATTTATGAAAGCAGCGTCACAGGTGAGGCTGTTCGCTTGTAATCAACGAAGGAGGAATCCATATGATATCGGGAGTATTTACCGTTCTGCTGCAGGATAAATCATTTGAAGACATGCTGGACTACGTCAAGGCAGCGGGGCTTGAAGCTGTGGAAATCGGGACCGGCGGATACCCTGGAAATGCCCACTGCGACATCGATACACTGCTGCAGGACGAAGAGGCACGCAGGGAGTATAAGAAGAAAGTAGAGGACCGTGGACTGAAGATCAGCTCCTTCAGCTGCCACGGAAATCCGATTTCTCCGGACCAGGCTTTTGCGCAGGAATCTTACGACGTCATGATCAAGACGATCCAGCTGGCTGCGCTGATGGATGTTCCGGTCGTCAACGGCTTTTCCGGAACAGCCGGGGATCACGAAGGGGCGGTACACCCGAACTGGCCGACAGCACCGTGGCCTGCTGAATATACGGACATTCTGAACTGGCAGTGGGAAGAAAAACTCATCCCGTGCTGGAAAAAGATCGCTGCAGAGGCGGACAAGCACGACGTGAAGATCGGCATTGAACTCCACGGCGGGTTTCTCGTCCATTCGCCGTATACGATGCTCAAGCTCCGGGAAGCAACATCTCCTGCGATTGGTGCCAACCTGGATCCGAGCCATCTCTGGTGGCAGGGCATTGACCCCGTAGCAGCCATCAAAATTCTCGGTAAAGCAGAGGCACTGCACCATTTTCATGCGAAGGATACGTACATTGACCAGGATAACGTCAACATGCACGGCCTTCTTGACATGCAGCCCTACAGTGAAGTCCAGACGCGTGCCTGGTCGTTCCGCTCGGTCGGCTGCGGCCACAGCATGCAAGAGTGGTCAGACATGATCAGCGCCCTCCGGACTTACGGATATGACTACGTGGTCAGTATTGAACATGAGGACCCGATTATGTCGATTGACGAAGGCTTTCAACGCGCGGCGGATAACGTCAATGCCGTCCTGATCCGGGAACAGCCGGCCGACATGTGGTGGGCGTAACCGTCTCGTAAGGGAGCGGTTCTTTCCACTAGGCTTTGTTGAAGCCTAGTGTTGTTATGACAAGAGTACGCCTGCGGCTCTTTTTTCTTCGCTTGCCGCGGAGACATCCTTACCCTCTCCCTCCCTTACGTCCGGGAGGATCGTCACGCTTTCTTTATCCGCAGGCGTCTCGAAAAAGAGCCTGGGCCTGCTCCGTTTCATAAAAGTTTCTTTTCTTTCAGAAGGACGCAGCGAAGACCGGCGGACGCCTGTGGAAGAAGGAGATGGGAAGATCCCGCAGGGCGTAAGATCGAGGAAGCTGGAGATTTCCTCTACGGCAAGCCTGCCGAGTTGCAGCGGCGTTTTCTGTCATTATCTACAACAAACGATAACAGAGACACTCATGCAGCCTAGCTGCACCATGATAGATGAGAATAGACTGCTATGTTCTATTTTTAAGGCAGCTTTCCAATAAAACAGCGGCGCCGAAAGCTTGGATGCTTCCGGCGCCGTTTTCCGTTCAATTATAAGAATGTATGAGTTCTCATACAAGGAGACGGCGGAGTCGTGCGCTGCGCGGGAAAAAACAAAAACGTCTTCTTCCCTCAAAAGGCTTGCAGCGCTTCCGCACGCCGTTCCGACCAAAAGGCGCTTTGCGCTTTTGTTTCTGAAGGTATGCCAGCGGTGCTGTCTGCTTCTGCGGCGGATCCTGAGCGCGTTTTCGAGCCGCTGCTCTTCCGCACGTCGGATAGGTACCGGCTGAGCCCATCTCAAGCAGGAGCATCTCCACTGCAGGCGTGAGAAGGTGGGGGGCGGTCGAGGGAAGCACGGGTTAATGCAGATTGCCGTGCGAATTCATCTGCTCCTGATAGACAAACTCCACCATGATGAAGTCATAACCCCAGTCACGATAGGCCCGCTCGAGCTGGTCCGCTTCCACTTCCGACGACAGGGAGAGGCTTTTCAGCGTTTCGTAGGCTGCCGTCTGTTCATCGATGACAAATTCCTGCATGATGTAGTCGTCCGGCCAATCTGCTTCTGCGTTGCTGCGGATCTCCGCTTCTACTTCAGCAGCAGACAGCCCGGCGATGATATTAGCGGCTGCACCGCTGCTGTCGGAGCTGTCCGCAGGTTCTTCAGAGGCCTTCTCGTCTGAAGCTTCTCCTTCGGCGGAAACGGGAGCTGCATCGAGTTGTTCTTGCAGACGACTGTTCTCGGATGTCAGACTCTCTATCTCTTCCTCCAGTGATGCAATGGTTTCCTTTTGTTCATCCAGCTCTTTCTCGGATTCGGACGTCCGACTGGCAAGCGCTTCTTCTGCCTCTTCATAGTCTTCTTCCAATGACGACAGCTGATCGAGTGTTTCCTCCAGCTCCTCTTCCAGATCTCCACTTGTATCTGCGCTGGCTTCCCGCAGCGCTTCTTGAAGCTCCTGGATTTCTTCCTCCTGCTGCAGCCGCTGCTCCTCTGACTGCTCCCAATCCTCCTCCAGACTGGCAGCTGCTGCGGTCATGTGATCCAATTCTGCCTCCAGCTCCTCCAATGCCGACGTTTCCTGTCCCTCCGTTTCTTCTGCAGCGTTACTGCAGCCGGCTGTCAGCAGCATCCCCATCGCCAGACAGACTGCTCGTTTCATGGTTGGATCTCCTTTCGTTTCTCCTCGTATGATTAGTGTACCCGATAGACAGATTCCTTTCTATATAATAATCTGACTTTTCTGCAAAATTCGCGGCAGGTTTATGCGGTCGGGGAATCTTCGTCCAGCAGCTGAAGCGGATCGTCAGCACAAGACATGAGCAGGATGAACAGGGCGGCAGCGGGATGGCTGGAGGGTGTTCAGGCACAGTGTCGTGAGAACCTGCCTGCCTTGTTTCTGCTGCTCCTTATTCCGATAGGCAGGGTTGTTTTTTAGGAGGAAGTATATTATGATAACTTAAAGTAAAGTAAACAGGTAGGTATTATATAAATGGAGGGATATGCTCATGGCTGAAGCGCTCGTTCAACTGGAGAACGTCGATAAGAGCTTTCATAAGAAAAAAGAGGAACTGAACGTGCTCCGCAATATTAATCTCGAAATCACCCAGGGAGAAACAGTCGCCGTTCTCGGTAAAAGCGGCTGTGGAAAAAGCACCCTGCTGAATATGATCGGCGGCTTTCACTTCCCGACGAACGGGCGCGTGCTGTTTGATGGAGAAGCGGTGAGCGGACCGTCCCGCCGGGCGATCATGCTGTTTCAGCATTACGCCCTGCTGCCGTGGAAGTCGGTCCTGGCTAATGTGGAACTGGCACTGGAGCCGGAAGGATTGAGTGCTTCAGAGAGACGCTCCCGTGCGGAATATTACCTCGATCTGGTCGGCCTCGGAAAAAGCCTGCAGCAGTTTCCATCCGAATTATCCGGAGGGATGCAGCAGCGTGTGGCGATCGCCCGCGCGCTGGCCATCCGTCCGGAGATGATCCTCATGGATGAGCCGTTTGCAGCCTTGGATACCTTCACCCGCTATTATCTGCAGGATGAATTATTGAAAATTCAGGAGCGGGAGGCAACCAACATCGTGCTGGTGACGCACGATATTGATGAAGCCGTCTATCTTGCCGACCGGGTTTTCATCATGGATGCAGCGCCGGGGCGCATCCGACGCACGGTGCCGATTGAACTTCCGAAGCCAAGGGATCGTAGCCACCGGGATTTTCAGTATTACAGGAAATTGATCCTGGATGAGTTCAACTTCAGCCGGGAAGAAGAATCCATCGAATACAACATATAGAGAGCAGGTGTTTTTGTTGAATCAAAAGAGAAAGCGTTTCACTGTCAACCTCGGCCTCGTCTCCTCGCTTTTTCTGGCTGGCTGCGCTCAGCCCGGAGAGGGTGGGCAGACAGAGGACGGCGAGCAGGTAATCCGCATCGGACATCTGCCGATCACCCATGCGGCTCCTGCCTACTTTCTGGATCACTATCAGGATGAATTACTGGATGGGGTGGAAGTGGAGCTGATCCGCTTCAGCAGCTGGATTGAATTGATGGATGCGTTGAATACAGGACGGATCGACGGTGCTTCGGTTCTTTTCGAACTGGCGATGAAGACGCGGGAGCTGGGTATTGATGTGGAAGCCGTTGCACTCGGCCACCGCGAAGGAAACCCGATTATCGTCGACCCTGAAGTAGAAAGCCCGAGAGATCTTGAGGGAGAGACGGTAGCCATTCCTCATACGCTGTCGGCGCATAACCTTCTGTTGGACGAAATGCTCGCAGGAGCAGGGATGGTCTATGAGGACGTGAATGTCGTCGAAATGCCGCCGCCGGAAATGCCGGCAGCTCTTTCTGAAGGACGGGTCGCCAGCTACGTCGTAGCCGAGCCGTTCGGCGCGCTCGGTGTACAGAATGAAGTCGGCGAAGTCATGTATCAATCCAATGAATTCTGCCCGGATAACTGCCTCTGCTGTGCACTGGTCTTAAGAGAAGATTTCATGGATGAATTCCCCGACGAAACGGATGAATTCATGGCCGGCTACTTTGAGGCAAGTGAACGAGCAGGCGACGGCAGTGACGAATCGAGAAGCATTCATGCCTCGTATCTTCCGGTGGAGGAAGAAGCACTGGAGCTGTCGCTGGAATGGATCTCGTACGGCAATCTGGACATCGCGGAAGAAGAATTCGACTATCTAAGAAGAAAACTGGTGGAAATGGAGCTGGTCGATGCGCCCCCTCCATATGAAGAGATGGTGAACCGTCAGTATCTGGAAGGCAGGGATGGATAATGTCATTTTTAAAATCGATCGGCTATGCAGCGATAGCTTTCGTGCTGGTGCTTGCTGTGTGGCAGAGTGTCATCTGGCTGGGGGACTATCCTGAAGCCCTGCTGCCTTCTCCGATGGCTGTGTTCTTGGGAACGGTAACGATCATTCAGGACGGCACCCTGGCCGAACATGTGCAGATCAGCTTGTTCCGCTTTTTTGTCGGCTACATAAGCGCCGTGGTTGCAGCGGTGATCCTGGGGCTGCTCCTTTCGCAGTCGAAGCATATCTGGAGAATTGTCGATCCGATCATTCAGGTCGTACGGCCGGTAGCGCCGGTGGCCTGGTCGCCATTTATCGTGCTCTGGTTCGGCATCGGGAACATGCCTGCGATCGTCATTATTTTCATCGCTGCCTTCTTCCCTGTTCTATTGTCGACCGTCTCGTCGGTGAAGAAAATTGATCCTACGTATTTGAAGCTGGCGGAGAACATGGAGCTGAGCCGCGGATCGCTGCTCTGGAAAATCATTTTCCCTGCCTCTTTCCCCTACATTGCCAACGGGCTTCACATTGCCGTCGGGACAGCCTGGATTTTCCTAGTCGCCGGCGAAATGATCGGGGCGCAGTCCGGGCTCGGCTATCTGATTGTCGACTCGCGAAATGCCCTCGATCTCGACCTCGTCCTTTCCGGGATTTTCTTTATCGGTGTGCTCGGCCTGCTGCTCGATAAATCGCTCGGTCTGTTTGAACGATGGATTGGACGTCAGTGGGGTGCAGGCACTTCGTAACCCGATCACGCTGCTTTTCTGCCGGATTAGGGAGAAGAGACAGAAGAGCAGAGGAAACGACGTCTTTTTTTCAGGATAGAAAAGCATTACATGTGAAACGTGGTTGGGGTGCGAAGGTGTGCTTGGATTGGCAGCAATCCCGTCTTCATTGACCTCAGCAGAACCGGAGAACAAGTGACGCAGCATGGCGGGGAATGGCTTCTCGTTCACCGTCATGCGCCAATGACGTTCCTTCTGTTACATACAAAACGCTTCCGACGATCCGGGCGAGGATCATTGGAAGCGTTTTTTACGTATTCCGCATTTTTTCGTCCTCATCTCGTCCTGCAGGATGAAAACAGCCTTTCTATGAATGAATTCGACGCCATCATCCACTCAGCGTGAAGCACGAAGAATCTGCCGCACAGGCTGATCAGGCGAAAACCGCTCGGCGTATCCTACGTGTGCTGCGGTTCCAGGAAGACCGGCTTGGTTTCCTCGGAAGGAACTTTCGTATCACAGGAGGGGCAGTAGTAGCCGATTTCCACTTCCGCATCGCAAGGCTGGTGCACGAGCTTTTTATAGCACTCATTTAAATGGTCGCGTCCCCAGAGGAGCATCGCATCAAAGACGACGGAAAAAGCCTGTCCGCTTTCGGTCGGCTGATAAGAATGCCGAGGGGGGTGGTCGGAATATAAGGAGCTTTCAATCAGCGATAGTTCTTCCAAGTGTTTCAGCCGGTCGGAAAGGACGTTGGCTGAGATGGTTGTCAGCTCTTTTTTGATGGCATTGAACGTCTGCCGGCCAGCTAATACTTCGTGAAGAACGAGCATCGTCCAGCGGTCCCCGACGAGATTTAAAGTCTGGGCGATGTTGCATTCAAGCGGATAGCGGTGCTTCGGCATGCGGAATCCCTCTCTTTCCAATTTAATGTTCATTTAGTATATCAAATAACTCGGAATTAAAAAAGACCTTATGGGTTGTTTTTTCTAACCGTCTCGTTTACAATTATCCATATAAAGCAGATAGGAATTATAATTTTGAGGAGGATCTCACGTATGACACTATATCTTATGGAATCATCACTGAACGACAGCATCCAGACGAAGGAAGCTTTCGAAGAGAAAGTAAGCACGATTCAGGGGAAATTATCCGAAGAGCTCATTGAAGTGCAGGTAGCTGCCGACTTCAACCGTGCTTTCTTTATTTTTGAAGCAGAGGATGACACCATTCTGGAAATGAACCTGACGGCAGAAGGCCTGCCGGTCGACTTGAAAAAAGAAGTGCGCATCGTCGGCCAGGAGCTGGAAGAGGCGAAGAAACAGACGGATAAAATCAACTACCTCGTCGAATGGAATCTTCCGGAAGATCTGACGATGGATGCTTATCTCGAGCGGAAGAAGAAGAATTCGGTTCATTATGCGGAAGTTCCGGAAGTGGAATTCTCCAGAACGTATGTCTGTGAAGACATGACGAAGTGCCTCTGCTTCTATGATGCGCCGGATGACGAATCTGTTGTTCGTGCAAGGGAAGCAGTCAAGGCGCCGATCGACAGCATCACGCAGCTTTCCGACAAAAAATAAGCGTAGATAAAAAAAGGGAGGATCCGGGTTATGCAGACTTTACAACAGGAGAGAACACTGGATGAACTGCTGCAGCAGGAACTGAAGCCGCTCGTACGAAAAGTGGATGAAGAAGCATACTATGCAGAATCATTTCTGCTTCAGCTCGGCCGCGATGGGTGGCTTTCCTCGGAAGGACTGACCGTCGGAGAAGCCGCTGCCCGTGAAGTGCAGGTAGTGCATGCCGTTTCTGCCAACTGCATGACGACCGGATTCAACCTTTGGTGCCACCTGGCAGCACTTACGTACGTCCGCCATACCGAGAACGAAGCACTGCGGGCGCGTTTTCTGCCAGCCCTGGAGAACGGGGAACTGCTCGGAGCGACAGGGCTGTCGAATCCGATGAAATATTACGCTGGACTGGAGAAGCTTCACTTGAATGCAGAGCGGGTGAGTGGAGGCTACGTGCTGAATGGTGCTCTGCCGGCGGTGTCCAACCTAGGGAAAGGACACTGGTTCGGTGCGATTGCGGCAGCGGGAGATGACCAGCGGATCATGGCATTTGTATCCTGTGACGCAGAAGGGGTGTCGTTGAAAGAAAAAACCGCCTACCTCGGCCTGAATGGGAGTGCGACATACGCCTGCCGCTTGCAGGACGTGTTCGTACCAGATGAGGAAATTCTCTCCGAAGATGCCGATACCTTCGTGCCGGCGATTCGCCCGTACTTTGTGACGTATCAAGTTCCGCTCGGTCTCGGCGTAACGGAAGCTGCCATTGCTTCCATGAACAAATGCCGCAGCCGGCAGCATGGCGCCAATCAGCTGCTTCCGGTGCAGCCGGAAGATCTGCAGGAACGACTGGATCAGGTGACTGCCGACTTCACACAGCAGCTGGATCAGGGCGTCACCTGGAAAGGCATGCTCGAGGTTAGACGTAAAGCGGTGTATTTAACCCTGGATGCTGTAAATGCAGCTATGATGCACACCGGAGGGCCAGCTTATCTGCAGGCCAGTCCGGATGGCCGCAGGCTGCGGGAAGCATTCTTCTTCCTGAACCTGACGCCGACAGCGAAGCATCTGGAGAAAATGCTGCAGGCCTAATAGGTGGATCCGGCTAAAATCGAAAACACGCGCTTCCAGTCATCAGGACAGAAGCGCGTGTTTATTTATGTTCAAAAAAGAACGTTCAGCGAAGCAGAGTAGACTTTTGCTCCTTTTTAGCTTGAACGGTTTACAACCGTACCCTATCTATCAAGCTCACCAAGGCAGGAGCAGTCGTCAGCGTGAGGCAGCACCTTCCCGCTCTAAAACGAGAAGCTGTTCAAATTGATGACGGCGGGCAAAGAACGGACAGGAGTCTGTGCAAAATGGTTCAGCAGCAGGTATGTCCAATCAAAAAACGCGCTTCACACCGGGGAGGTGGAAGCGCGTCGGCTTGTTCAAGTATAAGAAAGCATAAGTTCGCATACAGGGAGACGGCGGCTTCATGCGCTGCGCGGGAAGAAACAAAAACGTCTTCTTCCCTCAAAAGGCTTGCAGCGCTTCCGCACGCCGTTCCGATCAAAAGGCGCTCCGCGCTTTTGTTCTGCTGTACGTTTTTGCTGATTAGGAAGTAACTGGTTTGATGTCTTTCTTCAATACGGCCAGCAGCAGAGCAGTGACGGCAGCGCCGGCGAGAATGGCAACGATATACAGGGGCCAGTTCTCCACGAGAAGGATGACGAAAGCGCCGCCGTGAGGGGCCTCTGTTGCTGCACCGAAGATCATGGAGAGCCCGCCGGCAACGGCAGAACCTGCGATGATCGCCGGGATGACCCGGGCCGGATCGGCTGCAGCGAACGGAATCGCTCCTTCCGTGATAAAGGAGGCACCGAGCACATAGTTGGTGCGTCCGGAATCCTGTTCTTCCTTCGTGAATTTGCGCTTGAAGAACGTCGTCGCCAGTGCAATACCTAGTGGTGGTACCATACCGCCGGCCATGATGGCAGCGTGCGGTCCGAAGTTGCCTGCCTCAATCATCGCAATACCGAACGTAAAGGCGGATTTATTGATCGGTCCACCCATATCCACCGCCATCATCGCGCCGAGCAGAATGCCGAGGAAGACGATGTTTCCGGCACTCATGCCGCCGAGCCAGTCGACGAGACCGGTTTGAACCGCTGCGAGCGGTACGACGAGAAAGTACATAATGAACCCGGTTGTAAAGATACCGAACAGAGGAAGTACCAAAATCGTTTTGATTCCTTCCAGAGATGAAGGCATGAACGAGAAGGCTTTCCGAATGAGCAGGACGAGATAACCTGCAAGGAAACCGGCAATGATGCCGCCAAGGAAACCAGCGTCGCCGTTATGGGCCATTAAGCCGCCGACAGCACCAGCTGCGAAACCAGGACGGTCCGCGATGCTGTAGGCGATAAAGCCGGCGAGGATCGGTACCAGGAAGAAGAACGCATCTCCACCAATGGACGAGAGAATGGCTCCGAATGGTGTGATTTCTTCGTTAACTGGATCTTCAAAGAAGAACGAGAGGGCGATAAGAATACCACCACCGACAACGAAAGGAAGCATGTTGGAAACACCGCTCATCAAGTGCTTATAGAAACCGCTGCCTTTTTTCGATGCACCGCCCTCAGAAGAAGCCGCCTGCCCGCTCCCCTGATGAACAGGTGCTTTGCCGGCAGCTGCGTGCTTGAGCAGTTCCTTCGGCCGGCGGATCCCGGCTGTGACCGGCTCCTGGAGCATTGGCTTGCCGGAGAAACGGTCTGTTTCAATCTTCGTATCGGCTGCGATAATGACAGCATCTGCCCGGGCAATATCGTCATTGCTCAGGCGGTTTTTCACGCCGTCCGATCCGTTCGTCTCCACCTTTATTTCATAACCTAATTCTTTGGCGGCGTCTTTCAAACCGTCTGCGGCCATATACGTGTGTGCGATCCCTGTAGGACATCCGGTAACAGCGATGAAGAAAGGCCGATCCTCTGTGCCGGATTGTTCCGCAGCTTCCTGCGGGGCATCCTCTTCTGCCAGCTTTTCTTTCTCTTTCGCGTTCACCGCGTCAATGACTTCATCTGTCGAATGCGCTTGCAATAATGTCTGACGGAAATCTTCATCCATCAACAGCGTCGACAGCCGCGAGAGGGCCTGAAGGTGTGTTTCATTGGCGCCTTCACTGGCTGCGATCATGAAGAACAAATGGCTCGGCGCGCCGTCCAGCGCCTCGTACTCGACGCCTTCTACGGATCGTCCGAATACAATCGCCGGCTCCAGCACCGCGGCGGTTTTCGCATGAGGGATCGCCACCCCTTCTCCAATACCAGTGGAACTCTGTGATTCGCGGTGTTCAATCGCTTCGATAAATTCCTCTTTGCTGCGGAGCAGTCCGGCCTGGTCCAGCGAGCCGGAAAGCTCGCGGATGACGTCTGGCTTACTGCGGCCCTGCAGATCGAGGATCATCAGGTCTTTTTTGAGCAGTTCCGTTATTTTCATCCTATTTCCTCCTCTAATTTCGTCATAATCAGGTTTTTTTGAATAGCAGCCGCGGCTTCCGGACTGCCGAACCCTTCGGTGAAGGCGGTAGCGGAGCCGTAGGCAATGCCTGACAGAAACGCTTCTTCCGGTGGAAGACCTGCCGCTGATGCTGCAAGGAATCCTGCAGCCGTGGAATCCCCGGCTCCGACGGTGTTCACGACGGTGCCTTCGGGAGGAACAGCAGTCCAGGTGCTGCTGCCGTCAGTGAAAACGGAAGGATCGCCTCCTCTGGAAAGCAGGACGTGGGAAGCGCCGTCTGCAGCCGCTCGCTGGGCAAGCCGGACAGCTTCGGTCATGCCATCGATCGACTCGCCATATATAGCTGCCAGTTCCTCTTCATTCGGCTTGATCAAATAAGGACCGGCTTCCATGCCTTTGCGGAGGGCTTCGCCACTCGTATCAAGCACCGTCTGGATCCCTTTGTTCCGCGCTCTCGCAATGATGCCTGCATAGAAATCGGTGGAAAGCGTATCCGGTAGACTTCCGGATAAAACCAGGACATCGCCTGCTGGGATTTGTTCCACAGTGTTTAATACAGCTGCGGCGTCGGCTTCTGTAAAGGCCGGAGCTGCTCCATTAACTTCCGTTTCTTCTGCTGCGTGAATTTTCATGTTGATCCTCGTCGTATCATCGAGGGGGATAACGACCGGCTGATAGCCTTCGTTCTCCAGATAGCTCTGGATATAGTCACCGGTGAAACCGCCGAGACAGACGATTGTTCTCACGGGGATGCCCGCGTTTTTGAGCACCGTAGAGACGTTAATGCCTTTGCCGCCTGGCAGATACCGCTGTCGCTGCGCGCGGTTGGTCGTCCCCGGCTGAAGATCTTCCAATTCTGTGAAGTGATCAATGGAAGGATTCAATGTCAGGGTCCAGATCATAGCTCCACCGCCTTTACGATCGTATAGTCCCGCATGCGGTGAAGCAGGCTTTCGTGTTCAGCGGACATTTCCGTCAGCAGCACGGCTTCCTCGAGCCGGGCAATATGACTGAAAGACGTCTGGTCCAGCTTGGATGCATCTGCGAGGACGTACCCTTCCTGTGCTTGACGAAGGGCGAGCTGTTTGATGCTTGCTTCCTCCGGATCCGGTGTAGAGTAGCCGAAATCGGCGTCCACTCCGTTCGTGCCGAGAAAGGCTTTATCAAAGCGGTACTGCTCCAGGGCTTCCACCGCAGCGCGGCCGATAAAGGCTCTCGTTCCGCTTTTGACGTACCCACCGAGGACATAGGTTGTAAAGTCATTGTCCGCAGCAGCGGCTGCTATATTCAGCCCGTTCGTCACAATCGTGATCCGACGTGCCTGAATCCATGGAAGGATCGCAGCGGTTGATGATCCGGCATCGACGAAAATCGAATCGCCATCTTTAATCAGTCCTGCTGCCAGTCTGCCGATTGCCTGTTTGGCTTCCGTAAAAGAGAACTCTTTATCCTGGAGGGAAGGTTCGTCCGTTTTACGAGTAGGAAGCGAGGCGCCGCCGTGTATGCGTTTGATCTTTTTCTGTTTTTCGAGTTCGCTTAAATCCCGGCGGATCGTTGACTCTGAAGCGCCGGTTGCCTGCGTCAATTCGGAAAGCTTTGCTACTTTCTGGAGTTCGAGCAGCTGGAGAATGGCTTCCTGTCGTTCAAAAGTAAGCATATTCAGTCACCTTCTTTCGATGTTAACGCTATCATAACGTCAAAACAACGCAAAGTCAATCATATTTTTTCAAAATCAATCACAAACAATCAAATTCAGCTGACTTCCCTGTCTGCTGCTGAAAGGAGCTTCTAGTTTTCCTGCGGCATCGATACGGTTATTGCCGGCGTGGCGGGCTTTTATCCTGCCGCCGGTCGTTGAATCTGCAGGGGACCGCAATCCTTTAGATGCAAGAACCCCCTTTTCAAAACGGTGGTGATTCGTTACAATGTACTTAATTAAATAAATTAATTAAGAAAGTCACTGCAACGCCAACGACGCAGGGAGGGCTCATTATGGAAGAACATACATCAAAAGGATTTGAAGCTCATTACGGAATGAAGCCGGAGGCGGTTTACTTTGCACCGGGCCGGGTGAACCTGATCGGGGAACATACAGATTACAATGGAGGCTATGTGTTTCCATGTGCGCTGACCGTCGGTACCTACATGGCGGTTCGACCGAGGGAAGACCGGCAGATTCGTCTCTATTCGGACAATTTCCCGGATCGGGGAACGGTGATAGTGGATCTCGATCGTCTCGTCTATGACACAGCCGATGACTGGGCTAACTACCCGAAAGGCATGCTGGCCGTGCTCGCTGAGGCAGGATGGGGAGGAGCACACGGATTTGATGCGTTTGTTCATGGCAATATTCCAAACGGAGCGGGCCTCTCTTCCTCAGCTTCTATTGAGCTCGTTACGGGAGCAGCGTGGAAAGACCTCCATGGCCTTGATATCGACATGCTGGAGCTCGTCCGGCTGGCCCAGAAGGCAGAGAACGAGTTCATCGGGGTGAACTGCGGCATCATGGATCAGTTTGCTATTGGGATGGGCAGGCGGGATGCGGCGATGCTGCTGGACTGCGCCACCCTGGATTACAGCTATGCCCCTGTCGAACTTCGTGAGAAAAAACTCGTTATCGCCAACACGAACAAACGGCGGGGGCTGGCAGATTCCAAGTATAATGAACGGAGAGAGGAGTGCGAGCAGGCGCTCCAGGAAATACAGAAGACAAAAGACATTCAGCATCTCTGTGAGTTGACGCTCGAAGAATGGGAAGAAGCAGAAAAACAGCTGTCCGATGACACCCAGCTGCGGCGCGCCAGGCATGCCGTGACGGAGAATGCCCGGACGATCGAAGCACAAAAGCTGCTGAGCCGAGGAGACTTGGAAGGATTCGGCCAGCTGATGAACGCATCGCATGTGTCGCTCCGGGATGATTATGAAGTGACAGGGGAACATCTCGACGCACTGGCCGAGGCCGCCTGGGCCCAGGAAGGAGTGATCGGTTCGAGAATGACCGGTGCCGGCTTTGGCGGGTGTACGGTCAGCCTCGTAGAAAAGAAAGGCCTCGATGACACGCTCGATGCCATCGCAGCAGCTTATCAAAAAGCATCAGGAATCAAACCGGATTTTTATATTGTCGGTATTGGAGACGGTGCAAAACGCATCAAATAAGCAGAGGAGAGGTGGTCAACATGGCCGTATTAGTATGTGGAGGAGCCGGTTATATCGGATCGCACGGGACCGCAGCACTGCTGGAGCAGGGAGAGGAGGTCATCGTTCTGGATAACCTGCAGACGGGTCATGCAGGGGCGGTACTCGAGGGTGCTGTTTTTTATCAAGGAGACCTCCGGGACGGGAATGTCCTTGACCGGATTTTCCAAAACCACAGCGTGGATGCTGTGATGCATTTCGCTGCAGATTCCCTCGTCGGGGTGAGTATGGAGAAGCCGCTGGACTATTACAATAACAACGTCTACGGGGCGCTCTGCCTTCTGCAGAAGATGCAGGAATACGGAGTGGAACAGCTCGTCTTTTCCTCGACAGCTGCCGTTTACGGCGAACCGGAACACGTGCCGATTACCGAAGAGATGGCGACAGCACCAGGCAACCCGTACGGGGAAACAAAACTCGCGATCGAGAAGATGATGCATTGGACAGCAGAAGCGCACGACCTGCGCTATGTCGTGCTGCGTTACTTCAATGTGGCTGGTGCGCATCAGACGAAGGATATCGGAGAGGATCATCAGCCGGAAACCCACCTGATTCCTATCGTACTGCAGGCAGCCCAGGGAAAGCGCGACAGCATCAAGATTTTCGGAGAGGACTACCCGACAGAAGACGGGACGTGCGTCCGCGACTATATTCACGTGCAGGACCTGATTCAAGCTCATACGAAGGCGCTCGACTATCTGCGCGGCGGCGGTACGCCGGACTACTTCAACCTCGGGAACGGCAGCGGCTTCAGCGTCAAGCAGGTCATCGATACGGCAGAGATGGTCACCGGCCGCAGCATCCCTAAGGAAAAAGCGCCGCGCCGCGCCGGCGATCCGGCTGTGCTGGTCGCCTCGTCGAAGAAAGCAGCCGACGTGCTCGGATGGCAGCCGCAGCACCATCGTCTCGAAGACATCATCCGGGATGCATGGGAGTGGCACGAACGTTATCCCGGCGGTTATCAGGAAAAGGGGGCACAAGGATGATTGATCGTTACCTGAATGAACTGACGGCCTATGCCCGGGGAAAACAGCTGATTTCGGCAGAAGATGACATCTATTGTAAAAATCAGCTGCTCGATGTACTGGGACTGGCGGAATCACTGGAACTCCCGGGTGCTCCATCGGGGAGGTCTGCGGCATCGATCCTGGAAGATATTCTGGACTGGGCGGCAGCGGAAGGCATCATCGGCGGGACCACCACGGAACGCGATCTGCTTGATACAAAGCTGATGAGCGTCTTTGCCGAGCGGCCGTCGAATACGATCAGCCGCTTCCGGGAGGTGCAGGAGAAGCAAGGGATCGAGGCGGCGACAGCCTGGTTTTATGAATGGAACCAGGATATTCACTACATCCGCCGGGACCGGATCGCGAAAAACGAGACGTGGAAAACGGCGACTTCGTATGGTGATCTGGATATGACGATCAACCTGTCCAAACCGGAGAAAGATCCGAAAGAAATCGAAGCGGCCAAGGCCAATGCAGGGCCGTCCTATCCGCTCTGCCTGCTCTGCCGAGAAAATGTCGGGTACGCCGGCCGCCTCGACCATCCCGCAAGGCAGAACCTCCGGACGATACCGGTACAGCTGAATGAGGAAGGATGGCAGCTGCAGTTCTCCCCGTATGTCTACTACCATGAGCATGCGATCGTACTGAAAAATACGCACGACCCCATGAAGATTACCGAAGCGTCGTTCCAGCGGCTCGTCGACTTCGTACACGACTATCCTCATTACTTCATCGGGTCCAATGCAGACCTGCCGATTGTAGGCGGATCGATTCTGAGCCACGACCACTACCAGGCCGGACGTTATGAATTCCCAATGGCCCGTGCTGCAGAAGAGGGGACGCATTCGCTGCGTGCTTTCCCGGATGTGACGGCGGCCCGTCTCGTCTGGCCGATGAGCGTGCTCCGGCTCCGGAGCCAGCGTAAACAGCCGCTCGTGCAGGCCGCGGCCCATGTTCTGGCCGAATGGAAACAATTCAGTGCGCCGGACGTGGATGTGTATGCAGAGACAGATGGAACGCCTCACCATACGATCACCCCGATCGCCCGACGGAGAGGGGACGCGTACGAACTGGATCTTGTCCTGCGGAACAACCGGACGTCCGAGCAGCATCCAGCGGGCATCTTCCATCCGCATGAGCACGTCCATCACATCAAGAAGGAAAACATCGGGCTGATTGAAGTCATGGGACTTGCTGTCCTGCCGGGACGTTTGAAGCGGGAGCTGGAAATGACCGCGGAGGCTCTCATCTCAGGCAGCCTGGAAGTGCTGGAAGGAACCGAAGCCGAAAAGCACGCTCCCTGGGCAGGTCGGATTCTGGAACAGCATCCCGGCCTGCATGCAGACAATGTCATGGAGATTCTGCGGGAGGAAACGGGGCAGGTGTTTCATGACATTCTGCACCATGCAGGTGTATTTAAACGGAACGATGAGGGAAAAGCTGCGTTCCAGCAGTTTGTTGAAACCCTGTAGGAGGACAGCCGGATGAAACGAGACAGCTTTCAACGCATGAAATCCGAAAACCGCACTCGAGTGCTTCAGGTCATCCGGCGTCATGACGGCATTTCGCGGGCCGATATTGCCAAACAGACCGGGCTGACTCCGCCGACGGTCACGAATCTCGTGCAGGAGCTGCTTCAGGAGGAACTGGTGGAAGAAAGCCGGGCGGGGGATTCCAAGGGAGGGAGAAAACCGATACTCCTCACGGTTCATCCGCATTCGAGACGGATCATCGGCGTCGATGTCGGTGTCAAAAAAGTACGGACAGCAGCCGCTGATATGCACGGCCGGCTGCTGAAGCAACAAGTATCGGAACTGCCCCCCTCGTTGTCCGAAGAGCAGTTTATGGCCTTTCTTAAGGAGACGATCGAGCACTTTTTAGCTGCTTCCCCGGAAGTGCGCACGAAAGTGATCGGGGTCGGCGTCGCGATGCACGGCATTGTGAACGCAGAAAATGGGGAGGCGGTGCATGCTCCTTCCTTCGGTTTCCGCCGTATGCCCGTAAGGAAACGATTGGAAGAGGCACTGGCGATGCCCGTCTTTATCGAAAATGATGCAAAAGCGATGGCTCTGGGGGAGCACTGGTTCGGCGCAGGAAGAACAGCGGAGAGCTTCTTCTGTTTGAATCTGGGGGAAGGCATCGGAGGCGGCTTTATTTATCAAGGTGAGCTGTATCACGGCGCGGATCACCTTGCTGGAGAGGCTGGGCATGTCGTCATCGCCAAAGACGGACCGGTCTGCAGCTGCGGCGGACGTGGATGTCTGCAGGCCTTCGTTTCCGGAGGGGCGGTCCGCAGGCAGCTTCATCTGGAAGGCGCGGAGGCAGCTGATGCAGAAGGCTTGTATGAGTCGGCACGGGATGGGAGCGCAGCGAGTATCCGCCGCTGGGAGGAAATCGGAGATACGCTCGGCATCGGGCTCGTGAACGTGATCCATCTTCTCAATCCCCCGCTTGTTCTCCTCGGCGGAGGCATGGCAGGTGCTTCGGACTATTTTCTGCCCGCCCTGCGCAGCCGGCTGGAACGTCAGCTGCTGAGCGGACCCGCGGTGAACATTTCCGTGCAGCCCGGAGCACTGGGCAGAGATGCCTCGCTCATCGGCGCCTGCACCCTTGTTATCGCGGATCTCTTCACGGTATGAGGGGATTTGGCTTTTCATTCCACTGATGGTCCGATACAATATGGGTAGCAGTCGTGAAAGTGGAAAGGAGCGATGACGTGGTAACGGACCTTCAGGCGTTGAAAAACCGCGTGCTGGAAAAAACACAGCTGGTGTTTATCATCAGTGATCCAGAACAGGAAGACAACCCGATTATTTATGCCAATCAAGGCTTTACGAGCCTGACAGGATATGAAACCGAAGAGCTGATCGGACGCAACTGCCGTTTTCTGCAGGGCAGGGAGACAGATCCGAAAACGATCGATCACATCCGGGAAGCGGTAAGAAAGAAGGAAGCCGTCTCCGTGGAGATTCTAAACTACAAAAAAGATGGTACGCCGTTCTGGAACCTGCTTCATATTGATCCGATTTATCTGGAGCGGGAGGAGCAGTACTACTTTGTCGGCATCCAAAAAGATATTACAGCCTTCAAGTATCAGCAGGCCCAGATTGATCAGTACAACAAAGAAATCGAACTGCTGTCCTCGCCGGTCGTTCCGATCAAAGACGGTGTCTCCGTTCTCCCGGTCATTGGCACCATTGACGAGAAGCGGGTCAACCTGATCATTGAGCGTATTCTGCCGGAACTGGAAAAGGATGAAATCGATACGTTGATTGTCGATTTATCCGGTTTTAAGGACATCAACGAGGCGGCGACCCTCGGCATTTTTCAGCTGGGAGACCTGCTCCGGCTGAAGGGTATCCGCATGATCATCACGGGAATTACCCCGCGGATTGCGATGGCAACACGCGGACTCGATATCAATCTGTCCTCGCTGCAGACGTACGGATCCGTCAAGCAGGCGGTAAAGGCGCTGGAGAATGGCGAATGACCCGGCAGGACCATCTGCTTCATAACAAAAGCCCCTCACCAGGATTGTGGTGAGGGGCTTTTGTATTACCGGCTCCTGCTGCAGAATGGCGCCGTCTATGTCGGCTGTGCGGGAAGAAGGAAGAACCCTGTTTTCCCTCGAAAAGCGCGTAGTACGCGCCGTTCCGATCAAAAGACGCTCCGCGTTTTTGGTCAGCCGACGTGGTCTTCTGATGGCGTTTTGATGGTAATAATAACAAAAAGCAGATAGCTGACGATCAACACCGTACCGCTGATGATGTAAAACAAAAGGTTGAACAGTTCCGGCGTCGGGAACGGCTCAAGAAAGAAAAAGTACATCCCGGCACAGAGGCCGATGGTACCAATCAGCCCGGTCCAGACTTGCACCGCCGTCATGATGGAACGGGGAGGCTGATACACTTTATAAAAGATGGACCAGGCAAAGAGGGAGAGCCAGCCGGCGACGAGAATATGGGCGTGGATCGGACGGAGCGCGGGAGAGCCCGCACCTGCCATATGACCGCCCATCACGGTACCGACCAGACCGAAAACAGCGGCGCTGACGAGCAGCAGTTTACTGTAGGACATCGTATTACCTCGCTTTTTAACAGAGTGAAAAACAATCGTTCTTATGGAACTCGGACGGCGGCGTCTGCTCTGCTTCCATACATGCGCCGTTCCGGACAACCGCGCGTAACGCTGTGGTTTCTTCCGCCAAGTATCAGTATAGCAGAGCAGGCAGGAAACCAAAAATGAAGATCTGGTGAAAACAGGTTTACATATAGATAAGAATGGTTATCAATAGTGGTAAAGGCAGTATCAGGAAAAACTGTCCTTACTAAAAGGAGGTACATAGATGAAAAGGAAGCTGACGACCAATCAAGGTGTGCCGATTCATGACAATCAGAACTCCCGGACAGCCGGTCAAAACGGACCAATGCTGCTCGAAGACTATCAGATGCTCGAAAAACTGGCTCATTTCGACCGCGAAAAAGTACCGGAGCGCGTGGTGCACGCCCGAGGATTCGGCGCACACGGAACTTTCAAAACCGCAAAAAGCATGAAGCGGTACACGAAAGCCCATTTTCTCCAGGAGGAAGGACGGGAAACCCCGGTTTTTGCCCGTTTCTCGACGGTAATCCACGGGCATCATTCACCTGAAACTCTGCGGGATCCGCGCGGCTTTTCAGTCAAGTTCTATACGGAAGAGGGCAACTATGATTTTGTCGGCAACAATCTCCCAGTCTTCTTTATTAGAGATACCATCAAATTCCCGGATGTGATTCATTCCCTGAAGCCGGATCCGCGGACCAACATTCAGGACCCGGACCGCCTGTTTGATTTCATGGCGCATTCGCCGGAATCGACGAACATGCTCATGCATTTGTTTTCCGATGAAGGAATCCCGAGAAGCTACCGCACGATCCGTGGATCGAGCGTGCATGCGTTCAAATGGGTGAACGCTCACGGCAATTACGTGTACGTAAAAATGCGCTGGGTGCCGAAAGAGGGCATTCAGAACTTGTCGGAGGAAGAAGCTGCCGAGATGCAGGGGAAAGATTTCAACCATGCAACGGTGGATACCTACCAGGCCATTGAAGAAGGCAATTATCCGGAATGGGATCTCTACGTGCAGTTTCTGCAGCCGGAAGACTTGGATGAGTTCGACTTCAACCCGCTCGATGCAACGAAGGACTGGTTTGAGGAGGACTTCCCTTATCATCACGTCGGCACGATGACACTGCATCAAAACGTCGACAACGTCTTTGCAGAAACGGAATCTGTCGGGTTCAACCCCGGCGTTCTCGTGCCGGGCATTGAACCGTCTGAGGATAAAATGCTGCAGGGGCGACTGTTCTCCTATTCGGATACGCAGCGCTACCGGATCGGCACCAATTATCTGCAGCTCCCGATCAACTGCCCTTTCGCGAAAGTAGATAACAATCAGCGGGACGGTGCCATGCCCGTCAACCAGCAGACAGACCGTATCAACTACGAGCCGAACGGCTACGAAGACCATCCGGCCGAAGTAGATGAGGAGGACTTCCGCTATCCGGTCGGTGGGCAGGCCGGACGACAGCCGATTGAGAAAACGGCGGAATTTCTGCAGCTGCAGAGAGTCTGGGACAATTTCACGAAAGAAGAACAGGACGCACTCGTGAAAAACCTGACAAACAACATGGACGGGATTCACGAACAGACTCTGCTTCTGATGATCTGCAACTTCTACCGGGGCTGCGAAGAACTCGGCAAGCGGCTTGCTGCGAACTTCAATGTCGATATTGAACAGTACCTGCAGGAGATGAAATAAAGAAAACCGTCTCTGCAGCGCGTCAAAGGGGAAGCGAGACCGGTTCATATAGAAAGAGTGGCTCTCTGAGAGGGCCACTCTTTTTATAGGTATAAGAGTGTATGCGTTCTCATACAGGGCGACGACTCCGAGAGGATCCGCGCCGTCTGAAAATCCCTTCTTCCCCGGGAGAGGGGAAGAAGGACGTGAAGACAAGCCCTGCGGGAAGCCCGGCGCGGCAGGCACAGCGCCTTATTTCGGTACGTATTCTTTCACGCTTACTTTGATGTCATCAGCCTTCGTTTTAATAGCCGGCGTCAAAGGAAACCCGGTTGATCCCGGGTTCTTTGTTCTCGAGCCAGCTTTTCAAGTTCGGCAGAAAGATCTGTTCCAGCACCCGGTCGTGATAGTAACGGGTGGAGCCGGCAGTGTGAGGAGTCATCATCACCTGTTCCATCTGCCAGAACGGATGATCTTCGGGCAGCGGCTCCTGTTCAAACACATCAAGGCCTGCGCCGGCAATGGTCCCTGCTTCGAGTGCTTCGATCAAATCCTTTTCCACGACGGTGCTTCCGCGGCCAATATTGACAAAAAAAGCATCCGCCTTCATCCGTTCGAACGTGTTCTTATCGAACCAATCCATGGTCTCGTTCGTGAGAGGGAGGGTGTTGACGACAACGTCTGCTTCCGCTATTCGTTCAGCCGCTTCCTGCAGCGTCAACACTTCAGACGCGTAGGGGGAGGATTTTCCGCTGCGGCGGACACCAATCACGTTCATGCGGAAGGCATCGCCGATCCGGGCCGTTTCTTCTCCTACGGCTCCAAGACCGAACAGCATCATCGTTTTTCCGTGCAGTTCATCGTTCAGGCCGGCATGATGCCACTGCTGCAGCTGCTGTTGGCGGACGTAGCTGCCGAGTTTTCTCGTCCAGCCGAGAAGAAACATGAAAATGGTTTCGGAAATGGGATAAGCATGCACACCATTGGCGCTGGTTACCATCCACCCTTTCGCTTCATACCGGTCGAGCGGCAGGTGATCGACCCCGGCACTCCATGTCTGAATCCACTGAAGAGGGGCATCCTCGGGAAGCAGTGCTTCCATCTGCGGCTTCCAACCGGCAATCACCTCCGCTTCATGAATCTCTTTCTCCCAGTGTTCCTGGTCCCGTCCTGTAATAATGCGGTGGTCCGGGGCTGCTTCCTGCAATGTCTTTTTCCACGAATCATCAATATTCTGTGCAACAATAATGGTCATCCAAATGCCTCCTTTTCTTCAGTGTAAAGAAAGAAGGGGCGAAGTACCACCAGGAACCTATTGACGATATATTTCGATTGGCGTAATATTAGGGAGCGAAGTAATAAGGACGGAGTGACATAATCATGGAGGAACGTACGCTGGATGACCGAATCGGGGCACAGCTCGGCATGACTGCCCACCTGATGGAAAACCATGTTAATAAAACACTGGCTGCGCACGGATTGACGAATGCGCAGCTGAGAGTGCTTTTCCTGCTGCAGCGCTACGGGGAACAGACGCAGAAGCAGCTGCAGGAAAGGCTGCATATCCAGGCTTCCACGATGAACGGGCTGACTGCTTCTCTAGAGAAGCGGGAACTTATTATCAAACAGGCAGGAAAAAAGGATCGACGAAGCAGCTGGGTACGATTGACTGGGGAAGGAAGTGCGAAAGAGGCCGCGCTCTGGAGAGAAACCGAGCAGCTGGAGGAGCATTTGACAGATGGACTGGACGATGCAGAAAGAAAGCAGCTGCTGTCTGCGCTTCAGCGAATGCAGCAGAAGCTGAAGGAGGGGTAGGCCGATGACGCAGAAAGAACAAAGCAGCAGACTGGGGGACGAACCGATTCCGAAGCTGCTGCGGCGGTTGTCGATTCCTGCTATCATCGGGATGCTCGTCATGTCTCTGTATAATGTCGTGGATACCATATTTATTTCTATCTTTGTCGGCATCGATGGTGTAGCGGCGGTTACCCTTGCTTTTCCCATCATGATTATCATGATGGCCCTTGCGGCAGCGCTTGGCATGGGGGGTGCTTCGGTCATTTCCCGCCGGCTCGGGGAACAGCGTCAGCAGGAAGCGAACCGCGTATTCAGCAACATTATCACGATGGTGCTTGTCTTCAGCATGCTCGGGATTGCTGCGTCATTCACGCTGCTTGAACCGGCACTGCGCATTTTTGGTGCGCAGGAGAGCATTCTCACCCTCGCTCATTCGTATATTTTTCCAATCACGATGGCAACGCTCTTTTTCACCTTTTCGTTTACGACGAATGCGATCATCCGCTCCGAAGGAAATGCCCGGTTTGCGATGATGACGATGATTATCCCATCCGTGATGAATATTCTGCTCGACCCGGTCTTCATTGTCTGGCTGGACATGGGCGTGCAGGGAGCGTCGATCGCGACGGTCATTTCCCAGGCCTCTGTGTCCTTTATTGTGCTCTACTACTTCCTGGCCGGGAGGAGTTCGCTGTTCATCCGGCTGTCTGAGATGATGCCGGAGTGGCGTATCGTCAAGGAAGTGTTCACCATCGGGATGCCTGCCTTTGTACGGCAGGTATCCGGAAGTGTCATGATGGTCGCCATTAATGCGATGCTGGTCCAGTACGGGGGCGAATTCTATGTCGGGGTGTTCGGGATCGTCCAGCGCGTGGCGATGATTACATTGATGCCGATGATGGGGATTCTCCAGGGGATGCAGCCGATCGTCGGCTACAACTACGGCTCCGGTCAGTATGCGCGCATGCGCGAAACGATCAAACTCGGATTGAAAGTCGTTACGGTGTTTTCTACAGGCGTCTTCCTTCTCTGCATGATTTTCCCTTCCTGGCTGATGCGGGTCTTCACATCGGATCCGGCGGTCATTGATGCCGGCACGGATGCGATGAGAATTATTTTTGCCGTTGCGTTTGTCATCGGCATTCAAGTCATCAGCGGGGGACTGTATCAAGCGCTCGGCAAGGCCAAACCGGCCCTGGTGCTTTCGATGGCCCGGCAGGTGTTATTCCTGATTCCGCTCGTATTGATCCTTCCGCCTTTCATCGGCGTGTGGGGCGTCTGGCTGGCATTCCCGCTTGCGGACGTTCTTGCGCTCGCTCTTTCCTGCTGGTTCCTGTACCGTGATCGCGCGTTGTTCTTCCGAAGACAGCCAGGGGAAGATGAGGCGGAGCCAGAGGAGGGAGTGGATTATCCTGCTTCCTCTCCTTAGAGCAGGGGAAAGATGATTCTCCTTTGCCTGCAACCCTTGCTCAGTAACAACATCCTGCATCGCTTAAGAGACGCAGGCCATCAAAAAAGAGACGCTCCCAAATGGGGAGCGTCTTCTTTTCGAAGTATATGAATGTATAAGTTTTCATTAAGGGGGGGACGGCGGCTTCATGCGCTGCACGGGAAGAAACAAAACGTTTTCTTCTCTCAAAAAGCTTGCAGCGACGATGCACGCCATTCCGACCAAAAGGCGCCTTGCGCTTTTGTTCACGAGGAAAGCCGAAGCGGAACCCGTGGCATGCGGGTTAGTAGGAGGCTGGAAGCTAAGCAGGGGACCAAAGCAAGCTGATCACCTCCGCGGCGGTCTCCACCGGGACGCTGGGCGCGTACTTTAGAGAAAGAAGAGTTATGTTTTCTTGGTGGCTGCAGCGATGCCGATCGGGTAGCGGAAGCCGGGGATTTTCTCGTTTACAATACTGACTCCGTTTTGATAAAAAAAGCGGAGAGAATCCCAAGTATCATGTGTCGCATCGAACAGGTGGAGGAATTCTTCTTCCGTCATTTGAAAATAATGAAAAGGAGAATGAGAAGCTGCCTCTCTGCCGGCACCGAAAGGAGTAGAGAGAAGCAGCGTGCCGCCAGGTGCAGTCAGCTTCATCAGCTGCTCGAGAGCAAACTGATCGTCCGGCACGTGTTCGATGGTTTCAAAGGACAAAACGGTATCAAACGTCCCCAAGGTCTCCGGCAGGGCAGGATCCAGCAGATCGCCGTACTGGTACGCCACCTGAGGGTGATAATATTTCCCCCGGGCATACTGAAGGGCATCCTCATCGATGTCGGCTCCGATCGCCGTAACGCCTTCTTTCTTTCGAGCTTTTGCCACCAGTTTTGTCCCATAGCCGGAGCCGCAGGCGATATCCAGCACGCGGCCCTTTGCGAAAGGAAGAGCAAAGTAATAGCGTGCCAGGTGTTCGAGCCACATGCCGTTATCATCTTTCATTTTCTCAGGAATGACGCGTTCCCCATTATCCTCTAACATAGTAACCTCCTTTTGAACATGCGCTTCAACTTAGAAAAAAACCAACCCCGGCCGACTCAGGTTCGGTGGGGTTGGTACGCCGATGGTTACTTGACCATCATGACAGGGGCTTTTACATACTTCATTACTTTATGGCTGACACTGCCGAGAACCATCGTCTGGACGGCGCTCAGGCCGCGGCTGCCGAGGACGAGCGTATCGTAGCCTCCCTCGTTGGCATGAGCAATGATGGCTTCCGCAATGCCGTCTTTCCCATGAAGGACGGTTGTTTCGACCGGAATCGATTTTTCTTTTATCATTTTTTCGTATTCCTGAAGCATCTTCGTTCGTTTTCTGGATGCACTATCCGAATCTCCATAATGAAGGACGTCGGATTTAGACTTATTACCAGGAACGACGTAAAGGATTTCGATTGCAGCATCCGGCGTCAGCTCAGCAAGGGCAATCGCTTTTTCTGTTGCCCGGTAGCTGTGATCTGATCCATCAATGGCGAGGAGAATATTTTTGTACATACAGCACTCCTTAATGTCCGGAGGCTTTGCTCAAGCCGCCGATTTTATCCATGAGTTTCGTACTCTCTTTATTCATTCCTGTGATAGCAACTTCTATATGGCGCTGCTCAAACTTATGCTCCGTCTTGTCTATCGCACCGACTGCAGAATCATCCCAGAGGTGGGCGTTCGACAAATCGATGGTTACTTTTTGCACATCAGCATCAAAATTGATTTGATCGAGGTAGTCTTCCACGGAAGCGAAGAACAGCTGTCCATGCACTTCGTACGTCATAGCATTGGTTTTCATGTCAAAGTGCTCTTCGACTTTCACTTTGGAAATCTTCCAGGCAAAGAAGAGGGCACTCATGATTATACCGGCAAAAACACCGATCGACAAGTCGTGCGTGTACACGACGACAGAAACGACGGTAATCATAACCGCAGCGTCCGATCGTGGAATCCGGTGGATGTTCATCAGCGAAGACCAGTCGAACGTACCGATCGAGACCATAATCATGATACCGGCAAGAGCGGCCATTGGTATTTGTACAACGACTCCCTGCAGCGTGATAATCATGCCTAGCAGAACAATACCTGCTGTCAGCGAGGAGAGTCTGCCGGTTGCCCCGGACTTGACGTTAATGACGGACTGTCCAATCATGGCACACCCGGCCATACCGCCGAAGAAGCCGGTCGTTACGTTGGCGATGCCTTGACCGCGGCTTTCTTTGTTTTTATCACTCTCGGTATCGGTCATGTCGTCTACGATATTTTGAGTCAGCAGAGATTCCAGAATACCGACGACTGCCAGCGCGAGAGAATAAGGGAAAATAATCGCAAGCGTGTCCAGATTCAGTGGAATGTCAGGAATGAGGAAGATAGGAAGTGTACTCGGCAGTGTGCCCATGTCCCCTACGGTTCTCACACCGAAATTCATGAAAATAGCGAGTGCCGTCACAACGACGATCGCGACGAGCGTCGATGGGATAGCTCTCGTGAAACGAGGCAGAATATAAATGATCGCCAAGGTAAGCGCAACGAGGGAATACATCACCCATGTCTCACCGACAAAATGCTGGAGCTGCGAAGTGAAGATCAAAATCGCCAGGGCGTTAACAAAGCCGATCATGACCGACCTGGGTACGAGCTTCATGAAAACTGACAGACGGAATACGCCGAATAATATCTGCAGCACCCCTGTCAGAATCGTTGCGGCAAGCAGGTACTCCAGGCCGTGCTCAGCAACGAGCGTGACCATCAGTAATGCCATCGCCCCCGTAGCACCGGAAATCATACCAGGTCGACCGCCGATAAAGGCGATCACAATGGAGATACAAAAACTTGCGTACAAACCAACCATCGGATCTACTCCAGCAATGATCGAGAAGGCGATTGCCTCAGGAATGAGCGCAAGCGCCACTACAATACCTGCAAGAACATCCCCTTTCACATTACTAAACCATTCCGTTTTTACTTTTTCCAACGTTGTCAATCGTTGCACCTCTTTCGTTAAATTAGTATCTCTCCCCCAACATACCGCCGGCAGGCCCGGGCGTCGGTCCGGTCCCCAGAGCGGAATAAGCAGAAAAGAAGTGAGAGGCTCCGTGAGTCTCTCGTCCGTATAGAACAATCGAATTGTAACAGAATAAACATACAAGTCAAATCAGCATGTAAGCGACTATCATCCGCTTTATTCTGTTCATATCTCTTTTTTTCTCTGTTACAGGCATGCATTTCTTTTTGTGAAAGAAGTGTGATGTTTTTCATTTCCAGAATACTTCGTCATTGGGCCTTTCGATGCTTCGGCATCTGGCTGTGAGAAGAAAAGAAGAGGGCTAGTATTAAAGAAGAGAAAAGAAAGGTAGATGGATCCGGGCATCGTGTGTGACCGACTGTGCACGGTCTTCACAAACTCCCTACAAAATATTTACCTCTTCTTGACTTTTTCATCAAACATACCTGCTACAGTGAGAATAGAACACAGGAAAAAAGGAGGCTGAACGATGAAGATACGAGCACTATTTTTAGATATGGATGGCACCCTGCTTCAGGAGAATAATACCATCAGTCCATCCGCAAAGCGGGCTGTACGTCAGCTCGTAGACAGCGGGGTGTACGTCTTTCTTGCGACAGGACGTCATCTGGATATTACCCTTCCCTACCATTCAGAACTTGGATTGAAAACACCGTTAATCTGCCTGAATGGTGCAGCAGTGTATGACCCAATGACGCTCGACCCTTTGATCATGCGGACCATCCAGCCTGACAAGATGCTGCACGAGAAGCTGTTACAGTCGAATCCGAGAAACCTCGTGATCCATGCAGAAGAAGGACTGCGCTGCCTGCATGAAGACGACATGATACGGGAGTGGACAAGGGAAGGCGGCCGGCCGCCGGTGTATGCCGGTCCGGATGTACTGAATGGTCCGTCGCGTATTCTCAAATACAGCCTGCGCTCCGATGCCTTCATCCACCTGCCCCAGCGGATGTATAAGTACCGGTGTGATTTCATCCGCTGGACAGATGGATTCGAGCTGGTGCCGAAACAAGTATCGAAATGGACTGCGGTGCAGTATATGATGCAGTGTTACGGATTCCGGCGGAGTCAGACAGCGGCCTTCGGGGATGGACCGAACGATGTCGAGATGCTCCGCGGCGTGGGCATAGGAACGGCCATGGAGAATGCCTCCGTGGATGTGAAGCAGGCGGCGGATGGCACCGCCCCGCGGTTCGATGAAGATGGTCTGGCCCGTTATATGGAAACGATGTGGCTGAACACGACGATGTCTGCAGAAAAAGCATGACCTCTATCTATAAACGGGTGATGCTTTCGTAAAACATGATGAAGCTGCTCCTTACACACTTTACCAGTCTGCTTCAGGGCGGGTATAATAGTGGAGAAGTGTTGAAAGGAGCTGCTGATCATGACGTATTGGAAGCACACGCTATGGATTGCGCTCTCCCTTTTTTCCCTGCAGAACTGCGGGGAACCGGATGAATTCGGTCAGGCTGAGCTGACGGTGGATCCAGTTTTTACTGGGAATACTCTCGTCGTAACCCCGCTGGTTACGCACGTGGGTGAAGATGACTTTGCGGTCCGCTATGAAGGTGGTATTGCGACGATTGTGTCGATCACCGATGCAGAGGGAGAAACCGTATACACAGAAGAAGAAGAACAAGACTCGGATCAGGAAACGGTGATGCAGGAAGGGGACCAGCTGGAAGGCATGAGTGTCGAGGTGGCAGATGCAGAACCTGGACAGTATACCATTGAGGCAGAGGCATCTTTCCATGTAGTGACCCGCTCCGGAGATCAGGAGCTGCTGCAGCCTTATGAACATTCGCTCACGCAGCAGATTGAGGTGCAGGCTGGAGGATAGGCGTCCACCGAGGTCGGGTCTTGAGAGCGTTCCCGTACTCTGATAAGAGGCTGCATCAAGGTTCTCATCCGCGATGGGTGTCGGCCTCGAGTCAGGCAAGCGATTATCATTGGAAGGATCAATCCTTTTGATACAGAAAGCCCTCACCAAAAGATGGTAAGGGCTTTTTTCTATTCTGGCATCACGGGCGTGTATACGTTCTTATACAGGTTGAAGGCGTAGCCGGCTGCTCGGGAAGCAGGAAGAACCCATGCTTCCCTCAAAGAACCTGCGGTACGCGCCGTTCCGATCAAAAGGCGCTTTGTGCTTTTGTCCCAGCCTCACTGCTTGTATATGGACATACCGGAATGTACAGGCTTTCCGGAAAGCGGCAGTGGTGGTCAGTCGTTTTCCGAAGGACAGTGTTTTACGAGAAGCACGTCGTTCCCGTCCCGATTGAAAAACAGTCGGTCGGAGCACTCATACATGAGCAGAATGCCTCGACCGCCTTCTTCATGCAGGCCGGCCACGATGGTTTCTTCTTTGCTTTGCTTTAATGCACACAGTCGTGGTTTATAATCAAAGCCGGGTCCCGGGTCGCGGATGCGAAGCGTCAGTTTCCCTTCCTGGCGGGTCAAGCGAATGTGGACACCGACGCTTGCCACTGCCGTATCTGGAGGATACGTCACACTGTTCAGCACTGCTTCACCAGCAGCGACATCAAACAATCTGGCATCTTCGCCCATATAATGCTTGATAAGATCCCGGATTTCTTTGTTGACGATGCGGCTGTCCGTAGTATCGCTGCTGAACAGCTGCCATGTGGTCGTTGTCATGCTGGAAGCCTGCCTTTCTTGTTAGGTGGTAAGAATGTCTACGTGCTATCGAGGGAGACGGTGCCGCACGCTGTTCCGATCCAAAGACGCTCCGGAATCAAGGCGGGGGTGTTCAGCTCGTTCTGGAAGCCGATCTCGTATCAAAAATTTTCACCGAGGTGGTTAAATCTCCCGCCAAATGGGTTAGTTTCTCCGTGTCGACAGCAATCGTTTCCAACGTTTCGTTCGTTTCCGACGCTGCTGTAGACACGTGTTCCGCCTGTTTTTCGGTCTGTTCCACAAACGTGCCAAGCTGGTCGATCAGGGAAATGATTTTATCTGATGTGGCGACTTCTTCCGCGGTGACCTCCCGGATGTCACTCATGTCTGTGGCTGTCTGCTGCACCGAGGCGAAGATCGTATCGAATATACGGGAGGCGAACTCAATGTTTTCTACGCCGGCAGCGGCGGAATGATCGTTTTTCTCCATCGCTTCCACCGCGAGGGTGGTCGTTTTCGTGATTTCATTAATAATGGAAGTCACATGCTCTGCTTCGTTGGATGTCTGTTCCGCAAGTTTCCGGACTTCATCTGCAACGACGGCGAACCCTTTGCCGGATTCTCCCGCACGGGCTGCTTCGATTGCTGCATTGAGGGCGAGCAGGTTTGTCTGTTCAGAAATCTGGGTGATCGTATCGACAATCGAATGAATCTGCTTGGAGTAGTCGTCCAGTGACGAGACGAACGTTTTCGTTTCGGAGGCTTCCTCACGCATCTGGTGGATACTGTCGGTGATCGTACTCATCTGTGCTCGCCCGTTTTCTGCTTCCTCCAGCGTCGCAGCAGCGGTCTTCTCCGATTCGCCAGCTTTTTCTTTTGCAATCTGGATGAGGGAAGACAGCTCCAGGAGGGCCTGGGATACTCCTTCAATCGCCTGATTACCTGATTTTGCCTGCGTCAGCATCATCTCGGCACTCTGATACACTTCCGAAGAGCTGGTGTTGATCTCTTCAACGGCGGCAGCATTCCGCTCTGAAGCTTCCGCGACACTGCCTGCCGACTCGCGTACGGTGCCGATCACGTCCTCCAGGGAATGATTCAGCTTGTTGAAGGCTCCGCCGAGCTGTCCGATTTCATCTTTTTTGTCAATCTTCACCCGCTGGTCCAGGCGGATTCTGTTCTCTTCCTGCATAGACTGGATGGTCTGGTTCATGGCCTGGACAGGCTGAATGACCATCCGTCTCAATCCGTAGGAAAGGATCAGCACGATGATCAGCGTATTGATGATAAGCGTAAAGTACGTCTGAAGGATGCTGTTAATGCCGTCACCGAGAAATTCTGTAACGCCGCTGTCGAAAACGAGGAACTGTATGTAGGAGATAGGGGCTCCGAGCAGCAGACTTAATAAGGTAGCGCCGATGATCAGAAGTGTCATTTTTCGTCGAATCGTATTCACTTTATTCGTACTTGTGCCATTTTTACTCATAGTTCCCTCCAGAGCAATGCTTTAGATTTAGGTATAAAGATATATGTACTATCATAACGTAAAGCTGGTACATTTGCGACTATAATCCAACGTACGGGCTAAATTAGACGGAAAGATATACGTCTTTCATGTGCGTAGAACCGGATACGTGATAAAATATGGCAGGAGGTGATACGCAGATGGTAACAATCAACGACATTGCTGCCAGAGCAGGCGTTTCACGTACGACGGTCTCCCGTTACTTGAACCAGTCAGGGTATGTCAGCTCGGAAGCTGCAGCAGCGATTCAGGAGGCGGTATCGTCTACTGGATACCGCCCGAGTGAACAGGCGAAAGCCCTTCGTCTGCAGCGTACGAACGTCATCGGCGTGGTGCTTCCCCGGATCAATACGGAAACGACAAGCAGAATCATTGATGGGCTGCATCACGTGCTGGAAGAAGAAGGGTATCAAATGCTTTTGACCAGCTCTAACCTGGATATGGAAAAAGAAATCCGGCAGCTGGAGCTGCTCGAAAGCAGGCGGGTGGACGGTATTATTCTGTCGGCGACAAACCGAAGTGAGAAGCTGCAGGAGACGATCGAGCGGCTCCGTGTGCCTGTCGTTGCCGTCGGGCAGGATATACATGGTGTGTCCTCGGTCTTTTATGATGACTACGGGGCAGCGTCTGCGTTGATGGACTGCTTTATGCGTGCCGGTTATCGTAAAATCGGCTTTATCGGCGTTCCGGAATCCGACTATTCCGTCGGTGTCATGCGCAAGCAGGCGTATCTCGATAAGATGGAGGCTGCAGGACAGATCATTGCCCCCACCTGGATGCAGACGGCTGATTTCGATTCCCAGTCCGGCGAGAAAGCGGCAGAGGCGATGCTTGAGGGAGACGATATTCCGACGGGTATCCTCGCTGTCACCGACCGGCTTGCCGCGGGGGCCGTGAACATCTTCCGCCGTCGATACCAGATCCCGGATGACGTAGCTGCGGCGGGAATGGGGGCAACCGAGATGTCGGCGTACATGACACCCGCATTGACGACGGTAGATTACCAGTATGAAACAGCTGGAGAAAACGCTGCCAATATTCTGCTGCGGGAGATCTGGTCCGGTCATAGAAAAATTGAAAAATCGCAGATGACGTATAGACTTATATCCAGAGATAGTTTAAGATGTTAATGGAATCGATTACACAACGTTACAGTCCGTCGTGAGCCGGATCAAACATCCGGCTGCACACTTGTTTTTTTCTATGTGGAATCGATCACACATCCGCATGCCATGAAAGGAGAATCGATGATGTCGCAGGAATATCAGGATATTGCCAAAGAGCTCGTCGACGCTGTCGGCGGGGAAGAGAACATTGATTCCGCTGCCCACTGTGCCACGAGACTGCGGCTTATGGTCAAAGACAAAGAAAAGATTGACCAGGAGCGCGTCGAAGAGATCAGCAAAGTAAAAGGGGCCTTCTACAACTCGGGTCAGTACCAGATTATTTTCGGTACCGGCACAGTCAACCGTGTCCATGAACAGCTCGTGAACATCGGTGTATCAGAGTCAACCAAATCGGAACAGAAAGAGGAAACGAAGAAACAGGGCAACGCCATTCAGCGGCTGCTTCGTACGTTCGGAGATATTTTCGTTCCGATCATTCCGGTCCTCGTTGCAACAGGTTTGTTCATGGGATTCCGGGGCCTTCTCGTCGAGCTCGGCGTTCCGATTCCGGATGACTTCCTCCTGTTTACAGAAGTCTTGACGGATACGGCCTTTGCGTTTCTTCCGGCACTGATTGCATGGTCTGCCTTCCGGGTGTTCGGAGGAAGTCCGGTCATCGGTATTGTGCTCGGGTTGATGCTCGTCAATCCAGCTCTTCCGAACGCCTATGAAGTCGGGGAAGGCGCAGCCGATCCGATTCTCTTCTTCGGATTCATTCCGGTAATTGGGTATCAAGGTTCAGTACTGCCTGCCTTTATTGCCGGGTACCTTGGTGCGAAGCTGGAACGGTGGCTCCGCCAGCGTATTCCAGAAGCACTCGATCTGATTCTGACGCCGTTCCTGACGCTCTTAATCATGATTACAGCAGCACTGTTTGTTGTCGGGCCGATTTTCTCTGCTGTCGAAGCCGGCATCATGGGCGGAGCGAATTTCGTTCTGGATCTTCCGCTTGGTATCAGCGGGCTGCTCGTCGGTGGTCTTCACCAGGTTATCGTCATCACGGGCGTGCATCACATTTTCAACCTGTTTGAGATCCAGCTGCTTGCAGCTGATGGATTCAACCCGTTCAATCCGCTGATCACAGCTGGTATTGCGGCGCAGGGTGGTGCTGCACTGGCTGTCGGTTTGAAGACGAAGAACAAAAAGCTGCGTACGCTGGCACTGCCTTCTTCGCTTTCTGCGTTCCTAGGAATTACCGAGCCGGCCATTTTCGGTGTCAATCTGCGCTTCGTGAAGCCGTTCCTGATGGGGCTTGTCGGTGGTGCAGCAGGTGGTTTTATCGCTGCCATTACGAACCTGCAGGCAACCGGTATGGCTATCACGGTAATACCGGGTGTTCTCCTCTACACGCACTCGATCATGGAGCTGTTCATTTATATTCTCGTCAACATCACGGCCATTGCCGTCGCGTTTGTTCTGACGTGGATGTTCGGCTATAACGATGAAATGCAGTAAACGATCATCTCTCCCCGCATCACGACGTCCGGCCTTTCTTCACGCAGGAAAGGCAGGGCGAAGCAGACAAATAGAGACCGCGTAAAAAGTCTTTTGAACAACGATGAGAACGAGCCGGCGATCGCAGTGATCACCGGCTCGTTCTGCTGTCCGCGTGTTTCCGGAAAGGAAGGAGGGATCAGCGTTTCTCGTCTTGATCCTGCTCCTTTTCTTCCTGGAGATCTTCTTTCAAATCTTCATAAAGCTTGTCCTTCAATTCTTCGTACGCTTCTTCTTTCACTTCCTCGTACATATCTTCTTTGACCTGTTCATACACTTCCTCCCGGAGGTCTTTGTACATATCCTTTTTCAGTTCGGCACGGACATCCTCTTTGATGTCATCACGGATGTCGTCCCGCATGTCGTCGCGGACGTCATCATACACATTTTTCTTCATCCCGCCGTATACTTCCTGCTTCACCTGGTTCCGCTCTTTCTTGCGCTGCTTTAATTTATCCAGACGGATATCTTTCCCCATCATGATGAGGAGCGAGAAGAGCATGACGACCATGATGATCGCAAACGGCAGGGCAGCGACAATGGAAGCCGTCTGCAGTCCCTCCAGACCGCCGGAAGCAAGGAGAACCGAGGCCGTTCCGGCAATGAGAAATCCCCAGATAATCTTGACGATCAGCTTCGGATTCAGACTGCCGCTGCTGGTCATGGCCCCGAGCACGTAAGAAGCGGAGTCGGCCGACGTGATGAAGAAAATCACGATCAGCAGAATCGCCAGAGAACTGGTAATCATCGCAAGAGGCATTTCCCCAAGCATGGCAAACAGGGCGAGCTCCTCGTTTTCCATGACAAGATCCCCAATGACTTCATTGCCCCCGAGAATCTGGCTGAGAGCGGTGCCCCCGAACGTCGTAAACCATAGTGCCGCAAGCACGGACGGAACGAGCAGGACACCGGCGACAAATTCGCGGATGGTCCGTCCCCTGGAGATCCGTGCAATAAATATTCCCATGAACGGTGCCCAGGAGATATGCCATGCCCAGAAGAAAATCGTATTGTTTCCGAGCCATTCGCCGTCACCAAACGGGTCGAGATCGAGGCTCATCGTCATCACGTTCGACATATACCCGCCGATGGTTGTGACGAAATTCTGGGCGATAAAGAGCGTGGGCCCGATGATAATCACAAACAGCAGGAGGATCGCTGCTATCGTGAGGTTGATCGTACTGAGAATCCGGATCCCTTTGTTAACGCCGGTAGCTGCTGAAAAGATGAACAAAATCGTCACGACGGCGATGATGATACTCTGGGTGACGGGGGTGTTGTTGACGCCGTCGATTAAGTAGGATAACCCGCCTGAAATCTGTAAGGCGCTCAGGCCGAATGTTGTGGCGACTCCTGTGGAGGTGGCGAGCACCGCCAGGGTGTCGATACTTTTTCCAAAGGCGCCGTAAGCTTTGTCTCCAATCAGCGGCTGGAATGCCGAGCTGATCAGAGCAGGCTGATCTTTGCGAAACTGCACATATGCCAGCGTGAGTGCTACGAGCGAAAAGATAGCCCATGGATGAAGTGCCCAGTGGAAAACGCCGTAGCGGAGCCCTGCTGTTGCACGCGTGCCTTCCCCTGCATCCACATAGTCAGGGTGAGGGTCAAAAAAGTACAGTACTGGTTCGGCAACGCCCCAGAACACAAAACCGACACCGATGCCGGCTGAAAACAGCATGCCGAGCCAAGTGAAGAAGCGGTACTCTGGTTTCTCATCCGGTTTTCCGAGTTTTAACTTTCCGAATGGACTGACAGCTAAGAATAAAATAAAGGCAATAAAAAAAGCTGTCGCCAGCATATAGAACCAGCCGAAGTTATTAAGCGTAAATCCGAGTCCGGTATTCGAGGCTGACTCCAATGAATCCGGGCTGAAGAACCCCCAGAGAACAAATGCCAGCACAATAGGTGCAGCAATGTAAAACACGATATTCGGTTTTTTCGTTTCGTATTCGAATTTCCCCATCCAATTCCTCCTTTTTGGAAGGCTTTGTTATCGTTTATTGTTGATAATGACAGAAAACTCCGCTGCAGCTCGGCAGGCTTGCCGTGGAGGACATCTCCAGCTTCCTCGGTCTTACGCCCTGCGGGATCTTCCGATCTCCTTCTTCCACAGGCGTCCGCCGGTCTTCGCTGCGTCCTTCTGAAAGAAAAGAAACGTTTATGAAACGGAGCAGGCCCAGGCTATTTTTCGAGACGCCTGCGGATAAAGAAAGCGTGACGATCCTCCCGGATGTAAGGGAGGGAGAGCGGAAGGATGTCTCCGCGGCAAGCGAAGAAAAAAGGTTCTCATTCACATGTTGGGCTGATTAGGCTTAGGAATGCTCAAACGCTTTTCAAATGGCGGACCTATGATTCTCTTTGAAAAGAAAAAACAAAAACGAACCCTTTTCAGGAGTGAAGGGCGGCGACGCCAGAGGGATCAAGCGCCGTCCGAAAATCCTCCTCGCAACGCGAGGAGAGTTGAGGGCAAGCCCCTTGGCAAGCGTCCGCCTGAAACGGAAAAAAAGATGCCATGGAAATGAACCTCTACCCCAACATGTATTTTAGAACCAGAAAAAAGAGCCGCAGGCGTACTTTTGTTATAACAACACTAGGCTTTAACAAAGCCTTTTGGAAAGAGCCGGTAAACTGACTATACGGGAGAGGAAAAGGGGTGTCCATCATTTTCTACTTGTTTTTACAATTTTAGAGAAGAGAAGGAGGAAATCCGGATAATGACAACGAAAAGAGAAAGAGATCGACAGAAAGAGAGGGGATAACACATGGCAGTATTTGAAGATTTTCAGAAGCTGGATTTACGGACAGGGACGGTTCTGCACGCAGGTGTACTGGAGAAGGCACGTGTCCCGGCCATCACGATGGAAATTGATTTCGGTGATGACATCGGTGTAAAGCAGACCAGTGCTCAAATCACCAAGCGGTATGACCCCGATACGTTAATAGGACGACAAGTGATCGGCATCGTCAATTTCCCACCGAGAAAAATAGCCGGGTTCACGTCGGAAGTGCTCGTACTCGGCGGTATGCCGGGGGAGGGGGATGTGGTTCTGCTGCAGGCGGATGAGGCCCTTCCGAACGGCACGCCGATAGGTTGACAGCAGGACGGGAGCAGGTTCACCGGATGTGCAGCTCGTCATTGAAAGATCGAGGGCCGGAAGCATGTTGACTTCCGGCCCTCTTATACATAGAACAGGTTCCTCTAGGATGCTGGAGGTGTAACGGTAAAAGGTACCGTATCATGCAGTTCCTCATCGAGGTAGAAGTGCACCTCGTATTCACCTGCCGGTACTGCAGGGTCTTCCAGGTCGAGCAGGTCCATTGTGACTCGTTCATCGCTGAAAAAGGAGGTGCTGCGCTCGTCGTACAAATCCCAGGCAAAATCATCCCAGTAGTACAGCTCCACGGTAATCTCCTGATCGCCCACTGCTTCGCCGGAGTAGAGGATATTCAGCCCGTCTTCATACTTTTCAAACACAGGTTCTCCGCGGACATCCAGTGCCCCCTGCGGCGGCATGTCCGTTTCCATGTAGACATAGACGCCATGATCCAAAGGGGGGTTGAACTGCCACTGGCTGATCAGCACGGCGGGAAAGAGAATGAAGAGGCCGAGCACCACGTTCGTCAGCAAAGCAGCGGGAACACTGAAACCATACCATTGAAAAACGGGTGCCAGTCGGCGTTCGCCGGCTTGATGCTCCTGAATTTTCTGGAGTTTGGCCGCATACCAGGCGTTGCCGAAAAGGCCAAAAAGCACGTGGGCTGGGATCATGCCGATCACGAACAGGACCGGTGTCGCCTGAGCGTCAGCAGTGAGTCCCAACACTGCCGGTAGAAACGACTCCACTGTCAGCAGCAGCAGCAGCCAGAGGAAGTAAAGGCCTGTCCAGCCGTACATGTGCCGGGAAGCGCTCCACAAGGGAGCAGCAGCGGCGGCGGCGCTGTTCCAGCCGGCAAATCGTTCCGGTCTGCGGTGGCGGTCCAGCTTCCGCTTGTAATAATCGGCCCGTGGGCCGGCGTAATCTGTTTTCTGCATGGGAAAGCTCCTCTATCAGAAATTCGCAGTCGTCCAACGCATAGTTTATCATGGACGAAGGAAAAGATAGAAGCCATTCGAGCTGTAGTTTGCTAAAATAGACACAATTGCTGCGCGCAAGCAGCAGCATTGATGCAGCCGGGCTTGTTCAGCTCCATGAAAAGGGTCACTGCGGAGAAGGTGTTCACATCGGATAGGGAAGAAGATGTCCTTGTGCGGACGGCAGCTTCGACCGTCCTGCGGTTATGTTTCTCCCGTGTTTCGGGCACAAGCCGGAGGGAGAGCAGAGCGCCAGCCGGTTCTTCTTCACGAAGTTCTGTTCAAGCTAGAGGAAAGGAGCTGCATGTCATGCGTCTCATCATGGTGTTCATCATCCTTCTGCTCGTGTCGTGTTCAGCAGGGGAAAATCAGGAAGAACCGCATCCATATTCGCACATACCGCCTTCCTTCTCCTACAGCGGATTTCAATTTCCGGAACAGTGGGAGACTGTCTCTGCGGCCAAGCATGTTCAGCCTTCTTACCGCGATGAGGAAAGTGGGGAGACGAGGTTCGGCGATATGCCTTACCGGATGGAGTTCATTTTTGGTGCGGAAGCAGAAGAAAACGAAGTAACCGAGATAGACCTGCAGGCACATAACGAGCTGCAGGAAGCGGGGGAGCGGACGAGGAGGCTCCTGTACTATCATACATATCACAGTCATTATGCAGATTTTCGGATGAACCGCAATGGATTCCAGGTGGTTCTTCAGGAATATGAGGAAACGGAGGAGTGGGAAGTCGACGGAGTGGATGTGCTCGTGTATGAGCAGCAGCATCAGTGGGCCGCGGACTGGGTCCGCGGCGGGACGTACTACGAGCTCATTGTTTATCAGGAAGCTCACGTGGAAACAGCGGAGCAGTTTGAAAATGTGCTGTCGCTTTTTCTGCAGGATCCCTGATTCACCGGAAACGGTGCTGGACTGTTTCGGAACTGGTTCCTGCACGAAGATAGGTGGAACGGCCGAGATAGAGGGGGAGAGAAGCATGACTGAACTCTGGAAGGCCGTCGGCACGAAATTGAGCGTCTCTCCGGTAAAAATGAAGGATATCCGCAGCGAACCAGTCATGATCTCCGAAAGAATGCTGATGGATGGTCCTGCATTCGTAGGCTGTATAAGCATCGGAGAGGATCGGATGACCAAGATGGCCGGTGAACGTCTCTACTCCAGTTAACGTAAATTTGTCTGTCTCGCTGCTGCTGAACGAGCCGGCAGTCTGAATCACACTTTCGCAGCCGGCAGGGAGAAATTGGACGGCAAAGGAGCCGGCTTCTTCCATAATGTGGTGTGTATAGCGCTCAGGGGCAACAGAAATTCCAAAGATCGGCGGTTCATAGGAAATCCAGGAATGCCATCCGGCAGCCATGAGGCTGCGTTTTGTTCCGGAAGCAGCCGTAATAAGCGCGACCAGCCCAGGGTAGCTGTGCATAACCGTGTGATGTACTTCTTTCAGCATAGGTTCTCATCCTTTCATGAAAGCTGCGGGATGTCGACGGAACGAAGCAGGCACACCATTCATTTGAGCCGCAGACGAAGCCAGGGCCGTCTCTATGTCTTTCGAGACGACCCTGTGCCTGTTTTTTCTGTATGGCTGCCTGATCAGGAGTGCTTCTCCACTTTTCAGGATCTACTGATACATGGTGGTGCAGCTTGGACGTTTTCGTCGTTTATTCGTACAGGTCGTAGTCTTCTGGTGAACCAGCCTGGACCGGTTCAGAGAGATCCATATGGCCGAGGAAGTTGTCGGTCTCTTCTCCGTCAATCAGGATCATGGTTTCATCTGCACCGAACTGCTCCATCATCATGGCGATCTGTTCCGTCAGCATCGCTTCGCCGCTGGAGCCCAGGTTGGCTTCCTCTGTTTCTCCGGAAAGAGAGACAGTTGCAAGCGAATCGTCCAGTTCTACAGACTGTACCGAGCTGCCTTCTGGCAGAAGTCCGTAGAGTCCATCCTGCTCCGGACCTGCTTCCCAGAGCTCCATCGCCTCTGCAGCACCTGCATCATCCATGGTGACGGAATGGTCGGATGCTACCCGGAACGTATCGAGCAGCTGGTCATCCGCGAAATACAGATACAGACTGTCGAGGACGTCCGCTTCCTGATCTTCTGTTCCTTCGTTCGTTTCATTGTTGTTATCCGTATCGTTTTCGGTATTGTTGACGTTATTATTATTGTTACTGCCCAGGTCTGCTTCGTCTGTCTCGTTGTTGTCGTTCAGGTTCATGGCGTTGTTGTTCTCTTGGTTGTCAGCATCATTCTCGGTATTGGAGGTGGAGAGCTCCTCATTGTCCTCTTCGCCGTTGTCGTTGTTGTTTACGTTGTCGTCGTTATTATTATTTGGTTCATTCTCATCGTTCTCATTGTTGTCCTCACTCGGATCTTCTTCCACTTCGTCTGCTCCGCCGACATTGGCATTATCCGTGAGGTTCTCTTCCTCTCCCTGTCCACATGCGGTCAGAGCCGTGATGGAGGCTGCGCTGAATAAAACAAATGCTGTTCGCTTCATAATCAATAACATCCTTTCTTTCATATACTTTCTAAGTATTGATGCTTCCCGTTTGTTAGACGTGCTTTGCGGGGAAAGGTTACATATCTACGCAGAAAGTTTGCGATCCGTTCTTATAAGGAGTGTAAACATGGCTGAAGAAGAATCCCGGTCCACGCCCGAATATTTATATGAAATGCTCATGGTTGGTCTTGCCTTTCTCGCCGTTTCGACCATCTGGTATGACACCCAGTTTGAGAGTGAGATCGTATGGGGAACGTGGGGGATCTTCTTCGTGGATTTTGTCATCCGGCTGTTCCGGACGAAGGACAAATGGGGGTTTATCAAATCGAATCCGTTCATCGTGATTGCTGTGATCCCCCTTGATGCGATATTTCAATTCGCCCGCATCGCCAGAATTCTGCATTTCTTCCGGTTGAAGGTGATCACCAAATATTATGCCAAGCCGGCCATCAAGCTGCTTGTTGAACAAAAACTCATCCATTTGATTCCCGGGTTGTTCCTGACGATCTTTATATCTACGATCCTGCTTTACTGGGCGGAGACGGAACGGTTTGATATGTACCTCGAAGCCTGGGTGGGGAGCGTGTTGTCGCTCGCTTTTTTCGGTTACGCCTACATTGAACCGGAATCGACGACCGGGACGATTGTCATTACCTTTCTGACGGTGCTGGGCGTTATTTTCTATGCGGCGGCCTTCCGGTACATTTTGTCTCTGCTTTATAACACGAAGCTCGGCCGTCGATGGATGGATCGGGCTGTCACCTGGCTGGAAGAGAAAAAACAGCGGGCCCGGAAGAAACTGCCCAATAGACGCGATGACAACAGCTGAAAATGAGAACGATGCACGCAGAGCCCTTGCTTCTGGCAGCTCCAGTACGAAGGATAAAAGGGCCTGCGTGCTTTTGGTCTGCGAATCGTTCTCCTATCTCAACAAATAGGTTGTTCTTCACATGTTGGGGTGAAGAGGCTCAGAATGCTCAGACGCTTTTCAAATGGCACCTGGGATTCTCTTAGATAAAACAAAAACGAATCCTTTTCAGGAGGGAAGGGCGGCGACGTCAGAGGGATGAAGCGCCGTCCAAAATCCTTCTCCGCAACGCAAATAATAGTGGAGGACAAGCCCCTTGGTAAGCGTCTGCCGGAAGCGAATGAGAAACGTCAAAGAAATGAATCTTTTCCCCTACATTTATTTTAGAGCCTCGACTTCACGAAAAAACCCGCGTTGGAGATATTCTCCCGGCGCGGGTTTTCGCTGCAGGAAGGAACGCTGGTGAAAGCTGTTCCTCTGCCTGCTGCTATGGTTTACTGCTGTAGGTCTTCGATGGATTCAATGTCCATATACTCTGGTACAACAAGGCCAGTCTGAGCACCTTCAAGGTTTGCACCGAGGTCTTCCATGTCGTCCCCGTAGTCTTCAACGAGGTGATCATGTGTCAGTGGGAGCCAGCCGGCAACGTGTGCATCTGCTTCTCCTTCAGCTACAGCCTGGAACATAAAGTTTGCTTCTAGCGGGTTCATCGTTACTTCATAGCCGAGGTCGCCGAGTACGTGGGACACAACGTTCGTAGAAGCAATTTCAGAGTCCCATGCTACGAACACGAGCTCGATTTCTTCGCCGTCTACTTCGTCGACACCGTCTGTCCACTCGGAAACGGTATCTTCGTTCTCATCGATCCATGTGCGGGCTGCATCCTCTTCATCTTCACCCTCCTGGATAGCGGACATTACTTCACCCATGTCCTCTTCCGACCAGTGGAAGTTGTCGAGTACTTCGTAAGCTTCCGGCATATCGTCAGACAGGCCGTCACGTACGAATGTGTGGATGTCTTCCGCATCACCGAAGACGTTTTCTGGATCATCGAGGAATTTCAGGTCAAACTCTGCGAACTTCCAGTGTGGAGTCCAGCCGGTTACGATAACAGGTTCCTCGTTCTCATATGCGTCGCCGAGTGCCTGTGTCATCGCAGCATCGGAACTTGCAGAAACGTCCCAGTCGGCGAGGTCGTACGTTTCGAGTGCATCTTCAGCTGCAGACATGACACCTGCGCCAGCATCGATCCCAGTGATGGTGTAGTCGACTTCATCGGCATCGAATGCAGCGCCGCCGTCATTGTTGTCATCGTTGTTGTTATCCATGTTGTCGTTGTTGTCATTGTTCATGTTGTTGTCGTTGTTCATGTTGTCATCGTTGTTCTCATCACCGACGTTTACGTTGTTCACGTTATTGTTGTCGTTGACGTTGCCTGCGTTTTCCTCACCGTTGTTATCGTTGCCGCAGCCGGCAGCGAAAAGCGTGAATGAAATACCTGCTGCTAAACTGAGCTTGTGTGATTTCTTCATTACTTGACCACTCCTTTTAATTTGATGAAGCTATTTATTTTTCACTTCTGCCGGTAACCCGGCGAAGGAAAAAACTATTTACGGTTTTCCGGATTCAGTGCCTGTGTAATACGGTCGAGAATGATAGCGAGGATAACAAGACTGATCCCTGCTTCAAAACCCATCGCCATATCGTTACGGCCTACTGCATAGTATACCTGACGTCCGATACCGTCTGTACCGATCATTGCTGCAATAACAACCATCGAAAGTGCAAGCATGATCGTCTGGTTGATGCCGGCCATGATGGTAACTTTGGCCATCGGCAGCTGTACTTTGAAGAGCTTCTGTCCGGAAGTGGAACCAAAAGCCTCTGATGCTTCGATCATTTCTGCAGGTACCTGACGGATACCGAGGTTCGTCAGTCGGACAACCGGCGGCATCGCAAAGATAACGGATGCAATAACACCAGGCACAATACCGATGCTGAAGAACGCAACCGACGGAATCAGGTAAACGAATGCAGGCATCGTCTGCATGAAGTCAAGAATAGGGGTGACGATGTTTTTAACTAGGTCATTTTTCCCCATCCAGATACCGACCGGAATACCTAGAATGACAGAGATTAACGTGGCTGTCAATACAAGGGAAAGGGTCAGAATCAAGTCATCCCAGTAGCCGATGCTTTCAATGAACAGAAGTCCAAAGAAAATGAGGATCGGCAGTCCGTATTTTCCGGATTTGCGGATGAGCATATATCCTAATACGGTTAGTATCAATATAAATAATATAGGTGGTATCAGCCCGAAGGTAAAGTTAAACGAATTGGTGATGGCTGCAACACCACCTCGGATACCATCAAAAACAAAGTCTGCATTCTGCAGCCAGTCGACAAAATCTTCAATCCACTGGCCGAGGTTGGGTTCCGGCATGAAATCCAGAATCGCATCGAACCAGTCATAAAACGCCTGCCAGAGATCACTCAATGGTGTTCACCTCTTCCCCTGAAAGTGCTGCTAGAATTTTACTGCGGATCACAATGCCCACAAGTTTATCGTTTTCTCCTACTACGGCAATCGGAACGTTCGATGTTGACGTCATGTGGAAAAGATCGTGCATCGACGTTTCCGGAGCGCAGGTAGGTACATCTCTATGGAGGTAAGGTGTTACATCCCGTTCGTCCCGTTTCACTGCTTCTGCAATATCTGCGGCATGGACAATCCCCTGCAGCTCGCGCGAGCGGTTGACACAGTAAATACTGGAAATGCCGGCATCACGCATACGCTGCAGGGCGACGCGGGTTCCATCTTTTTCTATATTCACTGTTTCTGGGCGGACCATAATATGTTCAGCTGTGTATACTTTCGAGCGGTCCACATCTTCTACAAAGCGGCGGACGTAGTCATCAGCTGGATGCATCAGAATATCTTCTGGTGTACCAATCTGCACAACCGCGCCATCTTTCATAATCATGATCCGGTCCCCGATACGGAGGGCTTCGTCCAGATCATGCGTGATGAAGATGATGGTTTTCTGCATTTTCGCCTGAAGATCAAGCAGCTCATCCTGCATATCTTTGCGGATCAGCGGGTCCAGTGCGGAGAATGCTTCGTCCATGAGAAGGACGGTCGGATCATTAGCGAGTGCCCGTGCAAGACCGACACGCTGCTGCATACCGCCGGAAAGCTGGTCCGGAAACTGATGCTCATAGCCGTTCAGGCCTACGAGTTCCAGCGCAGACAATGCTTTCTTCTGGCGTTCTTCTTTTTCGATGCCCTGTACTTCCAGACCGTATTCGACGTTGGCGAGGATCGTCCGGAAAGGAAAGAGACCAAATTTCTGGAACACCATGCTCATTTTCTTTCTACGCACTTCGCGTAGAGAGTTATCGTCCATTTTTGCCAGGTCGTCCCCGTCGATTTGAATCTGACCCTCTGTTGGATCAATCAATCGGTTCAAGAGACGGACAAGTGTTGATTTACCGCTTCCTGAAAGTCCCATAATGACAAAGACTTCTGCTTCGTGCACATCGAATGTCGCACGGTTAACCCCGACAGTCAGTCCTGTCTGTTTCAGGATTTCTTCTTTTGAATGTTTTTCCCGAAGCATTTCGAGTGCCGGCTTCGGCCGCTTACCAAAGATTTTGGATAAATTGCGGACTTCAATTTTAGCCACCCTTGTCACCTCTTTTTCATATTTTACTGAACAAGTTTTTTACGATCCCGATGAATTATGGGTAAATGTAAAAAATCAGACCTTATATACTATACTGCTTTGAAGAGGGGAATTCAAACGGCGTCTCAGGTTCTCTCGCCGCAAAAAGTTTATACAGAAAAAACTGTACAAACATAACATTCTTTTTGCGTGCGGATACGTCGAATAGCGTCGATTTCCTGCAGGATATGAAGGTTTGGTTTCCATGAAGCCTCTGCTACGATAATGAAGGATTTATGTGAAGGAGGGCATCTCATGAAGAAGACGCCGGAGGAACGGGAGTGGGACCGCCTGGTTCAGGCGGAAGAACGCTTTGTAAACGCAGTCGCGCAGAATATACATCTATATGATATAACAAACTCAGCCGGAAGGCTATACGGCAGTATCTTTTTTTCGGAGAGACCGCTGACGCTGGATGAAATGAGTGAAGATCTCTGCATGAGCAAAACGAGCATGAGCACTGGGGTGCGTGCCCTCTCGGAGGCGGATATGATCAAAAAAACGTGGAGAAAAGGGGTGCGGAAAGATTTATATCAAACGGATCCCAACTGGTACAAATCGTTCACGAATGTTTTTATTAAGCGTTGGAGCCAGTCCTCCAGTGAAAATCTGAAGGCACTGAGAGCCTCCAAGGAAGATCTGCAGCATTTAATGCAGCAGGCAGCATCGGCACGCGTGCGTGAGAAAGCTGCTTTCGACATACAGCGGCTGGAAGATGCAGAAGCTTACTATGAATGGATGCAGGAAGTAATCGACCTTTTTGAATCGGAGGCTATCTTTGATATTATCCCACGCAGGGAGGCGCCGTCCGAATCCTGACAAGGCAGCAGTCGACCGATGCACCGGCTAATGACTGCTCTCCTACTCTATTCTTTCATAAGGGGCAGACGTTTCTCTGAGGATCCGGTGCAGCCTGACGATCCAGCCGGGATGTCGCTGATGGAAAAGCGTCCTTCCGGGCTCGGGGCGGGAAAAAGAGAAGAAGGAAGCACCCTGCAGATTTCGATGCCATTTCAAACAGACGGGCACTTAAAAATGCCGTCAGCTATGCTGACGGCATTTTTAAGTGCGGGCGGCCTGCCCGTTGTAAGGTTGAAAACGGACAAAAATCCAGGAGGCAGGCGAACAGTGACGTGGGTGGAAATCGGAACGACTGCATCAAAATCACCGTGTCTGCAGAAACGAGTTCTGATACAATGAGAAAAGAAAATCGACCTGACAACAATGTAACGTTCATAAACGAAAAATCGACAAAATAGATGAAGCAGGGAGGTCATTCCGTGAAAGAGGAATTCGAACGTTTGTACTCTGCTTACCACCAGCAGTTGTTTCAATATATTTTTTATCTTGTCCGCCAGCGTGAGACCGCTGAAGAACTTGTCCAGGAAGTTTACATTAAGGTGCTTCACTCGCTTGACACGTTCGAGGGGAAAAGCAGTGAGAAAACCTGGCTGTATTCCATCGCAAAACACGTTGCGATCGACTGGATCCGGCGGCAGTCCCGAAAAAAGCGAAAATCAGAAGGGAAGGAGTATGAATGGAGTGAGCGCGAGTTTGAAATTGAAGACAAGCAGCCGCTTCCGGATGAAATTGTAACGAAGCGGGAGGAGGTCCAGCATATCTACCTGATGCTGGATAAAATAACGCCCGATCAGAAGCAGGTCATCCTGCTTCGCTATATCCAGGCACTTTCGATAGCCGAATGTGCAGACATCCTCGGATGGTCTGAGAGTAAAGTGAAAACCACCCAGCACCGCGCAGTCAAGTCGCTCCGTAAGCACCTTGAAGATGCGCTGCCGGAAGGAGAGGAGGGTGACTATTGAGCCGAAAAAAATGGAACGAAGAAGACATTGAACAAACATTGACGGATATGCCGAAAATCGAAGATAAACAGTCGAAAGACGAGATTTTCCAGGCAGTTAGACAGGGAATGGCGCAGGAGCCGGCCCCGAAAAAGAAAAAACAGTGGTTTTTCCCTATGGCAGCTACTGCCGCTGCCGCGCTTCTTGTTCTACTGATGGTACCATCGCTGATGAACACCGGTCTGTTTACGAGTGACACGCAGACGGGAAGCGAGATGGATGTCCAGAATGACGCAGGCACAGCAGTGAACATGGAAGAAGAGAATGAGCAGGAAGAAACAAACGATCTGAATGAAAACAACAGCAGCACAAACAACAACATGAATACGGGTGAGAATGACTCCGCGGAAGAGGATACGAACGAAGAAAACGAAGTCGAATATGCGAATGAAGCTCCGTTAAACAATACGAACAACGAGGGAGAGAACGAAGCGGATCGCAACATGGCAGACAATAACAACAGCAACCAGCGGGGGAACGAACCGTTGAACAACGAGCCCGCTGCTGTTGAATACGCAGTGACCGAAGAGGATGCTGCCTATGTGACAGCCTCAGTGAATGAGGAGGAGCAGGTTGTTATAACGGCGCATGAACGAAACGGTGCGTCGCTGGAAGAAGTGCTTCTGCGCTCCCTTCAGGAGAGTGATCCAACATTGGACGGACTGTTCTCCAATCAGCTTGAAGAAGTCCAGGTGAATGAGCCGGAACAAGGACAGGTAGTGCTGCAGTTTGCGGAGGGGACGCTGCTGGAGTCGATGTCGAGCACAGAGTATACGCATACGGAAAATGTGCTGCAGGAAATATTCTCGTACCACCGGATAACGGAAGTTCATTTCCAGGCCGGAGAAGAAGAAGCCTCGTTCGGCCAGAGTGGTGAATCTTCTCTTTCTATCTCCACTTTAAACCGAGGGTACTACCAGGATGACAGCGGCGCCTATGTCAGTGCCCGGGAAGCCGGCGAGCCAACGACAAACGGCACAGGTGACCCTCTCAGCTTTGAAGAGACAGTAGAAGAGATGGAACAGGCGGAGAACGGATTTGAATCCGCACTCCCGGAATCAATTGAAGTCGAAGAGGTCTTCACGGAAAACGGAACTGGTGTCGTGCAGTTCACAGCAGAAGATGCGCCTCAGGAAGACATTGAACAGCTTACAAGAGCGATTCAACTGACCGCAGGCGGTTTTGATCTTCACACCATTGAGCTTGTCGATGATACGAACGAAGAGATTATCCAGGCCCCTGTTCACGAGGGAGAATAAAAGGAGCCGGCAATCATGATGATGGTTGCCGGCTTTTTATCTGTGCAGAAAAGTGGTTTATTCTGCGCTTGGGGTCTTTGAACTTCGTTTGTTCCGGCCCTCTTCTGCTGTAAAGGTTGATGCATCTGCCGAAGAGGCTCCTGCGCCGCCGGTTTCGGTTGTCGTCTATCCCGAGAGGCCGTGTTTTTTCATCCGGTACTGCAGGCTCTGCCGGCTCAATCCCAGTGCTTCTGCGGTATGCGTGATATTGCCGCTATGCCTTTCCAACGCCTGTGCCACGTATTGCTGCTCCTGATCTTCCAGAAAAACAGTCAGCGGCTGCTCCATGATGGGAGCGGCTGGGGGCGCTGTGCTGCTGTACCTTCTTCCTGGAACGGGGAGGTGCGCTTCCTCGATCGGCTCCCGGCCGTTATTGATGTTCATGGCGCCTTCAATCATGTGTTCGAGTTCCCGGACATTCCCGGGGAAAGTACCAGCGTACAGGAGTTCTTCGGCGCCTCCTGTGATACCAGGGACCTGCATTTGAAAAGCATCATTGTATTTCTCGATAAACGCGGATGTAAAGGCAGGGATATCCTCTTTTCTTTCGCGGAGCGGGGGGATCGAAAGAGACACGACCCGCAGCCGGTAATAGAGGTCCGAGCGAAGCTGCCTCTGTTCGAGCGCTTCCTGAGGATCCAGGTTCATCGCAGCGATGATGCGGACATCGACCGGTTTTTCTTTCGTATCCCCGAGTCGTTTGATCGTCTTTTCCTGAAGCACACGAAGCAGCTTCGCCTGCAGGTGGAATGGCAGCGTATGAATCTCATCGAGAAACAAGGTTCCTCCTTCAGCCTGTTCAAACAAGCCGGGATGATCCTGTGCTTCGGTAAAAGCTCCGCGTCTTGTGCCGAAAAACAAACTTTCTACAAGCTGCTCCGGCAGGGCGGAACAGTTCTGGCTGATAAACGGATGCGGTGCTCTTCTGCTTCCATAATGAATACTCTGCGCAAACACTTCTTTGCCGGTCCCGGTTTCGCCGTCTATCAACACAGTAGAAGAGGTGGCGGCCGCTTTTTGGGCTGTCTCCACTGCGCGGGTGATCCCCGGGCTGGTTCCGATTACATCCTGAAATGTAAAAGGGCGCTGCCTCCTCCTGCTGGAAGCCTGTTTGAGTGCGGTCACGTCTCTTGCTGTTTCGGCAGCACCAATAATACATCCATGCTCATACAGTGGGAATGTATCATTGACAGTTGTGATGGCTTTTCCCTGATAAGTAAAGTACGTCTGCTGTGCCGCTTTGGTGCTCCTGCCGTGATGGAGTGCCTGCAGCAGCCGGCTGTCCGCCTCAGAAGAAAAGTTGAAAATGTCCATAATATATCTGCCGGTGACGTCTTCCGGATGTAATCCTTCGATAGCAGCCATTTTTTGATTGTAAAAAGACGAGTGGCCGGTATGGTCAAGGATGTGAATGCCGGTATCGAGGCTGTCAAGCAGTCGCCGGACCGGTTCAGTGAGAATGTGTGCAGTCATAACGACGCTCCTTCAGAATGACAAATAAATTGGCTTAAGCGGGTTGATTTTTTGTCAGTGCAAAATCATTTTGCGGTTCGTTTCGTGTAAGCCCTTACAATAGAAGGTTTTAACTTTGGCATGGATATTGCATTGTATAACAGTACCAGTCGGTTTGCTCAGAACAAAAGAGGGAACACTCATTATATACGATCCCGGCTGTCTTCTACCAATAGAAAGGAGTGGCATAACAATGATTACTCGAAACTTTTTTCTCTTTTTGTCTCAAAATGCGTTCATAAAGAATAAAGCAACAAAATGGGGGCCGAAGTTCGGTGCCAAATCTGTGATTGCTGGTGAAACGATTGAAGAGGCGATGGAGACAGCGCGGATGCTCAACGAAAAAGGATTGAGCGCGACGGTGGATCACCTCGGCGAATTTGTATACAACAAAGCTGAAGCCGATGATGCGGCAGATTATTGCATCCGGACTTTGGATGCGATGGCCTCGTTCGGCGTAGACTGCAATCTATCATTAAAACTGACTCAGCTCGGACTCGATATTGACAGAAGCATCTGCATGCAGAATATGCGGGCGATTCTCGACAAAGCAAAAAAGCACAACAACTTCGTCCGGATCGACATGGAAGACTCTTCTCATCTGGAGCCGACACTGAGTGTCCTGCAGGAGCTGCGGAAAGAATACGATAATGTCGGAACGGCGATTCAAGGGTATTTGTACCGCGCGGAGCAGGATGTCGAAGCGTTGAAAGGGACAAACATCCGCTTGATCAAGGGTGCTTACAATGAACCTCCGGAAGTGGCGTACCAGGACAATGACGAGGTCTATAAAAATTATCTCGCCATTATCAAGCAGCACATGCTCAATGGTTCCTACGCAGCAGTGGCAACACATGACCACCATATCATTGCTGAAATTAAAGCCTTCGCTGAAGAACACGGAATTGAAAAAGACCGATTTGAATTTCAGATGCTGTATGGCTTCCGCAATGAACTGCAGGAAGAGATTGCTTCAGAAGGATACAAAATGCGGGTGTACATTCCTTTCGGCAAGGACTGGTACGGCTACTTCATGCGCCGGCTAGCAGAACGTCCTCAGAACATTACTTTTGCGGTGAGAGGCCTTCTGTCAAAATAGGTGAAGAACAGGCAGGAATCCCCTGTTCTTCCGTGGTAATATCCGAATAGAGGCAAAACCGCCGGAAGTGAACGGCTTTTGGCGGTTTTTCTGCGCCTGGACGTCGGTCGTCAGGACGGACGTAAGCGACAAAGAATGCCACCGGTTGGCCGAAGCTCTTTTTTGAAGGTGTAAGAATGTATAAGTTTTCATACAGGGTGACGCCGACTTCGTACGCTGCGCGGGAAGAAAGCAAACCCCTTTCTTCCCTTGAAAAGCATGCAGCGACGCCGCACGCCGTTCCGATCAAAAGTCGCTCCGCGCTTTGGTTCTACGAAGGATAAGCTTAGTGAACAGACCGCAGTGATCAACAATCATCCCGCAGAGTGCCAACCTTCTTTGTGTGGTCGGGAGGATGCAGACAAGCCTTGCGCAAGCCCAGCGCCTGCGGACGAATATGAGAGGGAGTCATCTCCCCCTTGCGTTACATAAGAAATGGAGGGAAAGCTGATGAAGAAGATTGCATTGATTGGTGTACCGATGGATCTCGGCCAGATGCGCCGGGGAGTGGATATGGGACCGAGCGTCATTCGTTATGCAGGTGTGACAGAGCGGCTGGAGGCACTCGGATATGAGGTGGATGACCGTGGGGATATACATATCGGGCGACCGGAACGGTACGACGTAAAGAATGAAGATAATTTAAAGGATCTTGATGTGGTCGTGCAGGCCAGCGAGGATCTGCAGACCGCTGTAAAGAAGGCCGCTGAGGAAGGGTACTTCCCGCTTGTCCTGGGAGGCGATCACAGTATTGCTATCGGCACACTGGCGGGTGCAGCCCGCAGCAGAAATCTCGGTGTGATCTGGTACGACGCCCATGGTGACCTCAATACAGGAGAAACGTCTCCCTCGGGCAATATCCACGGCATGCCGCTTTCAGCATCGATGGGTCTCGGTCATAAGGCGCTCACGGATATCGGCGGTTTTTCACCGAAAGTGAAGCCGGAACATACGGTCGTTATCGGAGCGAGGTCTCTGGACAAAGGAGAACGTGAGCTGATCAAAGCCCGCGGGATCAACGTGTACACGATGCATGAAATTGACCGGCTCGGGATGACGAAAGTGATGGAGGAAGCGGCGGCGCACGTTTCGCAGGGAACAGACGGGGTCCACTTGAGTCTTGACCTCGATGCGCTCGATCCTCATGATGCCCCGGGGGTAGGTACGCCGGTGATTGGCGGGCCTTCCTATCGTGAGACGCATCTCGCCATGGAAATGCTCGCAGAAAAAGGTATCATTACTTCTGCAGAATTCGTAGAGGTTAATCCGATTCTTGATGTGAAAAACCAGACGGCGGAAGCAGCTGTGGCACTGATCGGATCGTTGTTTGGAGAAAAGCTGCTTTAAAAAACGGCAAGATTTGCTGCGGGAGAAAAGCGAAACGATCCCGGGGCAGAGGACGTCAGCGGCATCATGCCGCTGACGTCCTTTTATTCTTCTGCTTATGGAATTCCCCACGTCTGTTGATTACCCATTTATTAAGAATATATGTATTGGGTGCAGCGGCTGAGGTATTTCTTTCTTCGCTTGCCTTGGAGAAAGATTTCAGCTTCCCCCGAAGAACGCCGGGGAGATCTTCCAGCTTTCTTTTTCCACAGGCGTCTTGAAAGATCACCTTGCCACTGCGACATTTTTCGATGACAAGGAGGAAAGGATGCAGCATCCTCCTTTCTTTCAACGAAAGGCTCGTTTTTCCCAGATTATAGGAAAGCATAAGTTTTCATACAAGGAGACAGCTGCATCGTGCGCTGCACGCCATTCCGACCAAAAAGGCGCTTTGCGCTTTTGTTTAGAGAAAAAGCATTGCAGCCTTTTATTAAATGGCTTTGTTAAAGCCTAGTGTTGTTATAACAAAAGTACGCCTGCGGCTCTTTTTTCTTCGCTTGCGGCGGAGAAATCCTTCCGCTCTCCCTCCCTCCCTTACGTCCGGGAGGATCTTCACGCTTTCTTTATCCGCAGGCGTCTCGAAAAATAGCCTGGGCTTGCTCCGTTTAATAAAAGTTTCTTTCAGAAGGACGCAGCGAAGACCGGCGGACGCCTGTGGAAGAAGGAGATCGGAAGATCCCGCAGGGCGTAAGACCGAGGAAGCTGGAAATTTCCTCTACGGCAAGCCTGCCGAGTTGCAGCGGCGTTTTCTGTCATTATCAACAACAAACGATAACAGAGACACTCATGCAGCCTCGCTGCACCATGATAGATGAAACTCCTATGTTCTATTTTCAAGGTAGCTTATTAAATAAGAGCGGCGCGCAGCCGGCGACTCCGGGACGATCAGGACGATTCGAAGATCCGACTGCCGGAGCCAGGCCAGCGGAGCGAGTCCCCTCCGGAAAGCGTCCGGCGGAAGCAGAGCGTCTCTCCGTATTCCAAATAAGAAGCTCTTTCTGTTGTTTCTATAGAAAAAACAACAGATATCATTTGGAGGATATTGGTAATCAACAGACGTGGGAATTCCCCGCCTCTTTGCGGAGATGAGAAGGGGGAGTTCAACGGTTTCAAAAAGAATGGTGCGTCTTTTTGAGGGAAGGTGACGGCTCGTTCTCTCTTCAGAGCAGAGCCGGAGAACATGCGTCGGCTTCCTGCGATCAAGGCCGACAGTCTCCGTATGGCAGCGCAGTCATGATGACTAGAGGAGAGCAGATGTGACAAAAAAAGAAGGAATGCAGAGAGGCGCTCTTAATGAGAAGGAATTTCATTGACCTTTTGAAAGTAAACGTGCTATACTTTCGGTGGATTAGAAATGAAAATGATTCTCAACTAGATTAAAATCATTCTAAATAAGAAGCAGGGACGCGGTCACGGGAAATCTTCGATGGAGGGTACGTCATGAGTTTTATACAGCTTGATCACATCACGAAGTCGTTCTCAGATGCCGGAAAGCCGGCAGTTGATAAATTGAGTCTCTCAATAAAAGAAGGGGAAATTCTTTCTCTGCTTGGTCCAAGCGGTTGTGGTAAAACGACCACACTCCGTATGATTGCAGGTTTTGAAAATCCAAGCGCAGGATCGATCCATATTGACGACGCGGTTGTCGTCAATGAGAACCGGGTGCTGCCTCCGGAAAAGCGTGGAATCGGCATGGTCTTTCAGGATTATGCGCTGTTTCCTCATATGACGATCGAAAAGAACATCATGTTCGGACTGAATAAATGGAAGAAGCGGGACAAAAAGAAGCGGGCGGCGGAAGTGTTGGAACTCGTCGAACTCGAGGCTTATGCAGACCGCTATCCGACAGAGCTATCCGGAGGGCAGCAGCAGCGTGTCGCCCTGGCCCGTGCACTCGCGCCCAAACCGCACGTCGTGCTGATGGATGAACCGTTTAGTAACCTCGATGCCGGCCTGCGCGAAAAAATGCGCTTTGATGTCACGAACATCCTTCGACGTGCCAATATTACAGCCATCATTGTTACGCATGACCAGAAGGATGCCTTTGCTGTTTCCGACCGGGTTGTCGTGATGAACGAAGGGGTTATTCAGCAGATCGCTGCCCCGAAAGAAATGTACCGATGTCCGAAGAACTGCTTTGTCGCTCAGTTTGTCGGGAAGACAAACCTTCTGACCGGTCAGATGGATCATGACCTGAAAAGTATTCACACGCACATTGGTAAAGTGTCTCTTCCGGAAGAATCGAAGCAGCAGCTCGAAAAGGTTACGCTGTCGATCCGTCCAGAAGGCTGCATGCTGTCCGAACAGGGCGATTACTGCGGCCGTGTCGAGCGCGTGACGTACGGTGGTGAATACCAGGAGCTGCACGTCAAGCTGAACGATGATTCTGCCCTGACGCAGGCCCCGATGGTGATTTATGCCCCTGTGGAACAGGATGTAGAGATTGGAACCATCGTCTCCTTTGATATCAAGCCCGAATTGGTTGCGCTTGTGGAGTAGCTCCCGAGTCACCCATGCACGTGTTGAAGAGCGTTCGCAGCCTATACTGCGGGCGCTTTTTCAGTGAGGAGCATACATCAGTTATCCTCGATGGAGACAGCGTCGCGCGATGCGCCTCATTTCTGATGCACTTGATGTGGGAGAAGCAGGTTCGGGAAAAGAAATCTTTCTTTTATGAACGCAGTTGACATTGATTCTCATTTGCGATAACCTGAGTATCAGTAGAAATGATAATCATTTTCATTTAATTCATTGATAAAAAAGGAGTGCTTGACTAATCATGAAGATCCGGAATAAGGCGCTGACAGCGTCCGTACTTACAGCAGTATTTCTTACCGCTTGCGGGAATGACATAGAAAACGCGCAGGAAGCAGAGAACAATCAAGCCGGCGGCAATGCCGTCAATGAGAATAATAACGAGAACGGCGGTGCTGACTCCAGCGAGGACAGCGAAGAACTGAATGAGAATGACAACGAGAACAACGATGATGATGCCAATAATGGTAATGGAGAAGAGAATGAGGATAACAACGGGGAAGAGGGTTCTGAAGCATTTGCAGATCTCGATGGCGAGCTTGTTGTTTACTCCGCGCGAAATGAAATCTTCGTCAACGACCTGCTGGATAAATTTGAAGAGGAAACAGGCGTAGAAGTGCAGGCGCTCCATGAAGCAGAAGCTCTGCAGATTCAGGAGGAAGCCGGGAACGTGCAGGCGGATGTCTACATCTCCAATGATGTAGGGGCCCTCGAGTATCTCAATGATGAAGGTTTTCTTGAGGCGAACGACAGCCTGGAGAATATCGACACCATTGAGGAGCAGTTCCGCGCAGAAAATGATGCCTGGTTCGCTCTTTCCACACGGGCACGGGGATTCATTTATAATCAGGACATGATCGAAGAGGAAGATGTTCCTTCCAGCATGGAAGACCTGTTTGACGAATCGTATGCAGATGTAGAGAACGGCTATGCGATTACCCGTGGAGGCAACGGCGGGATGATCGGGAACGTATCAGCTCTCCGCTACGAGTGGGGCGACGAGCGTACGCAGGAATGGATTGAATCGATTCGTGATCAAGCGGCAGGCGTCTTCGAAGGTCACGGAGATATCCGTCGCGCCGTAGGAGCAGGTGAGCATGCTTTTGGTCTTGTGAATAACTACTACTTCCATCAGCAGCTCGAAGAACCGGAGGACAACAATGTCGGTTTCGTTTATGCCGACCAGGGCGAAGATGAAATGGGAGCCATTGTGAACGCTGCTGGTGTCGGGAATGTTGCAGGCGGTCCTAACGAGGAGAACGCAAAGGCGTTTCTGAACTGGGTACTCCAGGAAGAGAATCAGCTCGCTTTCGTCGGTGAATCACTCGAAGTACCGATCAATCCGGAACTGGAACCGCCGTTTGAAGAAGCCGTCCCGTTTGAGGAACTGGAAGTACAGGATATGCCGATCCGTGAGCTCGGAAACTACTTCGAAGACACACGTCAGCTGATTGAGGATGCCGGACTCGATTTAGAGCTCCGTTAAGACAAACGAATGCTGCAGGAAGAGTCTGCCGGTGCTGAACCGCAGACTTTTTCCTGTTACGTGCCCGGGCGCAGCAGGCATTTGGAGCTCCCTGTCGGCGAGGAGATGGACCTCTGCTTCGCAGCGACTGCGTGCGTGTCTCCGGTCAAAGGCAGTTGGATCGTTTGGTCCCTTGCTTGCTTTGCTTCGGGACGCACCCTTACATATTGTTTCAGTAGCGCTGTGCAGCAAAATATGATTGAATGAAACGTGCAGTCAATTCTAAGTCGGAGGAATCGTGTGTATGTCTTCACCAGAAGAATCCAGCATCCAAAAGTTCAAATACAGCACGATGCGACTATGGCGTGATATTTGGCGCGGGAACCCTCCGGGACCGGTACTCTTGATTATTGGACTCCTGACGGGTGTACTGATGTCCGTCCCGCTCCTTTACGTGATCGTCCAGTCCCTGCAGGCGGGTGTAGACAGCTGGATGAGGCTGCTCGGCGGACGGATCCCCGGGCTGCTTTGGAATACGGTCTCATTAACAGTCGCCGTGACAGCAGCTGCGATTGTCATCGGGGTCTCGCTCGCCTGGTTCGTTACAAGGACCGATGTCCCCGGCAGGAAAATGTGGCAGTGGCTGCTGGCCATTCCGCTCGTCATTCCGCCATATGTAGGTGCAGTCACCTACATCATCGTTTTCGGTCCGAGCGGCTGGATGCGTGATTTCTGGGAGATGGGATTGGACGGTTTCATGGGAGGCTATCCGCTGGATGTGTACTCGTTCTGGGGTGTGTTCTTTGTGATGACGATGTTCACGTACCCTTACGTCTTTTTGATCTCCTGTGCGTCGCTTCGGAAGATGAACCGGAACTATGAAGAAGTGGCCCGCTCCCAAGGTATGACGACGGGGCAGATCTTCCGCAAGGTCAACCTCCCGCTCATGCGGCCTGCTATTGGCGCCGGTGCCATTCTCATTTCGCTCTACGTGCTGTCGGATTTCGGCGCGATTGCCATGATGCGGTATGTGACATTCACGGCCGCGATTTACTACCAGCGCGCAGGGTTTGATATTCCTGCAGCTTCTGTGTTGAGTCTCGTTCTGATTGTGATTACCGTCTTTGTTCTGTGGATCGAATCGTATACACGGCGAAAGAATAAATTTTATCAGACGTCGAATTCCTACCGCCCGCCGGAGATTCTGAAGCTCGGGCGCTGGAAGCCGCTCGTCACGTTGTATGTAGCTGCTATCTTCGGTATGGCAGTGGCTCTCCCGATTTATGTTCTCGTCTACTGGACAGCAATCGGTGCCGGTGTCGGCGTAATTGATGCTGACTTCTTCGCCTATGCGTGGAACAGCATTCAAGTTTCCGGTATGGCGGCTTTGTTCTGTATGGTCTTGGCTCTGCCGCTCATTTATTTGAAATCGCGCCATCCTTCGGTGATTTCATCTACCGTGGATAAACTGAGCTATACAGGGTACGCGCTGCCCGGGGTGATCGTTGCTCTCGGAATGGTGTTTATCTTCAATAATCACCTGCCGATGCTGTATAACACGATGTACATGATTGCAATCGCGTTTATTGTGCGCTTCCTTCCACAGGCGATGCAGGCAGGCGAGGCCTCTTTAAGCCTTGTCTCTCCGCGCATGGATGAAGCCGCGCGCAGCCTCGGCTACCCGGCGTGGAAGGTGATGCTTAAGGTGACGCTGCCTTCCATCATGCCCGGCATCCTTGCCGGCGGGGCCCTGGTGTTTGTCAGTTCGATCAAAGAACTGCCGGCAACCTTGATGCTGCGCCCGCCCGGGTTTGATACGCTTGCTGTCCGCGTGTATGTAGAAGCTTCCGAAGCGTTATACCATCAGGCGGCGCCAGGAGCCCTTTTGATTGTGCTCGTCTCCATTCTGCCGCTGCACTACCTGCTGAAACGTTACTGAGAAAGCTGACGGTCGATATCTGCTGTTACGAAAAAAAGGAGCACTCCCTTCAGTGGAGTGCTCCTTTTTTCTTCTGTGATAAGCATGTGTACGTTCTCATCGAGGGAAGTGGTGCGCGCTTCACGGGTAGAAAGCCTGCTGCACACGCCGTTCCGATATCGGCTTGTGTCGTTGAGAAGCACGGACGTGTCTGTTCTAACAAGACCCTGTGTCTGACTACGGCAGAAGGAAAAAGTCGACGAAAGCGAAGAAGGCAATCATCGCGACCAGTCCGGCTGCAGCGTAAAACCAGATCCGCTGTTTCAGCCTCGCTTTTTTGCGCCAACGGTCCGGGTCAAAGCCGATTTCATCCGGGTCGTGGACATGCCTTTCTGTAAATTGATCACTGTACCGCACTCCTGCAAGCATCAATGGAGCGATCAGGGCCCCTGACAAAAGACCGAAAATGTGGGCGATGATGTTGACTTGCGGATTGATAAACGTCATGATGACACCTATGACAATAATGACGGTGATCATCTGGGAGTTCACATTCGATATCAAGTCTTTGCGCAGTGCGACCATATAAAGATAGATACCAAAAAGGCCGAATACAGCACCGGAAGCACCGAGGTGCGGGTCAGGGGAGCCGAAATAGAAATAGACGACATTAGCGAAAATCCCTGTGCCGAGGTACGCAGCAATAAACCGGGTCCTTCCGAGCATTTGTTCTAACGCCGGCCCGAATAAAAAGAGCGCAAAGGAATTGAAGAGCACATGGGTGAGTCCGCCGTGCAGAAAAATCGGCGTGATGAACCGCCACCATTCCCCCATGGCAATATGGATGTTCGAACCGATGCCGAGCCCGCGGATTTCAGCACCGCCGAGAAACGTGAACAGATCCACCCAGATGAAGAAGAACAAATTAACAATAATGATGGCTGTGATTACTTTGTAGGAACGTATATATTCACCAAAGCTTTCATTGCGGAGAAACATCGACGAGCCCCATTTCTACATAGGATTCCTTCGTGAACTCCACTATAGTTTCCTCTATAATAGAGTGCGAAGATGTATTAATTTTATCATAGACAATCACAGCGGCGCACGCAGGAGAGGTGCAGGAAGATGATAGTAGGGACAGGGATCGATATTGTAGAAATCAGCCGGATCAGGCAGGCGATGCCACGTCTCGCACGGCGGCTGTTCACGGAAGAAGAGCGTCGGCTGCTGGAGAAAAAAAGCGGAGACCAGAAGGCAGTCTATGCAGCCGGGCGTTTTGCGGCAAAAGAAGCCTACGCAAAAGCAAAAGGGTGCGGGATCGGACAGAAGCTCTCTTTTCAGGATATTGACATTCAAAACGATCCTTCAGGCAGGCCGGTGATGCGGGTCCGTGGAGAGACGGGGAACGTTCATCTTTCCATTTCCCACAGCAGGGAGTATGCCTGTGCCCATGTGCTGATCGAAGAGGAGGAGTGATGAAAATGACAACAATGAAAGCAGGCCCCTCCTTTTACCGGGATACGTGGGCGGACATTGACATGGATGCAGTAGAGGAGAATGTCGCAGCCCTCCGCAGCCACCTCCCTGAAAAAACGGGAATCATGGCCGTAGTGAAGGCGGACGGATACGGACATGGAGCCGTGCACACAGCGAAGGCTGCCCTTCGTGCCGGAGCAGATCAGCTGGCTGTGGCCATGCTGGACGAAGCACTGGAGCTCCGTCAGGCAGGGATGACCGCACCGATTCTCGTGATGGGGTATTCACGGCCGGAAGATGCAGCAGCGGCTGCCGCTTACGACATCACGTTGACTGCCTACGCAGAAGCCTGGCTGGACGCGCTCGCCTTGGATGGCATCGTGGACGTACACGTCAAGCTCGATTCTGGAATGAACCGCCTCGGCCTCAAACAAGTCGGAGAAATCCGTTCTTTCGGAAGGAAAGCAGCAGCACACGACAGTGTCCGGGTCACTGGTGCGTTCACGCACTTTGCCGCAAGCGACGAAAAAGACCTCAGCTTCACGAGAGAACAGCTGGAACAATTCACGTTCCAGAGGAAAACGCTGGAAGAAACGACGGGCACGCTGGACTCGATCCATGCGGCGAACAGTGCAGCTGCCATGCGGGTGGACGAAGCGGCACTGAACACGGTGCGTTTTGGTATTTCGATGTACGGCCTAAATCCATCTGCAGAGATTCAATCGGATCTGCCTTTTCCCTTAAAGAGAGCTTTTACGCTGAAAAGCCGCGTTACCCACTGCAAGCATCTGCAGCGCGGCGAAACCGTCAGCTATGGCAGGTCGTACAAAGCAGAGCGGGACATGTGGACTGCCACCGTGCCGATCGGCTATGCAGATGGCTGGATCCGGGCCCATCAGGACGGCGATGTGCTCATCAACGGCAGACGAGCGCGGATCATCGGTCGGATCTGTATGGATCAAATGATGATTGAAGTGGAGGAGCCGGTCGAGACGGGAGAAGAAGTCGTGCTGATCGGCAGGCAGGGCGGAGAAGAGATCACGATGGATGAAGTGGCTGGAAGAGTGGATACGATCAGCTATGAAGTACCTTGCATCATCTCTTCCCGGGTACCGAGAGTGATTTTGATAAACGGAGAACAGGTGGAAGTGAGGAGCCGTTTCACTTTTTGACGCACCTCCGGCATGACGAATGGATGCTTAACGAAGGCAGCGCGCCTGCCTGATCGCTGGCATAGCGCGCCTGCGGTCATAGATTTTTTTAAAAAACAGCGGTTTGATTCCGGCTTCGGCGCCTCTGCACCAGCACAAACGTGTGAATTGTGTGAAAACGCCGGACGTTTCGTCGAGATTTCGGAAAAAATCTCAAAAAAGGGTTTGGCAACTTCGGGTGTCAAATGATATGATTATGTTGGAATTGAATCTGCTGAACGGACGTATGGGGGTGCCGATGAATGGATGCGAGCAAGAGCATTACTGTAAACCTTCCCGGACAGCTGGTTAACGAGCTGGACGAACTGATTGGAGGAGATGGCCTGATGAAACGAGATGACCTGATCCAAAAGGCTACAATGGAGTACGTGCAGGAACAAAAGAAAGAGCAGATCCGCAGAAAGATGCAGCAGGGATACATGGACATGGCGAAAATCAACCTGAATATTGCGACGGAATCCTTCTTGGCTGAAGAGGAGGCTGAAACCACCCTGGATCGCCTTGTAAGCGGGGTGTAGCGGCTTGATTGTAAAGCGGGGAGATGTGTATTTTGCAGATCTCTCGCCTGTAGTCGGTTCAGAGCAGGGCGGTATCCGTCCGGTGCTCGTCATTCAGAATGATATCGGCAACCGGTTCAGCCCGACCGTTATCGTAGCAGCGATCACTGCCCAGATTCAGAAAGCGAAACTGCCGACACATGTAGAGATAGATGCGGAGCGATACGGTTTTGACCGGGACTCTGTCATACTGCTTGAACAAATACGAACAATTGATAAACAACGGCTGACAGATAAGATCACGCAGCTGGATGAACGTATGATGGTAGAAGTGAATGAAGCACTGAATATTAGTATCGGCCTTGTTGACTTTTAATATCATCCTGAGAGAAAGACCGGACTTCACGAGGAAGGTTCGGTCTTTTTTGTGTCTATGGCAGCTGCGGAGGCTGAATCGGATACTCAGGAACAAGGAAATTATAGATTCCTCCAGAGTTCTGCGGGATGGAACGTTTGCAAATAGCGGGTATCAGTGAAATAATGGACATATAACTTTGTCTTGAAGAGTGGAGGCTGTAATTGGCATGAAGGCGAAAGCACGGGAAGATGTAATGAATCACCAGGAACAGATCATCGATTCCTGGCTCAATCAAATAGAAGCATTCCGTAAAGAAGACGGACTGAAGAACGTCACAGACTCCATGTTTGATAATACGAGCAGGGAGTTTGTCCATAAGCTGCTTACGACCCTGCAGCAGGACGCTGTCAGTGATGAGGAGCTCAACCAGTTTGTTGAACGGCTCATACAAATGGGGTGGCCGCTGAATTTTATCACCCGTGGTCTGCAGGAGTTCCGTAAAGCTTCTGTCAGCGTTGTCGCAGCAAATTCGGATGTGCCCGAAGATAAACTGGAGTTCTTTCAGGAAATCGAAAACTGGGTGGACGATGTCGTCAATCTCCTGGTGGATCAATATTCCGGATCGTGGGAGAACACAGTTTTCCTTCAGAAAATGGCTTTGAAAGAGCTTTCGGCGCCGCTTATTCCAGTCTTCGATAAAATCAGCGTAATGCCGCTGGTCGGAACAATCGACACCGAAAGAGCGAAGCTGATCATGGAGAACCTCCTGGATGGTGTGATTGAGCACCGATCTCAAGTGGTGCTGATTGATATTACCGGCGTGCCTGTAGTCGATACGATGGTGGCCCACCATATTATTCAGGCTTCTGAAGCGGTGCGTCTGGTCGGAGCTACCTGCATTCTCGTCGGCATCCGGCCGGAGATTGCACAAACGATCGTCAATCTCGGTATCGATCTAGGTCGTTTTCCGACAAAGAGCACCCTGAAAAAGGGCGTGGAAACAGCGCTTGAAATGACCAAGCGGGAAATCACAGATCTGGATGAGCAGGAGGGTCAGGCGTGAGAATTCCAATTTTAAAGCTGCATGACTATCTATTAATTTCCGTCCAGGTGGAGCTGGATGATCAGACGGCTCTCCAATTTCAGGAAGATGTACTCGCGAAAATCCATGAAGAAGGATCCCGCGGGGTCGTCATCGATTTAACCTCTGTTGAAATGATCGACTCGTTTATTGCTAAAGTACTGGGTGATGTTGTAGACATGTCCAACCTTATGGGCGCGAAAGTCGTTTTGACCGGTATACAGCCGGCAGTGGCAATCACGCTTATTGACATGGGCATTGCACTTGATGAAGTCCCTACTGCATTGGACCTTGAACAAGGGTTGGAACGACTCCAGCTCGAATTGGAGGGGTGAATTATGCAAGTTCAAACCCATGTCGATATTAATAGTGAATGGGGTATTGTAGCGGCCCGGCAGGCTGGACGAAAGCTGGCTAGAGAAATTGGCTTTGGCTCTGTTGACCAGGCCCGTATTACGACAGCCATATCTGAGCTTGCCCGTAATATTTATCTCTATGCCAATCAGGGGCAGATCAAAATTGAGGAAGTAGCGGACTCCGGAAAGCGTGGGATGAAAATCATCGCTTCCGATGAAGGGCCGGGAATCAAAGATGTCCGCCGCGTCATGGAGGACGGCTTCACCACTTCCGGTGGACTCGGTGCTGGTCTTCCCGGTGTGAAACGGCTCATGGATGAGTTCATCATTGATTCTGAAATGGACGAAGGGACGATTATTACGGCGATCAAATGGCTGCGGTGAAGAGGTGAAAGCTTTTGGATGATATGCAAGTGTCTATGTACCAGTTGTATAAAAATATGCTGACCAGCTACCTGCAGAACAAAAGCGAACATGCACTCTACCATGCTCAGCAGTTCAGCAAGCAGATGATGGAGCAGGACATGTCCCCGGAAGAGACAGTCAGTCTCCATCTTTCTGTGTTTCAGGATATAGCAGATGAACTTCCGGAAGAAGTGACCGATTCTTTTGACCTTCTTCTGGAAGTCATGATCGGCTACGGGCTTGCCTACCGAGAACACCAGAGCCTGCGGGACCGCCAGCAGGAGCTGGAATCAGAATTGAATGTCGCTGCCCAGATGCAGCGCACCCTGCTGCCGGACGCGGGAATCAATCTTGATGAGGTTGATTTCGGCGTCGTCAGTGTACCAGCGGGGAAAATGAGTGGAGATTATTATCACTACGATCTCGATGATGAAGGGAACCTGGCGATTGCGGTAGCGGACGTGATTGGAAAAGGCGTCCCTGCTGCGATGTCGATGTCCATGATCAAGTACGCGATGGACACACTGACAGATAAGCAGATGCAGCCGGGCTATGTCCTGGAAAGTCTGAACCGGGTTGTCGAGCGTAATATTGACGATGACATGTTTATTACGATGATGTACGGTGTATATCATCCAAAAAACAGTCATTTTTATTTTGCCAGTGCGGGACACGAGCCCGGATTTTTCTATCAGTCCGCCGGTGACACGTTCACAGACCTCGAAGGCCGCGGACTCGTCCTCGGTGTATCTCCGCGTATGACCTACAAAGAATACGATTTTCCGCTTGAAGACGGAGATATGGTCGTGTTCCTGTCTGATGGTGTGACGGAAAGCCGGGTAGACGGGGAGTTCATTGAACGGGATCAGATTACGAACATGATCCGCGAACGGCTGGACCTGCCTGCTCAGGAGATTGTGGATGAAATTTATCAACAGCTCGAGAAGGCGCAGGAGTTTCAGCTGCGTGATGATTTTACATTGATGATTTTACGCAGGAAGGTTTAACCTTTTCCCGACCGGGGAAAAACATATTGGATAGAGTGCTATTCGTTGAGGAGGATAACCATGAACCTAGACATTGATGTTCAGGAAAAAAAAGGAAAGAACGTAGCTTTTGTCGAAGGGGAAGTTGACGTATATACGGCAACCAAATTGAAAGAGACCATCCAGCCGCTTGCAGAAGGGGAACATGATCTCGTTATTGATTTGTCCGGAGTAGATTATATTGACAGTACCGGGCTCGGCATCTTTATTGGAGCGCTCAAGGCTTCCGAAAAGTCAGAAGGCAGCATGACTCTCACTGGATTAAACGACCGTGTTCGACGTCTTTTTGAAATCACTGGGCTCCATGAAGTGATTGACATTGACGCGGCCAAGAGGGAGGAAGCATAACTATGAGCAATAATGCCGAAGTAATCGACATGAGAGTTCCGGCGAAGCCGGAGTACGTCGGCGTCGTACGTCTGGCCGCATCAGGCGTAGCCAACCGCCTGGGATATTCCTATGATGATATTGAAGATATCAAAATTGCTGTAGCAGAAGCCTGCACGAACGTAGTCAATCACGCATACGCCCAGGATTCCAAGGAAAACACTATGCACGTGGAGTTTACTGTTCACCAGAACCGGATGGAGCTGATGGTGGCTGACCGAGGTGGTGCAGTAGACGTAGAAACCCTGAAAAACAAAGGGCCGGTCTCAAAAGATCAGCCGATTGAGGAGCTCAAGGAAGGGGGGCTCGGGCTTTTTCTAATCGAAACGCTCATGGATGAAGTCGATATCAGAGGAGAAGCAGGGGTCATTATTACCATGACGAAGTTCCTGCAGAGAGATGAGGTGAAAGCCCATGCAGAAGGAGCCTCAAAAGAATCACCACAACAATAACGAGTCCAAGCAGGCCATGCTGGATAAGATTGCAGAATTCCAGGAAACGAACGACGACATGCTGCAGACCGAGCTCGTCCAGGAATACGAGAGTCTGGTTCATGCGTTGGCCCGGAAATTCTCACGCGGCCAGCGCCATGATGAGGATTTAATCCAGGTCGGTATGATCGGTCTTCTGGCAGCGCTGCGACGCTTTGACCCTTCTTATGGGAGAAGTTTCGAATCCTTTGCGGTCCCGACCATTGTCGGGGAGATCAAGCGCTTTATCCGTGACAAAACGTGGAGTGTTCACGTTCCACGGAGGATCAAAGAGCTTGGCCCGAAAATTAAAGGGGCTGTCGAAGATCTGACTACATCCCTGCAGCGTTCCCCGAGTGTTCAGGAGATTTCGGATCACCTGGGAGTAACCGAAGAAGAAGTACTGGAAACGATGGAAATGGGTAAAAGTTATCAGGCGCTCTCGGTTGACCGCTCGATAGAAGCAGATGACGAAGGCAGTGCCGTCACCCTGCTGGATCTTGTTGGACAGGATGAAGGCGGCTATGAGAAAACGGACCAGCAGCTTCTTCTCGAAAAAGCCTTTACCGTTTTGACCGAACGAGAAAAGCAGATTCTTCAGCTTACCTATTTTGATAACATGAGCCAGAAAGAAACCGGTGAACAGCTCGGTATTTCCCAAATGCATGTATCCCGCCTGCAGCGCCGTGCCCTGCAGAAGTTACGGGAGTCCATACGGATCGAACCGACGGAGGCATTTTAATATTGATTGAGCACCTTCATTTAGGCGGTTCTGACATCAGTATTTTTCAGACCGCCAAATCCGGCAACTGGTGCACAGGAGACGACTACTTTGCCACGAACCACCGTGGAGTGATAACCTGCGCACTGGTTGATGGACTTGGCAGCGGCGAGGCTGCCATGGAAGCGGCCAAAACCGCGACTTCCGCTGTAGCATCCCGAGTTGATGATGAACTGGACGATATCGTGCAGGCATGCAACAGCCAAATGGGAGGCACACGTGGAGTAGTGTTGTCTATTCTACGTATTTATCCACAAGAGCGGAAGTGTGAGTATGTGAACGTGGGGAATATCAACTGTCATGTTTATCAAAAAAATGGTGAAGTGATACACCCGGTTCCGAACCGTGGATACCTTTCCGGCCGCCGGATTAAACCCCGGGTGGAACGATGGACGATGGAAGCAGACATGGTCTTTTCTATGTATTCGGACGGATTTCCTGCAAATCCGCTCACCTATCCTTATTTTCATTATGAGGAAACGCCGGAGAACATGATGAACCGACTCGTCGAAGATTTTCAGTATCTGGATGACGATGCTTCGGTGATGATCGGAAAAACACCCATGTAAATCGACGGCGGGAGTAACGTGGAAGAAGTGAAAAAGCAGAGGTAGAGCCTGTCGGAAGGGATATTCTGGCAGGTTTTTTTATGTGCTCGGAGCTGATGCCTCCTGTGAAAATAGGTTTATACTACATGTTGGGGTAGGGGTTCATTTCCGTGGCATCTTTTCTTCCGTATCAGGCGGATGCTTGCCTGAGGACTGCGATCGAGCCCTCTGGCGTCGCCGAGCTTCGCTCCTGGAAAGGGTCCGTTTTTTCAGGGAGAGACATCGATGCCATTTGACAAGCGTTTTAGCAGGTTTGAGTCTATTCACCCCAACAAGGGAATGAGAACCTGAATATAGGCAGAAAGCCAGCGGATCTCCGGCTTCTTTTCGACATGGAAAGGGAAAGACTTCTTCTATGCAGGAAGGCTCTCTTTCAGGTTCGTAAGGAAGAAGATGTCATGAGGAAAGGCGGCGGCTCCGCACGCTGGACGGAAGAACGAAAAACTTGTTCTCTCCTTCAAACACCTGCTGCGCACACTGTTCCGACGAAAAGACGCCTGCGGAAAAGAAGGCAGATGCTGACGGGTTAGGTTTCTCCTATTTGCAGTGTCGATAGAAGAACGTATACTAAAACAGGAAGGGGAGGATCAGCATGGACAATGTACATATTCAACATATCCAATCACAAACAGGACTGAAAACAGAAAACATTAAGACGGTTATTTCTTTATCAGAAGAAGGTAACACCGTCCCGTTTATTGCAAGGTACCGCAAAGAACAGACGGGCGGTCTCGATGAAGAGCAGATCCGCGCCGTCCTCGAGCAGTGGCAGTATCAGCAGCAGCTGGAAAAACGGAAAGAGGAAGTACTTCGGCTGATCGAGGAGCAGGATAAATTAACGGAGGAGCTCGCACGTGCGGTGAAGCAGGCCGTAAAGCTGCAGGAGGTCGAGGATCTATACAGGCCGTACAAGCAGAAAAGGCGTACTAGGGCGGTCAAGGCAAAAGAGCGCGGACTGGAACCGTTGGCTGAACTAATGGTCACCGGAACCGGAGACCCTGAAGCAGAAGCAGAGAGGTTTCTCCAGGAGGAAGTAGCAACCGTGGAAGAAGCCCTCCAGGGGGCGAGAGATATTCTCGCGGAAAGAATGGCTGATGATCCGGACATCCGTTCGTTTGCCAGAGAGAAGTCATTCCACAAAGGTTCTTTGATTTCCGTGAAAAAACCGAAGGCTGAAGACGAAAAAGAAGTGTTCGCCATGTACTATGACTATCAGGAATCGGTTTCCTCGTTTGTTCCTCACCGGGTGCTAGCCGTCAATCGGGGCGAAAAAGAAGATATTCTCCGCGTAAAGCTTCAGGCGCCGGATGAAGAAATTCTGGCATTTATTCAAAAGCACTGGGTGCCGGATGGGAATAGAGCAGCCGCGGCACAGACAGCCGAAGCGGCCGAAGACAGCTGGAAGCGATTGATCCAGCCGGCAGTAGAGAGGGAGATTCGGAGCGCATTGACCGAAAAGGCCGAAACGCAGGCCATCGATCTCTTTGCAAAAAACCTGCGCCAGCTTCTCCTCCAGCCGCCGTTGAAGGGCCATGTCGTGCTTGGTGTTGACCCTGCCTACCGGACCGGCTGTAAACTAGCCGTAGTGAACGAAACGGGAAAGAACCTTTACACAGGGGTAATCTATCCCACCCCGCCGAGAAACGAAGTGAAAAAAGCAGCTGACACCGTGAAGACGCTGATCAAAGAGTATCAGATCACGATGATCGCCATCGGAAACGGCACCGCTTCCAGAGAGAGCGAACAGTTTATTGCCGATGTCATTGGAGAGATGGACAAAGACATCTATTATCTGATCGTAAATGAAGCCGGGGCGAGCGTGTACTCAGCTTCTCCAGAAGCAAAGAAAGAGTTCCCGGATCTACAAGTGGAAGAACGAAGTGCCATTTCCATAGCGCGGAGGCTGCAGGATCCGCTGGCGGAGCTGGTGAAGATCGACCCTCAATCCGTCGGAGTCGGTCAGTATCAGCATGATGTCAGCCAGACGCGGCTCGCGTCCAGTCTCACCTTCGTCGTTGAAACGGTAGTGAATCAGGTCGGCGTGAATGTTAATACAGCCTCTTCTGCGCTGCTGCAGTATGTGGCTGGACTGACCAAAACAACGGCAGCGAATATAGTCAAACAGCGGGAAGAGAGCGGAGCGTACACCAGCAGGAAAGCATTGAAAGAGGTGCCGAGACTCGGCGCAAAAACGTATGAACAAAGCATCGGATTTCTGCGAGTTCCCGGTGGCGAAGAACCCCTGGATGAAACGGCTATCCACCCGGAAAGTTATGACACCGTCCGGTCGCTGCTTCTGGACGCCGGGTTATCGGAGAATGATACGGGTACTCAACAAGCACGGGAGGTCCTCAACAAAGAGAAACCGGGAATACTCGCCGAACGTTACGGTACCGGGCGTCCGACGATGGAGGACATTCTCGATGCACTGAAGCGCCCTGCCCGGGATCCCCGCGACGATGTTCCTAAACCGCTGCTGAAAAAAGATGTATTGTCTATGGAAGATCTCGAAAGCGGGATGGAAATGGAAGGGACGGTTCGAAATGTCGTCGATTTCGGTGCGTTCGTCGATATCGGAGTGAAGCAGGATGGGCTTGTCCACATTTCCAAGCTTGCTGATCGTTTTATCAAGCACCCGATGGACGTGGTCTCCGTCGGTGATTTAGTAACGGTCTGGATTGAAGAGGTAGATACAGCGAAAGGACGAATTGCACTGACGATGAAAAACCCGTCCCGATAATATCGTGCTATCATGGGCCGCTCCTGCAGATGCTGTGAGCGGCCTGCTTATGTCCACGGGCGTCCGCCGCCCATCTTGGCTTCCTGCGGCGGGAAGGCGGACGCTCGTTTCTCGGGTTTCTCTCACGAGCAGGACGTGCTATGATATAGAAAGTCTATAGATGGAGTGGATGAACGTATGAACAACGAGCAGCTGCAGGAGCTGACTGAAGATCTATCCGAACGTTATTTTAATAAAACATTCAGGCATACTGCCTACTTTAATCGTCGCCTCCGTACGACCGGCGGCAGGTATGCTCTTCATTCCCATGACATCGAGATTAACCCGAAGCACTATGAGCACTACGGGAGAAAAGAGCTCATCTCGATCATTAAGCATGAACTCTGCCATTACCATCTGCACCTGGAGGGGCGGGGGTATCAGCACAGGGATCCTGAATTCCGGGAGCTTCTGCAGAAAGTAGGCGGAGCAAGACACTGCCGCTCTGTTCCCGGCGTAAGGACTGCTTCCTCTGTCCGGCACTATTACATGTGTCTCTCCTGCGGACAGGAATACGAGCGACGGAGAAGGATGAATACGAAAAAGTATATGTGCGGCAGATGCAGCGGATCATTGAAAAAAATAGCAGAAAAAAATATCGAGAAAACATTGACTCCCTTTTGACTGCTGTGATACATTATAAAAGTCGCCGAAACGGCACCGACATGGCGCAGTACGACAGAAAAAGTTTTTCGAAACAATATTGACATAGCATTTACCGAGTGTTAAGATAGTTTTTGTCGCAGTTGAGCGGCAAACATATTCCACCGTAGCTCAGTGGTAGAGCAATCGGCTGTTAACCGATGGGTCGTAGGTTCGAATCCTACCGGTGGAGCCATCACGGAGAAGTACTCAAGTGGCTGAAGAGGCGCCCCTGCTAAGGGTGTAGGTCGCGCAAGCGGCGCGAGGGTTCAAATCCCTCCTTCTCCGCCAGTACATACCCGGCCCGTTGGTCAAGTGGTTAAGACACCGCCCTTTCACGGCGGTAACACGGGTTCGAATCCCGTACGGGTCACCATTTTTCATTAAAAAATCAATTGACACAACAGCAGCTTCATTGTAAAATGAGTTATTGTGTCTCCATAAAGAGCGGAGGATTAGCTCAGTTGGGAGAGCACCTGCCTTACAAGCAGGGGGTCGGCAGTTCGAGCCTGTCATCCTCCACCATTTACAAGGTCCCGTGGTGTAGCGGTTAACATGCCTGCCTGTCACGCAGGAGATCGCGGGTTCGATTCCCGTCGGGACCGCCATTTTCAATTTAATATCCTTAATAAAACGTATGCGGGTGTGGCGGAATTGGCAGACGCGCTAGATTTAGGATCTAGTGCCTTCGGGCGTGGGGGTTCAAGTCCCTCCACCCGCACCATACATTTTATTACTGCTCAAGCGGTTGTGGCGGAATGGCAGACGCGCTAGGTTGAGGGCCTAGTGGGGGTTCACCCCGTGGAGGTTCGACTCCTCTCAACCGCACCATACTTATTTTCATTGATGAGTGAAACGGGAAGTAGCTCAGCTTGGTAGAGCACTTGGTTTGGGACCAAGGGGTCGCAGGTTCAAATCCTGTCTTCCCGACCATTTCAGCTCTGATAAATAAAATAAGTTTTTACTAAGCGGGTGTAGTTTAGTGGTAAAACCTCAGCCTTCCAAGCTGATGTCGTGGGTTCGATTCCCATCACCCGCTCCATTTTTATGCCTGAAACCGGGGCCTGTAGCTCAGTTGGTAAGAGCGCACGCCTGATAAGCGTGAGGTCGGTGGTTCGAGTCCACTCAGGCCCACCATAGGGTTCAGTACAGCTCTTTGAAAACTAAACAAAAGATGATGAGAAGGAACAAGAGAATGAATCATTCTCTGTCAATTTTTACAGGAATCTTTAGCCAGATTCCGTCTTGAAAGACCGGTTATCATGCCGGTGCTGGAAGATCAACGATCTTCACATTTTAGTGGAGAGTTTGATCCTGGCTCAGGACGAACGCTGGCGGCGTGCCTAATACATGCAAGTCGTGCGCAGGAAGCAGGCGGAACTCTTCGGAGGGAAGCCTGTGGAATGAGCGGCGGACGGGTGAGTAACACGTGGGCAACCTGCCTTCCAGATCGGAATAACCCCGGGAAACCGGGGCTAAT
>NZ_AUCK01000016.1 GCF_000429725.1 Alkalicoccus chagannorensis DSM 18086 | reverse complement strand
CGACAAAAGAAAAAAGAAGCAGAAGAAAAAGCGATTGAAAGCTACCGGTTCAGCTGGGAAAAGCTCGAAAAACAAACAGCAGCCTGGGAGCGTCGAATTTCTTTGTAAGGCGTGTTTCATCACCGAGGACATCCCGAAGGAGGTAGTAACTCAGTTTGATATCATGGACCCCGGGGATCCGGCGGATCCGCCACGGTTTGGCTGTGAACAATGTGGAGGGGAAATGGTTCCGGTTTATTATGAAAGCATTCATGGTATCACTCATGATCATTCAAGGCTCAAAAAATAGGCTACGCCTTCACCCAAAGGGCGAGGCGCAGCCGAGCTTTTTTTAAAGTATAGGAATGGGTACGTTCTCAAACAAGAAGACGGCGGCTTCATGCGCTGCACGGGAAGAACGAAGCACCTGTCTTCGTACGTGTCTTTTCTCGCTCCCCCTCAAACTGCTGTCTTCCAGTGTACTGCAGCGGTGGAATCATTCGATTTTACGATATACCTGCAAATCGATGTTTACATTCCTTCTCAAATGGTTACAGATGGAATAGGACGATCTTAAATGAAAAAGGATGATGCAGATTATGACTATTCTATACCTCGAAGATAAGGATCAGCAGTTTGAGAAGCGGCAGCTGGATAACTTGAATTTCGATGCCATTACAGGCCTTGTCGGAAAAGAAGCCGAAGCGGTTTACCTCCCACAGAACATCGTACTTTGGAAAAATCCACGAGCCGCCGTCCTCCACGAATCGAAAACGATCGTTGTTCAGCAGGAAGGTGAATTGAACGAAGTGATTCACGGGAAAGTGATTATCACTGGAACCGACGGAAATAAAACGGTCGAGCTGAAAGAGGATCAGATTCAGTGGGTATATGATCGACTCATTCATGTAGAAGAAGAAGGCGAAAAACTCCCGGCACTGCCGTATTAATCAAAGCAGCCGTAGAAAAAAGGCTCCAGATACGAGAGTAAAGCAACGATAAAAAAGCGCGCTTCCGACGATCCTAAACCGATTGTCGGAAGCGTTTCGTTTGTTCCATGATAGGAATGTATAAGTTTTCAAACAGTGTGACGGCTGCTCCATGCGCTGCTCGGGAAGAAACAAAGCACGTTTTCTTCCCGAGCAGCGCATCGCATATTTTTTCCGAGCTCCTTATTGGATGGAAGGGGAAAAGAACATCCAAGTGCCCAGGAAAAGCGGGCATCAGCTCCCTTTGGGAAACAGCAGGGGGCCCTGCGTAAAAAAAGCTCGATGTCTTGATAGAGCGGCGTACCTGCGGGACCACACGTGAAGCCGCAGGCCGCCGGAAAACGCGGCACGTCTGCTGGGGAGAGCAGGCAGAGGGTTGGATGGATGGACAGAAAATGAAGGCGGGACCTCGTTTCAAACAATCACAAAAAGTCTCATATTTTTATAGATGAAAAACAGGAAATTGGCAGTATTTTTAGTTAATTCATTGAACAAACTAAGTGGGTGTGCTAGCATAATAATTGTTGATAACGCTTACATATCTGGTGTGTCCAGGGGGACGGAACACGCTGGAGCGGAAAGGGGGAACAGGATTCCGTCTATGTTGATGGTCCGCAGCCTGCAGCGAAGTCAGTCACGATTACTACAAGAAACGAAGGAGTGACGGATATGAAAAAAGCATGGTTGTCCGCAGCAGTACTGGCTGTATTTGTTCCGGCAGGGTTTGCAGCTGCCGATGAAGAACCGCAGGAACTGGAAGGGGGCGCGCTGGATGCAGCGCCGATGAAGGATCGTTTTGAGGATTCGTTCAATATCGGTGCAGCCATCGAGCCGCATCAAACCGAAGGAACGCACGGAGAGGTATTGGCGCATCATTATAACAGCCTGACAGCAGAGAATGTCATGAAGCCGGAAAATCTTCAGCCGGAAGAAGGCGAGTTCTACTGGGATGATGCGGACAGACTTGTCGATTTCGCCAACGAACATGACATGGATCTGCGATTCCATACGCTTCTCTGGCACAACCAGGTACCAGACTGGTTCTTTGAAGACGAAGATGGAAACTACATGGCGGAGGAAGAAGACGAAGCCAAACGGGAAGAGAATAAAGAACTGCTGCTTGAGCGGCTGGAAACACATATTCATACCGTTGTAGAACGGTACAAAGATGATGTCGATGCGTGGGACGTCGTCAACGAGGTCATCAGTGATGCTGAAGAACCGACGGATGAGGACGGATTCGGACTGCGGGATGACACGCCGTGGTATCAGATTACCGGAGACGAATACATTAAAACTGCGTTCCGTGCCGCTAGGGAAGCAGGCGGTGAGGATGCGCTGCTGTTCATTAATGATTATAATACCGAAATTGAACCGAAGCGGGATCACCTTCACGGCTACATCGAGCACCTGCTCGAAGAAGGGGTGCCGGTAGATGGCATCGGCCATCAAGCGCACATTCAACTGGAGTGGCCGACACTGCAGGAAATGAGAGAATCCTTTGAAATGTTTGATGACCTCGGCCTCGTCACACATATTACCGAGCTGGATGTCAGCTTGTATGAATATCCACCGATCACGGATAACGAAACGTACGATGACATCAGCGACGAGGAATTTGCTTCTCAGGCAGAACGTTATTATGAATTATTCTCGCTCTATGAGAATCTGGACCACATCATCGACAGCCTGACATTCTGGGGCATCGGCGATGATCATACGTGGCTCAATGACCGCGCAGAAGAAGCTAACGACGGTGTTGGTAAAGATGGACCGTTCGTATTCGATACCGACTTGAATGTCAAACCAGCGTATGCACAAATGATGCGGGAAGACATTCTGACATTAGATGAACTGATGGCGCTGGAAGAAGAAGAGGAAGAAGACGCGCCTGATGAGGAAGCACCTGAGGAAGAAGTACCGTCTGTTTCCTTTACGGACATCGACAGCAGTCATCCTTACTACCATGTGGTTGAACGCATGGCCGGTGCCAGCGTGATTGAAGGCTATCCAGACGGCTCTTTCCGGCCGGATGAACCAGTGCAGCGTCTCCATACCGCACTGCTTCTGCAGCGTGACCTCGGGCTCGGAACATCCGATTCCCACGGGTTTCAGGATGTAGCAGCCGATCACCCAGATGCCGGGGCCCTTGGAGCCGTCGAAGACGCAGGTATCTTCAGTGGGGATCACCGCGGGTACTTCCATCCAGTTGATCCAATCACCCGTGGAGAAGCAGCTGCGGTCCTTTCCCGGGCTTACGGTATCAGCGGATCCGATACTCATACGTTCAGCGACATGGAAGGCCACCAGTTTGAGTCTGCAGTAGCTGGACTTGCTCAGGCAGGCGTTGTCTCCGGCCGCACGGAAACGACCTTCGATCCGGATGCTGACGTGACACGTCTTGAATTTGCGATGCTCATGGATCGGATTCATCAGGACGACTAAAGAAAGTGCTGGAGTATGGAGGTGAAAGACCCTCGGCTCCCGCCTGACGAAGAGAAAGCATGCGGCTGTATTTTCCGAACGACCTCTGAAACAGAGATCTGTCGGCAAACGAGGACATCGAAAGCTTCTGCAGTGCATCCGCCCGAGGAAGCTGGAGATGTCCTCTACGGCAGGCCAGGATGCAGCGAAGTGCCGATCGACGAGGCACAGGAACAGCAGAGAAAAAAGAGGTTGGGACTACCTCTTTTTCCAGCACGCAAAAGACGCTTCCGACGATCTCATCTGGATCGTCGGAAGCGTTTTGTTTAAGTATAGGAATGTATAAGTTTTCATACAGTGTGACGGCGGCTCCATGCGCTGCTCGGGAAGAAACAAAGAACGTTTTCTTCCCTCAAAAAGCTTGCAGCGCTTCCGCACGCCGTTCCGACCAAAAGGCGCTCTGCGCTTTTGTTCTGGAGAAATCAAGATCGTACGGTCTCTATCTGGGTTGATTCTGAAAAGACAAGTCCGCGGCAAGCGATTGTCATTGGAAGGATCAACCCCCTTTCATACAGAAGGCCCTCACCAAGTTTTGGTGAGGGCCTGACGTATGTCTATTTTACAGCGGGTCCATCAGCGCCGATTCAGGCGTTGCTGCGGAATTTCTGCAGTGATGTCGTCAATGGGGCCGTCGCTTCGTACACTTGCTTATAAAGCTTATACAGGTCGTCGTACTGCCGACTCTGCTCTGGAGACGGATGTACGGTATGCTTTCTTTTGACGAAGGCATCGGCTGTTTGCTGCAGCGGCTCATTCAACACGCCGGAGGCAGCAATCACCGCTGCGCCGAGTCCTGGTCCCTGCTCCTGCTCCAGCTGAACAATCGGCACCTGGAAAATGTCCGCCTGCAGCTGCAGCCAGAAGCTGCTTTTGGCTCCGCCGCCGATGGAGACGATCTCTTTCACGTCACTGCCGGCTTGATGAATCAGCTCCAGACAGTCCCGCAGCGAAAAGGTGATTCCTTCCACGACCGCACGCGCAAAATCGGCGCGCTCATGGGAAGCATCTGCACCAATGAAAGATCCCCGGAGCGACGCTTCTGCATAAGGGGTCCGTTCGCCGCTGATGTAGGGAGTGAACAGCAGTCCGCCTGCACCTGCAGGGCGGGAGGCAGCCGCATCCATCATGTCTTCAAACGACGTTTCCGGCCAAAACTGGTCTCGGAACCAGCTCAGGCTGCTTCCAGCCGCAAGCGTGACACCCATAGTATAGAAGGCATCCGGATCAGCATGATGGAACACGTGCAGCGAGCCATCGACCTTTTCCGGCACGGCATCGGCGTAGGAGAGCATCACACCGGATGTGCCGATACTGCACATGGTCGTCCCAGGCTGAAGAACACCGGATCCGACCGCGCCGCAGGCATTGTCAGCCCCTCCGGCAAACAGCTGGACATCCTCAGAGAGTCCCCAGGTTTCCGCCAGTTCCGGCAGCATCGTTCCTGCTGCAGCAGTTGGAGGGAGAAGCGGAGGGAGAAGGGAGACTGGAACATCCAGTGCCTTCAGGATATCTTCCCGCCATGCTTTCTGATGGTGGTCAAAGAGCAGCGTTCCGGCCGCATCGGACCATTCCATCTGCATCGTGCCCGTTAATCTTCCACGGACATAATCTTTTGGAAGCACAAAGGAGGCTGCTCTGGCGAATAGTTCCGGCTCTTCTTCCTGGACCCAGAGCAGCTTCGGGAGTGTAAAGCCTTCGAGAGCTTTATTCTGGACAGCGTCCAGCAGCTCTCCTTTGCCAATAACGGATTCAATCCGGCGGCACTGCGGTGTGGTCCGCGTATCATTCCACAGGATCGCCGGGCGCAGCGGCTGATCTTCTTCGTCCAGCAGGACCAGCCCGTGCATTTGTCCCGAAAAACTGATCCCGGCTGTGCTGCTCCAGGCATCCGGGGCCTTCTCTTTAAGCTGGGTGAACGTATCCTGAACAGCTTCAACCCAGGCTTCCGGATCCTGTTCTGACCAGCCGTCAGCCGGTCTGCTGACGCTGAGCGGCGCAGATGCTTCGGCGGTCCATGTACCATCTGTACGGAACAACAGCGTTTTTACGCCGCTTGTTCCTAAATCGACACCAAGTACGTACTGCATCATAATCCTCCTTTTAATGAAACGTTTATGTAAGGCCCGTCAGCTGCATCAACGATGTTGAGCGGACGGCATACGTGCGGCAGTTTGAAAAAATCCTGCCAGAAGAAGGTACCTTCTGACAGGACAAGTGCCTGTTAAAGACATGCATCACGGTCGGCGGTATGCGGAAGACAGGTGCTTATTCAGCCGTCGTAGGCACGCCGACGGAACCACGGATGTACTGGTTGATGCGTCCGCGGATTTTTTCGTTGCGTCCGGAAGAAAGATTGATCGTAGCTTCCATCGCGTGCTTCTCGAGTTCGTGGAAGCTCGTCTGCTTCGAGGCAATCTTCTGACCGATGCCTTCTTCAAAGCCGGCGTAGCGTTTTTCGATAATATCTTCGAGTGCGCGGTCTTCCAGCATTTGATGAGCAATCGTCAGGCCGAGCGCGAACGTGTCCATGCCGACAATGTGGCCGTGGAACAGATCAGATGGCTCGAAGGATGTCCGGCGTACTTTTGCATCGAAGTTCAGACCGCCGCGGCCGAGTCCATCATTTTTCAGAATCTCGTACATCGCGAGAACAGCGCTGTAAAGATCGGTAGGGAATTCATCTGTGTCCCATCCAAGCAGCAGGTCGCCCTGGTTGGCATCGACCGAACCGAGGATGCCGTTGACGCGGGCATAGTGCAGTTCGTGTTCGAAAGAATGACCAGCGAGCGTAGCGTGGTTGGCTTCGATGTTGATTTTAAAGTCATCAGCAAGGCCGTACTTCTGCAGGAACGCATAAGCGCTGGCTGTATCATAATCGTACTGATGCTTTGTCGGCTCTTTCGGTTTTGGCTCGATCAGGAACTGACCATCAAAGCCGATCTCCTTCGCGTAGTCGAGGGCCATGTGATAGAACGAAGCCAGGTTATCCAGCTCGCGCCCCATATCCGTGATGAGAAGCGATTCATAGCCTTCGCGGCCACCCCAAAAAACATAGTTTTCAGAGCCGAGTTCTTTTGCGATCTCCAGCTGCTTTTTCACTTTTGCTGCTGCGTACGCATACACATCGGGATTATTTGATGTCGCCGCACCATGCATGAATCTCGGGTGAATGAACATGTTGGCTGTATTCCAGAGGACCTTCATTCCGGTATCGTCCATGCGGTTTTTCAGCAGCCCGACAATCTCATCCAGATTTTTATTGGATTCCTTCAGGGTATTTCCTTCAGGAGCAATATCCACATCGTGGAAGCAGTAGTAGTCTGAACCGATTTTCTGGAAGAATTCAAAAGCGGCATCTACACGTGCACGGGCAAGATCCATGCCGCTGTACTGGTCCCAAGGACGCTGCATGGTTGGAGCACCGAACGGGTCACTTCCATCCATCGTAAATGTGTGCCAGTAAGCAACCGAAAATCGGAGCCACTCTCTCATTGTCTTGCCGCCGATCGTCTGATCCGGGTTATAGTATTTAAATGCAAACTCGTTGTCGGAAGCACCACCCTCGTAACGAATTTCCGGAATATCTGAAAAATATGCCATCCCATTCATCCTCCTCAAAACTTAGTTTATTCACTGAACATACTAACTGTTTTTGAAAACGCTGTCAACGTACGTTTTCAAATTTTTTTAGTCGAGGGTGATTTTATACCGCGAAAAGAAGTGGGAAAGGGCAAACGAGGAAGCTCCCATCGCACACGCTCTGCCTGCCAGTGGAGAGAAGATCATGTCGAAAGCATCACACTGATATGGAAGGAGCCGTTGTTGGAACACCTGCCGGATCGGTCCTTCCAGCCATGGTTCCAGGGCCGCAAAACGATTGCCGAGAACCACGAGGCGGGGATTGAACGTGTTGACGATGTTCACCACGCCGACGCCGAGATATGTACCGATTGTCTGAAGCAGTGTGAGCACTTCGCCATTGCCCTGTTCGGCTTCCTGGAGGACATCCTGAAAAGAGATGTTCTCATAGGACTGGAAAGAATGAAGCAGCGCTGCCCGTTCCAGCAGGGTACTTTCAGAGGCGTACAATTCCCAGCAGCCAATATTGCCGCAGTTGCATTTAATCCCATTCATTTCAATCGACATGTGCCCCATCTCGCCGGAGAACCCTTTCTCGCCCCGGTAGAGATCCCCATCAATAATCAGTCCGGTACCAATCCCGATGCCGACACTGACATAGACGAGATTCGATGTCTCGGTGCCGGATCCGTATACTTTCTCCCCGTGAGCGCCGGCATTGGCTTCGTTCTCCAGTATGATAGGAAAATCATAGCATTCTTCCAGCTGATGCTTCAGCGGCTGCTGCGCCCAGCCGAGGTTGGGGGCGAACTCGATCATGCCATTGTTGTTCACGGTCCCCGGAACACCGATCCCGGCGCCGATGATACCGTAAGGGCTGTATGGTGCTTCTTTGATTAAGTCATCGATGCACTGCTGGATCGTAGCGAAGACAACCGCTTCCGTTGTATCCTGCAGAGGGTACTCCGTTTCATGCTGCACATGGCCCTTTAAATCCGTGAGCATCCCAATAATCCGATCCACGCCGAGGTCAATACCGATGGAGAAGCCCGCTTCCTTCTGAAAATAGAGCATCACCGGGCGGCGTCCGCCTTTCGATTCGCCGTTGGCCATTTCATAGATGAAATGTTCCTCAATCAATTCACCAACGAGGGAAGAGACGGTGGCCTTCGTCAGACCGGTAGACTGTGAAATCTGGGTACGCGAGATCGGGGATTCCTTCTGCACCATTTCAAGTACGATGGATTTATTCAGTTTTTTGACGAGATTTTGATCCCCTGTTTTCATCTCTATCACCAATTCTTCGTTTTTTTAGTCACTGAACATAATATCACAGTTTGACGGATTTTCGCAGATGAAATCCGGAAAAAGCGTACCGGCATCTATAGTATGTAGAGAAACGGGGTGGACAGAAAAAAAGTTTGTCTGACAAACAGAAAGCGATTACAAAAATTCTTGTCAGACTATTGACGAAGAAAAGGAGATAATATATGCTTTGCATAGATTGTTCATCCAATGAACAAACTAAGTTATCTTACAAACACCTGGGAGGTGAGCCGTGTCGTTGTCCTTTCTTCATGTTTTGTAAGCGGTGACAAAAATACTAAGGGGGAATCATGAATGAAAAAAGCACTGTGGTTGACTAGTATGTCTTTAGCAGGAGCACTGACGCTGGCCGGATGCGGGGGCAACGGCGGCGATGAGAACGGAAACGATACGAACGGCAACAACGTAAACGCAGGAAACGACGGCGGAGAAGAAAATGCCGATGCATCTGGTGATGATGAAGAAATCGAGCTGACATTCTGGCACATTGAAACCGGGTACGGAGAAGAGGAAATGGAAAGTGCCGTTGACCGCTTCGAAGAAAACAACCCGAACGTGACCGTGGAAGTCGTCCAGCATGAAAACGATCCTTATAAAACGAACTTCAACGTAGCGATGGGCGGCGGAAATCCACCAGATGTGTTCCACAGCTGGGGAGGCGGCTGGCTCCAGAATTTCGTTGATGCCGGCCTGGTCCGCAACTTGACTGATGAGATCGATCCAGACCATTACCTGGATGCAGCACTCTCGGTTGCTACGTACGATGATGAAATTTACGGAGCACCTCTCGGAATGGACACGGTGCTTGTCTGGTACAACGAGCGAATTTTCGATGAATACGGATTCGAAGAGCCGGAAACATACGATGAGTTCACTGATATCGTAGACACCCTGCAAGGCGATGACATCATTCCGCTGACACTGGCAAACCAGCCGCAGTGGCCGGGAGCGTTCTACCTCATGTACTTCGCAGAGCGTCTTGGCGGTGTCGATCTATTTGATGAAGCCTTTACCCGCGATGGACGAGGTTTTGATGATGAAGCGTACGTCGAAGCCGGTGAGATGATTCAGGAGCTTGTCGAAATGAATGCATTCCCGGATGGATTCAACGGCATGGACTACGACACAGGTCAATCCCGTCAGTTGATGTATGGTGACCGTGCCGCGATGGAAATCATGGGGAACTGGATGGTTGGTGCGACCCGTGATGATGCACCAGAATTCGAAGATGACCTCGGCTACTTTATCTTCCCTGAAATCGAAGGAGGAGAAGGATCGAATAACAACATCGTCGGCGGTGTCAGCCCGGTATTCTCTGTAACGGAAGAGAGTGAACACGGCGAACTCGCTGCAGAACTCGTACAGGAGCTGACCAGCCTGGAAACGGCAGAAGCGTTTGCAAACGCAGATGCTGAAATCTCGGCGATTCACGGTGTCGAATATGAAGATGAATTTACAGCAGAGCTGGCAGAACTACTGGAAGGTGCAGAAGAAGTGCAGACGTTCTACGATCAGACGCTTCCATCCCAGATGGCTGAAGTTCACCTGAATACGACGCAGGCTCTCTTCGGACTTTCCATGACACCGGAAGAAGCTGCACAGGAAATGGAAGAAGCAGCGGAAGAGTACCTCGACGGTGAAGGCGCCGATATTGAAGATGAACTCGACGACGTCAGCGACGAAGACGTGGAAGAGCTGGAAGAAGAAATGAACAATAACGAGTAAACCGGAATGGGGGCCGGGTGCCCCCTTCTCCGTTTCAGATGAAAAAGAGGTGAAACAGCGTGTCCCAGTATGGTAATGACTCTACAGCAGATACAACGTATCAGGAAAAACCGGAAGTGAAAAGCAGAGAGAAGAAAAGACGAGACAGAAAAACAGGATGGGTCATCTTCGGTTTCTTGGCACCAGCGATGGCTTTCTACTTTTTGTACGTCGTTTTCGCCATCTTCATGACGGTCTATTACAGTGTCTTTGAATGGTCCGGTATTGATGACGATATGAATTTCATTGGCTTCCAGAACTATCTAACTATGTTTGCGGACGGGGCCTTCTGGCAGTCCGTCGGAAATAACTTTCTGCTCGTGTTTTCCTCTCTTTTTACCCAGCTTCCACTTGGCTTGATTATGGCACTGATGCTGTTCAGTCCGATCAAGGGGATCCGCTTTTTCCGCTCGATCTACTTCATGCCATTTTTAATGTCAACGGTTGCTATTGGTATTCTCTTTACTTACATTTATGACCCGACTTACGGGCTGGTTAATGAATTTCTCCGTGCTGTCGGTCTGGGTAACTTCACCCGCGGCTGGCTCGGAAATGAAGCAACAGCGATATGGGCCATCATTGTGGTCGTCATCTGGCAGTTTGCGCCGTTTTACATGATTCTCTTCCGTGCAGCGATCGTTGGTATTCCGGAAGATCTTTATGAGGCAGCAGACATCGATGGGGCGACTCCATGGCAGCGTTTCACCAATGTGACGCTTCCGCTTCTGATGCCGACCATCATCACATCTTCTATTCTATCGGTTATCGGCGCATTAAAGTACTTCGACTTAATCTACGTCATGACCGGAGGTGGGCCGAACAACTCGACCCATTTAATGGCCACCTATATGTACGACCATGCGTTCAGCCACTTTAATATGGGGTATGGTAGTGGAATTTCCTTCTCCATGTTTATCATCGCGCTGATTGCTACGATCTTCATTCTCTGGTTTGACCGCCGCAGAAAGGGGGAGTTCTAAATGGTATCGAAAATAATAAAACAAGTACTCCTGTATGCACTTGCGGTTCTGCTGTTGATTTTCACCGGGGTCCCTTTTCTAGCAATGGTCAACTCCTCGTTTAAAGATCAACTGGAGTTCATGCAGTCACCATGGTCCCTCCCCGATGCGATTACGCTGGAGAACTATGCGTACCTGCTCGAAACAGATTTTATCACGTACTTCGGAAACAGTGTATTCGTCGTGACGATCTCCGTCATCATTACTATCTTCTTGTCTGCGATGGCGGCATATCCACTGGCCCGCTTGAATTTCAAGCTGAATACACCAATCTTCGTTCTGTTCCTTGTCGGGATGATGATTCCCATTCATACCACGCTGGTACCTATTTTCCAGCTGACCGTCGGAATGGGACTCTATGATACCCTTTGGGCCCTGATTGGTCCGTACGTCGCTTTTGCGCTGCCGGTCTCGATTGTCATTTTCCGTCAGTTTCTGCGGGAGCTGCCGAAAGAACTGGAAGAGTCAGCGCAGATCGATGGTTGTGGGCATTTCATGCTTTTCTGGAAGATTCTCTTCCCTCTGCTCACACCGGCGATTGCAACGATCACGATTTACAACTTCATTATTATGTGGAATGAATTCATCTTTGCCCTCGTCCTGACGAACTCGCCGGGCAATGCGACCCTTCCGCTCGGACTTCGGGACTTCCAGGGTGACTTCTCCGTCAACGTCCCAGGAATGATGGCCGCCTTGACGCTGGCCAGCGTGCCGCTCCTGCTGATTTATTTTTTCGCTCAGGAGAAAATTGTCAAAGGGATTGCTGCCGGTTCTGTCAAAGGGTAACCCAGCTGTTTATTTCAAAAGGAGGCCTGCTGTATGCAGATTACGAATCCAATACTGACGGGGTTTAACCCGGATCCGAGCGTGTGCCGCGCCGGAGATGATTATTATATTGCCGTATCCACATTCGAATGGTTCCCGGGTGTCCGGATCTATCATTCGAAAGATTTGAAACACTGGACCTTTGCAGCAGCGCCGCTGAATCGGCTGTCTCAGCTGAATATGAAAGGCAACCCGGATTCCGGTGGTGTCTGGGCGCCGCAGCTTTCCTGGGCAGACGGGAAGTTCTGGCTGATCTACTCGGACGTGAAAGTCACGGACGGGCAGTGGAAGGATAATCATAACTACCTGGTGACGTGCGAGACCATCGATGGGGAATGGTCGGATCCGGTTTACCTGAATGGTTCCGGCTTTGATCCATCGCTGTTCCATGATGAAGACGGACGCAAGTATTTGACCAACATGGTGTGGGACCCGCGCGTCGGGAACCATCCGTTCTACGGCATTGCCCTTCAGGAATATGATCCGGTGCAGGAAAAGCTGACCGGCGATATTGACATCATCTTCAAAGGCACCGAGCATAAGTTGACGGAAGCTCCCCACCTGTACAAAAAGGACGGATGGTATTACCTGCTGACAGCGGAAGGCGGGACGACGTATAACCATCTGGCTACCATTGCCCGGTCCAGGCAGCTCCGGGGGCCGTATGAAGTCAGACCAGACAATCCCCTGCTGACGAGCTGGGACGCACCAGACAATGAACTTCAGAAAGCAGGTCATGCGTCGATGGTCGAAACACCGGATGGAGAATGGTTCCTGTTTCATCTGACGGGAAGACCGCTTCCGAGAAGAAAGCACGAGAGCCGGCTGGATAACCGGGGCTTTTGTCCGCTTGGCCGGGAGACCGCTGTCCAGCGTGTCTTCTGGGAGCAGGAGTGGCCTTATGTCGAGAATGGTCCGAACCCTTCGCTCGTTGTAGAAGGACCGGATCTGCCGGAGCAGCCAGTGGAAGACAGCAGAGATTTTCACTACACGTTTGAACACGGTGTATCCTCTGACTTTCAAACGCTCCGCATTCCGCTTGGAGAAGACATCTGCTCTACCGAAGCTCGACCGGGCTGGCTCCGGCTCTCCGGCAGAGAATCGCTGACGTCCTCGTTCACCCAGGCATTCACCGCCCGGCGCTGGCAGAGCATGAGCTTCACAGCAGAAACGAAGCTTGAAGCAGAGCCGGTAACGTTTCAGCAGTCAGCGGGTCTCGTCAACTACTACAACACGAAGAACTGGACGGCGCTTCAGCTGACGTGGGATGAAGAAAAAGGCCGCATATTGGATCTTTCCACGTGCGACAACTTCACCTTTGATCAGCCGCTGCAGGAAAAAATCGACGTACCCGAAGGCAGCAGTGTCTGGCTGCGGGTGACAGTCGACGTACACGATTACTGGTACAGCTATTCCTTTGACGGGAAGACATGGACGGATATTGACCTGATCTTTCCTTCGTATAAGCTTTCCGATGACTATGTTGAAGGAGGTGGTTTCTTCACAGGAGCCTTTACCGGTATGCAGTGTCAGGATACCTCCGGCCGTGGCATGCCAGCAGACTTTGCGTATTTCCGTTACACAGAGAAACCTTTGTAACACCTTCTTTTCCCCCCTGAAAATAGAAGGAAAAAGGCCGTTTCCCATAGTGGAAACGGCCTTTTTGTCGGTGCCGGAACACGACGCCCGGCTGGCTTTTTGGCACTGCAGGAACAGCTCCCAGTCTAGGTACGTATTCTTTGACGCTTACGTTGAAGTGTCTGTTTTAAGGAGTGAAGAGTTCTGCTAATACAGCATCGGTTTCCAGCAGATGAATGGCTTTCTTCCGCCAAGCTTCCTCATGCAGGTACGTATGTCTTTTCGGTTTGATTGCAGGTGCTGCTTCTACGGCGCGAATCCAGTCTTCTCTGTTCAGAGGATGGGCACGGACCCAGTCGAAAAAGCCGGTCCTGCTGAAGACTTTGTAGAGTCTTTCGGAGCGGTGTTCATGAACAAGGCACATCAAGTAGGCAGCTGTTCCGACCTGAATGCCATGACGTCCGGGAGTCGCTGCTTCCTGATCGAGCGCGTGGGAGAGGAGGTGTTCCGAACCGCTGATCGGCGCTGTTGACCCGCTGATGACAGTGGATACCCCGCTCATGGTCAGCGCGCTCACCAGTTCTTTTAGAAAAGCAGGATGACGGATGTCCTGCATGGGCGTACGGATAAAGCTGTTGACGGCATTTCTGCTGAGCATGGCGGCAAATGCATGAACACGGCCGACACCGGCATCCGCTTCGAACTGCCAGTCGTACAGGGCAGGAATGTTCGACATCACATCGCCGACACCGGAGAGAAGCATTTCCTCCGGTGTGTGCTGAATCACATCGAGATCGGCTATCACAGCGTAAGGGACAGCTGCCGGAACACTAATCCGGCGCCCCTGCTGATATAACGAGCAGGTCGTACTTGCAAAGCCGTCGTTGGAAGCGGATGTCGGTATGCTGATAAACGGAAGCCCGCGGAGGAATGCAGCGTATTTGCCCTGATCGATGACACCGCCGCCTCCACAGGCTGCCATGGCATCCACGGAAGCGAGGTCATAAGCGTCAGCTGCCAGCTGGGACACCTCTTTCCCGTCTTCTATTTTTTCAATCTGCACATAAAGGTGCTTCCACTGCAGGTGCGGGATCACTTCTGTGTAGGTGAAAGCATCGCACCATAACAGAAGGGTGCGGAACCCATGTTCCAGGCACCGTTCTTCGAGTTTCTCGAGCGCGCCGTACTGAATATCAAGTACCGTCGGAATAGCAATCTGCAACGTCAAACCCCCTTTCTTTCAGGATGATGAAAAGCTGTGAATCTATTAGCAAGCGAGGAGGCGGTCCCGCTGCAGGTGAACATCCGGCAGCGTGTCAGCGGCATGACGCGGGTTTTCTGTCAAAGCTCTATCAGCTTACTTCCGAAACGGATAATACGACATCTCCTTGATCGGTGCATACTCACAGATCAACTTTTGTTCGTCGACATCCAGTGCAGCCGGGAGAGAGTGGGACGTGACGGTTCCAGATGCCGGAGCGATTTCCCAAACTTCCCGGCCGATAGGCGCCTTTTCGATGTGATGACGTCCCTGCTTCCACATAGACCAGCGCTTGGTCATCCAGGCAGAGCGGGATCCTTCCGCAGAAGGACGGGCTGGTCCATTTGGAGTCAAAGAGCCGCCGTACTGAAGCTGATCCGTCTCTGCCGTGAAGGTGTGCGCCTCTTTATTGATCGTTCCATGATGGAAAGGAAGTCCGGCGAATGACGATGCACCGGAGGCAATCATCGAATCATTGACGACCGCATGCAGCAGGTAGACACCGGGTTCGCCGTGCCGGGAGACGTACGTTCGCACCTGCATTTCCTGATAGGGAGGACGTGTGAATGTTTTCAGGCGGAGATCGGCTTGGTTGTTTTCGGCGGTAAAAGCAGAAATCGTGATCCAGGAAGTGCCATCCCACGTATCGGCATGCAGTTCTTCGGGCAGGAGTGACTGTAGCTGCTCCGGAGAAACCGGGTAGTGGAAAAAGCAGATTTGTTTCCATGTCTGATAGGCAAGTGGCTTGGATGTAAACATCGTGGTCCCCCTTCCGGTACGTGTAACCTATTCCCTGCGCGGAAAGATAGAAAACTGCAGCAGCAGGAAGGCGCTTAGAAAACGCACTGTGCCACTGACGCCAGCGCAGTCTCATCAACGGCCGACAGGTGATGCATCCGACGTGCGGGCGTCGACATATAAAAGGAGAAGACTGGAATCTTCCGTCTTCTCCTTCGTATTTGCGCTTGCAGCTTATTTTCAGCTGTCCTGGAACCGGTAAGAGCGGGCGCCTCTCACGTCGAGCTTCAATCGGAAAATACCGCCGGCATGAGGCTGTTCTTCGAGTTCTTCGTCAGACAGCCCACCTCGTGCCGTTGTGATATAGAGCTCATCCATGTCTCTGCCGCCGAAACAGCAGGAGGTCACGCGGGAGGCAGGCAGCTCGATTTTGTCGACGACGCGGCCTTCTTCCGGGTCGATGCAGCGGACACATCCGCCCTCGAAAAACGCCACCCAGAGCCGGCCGTCTGCATCGATTGTCATGCCGTCCGGAAAGCCGAAATGTTCTGGGACCTCGAATGCGCAGGTCAGTTCTCCGAGACGCCCGCTTTCCAGGTCGATCTGAAAGCGGCGGATGGTCCGTCGCGGCGTATCGATGTAGTACATGATTTCCTCCGGTTCATTCCAGGCCATCCCGTTGGAGACGGTAACCTTATCCAGCACTTGATGCACCCTTTGATCGACTCCCATGCAGTACAGGCCTGCCTGATTGTCTTCTCCTTCCAGCACCATCGTTCCAGACCAGTAACGTCCGGCGGGATCGGCTTTCCCATCATTAAAACGGTTGCCGTGCATTCCTTTTTCGGGATCGTAAATGTGAGTTTTCTCCCGGGTTTCCCGGTCGTAATGGTAAAAGCCGGTCTCCGTACACATGTAGACACTACCGGAGGTGCCGAACACAGCGGAGCCGATTTTCTCTCCTACAGGATGCGCCTCATCTGCCCCGAGCGGATCAAGGAAATGGAGCGCCTCTCCGTCGATATCAACCCAGAGGAGCAGTTGTTCTTCTTCATTCCAGCAGGGACCTTCAGCAAGCAGCGCGTTAGCATCATAGATCAGTTCTGGTTTCGCCATCATCCTCACCTCTATTTCCAGGTATAACCGATTTTCCCGGTTCGGAAACATCCTACGCATGAAAGAGGTCGGAGGAGGGTAAAGAACGGTAATAACGTATCGTTCTATCGAGGAAGAAGAAAAAAGAAAAAGGGAGTAGATGCAGATGGATTCCAAACAAGGAAAAGACCCGTTTAGTGAAGTATACGACCTCCGATCCCGGGGTGTATTTTTTGTGTCGACTGCCGATGAAGAGAAAGCGCATTTCCATTTTGGCTGCTGGACCACGCAGGCGTCTCATGACCCTCCGCGCATGATTACCTGTTTCCCGAAAGAGTTCGAAGGCACTGATATCGTCCGCCGAGGAGGCGTCTGGGGACTCAGCATGGCTGCGCATGATCAGGAGCAGCTCCATGATCAGTTCTTTTCCGGCTCGCATGCAGTCAACGATCTGGGGGAAGAGCACTTCTTTTATGGAGAGACAGGAGTGCCTCTCTTGAAAGAGGCCGTTGCTTATTTTGAATGCCGGCTTTCTTCCATTATTGATTCAGGTGATTTTGTGATTGCGATTGGCGACATCGTCAAAGGAGAAGCGCTGCACCCGGAGAAGAAAACGCTCAACGTAGAATATCTCTCCGCGGAACGGGAGAAGAATTACATGACCGGGCCGTTGACACTGCCATTTGAAGGATTTCCGTTCAAACGTTCTACGTGACCCGGCAAAGGAGGGGCGGCTGTGAAAAAATACATGATACTCACCTCTGCGCTGGTGCTCACAGCCTGTGGAGGGGAGAACGAAGCAGAGAATCCTGCAGCTCAGTCGAATAACAATCACGAGGAACAGCAGGAAGAGGCGAACGTGGAGACGACAGAGGGGCCGGAGGAAGAGGAGACCGTCGATACAGACAACGAACAGACGGAGGATGGTGATGAGCTGACCTCCATGCAGGAAGAGCATGACGAAGAGACCGCCGCTCTGGAAGCGGAGGTGGAAGAGCTGGAGGAAGAGCTGGCTGAAGCAGAGGAGCAGCTGGAAGCGTCGGAAGAAGAAGAAACAGAGGCAGTATTGGAGCATGAAGAGCCGGACGTGGATTTTCAAGCGGAAGGATTCTATGAACAGCTCTGGATGGTCATGGACCCTCCTGAGGGCATGGACGACTGGGAACCAGGATCTACTGCTTGGATGGACGCGGACATGGAGATCGACGATGCCTTTGCCTCCGGTACGAGTGCGTATACCTCTCCTGAACGGCTCGTGTTTGACTGGATGAGCGAAGCCGGATGGTTTGATGGGACGGACGCGTTCGATGAGACTGCTGTCCGCAGTAGACATGAGGATGCCGGGGCGGAGGTGCTCGTGCTCCAGTGGGGCCTCCGTGACGACGCACTGGCAGGCGAGGACTTCCGCTTTCACATGGAGGAAGTGGATGGTGCCTGGGGCATAGCCGGTGTCGAACAGCGGCTCCACTGCAGGCGTGGTATCACAGAAGAAGAAGGCAGAGAGCTGTGTCAATAAGGCAGCAGGAGACCGGGCCGGTGGTGAATGGAGCCGGCCGTACAGCGGGCATGAGCGCCGCTGTCCTGCTTTTGAGAAGAGATAAAAGGGCTGTCCCCAAACATAGGGACGGCCCTTTTGTACGTTCGTAAGAAAGGTGTCACAGGAAGAAGAATACAGCTTCATGCGCTGGACGAACGAAGAGCACGTTTTCCCCTTGACGAACCTTCGGGATACGCGGCTCCGACCAAGAGCGCTTTCCGCTTTCGACGTGTATTCGGTAAAGCGGCATGCTGCTCCTCCTGGATGGTCAGCGGGTCTTTTTCGGGTCCGGACGCCACCGCAGGGCGGACCAGTCTTCGTCCAGCGCAATTTGGCGGACCCCTCTGAGCGAAAGGTCTTCGAGTGGTTCCCAGCCGGCATCTCTATTGATATCAGATTGGTACTGTTTAGAAGTGCGTTTCGGATAGGCCATCCAAAGCAGGCCGTCTTCCGGAAGGTGGCTCCGGACCAGCAGCGCTGCTTCTGCGAGAGCTGCCCGGTTTTCAACAAAAAAGATCATTCCGTCGGGAACGGTGCTGTCGAGGCTGCGGATGACGGTGTTCGTCCAGTCGGTGAGTTCCTGCTCGAAAAAAGCAGGGACCGACGCTGGAACATAGAGAACCATGTTCTCTTTTATCTGCATCTTCTTGTGTATAGCTGACATGTACAGCACTCCTTTATTTATGAAAGTTCTGTGTTCTTCTCGTGTGATGAACGTACGTATAAGATCATTGCCTCCCGCTCCTACCTGAACGGGTTCTGCTGTTCCTCCATCTTTCGTGCGAGGTAGAACATGGCTGCCCCTTCTGAAGAACGGGGGTGAAATCCGCTTCGTTCTTTGATTTTCTGCATTCTGTAATGAAGGGTGTTGATATGAATATGGAGCGCTTCGGCTGTTGTTTTCAACTGGAAGTCGTGATCAAGCAGGGTATGGAGGGTGTCGATCAGAGCCGCATCACCGCGGAAGCCTCCGGTCACTTTACGGATGAAATCCGCAGCGCTTTCTCTGCTCACCTCGGCAAGGAGCTGCTCCAGCACGAGCGTTTCATAGCGGATCAGGCCGGATTTACCGGTTTGCAGCGCCGATACGGCCTGTTGAAAAGCTGCTGGGAAATCTTGAACCGCATGGACATCTGCGGCGCCGGCTTGAGCCCGGGAGGCGGTCAGCAGCGGTTCTTCCATTCGTTCCAGCACGTCTGCCTGACTGCTGTCAGCGAGTACAAGCAGCTGGTGCATCCCCCAAGGGACCGAACACCGGAGCTGCAGATGACGCTGCAGGGTCGACTCCATCTGCCGCTGCAGGGCAATCGGTTCAGCCTCGGCTTCTGAACTGCACTGCACGAGGATACAGGTGAACGGCGGATGAATCGGCACCTGAAGCAGCGAGGCTCTCCGCTCGATTTCCTCCAGGCTCAGGCTGAGGTAGAGCCATTCGTAAAAAAATGCCGTCAGTCCGCGTCGACTGTATTCCTGCTGTTCAATGAGTGCAGCCTCCTGAATGATCAGTTCTGTCATGCGGCGGACGATATCTGCAAATGGACGGATGTTGTCGGGTTCGCCGGTTAGTCCGACGACCCCGATACAGCGGCCATCAGCCATCAGCGGCATAATGATGCCCGGCTTCACATGAGCCAGCTCCGGCACCATGGCCGGCGTGATGGTGAGCTGCTTCGGCTCCTCCAGCACCAGGGCAGCCCCTCCATGCCAATCACCAATCCGTTCACGCTTGACCGCAGCGATAATCTCGGCTTCGGTATTAACGACGATCATTTCTTCCTGCAGTACCTGCTGCACTTCACCGACGATGCGCTGAGCGAGAGACGGCGTCAATTCCAATACGATCCCCTCCTTGCTGCTTTCCTCAGTATAGGGGAATTGCACCATTCTGCCAACCAAATGAATAGTCATTCATTGAAAGCGCTTTCCATCCGTGCGATAATAGCCTTATTCTGACAAGGAGGGATGCACGATGATGAAAGGAAGCCTGCTTATCCCACAAATGCTGGAGAGAGCGGAACAATTTTTCCCGAAAAAAGAGGTCGTCTCACGAACTGGAGGAGGAGTGCAGCGCATTACATACAAGGAGATCGGTGCTCGGACGAGACAGCTGGCAGACATGCTCACGAAAGCCGGCGTCCAGGAAGGAGATAAGGTAGGAACGCTTGCCTGGAATCACCACCGCCATCTCGAGCTCTATTTTGGTGTGCCGGGTATCGGCGCCGTTGTACACACGATCAATATCCGCCTGTCGGCCGAACACATCATTTTTATCATTAATCATGCAGAGGATAAACTTCTGTTCGTAGATGATGACGTCTTTCCCCTTGTCGAGCAGGTGTTTGATCAACTGACGACGGTTGAGAAAGTGATCGTCATGACGGATGAACAAGCGCTGCCGGAAACGAAAATAGAGAATGTCTTTTCCTATGAAGACTGGATTGCTGAAGGAGATGCATCGACGTCGTTCCGGAAGGATCTCGACGAAACGGCACCAGCAGGTATGTGCTTCACTTCAGCCACAACCGGGAATCCGAAAGGTGTGGAATACACGCACCGGTCGACCGTGCTTCACAGTATGAGTCTTGCCCTCGCTGATTCTGCAGCCGTTTCAGAATCAGATTCCATCATGCCGGTCGTCCCCATGTTCCACGTGAATGCATGGGGCATTCCGTATGCGGCAGTGTGGATGGGCGCAGAACAAGTCATGCCGGGACCGCGTTTCACGCCGGAACTGCTTGCCGGCATGATCGCCTCTGAAAAGGTGACCGTAGCAGCCGGCGTACCGACCATCTGGCTGGCTCTGCTGAAAGAGCTGGAGCAGAACAAACAGGATGTTTCCAGTCTGAGGGCGGTTCTCTGCGGCGGATCGGCAGCCCCGGCAGGCATGATCCGGACGTTTGAAGAAACCTATGGCGTTCCGTTTCTGCACGCCTACGGCATGACAGAAACGAGTCCGCTTGCTACCGTTTCCCGTCTGAAGAGCTACCAGCAGGACCTTAGTACAGAAGAAAAACTGGATATCCGCGCCAGGCAGGGAATTCTCGTGCCGGGGCTTGAAATGCGGGTAGTCGGGGAGCATGGAGAAGCGGCGTGGAATGATGAAGAAATGGGAGAACTGCAGCTGCGCGGTCCTTGGATTGCCGATCAATATTATAAGGATGAACGAAGTGAAGAAGCCTTCTCCGACGGATGGCTCCATACTGGAGATGTCTGTACGGTAGACGAAGAAGGCGTCATTAAAATCGTCGACCGTACGAAGGATTTGATTAAAAGCGGAGGAGAGTGGATATCATCGGTGGATTTAGAAAATGCCCTGATGGCCCATCCTGCCGTATTCGAAGCTTCCGTCGTGGCCGTTCCTGATCCGGAATGGCAGGAACGTCCAGTTGCCTGCGTCGTGCTGCACGACGGGGCAGAGGCAGATAAAGAAGCTGTGCTGGATCACCTGCGGCCTGATTTTGCTAAGTGGTGGCTTCCGGATGATGTACTCTTCTTCGAAGAAATTCCGAAGACGTCGGTAGGGAAATTTTTAAAGCGGGCTCTCCGCGATCAAGTGGAAGCCATTTACAACCGGTAATAGAGAGACGCAGCAGAAGCCTCCGGAATTCTTCCGGGGGCTTCTTGTCGGTTTGACCGGCACGTTTGCTGAGAAGCTTTCGGCCTCAGGCAGCCCGGAAAAAGAAAGCGGGGGAGCAAAGCAGCGGAACTTTCGGAAGGCGGAATAAAAAAGCGCTTGCAAAATATTGTGTTATACTATATTTTATTAGTATGTCACATAAAAGGAGGGGAGAGATGATGACGAAGAAAATATACGTATTATCAGACTCCGTTGGCGAAACGGGGGACCGCATGGTGCAGGCAGCATTGACCCAATTTATTTCCCGGGAAATATCAGTGGAACGTATCCCATTTATCAGCAACACGAACCAGCTGTACAAAACGATGGAGAAAGCAGGGAAAGATGGGGTGATCGCCGCCTATACCTTTGTTCTGCCGGAGCTTCGGCAGGAAATGAAGAAACTCGGGGAGTACTACGATATTCACACTGTAGATCTGCTCTCTCCGCTCCTGAGCGTATTGGGGGAGACCCTCGGGGAAAGTCCAAAAGCCGAGCCGGGCATGATCCGTAAACTCGATGAAGACTATTTCCAGCGGATAGAAGCAGTAGAATTTGCCGTGAAGTACGATGACGCCCAGCACGCTGAAGAAGGGATCCGCCAGGCGGATCTCGTGCTCATCGGTGTGAGCCGCACGTCCAAAACGCCTTTGTCGATGTACCTTGCGCATAAGCAGTGGAAGGTGGCTAACGTGCCGCTCGTCCCGGAAGTAACGGTGCCCGAAGTGCTGTATTCCCTTCCGCCGGGACGATGCGTCGGGCTGACGCTCTCTCCGCAGAAGCTGCATGAGATCCGTCTGACCCGTCTGGAGGCTATGGGAGTAGGAAGCGGCGGCAGGTATGCCAGCTATGAACGTATCATGGAAGAGATGGATTATGCAGAGAAAGTCATGAAGCGGGCGCGCTGCCCGAGAATAGATGTCACGAACCGGGCTGTGGAAGAAACGGCCGGATATATTCTCGATGTTGTACAAAAAGAAAGGGGTATCGGATAACATGAACGCATTCGTCTTTCCGTTCAGTGAAGAAAAAGCAGTATCGAAAGAACTTGCGGGAGGAAAAGGGGCCAACTTGGCAGAGATGACCAGGATAGGGCTGCCGGTGCCGCCGGGATTCACTATTTCTACGGAGGCATGCCTCGCATTTCATGAGAATAACCATGCCCTGCCGGAAGCAATCGAGCAGCAGATGAAGCAGGCGCTCCAGGACTTGGAGGAAACAACCGGAAAAGGGCTCGGGGACCCCGAGAAACCACTGTTCGTATCGGTGCGTTCCGGTGCGGTTGTTTCCATGCCGGGTATGATGGATACGGTACTGAATCTCGGCATGAACGATGATACTGCTGAAGCTTTTGCGGAGCAGACTGGAAGTGCCCGTTTTGCTTACGACTGCTACCGCCGGTTCGTTCAGATGTTTGCGGACGTCGTTCTCGGTGTAGAAATGTTCTACTTTGAGCGGGAGCTGGAGAAGTACCGTGAGAAGTACGGCTTCACGGCGGATCCGGAGCTGCAGGCGGACGACTGGAAGCATCTGATCCGCGTCTACAAGGAGATCGTCGAAGAACACCATGGCCAGCCGTTCCCTCAGGATCCGGCTGAACAGCTGCGCCTTGCTGTCGAAGCCGTCTTTCAATCCTGGTATAACGACCGGGCTGTCTTCTACCGGCGCGTGCATCACATTGATCATTCCCTCGGTACGGCCGTCAACGTGCAGAGCATGGTTTTCGGCAACATGGGGGATACGTCCGGCACGGGGGTGGCATTCACGAGGAACCCATCCACCGGTGAGAACAGCCTGTACGGGGAATACCTCGTCAATGCCCAGGGCGAAGATGTTGTTGCGGGAATCCGGACCCCGAATCCGATTCAGGAGCTGGAGCAGGCGATGCCGGAGGTTTTTCACCAGTTTCGTGAACTGAGCGTCCGGCTTGAACAGCATTACCGGGATATGCAGGATATCGAATTTACCGTCGAAGAAGGAACGCTGTACCTGCTGCAGACCCGCAATGGAAAACGAACTTCGCAGGCCGGGATGAAAATCGCCGTGGATATGGTGGAAGAGAAGATTTTGACGAAAGAAGAAGCGCTGCTGCGGATCGATGCGGATCAGATGCATCAGCTTCTCCACGCCGGTATCGCGGAGGAAGTAGACCAGCCGCTGCTGACGAAAGGACTTCCTGCTTCACCAGGAGCGGCAGCAGGAACCATCGTCTTCACGGCGGACGAGGCAGCGGAAGCTTCCCAGCGGGGAGAATCCGTCATCCTCGTCCGTTCAGAAACAACACCGGATGATATCCACGGCATTATTGCAGCGGAAGCAGTACTCACTTCCCGCGGCGGCATGACCAGCCACGCAGCAGTCGTGGCCCGAGGCATGGGAAAGGCCTGCGTATGCGGATGCAGTGATCTTCATATCAACCTGGAAGAAGAAACCCTTCGAGCGGGAGCGCACACGCTGAAAAAAGGAGATATGATCACGCTGGATGGCGCCGGGGGCCGGGTCTTTATCGGCGAAGCAGAAAGGACCGAGCCCGGCATGTCAGATGAACTGCAGCAGATTCTCACCTGGGCAGATGAACGCCGCCGGCTGAAGGTCAGAACGAACGCTGACCAGCCGGTGGATGCGGCGAAAGCGGTGGAATTCGGTGCAGAAGGAATCGGCCTCTGCCGCACAGAGCACATGTTTATGGAAATGGACCGCATGCCGATTGTCCGTAACATGATTCTCGCTGATACCGAAGCAGAGCGGAGTGAAGCGCTTCGTCAACTGGAGCCGCTGCAGCGACAGGATTTTGAAGGTCTCTTCCAAGAAATGCAGGGCCGGCCGGTGACGATCCGCCTGCTGGATCCGCCGCTGCATGAATTCCTGCCGGATAAAGAAGCGCTACTGCTCTCGATTGCCGAGAAGAAGTGGAACAACTACGCCGGAGGCGATCTGGCAGAAGAGGAGAAGCTGCTGGAACAGCTCCGGCACCTCGAAGAAGAAAATCCGATGCTCGGTCACAGAGGCTGCCGCCTCGGCATGACCAATCCGGAAATCTATGCGATGCAGGCACGAGCAGTGTTTCAGGCAGCGGCGTTGTCCAGTGCCGAGCCGGAAATCATGATCCCGCTCGTCGGTCACAAGGAAGAACTCCGCCGGATGCGGAAACTGGTGGAGGCAGAAGCTGCTGCTGTTGAACAAGCGCAGGGGGTCAAGCTCGTGTATAAAATCGGTACGATGATTGAGGTGCCGAGGGCCGCGCTGACAGCAGATGCTATAGCGGAAGAAGCCGACTTCTTCTCTTTCGGCACGAATGATCTGACGCAGACCACGTTCGGTTTCAGCAGGGATGATGCCGAAGGAAAATTTCTCTCGCAATATGTGGAAGAAGAAGTTCTGCCGCGGAATCCCTTTATGCAGATTGACGAAGAGGGCGTCGGCAGGCTGGTCGAGGAAGGCGTCCGGCTCGGGAGAAAGACCAAACCGGACTTGAAAACTGGCATCTGCGGCGAGCATGGAGGAGATCCTGCGTCTATCGATTTCTGCGAACGAGCGGGACTCGATTATGTCAGTTGTTCTCCATACCGTGTTCCGGCGGCAAGAGTAGCTGCAGCTCAGGCAGCTGTTCGCGCCCGGCTTCGGGAGGAGAAGGCGACGGTACTTCGGTAAAGGCGTCCGCCATTTCCGGAGAACAAAGGAATGGTTCTAACATCTTCATAAAACGAAAAGAAAGAGATGCAGATGCGGGCGCCGGAAAGGATTTTCTTCCGGCGCCTTCGCTGTTATGGAAAACAGCCCTCGTACGTGCACAGGTCGGTTCAGCTAGTTTAGTCGAGAGTCTCCCGATTCGTACGAAAGGAAAGCGGGAGATGAAAAGCCCTTCTATCTTTAGGGGCTGCTGAATAACCTGTTCTACATAGCCGAGGTGCCACTTGCACCGCTTCGCTTTCCGCGTAGAAGCTGCCGAGCCTCCTCAGGCATTCGCCCTGCGGGGTCTCGTCTCGCTTCCTTTTCCGCAGGAGTCTCGCAATTCCGACGGCACCTCTGTCGCAGACCATCATTTCCTTCTAAAAGATGCAAGGTTTTTCATGGCATTGCCACATTCGCTTGCATCTCCTTCGGAAAGAGGTGCTTTTATTCTTGTCACATCCCTGTTTATCGGTTATTCAGTAACCCCTATTTTCCTTCTGTCTGCCAAGACTCTCCATCTTTACAATATAATGAAGGAAGCTGAAATAATATTAGTATCTACTAATATCATGTAGTAATGAAGGGTTGTAACCGTTATACTTAAGAGACAGTTTGAGAGGGGGAAACGTGACGATGACTAAACAATCAATCGCATGGGTTACAGACAGCACTGCATTTATTACTCCGGAACTGGAAGAACATCCTGATGTACATGTGCTGCCGCTTCAAATCACGTTCGGCACAGACAGCTATGAAGATGGCGTGAATATTGACACCGATACACTTTATCAAAAAATACGGGCAAGCAAAGAAATTCCTAAAACATCGCAGCCGCCGGCAGGGAGGTTTGCAGAGTTATATCAAAAGCTCGGGGAATCCTATGATGCGGTCATTTCCGTTCATATATCTGGAGAGTTGAGTGGAACATGCAGCAGCGCCAGGCAGGGAGCTGATATGACAGAAACGCAGGTAGAAGTTGTCGATTCACTGTCGATGTCTTACGCTATCACTTCGCTGATAGAAGAAGGCATGGAGCGGATGAAAGAGGACGAAGCACCATCGCAGATTGCAGAAGCGCTTCGGGAATCCGCTGCACGGTCGGAAAACTATATCCTTCTCGGCAGTCTCGAACAGTTTCATAAAGGTGGACGAATGTCCGGAGCCCAGTACTTGATCGGCAGCCTTCTTCAAGTCAAGCCGATCATCCGGATTACAACGGAAGGCAAATTCGATTTGTATCAAAAGGTGCGCTCAGAGAAAAAAGCCTGGAACCGCATGCTGGAGCTGCTGCAGGAAGCCCTGGATCGGGGGCCCGTGGATCGCGTACAGATCCTGCATGGCAACATTCCTGCAAAAGCAGAAATGATGAAACAGCGGATTGCCTCTTTATCCTCGGATATTGATATATTCATCGGTGAGATCAGCTCTACCATCGGCGTCCACGCCGGCGAAGGAACTCTCGCACTGATGTGGAAAAACGAAAAGCAGCAATCCGAATAACAGATTGTGAAGCCGATGGCTGGAACAAAAAAGGTCGAAATAAGGAAAAATCGCTTCCGATGATCCCTGGGGGTTGTCGGAAGCGTTTCGTATGTAGATAGAAATAACGATATGGGCTCATGGCGGCGCACTTCTTCACGTTCACCATCATGAGTACCATCCCTCATCTCATCACCTATCGTTCTCGAGAAAGTCGGATCCGGATCCATTTAGGAGGAGCTGTTTCGATCAGCGAGGATTGCAAGGTTTTTTCAGCTCGTATTTTTTCGTTTGTTGAAACCATTCATTTTGTTTCGTTTTTCCTTTGATTCTTTACGTTCTGCACACAGCAGGCGATTGTCATTGGAAGGATCAATCATAATAAAAAGAGGCCCCCACGAAAAGTGGAGGGCCTCTTTTTATTATGGTTTTTGTCCCAGGCTCCTTTGAGTATCGACAAAGCCTGTTTTTGTTCAGAGGGAAACAGGCAGTGCCCGCGGCAGGGGAGAGAAAATCCTGTCGTACTGGTGCGCGGGTCTCTGCTCCCTATGCAGGAGAAGGCCATCGTTTTTCTTTCTGTCCGTGTTTCATATGATTATTTCTTTACACCAATACAGAATTAATACAACGATGACATTTACATTACAGATTATTGTTTTTGGCATATAATGTCCCGGCTGCTGCCTTTGGCGGAGGCAGTGGAGATTGTTCAATAAAATAGTCCGACTTCGGATGAATATCAGCTCCCTTCATCCATCTGTAAGCCTGCCTTTCGTTGATATGATAGTGTTTTTCAAGAAACAAAGCGGTCTGCATCATGTACTGGTGGCGCTGTTTTAATGGAAGCATAATCAGCTCCTTCTCTATTCTTCTGATATAAAGCGTTATAGGAATAACATCAGTTTGTTATCTTGTTGTAACCTAAAGCGTAATTCCTCATGATACAGTATTACTCGTGGACGAAACAGATAGAGAAAAAAGAACGGGGTCAAAATAGATAAAGAGAAAGTAGGGAGAGACATATGATGAAGAAGTTTATCATGATTGTGGTGGTTATGATCTTCGCTTCTGTACCATTTTGGGAACATCAGCAGGCTGGTGCTTCCAGTACAGCAGACAGGGTCATTGAAACAGGGAAGTCTCAGCTCGGAACACCGTATCGTTGGGGTGGAACAACAACAAGAGGATTTGACTGCTCCGGATTTACGCAGTACGCTTTCAAATCTGTAGGTATTGATCTTCCGCGGACAGCAGCACAGCAGTATCAGGTAGGACAGCGGGTTTCCCGTTCCAATCTGCAGCCTGGAGATATGGTTTTCTTTGATACTCGAGGCGGCCCTACGCACAACGGCATATACATAGGGAACAATCAATTTATTCATTCAGCTTCTTCCAGAGGCGTATCGATTGCAAGTCTCAGCAACGTTTATTGGAATCCAAGATATATAGGCGCACGGCGTGTAATTCAGAACCAGTCACAAGAAGTCGCGTCTGTATCCAGCAGCACCCCTTCTTATGAAGAAGTAAATGTTCAGGTCAACGGCAGCGGTATTGATACAGATCAGGCGGCGATCCTGAAAAATGGACGTACGTTAGTACCGATGCGGGCGATCTTTGAAGAGCTCGGGGCATCGGTTCAGTGGAATAGCAGCAGTCAGACGGTTTCCGGAACGCTCAACGGACAGAAAGTGTCACTCACTATTGGCAGCTCCACCGCCTATACCTCCGTAACGACGGTATCTCTCGACCAGCCGGCAGAGATTATTAACGGCCGCACTATGGTGCCGCTCCGTTTCGTAGGGGAGTCGCTTGGAGCTTCTGTAGACTGGAACGGCAGTCAGCAGACGGCGGTCATCCAGCATTAAACAAAAGAGATTCTGTAAGGAGCATCCCGAAGTCAGGGGTGCTCCTTTCGTTATTTCTGAGAGTACATACGCGCGGTTACGTTAGAGAAAACTGCCGGCATCGTCTCTGGATGGACTTGGTAAACTTACCCGATGTCATCGAAAATGAAACGTGATGTAACCGAATGTTAATAAAATAACATGGATTTGTTATCGTTTTGTAACTCAATGCGATTTAACAGCTGGTACACTGTGCTTTGTGAGTCAATAAATCATATCAGTTGTTGGGGGATTTCAGAGATGAAAAAAAGCATTTTTGTGGTGGGAGCAGCAGCTCTTTTCGCATTCAGCAGTGTATTTGGCGCAGAAGAAGTAGAAGCAGCAGCAGCCGGAGACGTTATCGAAGCCGGTGAAAGTGTTCTAGGGACACCTTATGAATGGGGAGGAACCACGACCACCGGTTTTGACTGCTCAGGTTTTACGCAGTATGCATTCAGTCACGTGGGCATCGACCTGCCGAGAACGGCTGCAGAGCAGTATAACGTGGGAGAGTCGGTAGAACGTTCCCAACTGCAGCCGGGAGACCTTGTGTTCTTCGATACCCGCGGAGGACCAACGCATAACGGTATATATATCGGAGACAACCAATTCATTCATTCTTCCAGTTCTAATGGCGTCAGTATTGACAGCATGGATAATGTATACTGGGAACCACGTTACATTGGCGCAAGACGTGTTCTAGATGAAACACACGCTGAAACCGCATCCCAGGATGTTATGGGTGAGTCAACAACTACCGGTTCTTCTTCCGTAGAAGTCTACGTTGATGGTACTCCGCTGGATGTTGATCAAGGAGCAGAAATAACAGAAAATGAAAGAACACTCGTACCGATGAGAGCGATTTTTGAAGAACTTGGTGCAGAAGTCGACTGGGATGAGTCTGCTTCACTCGTAAAAGGCGAACTCGGCAATACAACCGTTGAGCTTACAATTGACGAGGAAGAAGCGTTTGTTTCCGGAGAATCTGTCCTGCTTGATCAGCCGGCTGAGCTGATGAATGAACGAACCATGGTACCTCTCCGCTTTGTCGGTGAATCGCTTGGGGCTGATGTAGACTGGGATGACCAGGAAAACGCTGTTATCATTGAAACCAACTAATTCTTGATTCAATGCTATGCTATGTTTATAACACTCTATTCCCCCCTAAAAAATAGAGTAAGCAGCCGGTGCAGCAGCGCCGGCTTTTTTCTTTGGATACAACGGTATTCATCCCTCTGCTTCAAAGCGAAAATGAAACGTGCGCCGGGCGTTCAGGAGCGCTGCAAGAAGTCGTCCCTCCATGGAATATGCGTCGCTCCGCCATTTCTGCTATGCTGGATGGAGAGGAGTGGTGCTGATGGAAATCAAACAGATTCAAGCCGGCAAGCCGCAGGAAATCGACTTTAACGGGAAGGCAGTATCCACTGCAATCAAGAAAAAACGCATTTATGGTGCGGTAATGGTAGAGGAACATGGCCTTGAATCAGATGAACAGGCCGATAAGGAAAATCACGGCGGCGCGGATAAAGCGCTCTGCGCGTATCCTTATGAGCACTATGCATTCTGGGATGAAAAACTGCAGCGCGGACTGCCGGATGCTGCTTTCGGGGAAAACTTGACACTCAGCGGTTTGACCGAGCAGGAGGTTCACATCGGCGATCAATTTGCCGCAGGGGAGGCGCTGCTCGAAGTAACCCAACCGAGGCAGCCGTGCTATAAACTCGCGGCAAAATACAATATGAATGAACTGCCCGCGATCGTAAAAGAAGAAGGTCGTACAGGGTGGTATTTCCGCGTCTTGCAGCCTGGGACGATTGAAGAAGGAATGGAACTGCAGCGCGTGCTGCATCGGAAAGAGGCATCGACTATTGAGCATGTCAACCATCTCCTCTACAATAGACACGCGGACCCTGAAGAAGTAAAGGCACTCAGCGAGGACGACCGGCTTGCTGCTTCGTGCCGCAGGGATCTTCTGAAGCGATGGAAAGAGAGGAACTGATATGCCGAATCCAAACATTCCCGTAATCTATGAAGATAATCATCTGCTTGTCGTAGATAAACCAATCAACATTCCCGTACAGGAGGATGCATCCAGGGACAGAGATATGCTGACGATGCTCAAAGAGGACATTAAAGAGCGCTATGAGAAGCCGGGCAATGTCTACCTGGGACTCGTTCACCGGCTGGACCGTCCTGTCGGCGGCGTTATGGTTTTTGCGAAGACATCAAAAGCCGCTTCCCGATTATCCGATGCGGTGCGTCGTCATGCGTTCGATAAGCAGTATAAAGCTGTCGTTCACGGCACGCCACGGCAGCAGGAAGAAGTATTGACGAATTACTTATACAAAGACAGGCAGAACAACCAAGTCTATGTTGTAGACGAAAACCATCCGGAAGCCAAGGAAGCCCGGCTGAAGTACTGCTGTCTATCCAAGGCGGAAGGATATTCCCTCGTGGATGTCGACTTGTATACCGGCCGGCCGCATCAGATTCGGGTTCAGCTTGCGCACGCTGGTACCCCCATCGCTGGTGATCAGAAGTATGGATCGGAAGTGACGGAGAAGGGGATGCAGATTGCATTATGGGCCTCGTCTCTCTCTTTTGAACACCCCGTCCGCCGGGAACCGCTTCATTTCGAATCCCGGCCTCCGAAGACAGCACCGTGGCATTTGTTTACTTAACCCGGAAAACGGGGCTGTCCGCCCCGTTCCAGGAAACAGAAAGAGGCTGGGACAAAAACAGAATAAAAAAGAAGCCCTTACCACTTTTGGTGAGGGCTTTCTGTGTGAAAGGGGGCTTGCCTTTTCAGGATCAGCCCCCTGATAGAGACCGTACTGTCTTGATTTTTTCAGAACAAAAGGCGTCTATATAGGCTTTGGCACTGTCTGCTGCGGGTCTTCCGGCAGACGGTTCTGCTTTACGACGATTCGTGGTAATCGAATACGATTTCTTCTTTGTTCTGATCGTAATCCACCGTAAGATCATGGCCGTCGAAATACCAGAGGTCGCCATCTTCAACGAAAAACTTAATGCCGTCCTTTTCCGTGGAAACGCCTGTTTTCATCGGTTCCTGGTACGGTTCAAACGCAAGAGAGAATCCGCTTTGAATGGGGCTGGTTCCGCCGTATTTAGCAAAAAATTTAATGTAGTCCCCTTGATTGAGGTCAATTTCATCCTTGAACCATGCTGCTGCCTGGTCTGTAATATTCAGCTCCACGGTGATCCTCCTCTGTCATTATCCGTTCTGGAAAAATTCTTCTGCTTTCTTGAGGTATACCTCATCTTTCGGAGCAAGTTCATGTTCATCCACGATTGCGTCTACAGGACAGACGACCACACAGGCTCCGCAGTCGATGCAGATATCCGGGTCAATATAATATTGATCTTTTCCTTCTTCGATGCAGTCTACAGGGCAGACATCGACGCACTCGCCGGCCTTTTCCCCCTGACAGGGACTTGTAATCACGAAAGCCATCAGCGAACCCTCCTTTTATGAGTAGAATAGTGTTCTATTCCTTTTCCGGGTGAGTCTCAAACCTTGCCTTCCGTCTGAGAGCAGCAGCCCTTGCAGCAAGCGCTGCTGCTTCCTCTTCATGGCTTTGTTCAAGCTTCGTACATGCTTCCAGCGCGGCTGCCGCTTTCATGAGTGGGACAAATCTCCGGATTCGCGAACCGGCTCTCCCGCTGAGAGCCCCAGGCATGTCTTCGTTCAGGACGTTCCGCGGTGGCTGCATAATGTGTGACAATCTGTAAGTCAAAAAAGGGAGGATTTTCGCTGTAGACATAGCATTCTACCTCATTATCCGCTATACTTGTACAGTGTGCAGCAAGGTAAATAATTTAGAACATTCGTGACTTTTACAATAGAGACTTCTACATCACGAAACGGACAAAAGGAGGCGTTTTTGTGCAGACAGAAAAGCAGCGGCAGAAAGAAGCAATGAAGATGCTGAAAGACACGAGCAGAACGTTTTACATCCCGATTACGATGCTGAATCAGGAACTGAAGAAGACGGTGGCATCTGCTTATTTGTGCATGCGGGCCATTGATGAAATTGAAGACAATGAAGAGCTGGACAACGGCATTAAATCGCATCTGCTGCGGGAAACGAAAACCCTGCTTGAAGAAGGATTTGACCAGGAAGCTTTTGACGCTGTGGTGGAACCGTATAAGGATAAACTTCCGGAAGTCTCCCGCCGGATCGGCGCGTGGCTGGCAACTTGTCCAGAAGGCTACGAGCATAAAGTTCGTGAATTTACAGCTGTCATGGCCGGAGGCATGGCGTACTGGTCAGAAAAAGACTGGAACATCCAGTCCCGTGAAGACCTGGACAGCTACACATATTATGTAGCCGGCCTCGTCGGAGAAATGCTCTCGGATATTTGGAGATGGCACAACGGAACGGAAACCGACGATGAACTCGCCGTTGGTTACGGCCGCGGTCTGCAGGCAGTCAATATTCTGAGAAACGTAGAAGAAGACGCTGAGCGCGGTGTCTCCTTCATTCCGGATGGCTGGACGAGAGAAGATCTCTTCGACTATGCAGAAGAAAACTTGGAATATGGACGCCGGTACATGGACGACATCCACACGCGTTCGATCCTGCTCTTCTGCCGCATCCCGCTGGCACTCGCAGAAAAGACGCTGAAAGCGATGAAGGAAGGGCGGGAGAAGATGACCCGGTCCGAAGTAGAAGAAACGGTCGCAGATATTCAAAACAAATAAGGATGTTTTTTCTACCGGGATCACCTTCCGGTAGAAGAGACTGCTCCAAAGAGCAGAAGCCCTCTATCAGATTCTACTGACGGAGGGCTTCTGCTCTTTTAGCAGCTCCAACATATATGTTCGGGCGGGAGAACGATTCGCACAAAAGCACGCATATCCCTCTTGATCCTCCATGCTTGAGATGTCTAGTAACAAGGTAGAAGGAGAGGATCTGCGTGCATGGTCTCCCTTTTATTATGCATGTGCCAGGGGTAGACAACGTTTTCTGCCGCCGACAAGGCAGCGGTCAAAGAGCGGCGGCACACCGGCGTCGAGAACAGAGAAAATCGACTTCCCGGCTCTCTACTTATTTTTTCAAGTGACAGGTCGGACGGGTACCATCATCCGTTTACGATGGTCCCGCCATTTACATGAATGACCTGGCCTGATACATAGGATGCGTCGTCAGAAGCAAGGAATATATAGGCCGGTGCCAGCTCGGCCGGCTGACCCGGGCGCCCCATGGGAGTGGAGGTGCCGAATTCGGCGACATTTACTTCCGGGAACGATGCCGGAATCAGCGGGGTCCAAATGGGGCCGGGTGCGACGCCGTTGACACGGATGCCTCCTGGTGAAACATTTTCAGACAAAGACCTTGTCCAGGCCACAAGGGCACCTTTGGTAGCGGCGTAATCCATGAGCACAGGCATTCCCTGATACGCTACGACGGAGACGGAATTCACGATGGAGCTGCCGGGTTTCATGACCTCCAGCGCTGCTTTTGTCATGTGGACCGCGCCATAAAAATTCGTCCGGAACGTCTGCTCCATCTGTTCAGTGGAAATGTCCCCGGCACTTTCGGCGAAATGCTGTTCGGCAGCATTATTAATGAGGGAATCGAGACTTCCATATGTTTCGACAGCTTGATCTACAATGTGCTGGCAGTGAACTTCATCGCCGATATCTCCCGCAATCACGATGCAGGAAGCCCCTTTGTCTTCCACCAGCTGTTTCGTGACTGCAGCGTCCTCATGCTCATTTTTATAAGAGATGACAACATTGGCCTCCTCTTTCGCCGCGGCCACAGCTACCGCCCGGCCGATCCCGCTGTCGCCGCCGGTGATGATCACCGTACGTCCCGCTAATTTACGACTGCCGAGGTAATCCGGATCATCGAAAATCGGCATTGGGTCCATTTCAGCATCTTCGAGACCCGGCTGCCGGCGCTGCTTCTGCTGCGGCTGTCCGTCTGTCTGCAGTTTTTTTATTTCTTCATATCTCATCGTCTCTATCTCCTTCCATCATCAACGTGCTCAACTACTTCTCTCTATTACCATTATTTCCTTCTTTGAAACACGCCATCAGCGGGAACGGATCCCGAGTTCGGCCATGCTGAAGGGAAAAAGTGGAACGAAGCGTGAATTTCTCGTTTGAGCCGGTAGTGGAAAGGATATAGTCAGAGTAGACCAATGGAAAGGGGCGTTTTGAACAATGAAAGAATATTCCGTACGACCAGACAAAGACTTGACCGAATGGATGGTAAAAATCGAGGATGTCGCACCAGAGACCTCTTTCGATGGAAAAGATGAAGCCATCAGACATGCAGAAGAGATGGCGAAAGAACACAGCCCGGCGAGGGTGCTGATCTACAACAGCAAGATGGAAGTAGAGGAGCAGCGTGATTTTTAAGCTGTGCAATCGTTGAATGGAAGCTGTCACCTGTAATTTACAGGGACAGCTTCTTTTAGAAATGATGATGACGCAGGGAAAGGAAGATCCATATGCTGGAGAAGGAAAACATACTCGTATGTATATCAAGAGCCTCGCATGCAGAACTGCTTCTCGAACGTGGACGCAGGGAAAAGTCACTGTTCCAGGGAGAACTGCTTGCGCTTCACGTGTTTGATCCTGAATCGGAGGGAGAGGACGTGGAGCGTGTGGAAGAACGGGAGAAAATACAGGAGGCCGCCGATCGAGCCGGAGCGGAGATGATCTTTCTTCCAAGGGAAAAAGGGAGACGGAACAGCCGGATGATCGGACTGACAGCAAAGCAGTATGACATCAGTCATATTATTCTTGGTCAGGCCAAGAAAAGCCGGTGGGATTTGCTGGTCCACGGCTCCCTCATCAACGAACTGTTTCAGGAGCTGGATGAAGTGGATATCACGATTCATAAGGTCACACGGGATTCCGCAGCGGAAGAATCGCAGTATGACCGTGGTACAGCTGCCTATTTGACGCCGGTAGAAGGCGGCTATGAACTTCATTTGTCCATTCCTGAGAAACGAATGTACTATCCGGGTACGTTTTATCCACATCGACACACAGATTTTCTTACCGGGTTGTTTAAGGCGGAAATCAACGAAAACGTCCTGGTCGTTCGTGTAGTGGAAGGGGAAGTTATCGATTCGCACTGTGACAGAGTCGATCACATGGTAGACTGACCTCACCTGACATGAAAGAAGGCCCTCCCAGATGTTTTGGGAGGGCCTTTCGCTGTTCGTCATGACTGGCAGGAGGGGCAGAAATAAAGCCTCCTGGAGGCAGCCGTGATTTTATCAATCGGCGTGCCACACAGATGACAATGTCCGCCTGCTCTGGAGAACACCCAGTGCCGATACTGGTTTCGCTTCCAGCCCTGCTTCTTTAATTTTTCCGCAAGAGCGAGGTCATTAGTAATTCCTTGATGACGGTAGGACTGCTCGATCATCTGAAGCACGGCCCGGGCGGCCTGGTGCAGCTGTTCTTCCGATACGTCGGCAGGTCTTGCATGAGGCGGGATGCCGGCGGCGAACATGATTTCACTGCGGAGATAGTTGCCGACTCCGGCGATGAACCCCTGCTCCAGCAGCAGGGAAGCCCATTTTCTCCGGTGAAAACGCCGGTCATCGAACCGATCCAGCAGCATGTCTTCCGTCACCTGCTCCGAGAGCACGTCCGGACCGATTTTCCGGATGAAGGGATGATCTGCTGCTTCCTCGTCCCGCAGCACCTCAATGTCCGATGCGCTGTAAAGCAGCGCGGATTTCTTCTCATTATGCACAGCGAAACGGAGCTGGCGCTTTGTCTGCGGGTAATTATAGGCATTGCGGATGATCCACTTGCCGTACAGCTGGTTGTGGGAATAAACCGTCCACCCGTGATCAAAACGGGTGAGCATCGCTTTTCCTTTAGTGTCCACACGCGTAATCGAGGCGCCTCTCAGCAGGTCTTCATAACCGGTGAGACGTTCCAGGCCGAAATGGATATCGAGTGCAGTCCGGCCGCGAAGCGCTTTTTCCACTTGATCTGCCGCTTTTCGAATTTCCGGACCTTCAGGCATAGGGATCTCCTACCTTTCTATCGTTGGACGTGTGTCGTTTCTCAAGAGGCAGGTACGCCTCTTTGTGTCAGGTGAGCAGCGTGTCTGGATTTTCATCGAAGGAGGCGGAAGCTTCGTGCGCTGCAAGGGAAGAAGGAAGAATCTGTTCTTCCCTCAAAAACCTGCGTCACAAGCCATTCCGGTCTCAAGGCGCTCGGCGCTGTTGTTCGAGCCTGCAAGTGTCTGTGTTCTGCCTGCAGGAGAACCTCGGGTTGACCCCAGCGCGTGAGCGTTCCGCTTCGTTTCATGTTCCGAAAAGGAGCTGCAGGGCGCCGAGGACGGACAAGAGAAGAATGATGATGTTAAACAGACGCTGCGGCAGTTTTTTCAGAAAGACAATACCCGCGAGCGTGCCGATCAGAATAAGCGGAATCATGGCAAGATTCAGCTGCAGGGTGGATGTGGTGATCAGGCCGAGAGACGTGTATAAAGGAATTTTAATCAGGTTGACCGTGAGAAAGAACCAGGCTCCGGTACCGACGAATCCTTTTTTCGTCAATCCTGCAGACAAGAGAAAGACGGCCATAACGGGACCGGCTGCATTGCCGATCATCGTAGTAAAACCGGCAAGGGTGCCTAAGACGGCCGTAAAGAGTTTCGAAGCTCCTCTCACTTCCGGACTTCCTCTGTAAGTGTTCCAGAGCTGCAGCAGCACCATGGCAAGAACTATGGAGCCGATCGCAATTTCCACCGGCCTGCTGACAGTAAAGATAAAGAGAAAGATAAATCCTCCGGCGAGTCCTCCGCTCACCCATGGGATTAACCGGAACAGTGTTTTCCAGTCCGCGTTTCTACGATAATACAGGACCGCCACGACATCCGCCGTCAGCAGCATCGGCAGGACAATACCAATGGACTCTCTGGCCGGGAACACCGTTGCCATCAGAGCTGCGACGAAGATACCGAGAGTCGGCAGGGCTGTTTTGGACATCCCGATCAGCAGCGCCGCCGCAGCGACGAGCAGCCAGGAGCCGGTATCCAGTTCAGGCATGGGAGGCACCTCCAGTCTTCCGCATCGGCCAAAAGCGCAGAACGCCTTTTCCTGCGGGGGATACGATCGTCTCCGCTCGTTCTTAAGCGGGAACAAGGCGCTTGAAAAAGCAGGGTCCCCCTTATTGATGAAATAAAGAGGCAGGGCGCCGGCGCTGTCCGCTGCCTGTTCAGGCGGACCGTGGGATGCGCTTGGCGCACCATACCGCTGTTGTTCGTAAACAGTGGGAGGTACTGCTCCAGTTGAGAAAAGCTCTTAAAGAAAGCGCTCCTGCCATTATCCGGCATGGGCGCTTTCTTCTCAACTTATTCGTCCTGGCTGGTCAAGCTTTTCTGTTTCTTCGACTGTGCTGCAAACGTATCCTGAATGATCTGATATGACTCTTTCAGCCGTTCTTCGTACTGAGGTTCATTCCACGGATCCCAGGCATAATCCGTTTCTGCTTCCAGCAGGACGGGAGCTTCTTCGTCCCGGATGAGTGCAGAGTGGACCCCGATCCCATCCACCGTCACAGCACTTGTGACGTCGTCTTCGTCGATATTGCCGATGAATTCCAGAGAACTTGGATCTCTCGCATTGAGGAGCATCCATGCGAGGCGGACTTCCACGACGCCATCCTCTGCGTTGAAGACAAAGTCATTCAGTGAATCGTATTGCTCGTGGTCCGGATCTGCCACTCCTTCCCGCAGTTTACCAGTGTGGTGGTATTCCATAGGGAAAACTTCGCCTGTATCGGGCCGCATCATCTCTTTGTTTAAAGCCTGGTAAATAGGGTGGAAACGTTCATGCTTCTTGTCTATTGCAGCGTCAGGTGCGTCGAGCATTTCATGCTTCTGCACGTAGTCGTAGAAAAAAGGGTCATAATCACCAGCTACGCGCAGCTCCCCTTCTTCTGCATGGAGCCGGAGAAGGAAGTCGGCTTTTTCTCCGTGGACATCGATGCCGTTCTCGTCCCGGATACGGAGACCTGCTTCGATCGTGTCTCCTTCCTCAAAATCTCCTTCCCATTTCAAGTACAAGTAACGTTCATCGTGATGCATCTCCAGAGATGTCAGCGGCGCGCTGCCCTCGGCAAGGAGGGTGCCGTCCTGCCAGTCGTCGTCTCCATTCACCCTGACGGCATGACGATCAAAACTTAACAGACCAAACTGCTGCTCGGGTGTCTGCGCATTCGACCAGAATGGCCGGCGGTCCGGATTGTCGTAGTCCATCGTATTCCACGTTCGCTTAAACCATTCGTCCTGCCAGGTGAAGACAAGACCGCCCATGTAATCTTCGGCCAGAATTGTCTCATACAACATAGAGACGACGTCGCCTTGCTCTTTCTCGGACATGAATCCTTGATCCCATCCGTAGACATTGCTGTGTGTTTTTCCTCTGGATGCAGGAATGCCGAACTCCGCTGCGAGAATCGGCAGGCGGTGATTATCCCGCAGGTCGTTCAAGTATCCGGCATAGCTGTTTAATCTGCCTTCGTGGTCTTCGTACGTTAAATACTTCTCTTCCAGATTCAAAAAGTCCGGATAATACGGATAAATGTGATACGATGCAAACATTCCGGTTTCTTCTGCTTCGGCTTTCGTATAAATCGTATTAGGGTCAATCTGGGCAAGGTTTTCCTGGTCATGCGGCTCGGAAGGCTGATCCAGGTTATCGGTTGTGACCCAGTTCGTAAAGCTCATCGGACGCATCGTCTCGTAGCGGTCTTTCTCATAGTCATATAGATGGTCCATCCTTGCAGCCATCCAGTGCTCAAAAGGTGCGGCCCCTTTCGTTTCTACATATGTTCCATCATAGTCGCCGAGATCCGGATACTCCTGCAGCATGTGATCGACCATAAAAGGATACCATTCAATACCGAGCATCCACGACGTTACATACGGCGAGATGTCAGCAGTATACAGACCGGAAGCATGTCCCGGACGGGTCGGGAGAATCGCATCGCCGTGGATGACGTCTACCGCGTCGCGCAGTTCGGATTCGAATTCCTCCACGATATCGGGGTCAAAGGCATCCAGTGTGTCTTCAAGCGGATACTCATCAATCCAGACGCCATGCATGACGTAAATCGGCTCGTCGGCTTCTTGATTGAAGGCGAGCAGTTCTTCGTAAAATGCCGGAGGATGAATCGTATAGATCCGGATCGTATTGGCATGCATCGCTGCAATCTGCTCAAACCAGCGCTGGTATTCTTCCCGCTGGATCGATGCTTCACCAGGAAACGTGCCGGGGCGTCCCATACCTAGGTTGATTCCCTGAACAATCATCGGTTCCCAGGAGCCGTCACGGTACACTTCGAGCAGGTCCTCCCCCATTCTCGCACTGTAGTTGAAAGTTTCAGCAGAAGCTTTCTCCGACGCGGTGGCAGGCGGCTCGAACGGTTCGGCTGCCTGAGCGAATATCGAATCCATCATCGGACGCATGGTCTGCCAGAAGAAACTCGATTCGGGAAAGAGAAACTCCGGAGAGACCCATTGCCGGATCCCTGCATAGCCAGCGTAGCTTTCCACTGGAGGGAGGGCGTTCAAGTCCGTGAAATCACCGGCAAAATAGTACAGATTAGACCCGGTGATTTCATGATGGAGAACCGCGGGAAAGGAGGCAGGAATATCATGCTGCGCGAGGAAAGACCTGCCTTCCTCCGTCGTATCCCACGTGTAGTCGGCCAGCACTTGTTCGTCGGAAAACGGCTCGACGATATCAAACCAATAGGAATAAGAAGGGCTCGAGCTGACGCCGAACATCGCTTCACCCCGTTCACGAAAGGACAGATGGATCCCCGGCGTTTCCAGATACGACTCAGGCATGATCACGACCGAATGATCGAAATCCTGTACGAAAGCAAATCCCCCTCCTTCGAAGTTCCAGGATTCCCCCTGCGCTTCATATTGGGAAATCAACCACGGCGGAACCTCCTCTTCCTCCGGCTCCAGCTGATGAAACCAGCGGCCGGTCCAGCCGTCCCAGTTCATCTGCATCTTATCGAGGATGTCGTCCCGTATCGCCGGAGCAGTAGGCGAGGCGAAGGTGTTGAATTCCATCACGAGGTCTGCCGGTGATTGATCTACGGCATCGGAAACGGCGGCCCATTCCTCTGCCTCCCATCCTCCGTAAAGGCGGTCTTCCGGGGGAGGGGCTGCTTCTCCCTGATGCCACGGGACGTCCGCCTGGTACACGCCGTATGTATCGGCGATGTAGATGAGATCGTGGCCGGCCAGCTCGTCAGGAACAGCGGACGTTTCATACGTCTCTGCCGTATTGTCCGGATGCACCCCGTAATAATCGGTTCCGGCTTTGTACCCGCTCCCGTCCGGCTGGGTATATTTTCTGTGATTCAACAGCCAGTGGACGGCTTGGTGTTCCCGGTAATCCTCCTCGGCGACCGTTTTATTGATAACAGCGACAGACAGCGGCGTTTCGTCCTGCATGAGCCAGACGAGCCAGGGCAGAAGCAGAAGACTGGAGAAGATTCCGACCGTTATGATGACACTCTTCAAGACAGAGGCCTCCTTGTTTTTGTTTTTTTTAGTATATAAAAGAAAGCTCTGTAGAGGTTACATAAAATTGTGTATTCAGCCCCGGATAAGGGAATCAAAAAGTACGTATTGACCAGGCTGTGTGGTATAATGTAAAGAGATATAGTAAAGGAGTGGACGTGGTTATGGGCACAAGGTATCAAGAGCGGAATGCAGCACAGGTATTTGGACAGGGGGGCAGTAGAGTGGTGCTTGCCCATGGTTTTGGAACGGACCAGCAGGTATGGTTCGAAATCATGCCGGAGCTGAGCTCTCATGCGGAAGTAATGACATTTGATTATACCGGTGCTGGTGCTTCGGACGTAAGCTCCTACGATCCGGAAAGATACCATTCCATTAAAGGATATGCGGACGATGTACTCGAACTGCTGGATGAGCTGGGCTGGTCAGAGGTGCTGTTTGTCGGGCACTCTGTCAGCGGCATGATCGCTGCCGAAGCGGCGATTCAGCGGCCGGAACTATTCCGCAAAATCATCATGATTGGTCCATCCGCACACTATTTGAATGATGGGAACTACTACGGCGGCTTTGATCAGCATGAAATCGATGAGCTCATGCAGATGATGGAAAGAAATTATAAGCAGTGGGCTCAGACACTCGCACCTATTGCGATGGCCAATCCGGAGAGGCCGGAGCTCTCTGAAGATTTTGCCGAACGCCTCACCCGCAATGACGCACTGATTACCCGTCAGTTTGCCGATGTGACGTTCAAGCTCGACATGCGGGAGCGGGTGAAGCAGCTGCATGTGCCTGTTGTGATTCTTCAGGCGATGGAGGATATCATCGCTCCGGTGGAAGCCGGTGAATATCTGCATCAGGCGATTCCGGATTCAAGCATTTTTTACTTAAAAGGCAAAGGGCATAACCCCCATTTGAGCAGTCCGGCGGAAATCACGAAACATATCCGGCATCACTTGGTATAAAAAGGAGGCGGAGATATGGAAGTGAATGTCGATCGCCTGCCGTGCGGCTTTCTCATCCTCGACCGGGACGGGAGAATCATGCACTTGAATCAAGCCTTGGCGGACATGCTGCAGATGCAGGCAGGAGAATGGCAGGGGATGCATATTCATGATCTGCTGACACGAACTTCCCGTATCTACTATCAGACCTACTTCGCTCCAATGGTATTCGTCCAGAAGGAAGTTCAGGAACTATACCTGACGCTTGAAAAAGACGGCAGGGGAAGGGTGCCGGTGCTTGCCAATGCCCGTATGGAAGGGGACCGCGTACACTGTACGCTGCTGAAAATGACGGTCCGGGAAGAATATGAGAGAGATATTTTACAGGCGAAACATCATGCAGAAGAAATTCTCGAGGACACAGATGAAGCGTACAAACAGCTTCAGCAGGTGATGACGGAGTATGAGCAGAAGCGTCGGGAACTGACAGCGCTGAACGAAAATCTGCACGAACTGTCCATCACGGACGCCCTGACCGGATTGAAGAACCGGCGTTTTCTGGAAGAAAAAATAAAGCAGCTGCTGTACAGCGCCGAGAACGATGAGGTTCCTTTTTCCTTGATTCTGCTTGATATTGATCATTTTAAAAAGGTGAACGATCACTTTGGTCATGCCAAGGGGGACGAGGTGCTGAAAGCGCTCGCGCAAATCTTTCAGCGATCCTCCCGAGGGGAAGATGTTGCGGCTCGGATGGGAGGAGAAGAATTCATGCTGCTGCTTCCGTCGACGACCGGAAAAGAAGCCGCACTCGTGGCAGAGCGGATCTGCCGGGATGTAGAGCAGCATGCGTGGGAGCTGACGCCGATCACGGTCAGTGCCGGTGTGACGGCGTATCATGTTGGGGATACCGCAGCCGGGATCCTTTCCCGAGTAGATGATGCGTTATATGAATCGAAAGAAGCCGGGAGAAACCGCGTCTCCTATTCCGTATTATAATGACGCCGGACGCGTGGGTCATCACCGAAGAATGTCAGCAGCAGTGGCAGAAAGTCCGTCAGAAGAGCTCCTCTTCCGGCGGACTTTCTACGTCTACGAGGAACGCAGCTCCGCATGCCCGACGCGGGAGATCAAGATCTGCTTCCGATAGAAACGTGGGTATCGGCTGGAACATCGCTCGTCAGCACGACGCCCGGGTCGACAATCGAGCGGCTTCCGATGTGGATACCTGGATATAAAAGAGCCCGCCCGCCGATGCGTACATCATCGCCGATGCTGACTGGCGAGGCGGACTCGATGCCGGTATTTTTCTCGCCTGCCTGAGCTAATGGAAGGGACGTATAGAGGTGAACGCCGGGGCCGAGGGTGCACCGGCTTCCAAATGTGACTGGAGCAGCGTCCTGAATGTAACAATCTGCCGCAGCAGCAAACGCACCTTCGATATGAATATTGTAGCCGTAGAGCGCGCGGAATCCATCCCCGACGGTGATCTGATCGGGGCAGGAACCGAGAATTTCTTTCAGTAGAAGCAGCCGGTCGACGGTATGCTCCTCGTGATAGTCATGGAGCTGCCCGAGCATGCGGACCATGGCATACCGGTCTGCCTCCAATGCTTCATCTGCGGGCTGATACGGCCTGCCCTGCAGCATATTCTCTTTTTCTGTCATTGAACTCTCCCCTTTCCTTCTCCTGTGATCATATCATGAAGCGGCCCGAGGCGAAAAAACATGGATAAGCGCTCGTGCTGTACAGGCTGTCGTTCCTACGTAATAATGGGGGGCAGATGCAGATCATGAAAAAGAACGAGGTGAAGGTGATGGAATGGCAAGCGTGGATCAACGAACAGACGCCGGCGTTTCGGAAGCAGGGATTTGAAAGCGATCGGGAGCAGGAGCTTCCAGCGTCGAATCTACAACGGCTGCAGGAAGCGGGATATCCTGCAATCACACTGCCGCAGGACATTGGCGGAGGGGGACTAGGGCTGACAGAGATGCTCCGCCTGCAGCAGCAGCTTGCCGTGGCGGATGGAGCGACAGCGCTTTGCATCGGCTGGCATGTGGGTCTGATGTATCACATACAGGAATATCGATTATGGAAGGGGGAGCTGTTTCCCCGTCTCGCGGAAGAAGTCGTGCAGCACGGTGCCCTGTTCAATGCGGCTGCAACTGAACGGGCAACAGGCAGTCCGACCCGCGGAGGCCTCCCGGAAACGACTGCCGTCCCGACAGAAGCGGGATGGCGGCTGGAAGGGCGGAAGGCGTTTACGTCGATGATTCCGATGCTGGATTATGTGCAGGTCAGTGCCGTGCCGCAGGGAGAGGCGCAGGCGTCGCTGTTTCTCGTGCCGATGGACCTCCCGGGCGTGGCGATGGATGAAACATGGGATCTGACAGCGATGCGGGGGACGGCAAGTCATGACCTCGTGCTGCATGGAGTGGAAATACCCGATCATTTTCGGATTAACTATACCGAGCAGCAGAGTCCGCCCTCGACCGGATGGCTGCTCCACATCCCGGCCTGCTACCTCGGCATTGCCCAGGCTGCGCTGGAAGAAGCTGTGGCATTCAGCCGTCATCATTCGCCGAACAGTCTGGATACCACCATTGCAGCCCTGCCCCATATCCGCTACAAAACAGGAGAAGCATACCGGAAGCTGCACACAGCTGAATCGGTTCTGTATTACACTGCGGAAAAGTGGGAAAAAGCGGATGCAGAAGCACGCAGCAGGATGAAAGGGGAACTCGGATCTGCCAAGATGACGATAGTGAACGAAGCGGTGGATATTGTGGACCTCGCTATGCGGATCTGCGGCGCCGGCAGCTTGTCGGCCTCGAGCCCACTCCAACGCTATCATCGGGACATCCGTGCGGGCCTTCACAATCCGCCGATGGATGATGCTGTCCTTGAACAGCTTGCCGCCGATATGCTGGATATGTAGGGCTTACTGAATAACCGATAAACAGGAATGTGACAAGAATAAAAGCACCTCTTTCCGAAGGAGATGCAAGCGAATGTGGCAATGCCATGAAAAACCTTGCATCTTTTAGAAGAAAATGATGGTCTGCGAAAGAGGTGCCGCCGGAATCGCGAGACTCCTGCGGAAATGGAAGCGAGACGAGACCCCGCAGGGCGAATGCCTGAGGAGGCTCGGCAGCTTATCCACGGAAAGCGAAGCGGTGCAGGTGGCACCTCGGCTATGTAGAATAGGTTATTCAGTAGCCCCTACGTAAGCATCTTGCTTGTTCATCTCTTGAAGCCTTATTATACTAAGGATATACAGGAGAAAGGGGTATGCTGATGCCGATTCATGCTGCTCTAGGATCCGGACCACCGGATCTCGATACTCTTTACACAGTGAGACGCTGTCACGATATCGACTTGAGACGTATGTACAGACAAGGACAGATCGAGCGCGATGCAGGCGGCTACTATATATGGGAAGTAGAAAAAGAAGGACCATCCAACCGTCCTCCAAAAGTTTATATGGAAGAAACGCTGCAGTGGCTCGAAGCAGAGATGATGAACCGCTTCGTCCGTGCGGACCATGTGTATGAACAGCTCCGCACTACCGCGAGACAGAAGGTCCGTGTTGCACTTTTTTCTGAATTGATGCGGCTGGACTATGAACTGCTCTTCTTGTTGAATGTCTATGCGGGAAAAAACGGGCATCCGTTCCTCTCCATCCGGCAGATCCGCCAGCAGCTCGATGACAAGCTGTCGATGGGTCTTGTTGCCGACGTACTGGCACGTAAATCCTCTCCGCTTTCTGTCATGAGTAAAATGGAAAAGCTGCTCGGACGAACGTACACGCAGAAGGAAATGGCGGGCGGCAGAAAAGGATTTGTGCAGGAATACAAGAAAACGGAAGGCTGGTTTTATACGGTCCCGTATGGGTTTAATAAAGAAAAGAACTGGAAGTTTGATTAATCCTGTTTCGAATACAAGAAGCGCATTCCGAATAAGGACCCTTGACGAAGGTCGGGCAGAAAATGGCGGGTAAGGGAAACGCGCTGCCGATGGATGTATCCATTCCATGACAAAAACATGAGGGGCCATTCGCGGTGAATGACCTTGTTGAATCATACCGGAATAAACCTTTGATGCTTTTTATACGAGCAGCTGATGGCTTTCCTATCATTTGAAAATGATGATGACACTCCTTTTGTGCACGTATACGCAATCCACTTTTTCTGGACGAAAAATAGAGGCCATGCTGCATGACCGTATTCGTATGCTGTGCCTCGCTCAAGGGTATACCCTGACCTGCCGGACCATGAATCGATGCCGTGTTCACCCTGATATGCACGAACGAGCACTCGAATGTTGTGCATGCAATAAAGTAAAACAGGTACGGAGATCTGCCACTCATGGGAGTGAACTTGAGTGAGACAAGTTTTTCATCGTTATATACAAACAAAACGCTTTCGAGGATCCTAAATCGGATCCTCGAAAGCGTTTTTACGTGCTGGGGAGCTATTTTGTTCCAGCTTTTCTTTGATGGCTGGTTTTGGTGCGAATCTCCATTTGTCTTCGGGAAAAGAGCGGGTGCTACAAATTCTCGAAGAAAACACGCAGGACATCGGCTCCGCCGATCATGGTACCGATGGTTGAACCAATATTGGTCAGGATGACCACGAGTAGAATGCGGGTCACTTTATTGTTCCAGAACCCTTTCAGACTCTGAACATCATCAGACAGTACTTCCAGGTCCCCTACGCTCGGCCGGCGCATGTAAGCCTGGACAATGCCGGAGAACCAGCCTGCTGCCATGAGTGGGTTCAGGGAACTTAACGGAGCAATCAAAAACGCCGTAACAACAGCCAGTGGGTGGCCGAATGCGATAGCTGCGCCGAGAGCTGAAAAAGATCCGTTCCATAAAAGCCAGCTGATCATCTGATTCACCCCGGCGGCGGGGTTGTTGAAAAACGTATAAGCAATGATCGAGAGGATCAGAACGGGAATCGCCCAGCCGATCATCTTTGGAATCGGGGACTTTGGAGGGGTTTCCTCCAATTTCGCCAGATCGTGATCACGATCAATTTCCTTCAGTATCCCCGGTACGTGTGCCGCTCCAAGGACGGCTACGATTTTCTTACCCGGTGCTTCTTTGATTTTTTGAGCCAGATACTGATCCCGCTCGTCGATGAGCGGTTCTTTTAATTTGGGGAAGGCCTGAGAAAATTCGTGCATCGCCGCGTTTAACGTGTCCTGCTTTTTCATCCGCTCGAGCTCTTCCTCCGAGACCTTCTCCTGTACGAGAATACCGCCGAAGATCGAGGTGATCAGCTTTCCTTTGCCGAAGAAGCCGAGGTTGCCCCAGATCCGGGCGAACGTCTTCTGAATGTTGCGGTCAGCAAGCACCAGTTCCGCACCGTTCTCCTCCGCAGAATCAATGCCTTGGATCATCTCCTGGCCGGGTTTGATGCCGAACTGCTTTGCGATCCGATTCTGAAACGAGGAGATGGCAAGATTCATGAAGAGCAGGGTGGCTTTTTTCTCTTTAATTACTTTGAAGATGTCCATATTCCGCCACCGGTCACTCTGGATGACGGATTGATACCGCTGCTCATCCAGTTCGACACAGACGGTATCCGGCTGTTCTGCGTCGATGACGGCTTTGACTTCCTGTGCACTTTCTTTTGATACGTGGGCTGTACCGATCAGGATGATCTCTCTGCCATTACGCTCCAGCCTCGTTATATGTTCTTCATTGATCATCAACTGCTACCTCATTTCGTGTTACGTACCTGTTCCTATACTGCCCGAAGTGAACGCGAATTTCAATAGTGCCAGCCAACTATTCCCGTTTCTGCTCTGAAGAAAGCTTATGTTGGAGTCAAATGAAACTCCGTAAGTCCGCTCGTCGGCTTCAGACATGACAATGCAGTGACAATATCCCGACAAAAGATAACAGCACTCCCCGGAAGACAGGTCCTGGTGCTATACTAGAAGCGGAAAGGGGAGAGAGTAAAATGAAAAAAGGCATTTGGTATATAGGCTCGCTTCTACTTCTCGGGGCATGCAGTGCCGATGGGATGGAAGTAGAGTCCTTCATGCACGTACACGGACTGGAGTTTGACAGAGAAAACCCAGAGATTTTATATGCAGCGACCCACCATGGTCTGATGGAAATCGAAGAAGGCGAGTGGCAGCACGTTGGAGAGGAAGACGTGCGTCATGATTTGATGGGCTTCACGATGACAGAAGACAATCGGATGCTCTCGAGCGGTCACCCGGCTGAAGCTTCCAGTCTGCCCGACCCGCTTGGCATGATGGAGAGTACCGACCAGGGGGAGTCATGGGAGCAGACATCGCTGGAAGCGGAAGTTGATTTTCACGTTTTTGATCTCAACCGGGGAGAGGAAGAGGTGCAGTATGGCATCAATGCCGCGGACGGAGAGATGATGCGGACGGATGACGGAGGAAACAGCTGGGATACGGCCGAAATGGAAAACATGATGCTCGACTATCCTGATATTTTTACGCTGATTTCCAATCCGGACGAGCCGGACGTCCTTCTGGCAGGCGTTCAGGATGGTATTCACCGGTCTGAAGACGGCGGCGACTCGTGGGAGATGATCAAAGATGACGGGACGATTGTCAGTGCCGCTGCTGCCCATGACCGCCTCTACGCCTACATGTTGGATGAAGAAGGCAGCCGGCTGAGCGTGTCCGAGGACTTCGGTGAGACGTGGGAAGCCCTTCCACTCGAATTGGAAGAAGATGCTGTCACCCAGATTGCCGTTGACCCGGAAAACGAAGACCGGATTGCTGGCGGCAGTGGTGGGGAGAACGTGTACCTTTCTGAAGACGGTGGAGAGACGTGGACGACTCTGGCAGAGGCAGGGGAACCGATCCCACAGGACTAGGCAGCTGGATGACAATCGTGTGACTTTGCACAATATTCAGGATTCGCTCTGTTTTTCTGCTGCACGCATGATAAAATAGAGACAGCAGACAGGGGAGGAGTTGGCAGACATGGCTGTATGGATTAGACGCACCGCGATGGTGTTACTCTCGATCGTCACGCTCGGTGCCTATGTCCCGTTCCCGGAGTGGAGTAAAAACGACGAGAAAGATGAAAAACTGCCGGACAAGGAGCCTCAGACGGACCTTTCCGATCTGGTGGATGACAGCGAAGCTGATCTGGAAGAGATCTGGTCGGTGGAGGAATCCATTGAAATGCTCACCGGCACCGCCCGGGAACAGCTGTACTCCAAACTCGGACCGAAAATCCTGACGAAGGTGGAAGAGGACGTGGAAGAGGATATTCTGCCGCAGGTGGAAGAAGTGATCGCTTCGATCTATGACGCTGAAGACGAGGGAGATCTTCCTTCCCTGGCGATTTCCGAACATCCGGATACCGGCTATGGCGAGAAAATCTTTCATATATACGATGCAAAGGATGGGGAAGATGTCCTCCGCTTTCACGTTCGCCGGGACATGAAGCCGAAACAGGGCTATTATTTTAATTTCCACTATCACCGGGCGGACGATGGGTTTGAGACGCATCACGACATCGGCAGTGTCTACTGGGATAAAAACACACCGCCGAAGTGGATGACGCATTAGGATCGTCCGCATCGAACATGAAATGAGTCTGTGCATGGCTGCCGCCGTGCGCAGTCTTTTTTTGCTGATAAGATGGAGGAGTTTTCGTACAAGGTGACGGCGCACGCCGTTCCGATCATTCGATCCGCAGAGGGAACCGTCGGCCTGAGCTGCTGGTTATTGGAAGGGAGAAACGCTCTTCTTTGAGAAGAGGGGAGAACATCGCTTATACTGGAATATGGAACGTTTGTAGAGGGGAGCGGCGCACATGTCGGCTAAAGAACGGCTGAAAGAGATATCGAAACAAAAAAAGACATCCAGGCGGTTGTTAATGATAATATCCGTCCTGATCGGCCTGACTATTATTGCACAGGCGTGGCTGATTGTGGCAGTGGTGGACAACGTTTTTCTGCAGGGCGCCTCATTTCAGGAGGTCCTTCCGGAGCTGGCGGGGGTCATGCTGGCGCTTGGGGCCCGGAGCATCCTGCAGTATGTGAATAACCTAACAGGTATCCGGCTTGCTGCCGACGTGAAGCAGGAATTCAGGACCGACATTCTCCGTCATTTCCGGAGCAGTCCTGTCCGGGCGGCCGGCGAAGGACAATCCGGCGGCAGGATCAGCCTCGCACTGGACGCGGTTGATGAGCTGGAGCCGTATTTCAGGCACTACTACGTCGTCATGATGCAGTCTTCTCTCGTGCCGCTGATTGTTCTCGGAGCTGTTTTCTACATGAACTGGGTTTCCGGCCTGATTCTGCTCGTGACAGCCCCGTTTGTTCCCATCATGATGGCGGTCATCGGCAGAAACACGGAGCGGAAATCAGAGGAGCAGATGGAAAAACTGAATCGATTTGCCGGCACCTTTCTGGATCTGCTGCGTGGATTGACGACCCTGCGTTTATTCAACCAGGCGGGAAAGCAGGCCGCCGTTATTGAAGCGGACAGCAATGCTTACCGCGATGCTACGATGACGGTGTTGAAAGTTGCTTTTTTATCAGCATTGATGCTTGAATTCATTTCGATGCTGAGTATTTCCCTGGTCGCACTCGAAGTCGGGCTGCGCATGGTGGTCTACGATCAATTGTCCTTCTTCACGGCCTTTTTCGTCTTGATTCTGGCGCCGGAATTTTTCGCCTCGTTAAAGGAAATGGGCAGTGCCTTTCATTCAGGCCGTGGAAGCATGGGAGCGGCGGAACGGATTTACGAGGAGCTCGACAGCGGAAGCGAAACTGCTGCCAGGGGAGATCTGGAGCGGAAAGGACCACCGGCCTTCACGTTCCGCAGCGTCACGTTTGATTACGGCGAGAGCCGGTTCGCCCTTGGACCGCTGGATCTGACGGTGAATGCCGGGGAGCATGCAGCAGTTATTGGACCGAGTGGTTCAGGGAAATCCACGCTGCTTCATCTCTTTTCCGGCCTGTACGAAGCAGGGGAGGGAACGGTTGGCGTCGATGGAAGAGCCATACAGGAGTACGAACAGGAGCAGTGGTACGCTGACATGGCCTACGTGACGCAGCACCCGTACTTGTTCGCCGGCACCTTCCGTGATAACCTTCGTCTCGGTTCTCCAGATGCTTCGGATGAGGAAGTCGAACGAGCAGCAGCATGGGCAGGATTGACACCGCTGATGCAGGAGATGCCGGAGGGGCTGGACACGGTCATCGGAGAAGGCGGACGAGGAATTTCCGGCGGCGAAAAACAGCGTACGGCTCTTGCACGTGCCTATTTAAAACAGCCGTCTCTTCTGCTGTATGATGAGCCGACAACAGGTCTCGATATTGAAACCGAGCGTATTCTTCAGCGCGCCATGAACGAGTTGTCCGAGCGGGCGACCGTGATTACCGTCGCTCATCGGCTGCATACGATCCGGGAAGCGGACCGTATCTTTCTGATGGAGGAAGGCGCACTGGAAGCGCAGGGGCGTCACGAGGAGCTGAGGCAGAGCAGCCGGAACTATCAGAACATGCTGGAGGTACAGCAGGGAGGAGCAGGCCGATGAATGTCGTGAGGACGCTGTTGTTAAAGGAAAAAAAAGATATCGCGCTCAGCATTCTGTTCGGCTTTCTCGCCGGCATCGGGGCTGTCGCTTTATTTGCAAACAGCGGCTATCTGATTTCGCGTGCGGCTGTCGTGCCGCCGTTGTATGTATTGACGGTGACGATCGCACTGCTGAAGCTGTTCAGCTTCACGAGAGCTCTGAGCCGCTATGGCGAGCGGCTGTATTCCCACCGGGCAACCTTTACGATGCTCAGCCGGGTGAGGACACACTTTTTTGAACGTCTCATCCCGCTGGCACCCCGTTTGTCCCAGCAGTTCCGGAGCGGGGATCTGCTTGCAAGAGTTGTAGGGGATGTCGAAGCGATGCAGGATTATTTCCTTCGTGTGTTTTATCCTCCGCTGGTGATGGTTACGGTTTTCTTGGCGACTATTGCTTTTACTTTGTTCTTCTCGCCGGTAACCGCCCTGATTTTAGTCGCTGGTCTCGTCGTAACCGGACTGCTGATTCCGCTTTGGCACGAGAGCCGAGAGAAGCGGCGCCTGCCGCAGATGCGGGCAGAGCGAGGCGAACTGTCCAGCTCCCTTTCGGAATTTTTTGCCGGCTTCCGTGACCTGGCGCTGAACAATCAGCTTTCCCGCCAGGAGGAAGAGATCCTGCAGCGGAGCACAGCGTATGAAAAATTAAAGCAGCAGGCGGCTGAAGAAAGGCTGAGAAGCCAGACTTTCAGTCAGCTCACGTCCTTTGTCGTGACATGGGTAATTCTTGCTGCCGGTGCTGCGATGACAGCAGCCGGAAACCTCGAGGGCGTATTCCTGGCCATGCTCGTCATGATCAGTCTGACCGTCTTCGAAAACACCGTACCGATGGCAGCTTACGCCTCTTATAAAAAAGAAACAACGGAAGCAGCGAATCGTCTGGACGAAGTGCTGTCCGATGACAGCTTGAAGCTGCCGGAAGCCGCAGAGCCGGTCCAGCTGCCATCCGGCGCTATCCCATTGTCGTGGGAAGGTGTATCCCTTCAGTATGAACATGCGGTCCGGCCTGCGTTACACGACGTGTGGCTTGACGTAGAGCCGGGATCGAAGACAGCGGTTGTCGGAGCAAGTGGATCCGGGAAATCCACCCTGCTGCAGCTGGCCCTCCGTTTTTCTCTGCCTGAAAAAGGAGAGGTGAAAGCGTCCGGTATCCCCCTCGCAAATGTACAGGAAGAAGCTCTCTGGGAGCGGACGAATGCCGTTCTCCAGGAACAGCACTTTTTCTACGGGACGGTCGAAGACAATCTGCGTCTGGCATCCGCCACTGCAGGAAAGTCGGACATGATCCGGGCAATGGAGCAGGTTCAGCTGGCGTACATTCCGCTTGAGAGCGATCTGCAGGAAGGGGCGGCGAACCTGTCGGGGGGAGAGCGGCAGCGTCTCGCTCTTGCACGGGCGCTGCTGCGCCGTGCGGATCTGTGGCTGCTGGATGAACCGGTGTCTTCAGTAGATCCGCTTACATCGCGGGAAGTGATGAGAGACGTATATGAAGCGGCCGGAGAAGCAACACTGATCCTGGTCAGTCATGATCTGCAGGGGCTGGAAGAGATGGATTGCATCGTCGTCATGGATCAGGGAGAAATCCAAGAGGTCGGTACGTATGAGACACTGATGCAGCGGCGCGGCCTTTTCCATGACATGAAGCAGGTAGAGGCACAGGTGATGCAGGGGACCGGCTGAACCCTCGGTCCTTGAACCAGGGGGGCGCCGGTTCCGGAAGTTTTGCCGTTCCGCAAAAAGGAAATGGAGCAGTAACGGCACGTGCAGCGCTGCCGCAAGCCGCAGCAGCGGAAGCAGAAAGACGCTGGAGCTTCGGTCGAACAGAACACCGGGGAAGGTCGTTCGTCTTGATTTTCCAGGAGAAGAAAGCGGGGATGTACATGCTTGTCTGGATCATTATCTTATCGATTATGGCACTGCTGACAACCGGTGTTTCCTACCTGCTCTGGCGGGACAGGTTGAATCATTGAGAGGGAGTGCAGGCATAAGGAATATCAGCCTGTACCTGATGAAGAATTATCCAGAACGAAGGCGGCTCCACGGATTAGTGGAGCCGCCTTCGTTCTTTGTACCTTTGTAGGAAAGCATCAGAGATCACAGCAGGAAGACGGACGGCGTAGCCGGCTGCTCGGGGAGCAGGAAGAACCTATGCTTCCTTCAAAAAAGCTGCAGCGACGGCGCACGCCGTTCCGATCAAAAGGCGCTCCGCGCTTTTGTTCAAGTATAGGAATGTATAAGTTCTCATACAAGAAGACGGCGGCTTCATGCGCTGCACGGGAAGAAAGAAAACCTCTTTCTTCCCGCAGGCAGATAAAAGGCTTCCGGTCCACGTTGGATCATCGGAAGCGTTCTTTCCTATTTGGAGGGTTGTTGACCCAGCCATCACGCAGGCATCTGTTGAGCATCGAGTTGAAGACGTTCGATGACTATTCGCCTTCCTGCTTCTTTTCCTCTTCTTTTTCTTTCTCCTGCAAATATTCTTTTCGTTTCCGCTGCCGGTATCCGTATGTTCCTTTCAGTACGGTTTCCTCGTCTTCCAGACCGGCACCGATAGCACCTACGACGGTGGCCATACTTGTAACAATCCAGGCCAGGTATACGAAATAAAGTGGGTTCGGTTCCCTGTTGATGCCTTCTTCTGAAGCAATCATGTCCGGTGGAAGGAAAATGAAGACGGCAAACAGAAAGGCGACCAGTAACGTCGCATAGTAAACGATAACACCTAGCGCAATTGTCATCATCGTAGAGAGATTATGGAGAAGGATCAAGCTCTTCCTCTCAGAGGTGGCCTCTGCATTCTCCCAAAGGTGGTGAGCGACAATGATCCAGGCAGTCATAGCGATGATGGAGATGAACATCATGGCTACTGCACGGAAGAGCTCATATTCGTCAGCGAGCATCCACATGCTCGGAAAAATGAGCGCATAAGCTCCAGTCGCAAATGCAATGGCAATGATACTTTTAAATGTCAGGATAACTCTCCACGGGCGATTGGCTCTTACCATCCCCGTGGTCAGCCGAAAGTACCCACTCCACTTCGGCTTCGCGGTAAACCGGACGGAAGTTTCATTATCGTCCTCCATGACTTCCCGCTTAATCGGCAGCAGGTGCCGCTGGGGTCCGCGCTGGATCAATTCACGTGTATCGGTATTCTTTACTTCTTCCTTGATGACATCACTAGACTGATTAACACGTTCCTGTTCGCGTTCCCGGGCAGCATCCGAAGTGCCGTGGTGCATTTCACTCAGCAGCTGAAGTACAGCTTCCCGAGTTCTGCGGTAAATGGGAATCATCCCGAGTGCCGGGAAGGAAATCTGCGCAAGCTCTCCTTTGTCATCGACTTCGGCAACGATGAAATCTCCGTTTTTATATAGCGGGATATCCGTAATTGCGACCGTATAGTCCCACTTATAGTTCGATGCAATGTTGTACGCTTGTTTCAGCGTTTTGTCAGCATCTTCTTCCGCGCCGATGTAGGAGTCGACTACAACGTCGACCTGCCACGTATATTCATCGCTGACGTAATACTGCAGAAGATCTGACAGAGATTCAGCAAGCTTGTCTGATAAGTCAGAAGCCGCTTCCGGAGCCGGTATGATACCGACACGAAGCTCCGGTTTTGATTCGTCTGACGACTTACTGTCCGGCATTTCTTCTTCTTGTTCTTCTTCCATCTCCTGCTGGTACTCAGACTTTTCCTCATCTATTTTGTCATCCCGGTATTCTCTATCCTGCTCCTGCATGGCATAACCTCCCTTCTATGTATCCTGAACTATCCCTATACCCCGTTTATAAGGATCGTAACCATTTTGAGGGAAAAATCACATCCGTTCGATCATTGCTTTTTTCCTGGAAGAAAAACGAAAGATCTGCACTGGGCTATAAAGAGGAGACCATGAAACATGAAAACCCCCTTCCTCCCGCTATGGGAGAGAAGAGGGTCGTCGATGATTAGAAAGTGTGCTGTTGCTTTCAAGTTCCTCTGCAGACTTGCATCCGATCAGACGAAGAACGGCAGCATCAGCAGAAGGTATCTTTGGACTTTGGTACGCTGAGACCGAAAAGCGGCCGCAGGTACAAGGCGAGAAAGGTACCGAGCAGGGCCATGATTGCCCAGATATAGCCGTGCAGACTAAAGGAGGCAATCCCTCCGAAGTACGCACCGATATTACAACCGAAAGCCAGGCGGGCACCGTATCCCATGAGGAGACCACCAATAACAGCTGCAGCGACGTTGCCCGGCTTGATGCCGTCGAAACGGAACAGCCCGCCTGCAGCAGAAGCCATGAACGCGCCGAGAATCACACCGAAGTTCAGGACCGTCGTGGTGTCTGCGAAGATGGATGCCTGGAGCGCATCCGCGTTATCCCCCTGCCAGAAATCCCAGGCTGCCACGTTGAAGCCGAGCAGTTCCGCTGCCTGAGAGCCCCACAGCGCAAACGCAAACGTCACTCCCCAAGGCTCTCCCCGGGTCATCAGCGTCAACGCATTCAACACGGCCAGAGCAATCGCAGCGGCAAACAGCGGCCAGGAACCACGCAGCACGCGTTTCCAACCTTGAGATGAAGGGAGGGGCGCCATTTTAGGGGCTTTCCGCTTCCGTTCCACGACGAGGGTAATCCAGGCAATCAACCCGAATAAAGCAATGGAGATGAGCCAGGCGCCGCCATAGCCGAGGCCGGTCGTTTCCGCGAGAGAAACCGCCTCGCCATTCGGCATTTGATCGGTCCAGAACGGCAGGTGGGCCGCACCAATGACAGAACCAATAATGAAGAAAATCAACGTGATCATCATCACTGTTCGTCCAGCACCAACAGCGAAAAGGGTACCGGAAGCACAGCCGCCGCCGAGCTGCATGCCGATGCCGAACAGGAAAGAACCGACGATGACCGCTGTTCCGATTGGAAAGACATACCCGCTCACTTCCACATCAAAAAAGGAGATGCCAAAAGCAAGAATAGGTGCAAATAAGGTAACCGCGACGGCGAGCATCACCATATGAGAGCGGATGGCTTTGCCGTTACCGACGGCCATGAACCGGCGGAAAGCAGAGGTGAAACCGAAGCGTGCGTGAAAGAGGGTGTAGCCGAGCAGCAGGCCGAGCAGCAGCAGAATGGGATGCATCGGTTCCTGACTGACAATTAAATAAACAGCAAGCAGTGCTGAAACGATCAGCGCGCCGATGACGAGCTTCATCTGCGGCCGGTTGAGCTGCATGTCCGATGTTTTCTCGATATCTTCCTGTGCGCCTGCTGACTGAACGTATGTGGACATAATGTGTTCCTCCTATGTTTTATTCTTAGTAGACAGATGAGAATTGCAAGCATCATTGTACGACGTCTTTCCTCCTGTGTCAAAGAGAGCGTGTTTGATTCTACCTCTGCGGTGGAATGAGAATGGAGAATCGAAAGGAGTCGGTAAAGATGTATGATCATAAACTGGAAACGCCGCAGCGCGAACGGGTAACGTTCGGTTCCCTGCTCGGCGACAGACCTACCGCTGCTGTATTCGTCCGTCACCCCGGCTGACCCATCTGCCGGAGGCACCTCGCGCAGTTGCGCGAGCAGTATGAGAACATCCGCCGTGCAGGCGGCGATCTATTCGTTGTTTTTCCTTCTGACACCGCTCTGGTGCAGGAATTTATGGAGGCATTCGGTCCGCTGCCGTTCCCGGTATACACGGATCCGGGCAGAGAGCTCTACTACGATATGGGGCATGTCACGATGCCGAAATTGAAGATGCTTGCACTCGTCGGAGCTGGAGCACTGTCCGGCAGGCTAGGTCCTTTTCTGCCGAAAGAAGAAACCCAGCGGCAGGTGGTTATGAAATCCATGAAAACACAGGACGTCTACATCCAGGGTGGCACGTGGATATTTGATACGTCACTGCAGCCGATCTGGAGACACATTGATCCTTCGCCGGACAAGCATGCTTCCCCGGAGAAAATCGCCGAAGTCTTCCGCCAGCATGTGTTTGCCGGGAGATAGAATCGGGAACTATTCAGTAATGTCAAGCACGACAGGAGGTGCTGAATATGGATAAGCAAGTCGTGGCTGTCCTGCAGTCAATGAAGCAGAAGGAAGGCGTCCTCCGGGAACTCGAGGTCAAAGGGGTGGAAGAAGATCAAATTCAAATCATCCACCGTGATGATGAAGACGCCTCCGAATATACGCCCTTCTTTAAACAGGGAGACTATATCGTCGTCATTGAAGTAGAGAAGGAGATCGGACGAATTCCCGTTGAGGAAGAAGATACACTTGATGAGCATCGAACGCCGAAAGGGCATCATCATATGCCGCATCACCAGATCAAACAGGGGCTCTAAGCGGAGATCAGCTTGACTGCTGGACCAAGAGGCCTCTCGTTCACTGGAATGGAAGAAAACGGACCATCAGCTTTGGACAAAGCTGGAACCTTACGTGCTGTATAAAGAAAAGACGCTTCCGATTATCCAAGGTGGATAGCCGGAAGCGTTTTGTCTTTCCTTACGAACAGCCCATACCGGCGGCTTCCTCCACGCTGAACTCTTCTGCAGTTGAAAGCCTCGTCCGGTTTTTGTCAGGTGATATCAAGGGCGACCCTCTCTTCCAGCGAAACGGCACCGCGCCCTGCTCAGGAAAAACCAGGAACTTGTTCTTCTTTTCAAGCACCTGCAGCGATACCGCACGCCGTTCCGACCCAAAGACGCTTTTCGCTTTTGTTCCTGACGATGTATAGGATAATGGAAGAAAAAGGAAATTGACGAAAGCGGAAGACAGTCGGACGCAGAAGAACAGCCCAGTTTCTATCAGCTGAGAACAGATATTTTCGAATGTTCGTGATAGAATGAAAAAAGATATGCGCAGGCAGCATAAGGAGGTAACGAATGATGAAAACCAGACAGCCTACGTCTGTAGAACATCCTCAAATACAGGAATTAATTGATAATGTGGAAACGGTGGTCGTCGGGAAGCGGAGAGAGATTGAACTCAGTCTCATTGCCATTCTGAGCGGAGGGCATGTGCTGCTCGAAGACGTCCCCGGCGTCGGAAAAACGATGATGGTCCGCGCCATTGCCAAGTCGCTCGGTGCAGACTTCAAACGAATCCAGTTTACGCCGGACCTGCTTCCCTCGGATGTCACGGGGGTGTCCGTTTATAATCAGAAAACGATGGAGTTCCAATTCCGTCCCGGACCGGTGATGGCCAACATTGTCCTTGCTGATGAAATCAACCGCACCTCGCCGAAAACGCAGGCCGCGCTGCTTGAAGCACTCGAAGAAGGTAGTGTCACTACCGATGGGGAAACGAGGGAGCTGGAGAAGCCGTTTTTTGTGATGGCGACTCAAAACCCGATCGAATACGGCGGGACTTACCCGCTTCCGGAAGCTCAGCTGGATCGTTTCCTGTTCAAGTTCCAGATTGGTTATCCAACGAAAGCAGAAGAGCTGGACGTATTGAAGCGGGTCGAAAAGCAGCATCCAATCGAGTCAATCACCCCGGTCATGGAACTCAGCACGCTTCTGCGTATGCAGGAGGAAATCAAAGAGGTGTACGTACAGGATGCGGTGAAGGAATATATCATTAATATTGTCAGTGCGACCCGCCAGCATCACGCTGTCTACCTCGGAGGCAGTCCACGTGCGTCCATTGCCCTGATGAAAGCAGGACAGGCGTACGCCTACATTCAGGATCGGGATTACGTGATTCCCGATGACATCAAATACCTCGCTCCCTTTGCTCTGGAGCACCGTCTGATGCTGAATTCCGATGCGAAGCTGTCCGATACGACGAACGGGAAAGTGATCCGGGATGTCATCGACCAGGTGCGCATTCCGGCCGGGAACGAAAAGGCCCAATGAGACGAGTCTGGAAATGGCTGACACTCTCACTGAAAGTGCTGCTCGCAGCGGCCGTCCTTCTCTCTCTCTTCAGCTATGCGATGTTTCAGGGGAACTTTGTCAGCTGGTTTCTTTTCTACAGTGTCGTCATTCTTCTGCTGTTGATGGGCCTTTATGCGTTGATCCCGCTCGGCAGGTTTCACGTTGAGCGGCAGAGCGGAACGGGGGCGATGCCCGCGGGAGAAGAGCTTACGACAGAGGTGGTCATCGAACGGAAGTGGCGGTTTCCTTTTCTTTACCTGACAGTGGAGGACCGTGCCGAAGAGGCGCTGACGAGGCAGCTGCCTTTTCAGGCTGCCCGCATGATTTTCTATCCGACGATGGAGCGGACGCTCCGTTACACCTATGTGATTCCTGAGTTGAAACGGGGGCGCTATCAGCGCTACGGCGTAGAGATGTCGACGAGTGATATGTTTGGCTTCTTTGAGAGACGTACGTTTGTGCCGAAATCGTCTGAACTGCTCGTGTATCCCCGGTATCACAACATTGAGCGGTGGGAAGCGTATGAACGGCATGATACGGAGACGAAGATGTCGCTGCAGGATTTTATTGAGGATCAGAGCTCCATTGCCGGTGCGCGGGAATATGTCCCGGGAGATAAGCTTACCAGCCTCGACTGGAAAGCAAGTGCCCGGTCGGATAAACTGATGACCAAAGAATTCGAAGAGTACGTCGGACGGAACTTTCTTCTCGTGTTTCACAATTTTGTTCCGGACGAGACGTTTGCTTCCTCCGATGCTTATGAGAAAGGAATTGAATTAATTACATCCTTGATCATGTACGCCTACAAAGAGCATCTGGAGGTCGGCCTCTGGTCTATCGGGGCAGAGGATAAGTATTTCCCGACGGGGCCGGCGGTAGACCGTCAAAAGAGCATGATTACGTATCTGGCTGAGATGAGGCCCGGCGAAGCAGACGTATTTGCTGCGAGATTCAAAGCGGGCGAGGATGACATCCCGGCTGGTGTAACCATGGTGCTCGTGTCGGTGACGCTGGACGACAGCATGCTCGAACGGATGAAACAGCTTCTCGGCCGCCGGGTAAAGCTGATTTTTGCCTTAATGGATAAAGGGACCGGAGTGGACGCCTGGGAGTACAAGCGGCTTAAAGAGCTCCGAAGCGCCGGTGCTGAAGCTTATTTATTCCGGGACGGCCACTGGACCGGACAGCAGGAAAAAGGGTGATATCGATTGGAAAAGGGACAGACACCGAAGAAAACCGTCACTCACTTCTTTATTTATGCACTGACGATGCTGCTGTTGTGGGAATGGCTGCGGCCTGTTCCGGTCATTACAGCGACCGGATCGATTGAAGTATTTGTCATCTTCATGTTCGCTGCTGCGGTTCTTGTTTATTTCAGACCCCCGGCCTGGGCTGCGGTTCCGATTGCGGGAGCCGGGATGCTGTATGGGCTTCATCGTATTTTTGGAGAAGGGCGTTTTATTGCTGACCGTGGCGGCGGCAGTACCTTCCGTGCTTTTTTAACGGATTTTCAGCAGAATGCTGCCATGATCCTGTCCGGTAATTTCGCGGATCTGACTGATTTTTTCCGGACGTTTTTGCTCTTTTTGCTGCTCGCGCTGCTGGCCTACCTGATGTACTTCTGGGTGCTTCATACAAGGAAAGTGTTTTTCTTTCTTGCAGCCACGCTCATCTACATCACCGTGCTGGATACCTTCACGCTCGTAGACGCGTCGCAGGCGGTTGTGCGGATTGTTGTCATCGGCTTCTTTATTCTTGCGCTGCTTCATATGCTCCGGGTGCAGGAAGAAGAGCGGCGGATCGGCAGGCGGCGGGGGACGTTTATCTCGCCCGCCTGGATGTATACCTTGATCGGTGTCGTCACGACCGCTGTCGCCGCAGGCTTGTTCCTGCCTAAACCGGATGATCCGCAGTGGAATGATCCCGTGCCTGCTATGAGAACGATTGTCGGCAGTGAAGCACTTCCCGGCAGCGGCGGTGGTGGCACGGTCCGTCGTGTCGGCTACGGAGAAAACGATGATCAGCTTGGCGGCGGCTTTGTCCAGAATGAAGCGCCCGTTTTCGAAGCGGTTACCGACCGGGAAACGTATTGGCGCGGAGAATCAAAAGATGTATATACGGGGAGCGGATGGCAGTCGGACCCAGAATATATCGAATCCGACATGGTCTATGGAAGCGGCATCGACTATCGGCTCTTCAGCGAAACGCAGGAGGTCGAGAGCAGCTCTGCTGAGATCACGATGGATGAAGAAGCGGATTTCGATCTGGCATTCTATCCCGGCCAGCCGCTTGACATCACAGACATTCAGGCGGAAGCAGACGATGCAGCGCTGGATGAAGGAGAAGTCCAGTTTTATACCGATGTCATCGGCGGCCGACTTCAGGCGGAAACAATGGCAGGAGAGGATCTCCGCCTCGACAGCTATGTGACATCCTATGAAGATCCGGTCTTCGATGTCAATGCATTGAGAGAGACGGGGGACAATGATCCGGAAGAAGTGACGGACCGTTACCTGCAGCTGCCCGATGACCTTCCGGAACGAGTCGGCGATCTGGCAGAAGAAATTACTGCCGAGCATGATAACCGCTACGATATAGCGGAAGCGGTGGAGCAGTATTTTAATCAAAATGATTTTGAATACAGTACCACAGACGTACCGATTCCCGGAGACGACGAAGACTACGTGGACCAGTTTCTTTTTGAGACGCAGGTCGGGTACTGCGACAACTATTCTACGGCCATGGCGGTGATGCTGCGGTCCCTCGACATACCTACGAGATGGGTGAAAGGCTTCACGTCGGGAGAAGAAGTAGAAGAGCTCGAAGATGGCCGGTCGGTCTATGAAGTACGAAACGGCAACGCGCATTCATGGGTTGAAGTGTATTTCCCGGATGTCGGCTGGGTACCGTTTGAGCCGACGCAGGGATTTACCAACTATGCGGAATTCGAAGAAGAATCGCCGGATATCGACGTAGACGTTGACGGGGAAGAGCCGGATATGGAAGAACCGGACATGCCGGATACACCGGACAGCTCCGACGATCTGCTGGAAGAAGGCACGGACGAGGAAGGTACCGGTGGCGCTGCAGATGAAGAGGAGGAAGGAAGCGCCGGGCTGTTCTCGATGCGGGGGATGCTTACCGCCCTGCCGATCCTCTTTCTGACCGCTATCGCGTACTCCAGACAGAGTTTCCTGCAGAATCAATTTTTCCTGATCCGCTACAAAATGTTCGGCCGGGATATCTCTTTCCCTGCGGCCTATGAACGCCTGCTGTGGATCCTGCGTAATGAAGGGCTGCCGAGAGCAGAGGGAGAAACGCTGCGGGAGTATGCCCGCCGGGTGGACCTTGCCCTCAGTTCGCAGGCGATGATGAAACTAACCAAAGCCTATGAGCAGGTGTATTACGGCGGACGTCCGCCGCAGGGAGAATGGGAAGCAAGAAGCCACGACTGGGAGGAAATTGTCAAGGCGTTGAACGCTTGACCTCCTGTAAGGGCACTGCTACAATGATGCAGTGCAAATTTCGATAGAACGGCTTCATATATCCCCGGGAATCGGCCCGGGAGTCTCTACCGGACCACCGGAATGGTCTGACTATGAAGGTAGTATTTTCGTCAACGCAGCGAAATTCTGCCTTCGTATTTTTTATACGAAGGCAGCTTTTTTTATTTTTGAACAGGAGAAAGGGGCAGACAGGCATGGAAATCAATGAAAAAATCATCGTACTTGATTTCGGCGGTCAGTACAATCAGCTGATTGCACGCCGGATCCGGGATCTGGGCGTCTTCAGTGAGCTGATCAGCAGCAGAATTACCGCAGAGGAAATCAAAGAAATGAATCCACAGGGGATCATCTTTTCCGGAGGACCGGGAAGTGTCTACGCCGAAGGAGCACCGCAGTGCGATCCGGCTATTTTTGATCTGGACATACCGGTTCTCGGTATCTGCTACGGGATGCAGCTGTTGACACACCATTTCAGCGGCACCGTCGAAGCCGCTAATCACCGGGAGTACGGAAAGGCGCAGATCCGTCTGCAGGGGGACTCTGATTTCTTTGCCGGCACGCCGGCGGAACAATCTGTCTGGATGAGTCATGGCGATTTGGTGAAAGCACCGCCGGAAGGCTTTACTGTGAATGCAGTCAATGAATCCTGCCCTGTCGCAGCGATGTCCCATGCAGAACGCGGTATCTATGGGGTCCAATTCCATCCGGAAGTCCGTAATACCGATCACGGGGAGGATATGCTCCATAACTTCGTCTATCGAGTATGCGGCTGTGAAGGAAACTGGTCGATGGAAAATTACATCGACATGGAAGTCGAGAAAATCAAAGAGAACGTCGGCAGCAGGAAAGTGCTCTGTGCACTCAGCGGGGGCGTGGACTCTTCTGTTGTTGCCGCGCTCGTCCATAAAGCAATCGGCGATCAGCTGATCTGTATGTTCATCGATCATGGTCTGCTCCGCAAAGGGGAAGCGGACAGCGTCGTAAAAACATTCGGGGATGAATTCGATATGAACCTGATCAAAATTGATGCACAGGAACGTTTCCTCGGCCGGCTTGAAGGGGTCAGTGATCCAGAAGAGAAGCGTAAAATTATCGGGAACGAATTCATCTATGTGTTTGAAGAAGAAGCAGGCAGTATGGAAAACGTCGACTTTCTTGCTCAAGGTACGCTCTACACGGACATCATCGAGAGTGGAACCGATACGGCACAGACGATCAAATCCCACCATAACGTCGGTGGTCTGCCGGAAGACATGAAATTTGATCTGATTGAGCCGCTGAATACGCTGTTCAAGGACGAAGTTCGTAAAGTCGGTACGGAGCTCGGGCTTCCAGATGAAATCGTCTGGCGTCAGCCATTCCCGGGGCCGGGTCTTGGCATCCGCGTTCTGGGCGAAATCACGCCGGAAAAGCTGGAGATCGTTCGGGAATCGGATCAGATTCTTCGCGATGAGATCAAAAAAGCTGGACTTGACAGGCACATCTGGCAGTACTTCACGGCGCTGCCGGACATGCGTAGTGTAGGTGTGATGGGCGATGAGCGCACGTATGACTATACCGTGGGTGTCCGGGCAGTCACCTCTGTAGACGGGATGACGTCCGACTGGGCACGGATTCCTTATGATGTGCTTGAAATCATTTCGACCCGCATTGTTAACGAGGTCAAACACGTCAACCGCGTCGTGTATGACGTTACGTCGAAGCCGCCGAGTACCATCGAGTGGGAATAACGAACGTTTTGTTGTAATTAAATAAATAACGTACGCTTTTGATTATTGACTGACGTGAATTCGGCTGTTAGTATAAGGAATGACAGTTGAATAGTCGAATGTTCGTATAATGTCGGGAATAGGGCCCGACGGTTTCTACCGGACCGCCGTAAACGGTCTGACTACGGATTAATACACACGCAACGTGTGCTTTTCTATCAAGAGCAGCAGGCTGTATTATTCCGTCATGGAATCATACAGCCTTTTTTTCGTGTCTGAGGAGACGGCGTTCCGGGCTGTTCGGAAAGAAAGAAGAATCCTTTCTTTTCTCAACAAGTTATCGGTAAACGATGTTCGGTGCGGTTGGCTGACACTTCAGCTAGGATGCATACATACAGTTTTTCGGGAGGTAGTAGAAGATGCAGCGTTATTTTCAATTTGAAGAACATAACACGACGTACACGAAAGAGATTCTCGGAGGACTGACCACGTTTTTGGCGATGGCCTACATTTTGTTTGTGAACCCTTCGGTACTGGAGCCGACGGGGATGGACCTGGATGCGGTGTATGTCGCCACGGCACTCGCGGCAGCGGCAGGAACCATCATCATGGGTGTCGTTGCCCGCTACCCGATCGGCCTTGCACCGGGGATGGGCCTGAACGCCTTCTTTACTTACTCGGTTGTCATCGGCATGGGGATTCCTTGGGAAACAGCCCTGCTTGGTGTCTTTATTTCTGGTATTATCTTTATGATTATTACGCTTGTGGGAGTAAGGGAATTTATCATTAATGCCATCCCTGCCGAATTAAAGTATGCCGTGGGAGCTGGGATTGGACTTTTCATCGCATTCATCGGACTTCAGAATGCTGAGATCGTTGTAGAATCCGAAGCAACATTGGTCGAAATCGGAAATCTCGGAACTCCTGATACCCTGTTGGCTATTTTCGGTATATTGATTACCGTCATTCTGATGACACTGGGATTTAAAGGCGGTATCTTCTATGGTATGCTTCTGACTGCCGCTGTCGGGGTGATCACCGGTGTCGTACCTACGCCAACGGCGATTGTCGGCGCTGTTCCCAGCCTGGAGCCGACGTTTGGTGCTGCTTTTGCGCCGTTCGGAGAGATGTCTCTCGGTGAGATTTTCACCTTACAGCTCATGATTGTCGTGCTCACCTTCCTGTTTGTTGACTTTTTCGACACGGCCGGTACGTTGTTTGCCGTAGCGAACCAGGCCGGCTTTACGAAAGATAATAAGCTGCCGCGTGCCAAACGGGCGCTTTTCGCCGACTCCAGCGCTTCTTCGCTTGGAGCTGTGCTCGGGACACCGACGACGACTGCTTACATCGAATCAGCATCCGGTATTGCGGCCGGAGCGAGGACAGGATTTGCCTCGCTGGTCACAGGTGCACTCTTTCTCGTAGCGCTGCTGTTCTCTCCGCTGCTGGCGGTTGTAACAGAATCCGTGACGGCGCCTGCCCTGATTATCGTCGGTGTCTTGATGGCCGCAGCGCTGTCGAACATTGACTGGAAACAGTTTGAAATTGCCGTGCCGGCGTTTTTCACGATTATTGCTATGCCTTTAACCTACAGCATCGCCACCGGGATTGCGCTCGGCTTTATCATGTATCCGATCACGATGGTGTGTAAAGGCCGGGCGAAAGAAGTTCACCCCGTCATGTATGTTCTCCTCGTCGTGTTTGTGCTGTACTTCATCTATCTTGGAGAATGAATGCGGAACGCTGTCTGCGGACGCACAGCAAAGCGCACCGACTTAACGGCACTGCCACCTTTGAATTTTGGAGACAGCTAGTCGTATCAGCCTGCTGCTGAAAGGCAGAGTCAGCTTCGATATTTCTATGTACAGACAAAACGCTTCCGATCATCCATTTTGGATGATCGGAAGCGTTGTTTATGTGATAAGAACCTATCCGTTTTCATCGAAGCAGACCGCCTCGTGCGCTGCGCGGGAAGAAACATGACCTCTTCCCCCTTCAAAAGCCAGCGATGCAGGTCGTTCCGACTAAATGATGATTCCCGTACAGCCGCTCGCTGTGCTTGTTGTCTTTACGACTCCTTACGATTCAGGACTGATCAGCAGATAAAACGGGAACAGGAGTATATTACTCATTCGTCAATTGATGCAGCACTTCCGTTCCACCCTGCATGGATAGGTCATAAAACAACCGGTGCAGGGAGGCGATCGGGAGATCTTTTTCCCTGTTGAACCACAGCGTTAATACTCCGAGCCTCGCAGAAAGCTCTGCTTCCAGAGCATATTCCATTAAAATCCGCTTGTCTTCGTCCTCAACGCCCGAGGCGCGGATCAGCAGCTCCCGCATTCGATCCTTCATGCGGTGTCCGAAGGTGGGATCACCATTCGGGCCGAGCAGTACCCGGAGTTTGTCTCCATGTTCTTCATAAAAAGCCATAAAATCCTGAAAGCTTTTTTCGAAATTGAGGCCGTCCCGCTGCACTTCGGTGTAAGCTTCGTAAATAAGTTCCTCCGGGAGAATGGCTAATTCGATCGTTTCCAGTGCCTCATATACATCCCGGAAATAAACATAAAAGGTGCCCCGGTTGTAGCCCGCTCGTTCTGTGATGTCTCTCACCGTGATTTTCTCGATCGGCTTCCGGCAGTAGACGTACCAGAAAGCATCAAGCAGGTGTTCTTTCGTCTGAGTGCTGTTCCCTTTTCCCACGTTGGTCCCGCCTCCTAAAAGCCTGTCTATATTGTCATGAATTGTTCAAGGTATGATGATTGAACCCATCAACTATTTTGTGATACTGTTATTATCGTACAACACGTTGTTGGGTAATGAAACCAAAAAATACTGAAACGAGATGAAGATGGAGGCATACAGCATGAAGCTATGGGATTTTTCAATCCGAAGACCGAAATTCACCATTGTAGTGATGATCATCCTGCTGCTCGTCGGGAGTGTGTCCTTGACGCGGCTGCCGACGCAGCTCGTACCGGACGTAGACGCACCGGTCGCTGCCGTGGCAACAACGTATCAGGGAGCAGGGCCGAACGAGGTGGCAGAAGATGTCACGGAACCGCTGGAGAATAATTTATCCTCCGTGTCCGGTTTAAATGACATGAGCTCCCAATCACAGGAAGGTTCCTCTATCATCATTCTGGAATTTTCTGCGGATACATCTGTGAGCGAAGTGGAGAACGAAATCAATACGACGATCAACCAGGTCGACCTGCCGGATGATGCCGGACGACCGAACTTTCTGCAGTTTGATCCTTCCATGTTCCCGGCGGTTCAGCTGGCGGTTGCCTCCTCCGGTGAGGACGTGACGGATTTTCAGGATACCGTAGCGGATCTGCAGCAGGAGTTGACCAGAGTAAATGATATTGCTCAGGTGGATGAAGCCGGAACGCTCGAAGAACGAGTGGAAGTAATCCTTGATCTTGATGTGATGGAGGAAAACGGCATCACCCAGAACGATGTCGCGGAAGCCATTCAGGCGAGTGAGACATCTGTTCCCGGTGGAACGATCATCGATGAGGACGATGAAGAAACGATTACGACGAGAATCCTCAGTGAAATTGGATCCATCGAAGATATGGAAGAACTTGTCGTCACGCAGAATCCGGAGACCGGTGAGGAGATCACGGTCGGTGACACGGCGGATGTAGAAGAAAACACAGAGAATCAGACCGTGATTACCCGGTTGAATCAGGATCCATCGATTCAGCTTGACGTCATGTTCGAATCAGACGCGAATACATCCGGTGCGGCGACAGCCTTCCGGGAAGAACTGGATTCGCTGTTGGAAGACGATAATTATGACGATTTGGAAGCCGTCATTCTTTACGATGAAGGGGAGTTTATTGACGAGGCGATCAACAGTGTCCTTCTCGCTCTTATCAGTGGTGCGGTTCTCGCGATGGTTGTCCTGTTCGCTTTCCTTCGAAACTTGAAGACACCATTAATCATCGGACTGGCGATTCCATTATCCGTGATTACGACCTTCGCGCTTTTCTTCTTTACCGACATCAGCCTGAATCTGATGACCATCGGTGGTCTGGCGCTCGGTATCGGGATGCTGGTGGACAACGCCATCGTCGTTATTGAGAACGTCTACCGGCATTTGTCGATGCGCAAAGAGCCGAAACAGGCAGCGTCCGACGGGACGAAAGAAGTGGCAGGTGCGATTACAGCGTCTACGCTGACAACAGCTTCTGTCTTCCTGCCGATCGTCTTTGTCAGCGGATTTGTCGGAGATTTGTTTGCGCCGCTGGCGATCACGGTTGCATTCAGTTTGTTTGCCTCGCTGTTTGTCGCTCTAACCATCGTGCCGATGCTGGCGAGCAGAATATTGACGACGCCGGAGTACGATATGGAAGCGGAACGGAAGCAGAAGCCATACATGCAGAAGCTGGAGAAAGCTTCCCGTTGGACGATGCGCCGTCGTGCTGTTGTGCTCGGCATTACCATTTTAACCTTGGTTGTCGGCGTGTTCGGCCTCACGACGCAGGGAGTGGATTTCCTGCCGGAGTCTGATGAAGGTGCCTTCATTATTGAGGTAGAACATGAGCAGGGAACCTTGTTGAACCGAACCCTGGAAACCGTGGAGCTGATCGAAGAAGAATTAGATGATGTCGTTGAGATCGAGTCGTATCTCAGCACCGTCGGGTCGAGCTCGTCGCAGGGCGGTTTTACAGAAGAAAGCCACACGGCAGAGATCATCGTCACGATGGTGGACGCCTCGGACCGTGACGTCAGCTCGTTTGAACTGATCGACCGGATTGAAGGGGATATTGAGGATACCGATGACACGCCGGACATTACGGTGAACGCCTTTTCCCAGGCCGGTCTCGGTGGAGATCCGAACACCTTCTCGTTCACGCTGCAGGACAGCGATGATGAACGCCTGCTTGAAGCCGAAGCCGATGTTGTCTCGATTCTGGAAGATGAAGCCGATATTCGTCAGGTGGATTCTTCTGAGGATGACACAGCCCCTGAGCTTCAGGTGACGGTCGACCGGGACGAAGCCGGAGAAGTCGGCCTCACACCGGCTCAAGTCGGCATGGCCGTCAACGATGCTACGTCCGGCCTGCCTGCAATCACACTGGAAACAGAAGATAACGGGACAACCAATGTCCTGGTGCTGTATCCAGATGATGTTCTGAGCAGCGTCAACGATTTCGGCAGTATCCTGATCCCGGGAGCAGAGGGAGATTTCGTTGAATTGTCCTCCATCTCCGACGTGGAAGAAGGGGAAGGACCGGCCACCATCAACCGATCGGATATGGAACGTGCCGTGGACATTGATGTCCGTTACGCTTCCGATCTCAGTCTGGCAGAAGCGGGAGTTATCGTGGAGGATGCCATCGATGAAGCGGACCTTGCTGATGAAACGGACTTTATCGTCGGCGGGGATCAGCAGCTGCTGGATGATGCTGTTGACGATATTATTCTCGCTTTCGTACTGGGACTGATCTTTATCTACCTCGTGATGGTAGCGCAGTTTGAGTCCTTCAAGCATCCGTTTGTTGTCATGTTTACGGTGCCGCTCTTTATTATCGGGGTGCTGCTCTCCTTGACCATTACGCAGAACCCGCTGAGCGTCATGGTATTCATCGGGATCATCGTCCTTGCTGGTATTGTCGTCAACAATGCGATTGTTCTTGTTGACTATATTAATCAGAAAAAGGAACAGGGCATGCACCCGCTTGATGCGATTGTCATGGCAGTACAGGACCGTGCCCGGCCGATTCTTATTACAGCGCTCACGACCATTCTCGGTGTACTTCCGCTGGCCATTGGAATCGGAGAAGGGGCCGAACTGATTCAACCGATGGGGATTGTCATCATCGGCGGTCTGGTCAGCAGTACGTTCCTGACTTTGTTTGTCATCCCAGTGATCTACAGTTTCTTTGATAAAACAACGAGATCCATGAACAAGAAGTATATGACGCCGGACGGAGAAATCGTCTACCGCAGGGACCTTTTTGAAAAAGAAGAAGACCAACCGAAGGTAGAAGCCGGTACTGCGGCGCAGGAACCGGAAGACCGTATTCTGCCGGAGCCGGAAGAGCGCAGCAGCCTCTCCCGTGAGGAGAAGCGGCAGCCGCTTCCGGAGGAAAAACCAGAACCGCGCGATCAGCGCAGCGAAGAAGATATCGTCGATGAAATGGAAGAACTTCTCGAGCGGATGAAGCAAAACCGCAGAGGCCCAGACGATAAATAAGAAAACAGGAATAGAGGTTATCATGTAAGGCTGCTTCCTCTGTTCGTGAGCGTCCGCACCGGGATTTTCCGGTGCGGGCTTTTTTTCGTGAATGGAGGAGAAGTGCTCGTGCGGAACACGACAGTTTCGTCCGCTGCGGTAACAAACGGTGTGCTCATGCTTTCCGCTGATTGGACAGCAGCGCCCCGCGCTTTTCTATTCTCTCTTGTCCGCCGTTTCCGGTGCTGCAGCCGGAAATGGTATTTTCGGCAGGGAGGGGCGTGCGGTATAATACAGGCAGATGACAGAGCGCGATTTTACGTAAAGGGGCGTTAAGATGACAGAGAAGAAGAAAAAAAAGAAGAAGTTCGTCGTGGAAAAAGGTGAATCTATTACGGAGTGTCTGGCCAGAATGGAGAAGGAAGGCTACCATCCGGTGCGCCGCATGGAGGAGCCCGTTCTGCAGGAGACGAAAGAAGGAGTGGAGACGGCCTATCAGCAAATTGTGTTTGAAGGAAGGTTGTCAGACGAGTGATCGCGGTTTTTCATCACTTAAATACGAACAATGATTCGCCGGAGAGGTGTAAATGTTCGAAAAAAGTTGACCGGCTGATTCAGCTCCTGCTATGATAGAAGCAGATTGCATACAGCACCTCATATAATATCGGGAATCGGGCCCGAGAGTCTCTACCTGCGGCCATAACCAGCAGACTATGAGGAGCGGAGATACAAAGCGACAGCAGCGATGGGACGTATATGCGTCTCCTCTCTCCTCATGCCCGCAGACGGGCGTCAGGTTTTCTGTCACAGGCATGTGTCTTATCGTTCCCTCAAGCTCAGGCGCAGGCGGATGATAGGACACTTTTTTTGTTGAATCAAGCAGAATCAGCTGCGCAGCATCACCGAAGCGCGCGTCTGGTCTGCTGTAAATGGAAGTCTGGAGGGTAAATATGAAAGCAAAAGTAGGCGTGATCATGGGTTCGACATCGGATTGGGAAACAATGAAGCATACCGTGGATACACTTCAGGAGCTAGGCGTTCCGCACGAGACGGAAGTCGTGTCGGCGCACCGGACACCGGACAGAATGTTCACGTATGCAGAAGAGGCGAAAGACCGCGGGCTCGAGGTCATCATTGCTGGAGCTGGAGGAGCCGCACACCTGCCCGGAATGACAGCGGCGAAGACCAGCCTTCCTGTCATCGGCGTACCGGTGGAGTCCAAAGCACTGCAGGGCATGGATTCCCTGCTGTCGATCGTGCAGATGCCGGCGGGCGTACCAGTCGCCACAACGGCTATTGGCAGAGCCGGCGCCGTCAATGCAGCACTTCTTGCGGCCAGACAGCTCAGTGTCCATGATGAACAGATTCACGATGCACTGGAACGACGCAGAAAAGAGAAAGAAAAAGAAGTGCTCGAAACGGGGGAGCTGTCATGACTGGACGATGGATCGCACCGGGCTCCGTGATCGGTATCCTCGGCGGAGGTCAGCTCGGCCGGATGATGGCGCTATCCGCCAGAGAGATGGGGTACCGGATCGCCGTACTGGAGCCGAATGCGGACTCACCTGCCGGCATGGTCGCTGACAAAGAAGTCACAGCAGGCTATGACGACCGCAGCGGAGCCGAGATACTGGCGGATGAATGCGATGTGCTCACCTATGAATTTGAGAATATCACCGCAGAGACCGCTGATTTTTTAGAAGAGACCCTATACCTGCCGCAGGGCAGCCGCCTGCTTCGGATCAGCCAGGACCGGCTCGCGGAAAAAGAAACGATCACGTCGTTCGATATACCGGTCGTTCCTTACCGAGGCATTCACACATACGCGGAGCTGCTGGAGGCCGTTGAAGAGATTGGGTATCCGGCTGTTCTGAAAACCACGCGTGGCGGTTATGACGGGAAAGGCCAGCGCATCATAGAAGATGAAAAAGCGCTGCTTCCAGCGTGGGAAGCCCTCTGCACGGCGGCGCCACTTGTGATCGAGGAGAAGCTTGATTTCGACTGTGAAATTTCCGTCATCGTCACGCGCAGTGTCCACGGTGAAATCACCACGTTCCCAACAGCCGAAAACAAGCACCGCGGCGGCATTCTTCATCAAACCATCGTCCCTGCGCGTCTCTCGGAGGATCTGCAGGAACAGGCCCAGGAACTGGCGCTCCGCTTCGCCTCATCGATCGATCTGGTTGGCACACTCGCGGTGGAGATGTTCGTTGCTGGCGGGAGCATCTATGTGAACGAAATAGCGCCCCGCCCGCATAATTCCGGCCATTTTACGATCAATGCCTGCGAGACGTCGCAGTTCGAACAGCATATCCGTGCTGTCTGCGGCTGGCCGCTCGGGTCGACGGAGCTGTTGAAGCCGGTCGTCATGGTGAATCTGCTCGGACAGCACGTCGAATCTTATCTGGAGCAGCACCGCCGGCTCCCGACAGGCCATCTGCATTTGTATGGAAAGAAAGAAGCGAAACATAACCGGAAAATGGGGCACGTCACCTTTATGGCGGATCATACCGGCGACATCCTCGCAGAACTCGACGCTTCACCGGTATGGAACATGGACATAAATCAGGAGGCATAAATCATGATTGAACGATATACAAGACCCGAGATGGGACAGATTTGGACGGATGACAACCGGTATCAGGCGTGGCTGGAAGTAGAAATTCTCGCCTGTGAAGCCTGGGCGGAGCTGGGAGAAATTCCAAAAGCGGACGTGCAGAAAATCCGGCAGAGCGCTTCGTTTGATACGGCGCGTATTCTGGAGATTGAAGAAGAAACGCGCCACGATGTGGTTGCCTTCACGAGAGCCGTGTCGGAAACACTCGGAGAAGAGAAAAAATGGGTGCACTACGGCCTGACGTCCACCGATGTCGTCGACACCGCCCTCTCCTACACACTGAAACAGGCAAACGACATCATCGAGAAGGACCTGGAGCGTTTCCTTGCCGTGTTGAAAGCGAAAGCCGAAGAGCACCGGTACACCGTCATGATGGGGAGAACGCACGGCGTTCACGCCGAGCCGACCACCTTCGGCTTGAAACTGGCCCTCTGGTATGAAGAAATGAAGCGGAACATGGAACGTTTCCGCCAGGCGGCAGAAGGGATCCGCGTCGGCAAGCTTTCCGGAGCCGTCGGAACGTATGCCAACATTGATCCATTCATCGAAGAATATGTGTGCAGCGGACTCGGGCTGGAACGAGCACCTATTTCCACACAGACGCTGCAGCGGGACCGCCATGCCCACTATATTGCGACACTGTCTCTCATCGCTTCTTCTATTGAAAAGATGGCTGTCGAGATCCGGGGCCTGCAGAAGAGCGAAACGCGGGAAGTGGAAGAGTTTTTCGCGAAAGGGCAGAAAGGCTCCTCCGCGATGCCGCACAAACGGAATCCGATCGGCTCGGAAAACATGACCGGTCTTGCCCGCATTCTCCGCGGCCATGTTGTTACGGCTTATGAGAACGTCGCCCTCTGGCATGAGCGGGATATTTCCCATTCTTCCGCCGAGCGGATCATGCTCCCGGATGCGACAACAGCCATCAACTACATGCTCAACCGCTTTGCAGGGATCGTCGAGAAGCTGACCGTCTTCCCAGAGAACATGGAGCGCAACATGGGCGCAACGTATGGGCTGATTTTCTCTCAGCGGGTGCTTTTGACATTGATCGATAAAGGCATGTCCCGGGAAGAAGCGTATGATCTCGTTCAGCCGAAAGCGATGCAGGCATGGGAAGAAGGCCGGCCGTTCCGCGGACTGGTCGAGGCAGATGAAGCCGTCACCTCACGATTAACGAGCGAAGAATTGGACGAGTGCTTCGATTACAAGCATCACTTGAAACAAGTCGACATGATTTTTGACCGTCTCGGACTCTCTTAAGACGAAAGGGGCATACCAACAATGGGGCAGCGTTGTTTATATGAAGGAAAAGCCAAGCAGGTGTTTGAGACAGAGGAGCCGGATGTGCTGCGGATTGTCTACAAAGACGAAGCGACCGCATTCAACGGTGAGAAGAAGGAAGTACTGGAGGGGAAAGGCCGGCTGAACAATGAAATCAGCTCCCGCCTGTTCCAGCTTCTGCAGGAAAAAGGGATCCAGAGCCATTTTGTCCGACGTCTCTCGGATACGGAGCAGCTCGTCCGCCGTGTGGATATCGTCCCGCTCGAAGTGGTCGTACGTAATACCGCTGCCGGCAGTATCGTCCGGCGAACCGGGCTGGCACGCGGCACTGTGCTGCAGCCGCCGGTGATCGAGTTTTACTACAAGCAGGATGACCTCGGCGATCCACTGCTGAACGAGGCCCATATTGCGCAGCTGCAGCTGGCATGGCCCTGGGAACTGCGCAGCATGGAGGACATGGCTCGGGCCGTGAACAGCGCCCTGCTTGATGTCTTTGCCGATGCCGGCCTGGATCTGGTTGATTTCAAATTGGAATTCGGCCGCACACCGGACGGCGAACTCATGCTGGCCGATGAAGTGTCCCCCGATACGTGCCGTCTCTGGGACCAGGAAACAGGCGAATCACTCGATAAAGATGTCTTCCGCTTTGGTGATGGCGGCCTGCAGGACGTCTATGAACAGATTTTACAACGACTAGGAGGAACCCCTGATGGCGAAAACGTATGATGCAACGGTGTATGTGACGTGGAAGAGCGGTGTTCTGGATCCGCAGGGCAGCGCCGTACAGGATTCTCTGCAGCAGCTCGGCTATGACAATGTATCCGGCACCACCATTTCGAAAATGATTCAGCTTCGGATCGAAGCCGAACCAGGACAGGCGGAGCAGCAGATGGAAGAGATGTGTGAAAAGCTGCTCGCCAACCCGGTCATTGAAGATTATACGTTTGAGCTGGAGGAGGTTGTCGCGCAATGAAGTTTGCAGTGATTCTCTTCCCGGGCTCCAACTGTGATGTCGATATGTACCACGCGGTCATCGACGGGATCGGTGAAGAAGCAGTGTACGTCCGCCATGACGAAACAAGCCTGGAAGGCATGGATGCGGTTCTGCTCCCGGGCGGATTTTCCTACGGCGACTACCTCCGAGGAGGTGCGATTGCCCACCTTGCCCCCATCATGAGCGAAGTCCAGCGTTTCGCGGAAGAAGGGAAGCCGGTGCTCGGTGTATGCAACGGATTCCAGATTCTTCTCGAAAGCCGCCTGCTGCCGGGAGCGATGCGACGGAACGAGGGGCTGCACTTCATCTGCAGAACGGTAACCCTGAAGGTGGAAGAGGCAGATACGATGTTTACGACCGGCTATGACAAAGGCGAACATATCCGGATTCCAGTGGCCCACGGCGAAGGAAGCTATTACTGCAGCGAGGACCAGCTCGAGGAGCTTCAAGAGGAGAACCGGATTCTCTTCACGTACGACGACAACATCAATGGTTCCGTCGGCAGCATTGCCGGTATTACGAACGAACAGGGAAATGTCCTCGGCATGATGCCTCATCCGGAGCGGGCTGTAGAAAAACTGCTCGGCTCGGATGACGGACTGCGCTTGTTTACATCGATAGTGAAACAATGGAGGGAAAACCATGCAGCTACTACATGAGCCATCGGCAGAAAAAATTCAGGAAGACAAGCTGTATCACGACATGGGCGTCAAAGATGATGAGTTCGTATCGATTACAGACATTCTCGGCCGTCTGCCGAACTATACGGAGCTCGGCTTGTTCTCCGTCATGTGGTCGGAACACTGCAGCTACAAAAATTCCAAAGTACTGCTCCGGAAATTCCCGGTCGAAGGACCCCGCGTGCTGCAGGGGCCCGGGGAAGGCGCCGGCGTGATCGACATCGATGATGAACAGGCCGTTGTGTTTAAGATCGAGAGCCACAACCATCCATCCGCCGTGGAACCATATGAGGGTGCAGCGACAGGGGTCGGCGGGATCATCCGCGACGTCTTCTCGATGGGAGCCCGACCGGTCGCGCTGCTGAATTCCCTCCGATTCGGAGAACTCGGCTCCGGCCGTGTGAACTATTTGTTCGAAGGCGTAACAGCAGGTATATCCGGCTATGGCAACTGCGTCGGAATTCCGACAGTCGGCGGTGAAGTCCAGTTTGATCCATGCTATGAGGGCAATCCGCTCGTCAACGCGATGTGCGTCGGGCTGATCGACCATGCGGACATTCAGAAAGGCCAGGCCAAAGGAATCGGGAACCCTGTCCTCTACGTCGGCGCGAGCACCGGCCGAGACGGCATCCACGGAGCGACGTTCGCGTCGGAGGAGTTGAGCGAAGACTCGGAATCGAAGCGGCCGGCAGTGCAGGTCGGCGATCCCTTTATGGAAAAACTGCTGATCGAAGCGTGTCTGGAAGCCGTCCGTCATCCGAAGCTCGTCGGCATCCAGGACATGGGGGCAGCCGGACTCACCTCTTCGTCGGCGGAAATGGCGAGTAAGGCTGGATCCGGCATCACGATGAACCTTGACCTCGTGCCCCAGCGGGAACAGCACATGACGCCGTATGAAATGATGCTCTCGGAATCCCAGGAACGCATGCTGCTAGTCGTAGAAAAAGGAAGCGAGCAGGAATTCTATGATATTTTTGCTCGGTGGGGCCTGCATGCCGTCAACGTTGGAGAAGTTACCGATGATAAGCGGCTGACACTGCTCCACGAAGGGAAGACGGCTGCGGACGTACCAGTGGATGCCCTCGCAGAGGAAGCACCTGTGTACCACCAGCCTTCACAGGAACCGGAACGGTTCGCGCGTTTTCAGCAGATGAACTACCGTCCGGAAGTAACGGATTATGCAGCCGTACTCGAATCCCTGCTGCAGCAGCCGACGATTGCCAGCAAGGAGTGGGTCTACGATCAGTATGATTACATGGTACGCACGAATACGGTCGTACAGCCAGGATCAGACAGTGCGGTTCTGCGGCTCCGCGGGACAGACAAAGCACTCGCGATGACGACCGACTGCAACTCCCGGTTTTTATATCTCGATCCGTACGAAGGCGGAAAGCGCGCAGTAGTTGAAGCAGCGCGGAACATCGCCGCTTCCGGGGGCGAACCGCTCGGCGTGACCGACTGCCTCAACTACGGAAGTCCGGAGAACCCAGAGATCTTCTGGGAACTCGAACGGTCCACGGACGGCCTGAGCGAGGCATGCCGGGAGCTGGAAGCGCCGGTCGTCGGCGGAAATGTGTCGTTGTATAACGAAACAGCCAAAGGAGCGGTGTATCCAACGCCGGTAATCGGCATGGTCGGGCTGATTCATCATCTCGATCATATTACGACCCAACACGTGAAACAGGCGGGGGATGATGTCTATTTCCTCGGCCGCATCACGCCGGATTTTGCCGGCAGTGAACTGCAGAAGCTGCAGGAAGGCTCGATTTTCGGGCCTGTCCGGGAAGTGGATCTGCAGCAGGAAAAAGCATGGATTGCCGGGGTGCTGGAGGCTGTGCGGACAGGCATCTCCTCAGCGCATGACATCAGCGAAGGCGGTACCGCCTGTGCACTCGCAGAGAAGCTGTTCGGAACAACGCTCGGCATGGAGATTGACCTGCCGCATGACGATACACTGGCTGCCCTGTTTGCTGAAGGGACGAACGGCTATCTGCTGACGGCCCCTGCTTCTCAGCGGGAGGCGCTTGCAGCAGCCGTACCGGGACTGGAACGGATTGGCCAAGTGACAGACGAGAACCGATTGATCATCAGAAGCAGCAGCGGAGAGAACGTCATCAACACAGAAGCAGCACAGCTGGAAGACAGCTGGAGAGGGGCGATTGCATGCGCACTGAAATCAAAGGTCTGAACGAAGAATGCGGCGTATTCGGCGTCTGGGGACATGTAGAAGCTTCCCATTTAACATACTACGGGCTGCACAGTCTGCAGCACCGCGGTCAGGAAGGCGCCGGTATTGTTGTCACGGACGGCGAGCAGCTGAAAGTCCAGAAAGGCATGGGACTGGTCAACGACGTGTTTACAGAGGAGAAGCTGGACAGGATGAAAGGTCACGGCGCCATCGGCCATGTCCGCTATACGACAGCAGGAGACAGTGATTTTATCAACTGCCAGCCACTGCAGTTCAATTCGCAGACCGGCAGTCTTGCCCTGGCCCATAACGGCAATATCGTAAACGCCTCGGCGCTGAAACATCAGCTGGAGCATCAGGGAAGCATTTTTCAAACAACGTCCGACACGGAAGTCATCGCACATTTGATCAAACGGAGCGGCTATCCGGATCTGCGTGATTCGATCAAGAACGCGCTGTCGATGGTCAAGGGGGCCTATGCCCTCGCCTGCCTGATTGAAGATGCCATGATCGTGGCGCTGGATCCTGACGGACTGCGTCCACTGTCGATCGGCCGGATCGGCGATGCGTACGTCGTCTCCTCGGAAACGTGTGCATTCGATATCATCGGTGCTGAATTCATTCATGAAGTGCAGCCCGGTGAGCTGATCACCATCGACGACGACGGAATGCAGATCGATCGTTTCTCCATTCCGAAAGAACGCTCGCTCTGTTCCATGGAGTATGTTTATTTTGCCCGTCCGGACAGCAATGTCGACGGCGTGAACATTCACATGGCACGAAAGAATCTCGGCCGGCAGCTTGCAAAAGAAGACCCTGTAGAAGCCGACGTCATCACCGGTGTACCGGATTCCAGTATTTCTGCCGCCATCGGCTATGCAGAAGAAACCGGCGTGCCGTATGAGCTCGGGTTAATCAAAAACCGGTACGTCGGCAGGACGTTTATCCAGCCTTCCCAGGCCCTCCGCGAACAAGGCGTCAAGATGAAGCTGTCTGCCGTCCGCGGCGTCGTCGAAGGAAAACGGGTAGTCATGGTCGACGATTCCATCGTACGCGGAACAACGGCGCGACGGATTGTCAAACTGCTTCGCGAAGCGGGCGCAGCGGAAGTCCACGTCCGTATCAGCTCCCCGCCGATCATCAATCCGTGCTACTACGGCATTGATACATCGACGAAGGGCGAGCTGATCGCCTCGACGAAATCTGTACAGGAGATCCAGGAAGAACTTGGTGCTGATTCGCTCTCGTATCTCAGTATCGACGGATTGAAAGAAGGGATCGGCCGGGATGATCCATCCCCGAACTGCGGACAGTGCCTTGCCTGCTTCACTGGGAATTATCCGACAGACATCTTTCCAGAAGCTGATCATCCGTACGACAAAGTAGTGGGAGGCAGATAAATGGTAGATGCCTATAAACGCTCCGGCGTTGACGTAGAAGCAGGGTATGAAGGAGTCCGGCGGATCGGCAGTCACGTGCGTTCCACACATCGTCCGGAAGTGCTCGGCAGTCTCGGCGGTTTCGGTGGTATGTTTGATATCAGCCGGCTCGGCTATGACGAACCGGTGCTCATTTCTGGAACAGACGGGGTCGGGACAAAGCTGCTCATTGCCCAGCAGCTCGACAAGCACGACACGATCGGGATCGATGCCGTGGCCATGTGTGTCAATGACATCCTCGCGCAGGGCGCGGAGCCGCTGTTTTTCCTGGACTATTTGGCGCTCGGCAAAAATGATCCGGCCCGCGTGGAAGCTGTTGTCTCCGGCATCGCAGCCGGCTGCAGGGAAGCGGGCTGTGCCCTGATCGGCGGCGAAACTGCCGAGATGCCGGATTTGTATGAAGAACAGGAGTATGATGTAGCCGGTTTTGTCACGGGAGCAGCCGATAAAAAAGCGCTTTGGCAGACAGCCGGACGCGGGGACGTACTCATCGGGCTCGCCTCGAGCGGGATTCACAGCAACGGGTTTTCCCTCGTACGCCGGATTACTGCTGAACAGGGGCTCCAGTGGGATGATCCGGCCCCTTTCGCTAAAGATATGTCGCTGGGGGAAGCGCTGCTGACGCCGACGAGAATTTATAAACAGGCGTTGGAAGGACTGCTGGGGAATGCTTCTATCCATGCCGCGGCCCACATTACCGGCGGCGGCCTGGTGGAGAATATTCCGAGGATGCTCGGCGATTATGGCGCGGATATCGATCTCAGTGATGTGTCCCGTCCCCGCGTGTTCGACTGGCTGCAGGAAGCTGGAGGACTGAGCCAGGAAGATATGCAGGGCACGTTCAATCTCGGCATCGGGTTCGTGCTCGCAGTGGACCGTGATCACCAGAAGTCTGTGCTGAAGAAGCTGGAGGAAAACGGCGAGAAGCCGGTCGTTATCGGCCGTGTCCGGAACAAAAGCGGACTCCGCATCACCGACGGGGAGGATTTTTCATGAGAACAGCACTTTTTGCTTCTGGATCCGGCAGCAACGTTGAAGCCATCGTCGCTGCTGCACGTGAAGGTAAGGTGAACCTGGAGCCGGTACTGATCGTCTGTGACCGGCCCGGCGCAGGAGTGGAAAAGCGAGCGGAGCGGCTGGGCCTTCCGCTTTTTTCTGTGCGGCCATCGGATTATAAGGACAAAGCAGCCTATGAACGAGCGCTTACAGCTGAATTAAAGCGGATCGGTGTTGAGCTGATTCTGCTCGCCGGCTACATGCGGCTTGCCGGACCGGAGCTGCTGCGCGCGTTTGGCGGTCGGATGCTGAACATCCATCCTTCGCTGCTGCCGTCATTTCCGGGCCTTCATGCCGTGCGTCAGGCGCTGGAGGCAGGAGTGAAAGTCACGGGAGCAACGGTTCATCTTGTAGATGAAGGAATGGATACGGGGCCAATTATTGCCCAGAAACCTGTTACAATAGAAGAGTCGGAGACGGAAGAGAGTCTCCAGAAGAAAATACAGCAGGTGGAGCATGTACTGTATCCGCAGGCTGTACAACAGTTTCAACAGAGCCTGAAGGAGCGTGGACAACAGTGACGAAACGAGCATTAGTTAGTGTATCGGATAAGACGAATATTACCGCTTTTGTGCAGGGACTTGCCGATGCCGGCGTGGAGATCATCTCTACCGGCGGCACGAAGAACATGCTGCAGGAAGCCGGCATTCCAGTCATCGGCATCGAGGCAGTGACCGGATTTCCGGAAATGATGGACGGACGGGTGAAGACCCTGCATCCGGCGATCCATGGCGGCCTTCTCGGTGTCCGCAGCAACGAATCGCATATGGCGGCGCTGGAACAGGAAGAGATCGGTCTGATTGATTACGTGATCGTGAATCTCTATCCGTTCCAGCAGACCATTGAGGATCCTGCGTCTACTTTCCAGGATGCCGTAGAAAACATTGATATCGGCGGGCCGTCCATGATCCGTTCAGCGGCCAAAAACCACGAAGACGTCACCATCATCGTCGATGCCGACGATTACGAACCGGTCCTCCATGAAATTCGGGAAACAGGAGAAACGATGCACCGGACACGCCAGAAGCTGGCCGCGAAAGCATTCCGCCACACGGCTGCCTACGATGCGCTGATTTCCGAGTATATGACGAAATACGTAGGGGAAGAAGCGCCGGAGAAGGTAACGCGCACCTACAATCTCAAGCAGACCCTCCGGTACGGGGAGAACCCGCATCAAAATGCGGCTTTCTATGAACGTCCGCTTTCCAGCAAAGCTTCCATTGCCCGATCGGTACAGCTGCACGGGAAGGAGCTCTCCTATAACAACATCAACGATGCCGATGCAGCCATTGCGGTCATCCGTGATTTTCAGGAGCCGGCAGTCGCTGCGATTAAACACATGAATCCTTGTGGGGTCGGCGTCGGCGGAGACATCCAGCAGGCATATGAAAAAGCCTATGCCGCAGATTCGACTTCGATTTTCGGAGGAATTGTCGCCTGCAATCGGGAAGTCGATGCAGAAACTGCAGCTCAGATGAAAGAGATTTTCCTCGAAATCATTCTCGCTCCCTCGTTCTCCGAGGAGGCAAAAAAGATTCTGATGGAGAAGAAGAACCTTCGTCTGCTTGAAATCGACCTGGAGAGCCACTATGCTGGAGAAAGTCGAGTGACGACAGTATCCGGCGGTGCGCTGATGCAGGAGACGGACACGCTCACGTACGAAGACGTGGAAGTCACGATCCCAACGGACCGGAAACCATCGGACCGGGAGCTGGAACAGATGAAGATGGCGTGGAAAGTCGTCAAGCACGTGAAATCCAATGCGATCGTGCTGGCGAAAGAAGACCGCACCATCGGTATCGGAGCCGGTCAGATGAACCGGATCGGGGCCGCGGAAATTGCACTGAAACAAGCAGGGGAAGAAGCGGAAGGCAGTGTCATGGCCTCGGATGCGTTCTTCCCGATGGGCGACACCGTGGAGGCTGCTGCCAAAGCCGGCGTTGCGGCTGTCATCCAGCCCGGCGGATCGAAGCGGGATCAAGAGTCGATTGATATGGCGAATGAGTACGGGATTGCCATGGTCTTTACCGGCGTCCGTCACTTTAAACATTAAAAATTCAATCCGAAATGAACAGCAGGAGGTTCCCTATGAATGTATTGATAGTCGGCGGCGGCGGCCGCGAGCATGCGCTGGCATGGAAAATGGCGGATTCCGATGTGATCGATGAAGTACTGATCGCACCCGGAAGCGATGCGATGGGCCAAATCATGGACTGCCGCGTCCTGGACGTGGCAGAAGAGGATCAGGAGGCTCTCGTCCAGACAGCGCAGGATGAAGAGGTGGAACTGGTGATCATCGGTCCGGAAGCGCCGCTTGCAGCGGGGCTGACCGACCGGATGCAGCAGGCAGGCCTGCGCGTCTTTGGTCCCACCGCGGAAGCGGCCCGGCTGGAGAGCAGCAAACAGTTCGCAAAAGAAATCATGCACAAATACAATATCCCGACCGGAGCCTACGCTGCTTTCACGGACGCCGAAGAGGCGAAAGCCTACATTCGGGAGCAGGGAGCCCCTATCGTCGTCAAGGCGGATGGTCTGGCAGCCGGGAAAGGGGTGACGGTTGCCGCTACCATGGATGAAGCCATCGAAGCGGTCGATGCCGCCATGACGGAGAAAGCCTTCGGTGAGGCGGGATCCTCGGTCGTGGTAGAAGAGTACCTTGAAGGAGAAGAGCTTTCCTTCATGGCTCTCGTCCACGGCACCAGTGTCGTCCCGCTGGTGACCGCCCAGGACCATAAGCGGGCTTTTGACGGAGGAACCGGTCCGAACACCGGCGGCATGGGCGCCTATTCGCCCGTTCCTCACCTGGACGGGGCGTGGCTCGAGCAGGCAGAAAAGACGATTCTCCGTCCGATGGCCGAAGCACTGGAGCAGGAAGGGATTGCCTTTACCGGGGTTCTTTATGCAGGATTGATGATTACGGAAGAAGGTCCTAAGGTCATTGAATTTAATGTCCGATTCGGTGATCCGGAGACCCAGGTGATTCTGCCGCGGCTCGAGAGCGACCTCGTCCAGGTGCTGCTGGATGTCATGGACGGAAAAGAGCCGGAGCTGCAGTGGAGCAGCAACGCCTGTGCCGGCGTCGTTCTGGCTTCAGAAGGATATCCGGGTACTTACGAAAAAGGCATTCCGTTTACGATGCCAATGACACGCTCGGATGAAATACAGCAGTTCTTCCATGCCGGCACCACCGTCAACAGCGAGGAAGTCGGCTGGAAAACGAAAGGCGGGCGTGTGCTTCTGCTGGCTTCTCAGGCTCCGACGCTGCAGGAGGCGCTCCAGATGACATACGACGTCCTCCGGCAGAAAGACTGGCCGGGCATGTTCTACCGCCAGGATATTGGCCAGCGCGCACTGAAAAAATAAGAAACCGTCACAGAAGCCGTGCCTTTTGGTCGAGGTACCTTTTTTCGGCACGGCAGCCGTATGCCGCTCTCCATAAAAGAGCATGGCATACGGCTTTTTGGCGTGCCCGGACAGAAGGCGGCGGCACAGGAACAGCGGGGGTGGGGCTTCTTGGGACGAGTAAACGCAGAAGCACAGTCGGAACATCTCTTCTTCCCCAAGGCATGGACGTATGTAGGGAAGTCCTGCAGAAAGCATCTGCCTGGTATGGGTGAGCGGTTATGGCATGTGACTCAACCGTGGGAGCTAAGCGTCCCAAACTAAACAAGAAGCGGCCCAAATCTGCTGCGGGCCGGCTCAAAAAAACGCATGTGGCTCAAAAAAATCAGGAAGCGACGCGGCCATAGTTCCAGGCCGCCCGCTTGCCGAGGTCAAGCGTCTCCCATTTGCAGCAGGCCGACCCGCTTTGTAAGCATCAAAGAAGCCGTGTCTTTCAGCCGAAGTACCTTTTTTCGACACGGCAGCCGTATGCCGCTCTTCATAAAAGAGACATACGGCTTTTTGGTGTGCCCGGACAGAAGGCGGCGCTTCGTGCACTGCGCGGAACCCATTCTTCCCTCAAAAAGCCCGCAGCTCTTCCACATGCCGTTCCGACCAAAAGGCGCTTTGCGCTTTTGTTCCATGATAGGAATATATAAGTTTTCATATAGTGTGACGGCGGCTCCATGCGCTGCTCGGGAAGAAACAAAGAACGTTTTCTTCCCTCGAAAAGCTTGCAGCGCTTCCGCACGCCGTTCCGACCAAAAGGCGCTTTGCGATTTTGTTCCGTTGAGTAACAACAGGAGGAGACGATGGCTTCATCTCTTCGCAAACGGGGAATAAGGAACAGGAGGAAGGGGAGAAAGCCAGATGAGCAGCGTCACTGAATTAACCACGTCCCGCATTGAAAATCTTCTGCAGTTCCGCCGCGATCCACTAGCATTCTTTCTGCGTATGCAGGAAGAAGGAGGGCTGGTGCGGCTGCGAACCGGGAAAGCACCGTCGTATGTCCTCTCTGATCCGGACTTGATCCAGGAGGTACTCGTCACGCAGGGAAGCTCCTTTAGAAAAGGAAGGACGTCTGAAGTGCTGGAAAGAACGATCGGTCACGGCGTGCTCTCCAGTGAGGGCAGGCAGCACCAGGAGCAGCGCCGGCAGTTTCAGCCGGTGTTTTACAAAGAGCGGATCCGCAGCTACAGCCGGATCGTGCTGGAAGAAGCAAAGAAAATGACAGAAGAAATCCGCGGGCAAAAAACGGTCCAGCTCGATGCAAACATGATGCAGCTGACACTTACCATCATCTGCCGGTGCATGTTCCATGCCGACGTTGAAGACCGCAAACAGGAAATTGCTGAAGCCGTGGATACGACGATTCGAGAGACAGCAGGCAATCTCATGTCGCCGGTACTGCTTCCCTCGTTTGTGCCGACAGCTTCCAATCTGCGCCATCAGGCAGCGGTACGCACGCTGAACCGTACCGTAGAGCCGCTTATTGAAAAAAATAGAGGGAAGGGAACGATGATGGACCTACTGGAAGAAGCAGCGGGGACCGAACTCCCGCGGCAGGAGCTCCGGGACCAGATGGTAACGATGCTGCTTGCCGGACACGAAACGTCCGCCAATCTGCTTACCTGGACATGGTATCTTCTTTCCCAAAACCCGGAGGCGAGGGCCCGGTTTCAAGAAGAGGTGTCGAGCGTGGAACTGACAGAACCGTATGAGCAGCTGCAGGAACTGCCCTTTACAGAGCAGGTCGTCAAAGAAGCACTGCGTCTGTATCCGCCGGCATGGCTCATATACCGGGAAGCTGCCGAGGATGTCCAGATTGGAGGAGAGACGTTTGCAGCCGGGAGTACATGGATGATCTGCCCGTACTCCATACACCGGAATCCGCGCGTATTTGAAGCGCCGCATCAGTTCCGGCCGGAACGATTTGCGCCTGGCGCAGCGAAGCCGCCGGCCTTCGGGTATTTTCCTTTCGGCGGCGGGGCAAGAAGCTGTATCGGTTCCAGGTTTGCTCTGATGGAAACCGTCATCATCCTCGCCGAACTGGGCCGGCACGTCTGGTTCCGCCCGACGCACGGCATCCGACCGGATCCGCTTGTGTCTCTTCGCATGCAGGAAGGGATGAAGGCACTGGTGCAGGAACGCGCATGACCGCCTTCACGAAAACCGCTGTACGGCCTCCTTTCCGCATGGTTGTCGTTTCGTCCTCCATCCATTTTGGAGACGGGATGAACGAGATCGTTCTGCGATCGACGCAGTTCTTCGACGGCGGACAGAGGAGCCATTTTCGCCGTGAACAACCCCCCCCAGCATCTATATAAGAACAAGCTTTTGACGTATTTTTCAGCGTCACGGATAGAGTGCCGCCAACGTGAAAAAGCGATAGAAAGAGGCCGTTCAACGCTGCCATGTTTGGAATTCTGAATGCAGCTGTGCGGAACACCGGTATATCGATGGGTGGCAGTGTTATGTTGGCTGTAGATAAACGAAACGCTTCCGATGATCCATGTTGGACCATCGGAAGCGTTTTTCACTTATTTAGAGCTGTTTTTGCGAGATGTTGATCAACGACCATCGTACCCTTACTTGCGCAGGTTGTTGTGCGGATCGATGACAAATTTCTTGGAAGCACCGCCGTCAAACTCCTGGTAGCCGCGTGGGGCATCGTCGAGCGAGATCACCGTAGCATTGACTGCTTTAGCGATCTGGGCTCTGCCGCTCATAATGGACTTCATGAGGTAGCGGTGGTACTGCATCACCGGTGTCTGGCCCGTCACGAACGTATGCGCCTTTGCCCAGCCGAGGCCGAGTCGGATTTTCAGCGTACCTTCTTTTGCATCGTCATCCGAAGCACCCGGGTCGCCGGTGACATACAGACCTGGGATCCCGAGCTTACCACCGGCGCGGGTAATCTGCATGATGGAGTTGAGGACGGTTGCCGGTGCTTCGACGTTTCCTGCCCCGTGTGCGGAGGCTTCAAACCCAACCGCATCGACAGCACAGTCCACTTCCGGTGTGCCGAGAATCTGTTCAATCTGCTCCCCGACATCGTCGTGATCACGCAGGTTGATGACCTCACAGCCGAAGCTCTTCGCCTGATCGAGTCGTTCCTGAATCAAGTCGCCGACGATAACGGTGGAAGCACCCAGCAGCTGAGCGGAGTGAGCTGCAGCAAGGCCGACCGGACCTGCACCAGCGATGTAGACCGTTTTACCCGGGGAGACACCGGCACTATAGGAACCGTGGAAACCAGTCGGGAAGATATCAGAGAGCATGGTGAGATCGAGAATCTTATCCATCGCCGCATCTTTATCTGGGAAGCGAAGCAGCTGGAAATCTGCATATGGCACCATGACATACTCCGACTGACCGCCGACCCAGCCACCCATATCAACATAGCCGTACGCAGAACCCGGTCGTTCCGGATTGACGTTCAGACAGATATGCGTGTCCTGTTCTTTACAGGCGCGGCATCGTCCACAGGCGATATTAAACGGAACAGAAACGAGGTCGCCGACTTTCATGAATTCAACATCTCGTCCGCATTCAACAATCTCCCCGGTAATTTCATGTCCGAGAATCAGCCCGGCCGGTGCGGTCGTACGTCCACGCACCATGTGCTGGTCGCTGCCGCAGATGTTTGTTGTAACAACTTTTAAAATGACCCCGTGATCACATTTTCTGCCGACGTTCAGCGGATTGACCCCCGGGCCGTCTCTCAGTACGAGATCCGGATAGTCAATGTTCTGAATTTCTACTTTTCCTGGTTCAATATACGCAACTCCGCGGTTACCTGCCATGCATAATCACCCTCCTGGATAGTTTGTCCACCTCCACTGGGCAGAGATCGACTGTCTATAATTTATGCAAGATACATGCCAACCCGAAATGCCGCATTCGTAAGCGCTTTCTTTTGTGCAGGTATGGTTATATGTTTAAAATAAAGACAGTGGTGTATAATAATCATACAGAACTATCTGAATTTTCTTGCGTCACCTAAAGGAGGATATCTGGTTGGACCGAGCGCTGATCGAAGCATCCCGCAGACGTTGTGAGCAGTCAGGATTATCTCCGTTGGATTCCGTTGATAAAGAAAAGCTGGCAGGGGAGCGGCTGGCTGCCGTACTGGAAAGGCACGAGCCGCTTCTGCTCCACGCAAGGCCTATTTTCGAACATCTCGAGCAGGCGATGGCCGGCCGGGCGTATACCGCAGTTCTGGTGAACTACCGAGGCTGGATTTTATTAAGAGCCGGCAGAATTGGCGATGCTGCCGCGGATGAGGCACTGGATGTCGGCACCAACTGGTCGGAAGAATCGAAAGGAACGAATGCGATGGGGCTAGTCCTGCAGGAAAAACAGCCGGTCGTCATCCATGGAGAGCACCATTTTTATCAGGATCATCATTTTTTGACATGTGCAGCGAGTCCAGTGTATGCACCGGACGGTACGTTCTGCGGCGCCGTGAATATCAGCACCCAGAAAGAAAATTATCATCCGCTGCTGCTCAGTCTGACGAGCACCATCTCAGATGCCCTGCAGGCACACATGCGGGCGGACAGCCGTTCCGAAGAAGAGCAGTTTCTACTCCGGGAACTGGAGGAAACATCCAAGCTCGCCGGGCTTCCCCTTGTGACCCTGAAAGACAACCGGTATGTCATCCGAGCCAATGACCGCGCTAAAGCAATGCTCGGCAGCCACATTATCGGTAAAGAACTGCCGGCGGGATATAAAGGTATGTCCGGCAGCACGATCTCCCGGCGCTCGCTTATGATTCTGCATCCAGAAACGCGCAGCGATCTTTACACTTTCCATGATATCGCCGGAAGCTGTCCCTCCATTCTTCGGGTGAAACAGCTGGCGGAGCGGGCAGCCGGTTCGGATTATCCTGTGATCATCTACGGAGAGAGCGGAACCGGGAAAGAATTGCTGGCACAGGCAGTACATACTGCCGGAATACGGGCCATGCGCCCGTTTGTCGCGCTCAACTGCAGTGCGATCCCCGAGCAGCTGGTGGAGAGCGAGCTCTTCGGCTATGAGAAAGGGGCCTTTACCGGTGCAGCCCAGCGCAGCACAGGGAAATTTGAGGCCGCTCATCAAGGAACAATCTTTCTCGATGAAATCGCCGATCTGCCCCTTCATTCCCAGGGGGCACTGCTGCGGGTGATCCAGGAGAAAACCATCACCCGCATCGGAGGGATCAAGCCGATTCCGATCGATGTCCGGATTATTTCCGCAACGAACAAAAACCTCCGCAGGGAAGTCGAGGAAGGGCGCTTCCGGGAAGATTTATACTACCGTCTGAAAGGGATTCATTTAACGCTGCCGCCACTGAGGGAGCGCACGGACCTGCAGACGCTGTGCGGGGTGCTGCTGGAACAGCTCGGCGAGGGCAGCAGAACGCTCTGTCCCGAAGCGCTCGAAAAGCTGGAAGCCCACCGCTGGCCAGGGAATGTACGGGAACTTCAAAGTGTCCTGATGCAGGCGCTGTTCTATACAGATGAGCCGTTCATCGGACCGGAGGCCATTCAGCTGGAAGCACCGTATGAACGAAGCGCCGGCACTTCGCTGGATCTGCATGAAGTGGAGAAGAGTACCATCGTCCAAGCGCTCCAGGAGAGCGGGACGATTTCGAAGGCGGCAGAGATTCTCGGCATCACGAGAAGCACGTTGTACAAAAAGATCGAGAAATACGAAATTGAACTGTGAGAAGCGGTACAGCCGGATGACGAAGAAGGATCTCTCGTCAGATTACAAAAACATTGCTGTAGAGGATATTTCGCCGTATAATGAAGAGAAATAACAAAGGAATAAGGCATAAAACCCGGATTTGTATAGGAAGAAAATTGTGCGCAAGCACTATTTTCTTCCTTTTTTACAGAATGTAATGTATAAGTTTTCATACAAGGGGACGGCGGCATCTTACGCTGCGCGGGAAGAACGTAGAACCTGTTCTTCCCTTGAAAAGCCTGCAGCGACGATGCACGCCGTTCCGACCAAAAGACGCTGCGCGTTTTTGTTCTAGTATAAGAAAGCATTCCTGTATTGAAGTAATTTGGGGTTTGTCAAAAAAAGAGCCCTCCTGGTAGGATACAAGGTGTCCAAAGCTGATCAGCGAAAAGGACCCCTAACTACTTCCAAGGAGGACTCACGAATGAATTATAACCGAAACGAAAACATCAAGCAAATCCATTCAGAGACATTGATTATCGGTGTTGATATTGCGAAAAAAACCAACTACGCCCGGGCTCAGGATGACCGCGGTATTGATCTTGCCGAAGCCTTTCGGTTCGATAACAGGTATTCTGGATTCCGTGCTTTGTTGGAATGGGTGACTCAACTGAAAACATCGTTTCATAAAACC
>NZ_AUCK01000015.1 GCF_000429725.1 Alkalicoccus chagannorensis DSM 18086 | reverse complement strand
AATGAAAAATGGGAGAAGCAAAAAGAGAATATTCGTCAACTGCTTTCGGAAGAAGAAACTGGAGCAATTTACGGGCGGCGTAAAACCGACGTAGAACCAGTTTTTGGGTTTCTGAAGGCGAATTTGCGTTTCACCAGAATGTCGGTGAGAGGCAAAGACAAGGTGAAACAAGAAATGGGATTTGCACTCATGGCAGTGAACTTAAGGAAGTTCACTGCCATGAGTCGCCTGCGTTATTCGAATGTACAAACAAAACGCTTCCGATTATCCATTTTGGATAATCGGAAGCGTTTTTACTTAGCTAGAACTTTTTGTCCCAGCCTCTTTTCTGTATAAAGAAGGTTGATTATTACAGCGGAGCCCGCCTGAGGCAGCCAAGGGTGCAGCTGATCGCGCGGTAAATCCTACTCCTGGAGATGGAGCAGGGCAGCCAGCTGTCCTTTGTTTTTTGTAATGTCCGCCAGCGTGTACTGATCGAGGACGTTCAGGTAAGCGTTCAGCGCTTCTCCGAGGGCATGCTGAAGAGTACAGGCGGCTGTAATCGGACATTGGTTCCGTTCCTTGTCAAAACACTCGACCATATGGAAGTCATCCTCCATCTGACGGACGAGCGTCCCGACGTTGATATCCTCCGGCTCTTGATGCAGACGGATGCCGCCGCTTCTGCCGCGGACCGTCTCCACGTACCCCAGCTGTCCCAGCTGATACACCACTTTCATCAAATGGTTTTTGGATATTTGATACGCATCGGAAATGTCCTGAATCCGGGACAGCGACGTGCGCTCCTTGGCCGCCGTATACATGAGAACGCGGAGGGAGTAGTCGGTATATTGTGTTAATCTCATGAAGGTATCCTCCTGCACTGTTTTCTCCAGTGTAGCACAGTGCTTCTCTTTACTTCACCTTTTCGTGCGTCCGCATATCTGCAAAGGGGGTGAATCGCTCATACAGTGTATCCCGGACGACAGGCCTCCGTCCGATTGCTTCGATATGACCGGCGATCTCTTCCGCCGTCATGGCAGACCCGAACTGGGAACCTGCCTCTCTTGAAATGTTCTCTTCCATCAGCGTTCCGCCGAAATCATTCGCTCCCGCCTGCAGGCACTTCTTCGCTCCCTCGGGCCCGATTTTCACCCAGCTTACTTGAATCGAATCAATCAATCCGTAGAAAACGATTCTGGCAAGCGCATGCATTTTGATATGATCTTCTTCCGTTCCGCCGGCTTTCGCCTTCCCGATTCGGAAAATGTGCGTATTGGAATGGATAAAGCCAAGCGGGACAAATTCGGTGAATCCTCCCGTATCCCGCTGGATGCGGCGCAGTCGCAGCAGGTGCCTGGCCCAGTCATCATAATCTTCAACATGCCCGTACATCATCGTGGACGTGGATCGCAGGCCGACCTGGTGGGCAGTCCGGATGATCTCCTCCCAGCGGTCTGCCGTGAGCTTGACCGGAGAAAGCTGTGCACGAATGTCGTCGTCCAGAATTTCAGCAGCCGTACCGGGAATACTTCCCAATCCTGCTTCCTTCAACAGCTCCAGATATTCTTTCACGGATAAACCCATACGCTCCGCCCCGTAATCAATCTCCATGGGGGAATACGCATGCAGGTGGAGATCCGGCAGGGTTTCTTTCAGTCTTTTTACAATCTGTATGTAGTAATCTGCAGGCATCTGCTCGGTCAGCCCGCCTTGAATACAGACTTCCCCGGCGCCTTCCTGCCAGGCTTCCGCCGCTTTCTCCGCCAGCGCATCCAGACCGAGGAAATACCCGTTTTTCGCATTGGTCCGGCTGAAGCCACAAAATTTACAGCCGACAAAACAGATATTCGTAAAATTCATGTTCCGGTTCAGTACGAATGTGATGTCCTCTCCTACTACTTTTTCCCGCAGGTCATCCGCTACCGCGGCCATCGCATCTACATCGGCCCCGGCAGCGTTAGCCAGCACGAATACCTCCTCATCTGCTGCAGGTATTCCTTCCATCACCTTATTCAAAATACGCCGTACGTCTGATCCTGCTCTCTCCAGTTCCACCTGTACACGATCCTTCATCCAATCAGCTCCCTTTTCTTTTTCTGCTGCAGCTGCTCCACAGCGCTTTTGACCGGTTCTTCCAAAAAGGCGCCACCCGTATGCGAATCGTAGACAGGCAGTCGTTCTTCCAGCACCATCCCTGCTTCTGCTGTTACTTTTGCGAGCGTATCCAGTCCGGGCCACGGCGATTCCGGATTAATGTAGTCTACCGTCAGCGGAGACACTCCGCCCCAATCGCTGATACCCGCTCTCAGCAGCCGGTGCATCCGTTTTTCGTTCAAGTTCGGCGGCACCTGTACGTGGACGTTTCCCTGCAGCATCGTAACGGCGAGGGCCGTCGTCCGCAGCAGTTCGTCTTCGGAGACTTCTCCTGCTGCGCCGTCTTCCATACCCGGTTTCCGCTGATAGTTCTGGACGATCACTTCCTGGATGTGGCCGTACGTGTCATGCAGGTCCCGGATGGCCTCGAGTGCCTCCACACGTTCTTCGATCGTCTCTCCAATCCCGAGCAGTACGCCGGTCGTGAAGGGAATCTGCCGTTTCCCTGCTTCCTCTATGTAACGGTACCGCCGGTGGGGAAGCTTATCCGGCGCATGCTCATGAACCTGTCCCGGCCCACAGAGACGCCGGCTCATCGTCTCCAGCATCATCCCCATGCTGGCATTCACCGGCTTGAGCTGATCCAGATGAAACGTACCGATAATCCCGGCATTCGTATGCGGAAGAAGGCCGGTTTCTTCGATAATACGGCTGCAAATGTACACGACGTAATCCATCATGTTGCGGAAACCCCGCTCCTGAAGCCACGTTCGTACTTCCGGGAAAACATCCGCTTTATCACCGAGACTGACAAGGACTTCGGTACATCCAAGTGCTGCCGCCCTGCGCGCTTTGTCCAGCACTTCTTCTTCCGGGATGATCCGCGCTCCGGCATCACCGGGCCGACGCTGAAACGTACAGTACGTACAGCGGTCGCGGCAGATGTTGGTCAGCGGAATAAAGATATTGCGGCTGAATGTGACTTTGTTTCCGGACGTGTGTCGTTTCCACGCCGCTGCTTCTTCCATCACATCCTCCAATGCCATCGTGCCGTCCAGCCTTTTAGTCGCTTCCTGCTTATTCATGAGCTCCTCCTTATGACGCGGGCTTTTCTGTCTCTTCTGACTTCAGATCAAACGGACGCACCCAGCCGACCGTCTCCTGTTCCGCTTCTTCCTTCAGCCGCTGGAACAGCGTCTGCACGGATTCCAGCAGCGTCTCCGCCGTCATCTCGAGTTCCATGATCGAGGACTGCTGCTCCATCATCTGTCCGCCGTTGCTTCCTGCCATCTCCTCCAGCTGTTCCAGCTGCGCGTTGACCGCCTGAACAGCTTCGGTGAGACGGCTTCCTTCTCCGTATACGTGATCCATTTCCGTTTCCACGGAAGAGATTTCTTCGGAAAGACCCTGAATCGAACGGCTGATACCACTGAATACCTCCAGTATCTGCCTGCTTTGCTCCTGGGTCTGCTCCAGCGACTCCACTTCCGCTTTGAACGTCTGCTGCTGCTTTTCAATGCTGGCGTTTACTTCTCCGATCGTCGACGTGATGTCATCGGCAGTGTGATGCACCTGGTCGGAGAGCTTTCGTATCTCTTCGGCGACGACAGCAAATCCACGGCCGGCATCACCGGCACGGGCAGCCTCAATCGATGCGTTCAGTGCAAGCAGATTCGTCTGCTGAGAGATTTCCTCGATGCGCGTGAGGGCTTTGTTTACTTTGGCTATGTTTCCGATCAGATGATCGTTCATCGCACCAAATTCCCCCATCCGCTCCGAAAACAGCTGAATTTCGGAAAGAAAGGCATCCCCTTTTTCCTGTCCTTCTGCAGAAACATCCTGAATCGACGATGCCTCGGTCCGCGTTGTTTCAATCATGGATTTCAGCTTTGACAGCAGCTGATAGACTTCTTCTACCTGGGCCGAAATCTCCTGAGTGTGCCCTGTCGCTTCAGTGATCTGTTCCGACATACTGCCGGAAGTCTCGGCCACCTGCTCGCTGACAGCGGAGACACTTCCGGTCATGTTCGTGATGTATTCTGTGTGCGTTTCGGTGTGCCGGAGCTCTTCTAACGCCCGCTTCACCTGATCCGCGGTCAACAGCCGCTCTTCTTCTATCTCCACCGGCTCTCCTGTCTTTTCTCTGCCTGCAGACCAGCCGACAGCCGCCGCAGCGGCGCCGCCTCCAACCGCAGCCGCCCAGACCGGCACCACCATGCCGAGAAGCCCGGCAGTAAGCAGCGCGGCCACTCCGGACCATAGATATCCATAATTTTTCAGTAATTCTTTCCAACGATGCATGAATCTTTTCCCCCTTTTGATGTTTAAACGATGTAAAACAAGGTAATAGTCAAATGATTAATTCTTTAGTCTCAGTACCATACCTCTTTTTTCACCATTTAAAACTTAAGGAGTGAATCAAATGTCGGATATTTCATCTATGTCTGTATTTCAAACGTTTGTAAACGAAGTGAGCGGCGATCATGCTGACTTTACTGGAGGCACTTCGGCCCAGAAACTTGAATCTTCTTCGTTAAAGTATGAATCGAAAGTTCCGCAGCTGGAGTACATGTGCCTCATGATGGAAAACATGGTCATCAAAAAGAAAATGAAAGCAGTCGTGTATGCCGGTTTTCAGAAACTCTCCCGTGCGGAAGCAATCATGGACCGATACTTAGAAATGGCCGAAACCGCCGACATTTATATCTTCGGCGAAAATGACAAAAAACTCCCGGACCATCCGAATATCACCTACGTTCACCTTCCGAAAAATGCCGAGCTCATGAAAGAATGGTTCCTCGTCATCGACGGACCGGCGTTCAAATCCATGATGGTAGCCCAGGACCAGGACGGCTTCGGCACGAAGGCTGTAGAAGAAGACCGTCATTTTAAAGGGGTCAAGTCCTCGAGTCCAGGATCTGTCAAAAAAGCTGTCTCTCTTTTAGAAGGCGCTGTCTCCTGATAAACAAAAGCGTGCAGCGCCTTTTGATCGGAACGGCGTGCGGTGTCGCTGCAGGCTTTTAGAGGAAAGCAAGAGGTTTTCTTTCTTTCCATGCAGCGCATGGAGCCGCCGTTACACTGTATGAAAACTTGTACATTCCTATCATGGAACAAAAGCGCGGAGCGACGTCCCCCTCGATGAAACGTATACATTCTTATCACCAAAGTAAAAACGCTCTCGATGATCCGATTTGGATCGTCGAAAGCGTTTTGTTTGTACATAACGATCACGAGCCTCTCTCACGGCCGGACCCTCTCCTACGTGCACGGCCATGCGTGCTGGCTCGGCACCCATGTTACAACGACCGCAAATGGCTCCAGGTTCATCTTCCGAATCCATCGTTTTTCCCTCGATTTATCTGCATCGGAATGGAACAAACCATTAGCGTCATCTTTCCTGGACCTCAGGGAGAACACGGAATCGATTGATGTATGTTATGTCGGGGTATAAACTTGGGCCAGACACAACATGTTTTTTTCATGGGATTGAAACATCCATCGGCAGAAGGACTTGATTCAAGTGATCCTCGTTACACATATAAAAGGCTTCTTTCTATTCTTGTTTTCCTCAGCCTCTTTTTCCTTTTTCCTGCTCCTGCCGCTCACGGGTGTATGTTAAACTGAACAGGACGTTCACATCAGGAGGCGCATACATATGGACAAAAAAGACCTTGCCGCTTTCCGCCGGCAGTTGAAGCCGGAGCAGACGAAGCTGCAGCTCAAGGAAGTATTTAATCTTTACGTATTGAAGGAAACAACAGAAGTCTATCATGCCGAAACGCAGCCGTTTGAAATGCTCGAACGGGAACAGCAGGAGCTCTTTTTTCAAAGCTTCAAAAAAACGCTGACGGGACGGATGGATGAAAAGTTATTCCCGCTGAAATTTCAGCAGGGAGCGGAGACCCAGCGGCTGCTGCATCAAGTGACGCTGGAATCGGAAGGCTGGCAGGACCACATGATGAGCCTCGCAGAAAAAATGATCGCCGAGCACCCCCATGAAAAAGATCGTGTGATCACGTTTGTCCGCGGCGAGTACCAGCAGAGCAAAAAGAAGAGCGGTGATGCAGAGACGGACAGCCAGCAGCCGGTCTACGCCACGCCGTTTATTTTATGTGCGATTAACAAAACGCAGGACCCGGACCGCGAAATGCTCTTTGACTACGTCGAGAAAGAATTTAAGTACAAGATCAACGTGGATCCGGTAATCGACGTGAAGCATCCGCTCGGCGGCTTTTTATTCCCAGTAGTAACGGACGGAGTCCCGGATGTCAATTACCTTCTCTACGCGGCAGAAAAGCCGAACATGATTGATCCACACTTTACCGAAGAAGTACTCCAGAGCGAAGAGCCTGTGACCGCTGCAGAAGAAAAAGAAGTGTTTGAAGATGTCGTGAAACACATCGTCGGGGATCAGCTCCCGCCGGCCGCACTCGCCGGGGTATACGGTGAAATCAATAAAATGGTCGAAGAGAGCGTCGAAGAGGAAGCGGAGCCCCCGAAGCTCGGATATCAGGACGTCGAGCGCGTGCTGAACGAAGTCGGTCAGGGTGTAGAAGCCGAGGAAGTCAAGGCCGCTTTTCAATATGTGACGACCGAAGAAAATTACGAAGTCAAAGCGAGCAGCATCGTACCGAGGTATGCATCCAAGTCGATCAAAATCAAAACGAAAGCCGCCGATGTGACCATCAGCCAGCAGGATCTGCAGTACGTCAAGCAGGTGAACTTCGGAGGCCGGCGCTGCATCATGATTGAAATCGACGAAGATGCCGAGCTGGACGGCTTCCGTATGCTGCCGGAAGAGTTCGGCTATAAAGTTGAGGAAGAGGAGCCTGAGGACGAATAGAGAACGGCCTCCTGCCGCCACGTATATTCTGCGCTCCAAGGCGCGAAACACCCGACCGTCGCAGCGAGGAGCAGGGCTCCCCTGCGAAGATCCGGTTTCGCGCCTGGCGGAGGGAAAACGCCGCTTCGTTCCAGGAATGCTCCCCGAACTGCCAAAGAAGTCCCGCCGGAAGAAAGATACTTCCGGCGGGACTTCTTGTCTTTAGGAGAGCGGGGCCTCTTCCCACGGGTGAGAAAATTGTTCCGGATGCATGGTCTGCTCTTCTTTCGTCAGCAGGCAGGCATCCAGCTGTTTTTCAAGCTCCGCAGCCGGCAGATGGATCCCGATCAGCACGAACTCGGTTTTACGGTCTCCAATCCCCGGCCGCCACTCTTCCTGCAGCTCCTCATTTTCAGCCAGATAATGCTCCTGCTCTTCTTCCGTCAGCGCTGCCACCCAGTAGGCGACAGGATGAATATACACAGAAGGCCCTGCCTGGGAAAGGGAGACAGCCATGTCGGGATGCGAAGCACTCCAGATGATCCCTTTCATCCGCACGACCTGCTCCGGGAGGTCCTGCAGCCATTGATACAGCCGCTCCGGATGAAACGGCTCACGGCGCCGGTAGACGAAGCTCGAAATGGCGTATTCTTCTGTTTCCGGCGTATGTTCTTCTGCCTGAAGCTCCTGGATCCACCCTGCAGCCATAGTCGCCTCTTCAAAATCGAACCGGTTCTCCTGAAACAGACGATCTGCTGCCACCCGGCCGTAATCGGTTTTGATCAGATCCGCTGATGGCTGAAGTGTGCGGAGCATCTGCTCCATGCTCTGCAGTTCTTCCGGGTCGATCATGCTGACTTTATTTAAAATCAAAACATTACAAAATTCAATCTGGTCAACAAGCAGATCAACAACGTCACGCTCATCCCCGGTTTCTGCCGCTTCTGCCCGGTCAAGCAGGCTGTCACCAGAGCGGAAGTCGGACCAGAACCGGTGGACATCCACAACCGTCACCATATTTTGAATATAGCACGTTTTTGTCAGGTCAATGCCTGTCTCTTCATCAATATAGCTGAATGTTTGTGCAACGGGAACCGGTTCGCTGATGCCGGTGGATTCAATCAGGATACGATCAATCCCGCCCTGTTCTGCAAGAACCTGTACTTCCTGCAGCAGATCTTCCCGCAGGGTGCAGCAGATACAGCCATTCGAGAGTTCCACTAATCTTTCATCCGACCGCCGGAAGTGCTCCGCTTTGACCGTACCCGCGTCGATATTAATGTCGCTCATGTCATTCACAATCACGGCCGTCCGCTCCGGCCCCTCACGCAGGAGATGGTTTAACAAGGTTGTTTTTCCTGCTCCGAGATAGCCGCTCAGCACGGTGACTGGTATTCGATTCATGTTGTGCGCTCCTCTCAAAACGTAATTATTACGATTTATATGGTGAGTGTACGCTTTTTTCTGGATAAGGTCAATACATTTCAGGCGAATCGGAGTGCCGATCCCTGCAGGCTCAGGCAATAACAGCGGCGCCCTTCGTCTACGGGAAGCTTCCCCCGAAGAACGCCAGGGAGATCTTCCAGCTTCCTTTTTCTACAGGCGTCTCGAAAGAACACCTTGCCACTGCGACACATTTTGATCTCAAGGAAGAAAGGATGCAGGATCCTCCTTTCTTTCAACGAAAGGCTCGTTTTTCCTAAGATAGAAAAAGCATTACAGCTTTTTTTACAGGATAGGAATGTATAACTTTTCATACAAGGGGACGGCGACTCCGGGAGGATCAGGACGATTCGAAGATCCGGCTGCCGGAGGCAGACTAGCTGAGAGAGTCCCCTCCGGAAAGCGCCCGGCGGAAGCAGAGCGTCTCTCCGCATTCCAAATAAGAAGCTCTTTCTGTTGTTTTTATAGAAAAAACAACAGATATTATTTGGATGATATTGGTTAATCAACAGACCTGACATTCTTATACTTTGAAAAAGGAGCTCCCCCTTTTGGGAAGCTCCTTTCTGAAGACTTTTTCTTCGTTTGTTCTTTCTCTCTTATCCTCCGATGAAGTGGAGCAGGACGGCTGTTAAGGAAACTGCCACTCCGGCTATGAGACAGAAGACAAGGGTCGGTTTGAATACTTCAGCATCCCGTCCTTGAATGCCGGCCGTGCTGGTACCGAGCACGACGTTCGCCGGTGCAATGGAGTTACCGATCGCACCCCCGGTCGACTGGGCTGCAATGGTTGCGGACAGTCCCAGACCGTCCATTGACTGCGCAACGTTGCCATGCAGCGGCGCAAACAGGACGTTCGACGATGTATTCGAAGAGGTCATGAAGGCACCGGTAATCCCAATGACGTTGGCAAGGGCGACGTACACCGGCGGGTTGGATACGGTCGCAATACCGAGCGCAATGACGGTTGTCTGACCGGAGCTTCCCATAATCTCGGTCATGGTCAAAAACCCGCTGATCGCCAGAGAGGCCCCGACAGCATTACCGATCACCCCGCTTCGAATCGAGGAAAAAGCATCGGAGGCAAACAGCCCGAGGCGTTTATAATACACCATCGCAAAGATCGAAGCGATCATTAGATAGAGCCCTGGGTGCGTCAGCGGCGCTATAGGCGAATACGGTTCTTCCGGGTCTTCCGCAAATCCATATCCCGTCTCCGTTGCCGGGAAGGTGAAACCGAACTCGAACTGATCGAGGAAGTCATTCACCTGCGGGATCCCTAATGCGAGCACAGAGACGATCGTCAATACGTAGTAAGGCATGAAGGCTTTATGAATCGAAATCTTCGGCTTCTCGGATTCACTTTGATGATCTTCTTCCAGGATTTCCGTTTCATCCTCGAGATCTGTGCGCTCCTGGTATTTCGCACGGCGGGCAAACAGCAGCAGTACCCCCATCGCAAGCGTAGCTGGAATAAACGTACTCAGCGTCGCGTTTACCTGCGTGAGTGCAAGCTGGCCGCCGCCGTGAATGAGAGAAATGATGATAACAACCCAGAAACCTTCTTTAATTCCTTTCCATTTCGCGAATAAGTAACAAATCATGAAGCCAGCCAGCACGTTCGGAATCCATAGCAGAATCGATGTATAAAACAGCGTCATCGCCTGGTCCTGTATTTCGACTGCATTGATGGTCGCAATCCAGCCGACCGCGAGTGTACCGAACATATTTGCCCAGGCGTGGCCGATCAATGGAATGACGACAGCCGTGACCGGCTTCACCCCAATACCAATCAGGAGTGGAGCAACGACGGCAATCGGTGCGCCGAAGCCGGCAATCCCCTGCAGGAAGGAGGCAAAAACCCACCCGAAGGCAAGAACGAGAAACAGATAGTTTTTCGACGTTTTCTGTATGTCCTCCCGGATAACGGTAAAGGCACCTGCTTCTTTCGTTACCTGGTACAGCCAGAGAGCCGGCCAGACGACGAGCAGGATGAAGAAGGCCTCCCAGAGACCCATTCCGAAGCCAACGGCGATGTTATCAAATGGAGCTTGGTATAGCGTGAAGGCAAGCAGGGTTGCAATGCCCATGGCAATCCAGCCGGACCGTGGGCCGGACCAGCGGAGGCCGACGAGCATGACAAGCAGCAGCACAAGCGGGAGGGCCGCAGCACCCCAGTGCAGCAGGTCGAGTGGTAAATTGTGATCATTCATCGAATCGCTCCTTTCTTTTGGGCTATGTTATCGTTCGTTGTGGATGTCTTCCGCTTTCGGCGGACGCCTGCTCCGGGGCTTGTCCTCCACGATCCTTCGCGATGCGAAGAGGATGTTCGGACGGCGCTTACCCCTTGAGCGTCGCCGCCTATTGCTGCTTTCATCAAATCACAACATTAAGCTTGAACAGAACTTTCCTTTTTTCTTCAAGGCCGGGTTTCGAGCGTTCCAGCCACCGTTTTGGTGCATGAGGGCAGGAGTACGGAAAAAGAGGGCCCGCTGTCCGGGCCGCTCGTTTTCTTTACCAGCTGAGCGCGGTACCATCCCCTCTTGGATCTGCACCTGCTTCATAAAGCCCATCTTCTATTTTTAGAGCCTGGGCATGACCCATCTGCTGGGAATACGCCGCAGCAATTTCAATTTCATGCCCGAGATCGCCGAGTCGTGCCATGATGCTGTCCGGAATCCGCTTTTCCAGCTTGAACGTCGAACTGTTATCGCCCCACGTCCGGCCATACAGCCACCTCGGTGCTTCAATCGCCTGCTGGACGTCCATGCCGAAGTCGACGATTCTTGTCATCAGCGCACACTGGGTCTGCGGCTGGCCTTCTCCTCCCATCGTTCCGAAAAGCAGGAAGGGTTCCCCCTCTTTTAAGGCCATCGCCGGAATGATCGTGTGGAAGGTTCGTTTCCCGGGCTCCAGCCGGTTCGGATGCTCGTCATCGAGGCTGAAGAACGAGCCACGATTCTGAAGAATAAAGCCACTGTCGGTCATGAATCCGGAGCCGAATTCGTGATACACACTCTGGATCATCGAGATAGTATTGCCTTCTGCATCGGCAGCTGCAAAGAACGTGGTATCTTTATTCACATCCAGTTCCGGAAGAGCCGGAAGATCTTCTACCGGATAAGCCCGGTTCATGTCGATCATGCGGACCATTTCCTGCGTATGCTCATCCGAGAGCATCTCTTCCATTGGCACTTGCTCAAACGCAGGGTCGGTCACCCAGCGGTCGCGGTAGGTAAAAGCCACTTTCGCTGCTTCTGCCATCAAATGATAATAGTCCGGTGTATTATCCCCGATAGCCGCAATTGGGAACTGCTCCAGAATGTTCAACATCATAAGCGTGGCGATCCCCTGCGTATTTGGTTTCATTTCAAACACTTCATACCGGTCGTGATACGTGGTGGAGAGCGGCGTCTCCCAGTCGGAGGTGTGCGCAGCCAGATCTTCTTCTGTCAACAATCCACCCGCCTGCTGGAGCGATCCGCTGAGCTGCTCGGCAAGGGGACCATGATAAAAGGCGTCTGCCCCTTCTCCCGCAATGGTACGGAAGGTCGCCCCTAAATCTTTCTGTACGAGGATATCCCCTGTATTCGGCGGCTCTCCTCCCGGCAGCAGTGTCTCTGCCGCCTTTTTATGCTGTCTCAGCACATCCGCTTTCTCATGCAGAAAACGACTGAATTTCTCTGTGACAGGAAACCCGTGTTCCGCATAATAGATTGCTTCTTCGAAGAGTTCCTGCCAGGAAAGTTTCCCATACGTTTCATGCAGCTCCTTCCAGGCGGCCACTGTTCCGGGAACTGTGTTGGCTGCCAGCGGGCCGCGCTGCGGGATCGTCTCGTATCCTTGTTCCCTGTACCAGTCTCTCGTCGCCTTTTCTCCGGCACGGCCGCTGCCGTTCAATGCCTCGACGTTCCCTCCCTGATGTTTCACGAGAGCGAACGCATCGCCGCCGAGGCCGGCCATGTGCGGATAAACGACACAAAGCACCGCATTCACCGCTATCGCGCCTTCGACAGCATGACCGCCTTTCCGGAGGATCTGTTCCCCGGCCTGTGTGGCCATATAGTTCGGGGACGTGACGGCTCCTCTCACTCCCTGGAGGGCCTTCCGCCCGGTATCTTGAAATGCTGGATTGGATCCTGTGTATCGCTGCATGATCACTGCCTCCTCTTGAATTGGATATTAGATGTATCTTTCCCACCAGAAAAAAAGATTAAACAAAGGAAAATATGGAAATAAAAATCCTGAATAAAGTGATATCGGTACATAAGGTCGCTACACTCATGAAACCGGTGCCGCTGTTATTTTTCCAGACCATGAACAGAGGATGCTTATTTGATTCTCATTCACATGTTGGGGTGAATAAGCCCAGGACTTCTCATCCGTTTTTCAAATGGCGCACCCTGAATTTTCTTTTCAGTAGGGAAGGGCAGCGACGCCCGAGGGATCAAGCGCCGTCCGAACACTCTCCTCGCAAGGCGAGGAGAGTGGAAGGCAGCGCCCCTTGGCAGGCCTCCGCCTGAAAAGGAAGAAAAGATGCCACGGAAATGAACCCCTACCCCAAAATTTATCTTAGAACGGCTTTTTTAAATGGAGGCACCGTTATCGTTCGTTGCTGCCTAAGAAAAAAAGCCTTAGAAGCATGTGCTTCCAAGGCTTTTGTACAGCTGTATACTGTTTAAGATGCTTGTTGCTCAGAAGCTACGGCTTACAAACAGCGCGGTGCACCAGTAGATCTATCGTCACTGCTGATAGGGTGGAAGCCGCTTTTACCAAGGCTTCTTCCTCCATATGCCAAGTGAGCGGCGTCATCCGCAGCATCTCTTTACGTAGATCTACGGGCAGGTCGACGGTGACGTGCACATGGTTTGTCTCTTCCAGCGCAAAAGAAGGCGGCATGGTGACAGGCTCCGGCTGACCGGCCTCCGTCCCGTCCGCGTCTCTGATCTCCTGCAGATACCGGGGCCCCGGCGTCACTTTGATCAGAAGGCCGCCCGGCTTCAGAATACGTGCAAAAGCCGCATAGTTCGCTGGGGACAGCACATTCAGCACCGCATCGGCACACTGCGGTACAAGCGGCGGATCAGCCAGATCTCCCATCAGCCAAAGATGACGATCCGACCGCTTTGCGGCAGCATCGATGCCCGCTTTTGCGTTATCGATCCCGATGATCGTTCCCTGCTGCAGCGCTTCGGCGTGCGACCCCTCCCCACAGCCGGCATCCACAATCACCCGGCTGTCTTGCAGCTGCTCCTGCAGCACTTCGTGGAGAGCCTTGTAGACGCCTGCCTGAATGACGCGTGTCCGTGCAGCAAACAGCGCTGCCGTGTACGTTTCCGGCGGCTGTTTTCGCAGCAAAAACAACTGCCCCTGCTTTGCCGCGTCGATCCGGTGTCCTGCGGGGCAGGAAACACCGGCGTCATCAGCCTTCAGTGCCTGACCGCAGTGCGGACACTCGAGCAGCGGCGACAGTTGTTTGATCAGCGCCAGCCTGGATTGTTTCTTTGACAGCATCTCCCCTTCACTCCCTTTCATCCGAAAACATCGTACCATGCAAGCCAGCCAGGAAAAAGCAGCATCCGCCTCATAGTTCCGGTTTACTTGATTCCCACATATGGGTAAACTATCCAAAAAGGAGGATGCGCGATGGGCTTCGACTACGATGAAGACTTTGAGAATACAGATTTCCGTGATGAACCGCATAAATACAGAGTCGGCAGAGGGGAACAGGGCGTGCTGATGGTGGAGCCGTATAAAAGTGAAATTCTGCCGCACTGGCGGTTTAAAACACCAGATATCGCACGGGAGTCCGCCGAGAAAATCCATGAATTGTTCGAACAGTATCGACATAACGATGATTTCGTCGGTATGGATATGGCTCGTAAATTCATCCAGATGGGCTATACCCGTTCCCGTCGCTATGCGAATTATAAAGGGGGAAAAAAATACGATAAAGACGGAAACGTCAACAAGCGTCACATAGATGATGAGAAAGCCGAGTCCGCCCGGATCTTCGAAGAGAAATGGATCAAGATCCGGGAAGATGAGGACTACCTGGAACGGAAAAAAGCCCATCAGAAAAAATACGGGTAGAGGCCTCTTCCCCACCCTTCTGCCGCTCGTGATATACTAGCCGGCAGGAGGGATGCCGTGTTGTACAGTCTGCCCCAAATCATGCTCGTCTTCACCATTACGCTCCTGCCGCTCATGGCGGCAGTTTTTTTTGGTTTTCCGCTTCCTGCGGCGGTCCTGCCCGGACTGGCGCTTCTGCTTTGGATGGAAACACGCCGGGGCGTCAAGCACCGGACGCTGCTTCACGTAGTGCAGACGGGGTTGAGCCGTAACAGAACGATTGCCTGGCTGCTCGTCTTCATCGGCCTGATGCTGCCAACCTGGGCGGCCGCCGGCATTACAGAAGATCTAAACCTGCTGTTTCAGCATACCCTGCGCCCTGATTTTTTCTTCACGAGCGCTTTCCTGATCACAGGCGCAATGTCATTTGCAGTCGGTTCAGCGGTCGGTTCATTAAGTATCGTCGGGATCCCGCTGATGAGTGCGGGCCTGGCTCTTGCCCTTCCAGCTCCCGTGCTTGCTGGAGCACTTGTGTCAGGTGCCTTTGTCGGAGACCGGACGTCACCACTGTCCAGTTCGTTTCAGCTGATGCGCTTTGCCGTTGAAACGTCCACCAGCGCCCATTTCCGCCAGATCATGCCGACCCTCGTCCTCAGCGGGCTGATCACGACCGCGGTCTATGCTGCCGCGGATGCGTATTTCTATACCGGGGCCGCTGCTCCCTCCCCGTCCCCGCTGGATCCAGCAGCAGCTGCTGGATCTCTTGCGGCACCGCTGCTGCTTCTCCTGTTGATTGCAGCAGGAAGATCGATGTATACCTGCTTTCTCAGCGGCATTGCTGCCGGTGCTCTTCTCCTTATCTGGCGGGGAGTCTCCACAGAAGTATGGCTGACGTACATGCTTTTTGGCAGGGACACTCTGCAAGGCCTGCTCGACATGCTGCCTTTCGTGCTATTCATCCTGCTTGTCGGTGCCTTCTGTCAGCTGATTGAATCCTCCGGCATGCTCCAGCCGCTGCTGTCGCGCTTCTTTCCGCACAATGTCTCGTTCACCTCGGCCTCATGGAGAACAGTAGCCGCAGCCGGTATGATCTCGCTGCTGTCACCAAACCAGTCTTTCCCTATTCTTCTGACCGGCCGCGCCCTGCAGGAATGGTGGCACACGCACTTTCACCGGAGGCATCTCGGCCGTCTGCTTGCGGATTCGACCGTGGTTTTTGCGGGCATGGTTCCTTGGAGTCTGCTGGCGGTCCTCTGCGCTGCCATCGTCGGTGTCCCCGTGATCTACTATGTCCCCGCAGCCGTTTTTCTATGGCTGACGCCGTTCGTCACCGTTGCCTACAGCTGGCTGCTCGCCCGCTGGACAGCAGCACGGACGAACGCTGCTGATTAAAGCAGGAGCACGCACCATCACGCCGAAGCGGGTCTCCTGTCGATGCGGCAGGCACAGGAGACCCCCCTGTTTCCATTCGTCTTCTTTGGTTTCTCATTCACATGTTTGGGTTCATGTACCGCAGGGCGCTCCGATGCTTCTCGAATGTAGGAAGAATTCTCTTTAAAGGAAGAAAACACAAAAGAACCCTTTTCAAGAGTGAAAGGCGGCGACGCCAGAGGGAGGACAGCGCCCGACGGAAACGAATGAAACAACGACATAGAAAAGAACCTCTACCCCAACAAATATTTTAGAGCCATTCTTTGACGCTCACGACAAAAAAACCTCCCCACAAAGCGGTCCCTGAACGCTGGATGCTTAATCCAGCGTTTGGGAGTCGGCGTTCATGGGGAGGTTTTTTTCGTTTCCAGGCCGGTCTCTGCCGGTTTAGCAGAAGACAGGGCTGGGTTTCCAGCGTCGCTGCTTCCAGACGCAGCGCCTACAGCTTTTTCAGGGCATCTTCCGGCGTGTCGTTTCCGCTGATCAGGTCAAAGCCACGGCGGTACGTTTTTTCTTCCGTCAAGGCTGCCACGAGCGTGCGGGCAACATCCTCACGTGGAATCGATGCACGTTCGAGGTTTTCTGCTGCCTGAACCTTGCCGGTGCCTTCCTCATTCAAAAGGCCGCCTGGCCGGACAATGGTATAGTTCAGGCTGCTGTTCATCAGCATGCGGTCAGCATAGTGTTTCGCCGCAAAATAATGGCGGATCTTTTCGCTCCAGTTCTCCCGGTTGTGCGCCTGCACAGCACTGACCATGAGGAACCGGTCCACCCCTGCTTTCTCTGCGGCTTCTACGGATTTCACTGCGCCGTCCAGGTCGATCAACAGCGTCTTCTCCGGCCCGGTGCTTCCGCCGGATCCTGCGGTGAACACCACGGCGTCGCACCCTCGCATCGCTTCAGCGAGATCATCTACGCTGCCTTCCAGATCTGCAAGCACTGTCTCGACACCGCCGCCTTCCAGCGCCTTCTGCTGTTCTTCTTTTCTCACCATGGCGCGCGGTTCGAACTGCTCGCTTTCCTGCAGCATGGACGTGAACTGTTTGCCTATCTGACCATTTGCACCAATAACTAGTACCTTCATGACAATTCCTCCTTCGTCTGCTGGTTTTTATACCACCGGAGTGCCCGGTCTTCCAGCTCTTTGACGTATTCGTGCTTGCCTGAAGCATAAGCACTCACATTAAAAGGATATTCCCATGCGAGGGACTGCTTTAAACCTCCATACGTTCGGCGCGGCCTTTCGTGTGTCCGCAGATAATCGCGGAAAGCGAGATGCCGTTCGACATCCTTGGTGCCTTCCTTGAAAACATGGACGTGAAAGCGCCGCTCTCCCTCCACCTCTTTCGTGTAAAACCGCCGTCCGGGAATAAAGTACTCTCCATGGCACACATAGCCTGCAGCCACCATGGCCTGCTCCCTTTCATCTACTGCATCAAGTTCACGGACGACCGGCATGATGTCGATGATCGGTTTTGCCGGCAGCATCGGAACGGCAGTACTTCCGATATGATGTACAGCTGTGACGGCGGGCCCGAGCGCCTGTTGAATGACCGCCGCCTCCGCTTCGAACATATTGGACCATTCCGGGTTATAAGGAAGGACGGTAACATGACGCATACGCCTCGCCTCCTATTGGCAGATCCGTTTGGACAGTTCACGATAAAACGTCATGACGTCACTGTTTTTCATAAACTGAAGGGAGTGAGCCCCTGATTTCGTGGCTATCTCGATGTTGTTGGAGAAAGAAAAAACCCCCGTCTTCTCGATGGCGATCTCTTCTATCTTGGCAAACGGGATACTGACAACCACCGACTTGGATTTGGACACCAGCGAGCGGTCCACAAAAAGAATCCGGTGGCTTGTAAAGGCAGCAAAGTCTACCATCAGCCCGTACGTACTGACCAGTTCCTCTCCTTCAAACAAAAATTCCTCTATTTCCTCATGATGCTTTTTCTTGTTATCTCCTCGACCAAACAAGTGTCTTCCTCCTTTCTTTCGTGTGTTTTTATCTTACGTGAGCAGCTTCTTCGGGTAAATGAGTACGAAGCACTTCCTTTTGGCCAATACGTCCACACGGCATGATACACTGGAAAAAGAAAGGAGTGTCGGCCATGTATCCAATCCCATTGTCCATTGACCTGAACCAGAAACCCGTGACCGTAATCGGAGGGGGACCGGTGGCTGAACGCCGGACGTCCCTGCTTCTGGAAGCAGGGGCTTCTATTACCGTGATCAGTCCAGAGCTGACGGAGACGCTTGCATCGTACGACGAAGAGGGCCGAATCGCTGTGCAGCGGCGGACTGCGGAGACAGCAGATGCTCAAGGGATGTTTCTGCTTGTGCTTGCTGCAGATCAAGCCACAAATGAGAAACTCGCCGATGCCGCTCCGGATCACGCGCTCGTCAACGATGCGGCGGAGGCCGGCCGCGGGAATGTCCAGATTCCAGCCATCCTGCGGCGCGGACGCCTGGCCGTGAGTGTGTCCACAAACGGCGCAAGTCCCGGCTACGCCAGGCACCTGCTCAAACAGATGACGAAGCGGATCGGGCCGGATACCGAAGACTATCTGGACTTTTTGTTTGAAGCAAGGGAACTCATCAAGCAGTCCGGCCTGCCACAGGAAGCCCGGCGCAGAGAATTGGAGGAGCTGATGGATGAAGGATACCGCCACCCCGGTGTCCAGAAAAGGTGGCTTGAACGTTGGCGCAGCTCCCGCTGACTTCTCGCTCATCACCACAGTGCGACGCTTCCAGACACAAGGATTACCGACCAAAAGGACAGAGCGCCTTTTGGTCGGAACGGCGTGTACCGCAAGCGTTTCGAGGGAAGAAAGAGGCTTCCTTTCTTCCCGTGCAGTGCATGAAGCCGCCGTCACCCTGTATGAAAACTTATACGCTTGTACTTCAAAAAAACAGCGCTGGAGGAGGCACTCCTTCCAGCGCTGTTTTTCGTCGTCTTCGCGATCGTCTGCAGGGGCTTCTTACTATGCCTGCCCTGCAGGATGAAAGGTTCGGCCGTCGTAAACAGCTTCCACGTAAGACTGCCGGACGACAAAGTCACCGAACCGTTCTCCCTCTTCACGTTCCCTGGCATAGTGTCGGAAGATCGGCTCCAGCGTCTCCAGAATCTCCGCTTCGCCGATATTCTCCCGGTAAAGCTGATTCAGCCGGTCGCCGTGAAAGCTCGCCCCAAGATACAGGTTGTACTTCCCCGGCCCTTTTCCAATAAAGGCAATTTCGCCAAGACCAGGCCGCGCGCAGCCGTTCGGGCATCCCGTCATGCGGATGACGATGTCTTCTTCCCGCAGCCCGTTCTCATCCAGCATGTGTTCGAGTTTGTCAATCAGCTCCGGCAGATACCGCTCTGATTCAGCCATGGCGAGTCCGCACGTCGGAAAGGCTACGCAGGCCATCGAATTCCGCCGCAGCGCAGAGTTTGCTTTCCCGTCCGAAAGACCGTACTCCTCTACCAGCGCTTGAATGTCCGCTTTTTTCTCCGGCGTCACGCCGGCAACGATCACATTCTGATTGGGGGTGAGCCGGAAATCCCCTTCATGCACTTCGGCAATCCGGCGCAGGGCCGTCTTCAGTTTGTAGTCCTCCGTATCCGCGATGCGTCCGTTCTGGATAAATAAAGTCAGGTGGGACGTACCGTCGAACTCGTGCCAGCCGTACCGGTCCCCGTTATGCGTAAATGTGACCGGCTTGGCCTCTTTCAGAGCCCAGCCGAGACGGTGCTCGAGTTCTTCTTTGACCGTGTCGAGACCGAGGCGGTCGACCGTATACTTGAATCGCGCATTCTTCCGCTCCACCCGGTTGCCGTAATCACGCTGAATGGTCAGGATCTTTTCGGCCACTTCCTCTGCGTACTTCGCCGGGCAGAATCCGATGGTTCTTGCCAGCTGCGGGTAGGTCTCTTCATCTCCGTGGGTCATCCCCATGCCGCCGCCGACGGTGACATTGAAGCCGAGCAGCCTTCCGTTCTGGACGATGGCCGTAAAACCGAGATCCTGAGAGTAAATATCGACATCATTCGCCGGCGGCACTGCCACACCGATTTTGAATTTTCTCGGCAGGTACACCGGTCCATACAGTGGTTCTTCTTCCTCTCTGCTGTCCAGCACCTTTTCTTTATCGAGCCAGATTTCATGATACGCCTCTGTATTCGGCAGGAGGTGGTCGCTGATCCGCTGCGCGGTCCGGTGGACTTTGTCGTGTACAGCAGATTCATACGGCTGGACGTTGCACATCACGTTCCGATTGACGTCCCCGCAGGCGGCAATCGAATCCATCAGCGCCGCGTTCATCTCCTGCATGCTGTTTTTCATGTTCCACTTCAGAATTCCGTGCAGCTGGAATGTCTGCCTCGTCGTGAGCTTGATCGTCTCATTTCCGTAGGTGTCAGCAAGCCGGTCCATCGTGAGCCACTGATCCGGCGTTGCCGTGCCGCCGGCAAGACGGACACGCACCATGAACTGATAGGCCGGCTCCAGCTTTTGTTCTTTCCGCTCCTGACGAAGATCTCGGTCGTCCTGCATATAACTGCCGTGGAACTTCAGAATTTTCGTCTGCTCCAGCGGAATAGAGCCTGTAATCGGATCGGCGAAATATTCTTCCAGCTCTCCACGCAGAAAGCGGCTGTTTCGTTTGATTGCTTCCGTTGCATCCGGCTCTCCCGCCGGTGCTTCAAGGTGTCGTTTGGAACTCATCGTCTTCCTCCTTCGCTTTCTGTGATCGGCCTGGGTACCCGGGTTTGCCTATTCATTCATGGCTTCATGCAGCCCGTTCCTCCTGCCAAGGGTTCTTCCGTTTCCGCTCTCGTTTTTGCACAGAACGAAGCGGGCAGGGGGTGTTAATAGACGTCGCGCTGCAGCCGCTTTTCCCGCCGCAGCTCTTCTAGTTTTTCTTCCGCTTCTTCTGCGGTGACCCCGCCTTCCCGCTCGATGATCCCCCGCAGCGTACGGTGGACGTCCTGCGCCATGTGCTTTTCGTCGCCACAGATGTAGAGCACGGCTCCCGTCTCCAGCCAATGATATACATCCCGGCTTCGTTCCTGCAGCCGGTGCTGGACGTAGATCTTTTCCTTCTGATCCCGGGAGAATGCCACGTCCATTCTCGTCAGCTTCCTCTCCTGCAGCCACGCCTGCCATTCGGTCTGATAAAGAAAATCAGTAGTGAAATGCTGTTCTCCGAAGAACAGCCACGTCGGTCCCGCTGCCTCCTGCTCTTCTCTTTCTTCGATGAACGAGCGGTAAGGCGCAATCCCGGTTCCGGCACCGATCATGATCACGGGTGTATCTGGATCGTCCGGCAGCTTGAATTTCGGGTTCTGCTGCACGAACACCCGCAGCGTCTCTCCCGGTCCGGACCGTTCTGCGCACTGAATCGAGCAGACGCCGCGCCTGGATCGGCCGTGGGCCTCATAGCGGACCGCGCCGATCGTCAGATGGACTTCGTCTGGATGCGTCTCTAAGCTGCTCGCAATCGAATAGAGACGCGGCGGCATGGAACGGAGTACGGCCGCTGTTTCCGGTCCCGAGGCCTTCCACGGGCCGAAATCTTCAACAACATCCAGCAGATCCCGTCCCTCGATATAATCCTTCCACCGGCCTTCATCAAGCAGGGCCTGCAGGTTGTCCTGCGGGTGGATCTGATACAGCTTTTCCAGCAGCGGCTTGGACAATTTCGTCATTTCCAGTTCGTGCACCAGGACGTCCCGCAGCGGTTTTTCTGCTCCTGACTGCGACGGTACGGCGGCGTCTGCGTCCCAGCCGGCAGCCTGAATCAGCTGATCGACGAGCAGCGGATCATTCTGCGGATAAATACCGAGGCTGTCTCCAGGCTGATAGGTCAAACCAGAGCCTTCCAGGCTCAGCTCCAGATGGTACGTTTCTTTAGCAGAACCCCGGCCGTTCAGCTGAATCCGTTCCAGAATCTCCGCCTCGAACGGATGTTTTTTCGAATAGACCACCGAAGCCGCTGCTTCTTCCTCCCCGCCTGTCACGTCAGCATTTTGTGGCTTCGGGACTGTCAGCGCGCGCTGCACGGTCGTGAACCATGCTTCTGCTGGTTCTTCGTAATCGACATCACAGTCAATCCGCTCCGCGATCCGCTGGGCTCCGAGCTTTTCGAAGACCGCATCGAACTCTTTTCCCGTCTGGCAGAAAAACTCATAGGACGTGTCCCCGAGCGCCAGCACGCTGAAGCGGACATGACTCAGGTCGGGTGCGCGCCTGCTGTGAAGGAGCTTATGGACACTGAGCGCGTTGTCCGGCGGCTCGCCTTCGCCATGGGTGCTTGCGACAATCAGCACATCCTCCAGCGATTTCCACTGCTTCGGTTTGATTGTATCCATATCGAGCACCTGTACCTGCTGGCCCTGTTCCACAAGGGTCTTTTCCCATTCCGCCGCCAGCGCTTCTCCGTTTCCGGTCTGGGAAGCGGTCAGAATGGTGACGGTTCTCGTTGCTGCCGGCTCAGCTGCTTCAGCTGCCACGCTCCCGGACTGTGGAGGCTGCACCGCAGCCGCCGCACCAGCGGCAAAATAACCGCTGATCCACTGCTTCTGCTCGGTGGAGAGAGAAGCGGTCAATTCATTAATTAAGGCCGCCTGCTTTTCTGTAAACGGGCTGTTTGTTGCTTCGAGTATCATCTCATGTTCCCCTTTCTCCGTGGAGCGGTGCCGCTTCCGGATTAAATCCACCATGCTCTGCTTTCATCAATGTCCAACGTGTCCGGCTGCTGGTGGACCGCTTCCTCTGCCCGGTCCGCCAGTGCCGCTGTCATCAGCGGATGATCTCCGAGACAAGCAGCCTGGCCCCATCCTCTTCCTGCCGAGATCTCTTCCACTTCCTCCAGAAGAATACCGGTAAACCAGAGGTACGGGAGGACCAGCACGTTCGATTCTTCTGCCAGCTTCTCCACCGTATCGGACAGGGACGGTTTCATGACCGCCATATAGCCGACTTCCACCCGCTTCACACCGAATTTCCGCTTTATTTTCTTCTGAATCAGGCGGACGGCGGCTTTCGTCTCCGGCGAGCGGCTTCCACGGGCCACGAGGAGAATCGTCGTCTCTTTATTCCAGACAGCCCCTCTCTCCGATGCACGGTCGTGCATCACATCGATGATTCTGTCCTGGACCCCGAGCGGACGGCCGTAGGTGACGCGGATATGCGGATGGTCTTCTTTCGCTTTATCCAGCTCTGCAGGAATATCCTGATAATAATGCCCTGCGCTGAGCAGCAGCACCGGGACGACTGCTATCGAGGTCGCGCCTCTCTCTGCCAGAGCGGCAAACCCGGCGCGGATATCAGGCTCCGCCAGTTCCAGAAAGCAGATCTCCTGCAGGCCCGCGTCGACGTGCTCCTTCACCTGCTCCATCATGGAGGCAGCATTGGCCGCTGCCTGTGGCACTCTGCTGCCATGTCCGACATAAAGGACGCCCTGCATCAGCCGACCACCTCAGCGGGCCTCGCCGCTGCCTCAAACCAGGCGAGCTGCTCTCCAAGCTTTACGACGTCGCCGATGACGACCATCGCCGGCTGCTCGACTTCATGCAGCTTCCCGGCGATTGTGTCGAGGGTGCCGGTGATCGTTTTCTGACGAGCGGTTGTTCCTTCCTGTATCACAGCAGCCGGCGTGCTGCCGTCGCGTCCGTGGCGGATGAGGTGTCTTGTAATTTCGGGAAGGGAACGGATGCCCATATAAATGCAGAGCGTATCCGACGCTTTCGCCGCGTGCCGCCAGTACTCACTGTCCTGTGCTTTACTGACACCAGCCACGAAGGTAACAGAAGAAGCGTAGTCCCTGTGAGTGACCGGGATGCCTGCATACGCGGGAACGGCCGCTCCTGACGTGATCCCCGGCACAATATCGTAGGCAATCCCTGCCTGCTGCAGCACGTCGGCCTCTTCGCCTCCGCGTCCAAAGATGAACGGATCGCCTCCCTTCAGACGGGTGACCCTCCGCCCCTTTGCTGCTTCCAGAATGAGCCGGCTGTTCAATTCCTCCTGACTCATGGAATGACGACCTGGTTCTTTGCCGCAGTAGACGAGCTCTGTTCCAGGTGCAGCTTCCTGCAGCAGCTCCGGCGCTGCAAGACGATCATAAAAAATAACATCTGCCTCTTGAATCGCGCGGAGCCCTTTCACGGTAATCAGTTCTGGATCTCCAGGTCCTGCTCCAACAATCATCACTCTGCTCATCGTCCTTCCCCCTTCTGCTGCAGATCAGCGGTGCAGCCCGCATTCTGTCTTTCCCGTTCCCTGCCATCGACCTTCCCGGCTGTCCCCATCTGCTGCACGCGTCGTACATGGAATGCAGCCGATGCTTGGGTACTGTTGATCGTGCAGTGGATTGTAATCCAGCTTGTGTGTCTCGATATAGCTCCAGACATCCTGCCACGTCCAATAAATAAACGGGCAGATTTTAATGGATCGAAAACGATGGTCCACCTGCACGAACGCTGTCTCCGCCCGGGACGGCGACTGATCTCTCCTGAGCCCGGAAAGCCAGGCTGCCGCTCCCGTCAATGCATCCTCGAGCGGCTTGACCTTCCGGATGTAGCAGCACTGATCCGGATCTCTTTTCCAGAGCGCAGATCCATAAGTGTCTGCCTGCTCCTCCAGTGACAAATCCGGCTGTTTCATGTGGATACGCAGGCTGGGGTAGCGGAGGCGGAGGCGGTCAATCAAGTCGTACGTTTCCTGGAAGTGAAGATCTGTATCCAGAAAGACCAGCTGCGCATCCGGCTTTTCTGCTGCAAGCATGTCGATCATCACCATGGCCTCCGCGCCGAAACTGCACGCATAGACGAGCTCGTCTCCGTAGCTTTCCACCGCCCACTGAATCACGCGGCGGGCCCCTTTTTCCTCGTCTTCCGGTTCCCAGGAGGCAAACGGGATGGGAGAAGGTTCTTCATACGTGATCATGGTTTCCCTCCTTTGAATAAGTCTCCGCGCTGTTCCAGGTATGTCCTCAGTGCAGCCGCTGCTTCTTCCGGTGTGCCGGTCCCGCTGTTGATGGTGATTTCCGGAGATTCCGGCGCTTCGTAGGGATCGTCAATACCGGTGAACCCTTGTATTTCCCCGGCTCTCGCTTTTGCGTACAGGCCTTTTGGATCTCTCGCTTCACATATCTCCAGCGAGCTGTCGACGAAAACTTCTACAAAGGCTTCTTCTCCAATGATTTGCCTCGCCATCTGGCGGTCTTCCCGATAAGGCGAAATAAAGGCCGTGATCGTCAGTACACCAGCGTCGTGCATCAACGCAGCCACCTCACTGATGCGTCGAATGTTCTCCTGCCTGTCCTCCGGTGAAAAGCCGAGCCCTTTATTGAGGCCGTGCCGGACGTTATCTCCGTCGAGCCGGTACGTATGAATGCCCTCGGCGTGCAGCATCTTTTCCAGCGCATCGCTGATGGTCGATTTTCCTGACCCGGAGAGCCCGGTCAGCCACAGAACAGGACTCCGGTGTGCTTTATGCTCCTGCCGTGCCTGTTTAGTTACTGATGAGTCGTGCCAGACAATATGACTACTCATGTGTTCATCCTCCTGTCCAGAAAATATAGACGGATCCTACTGTCACCAGCATGTAGATCAGGTTCAGCGGAATGCCTATTTTTAAATAATCAGTGAAGCGGTAGCCGCCCGGTTCATAGACGATCAAATTCGTCTGGTAACCGATCGGCGTTGCAAAGCTGGCAGACGCGGCAATCGCGATGACCACGAAAAAGGGGACCGGATCTGTACCCAGCTGCACGGCGGCTGCATGAGCAATCGGAAACATCAATACTGCTGCCGCATTGTTGGTGATCACTTCTGTAAATATGGTCGTTAACAAGTAGATGCCGAGCAGCACCCCGAGGAGTCCCATGCCGGACGAAGCATCGACAAAATACCCCGCCGCCCAGGCTGCCGTACCGGTCTGCTCCACCGCGTGTCCAATCCCGACGGCGCTGACGATGATGACGAGGAGCGGGAGGGGAATCAGCTGATGGGCGGTCCTGCGTGTAATGGAACCGGCTGCAAATAAGATGATCGCTGCGCCGAGCGCTGCCTGAAACATCGTTACGAGCTGCAGGGCCGCGGCGGTAATCATGCCAACCAGCACCACGATCGGCAGCATCGTTCTCGTTTGTTGATCCGAAGGCATTTCCATCGACACGGCGAAGGACCGTTCCGGCAGTAATTTATGGCCGAAAAGAAAGAGAAACAGCATGCCCGCCGCTCCTGCCGGCAGACTGGCAGCTGCCAGTTCAAACATGGAAAACCCCTGCATGCCTTCCTCCAGCATGAACCCGTGGATGATTAAATTCGTCGATGTGCCAATCAACGTGAGCGTGCCGCCAAAAATCGCGGCATAGGACAGCGGGAGAAGCACTTTAGAGGGTGCGATCCCCCGCTCCCTGCACCACCGCTGGAGCACCGGGGTAAGCATCATTACGACGGGAGTGTTATTCAAAAACGCGGACAGTCCAGCCACCGGGATCATCATCGGTACCAGTGTCCCACTCCGCCTGCAGGCCTGGAGCACGCTGGAGGCGAACGAATGAAGCAGGCCGCTCTGCTGTACAGCTCCTGCTACAAGAAACAGCAGTGCCACCGTCCAAACGCCTTCATTGGCAGCTCCGCTCAGAGCACTGGATGGCTCCAGCAGCCCCGCTGCTACAAGCAGCACGAGTCCGCCGGCGAGTGCAGAAGCAGGTTTGATGATTTCGCTGATGAGCACCAGGAGAAGCAGGCAGATGAACCCAATCATCAGGGCGATTTCTACGGTCATTCCTGCTCCTCCTCCTCTCCTGCTACTGCTTGACCGCCGGCTCCTTCATTCCTGCAATGAGCACGTCCGCTACTTCCGGACGGGAGAACGCTTTCGGCGGTTTTTCTCCTCGTCGCAGCATCTCCCGAACTTTCGTTCCGCTGAGGTGCACGTGATCAGCCGCGTCATGAGGGCAGGTTTTAGCCGTTCCCATGGCTTCACACGCCGTGCAGTAGAAAGCATGTTCGAAACGGAACAGCTGAATCCCGATTTCGTCTTCCCATGACGCTGCATACTCCTGCGCTTCGTATGTGCCGTAATAATCACCGACCCCCGCATGGTCACGACCGATGATGAAGTGCGTGCATCCATAGTTTTTGCGGACGAGGGCGTGCAGCACGGCTTCTCTCGGTCCGGCATACCGCATGGCCGCTGGATAAAGCACCAGCCTGGTCCTGTTCTTTGGATAGTATCGATCGAGAATCACTTCGTAGCTCTCCATCCTGACAGCAGCAGACACATCGTCCGATTTCGTCTCACCGACAAGCGGATTCAGGAGCAGTCCGTCCACTGCCTCCAGCGCACATTTCTGGATGTATTCGTGTGCCCGGTGTACCGGGTTCCTCGTTTGAAACCCAACGACCGTCTTCCATCCGAGCTCCTCGAACAACCGGCGGGTTTCTGCCGGTGCCAGATTGTATTCGTCAAAGGGTGCATGGGATGGCCGCTCCAGGAGGATAATGCTGCCGCCGGCATAATAGCCGCCCCCCTGGTACAGCCTTGCTGCTCCGGGATGCTCCGGATCGCTCGTCCCGTATACCTTTTCCGCTTCTGAGGCAGCATCGTACGCATAGATTTCTTCGACCTCAAGAATCGCGTAGATGATTCCGTCTGCTCCGCGCAGGGCGGCCTGCTTCCCGGCTTGTACCGTGTCGGCCTCTGCTTGCTTCAGAGGCAGCGTGATCGGAACAGGCCATGGTGTTCCATCCGCCAGGCGGCCTTCCTCGACCACCCGTTCATAATCCGCTTTCTTCAAAAAACCAGTTAACGGACTGAATCCACCAAGGGCAATGAGCTCCAGATCAGAGAGAGTCCAGGCTGAGATTTCCAGTACCGGCAGCGATGCTGCTTTCTGCTGCAGGGCCGCTTTCTCTGAAGGAGATGCCTCCCGTTGAATTAAGCTGCCGCCATGCGGGGTATTTACCATATCATTTCCTCCTCATAAAGTATTTACATCATTCATACCTGTTAACTATGAATTAAACGTAAAAAGAAAAGCCTTCCGGCTGTGAAAAAGTGTATGATCGTAATCATAGCCCCGTCCAACGCGAACTTCAACCTTTTTTTGAAAATTAGGATACATTTCACATAAGATTACTCAACTAAGTATTAAAAACTAACCTGCCCGATCAACAAGAGGGACATCGGCTGACCGGCATGCACACAAGAATAAAAGCGCGCAGCGCCTTTTGTTCGGAACGGCGTGCGGCGCAGGTTCTTTAAGGGAAGAAACCTGTTTATTCGTTTGGCTGTATTTCCCCTCTGCTTACCGGCGGAAGCTTGCCTTCAGCTATTTCTCAGGAAAGCCCCCCTGAGAAAGGATCTTCAGGCTGCGCTGATGCCACAGGCGTCCCCGCCGGACACGTCGGTGAAACGGATCTGCTTATTGGAGAAAGACGTCACGATACGCAGACACGAAGGCTATTCCGCTTTCATGGTAAATACGTTGAAGCTACTGGCATCCCGATTCCTCCTGGAAACGTCGCATGGGTAAAGTTCCGTCCGTATGTAACAAGCTCGTGCCTATGATAATCAGGCAGTTGAAGCGTACGGCCTGCTGCCGATATCGGAGGACCTCGAATACGAGGATCAGAACGAGGCGAAAATCCAGCGCCCTATACTTGAACAAAAGCGCGCACCGCCGTCTCCCTCGATGAGAACGTGTACACTCTTATTACCCAAAGAGGCCCTCCCCATTTTTGGGGAAAGGCCTCCGGTTTCATGAAGGTGAATGGGACCGCGGGACCATCGCCTGCCGCGGGCAGTGCTCCCCTGTTACTTGAAACTCCTGCCGGAGAGAAGTGTATCGGCTGCCGGGCCGGGTCCTTGGTGCTTCGTCTCCCTGCAGGGGAATGCACCCTCTTGGCGCAGATCTTCCGCTAACGTATCAAGCAGTTCCCGGCTCACATGCTTCATGGCAAACAAATGCGCATAATGACGCTTTTCCCCGTCGACATAGAGAGCTTCGCAGGAGAGCGAATACGTATCGACGATGTCCGGATGCGGCCGGCGGAAACGGACCGTGAGGGAGAGGGATGTATGCTCCACCCACAGATCATAGCAGATATCTTCTGCCACCTTCGTCAACACAGCGGCGGCATACGCTGCCATCTTCTGCATATGCACGGCCTGCGCGACGTGATCATCCTCTGACATGCGCGCGAGCTGGTCCCACATATACATCGCGGCCAGACTGCTGCGCGAGCCGGCAAACGTAGTGTCCGGTGCACCGATGTACATAGGATCATCCGGCGGAAGCAGCTGATATTTCGTCTTCGTCATGTAAACCCCGCATGGAAAGGGCGCTCCGAGTGCCTTGTGTCCACTCATGCAGATCGACTGAATCTCCGGCAGACGAAAATCGAACACAGGAACTTCTTGCTCTGGAAGCAGTCCCCGGGCTGCGGCTTTCTCGACGTAAGGCATATGCCCCGCGCCGAGAGCACCATCTACATGAAACCAGAATCCGCTGCGCACATCCGTATATTTCTGCCCATTCTTCTCGTACACGATGGTGCGCTCGAGCATCCCATACGCCTCCAGGAGCGGAGACAGGGCCTCGACAGCGCTCTCCACTGGATCATACGCGCCTTTGAATGTCGTCCCATAGTTGAAGCAGACAAAAATCGGATGCCCTTCTGCCAGAAAGTATTCGACTAGTTTTTTCAGTGCCGGCACATAGACAGCGCCGTCCAGGTCTGAAGGCACTTCCCTCGGCCATCCCCGTTCCCCGATATACTCTTTGGAGAATCCGTCCGGATAGTCCGCCGGATACGAGAGAGGACAGCTGCCGAGCTGGGTTCCGAGGCTGTAAAAGGTATCAAAAGCGAGGACACGCATCGCTTTGACAATCGAATAGTGGGTATCCTGTGAGAAGAACGCAACCGGACGATACGCGTTCGGATTTTCCAGCCGCTCATCCGCCTGGCTGTACTGCAGCCCCGCGGCTCTGGCAGGTTTCCCGCTCCGACTCGCCCGGTCTGCCTCCGCTTCCGCATCCTCTTGGGAGAGGAGCAGTTTTCCCGATAGATAGTCTCGTGCATTCCAGATCGCGTACACGTTCCCCTCCGTACTGCCCATCGAGAGCGTATAGCCCCAGTAGGAGTTGCCGTTCTCATTCGCATGAGGCGTCTCGGCGTGCCAGAGCGAAGCATAATAATCAAGCACGGCCCGCTCCATCTCTTTGCTGTGCATGGTCATGTTCCCATCCGTAAACGGATCGCCGATGTTGTTTAAGTGCATCCCTAAAAAGGGGTGCAGTTCTTCCGAATACGACAGATCCTGATTGACCTGATAGCCAAGAAAATACCTCATCTTCTCCTGCATGCCGGCTGTCATTTGTTCATACACGCCGCTGCGCTCCGCCGGTTCAAGCGCCTCACCTGTCAATGCCAATACATCGTCCTTTGTCTTCATGGATGCAGCTCCTCCCCACCTGTTTCTTCCAGTGTAGCCGAAGCACCACAGTATTGTAACCGCTTTCATTAAAGTCTTGCAAATAAGAATATTCTGTCCCTCCCGCCGTGCCGCCGCACCTGTTACAATAAAACAGACGAAAACAGGAGGCTGTTTCACATGAGGGTTTTTCTTACGCTGCTTTCTGCTGCCGCGATGGTACCGGCATGCACAGAGAGAGATGGATCATTCTTTAACGAAGAGGACATGGAACGCGAACCGCGCCTGTTTGAAGAAGAACGGGAGGAAGTCGATACAGGGGACTGGTATGAGGAAAGCACCTCGGAGCCGGATGCCGAAGAGGATACATTTCACGGCACGCTGTCGCAGATTCATCAAAATGATGATCAAGTCGTCGTGGAAGCGCCGGAGGAGGATCGACGGCACGTCATTCACATTACCGAGGATACCGCAGTGGTGGATGAAGCAGGGAACATGCTCGGATATCAGGATATGGAGGAAGGACAGTCTGCTGCTGTCAGCCCGGCCCCGGCGCCGGATGATTTCAGCATCGAGGCGTCCGACCTGCTGCTCAGCGCGGCACCGGAACAGGAGAGCGGGTCCCTCCCGGATTCCGTGCTCGCAGAAAATGAAGGGGAATGGGTCGTGACGATCGCCGCACCGGAGGCTTCGATCACCGAAGCTACACTCAGAGAACTGCTGGATCTGCATCCGGATCTTGCAGCAGCCCAGGCGATGCATGCGGACAGCATCGCGGCCTATGCCGCTTCCGAATGGCAGATAGAGAGCTACCCCTTCTACATCGTCGCCGATCATGAGGAGGCGGTATTACTTACCGAAGAGCTCCGGGACATTCCCGAAGCGGTGGACGATGCCCGCGGCTGATCATGCCCGGCACAGGAAGACTCCCGGCAGCTGCTTCTCCTATTCACGACGAAGGAGCTGTTCAAGCCGGTGCAGAGAAGCTGCTTCGTAGGCAGGAGCCGGAAACCCTTGTTCAAACGGCACCTGGCTGCGGTTGATCCACAGCGTATCCAGCCCGGCGGCTGCCGCTCCGGTGATATCCCACGTATTAGAAGAAACGAACAGCACCTCCTCCGGTTCCAGCTGCATCGTATCAAGGCCGAATTGGTATGTTTCCGGGGCTGGTTTGAACCGGCGTATCTCTTCGACACTCAGCACGCGGTCCAGGCAGGCTGCCAGAATAGAACGGTCCGTTAACGGACGGAGCATATCGTAGGATCCGTTGGAGAGAATCACCCGGGCAGCTTTTCCGCCGCAGGCCTCCAGTACTTCTTTTGATTCATCGAATGGTTCGAGTTTCATGTATTCCTCAAACAGCGTCTCCCTGACATCCGCCCCTCCTCCTATGCCATACACGTTCATCACATAGTCCAGTGCCCGCCGCGTACAAGTGGAGAGCGGTTCCCACTGCCCGGTCATCTCCTTCGTAAATGCATAGTCCAATTGTTTCCTGCGCCAGAGCTGGCCGGCTTCTGCGGCCTGTTCTCCGACAAAACGACGGAGCGCTTTCTCCGGTGAACGTACATCAAACAACGTTCCGTAAGCATCAAGAAAAACGGCTTTATACATGTTCTGACTCCTCTCTGCCGATCCAACGGCTGCGCTTCTCCATGATGATCGTGTCTTTCCAGCACCCATTCTTTCTGGCAATCTTCTCTCTCCGGCCGACCGTGCGGAATCCAGCCCGGCTGTGGAGGCGGAGACTCGGTTCGTTGTCTGCAAAAATCGTTGCCTGCAGGGTCCAGATGCCGGCTGCTGCCGCCTCTTCTTCCAGAGCGGCGAGCAGTTCCTTTCCTATACCCTGTCCCCGAGCCCATGAAGCTGCATAAATACTGACTTCCGCTGCACCAGCATACGCACGGCGCGCGGAGACTGGTGCCAGGGCGGTCCAGGCAGCCATGACACCGGCTGTTTCCACCATGAGCCTTCCCCTCTGGAGGTGCACCCGGTCCCAATCGTCCCAGTCCGGCACGATCTCCTCAAACGTAGCATCCGGTTCCTGAATGCCTTCCTCGTAAATCGCTGCGGCCGCCGGCCAGTCTGCTTTCATCCATGCACGTATGTATCTCTCTGTCATATTGGCTTCCTCCTCCCGTATTCCCCCGTGTTCCTTCCTGTGATACAATCTTCTTCGGAAGGAGCGATGACGTATGAATCAACGACAAAAAACACTGGCCATTGGTGGTACACTCGGCCTTGTCCTTTTAGCTGTTTTTCCGCTTCTCGCGGAAATGTATTATCTTCCTCTTTATTACAGCCTGCTAGCAGGTGCAGCCCTATACCTTCTCTACCGGGTCAAGAATCTGCCGGCGGTCCATGAACGATTTTACCAGAAATGGCGCAGCATCCGCCATTGGCCGAAGCAGGCGAGGCTGATCCGGTCGATTGCCCGGCACCTGCCGTTTTTCTTGATTCTCCCTGCTCTCGGACAGCTGTTTGCCAACGGCATTCTGCCATGGCAGCTGCCTAAGGCATTTGGATTTGGCACGGTGATCCTCGCTGCAGCAGCGCTGTCTGCTGCGTCCGGGCTGGCAGCGAACGCTTCGCTGAAAGAACAGGAGAAGCTGTTTGAAAGCCTCAAATTCGATAAGGAATATGAGCCGGAGCAGCAAACGTCCTGATTGATCCGGAGAACCATCGAGGGCGTCTGCGTGGCCGAACAGCGAGGCTGACTAGAGCGCAGAGCGCCTTTTGACCGGAACGGCGTGTACCGCAGATTCTTTGAGGGAAGCACCGGTTCTTCCTGCTTCCCGAGCAGCTGGAGCCGTCGTCTCCTAGTATGAGAACTTTCTTAAACTACTAGAAAAAGCTCGGCTGCGCCTCTCCCTTTGGGTGAAGGCGCAGCCTTTTTTGAGCATCGAATGGTCAGGAGTGATACCATGTTTGCTTTCATAATAAACCAGAAGCATCTCCACAGCAGTCAGGCGAATGCCGATTGGTCCATTTTATCCCATTCTCCCCCCTCCCCCTTGCCGACAATAATATACCTACCGCACTTCTGTTACTTTTCGCGAAGCTTCCTACCTACTTCCTATCCTGTCTTTTTTGCGATAGACACACTGCCTCACTTACAGGTTTTTCCGTGACAACGCTTTTTGAAAACACGTATACTGAGACAAAAGGAGGGGATCAGTCCATGCTGAGAAACAAGCTGGAAACTGCACATCAAGAATGCCGCCAACGTGGAATGGACCCTGCGGAAATCAGGCGTCCTTCTGAAGTCCTGTCGGAAGGAAAGCTGGCAGAGAAGCGCCAGTTCTACTCGGATATTCTGGAAGTCGTTCACGCTTTTTCCCGGCAAGTGCTTCGTTCCCTGGAGGGGACGCCGCTGTTGATCGTCATTTCTGATGAGCAGGGGTATATCCTGGACATTCGCGGGGATGCTGCAATCCAGGAGATGATTCAGCAGCTCGGTATTGAAAGCGGAGTCCGCTTCACGCTGACAGACCTCGGTCCCAACGTCATTTCTCTCGCATTAAATGAGCAGAAACCCGTGGCGCTGATCGGCGACGATCATTATTTTCATTTTCTTCATGCTACTGCCTGCTACAGCTCCCCTTTTCGGTATACCGATGATAATACCCTGCTCGGCTCTATTTCGATCATGACTACCATGGAGCATGAGAACTATTTGTTCCACCATATGCTGACCAACGTCGTCGGTTCGATTGAGCGGGAACTTCTGCTTCGGAGGCAGAATGATAAATTGAATGTGTTGAACCAGATCATGATGGAGCGGACGCAGAACGCGGTGATTGTCACAGATGCCCGCGGGGTGGTAACCGAATACAACGCATCTGCCGAACAGATCTCCGGGTTTGACCGTGACAACATTCTCGGGCTGAGCATTTTTGATTCTTCTATCACAGGGGACTATTTTGAACAAGTACTCTGTGAAGGCAAGATTTATAAAGACGTGGAAATTGATGTCAAAAACGACGGCCGCCCGCAGTACATCTGTCTTTTCGATGCTCAGCCGATCTATGATGCGAAAGAGGAGCGAATCATCGGCGGTTTTGCCCAGCTCCGCGATATTACCGAGCGTCACCGACTGCAGGAGCAGTACAACTACCTCGCTTATCACGACGAGCTGACCGGGCTCCCGAATCGGCGCTTCTTCCAGAACGAACTGGAAAAACTCATGCACCGCCGCGAAGCGGACACAGGGCTGCTGCTGATTGACCTGGACGGCTTTAAAAGCATCAATGACACATTCGGACACAGCAATGGTGATCAGCTGCTGCAGTCCGTCGCTCAGCGCTTGAATGCTGTCATCAGCCGCCGCGGCCAGCTGTTTAGAATCAGCGGAGATGAATTTCTCGTTCTCGTGCGGCATTTGAGCGGCGAATGCCAGTTGAACGAGATAGCTGCTTCGATCCTGCGCGAATTCCAGCACCCGTTCGATATTGATGACCGAAGTCTGCACATTACGGCGAGCATCGGCGGCGCAGTATACGAACAACAGCCGCCGAACCTCGAGTCGTACATGGTGCATGTCGATGCGGCGATGTACAAAGCGAAATCTTCAGGAAAAAATGATTACCGGATGTTTTCTCCGGAAATGCACCTGCATTCCCGTGAAGATTTAATGATGGAAAGTGAATTCCGCCGGGCGCTCGACCGGGGAGAACTCGTGCTGCATTATCAGCCTATCGTCGATATCAACACGGCGTCGATTGCCTGCTGCGAAGCCTTGATCCGCTGGCATCATCCGGAACATGGGCTGCTTTCCCCGGGGAAATTCATTCCACTCGCAGAACGAACCGGACTGATTGTACCGATGGGAGAATGGGTAATCCGGGAGGCGTGCCGGCAGCATCAGGCGTGGAAAGAGCAGGGACTCCCGCCTGTCCAGATCTGCGTGAACATCTCCGCCCAGCAGTTTTTGAAGCGGGATTTCGTGCAGAGCATCGCCGACGCCCTCGCCCTTTATGAAGTCAGCCCGGAGTTTCTCGACATCGAAATTACCGAATCGATGGCAATGGACTTCAACCATGCTGAACATGTCTTGAAAGAACTCCGCGGGCTCGGCCTGCACATCAGCATGGACGACTTTGGGACCGGGTACAGCTCGCTGTATTATTTGAAGCGGTTCAATATCCAGACGCTGAAAATCGACAAAACGTTTATCGATGACCTGTCCGGCTGCGAAGGGGACTCGGTGCTCGTCGGCACGATGCTTGCCATGGCGGAAACGCTCGGGATGCGGGCCGTTGCCGAAGGGGTGGAAAGTGACGTCCAGCTGCAGCGCCTGCTGGAACTAGGCTCTCCGTACATTCAGGGATTTTATTTTTCCGCCCCGCTTCCTGCAGAAACGTTTGCAGCGAACTATCAGCCACTGATCGATGAAATTAAACAGAAAGTGAAAAAAGGAGTCGATGAACATTGATGAAGAGCACCGCAGCTGTCCTTGCCGACCAATTCAAAGCCTGGGGAATCCAGCACCTTTTCGGCATTCCGGGAAAACCGGTTGTCCCCTTGATTCTTGCGGCAGACCATGCCGGCATTCCCTTCGTCCTCGCAAAACATGAAGGCGGCGGCGGATACGCTGCGGCAGGGGCCGCGATGACTTCCGGTCTGCCTGCCGTTGCTGTCGGTACGTCCGGACCGGGAGGCTCCAACATGGTGACCGCCGCTGCTCAGGCTTCCGCGCTCTATGCCCCGGTCCTCTTCATTACCGGTCACCCCTCTATCGGCGCTTCGACGAAACCTCAGGGACAGGATTCTTCCATGTATGGAACCGACCTTGTAAAACTTTTTGAACCGGTCACTAAGTTCAGCACGCGCATCGAACGGACGGATAACGTGAAAGCCGTGCTCGACTATGCTGTACATACCGCACTGAGCGGAAAGAAGGGCCCAGTCCACCTGTCCATCCCAGCCGATGTCCTGACCGCTGACATGGAACCGTTCCAGCTCCCGCTTCCAGATAGTCATCCGCTGCGATCCAGCCGGCTTGAAGAAGCATCCAGGCTGCTTGCCCAGGCGGAGCGGCCGATGATTCTTGCCGGAAAAGGCGTCGATGCCTGCAGAGCATACGAGGAGCTTCTCACTTTTGCTGAAAACTGGGAAATACCGGTCAGCACCACTCCGGGAGGGAAAGGCTGTATTCCCAGCCGGCACCGGCTCTCCCTCGGGGCACTCGGCCTCGGAGGCAATGAAGAACCGCACGCCTACATCGAGCAGGGCATTGATCTGCTGATTGTCTGCGGGTCCAAGCTGAGCGATATGAGCACCGCGGGCTGGCCTGCAGATCAGCCGCCAGAGCAGATCCTTCATTTTGACATAGATACGAGTGTGATCGGCCGCTCGTTCGCGGTGCCAGCGCTGGCGGTCGAAGGAGACCTGCGCTACAATCTGCGCCACTTTCCACTCCCGGATCAGGAAGTGGAAAGCCAGACGCTGCCGAACCTTCCTCGTCCTGAGGAGCCTGCATCAGGAAGCGCGCTCTCAACTGCCCGGGCCGTCCAGATGTTACGAGAACATGTACCGGAGGAGACCGTACTGTACGGCGATGACGGCAGTCATACGTTTTTTGCGATTCAGCAGTATGACATCCTCCACCCCGGCACGTTTTTCTTTGATGATGTATTTGGTGCCATGGGCCATGGCATCGGCCTCTCGATTGGCGCTAAGCTTACCGCACCATCACTGCCGGTCGTCTGCCTGACAGGGGATGGCTGCCTCTTTATGCACGGAACTGAAATTGCCACCGCAGTGGAAAACGATGCGGCCGTCCTGTTTGTGGTGATTAATAATCAGGCCCTCGACATGGTCGATAAAGGCATGAAGCGCCATCTCGGCCGCTCGGTCGGGACGACCTACAAATTCCCGGTGCATGCGGCAGATTTTGCTTCATCGCTTGGAGCTGCTTCCTCCAGGGTGAGCGATGAGGCGTCCCTCGCACGCGCGCTTGAGCATCTTTTTCCGCTGAAGAGCCCCTATGTACTCGAACTCGTGGTCGATACGGAAGAAATTCCTCCAACGATGCGCCGGGGGTGAGGCTTACGGGGGAAAGAGCCGCATGATTTATCCTGATTTTCCGGCCTGTCCTCCGCAGAAACGGTGCCTGTGTTAAAATGAGAGGAACCATTCAGGAAAGGGGCACCTGCAGTGAACAGAGACGGAGACGCTTATCAAAAAGGACTCGCTAAACTGCGCACCATGACCGATGATCAAGGCGTGCAGATGATTGAAAACTACAGAAATATCTCTCCCAGGTTTGTCGACATGATGGTCGGCTACGGTTTCGGGGAAGTGTACGACCGGGACGTGCTGGATCAGCAGCAGCGCACGCTGATCACGCTCTCTTCCCTCATTTCCCAAGGGGCATTCGAACAGCTGCCGTTCCATATCCGGGCGGCGCTGAAGGCGGGATTTTCAGCCGAGGAGATTGTGGAAGTGATGCTTCAGTGTTCCGCTTATGCGGGCTTCCCGAAAGCGGCAACAGCGATACGCATCGCAGGAGAAATCTTTGAAGAAAAAGGGATTTCCGCTGTCCGGGACGATGAGGAGAAGCCGGGCTCTCCCTGAGCAGGCCAGTGCAGTGTCCGCTTTTCGGGAAGCACGAAAAATGCCTTCTTCCCTCTAAAAACCTGCGGCGTCAAGGCACGCCGGTTCCGTGATGTCTATGTACAGACGAAACGCTTCCGACGATCCATTGTTTTGGATCATCGGAAGCGTTTTTTCCCTTATTTAGAGCTGGTTTGTTCCTGCTCTTTTCGTTTTTATTCATTTGGGGAGGGTATTCAGGAGTTGGAGGCTTTGTCCTCCACACGCTTCGGTATTTCCGTCACGTTGTCCTCATATACATCTCCATCCCATACTTCCACTTCAAAACGCTGGTCAGCTTCTGCCTGCTCTTCCGCATGCTTTTCCGCCATCCGGCGGTCAAACTCCTTGATGAAGCCTTTAATGACTTCCGTGTAGGAGGCGTCCTGATCGAAGAAATCGATATTCTTATGGACGAGCATGCCGTTTTTCATCAACTCAATACGGTAGCAGCGGTCTTCATACGCACTAGGCATTTTGATCAGCACGACATCAAACGTGCCGGCCTTGGCCTGTACCTCTCTCTTTCTCGCAACTTCCTTCCCAACAAGCGCGTCATCAGCCGGTGGTCTTGCACCAGGAGTGAACGCGGCGGACACCAGGACAACGAAACCGAAAAACATCATGACCATGAGAAAAAACCAAAGCATAGAGCAAGCTCCTTTCTGTCCTTTAGTATAGGTATACCCGAACCTGCAGGATACTTATCTAGTTCTATCGTCGACAATTTCTCCTGGTGCGGAAACGGAAGCAGCGGAAGAAGTCGGAACCGTTTACGGGCATCATCCACCCGTGGAAGTCAGTATAACATGAAGCATGAAAAAAGTGATAATCATATACTCCACCACCAGAAGAAACGTAAGCGCGGAGCGCCTTGTGATCGGAACGGCGTGTACCGCGGGTTCTTTGAGCGCAGCGCTCCTTGGCAGACGTCCGCCTAAAACGGAAGAAAAGGTGCCACAGAAATGAACCGCTGCCCCATCATTAATTTTAGAACCGAAGAATAGGGAGCTCTCGTATAGACAAAGGGACCGCCTCTGCTTTGTTCAGAGACGGTCCCTTCCTGCGTTTCTTTAACGCTCTTCCAGTCGTGCAATCCGCTCATCCAGCGGTGGGTGAGAAGAGAACAGGCGTGCTGCACTTCCCTTCGTACTGATTTTCATGGTTGCGACAGCAGAATCGTCGGTACGGTCCTGCTTGATATTCGCTTTCTCGACATGAGCCTGCAGGGAACGAAGCGCATGGGCCATTTTGTCTTTGCCGGCCAGATCAGCGCCGCCCCGGTCTGCATGGTATTCGCGCCAGCGCGAGTAGGCCATGACGACGAGACTGCCCAGAATCGAGAAGAGAATCTGAAAGATGAAAATCGCCGCAATGCGGACGATGAACTGCATCTCCGAGCGGACCAGTCGGGACACAAGCAGTGCCGCGATCCGGGAGAAGAACACGACGAACGTGTTGACAATGCCCTGCAGCAGCGTCATGGTGACCATGTCGCCATTGGCTACGTGGGCCACTTCGTGTGCAACGACGCCTTCAACCGCGTCATCATCCATGGACTGCAGCAGCCCCTGAGAGACCGCAACAAGCGATCGTTTTTTTGTCGGGCCTGTGGCGAATGCGTTCACTTCCGGAGACTGATAGATCCCAACTTCCGGCATATGCATAAGTCCAGCTGCACGTGAAAATCGATGTACTTTTTCAACGACATTCCGTTCATGCGCATTGGCAGGATTGTCCGGGTCGATGACTTTGACCTTCATCATCTTCTTCGCCATCACTCTCGACAGCGCCAGTGAAATAAAGGACCCTGCAAAACCAATCAAAATACTGAGTACACCCAGCGATACGTAGTCAATCCCAAGACCTCCAGCGTCTGCACCGAGATCATAGGAACGGTTAATATCCGTAAATGTTGTAATCACGGTCCAGGCAATGAGAATGGTCGTGATGACAAGGATATTGGTCAGAATAAACAAACCAACGCGTTTTCCCATATATTCCCCTCCACTTCTTTCAGCGATCTTTTCCGGCTTTATCGACAGCAGCCGCTATCCTTATATATTATACAGGAATTCTACCATTCTGCTCAAAGGAAAATCCGAAGAGAGTATCACAATTTCGTGAAATCGCAGGAAGATCGCTGCGGATCACGTCCGGGCAGCCTGAACAGGTTGGAGATTCACCCCCTTCCGCGAGCAGAAGCGGCCTGCTCACATGCCAAAAGGAACATAATCCTCTGCATGAGCCACTAACCTTATTTCCAGGTATACACGAAACGCTTCCGACAATCCATACGGGATCACCGGAAGCGTATTTTCATGAAGGACCCCGCTGCAGCAGAGCCGGCTTCTCTTTATTCGTATTCTTTTTCGATCGTTTTCGTACTGCGGACAGTATCAATATGCCGCACGTACCCTTCGATTTCTTCACGCTTCGGCTCGAGCTTCGGAGGAAGCGCAAGCTTTTCTCCTAGTGTTTCGTATGGTTCATCTCCGGTAAAGCCGGGACCATCTGTCGCGAGTTCGAAGAGAATCTGCGGTCCGCTCGGAATATAAAGAGATTCAAAATAAAAGCGGTCTACATGGCCGGATGTCTGAAAACCGAGTTCGCGGAGGTGGCTGTCCCAGGCATGGATTGCATCCCGGTCTTCTACACGGAACGCAATATGGTGCACGGTGCCGTATCCCTGCTGCGCAGGCGGAAGCACGGCATTATGCTCGACAAACAGCTGCGCCCCGTTGCCGCCTTCTCCTGTTTCAAACAGCCGGATCGAACCTTCCCGGTCTACTTCTTGAAATCCGTATGCTTTTTCGAGAATCTCGTGAAATCCTTCCGCAGGTTCAATCCGAATCTGCATCGGACCGAGGCCGGTAATGGCAAACTCTTCTGGTACAGGACCGCCCTTCCAAGGCTTTCCGGCCGGCACGCCGTTGTCTTTCTCATCCGACACGAGCATATACATCTGCTCATCGAAATCTTGGAACGTCAACAGCTTCTTGCCGAACATTTCTTTGATGCCCTGGTGCTTAACATCGAGACGGTCAAACCGTTTCACCCAGTAATGCAGCGCATCATCGCTCGGGACACGGAAGCCCGTTTTATACAATTCGTTGGTGCCGTGGCGTCCTTTCGGAATGCCGGGAAAATCGAAAAACGTCATGTCCGTCCCTGCATTCCCTTCATCATCTGCAAAAAAGAGGTGATACGTCTGGATATCATCCTGGTTCACCGTCTTTTTCACGAGACGCATGCCCAGTACATACGTAAAAAATTCATAGTTTTTTTCAGCACTGCTTGTAATAGCAGTCACGTGGTGCAGTCCTTTCAGGCCCTTCATCATGAAGCCTCCTCATTTAACTTTATTTTTGTAAGTAACTAATTAAAGTATACTTAATTTTATTCTGTACGTCAATGAGAAGCTTCTTCCGGCAGCCGGCGGGAACGCCAGCCTTTCAAGCCGCCGATCGTATCAATCACACGAAATCCCTGATTCTTCAGCAGGGAAGCGGCCGCCGCAGAACGGACGCCCGTGAGGCAGTAGACGTGCACCGGCTGCTCCTTGTCCAGGACTTCCCCGGCACGCTCGGGAATATCATGCAGCTTCACATGGAGCGCTCCCGGAACGTGGCCTTCTTCCCATTCATCATCGAGCCGGACATCCACCGCCTGGACCAACTCGTCCGCATGCAGATCTTCCGGTGTCCACTGGGGTATATGATGCAGGCTGCCTTTGACTGCTGCGGGTGGGAAAATACCCGCCGGCATGATGCCGATGCGGGCGCATTCGTCATAGAGTGCATCCGCGAGCTCCGGGGCTGCAATGAAGTAATGCGGCTTCGTATAATCCACCAGCCAGCCGAACCATTGAAGAAAGCCCGGCGTGTAAGGAAGGTTGATGCTGCCGGGCAGAAACCCTGCCGCAGCGGAAGGAGACGGTCTCGTGTCAATCACGACCGCTTCCTGATCCGCAGCCAGCGCTGCTGCTAATCCCGGCCGTGCATGCAGGATCCCCTTTCTCCGTTCTTCGGATAGCGGAAGCACGAGTCCCGGGTTGATCCGCTTCATTTCAGCAAAGTACACCGGCGGTTCCGGCTGTCCTTCCAGAAGGAAAGCGATAAAGGCATCCCGGCTGCTGAATTGAAGAGCCGGGTTGAATTTTTTCTCATACCCGATCGTGGAGGAAGGGACAGACCCCAACGATTTCCCGCAGGCACTTCCTGCGCCGTGCCCCGGCCATACTTGAACAAAACCGTCCAGTTCCTCCAGTTTTTGCAGCGACGCAAACATATCCTGCGCACCCTGCCTTGCCGTGTCGGGCTGATCTGCGGCCTTCTCCAGCAGGTCCGGTCTGCCGACATCCCCGACGAACAGGAAGTCTCCGGAGAACAACCCGATCGGCGCTTCCGGATTCGCTCCATCCGTCAGGAGGTAGGACACGTGCTCCGGCGTATGACCGGGAGTGTGCAGAACGTCCAGCCTATTATGTCCGACCCATAGTTCGTCCCCGTCTTTTACTCGAAGCACATCCACCTCTTTCGGGAACGTGTACGCTCCGTATCCAGATACGACGACCGTCGCACCGGCACGGTCGTTCAGTTCCCGCACACCGGAAACAAAATCCGCATGAATATGCGTTTCCAATGCCTTCGTGATTGTCAGCCCCTGCTTTTCCGCTGCTTCCAAGTAAGGAGCAATGGAACGCGATGGGTCAATGACGATGGCTTCCCCCGTCTTTTGACACCCGACGAGATACGATGCCTGGGCGAGTTTGTCATCATAGAAATGTTGTAACAGCATAGATATTCTCCTTTTTATGAAGCTTGTGAATCGTTCGTCGTTGATTTTTTCGCTTTCGGTGGACGCTTACTCAGAGGCACTGCCCTCGACGATGCAACGCACGTCGCTTGAGCGTCGCCGCTGCGACGTCCGGCATTATCGAAAAGACGTTGCCTTCTCGAGCCGTTTCAACTCACACGACGCAGCCACCGCTCTTTCTATGCTCTGCTGTCTCCACGTACGAGCGGCATACTCATGCAGCGTGGACCGCCGCGCCCGCGGACGAGTTCCGAACTTGGTACTTCCAACACCTGCAGGCCGTTCCGCCGCATCAGCTCATTGGATACGTAGTTCCGTTCATAGGTCACGACAACCCCTGGTGCAACCGCCAGCGTGTTCGATCCGTCGTTCCACTGCTCTCTGGCAGATGCGATTTTATCTCCACCGCCACACGGGATCATGTTGATCTCGCTCAGACCGAGTACTTCTTTTAACGCGGCTGATAAGCTGGACCATCGTGTAATCGTCAGGGGATCGCCCCGCTCCAGGAGAAAGATATTCATCTGTCCATCTTTATCTATCACTTCCGCATGCGTGGTGAACTGGTCGGTATCCACCATCGTAAATACCGTATCCAGGTGCATCGACGCCCGCTTTTTCGGTATTTCGACGACGACAACACGCTGAAAATCGGATGAGGCAAAGAGGGAAGCAGCAAGATCCTCCACGGCCCGCGCGGAGGTGCGTTCACTAACACCAATCGCCACTGTCCACCGGTCTAGTACGAGCTGATCGCCGCCTTCTACTGGGAAAGGATGATCCCTTGTCATCCACCGCGGCACGTGCTGGAGTCCGGCATCCTCCTCCAGAATGCATTCCATGAACATCGATTCCCGCTTCCGTGCTTCCTGGCTCATCGGATTCAACGAAATGCCGTGACCGATGACGGCAGCCGGATCCCGCGTGAAGTACAGGTTCGGCATCGGCGCAAGGTAGAAAGGATAGTGCTTCGTCATGAGTTCGTACAAATGCTGACGCCTTTGTTCAGGCAGCTCTTCTTTCCGAACGCCGGACATCATCTTTTCGACGAAAGCTCCTGCATCCAGATCGAGAAGATATTCTTTCAGCGCAGAAGCCGAACGCCCCTGTGCCATCATCGAAGCTTCCGCCATTCGCTCAAGAAAGCGGATCCGGGGCTCGTCGTCCTGAAGGCAGGTCGTCATCCAGTCATGCAGATAGACGACCTCGACACCCTGGCTGCGGAGCGTATCGGCAAACACATCATGCTCTTTCTGCATCGCAGGGAGGTAGGGAATATCATCAAAAAGCAGCTGGCTCATTTCATCGGGGGTCACGTTCTCAATTTCCCTGCCCGGGCGGTGCAGCAGCACTTTACGGAGCGGCTCGATTTCGGAGAATACTTGGAACATGGGCTCTCCCCCTTCTTTTTTCATCCATCTTCTTGTCTATTCCCTCTGAAGAGAAAGGAAAAACGTTCCACGAGCAGGCGCCAGCGGAAGCAGACAGAGATAAAGCCCTGTGCCTGCCGCCCCTTCGATGAGAAAGTATCCATGTTTATCCCAAGAAAAAACTCCCTTTACGTGTTCGTAAAGAGAGGTACCATGATTGTTTGAGGAAAGGACATGGCTGTCGGTCTTCCGAATCCGGGCATGGCACCCGGCAGCTGTTTTATGCTGGAGCAGGCCGTTCCTTCCGACCCATGCGGCTCGTTCAGGCGGACGGCTGCAGGGCAATGACGCCAGCAAAGAAGAGCAGGATCATCCACCCGAGCAGCACACCCCAGAAGACCAGCTTCTGCCGGCGTCCTCGATCTTCTTCTGCCTCTCCGCTGCCTTCTGCCCGGCTGACGGTCGTCATGCTGTTCGGTTTGGATGTCCCGTACACGGTAGGAACTGCCGCCCCGCTTGTTTTGACCAGCATGACCAGCATCACCGCTCCTGCAGCAAGCATGACAGCCCCGCTCACTGCGAGCAGGGCATATAAGCTGTCCGAAGCAAGGACGGCTACTACAGCCAGAATTCCGGCTGCAGCCGCTGCTGCCGTTCCTCTCATAGCGTTCTTCATACATAGTCCCCCTTTTTTCGACTACTCTCCTCGTTCCCATCGGTAGATATTTACAAACAATACCGAATAGACCGAAGCTGCAGCAACGTAGGTGAGATACACCGTACCTAGACGCACGGCCTCCGACAAGAGACTGAAGCCAAGGAGCGACACAACCGAAAGCTGCAGCACGGCTCCCCCAATACCGAAGACTAGAAGCACAAGGAAAAACAGCAGCGCTGTGCGCCCGGTATGATCCTGGATCCAGCTCCAGGACTGGATCAGTGCAGGTGGAGCCTCTCCACTTGCAATCAAACCGAGGTAGAGACTTGATTTAAGCAGTAGAAACAGCAGCATCGCCCCGCCAATCACGAAAAGCAGCAGCGAAATGATGCCTCCAGCGGGAGATCCAAGCAGAAGAAAAACCGCCATCACCCCCATCGATGCCACCACCACGAGCAGGGTCGAAAAAACAGCCTGCAAAGATAATTGGCCCGTCCGCCTCAAAATGGCACCGACACCATCGTTCCTTTCCTGCCGCAGCAGCACAAAGCTGATGACAAACAACGGCCACAGCAGAAATGCCAGTATGTTCAACAAAGGTTCCCACCACAGCAGCGATACGGCTGATGGTTCCGATCCCCCAGTCCAGAAAAGTTCCCACACCGGCGTGCCGGCTCCAGGTCCCGTCACCAGCGGCATCCCCAGCCCGGCACGAATGACCCATTCGAGGATGAGAGGCGGGGCAAGTAAGAGAAGGCTCAAAAGAAAAACCTGTTTTTTCTGATCCATGATCCAATGCCACGCGCGTCGGATCACTTCTTTCGCTGACATGATTCGTTCCCGGCCACTAGTTTCCGTCATCTGGATGACTCCTTCTTGTTACGATTCTTTCTTTCTGCGTTCGGTGATCTGCTCTCCCCCGAGCCCGTAGTTATCCGTGTCGATTTCATCAATGACCACGACCGTGGAAGCCGGGTTTTTCTGCAGCTTCTCAGACAGCAGGTCTGTCACCCCTTCGATCAGCTCGTGCTTCTGTTCTTTCGTCAGACCGCCGTGTTCATGCGTAACCTTAATATTCACGTATGGCATGCGTGCCCCTCCTTTCTTCTCGTATCATGTTCTGGATCAGAACGAGTGCTGCTGCGAGCGCCGCAGCCCCAAGTACCAGCGCCATCAACGGTTCTGTACGGACGATCACCCATGCGGCAGCCAGCGGCCCGAGAAGCTGCCCGAGTCCGTATCCACCAGTCAATACGCCGATAGCCCGCTGGCCGGTAATCGGTGCATACGTCATCGTTAACATCGTTATACCCATAAATGTCCCGCCAAAACAGATGGCGCTGAAAAGCAGAACCGCGACGCTCTGGTTCAGGACGGGAAGCAGCATGCCTGTCAGCTGCAGGACATAGGCCATGCGCAGAGCTGCCAGCGTCCCGCGCCTTCGTGCCACGACCGCCCAGAAAACACAGGAGGGCATCACACCAAGACCCACGGCAGCCCAGACGTAGGCAGGGTCGATGGGAAGATCGTCCATCGAGACAAGCATGGATACGATATAAGTAGCAAAAATGATATAGCCGAATCCTTCAAAGAAATAGGCGGCCGCATGTTTTTTCCGGTGCGGGCCGGATGCTCGCAGAACAACACCGGGATCTCCCACCTCTGGCACCTCTTCATGCCGATAAGCGGCCGCCGCCACTGCAAGAAGAAGGAGGCTCACGATACCGAAGCCGACCCAGGCGCTGTCCGCATCTTGGAACAACGGCGTGAGCGCTCCGGACAGAAAGATGCCGGCTCCGACACCGCCGAAGAGTATGCCTGCATACAGCATACCGTTCGGACGCGGCCGCCATGCGGCCAGAATCAGGGCAGAGACGAGAACAAAAGCGAGCCCGCTTGAGAGACCGGATAAAAAGCGGAGCAGGTGCATCCAGAAGAGGCTGTCTGTGTAGGCCATCGACCATGTGAACAGCACATTCGCCAACAGCAGAAGCAGCAGGCGCAGGCTCGATTTTTTCAACCGGACGGCTGCCAGAGCGCCGATCATGTAGCCGGCGTAGTTTGCAGAAGCAAGGGCTCCTCCTGCTGTTGTAGAGAGCCCCTCGACCTCCATCAGCGGAAGGATCGGTGTGTAGACGAACCGCCCGATGCCCATCACGAGCGCTAAAGCGATGGCACCAGCAGCCAGCGAACGGTACTTCTGCCACAGCGCCTGAGGGCTCACGGCCTACCTCTTCAGAGCGAAGAGGCTTTCCAGCTCCGAGACAATCCCATCTACATAGGCTACTGCTTCCTGAATAGGCGCTTTGGTCGTCATATCCACGCCGGCCTGCTGCATCAGCTCCAGTGGTTTCATCGTGCCGCCGGCTTTGAGCACATCGAGCCAAGCGGCCGCAGCTTCTTCTTCTCTCCCCTTCATCTGCTGCGCGGCCGCGGTCGACACCGTGAGGCCTGCGGAATACGTGTACGGATAGAGGCCCATGTAGTAGTGCGGCTGACGCATCCATGTCAGACCGGCACTGTCCGGAATCTCCACCTCTTCTCCCCAGAAGGCGCGCAGCGCATCTGTCTTTTCTTCGTTCAGCAGTTTCGCTGTAATCGGCGTCCCGGCCTCGGCATGGGCGTACACCCGCCGCTGCAGCTCACCTTCAAGAATGTGTGTAACAAAGTTATGGTAGTACGTCCCGAGCGACTGCAGCAGCACCCATCTGCGCGTTTTCTCGTCCGTGGACTGTTCCAGAATATGCCGGCTCAGAAGCATTTCATTCATCGTGGAAGGCGCTTCGATGAAATACATCGACGGTCGTGTATTCGAGAGACGCTGATACTTCTGTGCGAGCGCAAAGTGACCGGCATGGCCCAGCTCATGGGCCAGAGTGAACGCATCCTGCATAGAATGGTGCCACGTCACCAGGATGTACGGGTGCACGCCATAAGGACTCGAACAGAACGCACCGGAACGCTTGCCTTCGTTATCCGCATAGTCGACCCAGCGTTCGTCGATGGCCCGCTGCATGAACTGTTTGTATTCCGGGCCCATGACATCCAGCGAATCGAGCACGAGCGCAGACGCCTCCTCATAGGACATCTCCGGGTTGTTGTCCGGGTCGATCGGTGCCTTGAGGTCCGCATACGTCATCCGATCCAGGCCGAGCACCTCTTTTTTCAGCGCAGCAAACCGGCGCATGACCGGAGCCAGCTGCTCCTGGATCGTGTCCAGCTGACGGTGGTACATCGCTTCCGTCACTTCCTGTTTCGAGAGAAGCATGTGAGTCACCGAATCATAGCCGCGCAGGTTTGATTCGATCACCTGCTTTTTCACTTCCGTCGCATAGGCCGCCGCATACGTATGCTGATAGCGGCTCAGCTGTTCGTAGAAGGTCTCGTAGGCACGCCGGCGGACTTCTGTCTCCGGCGACGTTTCGTAGGAAGCAAACGAATTGAAGGTCAGTGGATGCTCTTTTCCGTCCGACGTCGGAAAAGAAGGAAAACGCAGATCCGATGATTTGCTCCGCTCGTAGATCATAAACGGAGCTTTATGTACTTCGCCGAAGGAAGCAAGTACCTTTTCCGCCTCCGGCCCGAGCCGGAACGGCTGTTCATCCAGCACCCGGTCCAGCGTACGCCGGAAATCCTCGAGCCTCGGCTCTTCCGCGATCATCATCGTGACTTCATCCGCCGTCAGATGCTGCAGTTCCGATTCCAGAAACGAGACGCCAGCCTGCACCTCTCCCTGCACCGAGGAAAAGGCCGCCGTCAGCGCCTGGTTTTCCGGGTCAGACCCATCTCCACTCTCCCGCAGGGAAGCATAGGTTCCTGTCTGCACCATATGGATCTGCAGCGCTTCATACGATGTTAACGACTGGTACAAGGATGCTCCATCTTTGGTCACCTGATGCTCCCACTGCTGCACTTCCTGGAGCATCGCAGGAATTTTGTCCATGGCTTTCTGCCATGCTTCCTGAGATGAAAATAAATCATCCAGATTCCATTTTTCCTGCTCTGGAATGTCTGCTCGCGTGCGTGCCATACTAATCATCCTCTTCCTGTCAAAGTCTGCCGTTTTATTTCGAACGGCGAATTACTTTCCAGTATAACGAAAAAAAGAGAAAGATGACAGAATCATTCGATATTCTGCCATCATTCTACGACGTATTCCATATCCTGCTCTTCCAGTTCTACTGTTTCGTACCCTGCTTCGTAAATCTCGTAAAATTCCAGGACATCGTCGACATACCAGTCGGCCCGGTTATAGTCATACACCGCATCCTCCAGCCGGCCGTCGGCAGCTCCGGCATCAGCCAGATAGTTGGCAGCGCTGAACACGGCGTCTTCGAGACTGTAAGGGTCCGCCTGACCGTTACCATCGGCGTCGACGCCATACCCGCCGTACTGGGCGATGACGTCCGGATCGGTCAGCTCGCTTTCACTAATATCTCCTTCCCCGAGTCCTTCGCAGGATGGATGATTCCAGCCGGCCCACGTACACGGCATAAACTGCAGATGCCCTTCTGCTCCAACAGGACTCACGAGGGTGTCCATCGTCGAAAACACCGTTTCAATTCGATGCACAGCGGCCAGGAGCCGCCACGGCACGCCGTATTCTTCTTCCGCCTCCTGGTAGACCGGGATGAAGGAGGCCGGTATTTCATAAGAGGCAATCTGCGGCTCCGGTTCCTCCGACTCCTCCTGTGTTTGTTCGTATATGGACGACACGCCCCAGAGCAGCACGAAGAAGAAAACGGCTGCTGCCAGAAAAATGCCGGCACCTTTGACCCCAGGTTGTTTCATGACGCTCACCTGCTTCCTCTCTCTATCATACCGCATAACCACCGCTGTCACAGAACAAAATCGCGCAGCGTCTTCAAGTCGGAACAGCGGACGGCGTCGCTGCAGGCTTTTCGAGGGAAGAAAAGGTTCTACTTTCGTCCCGTGCAGCGCGCGACGCCGTTTTTCCTATACCATCTTCCCCCCCGTGCCACAGGCAGTAGTCGGCGGTTCTCCCCGGATTGAACGTGCACAATGGCAAATTCTCACGAGCAGGAATCCACTCCGGAACGGCCCCGGCAAAAAATCTCATTTTTTACGGCAGTGATTACTAATATCTCATTTCGGTGACACTTCGATAATAATCGTGTAACAACGCTGTTTTTCAAGCACACAGCAGTTATGATAGGGGACGAACAGGCGATAAGGAGGTCTCCGCCATGAAAACACTCATGCTGTTATTATTATTCATTACTGCTGGATGCAGCTCTGCTGACGTATATGATGTTCTTCCCGATCTTCAAGCGGAAGAAACCCTCCACGCCATTCTGCTTCTTGATGATCAGGAAGATGAACGAAACCACGCTTATCTGGATGCCCTTCTCGAACTGGAGAAAAGCAAACCGATTGATGTCCACGTGGTTGAAGGAACCGAGGCTGCCAGTGCGGCTCCTCACCTGCAGGCAGAAGAACTGCCGAGCTTGATTTTATATGAAAACGGAGAAGTCCGTATGCACATGGAAGAAGAATCCGACTACGAGGACGTCCTGCAGGAAATCCGTGCAGAAGTATCCCGCTTTGTCGTGGACCGGAGCTCAGAATCATTTTAACGAAGTCACAGCAGGAGCGCCGGCAGCAGGCCGCGTTCTCCCACAACATAGATCGATCGAGGCCGCCTCCAGAGGAGATGGCCTCTTTTTTCTGTAATCCGGTCCCGGCAGACGGAATCAGCCATGGCATTCTCCCCTGCATGCGAAACGCTTCCGACGATACCATAGGAATCATCGGAAGCGTTTTTCTGCTCATTTCAACTTTTATTGTCCCAGCACGGTTCATGGAAACTACACCGCCTTCACGCTGGGGGCTGCAAGGGGGTTATTCCTCTTCAATACCTGCAAGGATGTCGGAAGCGAATTCGGCCAGCCATTCGTCCTCTTCTTCAAACGTGACGTGCACTCCGTCATGTTCCGCTTCCAGTACCCAGGCACCTTCTCCTGTGAATTCAGCGATCGTTCCGGCACCTGCAGTATCTGCCTCGAGGGCATCGGTTTCCCAAGTCAGAAATTCAGGACCCTCTAAGGATGCTTCTTCTGAGCTGAGGTCTTCAAAAGATGGATGAACATCGTCATCTCCCAGATCGCCGCCGAATTCATAGTCGAATTCGAGAACGAGGTGCGCTTCCACTTCTTCCAGTTCCACGCCCGGCACTTCGTAATGTGCTTCGACCGAGCCGCTTTCTTCTGCCTCCCCTTCCTGCGGGGATTCCACGAAAGCGAGCATGTCCGCTTCCTGCGCTGTGCTCACGAGGGCGAAGACTTCTTCCAGCTCTTCCATCGATGCTTCCGGCGCGTCGCCGCCGTCCTCCTCGACCGTCACGTCGAGGTCATAGTCAGCTGCAAGATCCTCGACGTCGCCAGCCGCTTCCTCCCCGTTCTCTTCTTCGTCAGCGTTCTCATTGTTCTCGTCCGCTTCTTCGTTGTTATCGCTGTTGTTATCGTTGTTCTCCTCGTTCTCCACACCGTTGTTGTCCGCAGGATTTCCTGCTTCCTCGTTGTTCATTTCGTTATTTTCGCCTCCGCACGCGGCCAGGAGAAGGGCACTCCCAGCAACGGTAGACAAGAGCGCTGCTTTTTTCATGTAGACACATCCTTTTCGATTATTTCATCCATGTTACATCATAACCAAAAAGGCCGGCTTTGAATCATTGTACCGCCTCTAAAAGTTTGGGAATTTAATGGTATTTATGCGACATTTTTTTAGATTTAATCCGGAAAACGAAACGAAAACAAGCACCTCTGCCAGAAAGGGGGGAGCTTTCTGCCACGCAGACAAGAGCGGTCCTCCCGCAGGAGAAAGCCGCTCTTTTTCATGCCTTCTTTCTACTTTCAGCCTTGGGAAGTGCCACAGGAACGGCAGAAAGAAAGTCACTTGCCTGCCCGGACCTCCAGCTCCACTCCGAGGAGGAACATGCCTCTTCGCAACACACGGCAGGCTGCTTCGGGGAGGCGGTGATCGGCATCTTCCCATGCTTCCGGCGGTACGGCACGCACTGCTTCGGCCAGATTCAGCATCAGTGCCGCAAGCAGCGAGGGCTGCCTCCGCTCCCACGCTGTTTTCGCTGTTTCCGGGAAGTCGTCGATCCGACATACGACCCGCCAGACGGCATCCGGCCATGCTGAGCCGTCCGCTCGCCCTTCGCTTACGGAATAACAAACCTCGTTATACGTCTGTTGTATGTAGCGCCCGCCCCTGTCTTCACCGAGCAGGTGCGGGGTCAGCGGCGGGCGGTCCATCCGATCCGGCAGCAGCAGATGAAACAGGAGCACGCCGGCCGCCTGCTTGGCATCCGGAAAAAGCTCTCTCGTCCGCTTCAGGAGGTCCGTGGGGGTATAGCGGGACTGCACTTCCGATATCCCTACATGCTCGAGCTGCCCTCCCCACGGCCAGCCTCCCTGCCGCAGTACTTGACGAAGCTGTTCGATATGCAGCTGTCTCCGGTTATCCGAAACATCCAGCAGCACATCAAAATCAAGCTGTTCTTTTCTGGCGACCACGGCTGCCAAAGCTCTTGCTTCCCCTTCGGCCGCGTCCCTGCTGTAGAGAAGCAGCGGCGGCAGTCCGGACAGAGGAACCGCATACCCCTCCTCTGTCCGGGTAATTAACTCCTGTTCCATTAACTGCTGGATCACACGCGCGGCCGGCTCCTCCGACGGCTCCTTCGTCTTTTCGTCGTGCAGGCCGAAATCCACCTCCCACGACGCGGCTTTCTCTGCGCGAATGCTCGTCCACCCTCCGTTGTCCGCCAGCCGCAGCAGCGACTGGGTGACCGCAGCAGCTCGCAGATCCGCCCACTCCGGCATGTCCAGGTCCCGGGAAGTGCCAAGGACCACCGCTGCCGTCTGCGGTCGTTCGGTCGTACTCCTGCCATAGTCTGGATCGTCTGCATGCTGGAGCACCCAGTCGCCGACCACCGGCCGGTGAAAACGCAGGAAGACCCGGTGCCCGTCGGCTTCAGCGGTTATCCACGGAAAGTCTTCGAGCGCTGCTGCCGTTTCAGCAGCAAGCTCCACGGCGGTCCTCTGCAGCTGTCTCGAAGCGGGGATACAGCTAAGTGCCAGGTCTCCTTCGTGATGTTGTTCAGGCTCCTCAAGCGCCCGCTGCACGTCCCTAGTGCTGAGCGGGAAGAGCCCCGTCTGCTTCAATGCTGCCGCAGCACGCTGTTTACGATTCATCCTTACCCTCCTTCCGGAACATCCGGGCCGGCCGGATCTCTTCCTGTACAACCAATCATTTGTTTGATTGTAACCAGAATATGCCGGAAGGGCAAGATGACGACGAAAAACAGCTTCGTCAACGCTCCACCGCTTCTCTTACGCCGCGGACGACTTACAGATCGTCGACATCAATCTCATCACGGAAATTATCATACGTTTCCCGCACGATATCATAATCGCTGTCTTCGGCTTCCACGATCGCATCCCAGCGGTACACGTCATTCATGACTTGGATCATCTCTTCTTCTTCATTGAATTGCAGAAAGGCTTCTTTTATTTCTTCCTTCAACCCTTCGTCCAGACCATCCATCACGCTGATGGTGTCGTTTGGAATCTCGTCTGTATATTCGATAACCTTCAGTTCCTCTTCGGCTTCTGGATAGTCATCGAGAATGACGTCACGCGCATCTTCATACGTCGTTGCGACATCCATCTCTCCTTCGATTACAGCTGTCAGCGCATTGTCATGCGAGCCCGATTCCAGCACGTCTCCGAAAAATTCCGTTTCTACATCCCCAATGTCCCCGCGGTGCTCGGCGATATGGGCAGCTGGAAAGAGATAGCCTGCCGGAGAAGCAACATCCGGAAACGTCCAACCGGTCCCTTCCAGATCATCCAATGTTTCCAGACCGGCATCTTCCCGCACGACGAACTGAGCCCGGTAGGAGGATGCTCCATCTCTTTCAGATTTCAGCATGACCTCCAGATCATATTCTTCATTTCCTTGGACGTATCCGAAGGCCGGCAGAAAACCAATATGCGCTTCTCCGTTACCCATCGCTGCCACAAGGCCGGAAAAACTAGTCATGACCGTCCCTTCGACAGGACGATCCAGAATCTCAGATAACCGCTCCGCCAGCGGCTCCACCGTCGAAGCAATCTCATCCGAGTCCGTTGTCGGCACAAATCCCATGACGATTTCTTCTGGATCTTCTTCCTCCGCTCCGCTGTTATCTTCGGAACCACAGGCACTCAATACAAGAGCGGCTCCCGCCATCATCCACCATGCTTTCATGTTTATCCCTCCATCAATATCTTTCTTACTGCTTTCATGCTAGTAGAAGAATATCAAGGCCGTTTTAAGGAGATTCAAACGTTCAGTAAATTTTATGCACGGGGTATGAACATTCGTATGTATCCGATTCATATTTACAAAAACGGGAATCCTCGTTACAATAACCGTTGGAATAACGAACGATTGGTATAATTTACGTAAAAACGTTCACAAGGAGAGGATCTACTCATGGAAACATGGAACACGGAAGTGATGATTGATGAACAGAAAATCGCCGCTCGGGTTCAGGAACTCGCTGCGGAGATTGAGGCCGATGCAGCCGGACGGCCTGTTGTGCTGATTGCCGTCTTAAAAGGATCTTTCGTCTTTGCCGCCGATTTGATGCGGGCGATGAAGACCAGTGTAGAGATCGATTTCATTGCCGTTTCCAGCTACGGGAACCAGACGGAAACTACCGGCAAGGTCCGCCTGCTGAAAGACCTCGACCATGACATTACAGATAAGTACGCAGTTATCGTCGAAGATATCGTCGACAGCGGCTTGACGCTCGACTTCCTCGTCGATCACTTCCGCCTCCATCATCCGGCTGAACTGAAAATCTGCAGCCTGTTGAACAAGCCGGAGAGAAGGAGAATTGAAACTCCGATAGACTACATCGGTTTTGATATTCCGGATACGTTCATCGTCGGCTACGGGATCGACTATGCACAGCAGTACCGCAACCTCCCTTATATCGGCCGCATCGTCTAAACAGAGCCGCTCTACTGCAAAGGCGTATCCCCTGTGCTTCTTCAGGTTTCGAGTCAAAGGCCCATGACCAGCCGAAGCACACGGCAGGTACGCCAACAGGTACGCATCTTTTCGCTTCCCCCTGCTGTTCCATCCCGCACCATGGCATCGGAAGCGGCCCCTGGCTGCCTCTCCGCGTCGCCCGACAGCTATGTTGAGCCACCTGCTCGCTTTTGAGCCACTCTTATCGGCACAGGAGACGCTTTGCCCTCCTTTTCCGGACGCTCCCTCCGCGTATGGAGCCAGCCGTATCCGCTTTGACGACGGACTCTTTCCATCAGGCCCTGCCGGAATATCAGCGGTCAACCGGCAGCCTGGTTGTCCGCGCAGCCGAGAATGCCGCCGTCACCCTGTATGAAAAACGTATACATTCAAAAGAGCCACGCCGGCGTTCTCTCCCGGCGTGGCTCTTTTGTCCTCGTGTCCAGTTGTGAAAAAGTCGGTTTGACCGCCCTGAGGCTGAGAGGGGATCAGCCCTGGTTGTTCGGTCGGACGATGACTTCGTTCACATCGACGTGCTGCGGCTGGTTTACCGTGTAGAAAACAGCTTCCGCAATGTCTTTGCTCTGCAGCGGCGTCAGCTCATCCATGTTCCAGTTCTTCAGCATGTCGTGTACGTCTTCATCCGTGATGGTACTCATCAGCTCTGTTTCGACAATCCCCGGCGAGATGCTGGTCGTACGGACGTTACTCTGCGCGACTTCCTTGCCGAGCCCTTCCATGATTACCCGGGCCGCAAACTTCGTGCCGCAGTAAACTGCTCCTGCCGGCATAATTTCATGTCCGGCGATGGACGACGTCGTAATGATGTGCCCTTCGTTACGCTCCAGCATGTGTGGAAGGACAGCGCCGACTCCGTACAGCACCCCTTTGATATTCACATCAACCATCTGCTCCCACTCATCTACTTTTTTGTTTTTCATAAAGCTGAGCGGCATCAGACCAGCATTATTGAACAGCACGTCCACCTGGCCGAACTTATCTATGGCATGCTGAATCAGGCTCTCCACCTGCTCCTGGGACGTCACATCCACGCTTTGATATGACACCTCACCAGGTTCACCGGACAGCTTGGACTGGATTTCCTGCAGCCGCTCTTCCCGGCGGGCCCCGAGAACCACATTCGCGCCTTCCTGAACGAAGCGCTCTGCCGTCGCTTCGCCGATTCCACTGCTTGCACCAGTAATAACGACTGTTTTTCCGTTCCATGAACTCATGATTTAACCACCTTTTTCATTATAGTCACAACAACCTCGTTCCCGAATCCTGCTGATTCAAACAACGTATTCCGCGATCCTGCGGCGCATCCGGCTTCCTCAGCCGTCTCTTTGGAACGCATGCTGTTTTTTCACCAGGATATGTCTCCCTATCTCCAGGAAGCTCCCTTCATCTGTCGTTAACGATAGGACTAGATAAATAACATATAAAAAGACCATAAAATAAGAAAATATGTGTTTATCCGTTTATTTTAAGGGTACTCTACTCAGCAGGAGCTCTTCTAAAGGGCCAATCACCAATCAAGAAAAAGGAGGAACACAATGGCACAGACAAAAGTCGATAAGTACCCATCCCGCACAGGAAACAAAGCAGAGATTCTTGAACGAAAGGATCCCGTCATTCATCAGAAGGCTGACAGCGATGGTCCGCTTACCAAAGAGGAAATGAAGCGGTTTGATGAGCAGGGATACTTACTCAAGGAAAGACTGTTCAATGAGGAAGAAGTTAAGATTCTGAAAGAAGAACTGCGCCAGCTCATGGACCGTAACAAGTCCCGCGATGCTGACGATGTCATTAAAGAGCCCGGAAGCAACGAGATTCGTTCTGTTTTTGAGATCCATAAAGACGGGGGGTTTTTTGAAGCACTGAGTAAAAACGAACGAATCGTGAAAATTGCGGAGCAGCTTCTGGCAAGCCAGGTTTATATCACCCAGTCCCGCATCAACTTCAAGCCGGGCTTTAAGGGGAAAGAATTCTATTGGCACTCTGATTTCGAAACGTGGCATGTAGAGGACGGGATGCCGGACATGCGTGCCGTCAGCTGCTCGATCGTGCTGACCGACAATTACGAGTTCAACGGGCCGCTGATGCTCATTCCAGGATCGCAGAACTGGTATGTGTCCTGCCCGGGCATGACGCCGGAAGGCAACTACAAGGAGTCGCTGAAAAAGCAGGAGTCCGGTGTCCCGGACAACGACAGCATGTCTTGGCTTGTTGATCAGGCTGACGGACAGATCGACCGTGCTACCGGTCCGGCCGGCTCGGTTCTCTTCTTTGACTGCAACACGATGCACGGCTCCGCCGGAAACATTTCCCCATACGACCGCAGCAATGTGTTCTTCGTCTACAACTCGATCGAGAACCAGCTGCAGGAGCCGTTTTCCGGCCAGGGACCACGGCCGGAATTCCTGGCTAACCGAAACAATATCAAGCCGATTCACCCGGGGCGCGACCAGCTTCATCACAGCTAGAACAAGCGCTTCTGGCATGATTACTCATTTCCCCAGTTGACCAGAAGCACGGATCGGCTTCCAGTCGGAACGGATTCCGCCGCTGCAGCTCCTTCATGGAACAAAAGCGCGCAGCGTCTTTTGGTCGGAACGGCGTGCAGAGTCGCTGCAGGCTTTTTTAGGGAAGAAAACATTCTTTGTTTCTTCCCGAGCAGCGCATGGAGCCGCCGTCCCCTTGTATGAAAACTTTTACATTCCTACCATGGAACAAAAGCGCGCAGCGTCTTTTGGTCGGAACGGCGTGCAGAGTCGCTGCAGGCTTTTTTAGGGAAGAAAACGTTCTTTGTTTCTTCCCGAGCAGCGCATGGAGCCGCCGTCCCCTTGAATGAGAAGGTATATATTCCTATCATGCAAAAAAGGCACCGGATACGTGATCCGGTGCCTTGTTGCGTGCGCTGCCTTTCCGGCAGCTCTGCCTGTACCCTGCAGGCGGTCAGGAGGTTTTCTTTTCCGGGTAGGTCCAGCGGCGCCAGAGTTTTTCCAGCGGTCCCTGATCGAAGCGGCTCATCCAGATCGTACTGAGGATGACCTGCACCGCATACACCATCAGTCCAATCAGGAATCCGTTAAAAATGCTGATCTGCCCATAAAATCCAAGGCCGTAGCCGTTGAAAATCAGCACCATCACGACGGACTGCATCATGTAGTTCGTGAGCGCCATCCGGCCGACAGCGGCAAACGGAGCCGTCCAGACTTCCAAGCTGCGCCCGTGCCAGATGAGCACCGCCGCCGATACATAAAACAGCATCAGCAGCGGACCGGCGAGAATGTTCAGCCCCTCGCCGAGCGCATCCGACATCCACACCGGAAGCCCTAACGCCTGATACGTCAGCAGGAGAAACAGCATCGTCAGCAGGACCCCGCTCCACCCGGCATGAAAGCAGAGTTTCTTCCATCCTTCCAGATGCCGTTCCATATCATGAAACCACCCAGCTTTTCCTAGCGCCGCGCCGATCAGGAAAATACCCAGCACGTTCAGCACAGCAAAGGGTTCGTTGAATAGCACGAGAAATACTTCATTGCTGAGCCGATAGGAGAAAATCTCCATCCACGTGCCATTGCTCATCACGTTGTGTGCTTCGTCCACGCCTCCTGTCGCCATGTCCGGCTTCACGACAGCGGCAAAATTTCCTGCCAGCAGCAGCAGCCCCATCACCAGGCTCGACGTCAGCAGCAGGCCGATGCCCCAACGGACGAGCGACCGCACCTCCTTCTTCACAAAGAAAAGCAGAAAGAAGCCGCCGAGCGCATACGTAAACAGAATATCGCCGGACCAGATGACCACCAGGTGAATCAGTCCGAGCAGCAGCAGAAACGTCAACCGCCGCTGAAAATAGGAACGTGCCTGCAGTCCCCTTTGTTCCAGTCTCGTCATGAATAAATAAAAACCGAGACCGAAAAGAAGCGAGAACATTGGATAAAATTTGCCGAGTATCAATGCATCGACGATCAGCGCCGCCGCACGGTCTAGCGGTTCGGCTGGCATCGGCTCCGGATCGAGGGATGCCATTTTTTGAAAGACAGGTGATTTGAAAAAAGCCATGTTCGCAAGGACAATCCCGAGAAGCGCCGCTCCCCGGATGACATCGAGCAGAAGGATTCGCTCCCGGCCTGTAGTATGCTGCATGGAAGCAGCTCCTTTCTATCTTGTTTTCTCTACTGCTGCTCATCAGAGAAACGCGCCTCTCCCTCCGACTGATACGGCATGCGCGTGTAGTCTCCATCGAGCCAGGTGTCGATTTGATCGGCGTAATGAGGCGAGAGACGCTGTCCGGACTGCCCCGGCAGCAGGACATCATAGAAGTGATCCGGATCGGACAGATCTCCAATAAAGCGCCAGCCCGCTCCGTGATCAGCTTCTCCAGTTTCGACATCAAAGCTCATTGCCGCCGGCGTCGCGCCACTGCCGCCGACCGCCTGACCTCCAAGGTCAAACACATGGTTCAGCGGCCAGACCGCCCCCAGCGGATGGGAAAGGCTGAGCTGATGCCAGTCGCCCCATTCCCAGTCACCAGGGTCATCCCCCTGCATTTCCTCGGCACGGTGCACGGCTTCATAGAAGCTTTCACGCATGGCCTGGGCGAACGGGACGTGGAACCGTTCATCGAGAAAGGCGAACATCATCCCGTCATCCGCTCCTTCTTCGATCGTATGGTGCCTTGTAAGATGATTCGTGAGCGGAATCTCCAGATGACGTTCATATACGTGCTCCGGGAGTCCTTCATACCAAAGCTGCCAGATGAGCGCTCCGGACGCCTCCGCGGTTTCTTCGTAATCCCAGTTTTCCACTTCTGCAAGCGCTGCTTCTTCCACTTCTGATAAGGAGCCGACCGGCTCACCGTCGGCACCCCGCGCTTCCATGTCTTCTGTCCAGGAACGAACGCCCTCGGTCATGAGCGGCAGCAGCGCTTCTGCCTGCACGTTTTTCACATCCTGCTGCATCGCTGCCATCGTTTCAAGCGTAAACGGCTCCCCGCTCTCCAGCTGCTCTTCGATCATCGTTTCCAGACGCTGACCGCGGTAAGGATGATAGCTGCGGCCGATTTCATACGAATACTGGTCCCCGACCGGCATGTGATTCGCTGTCATGATGTATCCGCTCTCCGGATTAGCCGCGGACGGGAGATCCTCCTGCGGAACAAAGCCGTCCCACTGAAAATCAGGATCCCATCCAGGCACGGGGAACCGTCCGTCCGACGCCTGCCGTATCGGTATCAGCGCCTGCCCCTGATAGCCGATATTTCCGTCCTGATCCGCGAACACCCAGCTGAGCCCGGGTGTCACAAACCCTTCGAGTCCTTCGCGGAACGTATCAGCATCTTCTGCCCGGCTCAGCGCAAGAATGCCGTTCAATTCCTCTCCAGGTTCCAGCCCGCTCCAGCGCATGGAATACGCCTGATAAGGTCCGCCTTCTTCCATCACCCGGTTCATCACCGGGCCGTTCCTGGTAATATCGACCACAAATTCCCGCGGTTCTTCTTCTCCCTCCACGTAGATGTCTTCGATGACCCGCTCTGCTTCTTCCCACTCGTCATCATATAAGTATTCATTCGGGTTCTCCGGATTCACCTGTTCGAGAAACACATCTTCATAGTCAGCCGATAACGACGTCACACCCCAGCTCACACTGCCGTTATGCCCTAAGACGACACCGGGAATACCGGGAACCGTCACCCCGGTGGAATGGAAATCGCCTTCGACTTCCAGCTCGACCTGGTACCAGACTGCCGGTATATCCAGTCCGAGGTGCGGGTCGTCCGCAATAAGCGGTGCACCGGACGCTGTATGTTCTCCAGAAACAGCCCAGTTGTTGCTGCCGTTCCACGCTGGAGGGGCGTGGGCGTGCAGATCGAGCCTGTCTTCATAACCGGGCGGATCTTCCGATGCCAGACCGCTGTACGCCTGCAGCGCAGCATCGCTCTCATTGGCCTCTCCGGACCCTGTCGTCTCTTCATCAATCACAGGAAAGTCCCCGTCGAGATCATAATCCGGAAACAAAGCTTCCGCTTCCATGCCGAGCTCCCGGACGATTTCATAATTTTCCAGCTCCTCGGTGAAATTTCCCGTTAACGTGTAGCCCATGTACTTCACCGCCACCGCCGTGTCTTCTATCGTCCACGGCTCCGGTTCATAATCCAGTATACGGAATTCCAGCGGCAGTTCTCCTGCAGCGGATGTTTCTTCTATGTACTGGGTCACTCCTTCCGCAAAAGCAGTGACCATGCTTTCCGTTTCTTCATCGAATAAATCGAGCATGTCTCCAGCCGCGCGGTGCATGCCGTAGGTCCGGAAGTATTCATCGCTCTCCAGCGCGTCTTCCCCTATCACCTCGGCAAGTTCACCGCCGGCGAGCCTGCGTGTCATGTCCATCTGGAAGAGCCGGTCCTGGGCCATGACATATCCCTGGGTGTAGAAGACTTCTTCCAGGTCGTCCCCCGCGATACGGGGGACACCGTCATCTGTCCGCGATACCTCGACGTCCCGTTCTACTTGTGCCTCCACAGCCCCCTCTTCCGTATCTGGCAGGCTCTGTGCCAGGAACCAGTAGGCGATCAGCACAGCGATGATGGCAGCAGCAAGCAGTCCGACCAATGTCCAGAGCAGCACTTTCACCCAGCGCTTCTCCCAGAATGGCCGGTTGTCAGGTGAAAAAGATGGTCCTTTGGCCACGTTACTACCTCCTTTAATGAACAGCGGCACGCCTATGTATGGAAAATGCAGGCGAAGCACCACTGTTTCTGCTAGAATGGAACGTAATGCATGTTCATTGTACGTGAATCCTGCCGGCCGTACCAGTCCTGTGCTGCCGGCTGGAAGACAAAGGAGTGATGACGGATGAAAGCTCTCCTGCTTGTTCTGCTGCTTGGTCTCAGCGGCTGCGCCGTGGACTGGACAGACTGGTCCGGTACCGATGCCGAGCCGACCGCAGCAGAAATACCGCCTGCTATGGTTGACAATGCGGAAGAGGACATTGTCGAAGACGGCGATTACACCATGACCATCCGCGCCGAAAACAACCGGGATTTTGAAGCGACGCTCACCTACCGCGGTTCGGATCCAGTTGAAGTCACGTATACGTCGCTCGTGCGTTTTCGTATCGCCGATGAAAACTTGAACAGCTACACCCCGACCGGTGTCAGGGTCGGCCGCAGCAACGAAGGCATGATCCGCCCGCAGTTCCCGGAAGTATGGCACTACAGCTTTGACTCCTTTTTGGAAATGGGACCGGATCCCGGCACCTACACGGTGATTGCCATCGCTTCTTTTGAAGAAGAGGAAAGCGGCGAAGAGCGTGAATTCTCCGTCAAGACGGAGTTTGACTACGAGCCGGAATACGAGGATTAGCTGCTTCGCCGGCGTCGAACGCAGGCCTGGCGCCAGGTTAGAAGGTGTGCCAGAATATGTACATCATCCCTGCAAGCACCGGTGCAGGGATTTCGTCTGTGTCGATGGTCATTTCCCAGAACGTCCGGAAGAGAAACCCCGTCGTCTTCGTTTCCCCGGCGACGCGTCCTTGATATTGAACCATCCCGCTCTGTCCCATGGCAGATTCGATCATCAGTTCTTCCGACTCCATCCGCAGAAGATGCCGCGTATCTTCTGGACGGGGACCGTAAAGCACCTCACTTCCCCCGGCATGAGAGACGTCATAGATTTTTTCCCCGGCCTCGGTCCGTCCTGTTTCCCGAAAGGTCCAGATCTCTTCTCCGAGGTGGACCGCAGCATTCACTCCGTCTCCTTCAGGGACGATGGCCGCTTTGTTCCCATTCAATAAAAGTTCCAGAGGCCGCCGCTGGGACAGCTTCGGCCTCTCCATCAGTATTTTCACTCGCGGACCCCTTTCTGTCTTCGGCCGATCACTCGGCGGGAGACGCTTTTTTCCAGTTCAATCAGACCAAATATCACAACACCCAACCCCGCAGGCACGAGCCAGTATTCTATCGTGAGCGCCGTCGTGCCGAACGCTGTCTGCATAAACGGCACGTAAAGAATCAGCAGCTGCAGCACGATCAGCGCCCCGGATACGAGGAATGCTACTTTGTTTTTGAAAAAGTTCCGGTTGAAGGCGAATCCGAGCTCACTGCGGCAGTTGAACAAGTGGAACATCTGCAGAATGACAATAGTGTGCAGCACGGCGGCATGCAGCATCGTCTCACTGACGCCCTGCGCCTGCAGGTAGAGATACACGGCAAACGTCACGCCTGCAATCAACAGCGAAACAAAGATGATTCTGAACATGTAATACGGCGTCAGCAGCGGCGTACTCACAGGCCTAGGCGGACGCTCCATCGCTCCTTCTTCCAGCGGCTCAAAGGCCAGCGCCAGCGATACGGTAACCGCAATCACCATGTTGACCCACAAAATTTGAATCGGGGTCAACGGCATGACAGCTCCAAGCAGAATCGCTGTCACAATCAGCAGGGACTGCGCGCCGTTGGTCGGCAGAATATAGAGAATCGTCTTCTTCAGATTCGCGTAGACGCGCCTGCCTTCTTCCACTGCCCCGACGATGGTTTCGAAGTTGTCGTCGGTCAGAACCATTTTCGAGGATTCTTTCGCCACCTCGGTGCCTTTGATGCCCATTGCTACACCGATATCAGCCCGTTTCAGCGCCGGTGCGTCATTGACGCCATCCCCTGTCATCGCAGCGACTTTGCCCTGCTTCTGCAGTGCCTCCACAAGCCGGAGTTTGTTATCGGGGCTCGTCCTGGCGAAAACATCGTACTTCAGCACCGCCTCCTCCATTTCCTCATCGGACATCGCATCCAGTTCGCGGCCTTCCAACCCTTTGGTTCCATCCCCGATGCCGAGTTCATATCCAATCGCTACGGCCGTATCTTTATGATCTCCCGTGATCATCTTCACGCTCACCCCTGCGGAACGGCATTCGTTTACGGCCGCTTTCGCCTCTTCGCGCGGGGGATCAATGATGCCGGTCAGTCCGAGAAATTCCACCCCCGAATGCAGGTCTTCGTGCTCGAGGGAGGTTTTCTCCCCGGATACGGTGATTCTGCCGGCTGCGAGCACCCGCTCGCCTTTCGACGTGCGCGTTTTCATCAGTTTTTCCCAGTGATCACGATCAAACCCATCATCGGAAGAAGCCGCCATATCAAACAGCCGGTCCGGCGCTCCCTTCACATAAATAACGCGGTCTTCATCTGTATCGGCCAGGACAGCCATGTATTTATATTCAGAGTCGAACGGAATTTTCGCTGCCGGGCTGTGTCTCGGAATGGTCGAGGCCGCTTTTTCTGCTGCCGTCAGGAGGCATCCTTCTGTCGGCTCACCGTTCATCTGCCAGCCGTCCTCCGTTTTCGTCAGCTCGGCTTCGTTGCAGGAGATCATGGCGCTCAGCAGTTCTTTCAGGTCCGTCCTGGTTTCCGGGTCTGCTTCCTCCCCATCCAGCTTGATGCGGCCGTCCGGCTCATACCCTGTGCCGCTGACGTCAAAGCTGTGCTCCTCCGTCAGAATCGAGGTCACCGTCATCTCATTTTTCGTCAAGGTCCCGGTCTTGTCCGAGCAGATCACCGAGACCGCTCCGAGTGTTTCTACCGAAGGGAGGCTGCGGACGATCGCTTTGCGATCCGCCATGTTCTGCACGCCGAGCGCCAGAATGATGGAGATGATCGCCGGAAGTCCTTCCGGAATCGCAGCCACGGCAAGACCGATTACAGAAAGCAGGAGTTCTCCTGCCTCATATCCCTGCACGAAAAAGCCGAAGAGGTACATGACCGCCGCGGCACCAAGAATGAAGAACGCAACCTGTTTACCGAAACGGTCCGTCTGCTTCATCAGTGGCGTCTTCGTTTCTTCGACCTGGTTAATGGATTCGTTGATCTTCCCGATTTCTGTCTGTTCGCCGGTCGCCGTGACTATGCCCCGGCCGCTGCCGGAAGTGATCGACGTGCCGGAAAACACCATATTAAAGCGGTCGCCGAGCACGATATCTTCTTCCTGCACGTCGGTCGTTTTCTCTGCTGACGTCGATTCCCCTGTCAGCGCGGCTTCCTCGGCTGCAAGGTTGTCTGCTTCCAGCAGCCGCATGTCCGCCGGAACTTTATCTCCAGCGCGGAGAATCACCACATCCCCCGGAACCAGTTCGCCGGCATCGATATCGATTCGACTGCCCCCGCGCACGACCGTTGCTTCGAGCGACAGCATATTTTTGATCCCCTGCAGGGCTTTCTCCGCCCGGCTCTCCTGCAGATAGCCGATAGACGCGTTGATCACGGCGACGAGCAGAATGACGACGGTATCGATATAATGCCCGAGCACGGCGGTGACGACGGCGGCTGCGAGAAGAATATAAATCAGCACATCGTGAAAGTGCCGGAAAAACTTGATCAGGCTCGATTCCTCTTCCCCCTCTGGCAGCTCATTGCGGCCGTATGTATCAAGCCTGTCTGCAGCTTCTTGTTTTTCCAGTCCTTCGGTACGGTCGCTGTCGAATGCCTTGACGGTCTCTTCATACCCGGATGCGTGCCATTGCTTGTCTGCCATACTGACTCCCTCCTGGAAAGATGCTGATTATCCGCTGCTGACCTGCTTCTCCTGAAGTGGGAAGGCCATGCTCATGACGTTCTACGGCCTTTCCGCTGGAGCTGCTGATACGCAGCCAGTTCTGTGTAGAGCAGTCCCGTTCTTCCTCCCTGGCCGGGCCAGAAGCAGGGAGGACAATGCCGGTCGAGCGTCAGGCTCACGCTGCACGGCACACGTACCTGCGATCCGTCTTCATCCAGGTAGAACAAATGATTTTGTTTGATATAGAGCATCTGCTCGTGATGGATGAGCGGAAGCCGGTCGTAATGTTCCGCGATCTTCTGGTGCTTCGGCCGGTTCTTCCTATCCGCCCGGACAAGGACCACCGCAAAAAAACCGACGCCTGCCGAGAAGCAGAAAACCAACAGGGCAGGCCCCCATCCTACCCCCGCGCTGAAAGCAAAGACAGCAGCTGCACCTGCCGTCCAGGCAATCATTTGATACCGTATGTATTCCTGCCTTGCGGCTGTCATGCGCTGCTGGAGCAGGGCCGTCCGTGCAAGTGCTGCAGCACCGGCCGCCGATGGGATGATTCCTTCCGGCCAGCCGCGCAGCAGTCCCGTCAGCAGCAGCACCACGGAGACGATGGATGGTATCCAGTAAGCCGGCAGTTGTTTCATACTCCCTACCCCCTCTTCCCGTCTTCTGCTGAAAGGAGCGCTGCGCAGGACGATGCTGCATCTTCCCCGGCTCCTGCGGCCTGTTTACTGCGAATCGCCGGTCCGCGCTTGCGGATGAAGACGCTGAATGAGTTCCACCCTGTTGCCGAATGGATCCCGGAATTCAAAGCGTTCCGCACCTGGAATTGCTGCCGCTTCGATGATGTCCACCCCTGCCTGTTCCAAGGTTTCCCTCCAAGGGTTCACATCCGGCACCTGATAAGCGAGGTGCGCCTTCGTCTGCATCCGGTCGACGCCTTTTTCTGTTCCAATATGTACTTCCATCGGCCCTGCTTTCATCCAGAACCCGCCGCGCCCCTGGAGGGCCTCGGGCTTCTCGATTTCCACCAGTCCGAGGAGGTCGAGATAGAATGCTTTCGCCTGCTGCTCTGCCCCTGTCGGGATCGTGATTTGTGCATGATCCAGTCCTAGAATGGTCATGTACTCATCCTTTCTATTGTAAAGGTGTTGTTTCCTTCTGCTGCTTTCATTCATCACGCTGCAGACGTCCTCTGTCTGTGGATAAGCCTGCGGCCTCCTGCTTCCACCGACGCCCTGCTCGTGTTCGAGAAAAAGGTTGTCCTTGCAGAAAGCGGGAAGCCGCGGGTCTGCTCAAGACGCAGCCGTCCTGGCTTGATGGCTCTATAGAAGTCGTCTGCAGCCTTCCAGCAGTGCCGTTGTATACGCTGCGCTGTGTGGAGCAAAGTCAGCAGCCGTCACCACCCGCTCTTCTCCCGTCGCAGTATCTGTCACGACAGCGGATGCACCGTCTTTCCACATGGCTTCTGCTTCCTGGAGGTCCATACTCCATACACCAGTGGTTTCCTGCGGGTCAACGTCATACGTTTCTCCTTGATAGAGATAAAGGTGAACGTGGCAGAATTCCCGGTCGATGAAGGCCCCTTCCTGATACTCATCCTGCTGGACCCCGAGGTAGACAAGATCTTTAAACCGGAGGGACAGGCCAATCTCCTCTTTCACTTCCCGGAGGCCATTCAGTCTTCTCTCTCCATCTTCCAGATGGCCGGCTGCCGTTATGTCAAACAGACCTGGGAAATCTTTTTTCCCATCCGACCTCAGCTGGACGTGCAGCCTCGGGCGCTCACCAGCTTCCAAGATCCAAAGCTGAAAGGTTTCATGCCAGTCTCCGTCCCGGTGCACGTCGTCCCGTTCTTTTACGCCGATCAGCGTTCCGTCCTCTTCAAAAATGCGCAGATTTTCCATTATTGCTGCTCCTTCTGCCGGTTATTTTTGAATACCGGCTTCCATATGCTGGAGAAATAAATCGATTCGTTCGTTGACTGCTTTCGGATTATCGAGGTTCACCGCATGGTGCGCCCGCGGAATAATCACACTCTCCGCCCGCTGCATCTGCTCTTCCATGTGCTCCTGCTGCTGACGAACAAGCCAGTCATCCTCACCGATGATCAGCAGCGCCGGTGCTTCGATCAACGGCAGGTCGTTGCTGCTGTCCATCTTTGTCACCGCACCCCATATTCTGGACCAGCTGTTCTTTTTCATCCGTCCGGAAGCAGCGAGAATATAATCTTTATTGGCCGGGCGGTGTTTCGAGAGGATATGGCCCTGCAGCTTCGTCGTGACAGCCATCGGCAGAGAATACATCGTCCACCTGTTCAAAGGGGCAGCCAGCTTCTCGTGCCAGTGAAGCGAATACGTAAAAGGTGTCCCCATCAGCACGAGTCCTTTTACTTTTTCCGGTGCTGCAGCTGCTGCCTGGAGTGCCATATGGCCGCCCATGGACAAGCCGCATAAAGTAACCTGGTCTGCCTCCGTCTCCTCGATCAGCCGGAGCAGATCCTGATAAAACACATCCGGGTCCACCGGTCCTTTAGGCAGCGAGGAAAGGCCGTGCCCACGCACATCCCATGTGATGACACGGTGCCGTTTTGAGAAATGCTGCACCTGTGTCTTCCACATGCGATGGTCCAGGGAAGCCCCGTGGGTGAAGAGCATCACCTCGTTGCCGGTCCCATGTTCTTCATAATATAATGAAGCGCCTTGATGCTGTAGATACGGCATATCCCCGCTCACCTCCGCTGTCCCTCGTTCTCTTCCATTGTACCATCATTTTCCTCCTATTGTGCTGACGGAGTTCTGCCGACGCCTTTTTCCACACGGACCGTACTGGACGCCTCCATGATACGAGCAATAATGCTTCCTGTGCTTCCGCCCTCTGCTCCGTAGCGTTCCGGAGAATGAACGGAAGCGACCGCATCCTCCATGTACGTCACCTGATATCCATACTCCACGCCCGCGACAGCCGTGAACATGCAGCAGAATTCTGCATTGAACCCTGTGATGACGATTTCTTCGACGCCCTGCTTCTGCAGCTCTTCATGCAGGTTCGTATCAAGAAAGGCGCTCGGCCTCTCTTTCTCCAACACCATGTCCGCTTCTTTTTCTACAGATTCGTGCAGGTCAGCGGTCCGGCTGTCGGCCGAGAAAATCGACCCTTCTCCACGATACACATGCCGCAGAAAGAAAACCGGCTCCTCCCGCTGTTTGTAGGTCCGGATCATCTCCGCTATCATCGACAGCTCTTTTCCGAAAGACCCGGCCTCCACCAGTCCTCTCTGCACATCAATAACTAAGAGCGCACGTTTCATATCGTTTTTCCTCCTTTTGGTGATTCCCTGTCCGCTTCATGCAGCTGCCCAAGCGTTGGGTGGCATGCTCTCACCAGCCGTGCCGCATGATGTTCAGGGGGGGGCTTTTTCCGGTATGGTATTCACGGGCATTTTTCCCGTTTTTGCTTTTCTCCTAACCAGAAACAAGAGGATTGCAGAAAATCGCCTTCTGCCGCAGAATGAAAGCATCGAATCAAAAGAGAGGAGACCCCCAGCATGAAACTACGACAACAGCTGCAGGCATGGATGACACGGAGGTCCTGCCATTTCTGCGGCAGAAAAAAAGGAGAGCTGCAGTCCTTTTTGGATGCTGATCGAAATCCCATCTCCGTTTGTTTTATCTGTGTTCCCTACGCGGAGCGACGCGGCTACCCGAGAAGGTGAACCGATCTCTCTTTCGTCCTGGCCTCTGGTCCGGCGGCCGGCAGCAACCTCGTCGACTCGGCAGGCAAAGCCTGTCGCCCGGACTTCCAAACCTCGACGCCCCGCGCCGAAAGCCCGTTGCCCCGGAGAAAAAGTCCGCCAGACGGCTTCGCCCCCGCCACCCAAAGCGGGAGGTACGTCGAGGTATGCTGCCAACCCTGTCGACTCACGAAGAAACCTCGACGCGCCGCAGCACCGGCTTCCTGCATGCCAATCAAAGTACAAAAGCGCAAAGCGCCTTTTGGTCGGAACGGCGTGCGGAAGCGCTGCAAGCTTTTTGAGGAAAGAACACGTGCTTCGTTCTTCCCGTGCAGCGCATAGAGCAGCCGTCTTCTTGTATGAGAACTTATACATTCCTATTACTACAAAAAACGAGCCGGCGATGGAGTGAATCCATCGCCGGCTCGTCAAGTTGTTGATAAACGAACGCACTGCCTGTCTTTTCTTCCGCGTGAGGCTTCCGCTGTACACATCCTATCCCATAGGAAAGAAGCTTGTGCCTCCGCTGATCGCACCGTAGTCCCGCTGGACACACCGGAGAATACCGCGTTCGAACAGCAGCGGGTTACTTCTTCCGCTCCTGGATCCAGCAGATCCCCCGCGTGCCATCGGGTTTCTTGACCGTCCCCGCTTTTTCCCACGCGAGAGCTTCCAGTTTCCCGGCCAGCGACTCGTCGTCCTCCGGTACAACCAGGGCAATCCGTTTCGCTTCAGGACCGGCAGCGAGTGCCCGGATCAGGACCGCCTCCATGTTCTCTTCTTTCTCATCCTTTAGAGCCTGCACCTGCATGATGAAAAACGTATGCTGAATGTCGTCCATATACCAGTCAGATGGCAGCATCCACGGTGCTTCTGTACGGACGGCCTTTCCGGATATCCCGTAGGCAAATCCTTTCAGCTTTCCCCGCCGTTCGAATACGCGGACATGAAACCCTTCTTCGCGGCCGTGCCGCTGAAACTGTTTCAGCAGGCCCGGCTCTTTACCATGGATCTCTTCATAAAGTCTCACTGCTTCATGCCAGTGGATCGTTGTTCTGATCATGATTTACATCCTTTCCTGCTTCCTTCTCTCTTTAGTATACTGCACAATCCTCTCTGAAAGCAGGGAGCACCCTCAAATTTGAAAATTTTTCACGGTTTGTAGCGAAAAGACCCTTCTTTCTTCCCTTCAGGAGGGCCTGCAAAGAACAACATGGCGCAGTGCTTCCCCCGCCGCGTGCGAATCACCCGCTTCTCACGATGAGAACGTAGGCTGCTTCGTTTATTCACCGGCTCCTGCGGGAAAAAGGATGGGGACTATCAGGAAGGAGTGAGAAGTTTGGATAACCGCGTCTATCGTACAATAACGGCAGAGACACCTGCCGCACTGAAGCTGGAATACGAATCGATTCCAGAGCCGCAGCGCGGGGAAGTACTCATCCGCGTGCACGCCACCTCGTTAAACTATCGGGACTATGCCATTCTTCAGGGGATGTATCCCGGCGGAGTCAAAGACGGCGTAGTTCCGTTGTCCGACGGAGCCGGCGAAATCATTGCACTCGGAGAAGAGGTCCACCGATTTCAAAAGGGAGACCGGGTTGTCGGGAATTTCATGAAAGAATTCATCGGCTCGATCCGTCCGGACTATCTTCAGCCTTACGGCACCCATTCCGATGGCTGGCTGACCGATTACAAAGTGGTGCATCAGGAACAGCTGACAGCCGTGCCGGAACATTTGACCATGGAAGAAGCAGCAACCTTGCCATGTGCTGCTGTTACAGCATGGAACGGCCTTCAGGGCCCTTCCCCGCTGACAGCAGGCGACACCGTTCTCACCCTCGGCACCGGCGGCGTTTCCATTTTCACAGTCCAGCTCGCAAACGCACTCGGCATCCGGACCGTCAGTACTACGTCCGCGGACTGGAAAGCCGAACGATTGAAAGAGCTGGGCGCCGGAACGATCATCAATTACAAAGAGACTCCATCCTGGGGAGAAAAGGCAGCTGAAGCAGGCCGCGGAGTCGACCGGGTGCTTGAAGTTGGAGGCCCTGCGACCATTAAGCAGTCGCTGGCTGCCCTTCGTCCCGGCGGCGAAGCCGTCCTCATCGGTGTATTAAGCACCGAAGGCGATGACATCAGTTACTTCGACTTGTTCGGCGGCGCCAATATTCGATCCGTTTTTGTCGGTTCAAGGGATGACTTCGAACGAATGAACAACGTCATCCACTCTGCCGGGATCCGGCCCGTGATCGACCGGACTTTCCGTTTCGATGAAGCACCTGAGGCATTCCAGTATCTGGCGGAACAAAAGCACATCGGAAAGATCGTCATCACGCATGCCTAATCCTGTTCGATCCGCTTTGTAGGACCGGCTTCTTCCGGAGATGCCGGTTCAGGTCGATTCCAGTCAGGCGAAAGCTGCACAGTGTCTCGACATATTCACGCCCCTGCCCTCCATTCAAGCCTCCTTGTGTATTACAGTTTGTTGCAATAACCTTTCTTTCCCATAACAATACCGGAAAAATGGAACTTATCCCTTTTCTTCTTCGGTAAAAGAGGGTAGAACTTAGTATAACGAGGAACACCACTTGAATGGAGGCATCTTCAAATGAGACAGCGTGCCGGACTGATTATTATACAGGAAGCCCATGTACTCCTGCTGCAGAAACGGCAGGGCAATCACTTCTCCTACACTTTCCCGACGACCGAAACAGACACTGCTGCAGACCTGGAAGCTTCCGCAATCCGGGAAGCTTCCTCCCTTACCGGCAGCCCTGTCCGCCTGGAAACAAAAGCATTCGTCCATGCCGCAGACATGCTGGAACATTACTACTACGTCTCTCTCGTCCCCGGGACCCATGAAACTCTGCAGAGCACAGCCTATGCCAATCCGGTCTGGATGCCTGTAGCTAAGCTCGCCGCTCTGGACATCCGTCCAAAAAGCGCAGCGGTAAAAGTAGCCGACACTGCTCCTGCTGGATAGAGCACCAGTACCAAAGGGCTTGTCTGACACCCGGGCTGCACCAGAGTACGGACAGCATGACGATTCCCACCCCCGCGCCGGAAGAACTTCCGGCGTGTTTTTTTATCCGTGCTTACGTCTGCCGGGAACTTCCTCTGCCGGAGCGGCGGCACTATCACCATCCCGCCTGCAGCTGTTATGATGGAGGAGAAAGCGAGGGATGATTATGACACAATCTTCTACTGCCGGATGGCAGCTGAAGCAGACATACGCTTATCTTCATGAAACCTTTTTTGTACCAGCCGAACCAGCGCCGGCGGAAGCGCCGAAGCTGCTGCTGTTCAACCGCGGTCTCGCGGATTCTCTCGGTCTCGATGCAGACGAAGCAGAGGCGGAAGCGGCGCAGACCTTGTCTGGCACCACGCTTCCCGAGCAGGCGTACCCCATTTCTCAGGCCTATGCCGGCCATCAGTTCGGCCACTTCACCATGCTCGGGGATGGCAGAGCACATCTTTTAGGAGAACAGCAGTGTCCGGACGGACGGCTGATGGACATTCAACTAAAAGGATCCGGCAGAACGCCTTTCTCGCGAGGCGGCGATGGCAGAGCTGCACTCGGCCCGATGCTCCGGGAGTATATCATCAGCGAAGCGATGCACGCCCTGGGGATCCCGACGAACCGAAGCCTGGCTGTCGTTGCAACCGGGGAGACAGTCCGGCGTCAGCGCATGGAACCGGGCGCGGTCCTGACTAGAGCTGCCTCCAGCTATCTACGCGCGGGAACTTTTCAATATGCAGCCCAGTTCGGTTCAACAGAGCTCGTCCAGCAGCTGGCGGATTACGCCATCAACAGGCACGATCCGGAAGCGGCCGAAGCCGACAACCCTTACCTGGCTTTCTTCAGACGGGTGATGGAGCGGCAGGCCTCCCTTACCGCTTCGTGGCAGGGAGTTGGGTTTATTCACGGGGTCATGAACACAGACAATATGTTCATCAGCGGGGAAACGATGGACTACGGCCCCTGTGCGTTCATGAATGCCTATGATCCCGCCACGTTCTTCAGCTCCATCGACCAGGGAGGGCGCTATGCTTATGAAAACCAGCCGAAAATCGCCGGCTGGAACCTGGCCCGCCTGGCTGAATCGATGCTGCCGCTGTTCGACGAAGACGAAGAAAAAGCCCTGGCAGCGGCACAGGAAGAACTGTATCGATACACGGAGCTTTACCATGAAGCGTGGCTGGACGTCATGCGGGCCAAAATCGGTCTGGCCGGGCAGGAAGAGGACGATGAACCGCTGATCGATCAGCTTCTCAGCATGATGCAGGCCGCCGAAGCGGACTGGACGAATACATTCGCCGGACTCACCGAAGAAAACTGGGAGAAAGCGAATGTGCTGCAGACGCCTGCTTTTCAAACATGGTACACGAAAGTGAAAGCACGCCGGGAGCGTCAGGACGAACCTGCATTCCCAATCATGAAGCGGGCCAACCCGGCCGTCATTCCGCGGAACCACCGTGTAGAAGAAGCGCTGGCTGCGGCAGAGAGCGGGGACATGGAGCCGCTTCACGCCTTGATGGCTGTTCTGTCCTCTCCTTTTGATTACGAACAGACGCCTGCTTCCTATCAGGAGCCGCCGCCGCCTTCGAGCCTTCCTTACCGCACGTTCTGCGGCACGTAAAGCATCCGATGCCCCACTGTAAGAGCAGCAGGCTGAAAGAGAAGCTGCCGGAGCCGATTCGGACAGACCCCTTCCGCCGGGAAGCAGCGGGGAAATACAACCATACGAATAAACAGGGAAACAGATAGACGTTGTCAACAGCCTAAGAGCCCCTCACCTGAAACATGGTGAGGGGCTCTTTACTTACTGCTGCTTGTTCCTGCTTCTTTTCCTTACTCAACACGTATTTGTCGATCAGACAGAAAAGGCTGCTGGTTATCTTCTCATAAACGTCTGCCAGAGACGCTGAATCATCCGAGAGGCCCCTTTTCTGACTTGAGCGGCTTTTCCACTTCGGCTCATGTTCATTACACCACGGCTGACCGCAGGTAATAAGCGGATCGCCGCAGCACGGGCTGCTTTCCAAATGAGGTGCTGCACAAAAACAACCTCCCTCTTTTCGTATAATGTAACGTTCGGCGAAAGCTGCGTCAAGGAATAAGGGCACTGCGCGTGCCGCAGGCTTTTGAGGGAAAACAGAACCTTCATTCTTCTCTTGCTGCGCGCGAAGCCGCCTTCATTCTGCTATGCCATCTTATGCTTTCTTACGAACCGACGTATCAGACGCTACCCCTGCTTCAGTTCCGATTTAATGAATTCATGAAAAACGGCCGGATCGGCGAAGGTGTAGTCCGGCTCCTTTTCGAACTGCTGCTGCTGGAGATGTTCGAGCCACTGGGCGCCGATGGTAACTGCACCGGCGCTGGAGCCGGCGAGAATATCGACATCGCTGTCTCCGGCAAAAAAGGCTTCTTCCGGCCGGATTCCTATCCGGGAAGCGGCCGCTTTCACACCTTCTGGGTCCGGCTTCGGTTCATGAACGTCATCACCGCTGATGACAACGTCAAAAAGCTGCTCCATGCCGAGTTTTTTCAAGGAAATAGCGAGTCCACGGGAAGACTTTCCGGTCACGACCGCCAGAGGCAGCTGCTTTTTTATTTCTTCGAGCACCTGCTGCAGATCGCTCCGCTGGGTGACCAGCGAATCATGATCGCGCTCGTACACTTCATAGAAATATTCCATAGCTTCATCCACCGGCCTGTATGCCAGATGTTCTGTCAAAATGTCGACTTCCGCCGGGCCGAGCATATCCCGGATCTCTTCTTCCGTCAGTTCCTTATCATCAAACCGGCGGAACACTTCCTGAAATGATCGAAAAACGATTGGCAGCGTATCTGCCAGTGTACCATCAAAATCAAAAATCGCTGCTTTCATCCTTCTCTTCCTTTCTTTGATGTGATTAGAAGTACTGAATCAAGTCGCCGGCTGTCACGGAGGCAGCTGTGTGTCTTGACGCTGAAGCCCGTTCGCCCGCCCGGCCATGGGCATAGACCGCCTGTACGACGGCCGCCTCGAGCGAGCTGCTCCCTGCTGCAAATCCGGCTGTGATACCAGCGAGCACATCTCCTGCACCCCCGGTGGCCATGCCGTGATTCCCAGATGTATTGACGTACATGCGTCCTTCCGGCACCGCAGTAACGGTGCGTGCTCCTTTCAGTACTACGACGGCACCCGTAGAATCGGCCAGCTGGGATGCAGCTGCATACCGGTCCCGCTGCACTGCTTCGATCGAGAGGCCGAGAAGCCGCGCCATTTCTCCAGGATGCGGGGTGAGGACGAGGTTTCTCCGACCGGAAAGCGATGGCATCTCCGCTGCGATATTCAAGGCGTCGGCATCGAGTACCAGCACCTGGCCGGTCTGTTCCATCACCTGCTGCAGCCAGTCCGTATCTCCTCTCCACCGGCCGAGTCCCGGACCAATCAGAAGGACGTCCTTCCCTTCCGCATGCGAAAGAAAATCATGTACCTTCGTATCACCCCAGCTGCCACCGCCGTCATCCGGCAGGAGAGCCGTCATCACCTCCGGCATACGGGACCCGGCTGCAGTGAACACCTGCTCCGGCATCGCCCAGGTGACCAATCCCGCACCAGCTCGAAGCGAAGCGGCAGCGCAGAGCTGGCCTGCACCAGCCATCGCTCTCGTACCGGCTGCCACCAGGACATGTCCATACGTCCCCTTATGACCGGCCGCTTCTCTCGGAGGATGTGTGCTGCCAAACGTGCGCTGCAGCATCTTTTCGTCCACCCTCCGGACGGCTGGGGAAAAGGCTTCTGTCACTTTCTCCGGAATGCCGATCGAGCAGACCATCACTTCCCCAGCAGCGGCGGCGCCGGGATACTGCTCGAGGCCTCGTTTGGAAGCACCGAGCGCCATGGTCCAGTCAGCCTGGACATTCGGTTCCGACAGCTCTCCCGTATCGGCATCCACGCCTGCAGGCAGATCCATGGCTGCCGTAGGAAGGCCGGCTGTTTTCCATTCGCGGATCAGCGAAGCATACGGTTCTCTCGGCGGTCCGGAAGCTCCGGTCCCGAGCAGGGCTTCGATGACAGCATCCCCTTGATTCCACGGAATTTCTTCCTCTCCGTAAACCATTGAAGGCACGTCCAGCGCTGCTGCGATATCCCGCTGGACTGCCGCCTCGCCTTCAAACGAATCCGGAGAAACAGCATAGACGAGCAGCGCTTCCCGTCCCAAATCCATCAAATGGCGGGCCGCGGCAGCCCCGTCACCGCCGTTGTTCCCTTTCCCTGCGAGAATGATCCATCTCCCTGCGCCGGGTGCTGCCTGCACTGCTGCTTCTGCAGCGTGTCTCGCTGCATTTTCCATGAGTACCAGCGAGGGAATCCCGATGGTCTCGATCGCATACGTTTCCATACGCTGCATTTCCTGTCGTGTTACGGCATACATCGCGCCACCTCCTGGTTCCTCCTGACATAGTATCTTTCCATTACCCTTTCCGCTGAACATTTACACTCTGCCGGAGCGCCCTGCGGGTCGGAGTAAGCGTCAAAGAAGCCGCCCCCGTCAGTCGAAGCACCTTTTCCAGTACGAAGCATCAGAGGAATCTTGGATAAGCAGCTTGTCTTGTAGTGAGGAAGACCAGAAGTCCTGGTCGAGGACCAAAGGAGCCGATGCTGTTTCCTCTGAGACTCGACGTCCTGCCAAGAAGCAGCCTTTTTCTCCGAACCTGTTGAGGTTGGAACAACCGTATGCCACGCTGAATAAAAGCGCAAAACGCCTTTGGGTCGGAATGGTGTGCATCGTCGCTGCAGGCTTTTCAAGGGAAGAACTGGTTCTTCGTTCTTCCCGCGCAGCGTACGATGCCGCCGTCTCCTTGTATGAGAACTTATGATTTCTTAAACTAGAACAAAAGCACGGAGCACCTTTTTATCGGGACGCCGCGCGCTCCGCCAGCGCTGTCATCTCAGGATCTTTTCCTCCTTCGACCATACAGAAGCCGCCTCCATCGTCAGATGGAGGCGGCTTCTGATAGATCAACACTGTTCTCACCCTTCTGCCCGCCGCAGCTGGCGAAGGTGTAGAAAGAAAGCAATCCACGTACATCTGCTTCAGGAAGTCACTGCTGAGGGCGTTTCTGGAGAGCATGGTTCAATTCGGCCATCACCCAGTAGGTGAACTCTTCCAGCTGAAGGAGATCCTCGCTGCTGAACGATCTCGGCTTCACATCCATGAGGCAGAGCGTTCCGAGAATATGCCCGCTGTCGGTATACAGCGGCACACTGGCATAAAACTGAAAGCCGCTTTGGACCAACAAATGATCCTTGTACATGGGATCTTTTTCTGCATGCTGCAGTACGAGCGATTTTCCAGACTCGATGACGCGGGTGCACATCGTCTTTTCGCGTGGAATAGGGGCTTCGATGTCCTCGTGACGCAGTCCGACGGCGGACTTGATATACTGCCGGGAATGAGACATGAAGCCTATGAACGCCACCGGCACATCAAACGTCTGTGACACGACTCTTGTAATTCGGTCATACGCCTTGGAGAAATCCGTCTGGAGCACACCAAGCTTCTGCAGTTCCTCATTCCGCTGCCGCTCCGTCTCCAGCAGAATATCGGCAACCATGTCACCGTATGCCGGTTTTTCCCACACCCCTGGAATTTTTTCTGTTCCCTCCCGGATCGCTTCCGGAAGTTCGTCCAGCGGCATCGGACGGCTCAAATAAAATCCCTGCAGGTACTCACAGCCGAGATCCGTCAGAAGCTCCATCTGACCGATGGTTTCCACTCCCTCCGCCGTGACACTCAGCCCGAGCTTGGATGCGAGCGTCATCATGAACGTGACGATCTGATATTCTTTTGGATTCACGGATTCGTCGATATCCTGGATGAACGACTTATCAATTTTGATGCCGTCGAGGGAGAAATTCTTCAGATAGTTCAACGAAGAATAGCTCACACCGAAGTCATCAATAACGACACGAAAGCCTAACCGACGCAGATAATCGACCATCTCCCGGCCGCTTTTCATATCTTCTACCAGCATCTGCTCGGTAATTTCGAGCTCAAACATCGACGGGCTTAAGCCGTACTTTTCAACCGGAGCAGCGATCACTCTGTTCACTGCCTCTTTTTTCAGCAGCTTGGCAGATAAATTCACTGCTGTAATGCTTCCGGCAAAAATATCAGGCCGGGCGTCGATATCCCTGCACACCTGCTCCATGACGTTGTGGGTTAATTTTTCGATCAGCGGCGACCGTTCCGCGATCGGAATAAAGACGCCGGGAGACACTTGACCGAATTCCTCGGAATGCCAGCGGGCCAGTGCTTCCACTCCGGCGGCGCCGTCAAGTGCACTGAACTTGGGCTGGTATACCACCGAAACGTCGTCCCGTTCCACCGCTTCGATGAGTTCTATCTCCATTTTCATTTGATGCATTTTCTTTTGGGCGGTCCCCTTCTTTTCATGCAAGCTCAGCGTACCCGGCCCTTCCTGCTTGGCTTCCACCATCGCGGAAGAGGCATTCACAATCAGAGAGCCGGCATACTCGCTCCCGCCGCTGATTCCAACACAGGCGCTGAAGTTGAGGCGCATGCCGGATGCTTCTGCTGTCATCGACGCAACTGCCTCCATGATACGTTCAGCGGCGGTACGTGCTTCCACTGTATCGGCGTTCTTTAAGACAGCGACAAATTCATCCCCGTCGACCCGTCCGAACATCGCATCCTCGGGCAGCAGCTCTTTAATACGGCCGGCGCACTCGCGGAGCAGATCATTTCCCTTATCAATGCCGAGGAGCTCATTCACCAGCTTGAACCTGTCCACATTCATGTAAAGCACCTGCACCTGGATGCCGTCGCGGCTTTCCAGCAGGTTCTGCAGCTCTTCTTTGATCCAGACGAGGTTCGGCAGCTGCGTCAAGAAATCAATTTTCGTGACAGAGTGCAGCATGCCGTGAAGCATCTCTTCCTTGAGTTCATTCGTAATGGCAATGACACTGCCGATCCTGCCTTCGTCATCTTCAATTGGCAGCAGCACGGAAGAGACATACTGGTGGTCCGATCCGTCCGGAAGCCTGTCCGAGTAAAAAATAGGCTCTCCCCGTTCCACAGCCTGATCGTACTGTATGTGCAGCTTGTCACCTACGTCCGCAGGGTAGATATCACGAATGGCTTTGCCGTGATAATCCACCGGGAGCGATCCCAGTCGGCGCGCTTCTTCCGTTACCTGCACATATTCGTATCCTGTATCTGTCACTTTCATTAAAAATACAGCCTTATAAAGTTGATGAAAAAAATCATACAGATATCTTGGGTCAACTTTCCAACTGCGAGTTTTCATTGGAGCTCCTTTCCGGCAGGCATCACCTGCTCGGGACAAATACATGTTCTGGTTAGACTATCGCCTTATACTTACAATAGTATAGCACGAGAACAAGTAAGAAAAAATAACTATTCGGTTGTGCGCATTAATTTGGACGGAGGTAGGAAATACGGCTTCCGATTTTATAAGCCGTCCATACACCCAGCACCGCCATCACCGTCCAGATCCAGGCATGCAGACTCATCGAGGCAAGGCCGCTGAAATACGCACCGACGTTGGCGCCGTGGGAAATCGCTGCTCCGTACCCCATTAGCAGGCCGCCCGCCAGAGAGACAAACATCATCGGTATTTGTATTTTATAAAAGCGGATCAGGCCGGCGAGCGCCATCGTAATCACCACCCCGGTCAAAATCCCCAGATTCAATACGCTCGTCTCATCGGCAAACACCGAGTGCATCAGCACCTGCTGGGGCTGCTCCTCCTCCCAGTATCTCCATTCAATCGGGTTTCCCCCGAAAAACTGAAACAAGTGGGACCCCCACGTAATAAACGCAGCCGTCAGCTTCCACGGACTTCCCATCACGAGAAGGACGAGAGCATTTAAAAAAGCAAAAACCGTGGCCCCTACCCAGATCGGCCACGTATAGAAAAGAATTTCCGTCCAGCCGGTTCCCCGCGGCAGGGGAGGAAGTGCCGGCGGTCGTTTCTTTTTATGGTACCAGTACGTTCCAAAGGCAGCAGCAGCAAACAACGAGACGTGCAGCAGCCAGGCACCCGGATAGCCGAGCGGCGTATCTTCCGCTATCGATAACGGCGCGTGGTGTGGAAGCGTCATGTTCCAGAATGGGAAATGCCAGGCACCGATGACGGCTCCCGTCATGAAGCCACCTACGGTAAACAGCAGGGCTGTTCTACCGCCGCGCAGTGTTTTCATGGCAGAAAAAGAAAAGTTGCTGCCGATATTCATGCCGAATCCGAATAAAAAAGCACCGAAAACCAGCCCGAAACTGAGTACACCTTCTGCCCCTTCGGGCCTTTCATCAAAGAATGCCGTGCCGGTTCCCAGTATGAGCGCAAAGAGCGTCACCGTGATGATCAGCTTCTGCATATGCCCGCGCAGCATTTCCGTGTTGCCTTCTTCAAATAATTTCGTATACACGGCGGAAAAGCCATACCTTGTATGGAAGAGGGTGAACCCAAGAGCGAAACCGATCAAGTACAGCAAAAAAAACTGCAGTCCGCCTTCAAGCCATGCAAAGACGCCTGCAGGAACAGCAGCCGCCAGGAACACGGCTGTCCAGATATACTGCGGTGAATCTTCTCGATATTCTCCTTCTGCCATCGTGATCCTCCTCTCTTCATCCGTGAGCAAAGCTCCCAGGGATACAGTCCGAATCATACTCCAGTAAATACCTATTCCCGAAAGAATCGGCTCTTAACCTTCCTGCCACCGCTTGAAAACAAACGAAGAAGAAAGTCCCGTCCCTTTTCATAGAAAGGACGGGACGATTCATGTGTGTCTGCGATGGTTATACCGAGTCCGGCGCAGATTCTTTCGTACTGCTGACATGAAGGAAACGACCGCGGGCTGTCTCCACCTCTACCTCTGTGAGTCCACTGAATCCAGCTTCGTGCAGCCAATCCGCCCATTTTGCTCGTGGAAACAGGCCGAGAATATGTGTTTCCTGCTCTACCTTCCTGCTTCCGTGAAGGCGGATGACGTAAAAATAAAGTGCTTCAAACTGATTCTCATGAAGGCGGTAATGTTCTTCAAATACAGTAACATCCAATGGATCTCCGGCAGCGTGACTCGAAAAACGTCGGTTCTCATACGTCTCTTCCGGATAAATACGCAGGAGCAGCCGTCCGCCATCCTTCAAATGCCGGCGGCAGTTCCGCAGCAGCTTCCGGATGTCTTCCACTGTCGTCATATACTGCAGAGCATCAGGGATGACGACGGCATCAAAAACTTCTTCCAGTTGGATCGAGCGCATATCGCCCTGCATGTAGCGGAGCTCCGGATTGCGTTTTTTAGCTTCCTGTAGCATCCCGCGGCTCAAATCGACGCCGGTGATCGTCACCTGCTGTTTCCAATGGGCGTCCCAGCATCCAGCTCCACATCCGAAGTGCAGGATGCTGCCTCCCTCTGCCTCCAGTTCCCGGAGCACGTCTTCCGCCTCTTTCCTGCAGGAAGCAAGTGGCTGCAGGAGGGGTTCGATCCACGCCAGCTCTTCATAGGACTTCCACATCATTATCGACCTCCTTCTGCTTTTTCTTTCCTATTCCCCTCCCGCCCTCGTCGCATGCACGTTCCCTGCCTCTTCTTCCAGCGGAAAGGGAAGCAGCCTTGCACTCTTTCGTGCATAACATTAGCAGAACAGGTGTATAACCTGTGCACGTATTCCTGCTGATCCTGTCAATCTGCAGTTTAACGACAGCACCGCAGAGGGAAGCAAGAAGAAGAATCTTTACGAACGGAGGAGCATACGTGAAAAACTACTTACCTGAATCCGTAGCAAAATACTTCAATATGTCGAGAAGAGAAAGAAAGCACGAGATGCAGTCTGCCCTCTGGTATATGCCCGCGCTGTATATCAGCATAGCCATCACACTTGCGGCCGTCTCGCTCTATCTGGACCTCGGCAGAAACGCAGAGCAGTATGCTCCGGACGTCCTCCGCATACACGCCGATACAACCCAGATGCTTGTCAGCACGCTCATCGGTGGTATTCTGACACTCAGCGCATTTACGCTGAACTCGCTGCTCGTCTTCCTGACGACGTTCAGCGGCCAGTTCTCTCCCCGGATGCTGCTGAATTTCATCGCCGACAAAAAAACGCAGCACGCGCTCGGTATTTTTAACGGAAGCTTCGTCTACGTTCTCCTCGTCTTTCTTTTCATTGGCAGCACCGAGATCGACTCTTTCTCCGTTGTGCCGATGACGACGATTTTCCTTGCTTTCTTCACATCGGTAACCTTCATCTATTTCATTAACCACGCGAGTACCTGGATGCAGGTTTACAATATCACCGATACGATGAAAACCAACTCAGAAGAAATGATGAAAGATACGCTCAGTAATGAACTCGAAGTATACCGGAGAAAAGATGCCGGTGATCTGAAAGATGAATTTTTCGAAAGCTCCCGGCACCTCTACTCCCGAAAATCAGGGTACATTCAGCTGATAAATTACCGGGAAATGATTGAAGCGGCCAGAAAAACCGACATCGTCATCGAATTTCATTTCGGCATGGGAGACTGGGTGCTGGACGGCAACCAGCTGCTCAGCATTCGAGGGAAAAAAGTCGAGGAGATCGATGTCGAGAAGTTTCATGACATGATCCGCGTCGGTCATAAGGAAATAGAAATCCAGGACCTCCGGATGGGGATGCACAAACTAGCCGAAGTGGCGATCAAGTCTCTCGGGAACAGCGATCCAAAAACAGCCGTCAACGCGCTTCATCAGATGAGCGGCCTCATGATGGAGGTGGTGACCAATGTCACCTTCACCCCATATCTGGCAGATGAAAATGGAGAAACGAGATTGATCGTCCAGGCTGATTCGTTTGAATCCTATCTATACGAAGGCTACGGCTTTATCCGGCACTACTGCGCAGACGATCATCTCATTCTCGCAGAAATGGCGAAATCGTTCCGGACCATGGCGGAAACCCTCGGAGAAGACAAAGCCCAGATTCTATGGGAGTTTGCCGAAGATTCGCTGGAATGCCTCGATAAAAGCCGCATCTTCCATCTGGACCGGAAGAACCTCGTTCAGTCCTACCGCCACTTGGCGAGGGCTACCGGCAATGAGACGATGTTTGCTGAACTGGAAAAAGAACTGATACCGGCCTCTCCCCAGGCTTGATGGGCTAATCCGGGAGGTCGGCATCCCCGGGTTCAAGCTCTGCGTGCAGCAGAAATGCAGCCGGATAGTCTTCGAGCTGCTCGTCTTCCGCTCCGCTGCACCGAAGGACCTCCGGGTCGACAGCCAGCTGCTGCGAATCGGAATAAACCCACGCCTGCAAGCAGACACCTTCTGTCAGGTCAGCCTCTTCCTCTGCGTTCCATGACAAGGAGCCGCTGGCCGACAGCTCTTCGGGCAGCTCCTCCGATTCGATCAAGTGTCTGGCGGAAGTGGACTGTGTCTCATCCCCTATGTATAAGTCAAACACCATCCGCCCGTCTTCTTCCCTTTTTGAACCGAATACGGTGCCTTCACCCGCAGTACCCGAACCAAGCGAGCCCGGATGCTCCTGCAGCTCTCCGTACTCGTAATGCTTAACGGAAAGCGTCAATTCCCCTTCTTCGGTTGAAAAGGAAGCTGCTCCCCAGTCGCCGCCTACCGTGTTCATGATCGAAGCAGCCGTTTCGGTTTCCGGTTCCCACTTCTCCAGGCTGCTGTCTCCGAACGTACATCCTGCCCCTGCGAATAACATCACCGCTGATACCAGCTTCTTCATGACGTTCATCCCCCCTGTGCTTCTTTCCTTCTTCATCCATTTTTTCACAGGAAGCACCTCTTGTCGACCCCCTTCTCCCTGCATCTGGAACAGGGGAAAACGGTCCTGCTGCCAGCAGCATTCGGCTGGTCGTATCGGTCTGGACCACGCCGATGCCGCGAAACAAAAGCGCAAAGCTACTTTTGGTCGGACCGGCGTGTACCGCCGATTTTGAAGGGAAGAACAGGTTCTTCGCGCTTCCCGAGCAGCGCAGGAAGCCGCCGTCACAATGTATGAAAACTTATACATTCCTACATTTAAAAATGAAGGGCGGGCTTTGAAGTTCTATCTGTCGGCAGTCAGGGGGCCAGTGGGTTGCCGAGCAGTGGAATCAATACGATGATGACGATGATGATCCCTGCTGTGATCAATCCGATTTTCTGCTTGAGTGGCATGGTGGTTCTCCTTTCTGCCGGCCAGTTGTCTGCTGCAGGACGTGGGCGATCTGCTGCCAGTCTGCATGGACCTTCTCTCGAACTGAAGGATTATAGAACACCGATGCAGGATGGAAGGTCGGCAGGAGCTTGTACGTCCGCGCTGTCCACGCGAACCCGGTTCCGTCCCAGTAAAGCACCGGCCCTTCGTAGAGTCGTCCATGCTGCTCTGAGATGGTGTGATGCTTCCCGATCAGCCGCTGCAGGCCGACATTCCCGAGGGTGACGAGCAGCGGGGCTGTCGTCTGCTCCAATTCCACATCCAACAGTGGAGCGTGCAGGGCAATCTCTTTTTTCGTCGGCGGACGATTGTATTTCCTTAAGGTGGTGGTTCCGTCCCGGTTGTTCCGTCTCCCCCAGCGGTACGGGCGGCTGCGGACGGCACTGGTAATATACATCTCTTCACGGGACAGGCCGGCCTCTTCCAACGAAGCGGTCAGCTCTTTGCCAGCTCGTCCCGTGAAGGGCAGGCCGCTGTGGACTTCGGTTTCTCCGGGCGCTTCGCCGATCAGCATCAGCTTCGGTTCTGCCGGTCCTCTTCCGTAGACAAACCCTTCCAGCGCGGCATGCTGGGACTGACCGCGGATTTGCTCCGCGAGGGATTCCGGTATGAGTGTTTCCATGACATCTCCTCTCTTCCGTTCTACATCAACACGACGAGCAGCTGCGACACGACGGCAACAATAATCAGGGCAAATGGATAAGCCGCCGCATAGGCGATCGAGGCATCCTCCCGGCTTACCATCTGATTCAGCACGCCCAGCCCCGGTGTGCTTGTCATACCTCCACAGAGCGAACCGAGCGAGTGCATGACGCTGAGACGGAAAAGAAAACGTGCGACAAGAAAGCCGACAGCAAGCGGCACCAAGGTCATAACCGCTCCCGCTCCGATCAGCCAGAGACCTTCTTCCGTTAACACTTCCACGAGTCCCTCTCCTGCCGTCGTCCCGGCTCCCGCGAGAAACAACGCCAGACCGAGGTCCCGGATCACCGTGTTCGAAGGCTGGAAAAACCGCGCGCGTATCGGACCGAGCCGGCCGAAATGTCCGATCAGCAGAGCTGCCAGCAGCGGGCCTCCTGCTACGCCGAGGGTGATCGATCCAAGTCCCGGGATGGTGACAGGAATCATACCGGCAGTAACTCCGATGAGCAGAATGAGGCTCAAAGAGAACAGGTGAATATTCGTCGTCTGCAGATTTTTTCGCTGAAATAGTTTCTTCACCTCGTCAATACGGTCTTCGCTGCTGACGACGGTGAGGACATCCCCCTGCTCGAGGCGCCAGCCGGGCCGCTGGTTGTACTCGATGCCGCCGCGTTCAATCCTCGTGACGGTAACACCATACTTCCCGCGCAGTGCGAGTTCACTCAAGCTTTTCCCGACCATGTCCTCCGCTCCGACAGTGATCTGCTGCAGCTGGACGTGGTCCTGGTTTTCCATCGGATCGGTCACTTCAAAACCGAGCTGATCCCGGATTTCCTCCAGGTCTTCTTTCTTCCCGACCGTGACGAGGTGGTCCCCTTTTAGAATAACGGTATCGCTGAGACTGATGATATTACGCGTTCCGCGGATCACGCGGCTGACGACAGCGGAAGTACCTCTCCCTACCTGCAGTTCTTTGAGCGTGCGTTTATGCGCATCTTCATCATCCACCTCGATGGTCATCACGTCCGGGGCATCCTCGCTTCTGACCGGCCCCGTCTTGTCATCGAGCTCCTGTTCCATATTGATACGAAACAGCCGGGGATACAACTGCACAAACAACACGACAGCCAGCACGCCGAAAGGGTACGCGATGCCATAGCCGACAGACGCCGCCGCCTCACCTGATGCTTCCAGCGCCGCGGCGAGTCCCGGGGTACTGGTCAATGCTCCGGCCATCAACCCGACACTGAGAGCTGGATCCAGCTCCATGAAACTACCGATAAGCAGCGCCGTTCCTGCCGCTGCTGCAATGGTAACGACAGCAACAAGGCCGTACACCACTCCCGACGTCCGCATCATGCGGAAAAACTTCGGACCGGCCTGCAGTCCGACAGCAACAATAAACAAACTCAGCCCGAGGTCCTGAACCGTGTCAGAAACCTGGAACCCCGCATGTCCGAACGCCATCGCGACAAACAGCACCGCACTCATGCCGAGGCTGATCCCCTTAATATGGGCTTTCCCAAGCATAGAACCTAAAAATAAAATGAGGAACAGCAGGACGAGTGGTTCCTCCAGCAGCTCCAGCAGCACCTCCTCCATCGGCGGCTCTCCTCCTCTGTCCCAGGGACGGTCTTCTTCTGCATTCATACCCCGTTTCCCCACGCAGTATGCTGCTTTTACTGAACAAAAGCGCAAAGCGCCTTTTGGTCGGAACGGCGTGCATCGTCGCTGCAGGCTTTTCAAGGGAAGAACAGGTTCTACGTTCTTCCCGAGCAGCGTACGATGCCGCCGTCCCCTTGTATGAAAAGTTATACATTCCTATCCTGGAACAAAAACACGCAGCGTCTTTTGGTCGGAACGGCGTGCATCGTCGCTGCAGGCTTTTCAAGGGAAGAACAGGTTCTACGTTCTTCCCGCGCAGCGCATGGAGCCGCCGTCACACTGTATGAAAATTATACATTCCTATCATGGAACAAAAGCGCGGAGAGCCCTCTGATTTGAAAAGTCCGCGGGCCTCAACGAGAAGAGCAGACCTCCAGGTACATCCAAAAGGAGCACCATCACAGCATGGTCCTCCGCCCCTTTACTGGCAGGACGTTCAGGAATCGCTGCTTTTCTGTTCGATCTTATAAAGGTGGATCGCGTAAGCCAGCGCCAACAGTGCAGCGCCGATTTGAATTAGAATGGACCGCTCCGTCAACGGCACAGCTCCCATCAATGGAAGCAGGAGTGCCGTGACGAGCAGGACGACCGCCAGCATCATAAGGTGTTTCGCTTTCATATGTATCCCTCCCCCTCCCATTCTATCAGACTACTGCTTCTCACACAGGTGTGCGGCGTTTATCCTCCGGAGGAGACGGGTACATATAAAGACTTATTCTATCGCTCTGTCCATGTTTCTTGTTGATCAGGGAGAACCTCCGCCGCAGCTCCTCATACCTGCCGTAGAGGACATTTCCAGCCTCCTCGGACGCACGGCGGTCTCTTGCGGTATGCTTCTTCCGCAGGCGTCCGCCTGCTTTCGCTTCGTGACGTTGCCGCGATCAATAGCGCAAAGCGCCTTTTGATCGGAACGGCGGCTGTGACATCTTATGCTTTCCTGCAAAGCAAAAGAAACAGGAGCCGAAGGCTTTTCCCCTTCAATATTTGACGGAAAACAGAGCTGATTCTTTTAAAGGAGGGTGACTGACATGGAATGGCTGTTTTTAATTATCCCACTGGCACTCACCGCCGTGGTTCTGCAGAGCCGCAACATGGCGGCCGAAGCCGAACTCGAAAACAAGCACCGCTCTACGTGACAACCTGTGCACAAGCTGCCGGCATTCCCTCCCACTCACAGCAAGCCACGTGGTCGGAGCGGCATGCCGGGCAGAACCTCAAGCAGCTCTCGACGGGCAGGCCAGCGATTTCCTCCTGCCCTCGGGACATATAGACACGGAATCCCACCTGCCCGCACGATGTGCAGCATCGCTGCCGGTGCTGCCTGTCGGGAAGCGCCCCCCCCCCCCCCCCGTTTCCTGCATCACAAACACGTCCCCCTCATAAAAAGACTAAATAATTCCTTTTATTTGAAATATCATCCAAATACCTTCTTCACGAAGCCGTTCTTTTAAAAATTTTTTAATCGTTCTATCCCCTATCAGGAGCGGAGTTTGGGCGGTTCCTTCCCATTCAAGGGTTTACAAATGCTCAAATATCAGTATCATTAAAAACGTTAAATATTTTCTTAACAAACCGGAAGGGAGGTTCACGTTATTGGCCGAATTTGGTGATGACCAGGCGAAAGCGTCGATCAGCAATGCTAAAGATCTCGTCATTGACTCCCTTGCCGAAACAATGGACCTGTACGGGGTTACCCGCAGCGCAGGCACGTTGTACGGCACGATGTATTTCGAAGGTGACATGACGCTCGATGAAATGCGGGACGAGCTGGGTATGAGCAAACCGAGCATGTCCACCGGCGTCAAGAAGCTGCAGGATTTCAACGTCGTCAAAAAGACCTTCCGACGCGGACAGCGCAAACACACGTATGTGGCAGAGCGTGATTTCTTCAAATTCTTCTCGAACTTCTTCAGCCATAAGTGGGACAGAGAAGCTGTACTGAACATGGAGGCAATTGAGCAGTCGCAGAAACAGCTCCACTCCATCATGGAAACAGCGACCCTCAGCGAAGAAGTACGGCAGGAAGCAGAAGAAGTCTACGACATCCTGGAGCAGTCCAAGCCTTACTACTATTGGCTGCAGCGATTGTCCGATATGGTCAAAACCGGAGAGATTTTCGACTTGGTTCCTTTCCACCCTCCGGAAGACGACGAGAATGAACAAAACTGAAGCTTTAGAACCTGTGTGTTCAGCACCCGGATCCAGCTGTTCTGGGCCCAGGTGTGCTTTCCATAGAATATTCAATATTGGCAATTTTCCAAATTATTTCAAGGGGGATTTTATTATGAAAAAAGCACTTCTTAACACGAAAACCATCGCAGCACTGACGGGGTCTGCCCTGCTGTTGTCTGCCTGCGGCGGGAACGAAGAGGAAGCCGATGCCGATTACGATCCAGAAGGCGAAGAAATCGAGCTCACCTACGTCGCCTGGGAATCGGAGCTTGCGTCTACCAATGTCATCGGACAAGTACTTGAAGAAGCTGGGTACGAAGTAGAACTTACCGTACTTGAACAGTCTCCAATGTGGGTCAGTGTCGCGAACGGAGATGCTGATGGCTTTGTTGGTGCCTGGCTCCCTTCCGATATGGAAGCAGAGTATGAAGAGTACGGCGACGACGTAGTCGACCTGGGTGCTAACCTCGAAGGAAACCGTACGGGACTGGCTGTACCGGACTACATGGATATCACGAGCATCGATGAACTCGATTCCGACGTGGTAGATGAAATCATCGGGATCGATGCTGGTGCCGGCATCATGCTCTCCACGGAAGAAGTTGTAGAAACATACGACTTGGATATCGACGTTTCTCCAAGTTCCGACGCTGCCATGGTCGGCGCACTGGACGGGGCTTACCAGAACGAAGAGAATGTCGTTGTGACGGCATGGGAGCCGCACTGGAAGTTCAACGCGTATGACATCCGTTTCCTCGAAGATCCAGAAGGTGTCTACGCAGAATCAGAAGAAATCCGGACGATGGTACGCGAAGGTCTGGAAGAAGACCACCCTGTCGCGTTTGAGATTCTCGACAACTTCTACTGGGAATCCGATGACATGAACGAAGTCATGCTCGATGTTGCTGAAAATGATGTTGAAATTGAAGATGCTGCCGCAGACTGGATTGAGGAAAACCGTGACATGGTTGAAGAATGGCTTGAAACAGAAGCCGGAGAAGAAGAGTAAACCATCTCATGAAGGAAGCGGCCATTACGATACAAGCCTGAGACAAAAGCGCAAAGCGCCTTTTGGTCGGAATGGCGTGCGGAAGCGCTGCAAGCTTTTTGAGGGAAGAAAACGTTTTTGTTTCTTCCAGTGCAGCGCATGAAGCCGCATTCCCCTGTATGAGAACGTATACTTTCTTAAACAGGGACAAAAGCGCAGGACGCTCTCCATCACAGCACGATAAAGAGAAAAAAAGGAGCGATTCACATGAAAAAAGCAAGCCTGATGTCTACCATTTTTATCGCCGGGATCCTGACCGCCTGCGGAGACAACAACGCCGCAGAGGAAAACATGAACGACAACGGCGGTGCCGATAATGAAACGAACGTAGAAACCGAGAACAACGACGACAATAACAACAACGAGAACCTTGATGAGAATGACGAAGAGCAGAACAACGATAACGAGGACGACATGAACGACGAGAACATGAACAATGAAGCGAATCATGACAACAACAATGACGGTACCAACGACAGCAGCGAAGACGACGCGGAAGATACGTCAGCGGAAGGAACGGACAATGAAGCGAAAATCATTGCCCACCGCGGCGCGAGCGGACACGCACCGGAGGCGACCAGCTTTGCCATCGATCAGGCGATCGACATGGGCGCTGACTGGATCGAGCTTGATATTCAGAAAACAGCGGACGATGAGCTCGTAGCTTTCCATGACGACGAAATCGACCGCACGACAGATGGCGAAGGCGAAATCGGCGACCACACACTGGAAGAGCTGAAAGAACTGGACGCCGGTTCCTGGTTCAACGAAGAAAATCCAGACGACGCGGATGAAGCGTATGAAGGAGCAGAGATTCTTTCCCTCGAAGAGATTTTTGAAGAGTACGGAGAAGACGTCAACTACTACATTGAAACCAAATCCACGTACCTGAACGAGGATATGGAAGAGCCGATGGTCAACATGGTCGAGGAATTCGGCTACGAGGATAACGTGATCATCCAGTCCTTCCATCAGGACAGCCTGCAGGAAATCTCCGAACTTAACAGCGACATCCCTCTTGTCCAGCTGCTCTGGTGGGAAGTAGATGAAGAGACTGGCGAGATGGAAGAATGGCTCGATGTAACGCCGGCACCGGATGACATGACCGAGGAAGACTTTGACGCTATCGCCGATTATGCAGACGGCATCGGTCCTCATCTGGAGTATTATGACGGTACAGAAGTCATCGATGAAGATTTCGTTCAGACTATGAGAGACCACGACTTCATGGTGCACATCTACACGATTAATGAAGAAGACGACATGCACCGCCTAATGGACTGGGGCGTGACCGGACTCTTTACAGACTATCCTGACCGCATGCAGGACGTGCTCGACGAACGGTCTTAAGGAAACAGTTCTTAAACTGCGGATGGCAACGCGGCACGGCTGAAGCGGGTCGGTCCGCTGTATATTGGAGACGCTCTACTTCGGGAAGCGGGCGGCCTGGAACTACGGCCGTGCCGCTTCCCGATTTTTTGAGCCACCTTGGTTTTTTTGAGCCGGTGCGCAACGGATTTGGGCCGCTTCATGTTCGGTTGGGGACACTTTGGACTTCTGTCAAGAAAGTGGAGTCTTTTTTGAGCAAAGTGAGCCATGATGTTCTTCCGTCTTTCTGATATTTTCAAGGTCAACCCCGCGGC